>NZ_JBQVSQ010000006.1:0-499146 GCF_052952715.1 Burkholderia sp. YIM B11467
GCACGCTCCAGCACCGCGCGGATCACCGTCGCGCCCAACTCCGGCGCCGCAATCTTCGCAAGCGAGCCGCCGAATTTGCCGACCGCGGTCCGCGCGGCCGATACGATCACTACGTCCGTCATTTCCCTTTCCTCCAGGCCCGCACGACACGGCGCATCGCTACCGGCCCTGTTAAAAAAACTGCGGTTCATCGGACAGCGTGCGCCGCTGTCCGGTTTTCGTCAATCGCGCTGCAACACGTAACGTCCCGGCGCCGGCTCGATCACCGGGAACTGCGCGGAACCGGGCTGGGCGGGCGGCGCCACTTTGCGGCCGCCGTACTGGTCGAGCCATTCGACCCAGGTCGTCCACCAGCTTCCCGGCTGCTCGGTCGCGCCGGCAAACCAGTCGTCCGGGGATTCGGGCAGGTCGCTGTCGTTGACCCAGTAGCTGCGCTTTTTCTTCGCCGGCGGATTGATCACGCCCGCGATGTGACCCGACGCGCCGAGCACGAACTTCAGCGGGCCCGTCAGGATCGACGTCGATACGTAGGCCGTCTGCCACGGCACGATGTGATCCTCACGCGAACCGTAGACGAAGGTCGGCACGTCGATCAGCGACAGGTCGACGGCCTCGCCGCATACGGTCAGCTCGCCCGGTTCGCGCAGCTTGTTCTCGAGATAGGTATTGCGCAGGTACCACGCGTACATCGGGCCCGGCAGGCTCGTCGAATCGCTGTTCCAGTACAGCAGGTCGAACGGCGCGGGCGTACGGCCCTTCAGGTAGTTGTCGACGACGTAGTTCCACACGAGGTCGTTCGGGCGCAGGAACGAGAACGTGTTCGCGAACTCGACGCCGCGCATCAGCCCCGGTTGCGTGCCGTTCTTGCCGCCGATGGTCTGCTCGCGCATCTGCACGTGCGCCTCGTCGACGAACACGTCGAGAATGCCCGTGTCGGTGAAGTCGAGCATCGCGGTGAGCAGCGTCATCGACGCGGCCGGATGTTCGCCGCGCGCGGCGAGCACGGCCAGCGCCGTTGCGAGCATCGTGCCGCCGACGCAGAAGCCGAGCGTGTTGATCTGCTCGCGGCCGCTGACCTGCTGCACGGCGTCGATCGCCGCGAGCAGCCCTTCGTTCATGTAGTCGTCCCACGTCTTGTGCGCGACCGATGCATCCGCATTGCGCCACGACACGAGGAACACCTGATGGCCATTCGACAGAGCATGCGCGACGAGCGAATTCTCGGGCTGCAGGTCGAGGATGTAGAACTTGTTGATGCACGGCGGGACGATCAGCAGCGGCCGCTCGAACACCTTGTCCGTCTTCGGCGTGTACTGGATCAGCTGGATCAGGTCGTTTTCGTAGACGACCGCGCCTTCCGTACACCCGAGGTTCTTGCCGACCACGAACTGCGATTCGTCGGTCTGCGAAATCTTGCCGCGCTGCAGGTCGCCGAGCAGGTTCATCATCCCCTGCCGCAGGCTTTCGCCCTGCGTCTCGAGAATCGATTTCTGCGCATCGGGATTGAGTGCGAGGAAGTTGCTGGGCGCGGCGGCCGCCGTCCATTGCTGGACCGTGAAACGGATACGCTCGCGCGTCTTCGGATCGGTCTGAAGCGCGTCGGCCAGTTCCTGCAGATAACGCGCGTTGAGCAGATACCAGGCAGCCGCGAACGCATGCGCGGGCGACGCCTTCCACGCATCGCCGCTGAAGCGGCGGTCCTTCAATTCGGGGGACTCGAGCTTCGCGGCGGCTGCCTGCTGCATCAGCGTCATGCAATCGCGCGCGTAGTCGGCCTGCAGCGTCTGGAGCCGTTCGGGCGGGATCGCGGCAACCGGCAGCTTCAGCCCCGCGAACGGCGACGCCATGCTGCCGAGATCGGGCATTGACGGCACCTGGAACGGAAACGACGTCGGGAACTGGAATGTCGCGAACGGATTCACGGTGGCCGACGCAGTCGCGGCGCGTGCCGGATCTGCAAAACCACGCCACGCGTGCAACCACGACTCGAACATCTGCTGCATCGGCTGGGCGGTCGGATCGAATCCGATGCTGCCCGCGGATGTGCCCGCCTGAGCGGACGTCGACGAATTTTTCGATGCTGTCATTACCTGCCTTACCGGTGATTCGTGAGCGTCAATCGTGAAATCCTGCTCGCGCGCGGCGTGCCGGCTGCGAGCCGGGCCGTCATGCTCTGGAGAGGCGTCTCCAGATTCTGCCGCAGTGCGGTATTTTTATCATTATCGTTTTCCCCATGTGAAGCGCCACGTCAAACCGCTGAACATTTCTGCGCGGAGATAATCCGTGTGCAACAGACGCGACAAGGGTTCCGGCGAAACATAAAACATATTGGTCGACTTGACTTCGGGATTTTTCATTCGACTGCGCATGCAACGCCGAATTGCCGCCGGAATATCGAGATAACCCGATTTCGCGGCGCAACAAAACCATGCGCGCATGCGCATGCCTTCAATCTGCCAGCCAGATCGCCGCCGCCATGCGGCCCGTTACACGGTCGCGCCGATACGAATAGAAACGCGCGTGTTCGGTGACCGTACAAGCTGTCCCGCCGCTTACGTGCGCCACGCCCGCGCGTGCGAGACGCAGTCGCGCGAGTGCATAGAGATCGGCGAGAAACTTGCCGGGCGCGCCGTCGATCGCGACGAACGCATGGCGGGTTTCATCATGCTCCGACTGCGGGGCCGTGTCGAGAAACGCGTCGCGCACGTCGGCACCGACCTCGAACGCCTGCGGGCCGATCGCCGGCCCGAGGTACGCATGAAGCGCGTCCGTCGCGCCGCCCGCGAGCGCCGCGACGCGCGTCGCGGTCTGCTCGACGATGCCGGCCGCGAGCCCGCGCCAGCCCGCATGCGCGGCCCCCACCGCCCGGCCCTGCGCGTCGCACAACAGCACGGGCAGGCAGTCGGCCACCATCACGACGCAGACGGCGCCCGCCCGGTCCGTGACGCTCGCGTCGGCCTGCACCGGCGCCGCGGCAGCCGGCGCCGCCGCGATCACCTCGTCGGCACGCACGATCTGCGCGCCGTGAACCTGCTCGAGCCATGCCGCGCTCGTCTGGCCCGCCAGTGCGAGCAAGCGTGCGCGATTCCCGGCGACATGGGCCGGATCGTCACCGGTATGCAGGCCGAGGTTCATCCCGCCCGGCAACGCGGCACCATCCTGCCAGCGCCCGTACGGGCCTTCGCTCACACCACCGTCGCGCGTCGTGATCAGCGCGCGCACGCGCGGCGACACCTGCCAGTCGGGCTGCACGCAGTCCTGCCACGTCAACGGCGCCAGGTTCGTCATCGGCACTCACTCCTCCTCATCGTCCAGGTACGGCTCATCGTCGTGATATTCGCCGCCGAAATCGTCATCGTCGTAGACACCGTCATCGTCGTCGAATTCCTCTTCACCCTGCCCGAAGCCGAGCGCCGCGACGAGCGCGTTCATGTCGTCGGGCAACGGGCAGCGCCATTGCACCATCTTGCCCGTCACCGGATGCACGAGGCCGAGCCGCCAGGCATGCAGTGCCTGCCGCGCGAATCCGTCCGGCAGCGGCGTGACCGAGCGCTTGCCGCGCGCGCGCCCGTAGACGGGATCGCCGAGCAGCGGATGGCCGGCGTGCGAGCAGTGCACGCGGATCTGGTGCGTGCGACCGGTTTCGAGGTCGCACTGGATCGCCGAAACCGGCTGACGTTGCCACACGCATGTGTCAACCGTACGGAAATGGGTGCGCGCGGGCTTGCCCGACGCGCCCGTCACGACGGCCATGCGCGTACGCTCGCGCGGATCGCGGCCGATTGGCGCGTCGATCGTGCCTTCCTCGGGCATCGTGCCCCACACGAGCGCGAAATAGCGGCGCTTCACCGTACGGGCCTGCAGCTGGCGCACGAGGTCCGTCTGCGCGGCCAGCGTGCGCGCCACCACCATCAGGCCGGACGTTTCCTTGTCGAGCCGGTGGACGATCCCCGCACGCGGCAGGCCGGCCGCCGCGTCGCCGTAGCGATGCAGCAGCCCGTTGAGGATCGTGCCGCTCCAGTTGCCGGCAGCCGGGTGTACGACGAGGCCGGCCGGCTTGTTGATGACGACGAGCGCGTCGTCCTCGTAGATGACGTCGAGCGGCACGGGCTCCGGCGTGAACGCGAGCTGCTCGGGAAGCAGATCGGGCACGAGCTCGATCGTCGCGCCGAGCGGCACCGGCTGGCGGATCTTCGCGGGCGCGCCGTTGACGAGCACGCGCTGCGCCTCGATCCAGCTCTGCAGGCGGCTGCGCGAGAATTCGGGGAACAGTTGGGCGAGCGCCTTGTCGAGGCGTTCACCCGCGAGCGACGACGGCACTTCGACGACGCGCGGCGCGTCATCGACGGCCGCGGACGGCACAACGGGCGGTTGCAATGCGTCGCCAATCAGATCGTCATCGAGGGAATCCCCCGAGGCAGCGTCGGCGGGCCGATCGCTTGGGCTATAATCTTCGCGATTTGGTGTGCCCGGCTGGGCATTCTGCGAACTTGAACGGGTCATTTAGACTGGGTCACCGAGACTTGAAGCTAGGACATGCGAGCATGATGAATTCGACCAAACGCACGGCCAGAACCGCCGCCGCCCGGGCTGCGGCGGTAGCGGCCGCGGCCCTCATCGCCGGCTGCCACGGCTTGCCGCAGAAGCAGGACGAGACGGCTACCTGGTCGAATAACAAATTATACTCAGAGGCCCAGGACGCACTGTCCGGCGGCGACTGGGGCAAGTGCGCGAAATATTTCGAATCGCTGCAAGGTCGCGATCCGTTCGGTCATTTCGCGCAACAGGCGCAGATCAACGTTGCATACTGCAACTGGAAGGACAACGAAGCGGCAGCCGCTGACCAGGCCGTCGACCGATTCATCCAGCTTCACCCCGATCATCCGGATATCCCGTACGCGTACTACCTGAAGGGGATGATCCACTTCAACGACGATCTCGGCCTGTTCGGCCGCTTCTCCGGCCAGGACATGAGCGAGCGCGATCCGCAGGCACTGCGCGAATCGTACGATGCGTTCAAGGTCGTCGTCGACCGCTTCCCGAAGAGCAAGTACGCGCCCGACGCCGCGGCACGGATGCGCTACATCGTCAACGCGCTCGCGTCGCACGAAGTGCACGCGGCCGACTACTACTACCGGCGCGGCGCCTACGTCGCGGCAATCAACCGCGCGCAGCTCGCGATCAAGGATTACAAGGGCGCGCCCGCGATCGAGGACGCGCTGCACATCATGATCCTGTCGTACGGCAAGCTGGACCAACCGCAACTCGCCGAGGACACGAAGCGCGTGCTCGCGGGTACGTTCCCCGACAGCCCGTACGTCACGGGCCACTCGCGCCCCGGCGCGAAGAAGTCGTGGTGGCAGTTCTGACGAACGCGCGACGCAACGCCCGTTGCACACACAAAAAACCCGGCCATCGAGCCGGGTTTTTTATTGGCGCCGCATTCATGCGGCGCAGGTAAGCCCGCGCGGCAATCGCCGCGCGCGCCGTCACGTGCGCTTGTCCGAGCGTTGCTCGTCGAAGAAATCCTGGACGACCGCGATCTCGCGGGTCCGCTTGAACGGCGGCAGGCTCTGCCAGATCCGGCGCCCGTAGGGCTTGTCGACGAGCCGCGTGTCGCAGATCATCAGCACGCCGCGATCCGTCTCCGCGCGAATCAGTCGGCCCGCGCCCTGCTTCAGCGTAATCACGGCCTGCGGCAACTGGTGCACGGCGAACGGGCTCAGCCCCTTCTTCGTCAGCGCGTCGAGCCGCGCGGCCAGCACCGGATCGTCCGGCGGTGCGAACGGCAGCTTGTCGATCACGACGAGCGACAACGCGTCGCCGCGCACGTCGACGCCTTCCCAGAAGCTCTGGCTGCCGACCAGGATCGCGTTGCCGTACGCGCGGAAGCGGTCGAGCAACTCGGTGCGGCTCGCATCGCCCTGCACGAGCAGCGGTGTGTTCCAGCCGCGCGACTCGATCACGTCGCGCAGCTTCGATGCGATCCGGTCGACCGCGCGCAGCGTCGTGCACAGCATGAACACGCCGCCGCCGGACGCCTCGATCGCCGGCAGCGCGGCATCGAATACGGCATCGGTAAACGCCGGCGAAGACGGTTGCGGCAGGTTGCGCGGCACGTACAGCAGCCCCTGCGTCTGGTAGTCGAACGGGCTCGCGAGCGTCATCGAGCGACGCGAGCTCAGGCCCATCTGCGCCGCGTAGTGCGTGAAATCGCCGCGCACCGACAACGTGGCCGACGTGAACACCCACGCACGCGGCACGCCCGCGCGCTGCTTTGCGAAGATCGGCGCGACCGACAGGGGCGTTTCGTGCAGCTGGACGGTATGCGCGAACACTTCGACCCAGCGCACCTTCTCGTTCGGATCGCCGTCGGATGCCGCCTTGTCGCCGGCCGCCGCCGCATCGGCCTTCGCGGCTTCCTCGGCCGCACCGGGGGCGACCCAGCCGGCCAGCAGGTCCTGCAGCTCGCGTGCGCGCCGCAGGCACGCACCGAGCGATTCCGCCCGCTCGGCCTGGCTGGCGAGCGCCGACGCGAGCGCGTCGAGCGCGGCGTCGAGCGCGTCGAGCGCACCGAACATCGGGTGATCGTCGCCAAGCTGGGCGAGCGACATGCGTACGATCTGGTCGTTCGCGAATGCAAGGCGCAAGTCGCGCGCCGCGCGTTCGAGATCGCCGCCGAGCTTCACCCACTCGACCGCGTCGCGAGCGTGGCTCAGGCCTTCGGCCACCGTGTCGCGTGCGAGCTCGAGAATCTGCGTCGTCGACAGCGTCTCGCCGAAGAACAGCGTCGCCGTCTCGGGCAACTGGTGCGCTTCGTCGAAGATGACCGTGTTCGCGTTCGGCAGCAACTCGGCCATCCCGGTGTCGCGCAGCATGATGTCCGCGAAGAACAGGTGGTGGTTGACGACGACGACGTCGGCCTGCTGCGCCTCGCGCCGCGCCTGCATCACAAAGCATTCCTTGTAGTGCGGGCACTCCTGGCCGAGGCAGTTGTCGCGCGTCGACGTGACCATCGACCACACGGGCGCCGTTTCCGGCACGCTCGCGAGTTCGGCCTTGTCGCCGCTCTTCGTGATCTTCGCGAAGCGGACGATTTCCTGCAGATAGGCCGTGTCCTGCCGCGACGGCAGGCGGCCGTTATCGGCCGTGCGTTGCAGGTAGTAGTGGCACAGGTAGTTTGCGCGCCCCTTGAGCATCGCGACCGTCACCGGCACCGCGAGTGCGTTGCGCACGGTCGGGATATCGCGCTGGAACAACTGGTCCTGCAGGTGCTTCGTGCCGGTCGACACGATCACCTTGCCGCCCCACAGCATCGCGGGCACGAGATACGCATAGGTCTTGCCGGTACCCGTACCGGCTTCGACGATCAGCGTGTTGTCGCCCGAGTCGCTGTCGGGCTCGGCCGCCGCCGCGGCGTCCGCGCCCGGCTCTGCCGTCTTGTCGCCGTCGCCGAGGCGGCGCGCCGACCGCTTGCGGGTTTCGAAGATCTCGGGCTCGGGCATCCGGCGCGCGGACGCTTCCATCGCGGACGCAACCGCACGCGCCATCTCGATCTGCGACGTACGCGGCCGATAGCCGTCGAGCGCGCGTGCCAGCAACCCGCCTTCGCCGAAGATCGTGTCGAGTTCGTCGACGCGCTTGCGACTCAGTTCGAAAGTGCCTTCGGGCGCACGAACGCGCCCGGCGGACGATGTGTCACGCCGGGCATCGGGGGTGGCTTCAAGCGGAGAATTCAAGGCAAGCGTTCCTGTGTGTCCAGCGCCCGTGCGGCGCCGGCGCTTGCCAGGCCGCGCTCAGGCGCGCTTATCCGGTTCCAGCTGCGATTGCAGCAAAATGATCTTGTCTTTGGCCGCCAGCTTTTCCTTCTTCAGCCGGTGCAGCGTGATGTCGTCGATGTCGGAGTGTCCTTCCTTCAGCTCGATCTCCCGAGCGAGCTGCTGGTGCTGCTCCTGCAATGCAGCCAAACGGTTGTGCAATTCCTGCTGCTGTTCCGTGTGACGGTTTTGCATATTTGCCTCCTCATCGAAGCAGCGCACCGGCTGGCGTGCCGGCGCGCTTGAGACTGATTCCGGATCAATCCAACACGTTACTGCCCCTGCTGTTGCTGCTGCTTGGCCTTCTCGGCCGCTTCCTGCTGACGCCGCTCGACGTCGGCCTTGTGCTGCACGGCTTCCTTCTGCTTCTGCTCGTAGCGCGCGGCGTTGTCCGCCCGCTCCTGCGCCTTCTGCGCAGCCTGCTGGTGCGCCTGGTCGAGCTTGTGCTGGAAGTCGGCCTGTTTCTGGTCGTACGCCTGCTTGCTCGCCGCGCGCTGCGGCCCTTCCGCGCCGCGCTGCGCCTGCTTCAGCGCATTTTGCTCCTGCTTGTCGCGGAACGCAGCCGCGTTCGCCGCGTCGGTCGCCGCGCGCTGCGGTGCTTCCGCCGCGTTCTGTGCCTGCTTCAGCGCCTGTTGCTGGTCGCGCTGCTGCGCGCGCACCGCGCGCTGCTCGTCGTTGAGCGCGAGTTGCTCCTGGCGGATGCCCGCCCGCTCGTCGCGCATCTGGTCGCGTGCCTTGCCGAGGCAGTGATTGACGAAGAATTTGCTGTAGCAATCGTGCTCGGCCACCGCATAACGATAATCGTTTTCCGCGGTGCGTTGATTGAGCACTTTTTGACGGGCGTCGAAATCCGGTACGGCGGAGGCTGCGGCAGGCGCGGCCGCGACGGCGTCCGGCGCGGTTGCGCCCGAGGCCTGCGCGAACACGCAGGAAGGCCCGGCAGACAAAGCCGCGGCGAGCGCTGCGCCGAGCGCGACGAGAGAAATGCGGGAAGTTGGCAACGTCGTAGGAAAGCTGCGGGACATGTGTCAAATTCTATCACCCCCGGCTGGAGCCTCCGCCATTTATGGCAAAATGCCCCGCTTCACTCACCCGCGGCCTCAGGCCCGTCGGGCCCGCCACGCAGCCCGCCGCTCCGGGCCTGTCGGCCCGCGCCGCGATTTCAGCAGGCAGATCATCCACGACATGACGGAAACCGTAGCACTCAAGATCGTACAGCGCATCGCCACCGAACTGTCCGTCCAGCCGCGCCAGGTCGCGGCGGCCGTGCAACTTCTCGACGAAGGCTCGACCGTTCCGTTCATTGCCCGGTACCGCAAGGAAGTGACCGGCAACCTGGACGACACGCAGTTGCGCCAGCTCGAGGAACGCCTCCTGTATCTGCGCGAGCTCGAGGATCGCCGCGCGACGATCCTGTCGAGCATCGACGAACAGGGCAAGCTGACCGACGAACTGCGTGCCGCGATCGACGCGGCCGACAGCAAGCAGGTGCTCGAAGACCTTTATCTGCCGTACAAGCCGAAGCGTCGCACGCGCGCACAGATCGCCCGCGAAGCCGGCCTCGAGCCGCTCGCGCAGGCGCTGCTCGCGAATCCGCTGCTCGACCCGCAAGCTGAGGCGGCCGCGTATGTCGACGCCGACAAGGGCGTCGCCGACGTGAAGGCCGCGCTCGACGGCGCGCGCGACATCCTGTCCGAACAGTTCGGCGAAACGGCCGAACTGCTCGGCAAGCTGCGCGACTACCTGCACAACCAGGGCGTCGTGTCGTCGGCCGTCGTCGAGGGCAAGGAAAACGAGGAAGGCGAGAAATTCCGCGACTATTACGACTACGCGGAAACGATCAAGACCGTGCCGTCGCACCGCGCGCTCGCGCTGTTCCGCGCGCGCAACGCGGGCGTGCTGACGGTCAAGCTCGGCCTCGGCGAAGAGCTCGACGCACAGGTGCCGCATCCCGGCGAGGCGATGATCGCGCGCCATTTCGGCATCGCGAACCAGAATCGCCCGGCCGACAAATGGCTGTCGGACGTGTGCCGCTGGTGCTGGCGCGTGAAGGTGCAGCCGCATATCGAGAACGAACTGCTCACGCAATTGCGCGAAACGGCTGAAGCCGAAGCGATCCGCGTGTTCGCGCGCAACCTGAACGACCTGCTGCTCGCGGCACCGGCCGGCCCGAAGGCCGTGATCGGTCTCGACCCCGGCCTGCGTACGGGCGTGAAGGTCGCGGTCGTCGACCGCACCGGCAAGGTGCTCGCGACCGACACGATCTACCCGCACGAGCCGCGCCGCGACTGGGACGGCTCGATCGCGAAGCTCGCGCGCATCGCCGCGCAGACGCAGGCCGAACTGATCAGCATCGGCAACGGCACCGCGTCGCGCGAAACCGACAAGCTCGCGAGCGAACTGATCGCGAAACACCCGGAGCTGCGCCTGCAGAAGATCGTCGTGTCGGAAGCCGGTGCGTCGGTCTACTCGGCGTCCGAACTCGCGGCGAAGGAATTCCCCGAAATGGACGTGTCGCTGCGCGGCGCCGTGTCGATCGCGCGCCGCCTGCAGGACCCGCTCGCCGAACTCGTGAAGATCGAGCCGAAGGCGATCGGCGTCGGCCAGTACCAGCACGACGTGAACCAGCGCGAACTCGCCCGCTCGCTCGACGCGGTCGTCGAGGATTGCGTGAACGCGGTCGGTGTCGACGCGAACACGGCATCGGCCCCGCTGCTCGCGCGCGTGTCTGGCCTGAACGCGACGCTGGCGCGCAACATCGTGGATTATCGCGATGCAAACGGCCCGTTCCCGTCGCGCGAACACCTGCGCAAGGTGCCGCGCCTCGGCGACAAGACGTTCGAACAGGCCGCCGGCTTCCTGCGCATCAACGGCGGCGAGAATCCGCTCGACCGCTCGTCGGTGCACCCGGAAGCCTATCCGGTCGTCGAACGGATGCTCGCGAAGATCAACAAGCGCATCGACGACGTGCTCGGCAACCGTGACGCGCTGTCGGGCCTGTCCCCGACGGAATTTGTCGACGAACGTTTCGGCCTGCCGACCGTACGCGACATCCTGTCGGAACTGGAGAAGCCCGGCCGCGATCCGCGTCCGGAATTCAAGACCGCGACGTTCCGCGAAGGCGTCGAGAAAGTGTCGGATCTCGTGCCGGGCATGACGCTCGAAGGGGTCGTGACGAACGTTGCCGCATTTGGCGCGTTCGTGGATATCGGCGTCCACCAGGACGGCCTCGTCCACGTGTCGGCGATGTCGACGAAGTTCATCAAGGACCCGCACGAAGTCGTGAAGGCCGGTCAGGTCGTCAAGGTCAAGGTGATCGACGTCGACGTGAAGCGCCAGCGCATTGCGCTGACGATGCGCCTCGACGACGACGCGGCAGCGCCCGGCATGTCGTCGCGCGGCGGCAGCCAGGATCGCGGCAATGCCGGACGCGGCGCCGCACGCCCGCCGCGCTCGCGCGAGCCGGAACCGGCCGGCGCGATGGCCGCGGCATTCGCGAAGCTGAAGCGCTGAGCACGCGAAAACCGTCGACGCACGAAAAGCCCGCCGAAAGGCGGGCTTTTTCATTGCGGCGGCGGACACGCGGTCGGCTACCGGATCCGATTGGCTAGTGCGGAATACGCGGCGCCGTGCGGCTGCGTTCGCGGTTGCGGCCGGCGATGCGAACGATCGCGGCCGGTTCGAGCGGTCGACAAGCGCGGCGCGCGGCCAGACGGCCCGCGCGCCGCACCCGGTCAGATCTCGATCTTCGTGCCGAGCTCGACGACGCGGTTGGCCGGAATCGAGAAGAAGTCGGTCGGCTTCGCGGCATTCTGGTGCATCCACGCGAACACGCGCTCGCGCCAGATCGACATCCCCGGCAGATGCGTCGGCACGACCGTTTCACGTGCGAGGAAGAACGACGTGTCCATCAGCTCGAACATCATGTCGTGCGTACGGCCGAATTCCTCGAGCACGGCCTTCACGTCCGGTGTCTCGTTGAAGCCGTACTCGGCCGTGACGATGTACAGCCCGCCGCCCGCATCACGCGCGCTCAGGCGCTTGTCGTCGCGCACGTAAGGAATGTCGCGCGTGACGAACGTCAGGAAAATGGTCCGCTCGTGCAGCACCTTGTTGTGCTTCAGGTTGTGCAGCAGGCTGACGGGCACGAGCTTGTCGTTGCCGGTCAGGTAGATCGCGGTACCCGACACGCGATGCGGCGGATGCGCGAGCAGCCCCTGCAGGAACGGCTCGAGCGGAATGCCGTCGGCCGCGGTGCGCTCCTTGACGATGTGGCGCCCCTTGTACCAGGTCATCAGCAGGAAGAACAGCAGCGCGCCGATGCCGAGCGGCAGCCAGCCGCCCTGCGCGACCTTCAGCAGGTTCGCGCCGAAGAAACCGAGATCGACCACGAGGAACACGGCGATGATCGCACCGACCAGCAGGCGGTTCCAGTTCCACACCTTCACCATCACGACGGCCGCGAGCACGGTCGTGATCACCATCGTCGCCGTCACCGCGATGCCGTACGCAGCCGCGAGGTTGTCGGAGCTCTTGAAGCCGACCACGATGCAGAGGATCACGAACAGCAGCAGCCAGTTCACGACCGGCACGTAGATCTGGCCGATCGCGAGTTCGGACGTATGCAGCACCTTCATGCGCGGCACGTAACCGAGCTGGATCGCCTGCGACGTCAGCGAATACGCCCCCGAGATCACGGCCTGCGACGCGATCACGGTCGCGACGGTCGACAGCACGACGAGCGGCAGCAGCCCCCATTCGGGCGCCAGCAGGAAGAACGGGTTTTCGATTGCCTTCGGGTTCTGGATCAGCAGCGCGCCCTGGCCGAAGTAGTTCAGCACGAGCGACGGCATCACGAGCCCGTATGCGGCGAGGCGGATCGGCTTGGCGCCGAAGTGGCCCATGTCCGCGTAGAGCGCTTCCGCGCCGGTCAGTACCAGCACGACCGAACCGAGCACGACGTAGGCCTGCAGCAGGTGATCGGCCATGAACGACGCCGCGTAGTACGGGTTGATTGCGGCGATGATGCCCGGCACGCGCACGATGTGGTACACGCCGAGCGCCGCGATCACGATGAACCACAGCACCATGATCGGGCCGAACAGCTTGCCGACCAGTGCGGTGCCGTGACGCTGGATCCAGAACAGCGCGATCAGGATCACGATCGTGATCGGCAGCACGAGGTGGGACAGGTGCGGCGTCGCGATTTCGAGGCCTTCGACCGCCGACATGACCGAGATCGCCGGCGTGATCACCGCGTCCCCGTAGAACATGCACGCGCCGAATATCCCCAGCGCCATCAGCGCACCCGCGACGCGGGTCTTCGAGTCGAGCGGCCGCAGCGACAGCGCCATCAGCGCGAGCACGCCGCCTTCGCCGTTGTTGTCAGCCCGCATCACGAACAGCAGGTACTTGATGCCGACCACCAGGATGATTGCCCAGAACAGCAGCGAGATCACGCCGAGAATCGAACTTTCGGTGAGCGGAATGCCGTGTGCGGGGCTGAACGCCTCCTTGAGCGAATACAGCGGGCTGGTGCCGATGTCGCCGAACACGACGCCGATGGCTGCTATCGCTAGCGCCCGCATCGAGTGTTGTTGCGTCGAATGCGGCGCGTGTGCTGCGTCGGTCGCGTGGATCGTGTCGTTCATATGAAGCGTAATAATCGGGTCCGGGTCGGACAAAACGAGCGCTATTCTACTCGCGCCCCCGTGAAACGCCGCCCTGCTCTGTTGCCGTGGAGCCACGTGATCCACGCCGCGCATGCAATCCGGCGCGAGCTGTGGCAGGGCTGCCATCATAGCCGGGGCTGCGCCGTCTGCCTACCGGATATGCAGAGCCCGCGGCGCGGCGCACCCGGCGCCCCAATGAAAAACGGCGCCGCAAGCGGCGCCGTACAAGGCTTTCCTTCAATCGGCCGGCCGCTTACGCGCCCGAACCGTCGCGCTGCGCGCGACCGCGTTTGATCCACGCCTCGAGGTTGTGCGGACGAACCGTGTCCCATTCCTCGAACGGCTGATGAATCCACGGATTCGTCGGCAGGAACTGCGTGTGATAGTCGGGCTTGACCTTCGAGCAACCCTTGTACCAGAGCACGGCCGAACGCACGGCCGTCACGGCCGGATAACGTTCCTTCAGGTGCTCCTGCACGCGCGCGAGCGTGACGCCCGAATCGACGAGATCGTCGACCAGCAGCACGTTGCCCGCGAGGTTGCCGCGCGTCATCGTGATGTACTGCGCGATGTCGAGGTCGCCCTGCTCGGTGCCGGCCGCCTCGCGGTACGAACTCGTCGCGAGGATCGCGAGCGGCACGTCATAAATGCGCGACAGTTGATCGCCGACGCGCAGGCCGCCGCGCGCGAGGCACAGGATCTGGTCGAACTTCCAGCCCGATGCATGCACCTGGAGCGCGAGGAGCTCGATCAGACGGTGATACTCGTCCCAGCCCACCCACAGATTCTTGTCGTCGTTGCGCGGATCGGTCATCAAGTCTGCCGCCGTCATCGAAATTTGCTGCGTCATCTGGGGTTACACCTTGAACGGATGGCGGAGCAGGATCGTTTCGTCGCGGTCCGGGCCCGTCGACACCATGTCGACCGGCACGCCGGCCACTTCCTGGACACGGGTCAGGTAGGCCTGCGCGTTCGCCGGCAGTGCGTCCCACGTCTTGATGCCCACCGTGCTTTCCTTCCAGCCGGCGAACGTCTCGTACACGGGTTCGCAACGGGCCACGTCGGCTGCGCCGCGCGGCAGGATGTCGGCATCCTTGCCGTCGATCTTGTAGCCGACGCACAGCTTGACCTCGTCGAGGCCGTCGAGCACGTCGAGCTTCGTCATGCACAGGCCCGACACGCCGTTGATCTGGATCGAGCGGCGCAGCGCGGCTGCATCGAGCCAGCCCGTGCGGCGCGGACGGCCGGTGACCGAACCGAATTCCTTGCCGACGTTCGCGAGCGTGACGCCGACCTGGTCCTGGCGCTGCGGGTTGTCCGCATCGTACAGTTCGCTCGGGAACGGACCCGAGCCGACGCGCGTGCAATACGCCTTCGTGATGCCGAGGATGTAGTTGAGCTTCTGCGGACCCACGCCCGCGCCAGCCGACGCCGCACCCGCGACGCAGTTGCTCGACGTGACGAACGGATAGGTGCCGTGGTCGATGTCGAGCAGCGTGCCTTGCGCGCCTTCGAACAGCAGGTTCTGGCCTGCGTTGTTCGCGTCGTACAGGCGGCGCGACACATCGGCCACCATCGGCTTCAGGCGATCGGCATAACCGAGCATCGTGTCGAGCGTGGCCTGGAAGTCGACGGCCGCGCCACCCAGGTACTGGGTCAGCACGAAGTTGTGGAAATCGAGGTTTTCGCGCAGGCGGTCGGCGAAAGTCTTCGCGTCGAACAGGTCCTGCACGCGCAGTGCGCGGCGGCCGACCTTGTCTTCGTACGCGGGGCCGATGCCGCGGCCCGTCGTGCCGATCTTGCCCGCGCCCTTGCGCGCTTCGCGCGCCTGGTCGATCGCGATGTGGTACGGCAGGATCAGCGTCGTGGCTTCGGAAATGAACAGACGGTCGCGCACGTTCACGCCGGCTTCTTCGAGCTCGCCGATTTCCTTGAACAGTGCCTCGGGGGACAGGACGACGCCGTTGCCGATGTAGCAGGCGACGCCTTCACGCATGATGCCCGACGGAATGAGGCGCAAGATCGTTTTCTTGCCGCCGATGATGAGGGTGTGGCCGGCGTTGTGGCCGCCCTGGAAACGCACGACGCCCTGAGCGTGGTCCGTCAGCCAGTCGACGATCTTGCCCTTGCCTTCATCACCCCATTGAGTTCCCACGACGACGACATTGCGCCCGGGAGTCACGTTCACTGCGCTGGCAGACATGTTGATTCGTTAGCTGGTTAAAAACGTATTCTACCTATGTTCGCGGGCGATTCCGAATTTTTCCGTTTCGCTTCAACGATATGCACGCCGAAGCACGGCCCGCGAACGCCTGTTTAACGGGGTTCGACCACCCATGCGCCATCGCGCTCGACGAGCGAACGATCGCATGCGAACTCGTCGAGCACGTGGTCGTGGCCCGGCAGCGCCTGGATCACGACCTCGCCCGCATCACGCAGCGCCGCGACGGCCGCGCGCAGCGCGTCGTCCTGCACCCACGGCGCGAGAATCGCGGTGCCGCGCGCCTCGATCGGCGAAATCCGTGCAAGCTCGCGCAGGTCGAGCGAGAAACCCGTTGCCGGTCGCGCACGGCCATACGCCTGGCCGACGTGGTCGTAACGGCCGCCGCGCGCGATCGCGTTCGGCACGCCGTCGATGTAGGCGCTGAACATCGCGCCGCTGTGATACGCGTAACCGCGCAGGTCGGCCAGGTCGATTGCCACTTCCACGCCCTTTGCCTGTGCGGCGAGCTGCGCCAGATCGTCGAGCGCCTGCGTAATTTCCGGCAGCACCGGCAACCGCGCACGCGCCTCGGCCAGTACGCTCGCGTCGCCGTAAAGGTGCGGCAGTGCGCGCAGCGCGGCGCGCGTATCGGCGCCGAGATCGTCGGTCAGTTCGTTCAGGAGCGGCACGTCCTTGCCCGACAGCGCGTCGTACAGCGACTCACCGCGCTCGGCGGCCTGCGCGTCGCGCGCGAGCAGCGCCGCGAGCACGCCTGCATGGCCGAGGTCGAGACGGATGCGCGACAGGCCCGCGAGGTGCAGCGCGTCGAGCATCAGCTGCTGGATCTCGAGATCGGCTTCCAGTCCGGCATGCCCGTAGATTTCGGCGCCAATCTGGATCTGCTCGCGCGTCGCGTGCAGGCCGCGCGGGCGCGTATGCATCACGTGGCCCGCATAGCAGAGACGCGTCACGCCCTGGCGGTTCAACAGGTGCGCGTCGATCCGCGCGACCTGCGGCGTGATGTCGGCACGCAGGCCGAGCGTGCGACCCGACAGCTGGTCGACCAGCTTGAAGGTGCGCAGGCGCAGATCGGCGCCGCCGCTCGTCAGCAGCGACTCGAGATACTCGAGCAGCGGCGGCATCACCATTTCGTAGCCGTACGAACGGAAGCGGTCGAGCAGCCTGCGACGCAGCTCCTCGATCTTGCGCGCTTCCGACGGCAGTACGTCGGCGATATTCTCGGGAAGTAACCAGGTCGACATCGGTACGGTCCTACGACGGGAAACAGCGCGCGACACGCGCGCCGCGAGATGAATCGGAAATTCGGAATCGGGCGGGACGAACGGCGGATGCGCCGTCCGGATCAGGTGGCGAGCAGCAGCAGCACGAGCCCGAGCGCCATCACGATCAGCCCGCCGATCCGGATATGATGCGGCGGCCGCTCAGCTATTCTACGAAACGTGTCGCGCCAGGCGACGGGAAACACGAAAGGGAACGCCCCCTCGATAATCAGCATCAGCGCTACTGCGAGCAACAACGAGCCAGCCAGGTCCATGCGAGCGACGGCGCCGCTCGACGCGGCGCCCCAAGGTCAATGTTTGCGGGGAGCAGGCGCCGCCGGTGCGGCACCGCCCGTCGGGCTGCGCATGAAGCGGAAGAACTCGCTGTCGGGATCGACGACGATGATGTCGTTGCGCTTGAACGTATTCCGGTAGGCCTGCAGGCTCGCGTAGAACTGATAGAACTGCGGATCGCGGCCGAACGCATCGGCGGCAATCGACGCGGCCTTCGCGTCACCCTCGCCCTTGATCGTCTGCGCGGACTTGTACGCGTTCGCGAGCACAGCCTGCTGTTCGCGTTCGGCATCGGCCTTGATCTGCTCGACGTCGGCCGCGCCTTCCGCACGCACCTGCGCCGCCTGATCGCGCAGCGCGCCGATCATCCGCTGATAGACCGCGTCCGTCTGCGCAGCCGGCAGGTCCACGCGCGTCAACTGAACGTCGACCACGTCGACGCCGAAACCGGATGCCTTCTCCTTCGCCGCGTCGCGGGCCGCATCGGCGATCGCGCGCTGGCCGCCGAGCGCGTCGTCGAGCGCGTGCTTGCCGAACGCGTCACCGAGTGCGCTCTTCAACACGCCAGCCAGGCGGTCGGTGGCCGCCGCCGGATCGCCGCCCGTCGCGGTGAAATACTTCATCGGATCGCTGATCCGGTATTTCACCGCATACGCGACGAGCAGGTCGTGCTTGTCTTCCGTGGCCAGTTGCAGCGGGTCGGACGACTCGAGCGATTGCAAGCGCGTATCGATCAGCGTGGCCGTCTGCAGCGGCGGCGGCAGTTTGAAATGGATGCCGGGGCCCGCGAGTTCGGGCTGCGCGCCGTCGCGGCCCGACAGCACGGCCGCATGGCGCGGATCGACGGTGAGGACCGTCGAGGACGCCGCAAAGGCAACGATCACGATTGCGACGACGAGCGCAATGATTCGGTTCATGTTCTGCGCTCCCGTTACTTCAGATCGTCTTCGCGCGACCGGCTGCGAAACGCTTCGCGCGATCGCAGCACGTCACTGCCCGACGCCGCGGCGGCCGGTGCCGCGCTGGCGGATGCGGCGGCTGCCGGCGCGACGGCCGCCGGTGCCGACGCCGCATCGGGCGCGGATGCGCCGGTGGATGCCGCGGCGTTTTGCCGCCCCTGCTCGACGAGCTTGTCGAGCGGCAGATACACGACGCTGTTGCCGCCCTTGTTGCCGACGAACACCTTCGTCGCGTTCGAATAGATTTCCTGCATCGTCTCGAGGTACATCCGCTCGCGAATCACTGCAGGCGCCTTCGAGTATTGCGCGTAGACCTGCTTGAAGCGGTCGGCATCGCCGTCGGCTTCCGTGACCACGCGATCGGCATACGCCTTCGCTTCGTCGACGAGCTTCGCGGCATCGCCCTGCGCCTTCGGCAGCAGGTCGTTTGCGTACGCCTGCGCGGCGCGCTTCGCGGCCTCGCGCTCGTCGCGCGCCTTCGCGACTTCGGCGTAGGCGGCCTGCGTCTGTTCGGGCGCCGCGACGCTTTGCATCGTGACGGCCGTCACCTCGAGCCCCGACTGGTAGCGGTCGAGATCACGCTGGATCGCGGCGGAAAGCTGCTCGCGCAGCGCGTCGCGGTCCTGGCTCAGCACGTCGGCCGCGCTGCGCGTGCCGACGATCGCGCGCACCGCGGCCTGTGCGGCCTGCGATACGCTGCGCTCCGGATCGACGCTGCGGAACAGGTAATCGGTCGCGGAACGGATCCGATACTGGACGATGAAGCGCACGTCGACAATGTCGGCATCGCGCGTCAGCATCGCCGCTTCCTTCACGTTCGCGAGGCGCACGACGTTGTTGCGGCCGATCTCGATCGAGCGCACCTGCGACGTATCGACGATCTCGTGCGACGCGAACGGATACGGCGCGCGCCAGTGCACGCCCTGCCCGACCGTGCCCGACAGCTTGCCGAGCTGCAGCACGACGCCGGTCTGGCCTTCCTGCACGACGAACAGCCCGCTGCCTGCATAGACCGCGACCAGTACGCCAATCACGATGCCGACGCCGACCCGCGCGGCCCGCCCGTTGTCGGGACGGAAGCCGTTGCCGCCCTTGCCGCCGAAAAGGCCGCTCAGGCGCCGGTTGAAGTTGCGCCACATCTCGTCGAGATCGGGCGGACCATCACCGTCGCCGCTTTGCGGGCGCTTCGATTCGTTCGCACGGGGGCGGGATCCGTCTTTGCCATTGCCTTCGCCGCGTCCCCAGCGGGGATCGTTGATCGACAGCAAGGCGCGCATCCGCCGCCAGGTACTCCGCTCGTTGTATTCGTTCACCAGAGTTTGTTCACCAGATTAGACGCCGGCGTACCGGCCGGGACCGGTTAGCGCCCGTGTTCGGAAATCGTGTGGTCTTCGTGTGGTTCAGCGGACGCGCCGTCGAGCGGCATCGCGCCGGACAGGTGTTCCGCGGAGGCGATCTCGGCGATGGCGGCACGCAACGCGTCAAGACCCTGACCGGTGCGCGCGCTCAAAAAGACGCGCGAAATATTACCATACTCGTCCCGCTCAACCGCGTCGCCGCGGGCCGCCAGCTCAGGCACGGCGTCGATCTTGTTGAAGACCAGCACCTGCCGGATCGTGTCCGCGCCGATCTCGTGCAACACGCCGTTGACCTGCTCGATCTGTTCGAGCCGCACTGCACTCGACGCATCGACCACGTGCAGCAGCAGATCCGCGTGGATCGTTTCCTCGAGGGTCGCGCGGAATGCAGCGACGAGCTGGTGAGGCAGTTCGCGGATGAACCCGACCGTATCGGACACGACGATCTGGCCGACCTCGTCGCCAAGGTACACGCGCCGTGACGTCGTATCGAGCGTCGCGAACAGCTGGTCGGCCGCATATGCCTGCGCCTTCGTCAACGCATTGAACAGCGTCGACTTGCCCGCGTTCGTATAACCGACGAGCGACACCGACATCGTGCCGCTGCGCGCGCGCTGCCGGCGTTGCGTGCTGTGTTGCCGGCGCAGCCGGTCGAGCCGCGACTTCAGCATCTTGATCCGCTCGCCGATCAGCCGGCGGTCGGTTTCGAGCTGGGTTTCGCCAGGACCGCGCAGGCCAATACCGCCCTTTTGCCGCTCGAGGTGGGTCCATGCGCGAATGAGTCGCGTCGACAGGTATTGAAGCTGCGCGAGTTCGACCTGCAGCTTGCCTTCGTGGCTGCGGGCACGCTGCGCGAAGATGTCGAGGATGAGGCTCGTGCGATCGATCACACGCCTGTTAAGTGCCCGCTCCAGATTGCGTTGCTGGGCCGGCGCCAGTGCGTGGTTGAAGATGACGAGTTCGGCGTTGTGCGCGTCGCAGGCAAGCCGCAGTTCTTCGGCTTTGCCGCTGCCGATGAACATCGCGGCATCGGGACTGGAGCGACGACCCGTGAGGGTGACGGCGGGATGGGCCCCCGCGCTGGAGGCGAGAAGACTGAGTTCTTCGAGACTGGCTTCGAAATCGGTCTTGCCGAAATCGATGCCGACGAGCGCTGCGTTGATCAAATTATCAGGTGTCAAGATAAGGCGGCTGGCATCGGTCGCTCGCGGCGACCGGATGCCGGCCGCTGCGATAGGTTAGGACGTAGCTTCCGCGTCCGGGTGGAAATTCACCGGGCGCGCCGGCACGACCGTCGAGATGGCGTGCTTGTAAACCATCTGGGTCACTGTATTACGGAGCAACACGACGTACTGGTCGAACGATTCAATGTTCCCTTGGAGCTTGATGCCATTGACGAGGTAGATCGAAACGGGAACGTGCTCTTTGCGCAGTGCGTTCAAAAACGGGTCTTGTAACAATTGCCCTTTGTTGCTCATGGCGTACTCCATCTTTTTTTGCAGGTTGATCTGGATTGGCGGCGAAGAAAAAGAGATCCGGCGCCAATCGCTACACTATAGCCGATTTTGCCTGCCCCGCCCGGGGCGTAGGCCTTGCGGCCTATCCCTTGCGGGGCGTGCTTCAGCCCTTGTCCGCGTACGGGTTGTTCGACGAACGGAACTCTATGCGCAATGGAGTCCCGATCAGTGAGAAAGTTTCGCGGAACCGGTTTTCCAGGTAGCGCTTGTACGTTTCCGTCACCGCGTCGAGCGCGTTTCCGTGGATGACGATGATCGGCGGATTCTGGCCGCCCTGGTGCGCGTAGCGCAGCTTCGGACGCACCGGGCCGCGACGGCGCGGCTGCTGGAACTCGACAGCCTCGATCAGCGCGCGCGTGAGCTTCGGCGTCGGCAGCTTCGCCATCGCCGCCGCGTACGCGTCATCGACCGAGCGCATCAGCGTGCCGATGCCCGTCTTCTTCGTCGCCGAAATGAAGTGCGATTTCGCGAAGTCGAGGAATTTCAGCTTGCGGGTCAAATCCGCTTTCGCACGATCGCGCGCGTGGTCGTCGAGCCCGTCCCACTTGTTGACGCCGATCACGAGCGCGCGGCCCTGCTCGACGACGAAGCCGGCAATGTGCGCGTCCTGGTCGGAGATGTCCTGCTGCGCATCCAGCAGAAGAATGACGACGTTCGCATCCGAGATCGACTGCAGCGTCTTCACGACCGAGAACTTCTCGATCGCTTCGAACACCTTGCCGCGGCGCCGCAGGCCGGCCGTGTCGATCAACGTATATTTCTTGCCGTTACGCTCGAAGTCGACATAGATCGAATCGCGCGTCGTGCCCGGCATGTCGAACGCGATCACGCGGTCCTCGCCGATCAGCGCGTTCACGAGCGTCGACTTGCCGACGTTCGGACGGCCGACGATCGCGATCTTGATGCCGCGCGACGGGTCGTTCTCGTCCTCTTCCGCCGGACGGTCCGCGTACGCGACCTCCAGCGCCTCGTTGATCATGTCGGTCACGCCGTCGCCGTGCGCGGCCGAGATCGCGCGCGGGTCGCCGAGCCCGAGTTCGTAGAACTCGGACGCAACCGACGTGTACTTCATCCCCTCGGCCTTGTTGACGACCAGGAAGATCGGCCGGCCGGTCTTGCGCAGGTAGTCGGCGATCGACTTGTCTTGCGGCGCGAGTCCGTTGCGGCCGTCGACAATGAACACGACGACGTCGGCTTCCTCGACGGCCTGGCGCGTCTGGCGCGCCATCTCGTGCAGGATGCCGTCCTTCGCGACGGGCTCGAAGCCGCCCGTATCGACGACCAGGTACGGCCGCTCGCCCGTCCGCCCCTCGCCGTAATGGCGATCGCGTGTCAGGCCCGGCAAGTCGGCGACCAGCGCATCGCGCGAACGCGTGAGCCGGTTGAACAGCGTGGATTTCCCCACATTGGGGCGCCCAACGAGGGCAATGACCGGTTTCATCTGTGTTTTCTACGGTGAAGCGCAGCAGCGGGAGGCCCGCTGCTGCGGGCGGCTGCGCTGAATGAAAATATCACGAATTCGCGCAGCGCCGGATGCGCGCGCCGGGCGCACGTTGCGCGCCGTCGTCTTTCGTCTCGAACTGCCTTTCAAATACCGAGCGGCCGGGAACACCGGCCGCCTTCAAATCGCCCGGCCCGGGCGCGCGGGACAAGCCCGCCGCGCCACGGCCGCGCAGGTTTCCTGCTCGTCAGCGCGGACGGAACCCGTACAGGCCGCCGTCCTTCGTCTGCACGACGAGCGTATTGCCCGCGAGGACCGGTGCCGCCGTGATCGCGCTGCCGTCGGTCTTCATCCGGGCGATGAAGCTGCCGTCTTCGCGCGACAGGAAATGCACGAAGCCCTGGTAATCGCCCATCACGACCGCATGCCCGAGCAGGTACGGCACGCCGACGTCACGGCTCTTCAGCTTGTCGTTGCGCCAGAGCTGGTTGCCGGAGGCCGCGTCGTACGCCGTCACGACCGACCAGTCGTCGCCGCCGGCGACAACCGAATCGTCCTGCGCAAGACCGCTGCGGCTCGAGAACGCCTTTTCCCACAGCGGGCGGCCCGAGTTCGCATCGAAGCAGCCGAGCTGACCCTGGAACGTCACCGCGCAGGCTTCCGCGCCCACGAGTGTCGGCGGGCCGCTGACGTCGTTGATGCGCTCGACCTCGGTCACCCCTTTCGGGAACGACACGGGCGTTTGCCAGAACGGGTCGCCCGACTGCAGGTTGATCGCGACGAGGCCACCGCCGGGGAAGCCCGCCAGCACCGCCGCGTCGCCCGCGAACGTCATGCCGGCCGACACGCGCAGGTTCAGCGGTACCGCGCGGTTGCGGTAGTTCCACTTCTGCTCGCCCGTCTGCGCGTTGAACGCGATCACCTGGCCATCGATCGTGCGGACAACCACGAGGCCGTTGCCGACGAGCGGCGGCGAGAAGATCTCGCCCTGCACGCTGGTCTTCCACAGTTGCTTGCCGTCCGGGCCCAGCACGAACACGCCGCCCTTCAGCGCGCCGACCGCGGTCAGGTTGCCGTCGCTGCCGACACCGGCCGACAGGTCGGAGTCGACCTTCGAGCGCCAGATCGTCTGGCCCGTCTTCGCGTCGATCTTCTCGACCGAACCGTTTTCGCCCGCCGCATAGACGGCGTCGCCCACGGCCACCGGCGAGAACAGGTAGCGCCCGCCCTTGCCGACGCTCGCCTTCCAGACCTGTTGCACGTCCATGACGGGCTTGAACTCGGTGAGCGGCGTCGGCACGCGGCGCGCGTCCTTCGACGACGAGCAGGCCGCCAATGCGAGGACAGCCGCCGCGCAGGCGACGGGCACAGCGTAACGTTTCAGCAAATTCATCGGTTAGCGAAGCAGAGTTAAGAGGTTGAGGGGACCGGGGTTCAGCCGCCGAGTGCGTCCAGCTTGAACTGTACGAGCTGGCGTGCAGACTGGTCGTCCTTCGACAGGCCGTCGAGCGCGAGCTTGTAAGCGGCGCGCGCATCGTCGGTCTTGCCTTGCGCGGCAAGCAGATCGCCGCGGCGATCGGCCACGAGGCCCTTGAATGCATCGACCGGCGTACCCGACAGCAGCGTGAGGCCCGCGTCGTACGCCTTCTCGTCGAGCAGCAGCGATGCGAGACGGAGCTTCGCGATCTGCTTGTACTCGTCGTCCTTGGCGTGATCGACGGCC
Organism: Burkholderia sp. YIM B11467; assembly: GCF_052952715.1. Classification (NCBI taxonomy): domain Bacteria; kingdom Pseudomonadati; phylum Pseudomonadota; class Betaproteobacteria; order Burkholderiales; family Burkholderiaceae; genus Burkholderia; species Burkholderia sp. YIM B11467. The sequence goes on from NZ_JBQVSQ010000006.1 coordinate 24,265, forward strand.
CATTGCAGCTGCGCCTTCGCGCCTGCCGCGTCGCCTGCCGCGTACAGCACCTTCGCGGCGGAGAGCGCCGTCATCTGTGCATACGGCGTGCTGCTGAACTTGTCTTCCATGTCGGCAGCCGCGCGAGCCATCGTCGCCTTGTCGTTCGCGGCGGCGGCCTTCTGGACCTGCTCGTACAGCCCGGACGCCTCGGCAGCCTGACGCCGCTGCCAGTAGTTCCAGCCGTTGAAACCGGCCGCGACGACGAGCGCTGCGAGCACGATCCACGTGGTGAGGTTGCCCCAGCGGGCCCACCACGCCTTCAGACTTTCAATCGATTCTTGTTCGTCGTGATAACTCATCGGCGAGCGTTTCCTTCCTGTTCAGGCTTTTCTTGTCGAGCGGATGCCAGCGCGATCAGTCGTCGCCGTCTTCGGCGGATGCAACCATCGCATTGATTAGGAATTCGGTCAAGCTTTCGACCGGTACGGTCTGCTGAACGTTCTTTTCCCCTTCTTCGCCCGCACCGCGCAGCGCTTTCACGCCCACCGTGCCGTTCGCGACCTCTTCTTCGCCGAAGATCACCGCGAACGCGGCGCCGCTTGCGTCGGCCCGCTTCATCTGCGACTTGAAGCTTGCCGTCGCGCCGTCGGCGCTGCAGTGGAAGATCACGTCGAGGCCCGTGTCGCGCAGGCGCTCGGCAGCGATGAACGCTTGTTCGCGCGCGGTCTCGCCCTGGTGCACGACATACACGTCGACACCTTCCTGCTCGGGCGCAAGATCCTCTTCCTTCAGCAATTCGAGGATACGCTCGATGCCCATCGCCCAGCCACACGCGGCGGTCGGCTTGCCGCCGAGCTGCTCGATCAGCGGATCGTAGCGGCCGCCGGCCGCGACCGTGCCCTGCGCGCCGAGCTTGTCGGTCACCCACTCGAACACGGTCAGGTTGTAATAGTCGAGGCCACGCACGAGGCGCGGGTTGATCTTGAACGGAATGTTGTTCGCGAGCAGCAGGCGCTGCAGCCCGTCGAAGTGCGCACGCGATTCGTCGCCGAGGAAGTCGATCAGCTTCGGCGCGTTCTGCGCGATCTCCTGCAGCGCGGGATTCTTCGTGTCGAGCACGCGCAGCGGGTTCGTATACAGGCGGCGCTTCGCATCCTCGTCGAGCACGTCGGCAAACTGCTCGAGGTACTTGATCAGTTCGACGCGGTGCGCGGCGCGCTCTTCAGCGAGGCCGAGCGAGTTGATCTCGAGCTTGATGCCGGTCAGGCCGAGGTCGTCCCACAGGCGCTGGCACATCATGATGATCTCGGCATCCGCATCGGGACCCGCGAAACCGAGCGCCTCGACACCGACCTGGTGGAACTGGCGATAGCGGCCGCGCTGCGGGCGCTCGTGGCGGAACATCGGGCCGATGTACCACAGGCGCTTCGGGCCGTCGTACAGCATGTTGTGCTCGATCGACGCACGCACGACGGCCGCGGTGTTTTCCGGGCGCATCGTCAGGTTCTCGCCGTTCAGCGCGTCGGTGAAGCTGTACATCTCCTTCTCGACGATGTCCGTGACTTCGCCGATGCCGCGCGTGAAGAGCTGCGTATGTTCGACGATCGGCGTGCGGATGTTCTGATAGCCGTAGGCGCGCAGCAGCGATTTCACCGTGGCTTCGAAGAACTCCCAAAGACCGGCATCCTGCGGGAGGATGTCGTTCATGCCCTTGACGCCGGCGAGCTTCTCGATCTTGCGTTTCTGTTCAGTCATCGTGTGTGTGGACGAATTAATTCAGGGCCTCGGTGCGGCCGTAATTGCGTGCGACGTAGTCGCTGACGATCTGCTGGAATTCCTCGGCGATCCGCTCGCCGCGCAGCGTCTTGACCTTCTCGCCGTCGATGAAGACGGGCGCGGCCGGGTTCTCGCCCGAACCCGGCAGGCTGATGCCGATGTTCGCGTGCTTCGATTCGCCCGGGCCGTTGACGATGCAGCCCATCACCGCGACGTTCATCTTCTCGACGCCCGGATACTCCTTGCGCCACGCGGGCATCTGCTCGCGCAGGTAGGTCTGGATTTGCATCGCGAGTTCCTGGAACAGCGTGCTCGTCGTACGGCCGCAGCCCGGGCACGCGATCACCATCGGCGCGAACGAGCGCAGGCCCATCGTCTGCAGGATTTCCTGGCCGACGATCACCTCGCCCGTGCGCGACGCGCCCGGTTCCGGCGTCAGCGAGATGCGGATCGTGTCGCCGATCCCTTCCTGCAGCAGCACGCCGAGCGCGGCCGTCGATGCGACGATGCCCTTCGAGCCCATGCCGGCCTCGGTCAACCCGAGGTGCAGCGCGAAGCCGCAGCGGCGGCCGAGTTCGCGGTAGACGGCGATCAGGTCCTGCACGCCGCTGACCTTGCACGACAGGATGATGCGGTCGCGGCCGAGGCCCAGCTCGACCGCACGCTCGGCCGAGCCGATCGCCGACTGGATCAGCGCCTCGTACATCACGCTCTGCGCGTCCCACGGCTGCGACCGCGCGCCGTTCTCGTCCATCATGCGCGCGAGCAGATCCTGGTCGAGGCTGCCCCAGTTCACGCCGATGCGCACGGGCTTGTCGTACTTGGCCGCGGCTTCGATCATCTGCGCGAACTGCGTATCGCGCTTCGCGCCCTGGCCGACGTTGCCGGGATTGATCCGGTACTTCGACAGCGACTCCGCGCAGCCCGGGAAATCGCGCAGCAGCAGATGGCCGTTGTAGTGGAAATCGCCGACGAGCGGCACGGTCACGCCCATCCGGTCGAGCTGCTCGCGGACCGCCGGCACGGCGGCCGCGGCCTCCGGCGTGTTGACCGTGATGCGCACCAGTTCGGAGCCCGCATTCGCGAGTTCCTTGATCTGGATCGCCGTGCCGATCGCGTCGGCCGTATCGGTATTCGTCATCGACTGCACGCGCACCGGCGCGGTGCCGCCAATCGTCACGAGCTGCCCGCCCCAGCGGACATCCACCGCATGCGATACGCGGCGCGGCTGATGCCCGCCGAACACCGGCTCGGTTGAACAAATCTGACTGTTGCGTGGGGATTGAGCTTCGGATTGCATCGATAGATCCATTTACGCGGAATGCGCCGCAACGCAGCGCATGAATTGAAAAAGCGCCGTGCCCTCACGGCCTGCCGATATCGACGACAGGCCTTCGCCACGGCGCTTGACGTCAGGGCAACGTGAACCGCGCCACATTACCCCGCGCTGCCGAATATTTTGCCGGATCGACAGGTTTTCCGTCGAACGCGACCGCGTCGAGGCCTGCCTTGTTGCCGATCGTGACCTTGAACGGCCCGTCGCCGGCGACCTGCTTCGTCTCGCCGGCCCGCACCAGCGCCGAGAACAGCTCCTTGCCGTTCTTGTCGCGCACGCTGAACCAGCAATCCTGCTTGACCTTCAGTTCGACCATCGACTGGCCTGCCGCAACCACGACGCTCGCCGGCTCGGCCGGCGCGGCGGCGCTCGCCGCCGTCGTCGTTGCCACGACGGGCTGCGATGCAGGCGCCGTCACGGCCGGTGCCGCGGGCGCCGGGACAGCGGATGCAATCGCCTGCACGGCGGTTGCGGACGCCGAAGCCGGGGTCGGAACGTCATTGGCGACCACCGCCGACGCGCCGCTCGCGGCCGCATCGTCAACGGACGACGAAGACGCAGCCGGCGCGCTCGCGGCCGACGCATGCTCCGTGTCACCGCCCTTGAAGCGCGCGAGCAGGCTCGACGAATCGCCGCCAGTGTGCCACATCAGTACGGCAACCACCGCGACGACGACGATCGCCGTTCCCCACAGCCACGGGTGGTGACGCGACGAGCCGCCCAGCGGAATCGACACGCGGCCGCGCGGCAGATCCGTCCCGGACGACGCAGGCATCGACAGGTCGACTTCCGGCACCCCGCGCTCACGGCGCAACGCCTGCGCGAACGGTTCCGGATCGACGCCGAGCATCTTCGCGTAGCTGCGCACGACACCGAGCGCGAACGTCACGCCCGGCAAATGGCTGATGTCGCCAGCCTCGAGCGCCCGGAGCTTCTGCGGTGCGACCTTGAGTCGCGCCGACACGTCGTCGACCGTCCAGCCCTTCGTCTCCCGAAGCTGCGCCAGCCGGCTGCCGACCGCCGCCAGCGATTCCAGTCCCGCCGGTGCCGGCTTCGCGGCATTCGTCTCTGCGCCGTTAGACGGCTGCGGCTCACTCATCCTTGTCCTCGCGTCGATTCTTCTTCACTGGCGGCCGCCGCCGGCTTCCACCGGCCGGCACCCGCAACTGTCCATACCATGCGCGGCGCCGTGGCGCCGCGACCGATCGCTGTTCGCGTGTTGTACTGCCAAAAGGTTCGGGCATCCCCGGACAGGCACCCCCGACTAGGCGTCCCCGTCAAATTGCCCGAACTTCGATGATTTTTGCTGCTGCGCCCGTTCGTTCCGCGAGGCGCGTGCGGTCCTTCACCGCGCCGGCCAGCTGGCCGCACGCGGCATCGATATCGTCGCCGCGCGTCTTGCGCACGGTCGTGACGACACCCGCGTCGATGAGGATCTGTGCAAAGCGCTTGATCTGCTCCGACTTCGAGCGGAGGAGGCCCGATTCCGGAAACGGATTGAACGGAATCAGATTGAACTTGCACGGCACGTCACGCGTGACGGCCAGCAATTCGCGTGCATGCGCTTCGGTGTCGTTGACGCCGTCCAGCATGCAGTATTCGAAAGTAATGAAGTCACGCGGCGCGACTTTCAGATAGCGCTGGCACGCAGCCATCAGCTCGCGGAGCGGGTACTTCTTGTTGAGCGGCACCAGCTCGTCGCGCAGCGCATCGTTCGGCGCGTGCAGCGAAACGGCCAGCGCGACCGGCAACTCGGCGCCGAGGCGGTCCATCATCGGCACCACGCCGGACGTCGACAGCGTGACGCGGCGGCGCGACAGGCCGTACGCGTTGTCGTCGAGCATCAACCGCATCGCGGGCACGACCGCGCTGTAATTCAGGAGCGGCTCGCCCATGCCCATCATCACCACGTTGGTGACGACCCGTTCGGCCTTGCCGTTCGGGCCGGGCGCGCGGCCCAGCGACGCTCGCAATGCAAATTCGGCCATCCGTAGCTGGCCGATGATTTCGGCTGTCGACAGGTTGCGGGAGAAACCCTGCTTGCCCGTCGAGCAGAAGCGGCAGTTGACCGCGCACCCGGCCTGCGACGACACGCACAGCGTGCCGCGCGTCTCTTCCGGGATGAACACGGTTTCGACCGCATTGCCGTTTCCGACGTCGATCAGCCACTTGCGCGTGCCGTCGGTGGAAACGTGATCGCTGGCGATATCCGGCATCACGATCGACGCGCGGCCCTTGAGCTTTTCTCTCAAGGACTTCGCGAGATCGGTCATGCCGTCGAAATCGCCGGCGTTGTACTGATGGATCCAGCGCTGCAACTGCTTGGCGCGGAACGGCTTCTCGCCCAGGCTGCCGCAGTACGCGACAAGACCCTCGGCATCGAAGTCGAGAAGATTGACGGAAGTTTCGCTCGTCATGATGTGCTGCCTTGCCGCGTGCGCTGAATCCTGCCTACTTGCTGTCAGCCAGGGCTTAACGCGAGTAAACGTTCATTTCCGGGAAGAAGAACGCGACTTCGACGGCAGCCGTTTCAGCTGCGTCCGAGCCGTGCACGGCGTTCGCGTCGATGCTGTCTGCGAAGTCGGCGCGGATCGTGCCCTGTTCCGCCTTCTTCGGATCCGTTGCGCCCATCAGGTCGCGGTTCTTCAGGATCGCGCCTTCACCTTCCAGAACCTGGATCATCACCGGGCCCGAGATCATGAAATCGACGAGGTCCTTGAAGAACGGACGCGCTGCGTGAACCGCGTAGAACTTCTCTGCGTCAGCACGCGACAGGTGTGCCATGCGCGATGCGACGATCTTCAGGCCGGCGCCTTCGAAACGGCTGTAGATCTGGCCGATCACGTTCTTTGCCACAGCGTCCGGCTTGATGATCGACAGGGTGCGCTCGATTGCCATAAAAACTCCAAAAAATTAAGAAGTTACAGGTTCAAATGAATCCGCTATTGTAGCACGATCCCGTGTATCATTGCGATTGAACCCTTACACATGTGAAAGGTTCCGAATCCATATGTTTTGCGCCGTGCAGCCATTGAAACCTCCCGGCGCGGAACGTATCTTAGCCATAGCTGCTCCGGTTTGCTGCGCCGCACACCGCGCGCGCCGAACCGGCCCCGGACGCCCATGCGTTCAATGTTAGGAGAAACCATGAACGACTATCCGTACAATTTCGGCCGTGGCGGTTCCGTCAGCACCGCCGAGGTTCGCAACCGCGTGCTGCGGAACACGTACTGGCTGCTCGCGCTGTCGATGGTGCCGACCGTGCTGGGCGCCTGGGTCGGCGTCGCGACGGGCTTCTCGCTGTTCGCGGCCACGAGTCCGATGATGAGCCTGCTCGCGTTCTTCGCGATCGCGTTCGGCTTCATGTTCGCGATCGAGCGGACGAAAAACAGCGCGGCCGGCGTGTTCGTGCTGCTCGGCTTCACGTTTTTCATGGGCCTGATGCTGTCGCGACTGCTGAGCTTCATCCTCGGCTTCTCGAACGGCCCGTCGCTGATCATGCTCGCGTTCGGCGGCACCGGCATCATCTTCGCCACGATGGCGACGATCGCCACGGTCAGCAAGCGTGATTTCTCGGGGCTCGGCAAGTGGCTGTTCATGGGCGTGATCGTGATTCTGCTCGCATCGGTCGCGAACATCTTCCTGCAACTGCCGGCGCTGATGCTCACCGTGTCGGTGCTCGCGATCGCGATCTTCTCCGCGTACATGCTGTTCGACGTCCAGCGTGTCGTGAACGGCGGCGAGACGAACTACATCTCGGCGACGCTCGCGATCTACCTCGACCTGTACAACGTGTTCACGAACCTGCTCGCGCTGCTCGGCATCTTCGGCGGCAACCGCAACTGACGTTCGCCACGCACCATGAAAAAACCGGCCTGATGGCCGGTTTTTTTACGTCTGCCGCCCGGCTCAGTCGCGCTCGAACAGCGCGATCGATTCGACGTGCGACGTATTCGGGAACATGTTCACGACACCGGCACCCTTCAGCCGGTAGCCGGCCTCGTGCACGAGCAGGCCCGCGTCGCGCGCAAGCGTCGACGGGTTGCACGACACATAGACGATGCGCTTCGGCAGCGGGCCTTCACCGCTCTGCGCGATCTCGGCCAGCGCCTTCGACACCGCGAGCGCACCTTCGCGCGGCGGGTCGATCAGGTACTTGTCGAATGCGCCGAGCGCGCGGAGGTCGTCGCCCGTCACTTCGAACAGGTTCCGGCACGCGAACGTCGTATGGCCGTCGACGCCGTTCTCACGCGCGTTCGCCAACGCACGCGTCGTCAGCGTGTCGCTGCCCTCGATGCCCATCACTTCGCGCGACAGGCGCGCGAGCGGCAGCGTGAAGTTGCCGATCCCGCAGAACAGGTCGAGCACGCGGTCGTCGCGCGACGGCGCGAGCAGGCGCAGCGCGCGGCCCACCAGCACGCGGTTGATCTGATGGTTGACCTGCGTGAAGTCGGTCGGCTTGAACGGCATGCGGATGCCGAATTCCGGCAGCGTGTAGTCGAGCGACACGTCGAGCGGATAGAACGGCGTCACCGTGTCTGGGCCTTTCGGCTGCAGCCAGAACTGCACCTTGTGCTCGTCCGCGAACGCGCGCAGCAATGCTTCGTCGTCCGTGTTGATCGGCTCCAGCACGCGCAGCACGAGCGCCGTGACCTCCGAGCCGACCGCCAGCTCGATCTGCGGCATCCGATCGCGGATCGACAGCCCCTCGACGAGCCGGCGCAGCGGCACGAGCATCGCCGACACGTGCGGCGGCAGCACTTCGCAGCTCGTCATGTCGGCCACGTAGCTGCTCTTCTTCTCGTGGAACCCGACCAGCACGCCGCCCTTCTTCACCACGTTGCGCACGGTCAGGCGCGCACGGTAGCGATAGCCCCACGACGGGCCGTGGATCGGCGCGAACATCGTTTCCGCGCGCAGCTTCGCCAGGTGCCACAGGTTGTCCTCGAGCACACGCTGCTTGACCGCCACCTGCGCGCGCATGTCGAGATGCTGCATCGAGCAGCCGCCGCAGGTACCGAAGAACTTGCATTTCGGCTGGGTGCGCATCACGCTCGGGCGCAGAATATCGACAACCGTCGCCTGCTCGTAGCTCGGCTTGCGGCGGTAGCTCGAATAGGTCACGCGCTCGCCCGGCAGCGCCCCCTCGACGAAGATGACCTTGCCCGGCTCGCCGTCCTCGGTGATCGTGCGGCCGACACCGCGCGCTTCCATGTCGAGCGATTCGATCTCGAGAACCGGGGCGATCCCGGGCGCGACGGGCGCATTTTTCGATTTGCGCGCAGAAGTGGGGACGGCTTCGGACACCAGCTTTTCCTGACAAACGTTGAAGAAGGCGAGATTGTAGACGACGAAAGCCCGCATCGGCCGCTTTGCATGGGGCAAGCGTCGACACTTAAGCATAGACGGCCCTGCATCGCGCCGGAACGGCCGGGCGGGCGGCTCAGGCAGGCCCGCGGCCGGCGGGCCGCAGCGCCAATCGGGAGCGGTGCGCGGCCCGGCATCCGCGCGGCAGGAGATTCGACCATGCGACTGATCGACTGGAACATCCAATGGGGCCGGGACGCGGACGGCGTCGTCGACCTTTCGCACACCGTCGCGGCGATCCGCCGGCTCGGCGATTTCGACGTGCTGTGCCTGCAGGAAGTCACACGCGGCTTCGGCGCACTGCCCGGCCGGCCCGGCCCCGACCAGTTCGCCGAACTCGCGGCGCTGCTGCCCGGCTACACGATCGTCGAAGCCATCGGCGCCGACCTGCCGGCCATCGAACCCGGCGCACCGCGTCGCCAGTTCGGCAATGCGATCGCGACCCGGCTGCCGATCGGGCGCGTGCTGCGCCAGTTGCTGCCGTGGCCGGCCGATGCCGACGCGCCGTCGATGCCGCGCGTCGCGCTCGACGTCGAGTTGCAGGCGCCGTTCGGCCCGTTGCGCGTGGTCACCACGCATCTCGAATACTATTCGGCGCGCCAGCGGCTGGCGCAGGTCGACGCATTGCGCGACCGGCATCGCGAAGCCTGCGCGCATGCGGAACAACCGGCGCCCGCCGAAACCGCCGAGGGGCCGTTCAGTGCGACCGACCAGCCGCGCGACGCAATCGTCTGCGGCGATTTCAACAGCGCGTTCGGCAGCGACGCATATCGGCGCTTCCTGGAACCGATCGCCGACGCCCCGTACTTCGTCGACGCATGGGCCGCGCAGCATCCCGGCAGCACGCCGCCGCCGACGGCGGGCGTCTACGATACGGTGCAATGGTCGGAGGGGCCGCTGGCGTGCGACTTCGTGTTCGTGACCGACACGCTGCTGCCGCGCATCACGCGGTGCGAGATCGACGGCGCTACGCGCGCATCGGACCACCAGCCGGTGCTGCTCGAACTCGCTTGATCGCGCGGGCCGGCGGCGGCGCCGCCCGCACTACGCGTCGAAACCGGCCAGGTATTCGGCCCAGTGCGACGCCGGTTCCAGCGCGAGCGCGTTCTTCACGAGCAGGATCTCGTCCGCATACTCGCTCGGCGTCAGGCCGCCGCGCATCAACTGGAACCGGCAGTACAGCAGGTACGTATTGACGACGTCGGTCTCGCAATAATTGCGGATCTCCTCGATTCGCCCTTCCCGGAACGCCGGCCACACCTGGCTGCCGTCCATCCCGAGCTTGCCCGGAAAGCCGCACATCTTCGCGAGCGCGTCGAGCGGCGCGTTCGCGCGCGCCTGATACATCGCGAGCACGTCCATCAGGTCGGTGTGCCGCGAGTGATAGCGCGAGATGTAGTTGTTCCACTTGAATTCACGGTCGTCCTCGCCGAGATCCCAGTAGCGGGTCGCGGGAATGCCGTGCACGAGCGCGCGGTAATGGAGCACCGGCAGATCGAAGCCGCCGCCGTTCCACGACACGAGCTGCGGCGTGTATTTCTCGATCACGCGATAGAACGACTGGATCAGCGTCGCTTCGTCGTCCTGCGACGTGCCGAGCGAGCGTACGCGAAAACCATTGTTGTCGCGGAACACGCATGAAATCGCCGCGATGCGCTGCAGGTGGTGCGGCAGGAAATCGCCGCCGGTCTTCTCGCGTCGTGCGGCGAACGCATGTTCGGCCACCGCGGCATCGTCGAGCGTCGCGGGCAGGTCTTCCAGACGGCGAATGCCGTCGACATCGGGGATCGTCTCGATGTCAAAAACAAGAATCGGAGTCATCAGTTACAGAACGGCGTCCTTGCGCACGCCGTTGGAGGCAAAGAACCGCTTGAGGCGCACCAGCGCTTCCTGCTGGATCTGCCGCACGCGCTCGCGCGTGAGCCCCATCTCGTCGGCCAGCTCCTCGAGCGTCGCCGGTTCGATGTGGTTCAGGCCGAAGCGGCGCTCGATCACGTGCCGATGCTTGTCGGACAGCCGTGACAGCCAGGCACGCGTCAGCGTCTCGAGTTCGCGGTGCTGCACCTCGGCGTCGGGCGACTGGCTCTGGTCGTCGGGCAGCAGATCGAGCAGGCTGCTCGCGGGATCGAGATCGAGCGGCGCATCGAGCGACGCCGTGTGCTCGTTCAGCGCGAGGATGTCGGTGACTTCCTCGGCGGTCTTGCCGGTGAGGTAGGCGATGTCGTCGATGCTGGCTTCGCGGCGCTCGGCCGCCTCGCCCGTCGACATCGAATTCTTTTCGAGGTGGCGCTTCGCGCGCAGCACCTGGTTCAGTTCGCGGATCACGTGCACGGGCAGGCGCACCGTGCGGGCCTGGTTCATGATCGCCCGCTCGATGCTCTGCCGGATCCACCAGGTCGCATAGGTCGAGAAGCGGAAACCGCGCGTCGGGTCGAATTTCTCGATCGCGTGCATCAGGCCGAGATTGCCCTCCTCGATCAGGTCGAGCAGCGGCACGCCGCGATTCAGATACCCCTTGGCGATACTGACGACGAGACGCAGGTTGCGTTCGATCATCACCTGCCGCGCCTCGAATTCGCCGGCCTTCGCGAGACGGGAATAGCGCTGCTCCTCCTCGACGGTCAGCAGCGGCTTCACGCTGATGCGGTTCAGGTAATGCTGGATCGTGTCGGCCGTGAGTTCGGCCTGCAGCAGCGTGCGGAAATCGTCGACCTCGGGCGATACTTCCGAGCGGCCTTCGCGCTCGTCGTCGCCACCGTCCGCCTCGACGTCGCGTGCCTCGAGGTCACGCTCGTTTTCCGCGACGTCGTCTTCGTCGTCCGTCGAAGCGCCAGCTCGCCCCACCGATGCTTGCGTGGCACGACTGATCTTCTCAGACTCGGCTTGCGGCTCGTGGCGCTTCGATTTCGGCATGGTCGTCTCGGTTATTGAGGCGGCAAATACTTCAGCGGATCGACAGGCTTACCCTGCCGGCGAACCTCGAAATGCAGCATCACGCGGTCGGCATCGCTATTACCCATCTCGGCGATCTTCTGCCCCTTCGTTACCGCGTCCCCCTCTTTTACCATCAAAGCGCGATTGTGTGCATACGCCGTGAGGTAAGTTGCATCGTGTTTGATGATAATGAGGTTGCCGTAGCCGCGCAGGCCGTTGCCCGAGTAGACGACGCGGCCGTCGGCCGCCGCCTTCACGGCTTCGCCGGCCGTGCCGCCGATGTTGACACCCTTGTTCTTCGCGTCGTCGAACCCGTTCAGCACGGGGCCGCGCGCGGGCCACGCGAACGTCACGGGGCCGCTCGGGGCTGCCGCCGTGTCGCTCGATCCGGTGGCCGCGGCCGGCGGCGTCGCGAGCGTGGACGACGTGCCGGCAGCCGGCGTCGCGGGGCCGCTGCTCAGCGGCGCGGTTGCGACGCCTGCGCCGGTGATCGGCGCGGCAACCGGTGCGCCCGCAGCCGGTACGCCCGCAACCGCGGCGCCGCCCGGCGGCGCGACGCGCAGCAGCTGGTCGACTTCGATCTGGTTCGGGTTCGCCAGGTTGTTCCACGTGGCGATGTCGCGATAGTTCTGCCCGTTCTCGAGCGCAATCCGGTACAGCGTGTCGCCCGGCTTCACACGGTAGAAGCCAGGAGGCGGCGGGCCGAGCGGCACCGCGGGCTGCGCGGTGGCGGACGTGCCGAGCGACCCGGAGCGGTCGACGACGGGCGCGTTGTCGAGCCGCGTCGCACACGCGGCCAGTAGGGTGGAGAACGCTGCCACACAGATCGCGCGCTGGGCGAGCGTGAGCGGTTCCCTGGATCGGTTGTTTTGCATCGCGCGCAACATACTCATCGGTTTCAAATCACTCCGGATTTTAAAGGGACAAAGAAAACGCGATCAAGCCGTGACTCTCGCCATTGCGCGTGCGCGACGCGCTCGACGAGGGTGAGCACCTGGTGCTGCCCACTCTGCGCGCCGACCGGCGCGACGAGCCGCCCGCCGATCGCGAGCTGCTCGAGCAGCGCCTGCGGCACGTCGAGCCCCGCCGCCGCGATCACGATCGCGTCGAACGGGGCCGCGGACGGCAGGCCGACACGCCCGTCGCCGTAGTGCAGACGGATGTTCGGCACGCGCAGCGGCCGCAGGTTCAGCTTCGCGCGCTCGTACAGCGGCTTGATGCGTTCAATCGAATACACGTCGCGTGCCACGTGGCTCAGCACGGCGGCCTGATAGCCGCAGCCCGTGCCGATCTCGAGGACGCGCTCGAGTGTGCGGCCGGCCATCGCGAGCTCGATCATGCGCGCGACGACCGACGGCTTTGAAATTGTCTGCTGGTGGCCGATCGGCAACGCGGAATCCTCGTAGGCCTGCGTCGCGAGCCCCGGATCCACGAACAGGTGGCGCGGCACCGCGGCCATCGCCTCCAGCACGCGCGCGTCGGTCACGCCATTCGCGCGCAGCCGTTCGACCATCCGCTCGCGCACACGTTCCGACGTGAGCGCGAACGCGCCGGCCGGCGCGACGCTCAGCGCCGCCGGCTTCGGCAGCGCGGGCTTGAGTGCGGTCGGCTTCGGCGCGGTCGCTGGCTTCGCGGCGGCGGGACCGGGCAGCGTCGTTCGCACGGCGGCCGGCTTCACCGCAACCGGTTTCAGCACGGTCGCGGGCTTGTCGGCGGCCTTCGGCTTCGCGGCTGCCGCATGGCGATCGCCGGCCCGACCTTCCGACTTGCGTGGCGCTCGTTTGAGATCCTCGAGCGCGAGCGGGAACCGCTTCGCGCGCTCGCCGCTCATGAAGCCCGCCCTCCGGCGCGCGCCCATTCGCGCGTCGCGGGCAACATCTGCGTATGCGTGAGGTCGAGCTGCAGCGGCGTGATCGACACGAAACCGTTTGCGACGGCGTGGAAATCGGTGCCTTCGCTCGCGTCCAGCGCCTCGCCCGCCGCACCGATCCAGTAGACCGGCTCGCCGCGCGGGTCGGTCTGGCGAATCACCGGCTGCGACGGATGACGCTTGCCGAGGCGCGTGACCTTCCAGCCTTTCAGTTCGTCGTACGGCAGGTTCGGAATATTGACGTTCAGCAGCGGCTGACCCGGCAGCGGATGCGCGAGCGTGTGCTCGACGATTTCCGCGGCGACGCGCGCGGCGTCCGCCAGATGGGCCCAGCCCTTGTCGGCCAGCGAGAATGCGATGGCCGGAACGCCGAACATGATGCCTTCGGTGGCCGCTGCAACTGTCCCCGAATAGAGCGTGTCTTCGCCCATGTTCTGGCCGTTGTTGATCCCCGACACAACGAGATCCGGCTTGGCGTCGGTCATCCCCGTCAACGCGACGTGCACCGAATCGGTCGGCGTGCCGTTCACGTAGAAGAAACCCGTACCCGTCGCGCGCTGCACCGACAGCGGCCGCGACAACGTCAGGGAATTCGACGCGCCGCTGCAGTTCTGCTCGGGCGCGATCACCGTGAGTTCGGCCAGCGGCCGCAGCGCTTCGCTGAGCGCGGCGAGACCGGGGGCAAGATAGCCGTCGTCGTTGCTGAGTAGGATTCGCATCCGGCGATTGTAACCGAGGAAAGATGGCGCGAGAGCGACAGTCCGGCGGCCGCGGATGGACGGCGCACGCATCCGCGCACGGTGCGCCGCCGCATTGCGCGGCGGCGTTCTGCGCTCAGATCGCGCCCGCGTCGCGCAGTGCGGCAATCGCCTGCGCGTCGTAGCCGAGGCCGCGCAGCACCTCGTCCGTATGTTCGCCGAGCTCGGGCCCGAGCCAGCGCGTTTCGCCCGGCGTGTCCGACAGCTTCGGCGTGATGTTCGGCAGCGGAATATCGGTGCCGTCGGCCAGCTTGAAGCGCTGGATCATCTGCCGCGCGACGAACTGCGGATCGGTGAACATGTCGGCGGCACTGTAGATGCGCCCGGCCGGCACGTCGGCCGCGTTGAGCACCACGAGCGCGTCGTCGATCGTGCGCGGCGCGAGCCACGCGGCGATCGCGTCGTCGATCTCCTGCGTGCGCGGCACGCGTCCGTCGTTCCGTGCGAGCGCGGGATCGTCGGCGAGGTCGTCGCGCTCGATCGCCTTCATCAAGCGCTTGAAGATCGGGTCGCTGTTGCCGCCGATCACGATGCTGCCGTCGCGGCACGCATAGGTATTCGACGGCACGATGCCCGGCAGCGACGCACCGGTGCGCTCGCGCACCATCCCGTACACGCCGTATTCGGGCACCACGCTTTCCATCATGTTGAATACGGCTTCATACAGCGCAACGTCGACCACCTGCCCCGCGCCGCCATTGACCTTGCGGTGATGGAGCGCCATCAGCGCGCCGATCACGCCGTGCAGCGCGGCGATCGAATCGCCGATCGAGATGCCGATGCGCGGCGGCGGCAGATCGGGATATCCGGTGATGTGGCGCAGCCCGCCCATCGATTCGGCGATCGCGCCGAAGCCGGGCCGGTCGCGATACGGGCCCGTCTGCCCGTAGCCGGACAGGCGCACCATCACGAGGCCCGGGTTGTCGGCCGACAGCACGTCGTAGCCGAGCCCGAGCTTTTCGAGCAGGCCCGGACGGAAATTCTCGATCACGATGTCGGCCTCGCCCGCGAGCTGTCGCGCGATCGCCTTGCCGGCTTCGGATTTCAGGTTGAGCGTGACCGATTTCTTGTTGCGCGCCTGGACGGACCACCACAGCGACGTGCCGCCCTGCTCCGGATGGAGCTTGCGCCACTTGCGCAGCGGGTCGCCGCCGTTCGGATCCTCGATCTTGATCACTTCCGCGCCGAATTCGGCGAACAGCCGCGACGCGAACGGCCCCGCGATCAGCGTTCCGAATTCGAGCACTTTGACGCCCGCGAGCGGGCCCTGGCTGGTGCTCATGTGTCTCCCTGGCATGAGGAACGGCGCCGCCCGCGGGCGGCGCCCGGCTTACATCGTGCGGCGGTCGAGCATCGCGCGGGCGATGGTGCCCGCGTCGACGTATTCGAGCTCGCCGCCCACCGGCACACCGCGCGCGAGGCGGGTGACCGCGAGCCCGCGCGCCTTCAGCGTCTGGCCGAGGTAGTGCGCGGTGGCTTCGCCCTCGTTCGTGAAGTTGGTCGCGAGCACGACTTCCTTGACGATGCCGTCGGACGCGCGCCGCACGAGGCGGTCGAAATGGATTTCCTTCGGGCCGATCCCGTCGAGCGGGCTCAGCCGCCCCATCAGCACGAAATACAGCCCGCGGTAAGTCATCGTCTGCTCGAGCATGATCTGATCGGCAGGCGTCTCGACGACGCACAGCAGCGTCGGATCACGCTCCTCGTCGCTGCAGACCTCGCAGATCTGCGCTTCGGTGAAGGTGTTGCACTTCTCGCAGTGCTGCAGGTGCTCGGTCGCGAACAGCAGCGACCGGCCGAGCCGCTCCGCGCCCTCCCGATCGTGCTGCATCAGGTGAACCGCCATGCGCTGCGCGGATTTCGGCCCGACGCCGGGCAGCACGCGCAACGCTTCGACGAGAGCGGACAGGGCGGACGGCTGTTTCATACGGCGGCAAAAAGTGGCACGGACGCTGCGCTCAGAACGGCAGCTTGAAGCCCGGGGGCAACGGCAGACCCGACGTCATGCCGCTCATCTTTTCCTGCGACGTCGCTTCGGCCTTGCGCACGGCGTCGTTGAACGCAGCCGCGACGAGATCCTCGAGCATGTCCTTGTCGTCCGCGAGCAGGCTCGGATCGATCGACACGCGACGCACTTCGTTGCGGCACGTCATCGTTACCTTGACGAGGCCGGCACCCGACTGGCCTTCGACTTCGATCAGCGCAAGCTGCTCCTGCATCTTCTTCATGTTTTCCTGCATTTGCTGCGCTTGCTTCATCAGTCCGGCGAGGTTGCCTTTCAACATGGGAATACTCCTTCTTGATCGTGTGAAAACCGGCACGCGGCGCGTGCCGGCCAATGTGTGGGCGTGATTGTGCCTGTCGGGGCGCGGTCAGTTCAATGCAGCGTCGGCGGCGGGCCGTCCGACGCCGAATCGGCGAGCGGACGCACCGAACCCTCGACGACGCGCGCACCGAAGTCGCGCACGAGCTGCTGGACGAACGGATCGCCGTGAATCTCCTGCTCGGCCTCGCGCTGGCGTGCCGCGCGCGCGGCCGCGTCGAGTGCCGCCGCGGTGCGCCGTGCGGGCCCGACCTCGACGGCCACCTCGACCGGCTTGCCGAGCGCGTCGGCCAGCGCGGCCTTCAGCTTCGCTACCTGTGCGGCGTCCGCATACTGCGGCACCGGCACGGAAAGTTTCAGCGTCGTCGCATCGACGGCAGTCAGTTCGCTGTTGAACGCGAGCTGGTACGCGACGCCCTTGAGCGGCAGCCGTGCGGCCAGCGCCGGCCAGTCGCCGTCGAAGCCGACCGGATCGAGTGCGATCGCGGGCGGCAACGGCCGCGTGTCGACCGGTGCGGACGGACGGGCTTCCACCGGATTCGGCGTCACGCGCACATCGTCGGGACCGCTGTCGAACACCGGTACGAAGCCATCGTCGGGCGGGCCGCCGAACATCTCGTCGGCGCTGAGCGGCACGTAGTCGTCCGGCGGGATGTCTTCCCACGGCGGCGAGGCCTGGCGCGAATCCGCTGCCTGCGGCGCACGGGCGGCAGCGCGCGGCGTCGGCACCTGGACGGCAGGTCGCGGCGCGGCCGGTTTCTCGGCGGCCGGCTGGGCAGCCGGTTTGGGTGCAGCGCCTGCGCGCCCGCGGTCGGACGACACGCGCATCCCTGCATTGCGCAACACGTCGAGCGCGGCGGCAGCACCGCCTGCGCGCGCGGACGGACGCGCGGCCGGTTCGGGCGGCGCAGCGCGCGGCGCCGGTGCGGCAGGCGTTGCCGGTTCGTCGTTTCGCTGTGCAACGGCAACGGCAGCAGCGGCAGGCGGCTCGGATTCCTTGCGGGCGGGCGGCGGTGTATCGCCGGCCGGCGCCGCAAACGGCGCCGTATTCGCTTCCGGCTGCGGCGTTTCGATAACCTGCGCTTCAACCGTGGCCGGCGCGGACGCCTGGACGGCAGCCGGCTTCACGGCCGGCTGGCCTGCTGTATCGCCGGACAGCGCCGGCGCCGGTGCCGGTGCTGAACGCGCAGCCGGCGCAGCGGGTGCAGCCGGTGCGGCAGCCTGCGCACGTACTGCTTCAGCGGGTGCGGCCGATACCGGCTTCGCCGCAGCGGCCGATGCGGCAGCGCGCGGGCCCGGCACGGCACGCGGCACGGACGGCTGGCCGCCCGGTGCACTGCCGGCGGCAACGGCCGGCTCGAATGCGAGCATCCGCAACAGCGTCATCGTGAAACCGGCGTACTCGTCCGGCGCAAGGCCGAGTTCCGCGCGTCCAACCGTCGCGATCTGATAGAACAGCTGAACCTGTTCGGGGCTCAGCGTCTCCGCGAAGCGGCGCAAGTCGGTCGCTTCCGGCCATTCGTCGAGCACCGAGCCCGGCGCGAACTGCGCCCAGGCGATCCGGTGCAGCAGGCTCGCGAGATCCTGCAGCGCGGTCGAGAACGACAGGCTGCGCAGCGACATCTCGTCGGCAATCGCGAGGATTTCCGGGCCGCTGCCGGCCGCCAGCGCGTCGAGCAGGCGCACCATGTAAGTCTGGTCGAGCGCGCCGAGCATGCCCGACACGGCCGACTCGGTCACCTCGTTCGCCGAATAGGCGATCGCCTGGTCGGTGAGGGACAGCGCATCGCGCATGCTGCCTTGCGCGGCGCGTGCGAGCAGTCGCAGCGCCTGCTGCTCGAAACTGATCTGCTCTTCGCCGAGGATCCGCTCGAGATGCGACACGATGTGCCCGGCCGGCATCTGCTTCAGGTTGAACTGCAGGCAGCGCGACAGCACGGTGACGGGAATTTTCTGCGGATCGGTCGTCGCGAGGATGAACTTGACGTGCGGCGGCGGCTCTTCGAGCGTCTTCAGCATCGCGTTGAACGCGTGATTCGTCAGCATGTGCACTTCGTCGATCATGTAGACCTTGAAGCGCGCATCGACGGGCGCGTACACCGCGCGCTCGAGCAGCGCGGCCATCTCGTCGACGCCGCGGTTGCTCGCGGCGTCCATTTCGACGTAATCGACGAAACGGCCCTCGTCGATCTCGCGACAGGCACGACACACGCCGCACGGCTGCGACGTGACGCCGGTTTCACAATTGAGTGCCTTCGCGAAGATCCGCGACAGCGTCGTCTTGCCGACACCGCGGGTTCCGGTAAACAGATAGGCGTGATGGAGACGCCCGCCGTCGAGCGCGTGCGTGAGCGCCCTGACAACGTGCTCCTGGCCGACGAGCGAAGCGAAATCCTTCGGACGCCACTTGCGTGCGAGAACTTGATAGGTCATCGGGAAATTGTATCAGTAACGTTGCGTCGCGCCGACACGCGAAACAGTGCGGAAGTCGGGCAAAGTGCAGGTAAAACGGAGTGTGGCGCAGAAATGAAAATCGCCCGGCGAACGGGGCGAGAAGGAAGGTGACGAGCCCGACCCTCGGCACTGGCGGAAAACGATTGTGGCTGCTTCGTTCCCGACCTGACCAGGTTCACCGCCCCACCATGCGAGGAGGCCCGTCACGGCATATTCTATCACCGCTTCCGGATGAATGCGACCGTTTGTTCGCATCAATGCGAAAGGCCAGGCAAAACCGGCGCGCGTCCGGCCATGCGAATCGCATGCGTGCCCGCCCCCCCCCTTGTAATTCGCGAGCCGGCCTCCACCTGCAGGGCACAACGGTCGAACGTCGCGTCGTACCCCTACTCACGTAGCGGCTACTATCGCCGCCCGCAGCAGATAGCAATTTAGGCTAATATGACGCCCGAACGACCCGCGAGCCGCGGCATGCAGCGCTTACGCCCCTCCCGTCCGGAGAGCGGAGCTACCTGCCACGGCGGCCGGCAGCCTACGGAGGCCGGTACGCCGCAACGCGCAAGCAGGCAGTCCCCGAACCGTAAGAGGTATTGACCCAATGAGCGAACAGATCAAACACATCAGCGACGCATCGTTCGAACAGGACGTCGTCAAGTCCGACAAGCCCGTGCTCGTCGATTTCTGGGCCGAATGGTGCGGCCCGTGCAAAATGATCGCCCCGATCCTCGATGAAGTCGCGAAGGACTACGGCGACAAGCTGCAGATCGCGAAGATCAACGTCGACGACAACCAGGCGACGCCCGCGAAGTTCGGCGTGCGCGGCATCCCGACGCTGATCCTGTTCAAGAACGGCGCGGCCGCCGCGCAGAAGGTCGGCGCGCTGTCGAAGTCGCAGCTCACCGCATTCCTGGACAGCCACCTGTAATACCGGCAGTTCCGCGGACGTGTTGTCAGCCGGCAACACGTCCGTCGTCAAGCCGCCGATCGGCCGCTCAAGCGCGAATCGGCCTATGCTAGAATTAAAAAACGTCTACAAGACGCATTTAAGTCTCTGAGCGCTTCCGCTCGCCCTCCTCCCTTTATTTCTTTCGTCGCTTCTCCTCCCTGGCGGGTTCTCCGTATGCATTTATCCGAGCTCAAGTCTCTGCACGTCTCCGAACTGATCGAAATGGCCAATGGCCTCGAGATCGAAAACGCGAACCGCCTGCGCAAGCAGGAGTTGATGTTCGCCATTCTCAAAAAGCGCGCCAAGACGGGAGAGACGATCTTCGGCGACGGTACGCTCGAAGTGCTGCCGGACGGCTTCGGCTTCCTCCGCTCGCCGGAAATGTCGTACCTCGCGAGCACCGACGACATCTATATCAGCCCGTCGCAGATCCGCCGCTTCAACCTGCACACCGGCGACACCATCGAAGGTGAAGTCCGCACGCCGAAGGACGGCGAGCGCTACTTCGCGCTGGTGAAGGTCGACAAAGTCAACGGGCAGCCGCCCGAGGCCTCGAAACACAAGATCATGTTCGAGAACCTCACGCCGCTGCACCCGAACAAGCCGCTGTCGCTTGAACGCGAAATGCGCGGCGAAGAGAACGTCACGGGCCGCATCATCGACATGATCGCGCCGATCGGCAAGGGCCAGCGCGGCCTGCTCGTCGCGTCGCCGAAGTCGGGCAAGACCGTGATGCTCCAGCACATCGCACACGCGATCAAGCAGAACCACCCGGACGTGATCCTGTTCGTGCTGCTGATCGACGAGCGTCCTGAAGAAGTGACCGAAATGCAGCGCTCGGTCGCCGGCGAAGTGATCGCATCGACGTTCGACGAACCGGCCACGCGCCACGTCCAGGTCGCCGAAATGGTGATCGAGAAGGCCAAGCGCCTCGTCGAAATGAAGCACGACGTCGTGATCCTGCTCGACTCGATCACGCGTCTCGCACGCGCTTACAACACCGTGATCCCGGCATCGGGCAAGGTGCTGACGGGTGGTGTCGACGCGAATGCACTGCAGCGTCCGAAGCGCTTCTTCGGCGCGGCGCGCAACATCGAGGAAGGCGGTTCGCTGACGATCATCGGCACCGCACTGATCGAAACCGGCAGCCGCATGGACGACGTGATCTACGAAGAGTTCAAGGGCACCGGCAACATGGAAGTGCACCTCGAGCGCCGTCTCGCGGAAAAGCGCGTGTATCCGTCGATCAACCTGAACAAGTCGGGCACGCGTCGCGAGGAAATGCTGATCAAGCCCGAGATCCTTCAGAAGATCTGGGTGCTGCGCAAGTTCATCCACGACATGGATGAAGTCGAGGCAATGGAATTCCTGCTCGACAAGATCCGCCAGACGAAGAGCAACTCCGAGTTCTTCGACCTGATGCGCCGCGGCGGCTGATCGCCCTCGCTCCGCAACGAACGGCCGCCTGCGCATCTTGCCGGCGGCCGTTTTTCGATCCCAACCTGAACGTGAACGTACAGGTTGATCTATAATCTCACCATCACCCCGACCGAATCCCCCGCCTCCCGATGCCGAACGACGCCTCCACCCCGCTGCTGACCGTGAGCGACGCCGCGTCGCGGCTCGGCGTCACGCCGCGCACGCTGAAGTATTACGAAGAGCGCGGGCTCGTCACGCCGTCGCGCAGCGAAGGCCGCTATCGCCTCTACGACGAAGCCGACCTCGAGCGCTTCGCGCGCATCCTGCGGCTGCGCGCACTCGGCTTCTCGTTGCACGGCATCACCGAAATGCTGAAGCGACCGCTCGAGGAAACCGGCGACGGACGCCGCCGCTATTCGGACGCGTCGCTGCGCGACATCCGCACCGGCCTCGCGGAGCAGATCGGCACGCTCGACCGGCGGATCGCGGCCGTCCAGCGCGAACTGAAGGAAGCCGTCGCGCTGCGCAAGGAGCTTCAGCACGACATCGACTACGTCGAGCGGCGTCTTGCCGGCGAAAACCCCGATGCGCTGATCGCACAGCGGCAGGCCGAAGCCGGAACGCGGCGCGCGCGCAAGGATCGCGAATGAGTGCGGTGCCCGGTCGTTCGCCGCTGTGGAGCCGCGCGAACCTGCGCGCGGACCTGTTCCCATGGGCGCTCGCGCTCGTCACCGGCATCGACTACTTCGATAACGCGGTCTTCTCGTTCTTCGCGAGCTACATCGCGGGCGGCATCAACGCGTCGCCCGACGAACTCGTGTGGTCGTCGAGCGCGTATGCAGTCACGGCCGTGCTCGGCATCCTGCAGCAGCAATGGTGGGTCGACCGGCTCGGACATCGTCGTTACGTCGCCGGCTGCATGCTGATGTTCTCGTGCGGCGCGATCGCGGCCGCGCTCGCCGATACGTCGCTCGAACTCGCGTTCGCGCGTGGTTTCCAGGGGTATTTCATCGGCCCGATGATGGGCGCATGCCGGATCCTGATCCAGGTCAGTTTCAAGCCGCAGGAACGACCGCCCGCGACGCGCGCGTTCCTGATCATGATCCTGCTCGGCAGCGCGCTCGCGCCGATCGTCGGCGGGCTGCTCGTCGCGCATTCGACGTGGCGCGCGCTGTTCGCGTGCACCGCGCCGGCGGGCATCGCGTTCGCGATCCTCGCGCTGCTCACGCTGCCCGATTCGGGCAGAACCCCCGACGACGAACGCGGCTCCGGACACTTCTGGCCGTATGTCGTGTTCGCGCTCGCGCAAGGTGCGCTGCAGATCGTGCTGCAGCAGGTGCATTACCAGCTCTACAGCGGCTCGCCGATGCTGATCCTGCTGACGATCGCGGGGCTCGGCGCGCTCGCATGGTTCGCGTATCACCAATGGAATCACCCGACACCGCTCGTGCGGCTGCACGCGTTCCGCGAGCGGACGTTTCAGGTCGGGCTGCTGCTCTACATGTTCTATTACTACGAGACGACGGGTTTCAGTTATCTGACATCGCGGTTTCTCGAAGGCGGGCTCGGTTATCCGGTCGAGAACGCCGGGCGGCTGGTGGGCACGATGTCGCTGATTTCGGCCACGGCGCTGTTCGCGTACCTGCGCTACGCGAAATTCGTCACGCACAAGAAGTGGTTCGTCGTGCCGGGGTTCGCGATCGCGGTCACGGCCGCGCTGTGGATGACGCGGATGACGCCGCAGATCGGCGAAGCCGCGCTGATCGTCCCGCTGCTGCTGCGCGGCCTGCTGCTGCTCTTCATCGTGCTGCCGGTGGCCAATCTGACGTTCCGGATCTTCGCGATCGACGAATACACGCACGGCTACCGACTGAAGAACATCGTGCGGCAACTGACGATCTCGTTCGCGACGTCGTCGGTGATCATCGTCGAGCAGCATCGCGTGGCTGTGCACCAGACGCGGCTGGTCGAGCGCGCGAACGTATTCGACCCGCTGTTCCAGCAGACCGTCGACACGCTGACGCGCAGCTATGCGGCGGCCGGCCACGCGCTGAACGAAGCGCACGGCCTCGCGATTGCCGCCATCGCCCGCATGGTCGCGCAACAGGCGTCGTTCCTGGCGTCGCTCGACGGCTTTTACTTTCTGGCGGGCGTGGCGCTCGTCGGCGGTCTCTTCGCAGCATGGCAAAAAGAGATCGATTGAGTTAAAAGACAGAGTTTGGATTTCCGCAAGCCGCCTCCATGCTCTCGAAACTGACCCGCTGGTTCGACGACCGCCGCCGCGACCGCGCGCTGCGCAGCCACCCGATCTCGGACGCACTGTGGCACGACACCGTCGAGCGCCTGCCGTTCCTCGCCACGCTGTCGCCCGACGCGCTCGGCCGGCTGCGCGAGCTGACGAGCCTGTTCGTCGCGAAGAAATCGTTTTCGACCGCGCACGGTCTCGAATTGACCGACGCGATGATCGTCGCGATCGCGGCGCAGGCCTGCCTGCCGGTGCTGAATCTCGACCTGTCGCTGTACGACGGCTGGGTCGGCGTCGTCGTGTATCCGGGCGAATTCCTGATCCGCAAGACCGTGCAGGACGAAGACGGGGTGGTCCACGAAGTCGAACAGGATGCGAGCGGCGAGGCCTGGGAAGGCGGCCCCGTGATCCTGTCGTGGGAAGACGCGCAGATGACGGACGGCCAGGACGCGTACAACGTCGTGATCCACGAGTTCGCGCACAAGATCGACATGGTCAACGGCGCGGCCGACGGCTATCCGCCCCTTTTTCGCCGCTGGCACGCACCGCATCTCGACGCGCAGGCGTGGGCCGACGTGTTCGAGCATGCGTACGACCAGTTCTGCGCGCGCGTCGACGCGGTGCCGGACCGCGCGTGGGCGCGCTTCGAGCGGGACTCGCTGATCGATCCGTATGCGGCCGACCACCCGTCGGAATTCTTCGCGGTGTGCAGCGAGGCGCTGTTCGTGCGACCGCGCGCGTTCGAGTCCGAATTTCCGGAGCTGTACCGGTTGCTCGCCCGCTACTATCGGCAGGATCCCGCCGGCACCGGCGCGCTCGACGCACCGTGAAAATTATTCGTCAACCATCTGATTTTCTGGCATAATCGCCGTTTTTCGACCTTAGGCAAGTGGCTCGCGCCGGGCTTGGCGTCGGCTGGTACGCGTAATTCACGCGATCCGGCACGGCAAGCGGCGGGTTGGCTACCGCTCTCACCAAGGAAAGACCATGAAAGAAGGCATCCACCCGAATTACCGCGAAGTCGTCTTCCAAGACATGTCGAACGGCTTCAAGTTCATCACGCGCTCGACGATCCAGACGCGCGAAAACATCGAACTCGACGGCAAGACCTACCCGCTCGCCAAGATCGAAGTGTCGTCGGAATCGCACTCGTTCTACACGGGTCAGCAAAAGATCATGGACACGGCAGGCCGTGTCGAGAAGTTCAAGAACAAGTTCGGCGTTCGCGCCAGCGGCAAGGCGAAGTAAGCTTCGCACCGCATCCGGTGGTTGCAACGCACCGGTATCGCACAAAAGGGCAGCCCAGGCTGCCCTTTTTTGTCTCTGCTCGCCCGGAAATCGCCGGCCGGCGCCCGGGGCATCGACCTGACGCGCAACAGCCGGCGCGTCTACAATGCCGGATGCTCGAAACCGGCTCGGCCGCGCGCGATCGCGCCGGCCGCCTGCCCATAACAAATCGCTCATCTGCATGAAGCCTGTCGTCCGTCTCACCGCCTCCGCCACGCGTGCGCTGCCGCGCTGGCTGCTGCTCACCCTCTGCTTCGTCTACGCAGCGTTCGGCCTGTTCGGCCGCGACCCGTGGAAGAACGAGGACGCGGCGGGCTTCGGCGTGATGTGGACGATGGCCAAGGGCGGCTGGCACGACTGGCTGCTGCCTAACCTCGTCGGCAAGTTCATCACGACAGACGGCCCGCTCGGCTACTGGCTCGGCGCGCTGTCGATCCGCGGCCTCGGCCCGTGGGTCGATGCGAGCAACGCGTCACGCGTCGATACGGGCGTGCTGTTCTGCGTCGCGTGCGCGTTCGTCTGGTACGCGGCCTACCTGCTCGGCCGGCGCGCCGAGGTCCAGCCGTTCAAGTACGCCTTCGGCGGCGAGCCCGAGCCGCGCGACTACGGCCGCACGCTGGCCGACGGCGCGCTGCTGGTCCTCGTCGCCTGCTTCGGCCTCGCGGAACGCGGGCACGAAACGACGCCGCAGGTCGCGCAGTTCGCGTGGATCGCGATGCTCGTCTACGGGATCGTGCGCGGCATCGACAAACCGATGCAGGGCGCGCTGTGGTGGGGCCTCGCGATCGGCCTCGTCGCGCTGTCCGGCAATCCCGTGCTGGTCGTCGCGCTGCTCGCCGGCACGGCCGCGCTGTGGCTCGTCACGCCCGAGATGCGCAACCTGCGCCTGCCGCTGGTCGGCGTGCCGCTCGCGGCCGCGATCTTCGCGCTGTGGCCGCTTGCCGCGTTTGTCGCGGCGCCCGACGACGCCGCATGGTTCTTCAACCAGTGGATCCACGGCAGCCTGATGCGCTTTTCAGGCCCGCCGACCGCCGTGCTCGCTTACGCCGCGAAAAACCTTCCGCTGTTCACGTGGCCCGCGTGGCCGCTCGCGATCTGGGCGTGGTGGAGCTGGGCCGGCATGCGCCGCCGCGCGCACATCGCGATTCCACTGTCGGTCGCCGTGCCGCTCGTCGCGCTCGTGATCCTGCAAAGCCAGCAGTCGAACCGCATGTACATGCTGCTGCTGCCGCCGCTCGCGGTACTCGCGACGTTTGCGCTGCCGACCCTCAAGCGCGGCGCGATCAACGCGTTCGACTGGTTCGCGGTGCTGAGCTTTACGATCCTCGGCACCTTCGTATGGCTCGTGTGGCTCGCGTCGCTCACGGGCTTCCCGCATCCGCTCGCGCGCAACCTCGCGCGTCTCGTGCCAGGCTACGAGCCGCACTTCAAGATCCTGTCGTTCATCTGCGCGGTGATCGTCACGGTGTGCTGGTGCGTGCTCGTGCGCTGGCGCATCTCGCGGCAGCCGAAGGTGCTGTGGCGCAGCGTCGTGCTGTCGGGCGCGGGCACCACGCTGATGTGGGTGCTGCTGATGACGCTGTGGCTGCCGATCGTCAACTACGGCCGGACCTATCGCGACGTCGCGCAGCAGATCGCGGTGCACCTGCCGTCCGACTACGAGTGCATTTCGCCGGTGCGGCTCGGCGATGCGCAGATCGCGACCTTCGCGTATTTCGGCAACATGCATTTCGATTTCTCCGGCGACTGCGACGTGATCCTGCGCCAGGACCGCGCGGACTTCGGCGAGCCGAGCGCGATGTCGCAATACGTGTGGCGTCTCGTGTGGGAAGGCCGCCGCGTCGCCGACCGTGACGAACGCTTCCGCCTGTACGAGCGCATCGAACGGCCGAAGACGCCCGTCAAGCGGCGTCCGCCGCGCCGCCAGGCGGCCGATTGACGATGCTCGGCGACATCCGCCGGATCGTCGGTCTCGCGTGGCCGGTGCTGGTGGGCCAGCTCGCGATCATCGCGTTCGGCGTGATCGACACCGCGATGGTCGGCCGCTACTCGGCCACCGATCTGGCCGCGCTCGGGCTCGGTTCGTCGATCTACGTGTCGATCTATATCGGCCTGACGGGCATCCTGTCCGCGCTGCAGCCGATCACCGGGCAACTGTATGGCGCGCGGCGCTATGCCGAGATCGGCGAGGAAGTGCGCCAGGCGTTGTGGCTCGCGCTGCTGCTCGCGGTGCCCGGCTTCCTGCTGCTGCATTTTCCCGAGCCGCTGCTGCACCTCGCGCACACGCCCGCCGCGCTGCACGACCGCACCGTCGACTACCTGCGCATCCTGTCGTACGGGCTGCCAGCCAGCCTCGTATTCCGCATCTACAACGCGCTGACCAATGCGGCCGGCAAACCGCGCCTCGCGATGATCCTGCAGATCGGCGCGCTGCTGCTCAAGTTTCCGCTCAACGTGTGGTTCATCTTCGGCGGGTTCGGCGTGCCGGCGCTCGGCGGCCCGGGCTGCGGGCTCGCCAGTACGCTGATCAACTGGGCGCTCGCGCTGATCGGCTACACGCTGCTCGCGAAACTCGACGTGTTCGCGCCGCTCGCGATCTTCTCGCGCTTCTGCTGGCCCGTCTGGGAACGCCAGAAGGCGATCCTGAAACTCGGCGTGCCGATGGGCCTGTCGTACCTGATCGAGGTCACGTCGTACACGTGCATGGCGCTGTTCATCGCGCAGTTCGGCACGACGACGCTTGCCGGCCACCAGATCGCCGGCAACATCGGCGCGGTGCTGTACATGACGCCGCTGTCGATCGGCGTGGCGGCCTCGACGCTGGTCGCGCGCGCGCTCGGCGCCGGACGTCCCGAAGAAGCACGCTTGCTCGGCCGGCACAGCGTGATGTTCGCGTGCGGCGTCGCCGCCACCTACGGCGTGCTCGTGTTCACGCTGCGCCCGCTGATCGTCAGCGGCTACACGCCTAACCCGGCCGTCGCCGCGGCCGCGATGCCGCTCGTCGCGATCGTCGCGTGCTACCACTGCTTCGATGCGCTGCAGGTCACGTCGGCCTTCGTGCTGCGCGCGTACAAGGTGGCGATCGTGCCGACCGTGATCTATGCGGTCGCGCTGTGGGGCGTCGGGCTCAGCGGCGGCTACGTGCTCGGCTTCGACGTGGGCGGCATCGCCCCCGCGTGGCTGACGGGCGCACGCGGCTTCTGGTTCGCGAACACGATCAGCCTGATGCTCGCGGGCGCCGGGCTCGTGTTCTACCTGCGCCGCGTGAGTCGCGCGCACGTCGCGGCCGAGGCCTGACGCGTCGCCCGGCAGCTGCGCAGTGTGCCGCGCCATGCGTGTGACGCCGCGCGCCTGACGCGGCACGACCTGCCGGCCGACATCGCCGCGCAGCTCGGCGAATGCCCGATCGTCAGCGGATCGGGGGCAGAACGTTTCGATACGGCTCTCGACATGCCTGGAACAAAACCACGCCCCGCGACACCGTAAAGAATGGTCAAAATCGCCGCCCGGCGCGGCTTTCGGTCTTTACAGCAACGCAAGCCTTCAGCAAGATTCGGTCAGCCTGTCTTAAAAAGGGCACGCATTTGTCCTATGCTTAACGGCGACACTTCGCCGGGTCTCGCCCCGCCGTCCGTTGCAACAGCCATTCATCCGTCAGAACCAGGGAGCCTTTGCCATGCTGAAAAAGCTGCTGATGCTGTTCGTCGCGCTATCGCTGTCGCTCGCCGCCGGCCTTGCCGCGGCCGTCGAAGTCAACACGGCCGACCAGGCCGCGCTCGAATCCGTGAAGGGTCTCGGGCCGGTGAAGTCGAAGGCGATCATCGACGAACGCACCAAGAACGGCCCGTTCAAGGACGCCGACGATCTGGCGAACCGCGTGAAGGGCCTCGGCACGAAATCGGTCGGGCATCTCGAGGAAAATGGCCTGACGATCGGCGGCTCAGCGACGCCGCCGAAGGGCGTGAAACTGTCGAAGCCGGCCGCGACGGCACCGGCCACCACGCCGGCGACGACGTCGGCAGGCACTGCATCGACGTCCACGACCACGACGGCCGCTACGACGACGGCACCGGCCCCGGCTGCCAGCGCGCCGGACGCGGCAACGAAGCCGGCGAAGAGCAAGCGTATGTCGAAGAAGGAAAAGGCGGCGGCTGCCGCGTCGGCGTCCGCGGAAGCGGGTGCGAGCGCACCGGCCGCAGCATCGTCCGCGAAGGCGGCGAAGGGTTCGAAGAAGAAGAGCAAGAAGGACAAGGCAGCCTCCGCCGCCGCGGCGTCGGGCGCCTGATGTGCGCCGCGCGCGCGACGGCGTGCGCGCGGTATTCGTTCAACGGGCGCCGTCGTCACGGCGCCCTTCTCAGTGAAGGTGAAGAACCATGGGTCTCCTCGACATCGTTGGCGGTCTGATCGGCGGCCAGGCAGGCGGCAACTCGCAAAGCGCGCTGATCACCACCGCGCTCGAATTCATCAACAACCAGCCGGGCGGCCTGAACGGCCTGATCGAGAAGTTCAAGGCAGGCGGCGCCGGCGACATCATCGGCTCGTGGGTCGGCAACGGCCAGAACCAGCCGATCTCGCCCGACGCGCTGCAGAACGTGCTCGGCTCCGACGCGATCGGCGCGCTGGCGAGCAAGTTCGGCGTCGATCCGTCGATGGCATCGACCGTCCTCGCGCAGGTGCTGCCGCACGTCGTGAACCACGCGACGCCGGACGGCGCGGTGCCGGCCGACGGCCAGGCGCAGGTCGACCCGTCGAACGTGCTCGGCTCGCTGTCGCAGCTCGCCGGCATGTTCGGCGGCAACAAGCAGGGCTAAAGGGCCAGGCGCGCCGCGCAGCGGCCGCTTCAGCCACCCCATAAGCAAACACCCCGCCGAGGCGGGGTGTTTGTTTTTGCGCGCCCGGCGCGAACCGGGCGGGCGGCCGATGGCAGGCGATCAGTGAACGACGCGGTCGAACACGAACTTGCCGTCGTTGATGTCGACGGGAATCACGTCCTTCGGACCGAAGCGGCCCGCGAGGATGAGCTTCGCGACCGGGTTCTCGATCTCCTGCTGGATCGCGCGCTTCAGCGGCCGCGCGCCAAACAGCGGATCGTAGCCGACCTTCGCGATCTGCTCGAGCGCCGCTTCCGACACGTCGAGCGCCATGTCGAGCTTCGCGAGCCGCTCGTGCAGGCGCGCCAGCTGGATCTTCGCGATCGACTCGATGTTGCTGCGGTCGAGCGCATGGAACACGACGACGTCGTCGATCCGGTTCAGGAACTCGGGGCGGAAATGCTGCTTCACCTCGAGCCACACGGCGTCCTTGATCTCGTCCTGCGGCGCACCCGTCATCGCCTGGATCACCTGCGAGCCGAGGTTCGACGTCATCACGATCACCGTGTTCTTGAAGTCGACCGTGCGCCCCTGCCCGTCCGTCATGCGGCCGTCGTCGAGCACCTGCAGCAGCACGTTGAACACGTCCGGATGCGCCTTCTCGATCTCGTCGAGCAGGATCACGCTGTACGGCTTGCGGCGCACGGCTTCCGTCAGGTAGCCGCCTTCCTCGTAGCCGACATAGCCCGGCGGCGCGCCGATCAGCCGCGCGACGCTGTGCTTCTCCATGAATTCGCTCATGTCGATGCGGATCAGGTGCTCTTCCGAATCGAACAGGAACGACGCCAGCGCCTTGCACAGCTCGGTCTTGCCGACACCCGTCGGGCCGAGGAACAGGAACGAGCCGTACGGACGGTTCGGATCGGCAAGACCCGCGCGCGAACGGCGGATCGCGTCGGCCACCGCGCCGATCGCCTCGTGCTGGCCGACCACACGCTCGTGCAGCTTTTCCTCGATGTGCAGCAGCTTCTCGCGTTCGCCCTGCATCATCCGCGACACGGGAATCCCCGTCGAACGCGACACGACTTCCGCGATTTCCTCGGCGCCGACCTGCGTGCGCAGCAGGCGCGGACGCGTCGGGTTGTGCTGCTCCTTCTCTTCGGCCTGCGTAACCTGCTTCAGTTGCGCCTCGAGCTGCGGCAGCTTGCCGTACTGCAGTTCGGCGACCTTCTCCAGCTTGCCGTCACGCTGCAGCCGCGCGATGTCCGCACGCACCTTCTCGATCTCTTCCTTCAACTGCGCGCTGCCTTGCACCGCGGCCTTCTCGACGGTCCAGATCTCCTCGAGGTCCGCGTATTCGCGGCCGAGGCGGTCGATCTCTTCCTCGATCAGCTGCAGGCGCTTCTGCGACGCTTCGTCCGGCTCCTTCTTCACGGCTTCGCGCTCGATCTTCAGCTGGATCAGCCGGCGGTCGAGCTTGTCCATCTCTTCGGGCTTCGAATCGATTTCCATCTTGATCTTCGAAGCGGCTTCGTCGATCAGGTCGATCGCCTTGTCGGGCAGGAAACGGTCGGTGATGTAGCGGTGCGACAGCTCGGCCGCGGCGACGATCGCCGGGTCGGTGATGTCGACGCCGTGGTGCAGTTCGTACTTCTCCTGCAGCCCGCGCAGGATCGCGATCGTCGCCTCGACGCTCGGCTCGTCGACCAGCACCTTCTGGAAGCGGCGCTCGAGCGCGGCATCCTTCTCGATGTACTTGCGGTATTCGTCGAGCGTGGTCGCGCCGATGCAGTGCAGCTCGCCGCGCGACAGCGCCGGCTTCAGCATGTTGCCCGCATCCATCGCGCCTTCGGCCTTGCCCGCGCCGACCATCGTGTGGATTTCGTCGATGAAGACGATCGTCTGGCCTTCGTCCTTCGCGATGTCGTTGAGCACGGCCTTCAGGCGCTCCTCGAATTCGCCACGGTACTTCGCGCCCGCGAGCAGCGCGGCCATGTCGAGCGACAGCACGCGCTTGCCCTTCAGCGTCTCGGGCACTTCGCCGTTGACGATCCGTTGCGCGAGCCCTTCAACGATCGCGGTCTTGCCGACGCCCGGCTCGCCGATCAACACCGGGTTGTTCTTCGTGCGGCGCTGCAGGATCTGGATCGAGCGGCGGATTTCGTCGTCGCGGCCGATCACCGGATCGAGCTTGCCCGCACGGGCACGCTCGGTCAGGTCGACCGTGTATTTCTTGAGCGCCTCGCGCTGGCTTTCCGCGTCCTGGCTGTGCACCTGCGAGCCGCCGCGCACCGCGGCGATCGCGGCTTCGAGCGACTTGCGCGTGAGACCGTGCTGACGCGCGAGTTTGCCGGCTTCGCCCTTGTCGTCGGAGACCGCGAGCAGGAACATCTCGCTCGCGATGAACGTGTCGTTGAGCTTCTGTGCTTCCTTGTCGGCCTGGTTCAGCAGCCCGGCCAGCTCGCGGCCGATCTGGATGTCGCCGCCCGTGCCCGTCACTTGCGGCAGGCGCGAGATGGCTTCGTTCAGTGCGCCTTGCAGCGCCTGGATGTGAACACCCGCGCGCGACATCAGCGAGCGGGCGGAACCGTCCTGCTGGGCGACCAGCGCCGCCAGCACGTGAACGGGTTCGATGTATTGATTGTCGCGGCCTGCCGCGAGGCTTTGCGCGTCCGAGAGTGCTTCCTGGAACTTGGTGGTGAGCTTGTCGATTCTCATTTAGTCGAGACCTCCAATTTTCGATTAACACCAAGATGAGGATGGTTATGCGGCTTTCAAGCGAAATTCGGGTTGATTCAGCGCAAAAATTGCTGGATATCCGTGAAGCGGCCCGGGAGCAGGCCGCGACCGGATCGCGGGACGCGGTGCCCGCGCGTCAGCCGGCCGTCGACGGCGGCTCGACGGCTGCAGCCGCTTCGTCCGGTGCCGGCTCGGCACGCACGAGCGCGAACGGACGGATGCCGAGCAACGCCACGAGCGGCGACGCATCTTCGACCAGCTCGCCGAGCGTGTGACAGTCGAGTTCGGCGAAGAACGCATCGCGTGCGGCCGCCAGCACGCCCTTCAGGCGGCACTGCGGCTCGATCACGCAACCGCGCGACTCGCCGTCGTCGGTCGAAAAGCAGCCGACCAGTGCGAAGTCACTCTCGGTCGCGCGCACGACCTGGCCGACCGTCAGCTGCAGCGATTCGGGGAAGAGGCGCAGCCCGCCGTTGCGGCCGCGGACCGTGTCGACCCATCCCGACTCGCCGAGCTGCTGCACGACTTTCATCAGATGGTTCTTCGAGATGCCGTAGGCATCCGAAATCTCCTGGATCGTCGCGAGCCCCTCGCCGCGCACGGCAAGGTACAGCATCACGCGCAGCGAATAGTCGGTGTAGTCGGTGAGTCTCATGGGCGAATACGGAAAAGATCGATCATGCCCCGGTCACGTGAACCGGGCCGATCGGGATGCGCGGGGGCCGACCGACGGCCCTGTTTCGCAACCCGGGTTGCCGGGATGGCGCGCGCACATATAAGATGCGTGACATCTGCACGTTTTTCAGGGGGTGTTGGACGCTATTTTGCGTCAAAATCCGGCCGGCGTCCTGTCCGTTGCCCACGCCGCCGCGTTGACGTTGCCCAGCTCTCCCGGCCCTTTTAGCCATGACCGTCATCCCCGCCTTGCCCGATACCGCCCCGGCCCGCCCTCGCGATGCCGAGCCGACCGAAGACAACATCCGCGCGCTCGTCTACGCGTTCTACGACCGCGTGCGCGCCGATCCGCTACTCGGGCCCGTGTTCGACGCGAAGCTGGCCGGCCGCTGGGACGACCATCTGCCGAAGATGGTCACGTTCTGGTCGAGCCTCGTGCTCGGCACCAAGGGCTATCGCGGCAACGTGCAGCAGGCGCACCAGCCGCTCGACGGGATCGAACCGGCCCATTTCAGCCGCTGGCTGTCGCTGTTCCTGAAAACCGTCGAGATGCGCTACGCACCGCCCGCGGCGATCCGCTTCATGGAACCCGCGCTGCGGATCGCGCAGAGCCTGCAGTTGAGCCGGTTCGGCTGGGATTATCGGATTCCGCCCGAGCAGCAGGCCCTGCTCGACGCGATCGCGCCGCGCCGCCGCGACACGGGCGACGACCCGCATGCGTTGCCGTCGCGCACCCGCGGCGAGCCGTTTCCGACGAAGATCATCGGGCGCAGCGCCGATCCGGACGCGTAACGCGCATTGCGCACCGATTGCGCATCTGCGACACATGGCCGCAGCGCGCGGACGCCGCGTTCAGCGCGGCGTGTTGCCCGATTCGACGCCCCAGCGCGCGAGCGCGGCATCGTCGGTCGTACGGGCATCGACCCAGCGCTCGCCGTCCGGCGTCGTTTCCTTCTTCCAGAACGGCGCCTCGGTCTTCAGGTAGTCCATCACGAACTCGCACGACGCGAACGCATCGCCGCGGTGCGCGGCGACCGTCGCGACCATCACGATCTGGTCGAGCGGGAGGAGCTTGCCGACGCGATGCACGATCGCGACGTCGATACCGGGCCAGCGCCGGCCGGCCTCGGCCGCGATCCTCTCGAGCGCCTTCTCGGTCATGCCCGGATAGTGTTCGAGCTCCATCGCGGCAACCGAATCGCCTTCGTTCAGGTCGCGCACCGTGCCGACGAAGCACGCGACCGCGCCGATCTTCGGGTTGCGCGCGCGCAATGCCGTCACTTCGGCGTTCAGATCGAAGTCGTCGGCCTGGATTCGTATCGTTGCCATCGCGTGCTCGTCAACCGCCCGTCACCGGCGGAAAGAACGCGACTTCGCAGCCCTCGGTGAGCCGCGTGTCGGGATCGGTCATCTCGTGGTTGCAGGCCATGCGCAACGCGCGCCCTTCGGCGAGCGTCTCGGCCCATGCACCGCCGCGCACGCGCAGCCACGCGCGCACGTCGCCGACGGTTGTCACGCCGTCCGGCACGTCGGCCTGCTCGTCGGCCACGCCCAGTGCCTCTCGTACGCTTGCAAAAAATTTCAGTTGAATCTTCATGAGTCGGGAAGCCGTCGCGTTACGACAGCAGTTCGGAAAACGGAATGAAACGCACGGTCTCGCCTGCGCTGATCGCGTGCTGCGGCGGATTGTCGATCAGGCCGTCGCCCCAGACCGTCGACGTCAGCACCGCCGAACTCTGGTTCGGGAACAGGTCGAGGCCGCCGGCCGCATTGACGCGCGCGCGCAGAAATTCGTTGCGCCGGTCGCCCTTGCCTTGCGAAAAGTCGGCACGCAGCGACAGCGCGCGCGGCGCGACGTCGCGCACGCCGGACAGGCGCAAGAGGAACGGCCGCACGAACAGCAGGAACGTGACGAAGCTCGATACGGGGTTGCCCGGCAGCCCGATGAAATGGGCGGCGGGGCGATCGTCGCCGCAGCGCACCGCGCCGAATGCGAGCGGCTTGCCGGGTTTCATCGCGATCTGCCACAGCGCGAGCCGCCCTTCGGCCTCGACGGCCGGCTTCACGTGATCCTCGTCGCCGACCGAGACGCCGCCGCTCGTCAGGATCACGTCGTGATCGCGCGCGGCCTCGCGCAGCGTGTCGCGCGTCGTGGCGAGCGAATCGGGCACGATCCCGTAGTCGGTCACGTGGCAGCCGAGCCGCTCCAGCAGCCCGCGCAGCGTGAAGCGGTTCGAGTTGTAGATTGCGCCCGGCTTCAGCGGCTCGCCCGGCATCGTCAGTTCGTCGCCGGTGAAGAACACCGCGACGCGAAGCCGCCGTGCCACCGACAGCTGCGCGCAGCCGACCGACGCGGCAAGACCGAGCGCCTGCGGCGTGAGCCGCGTGCCGGCCGGCAGGATCACCGAGCCCTGCCGGATGTCCGCGCCCTGCGCGGTGATCCATTCACCGGCCTTCGGCGTGTGCAGGATCTCGACCGCATCGCCTTCGGCCGATGCCTGCTCCTGCATCACGACCGCGTCGGCGCCGGGCGGCACCGTCGCGCCGGTGAAGATCCGCGCGGCCGTGCCGGCCACGAGCGGCACGGCCGGATGGCCGGCCGGAATACGCTGCGACACCGGCAGGCGCCGCGCGCCGTGCAACAGGTCGGCGACGCGCACCGCATAACCGTCCATCGCGCTCGTATGCATCGGCGGCACGTCGAGCGGCGAACTCACGTCGGCTGCCAGCACGCGGCCAAGCGCGTCGAGCGTGGCGACGGTTTCGGTACCGGGCAGCGGCTTCGCGGCTTCGAGCAGCGCGGCGAGCGCCTCGGCGGTCGACAGCATCGGCGCGCGCGGCGCCGCGGGATTCGGGTTCGACATCGATGGAAGCGGGGATCGTTGGATTCAATATGTCATTGTAGCGACGCCGTCGCGCGGGCGCGCGATATGGCGGACATGCGGAAACTGTGATCGGCGCGAACGCGGGGTACTGGCACTTGTTTCGCGCGAGGTGCGGCGGGTATCGAACACATGCGCCACCAAATGAAACGGCCGGAACCCCGATCCGTTCGACGAATCGGCATTCCGGCCGTCCCGCACTGCCGGGCCCGCGGCCCGGCCATGCGTCACTCGCCCGTATGCGCGGCGATGAAGTCCTTCACCTGCTGCGCGTCGGCCTTCACGACCTCGAAGCGCTGCGGCAGCGCCTCGAGCCCGTCGAATGCAGCCGGACGCTCCGGTTCGCGATCGAGCGCTTCGCGGATCGTCTCGCCGAACTTGATCGGCTGGGCCGTCTCGAGCACGACCATCGGCACGCCCGCGTCGAGATGCTCGCGCGCGACCTTCACGCCGTCGGCCGTATGCGTATCGATCGTGGTGTTGTAGCGCGAGAACACGTCGCGGATCGTCGCGATGCGGTCCGTGTGGCTGCTGCGGCCCGACACGAAGCCGAACTCGGCGACGCGCGCGAAATCGCCGCTCGCCACGAGATCGAAGCCGCCCTTCTCCTCGACGTCGCGGAACAGTTGCATCACGCGCGCCGGATCGCGGCCGAGCAGGTCGAACACGAAGCGCTCGAAGTTCGATGCCTTCGAGATGTCCATGCTCGGGCTGCTCGTGTGATACGTGTTCTCGGCGCTGCGCACGCGATACGCGCCCGTGCGGAAGAACTCGTCGAGCACATCGTTCTCGTTGGTCGCGACCACGAGCTTCGCGATCGGCAGCCCCATCATCCGCGCGATGTGGCCCGCGCAGACGTTGCCGAAGTTGCCCGACGGCACCGTGAACGACACGCGCTCGTCGTTGGACTGCGTCGCCGCGAAGTAGCCCTTGAAGTAGTACACGACCTGCGCAACAACGCGCGCCCAGTTGATCGAGTTGACCGTGCCGATCTTCTGCTGCGCCTTGAACGCGTGATCGTTCGATACGGCCTTCACGATGTCCTGGCAGTCGTCGAACACGCCTTCGACCGCAAGGTTGAAGATGTTCGGATCCTGCAGGCTGAACATCTGCGCCGTCTGGAACGCGCTCATCTTCTTGTGCGGCGACAGCATGAACACGCGCACGCCGACCTTGCCGCGCATCGCGTATTCGGCCGCGCTGCCGGTGTCGCCCGACGTCGCGCCGAGGATGTTCAGCGCCTTGCCCTGCTTCGCGAGCGTGTACTCGAACAGGTTGCCGAGCAGCTGCATCGCCATGTCCTTGAACGCGAGCGTCGGGCCGTTCGACAGTTCGAGCAGCGACAGCGCCGCACCGTTCTCGGTGCCGAGCGTCTTCAGCGGCGTGATGTCGGACGCGTTCTCGCCGTGGCGCGTGTTGCTGTACACGTCGGCCGTGTACGTGCGGCGCGTGAGCGCGCGCAGGTCGTCGGCCGGAATGTCGTCGCTGAATTTCGACAGGATCTCGAACGCGAGATCCGCATACGGCAGCGTGCGCCAGCGCGCGAGCTCGTCGGCGGACACCTTCGGGTACTCGGCCGGCAGGTAGAGCCCGCCGTCCTTCGCCAGACCGCCGAGCAGGATGTCGGAGAACGTGTGGCGCTCGCCGATGCCGGCGCCGCGCGTGGAGATGTAGTTCATGTCGTCCTCAGTTCAGCGCTTCCATGCGCAGCTTCGTCACCTTCGAGACGACCGTCGCGAGGCTTTCGATCTGCGCGATCGCCGCGTTGACGTTCTTCTCGATCGTCTCGTGCGTGATCAGGATGATGTCGGTCTCGCCGTTGGCGCCGTCGACCTGCTCCGATTCCTTCTGCAGCAGCGCGTCGATCGAGATGCCCGATTCGGCGAGGATGCGCGTGATGGCGGCCAGCACGCCGGTCTGGTCGGCCACCCGCAGGCGCAGGTAGTAGCCGCTCGTGATTTCCTCGATCGGCAGAATCGGCGTGTTCGACAGGCTGTCGGGCTGAAACGCGAGATGCGGCACGCGATGCTCGGGGTCGGCCGTGTGCAGGCGCGTGACGTCGACGAGATCCGCGACCACCGCCGACGCGGTCGGCTCCGCGCCCGCGCCCTTGCCGTAGTACAGCGTCGTGCCGACCGCGTCGCCGTGCACGACGACCGCGTTCATCGCGCCTTCGACGTTCGCGAGCAGGCGCTTCTCGGGGATCAGCGTCGGATGCACGCGCAGTTCGATGCCGTTTTCGGCGCGACGCGCGATGCCGAGCAGCTTGATCCGGTAGCCGAGCTCTTCCGCGTAACGGATGTCGGTCGCGTCGAGCTTGCTGATGCCCTCGACATACGCGCGGTCGAACTGCACCGGCACGCCGAACGCGATCGCGCTCATGATCGTCGCCTTGTGCGCGGCGTCGACGCCTTCGATGTCGAAGGTCGGATCGGCTTCCGCGTAACCGAGCTCCTGCGCGGCCTTCAGCGCCGTCGCGAAATCGAGCCCGCGGTCGCGCATTTCCGACAGGATGTAGTTGGTCGTGCCGTTGATGATGCCCGCGATGTACTGGATGCGGTTCGCGGTCAGGCCTTCACGCAGCGCCTTGATGATCGGGATGCCGCCGGCGACGGCCGCCTCGAACGCAACCATCACGCCCTGCTCGCGCGCGGCCTCGAAGATCTCGGTGCCGTGCACCGCGAGCAGCGCCTTGTTCGCCGTCACGACGTGCTTGCCGTTCGCGATCGCACGCAGCACGAGCTCGCGCGCGATGCCCGTGCCGCCGATCATCTCGGCAATGATCGAGATCGACGGATCGTCGACGACCGAATTGAAATCGTCGGTGATCTCAACGGCGCCGGCGGCGCCGAGCGCAGCCTGCGCCTTGGCCGGGTTGCGCACGGCAATGCGCGTCACCTCGATGCCGCGCCCCGCGCGTCGCTTGATTTCTTCCTGGTTGCGGCGCAGCACCGTGAAGGTGCCGCTGCCCACCGTGCCGA
This sequence comes from Burkholderia sp. YIM B11467, assembly GCF_052952715.1. NCBI lineage: Bacteria > Pseudomonadati > Pseudomonadota > Betaproteobacteria > Burkholderiales > Burkholderiaceae > Burkholderia > Burkholderia sp. YIM B11467. The sequence continues at coordinate 63,050 of NZ_JBQVSQ010000006.1, forward strand.
AGCCCAACAGGCCAACTTTGATCGGTTCCATGCTGCGTGTGATCGATGAGTAAGAATGAGTGAGTGCCATGTGGTCCTGCCCGCTCAGGCCGAATGGCGCTTGCGGTAGCCGTCGAGGAAGCGTGCGATCCGGTTGATCGAATCGGTCAGGTCGTCGAGGTTCGGCAGGAAGACCACACGGAAGTGGTCCGGCGTCGCCCAGTTGAAACCCGTGCCCTGCACGAGCAGCACGCGCTCCTCGAGCAACAGGTCGAGAATGAACTGCTGGTCGTTCTGGATCGGGTAGAGCTTCGGGTCGAGGCGCGGAAACATGTACAGCGCGGCCTGCGGCTTCACGCAGGTCACGCCCGGAATCGACGTGAGCATGTCGTAGGCGAGTTCGCGCTGCTTGTACAGGCGCCCGCTCGGCACGATCAGTTCGTTGATGCTCTGGTAACCGCCGAGCGCCGTCTGGATCGCGAACTGCCCGGGCACGTTCGCACACAGGCGCATCGACGACAGGATGCCGAGCCCCTCGAGGTAATCCTTCGCGTGCCGGCGGTTGTCGCCGCCCAGGCCCGACACGGCCATCCAGCCCGCGCGGTAGCCGCACGAGCGATAGCTCTTCGACAGGCTGTTGAACGTGACGGTGATCACGTCCTCCGACAGCGCGCCCATCGCCGTGTGCTCGAGACCGTCGTAGACGATCTTGTCGTAGACCTCGTCGGCGAACACGATCAGCCCGTGCTGGCGCGCGATCTCGAGCAGCTCGAGCAGCAATTCGTCGGAATAAAGCGCGCCCGTCGGATTGTTCGGGTTGATCACGACGAGCGCCTTGGTATTCGGCGTGATCTTGCGGCGGATGTCGTCGAGATCGGGCATCCACGCGTTCTGCTCGTCGCAGACGTAGTGCACGGGCGTGCCGCCCGACAGGCTCACCGCCGCCGTCCACAGCGGGTAGTCGGGCGCGGGCAGCAGCACCTCGTCGCCGTCGTTCAGCAGCGCCTGGGTCGCCATCACGATCAGCTCGGACGCGCCGTTGCCGATGTAGATGTCGTCGAGACCGACGCCCACGACGCCCTTTTGCTGCGTGTAGTGCATCACGGCCTTGCGGGCCGAGAACACGCCCTTCGAATCCGAATAGCCCGACGACGTCGGCAGGTTGCGGATCATGTCCTGGATGATCTCGTCCGGCGCGTCGAAACCGAACGGCGCGAGGTTGCCGATGTTCAGCTTGATGATGCGGTGGCCTTCGTCCTCGAGGCGCTTCGCGTGCTCGAGCACCGGGCCACGGATGTCGTAGCAGACGTTGAGCAGCTTGTTCGACTTCTGAATCGGTTTCACGACGACACGGTTCCTGGGTTGGCCTTGCGGCCGGGGGGGCGGGATCAAAACTGGAAAGCGGCCGGTCTGTGCGCGCTGTCTAGACTGGAAAAAGCGGGCGGTCGGACGCGGCTTGTGGCGACGCACGACGCAAGTGGCGCCCGGGGGCGACCAAAAAGTTATAATTTAGCGGATTTTGGCCGACTTTCGCAATGCACCATAACCGCACCGGGCCCCGCCGTCGGGCGTCCCGCCAGTACTGGAGCGCGAAACCGGCCGCCCGGGCCCGTGTGGCCCAGCGACACATTCCCCTACGGAACCGCGGAATACCGATTTGAAACTGCACCAGGACACGAGCGGCGCGCTCAACACCGTCACCGGCTACGGCCCCGATTATGTCGACGTCAATCTCGAACGCCACGAAACGAGCGTCATCGTGCTGCCCGGCGCGCCGGTCCAGGCGTGGCCCGTGTCGTCGTTCGACGCACTCGCCCCCGAGCATTTCGCGATGCTGCTCGACCCGCCCCCCGAACTCGTGATCTTCGGCAGCGGCGCGCGGTTGCGCTTCCCGCACCCGCGGCTCGTCGCGGCGCTCACGGCCAAGCGGATCGGCGTCGAAACCATGGATTTCCAGGCGGCCTGCCGCACCTACAACATCCTGATGGCCGAGGGCCGCAAAGTCGCCGCCGCGCTCTTAATTGAACGTTAATCCCCGATGCGGTAAAACTCGGGCCGGCGCAGCGGGTCGATCCCCCGGATCGGCCCGGCAGGCCGCCCGCCCCCGGCGCAACCCGCCGGCGGCCCGTCACAACAACCAACAGGCTGAAAATCCATGAACGATACGCCGTCGAGGCTACCGCTCAATCGCATCACGCTCGTCCTCCTGCTCGTCGCGCTCGCGATCGTCTGGTTCGCGCCGCTCGGGCTGCGCCACCTGATCCCGAGCGACGAAGGCCGCTACGCGGAGATGGCGCGCGAGATGTTCGTCACCGGCGACTGGATCACGCCGCGCTACAACGGCTACAAGTACTTCGAGAAGCCGCCGCTGCAGACCTGGCTGAACGCGCTGACGTTCGCCTGGTTCGGCATCGGCGAATGGCAGGCGCGCCTCTATACGGCCGTCGCGTCCTTCGCCGGCGTGCTGCTCGTCGGCTACACCGGCGCGCGCCTGTTCAACCCGCTGTCGGGCTTCCTCGCGGCCGTCGTGCTCGCGTGCTCGCCGTACTGGAACCTGATGGGCCACTTCAACGCGCTCGACATGGGGCTCGCGTTCTGGATGGCGCTGTCGCTCTGCTCGCTGCTGCTCGCGCAGCGGCCCGGGCTGCGGCCGACCGCGGTGCGCGGCTGGATGTGGGCGTGCTGGGCCGCGATGGCGTTCGCGGTGCTGTCGAAGGGCCTGGTCGGCGTGATCCTGCCCGGCGCCGTGCTCGTGCTCTATACGCTGGTGGCACGCGACTGGGCGCTGTGGAAGCGCCTGTACCTGATCAGCGGCCTCGTGATCTTCTTCGCGATCGTCACGCCGTGGTTCGTGCTCGTCCAGCAGCGCAACCCCGAATTCTTCAACTTCTTCTTCATCGTCCAGCAGTTCCGCCGGTACCTGACCCCGGAACAGAACCGTCCGGGCCCGCTCTACTACTTCGTGCCCGTGCTGCTGGTCGGCTTCCTGCCGTGGCTGTCGGTCGCGTGGCAGAGCATCCGCCATGCGCTGCGGATGCCGCGTCAGCCGAACGGTTTCTCGCCGATGCTCGTGCTGCTGATCTGGAGCGCATTCATCTTCCTGTTCTTCAGCGCGTCGCATTCGAAGCTGATCTCGTACGTGCTGCCGGTCGCGCCGGCGCTCGCGCTGATCATCGGCGCGTACCTGCCGCTGATGACGGCCGACCGGTTCCGCCGCCACCTGCTCGGCTATCTCGTGTTCTTCGTCGTCGCAGCGTTCGGGCTCATCTTCCTCGCGTACCAGGGCGACGCACGCACGCCGAACGCGCTGTACCGCGCGTTCCAGATGTGGCTGTACGCGGGCCTCGCGGTCTCGGCCGCACTGACGCTCGCAGCCGCATGGCTGAACCGCCGCGCGGGCGTCGCGGCCGCGATCACCGCATTCGGCGCCGCGTGGCTCGCATTCGGCACGATCGGCGGCACCGGGCACGACGAGTTCGGCCGCTACAGCTCGGGCGCGCTGCTCGCGCCCGCCGTGCGCGCCGAACTGGCGAAGCTGCCGCCCGACACGCCGTTCTACTCGATCGAGATGCTCGATCACACGTTCCCGTTCTATATGGGCCACACGACGATCATGGTCCAGCGTCAGGACGAGCTCGCGTTCGGGATCTCGGTCGAGCCGAACAAGTGGATTCCGACCGTCGACGAATGGATCACGCGCTGGAAGCAGGAAACCCATGCGCTCGCGATCATGCCGCCCGGCCAGTACGACACGCTGGTCAAGCAAGGCGTGCCGATGCGCGTCATTGCGCGCGACAGCCGCCGCGTGATCGTCGAGAAACCGCAATCGTAAGGACGCCCACCGCATGAATCCCGTTTCACTCGTCTGCATCATCACCGGCGTGATGCTCAACGCCTGTGCGCAACTTCTGCTGAAAGCCGGCGTCAACGCCGTTGGACACTTCGAATTCAGCCGTGCGAACATCATCCCGGTCGGCCTGAAGATCGCGACCCAGTTGCCGATCATCGGCGGCCTCGGCTGCTACGTGCTGAGCGTCGTCGTCTGGATCGTCGGGCTGTCGCGGGTCGACGTGTCGATCGCGTACCCGATGCTGTCGCTCGGCTACGTCGTCAACGCATTCGCGGCCTGGTACCTGTTCGGCGAAGTGCTGTCGGTCCAGCGGCTCATCGGCATCGGCATCATCCTGATCGGGGTGCTCGTGCTCGCACGCAGCTGAGCGCCCGCGGCACCCGGCGGCGTTAAGCGTCCGCCTACAAAAAATCACGGTGCGAATCCGTCAACCGGTGTTTAATGCCGGTTTCGGACGGGATCGCCCGACCCTTTTATTACACGCCATTACAGGCCAAAGCGTTCATGAGCCAGACTTCCGCTCCGTTTCTGCCGTTCACCCGCCCCGAGATCGATGAGGAAACCATCCAGGGCGTCGTCGAAGTGCTGCGCTCGGGCTGGATCACCACCGGCCCGCAGAGCCAGAAATTCGAAGCGGCCCTGTCCGAGTACTGCGGCGGCCGTCCGGTCCGCGCGTTCAATTCGGGCACCTGCACGCTCGAGATCGGCCTGCGCATCGCGGGCGTCGGCGCCGGCCACGAGGTGATCACGACGCCGGCGTCGTGGGTCTCGACCAGCAACGTGATCCTCGAGACCGGCGCGACGCCCGTGTTCGTCGACATCGATCCGGTCACGCGCAACATCGACCTCGACAAGCTCGAGCAGGCGATCACGCCGCGCACGAAGGCGATCATCCCCGTCTATCTGGCCGGCCTGCCGGTCGACATGGACCGCCTGTACGCGATCGCGCGCGCACACAACCTGCGCGTGATCGAGGATGCCGCGCAGGCGCTCGGCTCGACGTGGAACGGCAAGCGCATCGGCGCGATCGGCGACATCGTGTCGTTCAGCTTCCACGCGAACAAGAACCTGACGACGATCGAAGGCGGCGCGCTCGTGCTGAACAACGAGGACGAGGCGACGGTCGCACAGAAGTACCGGCTGCAGGGCATCACGCGCACGGGCTTCGACGGCATGGACTGCGACGTGCTCGGCGGCAAGTACAACCTGACCGACGTCGCCGCGCGCGTCGGCCTCGGCCAGCTGCCGCACCTCGCGCGGTTCACCGCGCAGCGCCATGCGCTCGCCCGCGCGTATTTCGCCGCGTTCGACGGCGGTGCGGCCGCGAAGCTCGGCCTCGGCCTGCCGCTCGCCGAATTCGAGAACGGCAACTGGCACATGTTCCTCGTCACGCTGCCGCTCGAGCGGCTGACGATCACCCGCGCCGAGTTCATGGCGCAGATGAAGGAACGCGGCATCGGCACGGGCATTCACTACCCGGCGATCCATCTTTTCACGCTGTACCGCGGGCTCGGCTTCAAGGAGGGCATGTTCCCCCACGCCGAACGGTACGGCGCATCGACCGTCACGCTGCCGCTCTTCACGCAGATGACGGAAGACGACGTGCGTCGCGTGGTCGACGCCATCAACCAGATTTGCGAACAATACGGAAAATAAGCGTACATGAGTCACCTTGAAGCACGCGCCGGGCATCCGGGCGCCGGGCACCTGGACGCCGGCCGGCCCGAAGTATCGATCATCATCCCCGTGTACAACGAGGAAGATGGCCTCGCCGCGCTGTTCGCGCGGCTGTATCCGGCACTCGACGCACTCGACACGTCATACGAAGTGATCCTGATCAACGACGGCAGCCGCGACCGCTCGGCCGCGATGCTCGCCGATCAGTTCCACGTGCGCCCCGACACGACGCGTGTCGTGCTGCTCAACGGCAACTACGGCCAGCACATGGCGATCCTCGCCGGCTTTGCGCAGTCGCACGGCGACATCGTCATCACGCTCGACGCCGACCTGCAGAACCCGCCCGAGGAAATCGGCAAGCTGATCGCGAAGATGCGCGAGGGCTACGACTACGTCGGCTCGATCCGCAAGCAGCGCCAGGACAGCCTGTGGCGACGCAAGGCGTCGCAGATGATGAACCGGCTGCGCGAGCGCATCACGCGCATCAAGATGACCGACCAGGGCTGCATGCTGCGCGCGTACAGCCGCCGCATCATCGACACGATCAACGTGTGCGGCGAAGTCAACACCTTCATCCCCGCGCTCGCCTATACGTTCGCGCAGAACCCGACCGAAATCGAGGTCGCGCACGAGGAACGCTTCGCGGGCGAGTCGAAGTACTCGCTGTACAGCCTGATCCGGCTGAACTTCGACCTCGTGACGGGCTTCTCGGTCGTGCCGCTGCAGTGGCTGTCGTTCATCGGCGTGATCCTGTCGATCGGCTCCGCCGCGCTGTTCGTGCTGCTGCTCGTACGACGCTTCATCGTCGGCGCGGAAGTGCAAGGCGTGTTCACGCTGTTCGCGATCACGTTCTTCCTGCTCGGCGTGATCATCTTCGCGCTCGGCCTGCTCGGCGAATACGTCGGCCGCATCTACCAGCAGGTGCGCGCGCGGCCGCGCTACCTGATCCAGGCCGTGCTCGAGCAGCACGACGGCGTGCCGGCGGTGCCGGCCGGCGCAAACCGCGCGGGAGCCGCGCAATGAAGCCGCGCGCGGTCGTCTTCGCGTATCACAACGTCGGCGTGCGGTGCCTGCAGGTGCTGCTCGCGCGCGGCGTCGACGTCGCGCTCGTCGTCACGCACGAGGACAATCCGAACGAGAACATCTGGTTCGGCAGCGTCGCGTCCGTCGCGGCCGAGCACGGCATTCCGGTCGTCACGCCGGCCGATCCCGCGGATCCGGCGCTGCGCCGCGCGGTGTCCGACGCGCAGCCGGATTTCATCTTCTCGTTCTACTACCGCCACATGCTGCCGGTGGACCTGCTCGCGATCGCGCCGCGCGGCGCGTACAACATGCACGGTTCGCTGCTGCCGAAATACCGGGGTCGGGTACCGACCAACTGGGCCGTGCTGAACGGCGAGACCGAAACCGGCGCGACGCTGCACGAGATGGCCGCAAAGCCCGACGCGGGCGCGATCATCGGCCAGACCGCGGTGCCGATCCTGCCGGACGACACGGCCACGCAGGTGTTCGACAAGGTCACGGTGGCCGCCGAGCAGACGCTCTGGCGCGTGCTGCCCGCGCTGCTCGCGGGCGAGGCGCCGCACCTGCCGAACGATCTCGCGACCGGCAGCTACTTCGGCGGGCGCAAGCCCGAGGACGGCCGCGTCGACTGGTCGAAGCCGGCCGCGCAGGTCTACAACCTCGTGCGCGCGGTCGCGCCGCCGTATCCCGGCGCATTCACGGACGTCGGCGGCACGCGTTTCGTGATCGCGCGCGCGCGCCTCGCGGCACCCGGCAGCGCGGCGGCGGCCGCCGCGGCAGATTTGCCGCCTGGCCTGCACGTAAGCGATAATGCGCTATTCGGCGTCTGCGGCGACAGCCGCGCCCTATCCATTCTCGAGCTGTGGCAGCAGCGCGACGGCAGCGAAACCGTCGTGACGCCCGCGGAATTCGCGCAGTTCATTCATTCTTCCCGTCATTCATGAAAGCAAAAAAAGTCCTGATCCTGGGTGTGAACGGCTTCATCGGCCATCACCTGTCGAAGCGCATTCTTGAAACCACCGATTGGGAAGTGTTCGGCATGGACATGCAGACCGATCGGCTTGGCGATCTCGTCAACCACGAGCGGATGCATTTCTTCGAAGGCGACATCACGATCAACAAGGAGTGGGTCGAGTATCACGTGAAGAAGTGCGACGTGATCCTGCCGCTCGTCGCGATCGCGACGCCGGCCACCTACGTCCAGCAGCCGCTGCGCGTGTTCGAGCTCGACTTCGAGGCGAACCTGCCGATCGTGCGTTCGGCCGTCAAGTACGGCAAGCACCTCGTGTTCCCGTCGACCTCCGAGGTCTACGGCATGTGCTCGGACGAGCAGTTCGACCCGGACGCATCGGCGCTCACCTACGGCCCGATCAACAAGCCGCGCTGGATCTACGCGTGCTCGAAGCAGCTGATGGACCGCGTGATCTGGGGCTACGGGATGGAAGGCCTGAACTTCACGCTGTTCCGTCCGTTCAACTGGATCGGCCCGGGCCTCGACTCGATCTACACGCCGAAGGAAGGCAGCTCGCGCGTCGTCACGCAGTTCCTCGGCCACATCGTGCGCGGCGAGAACATCAGCCTCGTCGACGGCGGTTCGCAGAAGCGCGCGTTCACCGACATCGGCGACGGCATCAGCGCGCTGATGAAGATCATCGACAACGCGAACGGCGTCGCATCGGGCAAGATCTACAACATCGGCAATCCGAAGAACAACTTCTCGGTTCGCGAGCTCGCGCACAAGATGCTCGAACTGGCGGCGGAATACCCCGAGTACGCCGATTCGGCCAAGCAGGTGAAGCTCGTCGAAACGACGTCGGGCGCCTACTACGGCAACGGCTACCAGGACGTGCAGAACCGCGTGCCGAAGATCGACAACACGATGCAGGAGCTCAACTGGGCGCCGCAAGCGACGTTCGACGACGCGCTGCGCAACATCTTCGAAGCGTATCGCGGCCACGTCGCCGACGCGCGCGCGCTCGTCGAACAGCAAGGCTGATCGGGACGTTCGCTTGGCTCGCATCGTTCTCAAGATCGACGTCGACACGCTGCGCGGCACGCGCGAAGGCGTGCCGAACCTCGCGCGCATCTTCGACCGCTTCAGTGCGCGCGCGACCTTCCTCTTCAGCCTCGGGCCCGATCACACGGGCTGGGCGCTGCGGCGCGTGTTCCGCCCCGGCTTCCTGAAGAAGGTGTCGCGCACGTCGGTGGTCGAACACTACGGCGTGAAGCAGCTGATGTACGGCGTGCTGCTGCCGGCCCCCGACATCGGCCGCCGTGCGATCGCCGACATGCGCGCGATTCACGAGGCCGGCTTCGAATGCGGCATCCACACGTGGGATCACGTGTACTGGCAGGACAACGTCCGCGCGCGCGATCGCGACTGGACCGCGCGTGAAATGCAGAAGAGTCACGCGCGTTTCATCGAGATCTTCGGCGCGCCGCCCGTCACGCACGGCGCGGCAGGCTGGCAGATGAACGATTCCGCATTCGAGCAGATCGACGCATGGGGGATGCGCTATGCATCCGACGGTCGCGGCCATTCGCCGTACCTGCCCGTCGTCGGCGGCCGCACGCTGTCGCACGTGCAGATGCCGACGACGCTGCCCACGCTCGACGAAGTGCTCGGCATCGACGGCATCGACACGCACAACGTCGCCGCGCATATCCTCAAGTTCACCGAAACCAATCCGCACGACCAGGTGTTCACGCTGCATGCGGAACTGGAAGGCCAGAAGCTCGCGCCCGTGTTCGAGCAACTGCTCGCCGGCTGGCGCGCGCAAGGCCACACGTTTGCGACGATGGGCGACTACCACGCGACGCTGGACCGCGACTCGCTGCCATCGTACCCTGTCACGTGGGGCGAAATCCCCGGCCGCTCCGGCGAACTGATCGTCCAGCCCGACTGAGTTCGCGCGTGAGCCGGCGTCGCCCGCTCCGCCCTTGCGGCGCACTGCCGCGACGCCCCGCCGAACCGCGCCGCCGCCGCGGCGCCTTTGCATAACAACAGGAGAAACACGTGTCTGTCGAAGTTGACCGTCAAGTTCCCGATTTCACCGCGCCGGCCACGGGCGGCGACATTTCGCTGTCCGACCTGAAGGGCAAGAAGCTCGTGCTGTACTTCTATCCGAAGGACAACACGCCGGGCTGCACGACCGAAGGGCTGCAGTTCCGCGATCTCTATTCGAAGTTCAAGAAAGCCGGTGCGGAAGTCATCGGCGTGTCGCGCGACAGCCTGCGCTCGCATGACAATTTCAAGGCAAAACTCGAACTGCCGTTCCCGCTGATTTCCGATGCCGACGAAGCGCTGTGCGCGCTGTTCGATGTCATCAAGATGAAGAAAATGTATGGCAAGGAAGTACGCGGAATCGAGCGCTCGACGTTCCTGATCGACGCCGACGGCGTGCTCCGTCAGGCATGGCGCGGCATCAAGGTACCGGGGCATGTGGACGACGTGCTAAGTGCTGTACAAGCGCTTTGAGGCGCGTTATATTGGCCCGCAATGAATGCCAGTTCGCCCCATATTTCTCGTAGCTGCGCCGGTGCTCGTAGCGATGCTTGCCAGCACCTGACGCGCATTACGACGGTATCAGCCGAGCCGCATGCCCCTGTCGACGGGGCAGCGGCTTTTTTTATGGATTGCGCGCCGGCCCTCCTCGGTCCGGCCCTCACCCCGTCAAGGAGCTGATCGACACTTAGGCGAACCGGCTAGACGAACTTCCTGTGCGCCACCGCGCGCAAACTGCATGCGTCTACGTCACGCAGGATGCGATCAGCGGCGCACGCCATGCGACACGATTCCTCCCGAGGGACACCATGCCTTTGCCTACTCCCCCCAGCAAGCTCGGCAGCCTTCTGCCGCCCGACGAATACAAGGTGAAAGCGCGGCCTGCGAAAGCCGCGAAGAAATCCGCCGAAGGGGACGCATCCACAGCCGGTGACTATGGCCCGGCCAGCGTGGCCCAACCGATGATCGAAGCCGCGAACACGGCCGCGCCGCTGCGCGCCGTCGCGTCTTCGGCGCAGGATGCCGCGAGCGCACCCGCCCGCGGCCGCAAGACCAGACAGACGGCCGCCCTGCTGCAGCCGATGCCGGCGCCCGCCGAACCCGCGGCACCGGTCGTCGCGCGCAACGACAAGCCGGCCGCCGATAAACCGGCCGCGGCACCCGCGCGCGATACCGGCGCGACGACGAAGTCGCGCAGCCGCAAGCCGGCCGAAGCCGAGCAGCAGAAACTGTTCGTGCTCGACACCAACGTGCTGATGCACGACCCGAGCAGCCTCTTCCGCTTCGAGGAACACGACGTCTATCTGCCGATGATGACGCTCGAGGAACTCGACAACCACAAGAAGGGGATGTCCGAGGTCGCACGCAATGCGCGCCAGGTCAGCCGCACGCTCGACGCGCTCGTCGCCGACGGCGGCCCGATCTCGGCCGGCATTCCGCTGTCGCGCCTCGGCAGCCGCGAGGCGCTCGGCCGCCTGTACTTCCAGACCAAGCTCACCGACATCGCTCCCGTCGAAGGGCTGCCCGAAGGCAAGGCCGACAACCAGATCCTCGGCGTCGTGCGCGCGTTGCAGCGCGACCGGCCCGACCGCCAGGTCGTGCTGGTGTCGAAAGACATCAACATGCGGATCAAGGCGCATGCGCTCGGCCTGCCCGCGGAAGACTACTTCAACGACCAGGTGCTCGAGGATTCCGATCTCCTCTACACCGGCGTGCGCGAACTGCCGCAGGACTTCTGGACCAAGCACGCGAAGGGCATGGAGAGCTGGCAGGACACGAAGACGGGCACCACGTACTACCGCGTGACCGGCCCGCTCGTCGCGTCGATGCTCGTCAACGAGTTCGTCTATCTCGAGCCGCAGAACGGCGAACCGACGTTCCATGCGATCGTCCGCGAACTGAACGGCAAGACGGCGCTGCTGCAGACGCTGCGCGACTACAGCCACCACAAGAACAACGTGTGGGGCATCACCGCGCGCAACCGCGAGCAGAACTTCGCGCTGAACCTGCTGATGAACCCGGAGATCGATTTCGTCACGCTGCTCGGCCAGGCCGGTACCGGCAAGACGCTCGTCGCACTCGCGGCCGGCCTCGCGCAGGTGCTCGACGACAAGCGCTACAACGAGATCATCGTGACGCGCGCGACCGTGCCCGTCGGCGAGGACATCGGTTTCCTGCCCGGTACCGAGGAAGAGAAGATGCAGCCGTGGATGGGTGCATTCGACGACAACCTCGAAGTGCTGCAGAAGACCGACGACGCGGCCGGCGAATGGGGACGTGCCGCGACGCAGGAGTTGATCCGTTCGCGCCTGAAGGTGAAGAGCATGAACTTCATGCGCGGTCGCACGTTCGTCGACAAGTACCTGATCATCGACGAGGCGCAGAACCTGACGCCGAAGCAGATGAAGACGCTCGTCACGCGTGCGGGCCCCGGCACGAAGATCGTGTGCCTCGGCAACATCGCGCAGATCGACACGCCTTACCTGACCGAAGGCAGCTCGGGCCTGACCTACGTCGTCGACCGCTTCAAGGGCTGGGGCCACAGCGGCCACGTGACGCTCGCGCGCGGCGAACGCTCGCGGCTCGCCGACTACGCGTCGGACATCCTGTAACGCGGCAGGCCGGCCCCATCGGCCGGCTTTCGACGCATCGCGGCGCTCCGTTTCCGGAGCGCCGTTTTTATTTGGGGTCGAAAATGGAAGTAACACATCGTCACGCAACAACCTCACTTACGCGCGAAACTTCAAGTAAATTCTCAGGAATGGTTGCTTAAGCCCCGCCGGAGCGTCTACCATCGGGTCTGTCTGTTGTCATACGATTCGCGAGCGCGCCGCGCTCGCCCGCCTTGCCATGCTTCGAATCTGGGTTCCCGTCACCGTCGTTTCGCTGCTTGCGGCCTGCTCGAGCGTGCCGCCGCAGTCGGCATCGCGCGACCCGGGAATGAAGATCACGACGCCGCGCGCATTCCCGGCGCCCGCCAATTTCCCGAAATTCGTCGATCACAGCGTCGGCCAGGAAGAAATCTCGATCCAGGCGATGAGCCTCGTCGGCGTTCCGTATCGCTGGGGCGGCAACACCCCGACGAGCGGCTTCGACTGCAGCGGGCTCGTGCGCTACGTGATCGGCCGCGCGGCTGACGTGAACCTGCCGCGCACGACCGCGGACATGAGCGGCCGCGGCGTGTCGATCGAGCCCGACCAGGTCGCGCCGGGCGACCTGATCTTCTTCAACACGACCGGGCGGCCGCATTCGCACGTCGGTATCTATGTCGGCAAGCTGCGCTTCGTCAACGCACCGTCGACGGGCGGCACCGTGCGGCTCGACTACCTGACGAACCCGTACTGGGCCAAGCGCTTCGACGGCATTCGCCGCGTCGCGCCGCCGCGCACGGCGCCCGCGCCGTTCGATGCGCCGACCTACGACGCACGGCGCGACGAGCCGCGCAACCAGCCGGCAGTCGTGCCCGCCCCTGTCGTCGTGACTGCCGCCGCACCGCGCCCGCCGGCCTATGCGTCGTCGCAAGCCGGAGCGACCCAGTCCCCCGCTCGGGTCACGCCGGCCACGCAGGCCGTGTCGACCGCCGCGGTTGCGGTTGCACCGGCGGCCGCGCCCGCCGATCCGTACGAACCGCCGCCGCCGCGCGTGCAGGCAGCTCAGCAGCAGGCGACGTCCGCGAATGACGGCGCAACAGCGATGGCGGCGAATGCGACGCCGGCCAGCCCGGCGGAGGTCGGCACACAGATTCCGACCACGGCACTGACGGCCGCCCAGGCGGCCGCTTTCGACGCGGAACCGGCACCGGCCCCCGCCGCGACGGCTGCGCGCAGCACCGAGCCCGCCGCCGTGCAGGTGCTGCGTGCATCGACACAAGCCGCGCCCGTCGCCCCGCGCACCGGCACGACCGACGATCCGATCGCCCGGTTCGCGAACGGAAGTTACTGACCCGTTTCGTCCCTGCCTGCGGCCACCCGGCACCGCACCCGCCGTTCGTCGCTCACTCCCGCAGCCACAAAAGAAAATGCGCCGCAGCCTTTCGGCGTGCGGCGCATTTCATGTCGATCCTGCGGTGTCGGCGATCAGAAGATCCGGTGTCCGAGCCACCATCCGCCGGCCGCGATCAGCGCGGACGCGGGAATCGTCAGCACCCATGCCCACACGATGTTGCCGGCAACGCCCCAGCGCACGGCCGACAGCTTGCGCGTCGCGCCGACGCCGACGATCGCGCCGGTGATCGTATGCGTGGTCGAAACGGGAATGCCGAGGAACGACGCGATGAACAGCGTGATCGCGCCACCGCTTTCCGCGCAGAAACCGCCGACCGGCTTGAGCTTCGTGATCTTCTGGCCCATCGTGCGCACGATGCGCCAGCCGCCGAACAGCGTGCCGAGGCCCATCGACAGGTAACACGCGCCGATGACCCACGCGGGCGGCGCATCGGACGTCGCCGACGCATAACCCGACGCGATCAGCAGCATCCAGATGATGCCGATCGTCTTCTGCGCGTCGTTGCCGCCGTGGCCGAGGCTGTACAGGCCGGCCGACAGCAGCTGCAGCCGCCGGAACCGCCGGTCGACCTTGCTGGGCGCGGTACGGAAATACAGCCACGACACGCCGAGCATGAACAGCGAACCGAGGACGAAGCCGAGCAGCGGCGAAATGAAGATGAACGCGACGGTCTTCATCAGCCCGTCCATGTTCAGCGAGCTCCAGCCCGACTTCGCGAGTGCCGCGCCGACCAGGCCACCGATCAGCGCGTGCGACGAGCTCGACGGAATCCCGTAGTACCAGGTGATCACGTTCCAGCCGATCGCACCGACCAGCGCGCCGAACACGACGTAGTGGTCGACGATCTCGGGATCGATCGTGCCTTTACCGACGGTCTGCGCAACTTTCAGGTGGAAGATGAAATACGCGATGACGTTGAACGCGGCCGCGAACACCACGGCCTGCTGGGGTTTCAGCACCCCGGTGGACACGACGGTGGCGATCGAGTTCGCCGCGTCGTGGAAGCCGTTCATGAAGTCGAATACGAGCGCGACGAGCACCAGCGTCGCGACCATCCATAGGGCGAGTTGTATCGAATGCATCGTGGTCCGCTCAGGCGTTTTCCAGCACGATGCCTTCGATGATGTTCGCAACGTCCTCGCACTTGTCGGTGATCTCTTCGAGCAGCTCGTAGATCGCCTTCAGCTTGATGAGCGTCTTCACGTCGTCTTCCTCGCGGAACAGCTTCGACATCGCCGCGCGCAGCACGCGATCGGCCTCCGACTCCCAGCGATCGATCTCCTCGCACTGCTTGAGGATCTGCCCCGACTGCTTCATGTCGGACAGCATGCCGACCGCCTGCTGCACGTGCTGGGCCGACTGGGTGACGATGTGCGCGAGCTGGCTCGCCTCCGACGTGACGGCACGCACGTCGTACAGCGAGACGGCCGTCGCGACGTCTTCCATCAGGTCGAGGATGTCGTCCATCGTCGTGATCAGCTTGTGGATCTCGTCGCGATCGAGCGGCGTGATGAAAGTCTTGTGCAGCAAATCGATCGCTTCGTGCGTGAGCTTGTCAGCGGCCTTCTCGGCGGTCTGCACGTTTTGCTTGTGAATCTCGGCGTCGGCGAGATTGTCGATCAGCAGTTCGAGCTCGCGGCCACCGGAAACGATGTGCTTCGCGTGCGCGTTGAAGAGTTCAAAGAACTTGCCCTCGGTGGGCATGAATCGACCGAACATGGGATTCCTGAGAGATTGTCAAACTACTGTCACGAAAACGGGCGACATTGTACCGTTTCCGGTCGCGACTCGGCGCGCACATATGCGCGCGCCGGGATTGAATACAACGTTTGGCGAAATAAGGGTTTACTTCCGACGTTACTCGCCGTGGAAGTTCTGTGCCCCGGCAAAATTGTCGAACTTCGTGTATTGCCCGAGGAACGTGAGTCGAACGGGTCCGATCGGACCGTTACGCTGCTTGCCGATGATGATCTCGGCCGTCCCTTTGTCCGGGCTGTCGGGATTGTAAACTTCATCGCGATAGATGAACAGGATCACGTCCGCATCCTGTTCGATTGCGCCGGATTCACGCAGGTCCGACATCACCGGACGCTTGTTCGGGCGCTGCTCGAGGCCACGGTTCAACTGCGACAGCGCGATCACCGGCACGTCGAGTTCCTTCGCGAGACTCTTCAGCGAACGTGAAATTTCCGAGATTTCGGTCGCGCGGTTCTCTCCCTGCGACGAGCCCGACATCAGCTGCAGGTAATCGACGATGATGAGGCCGAGCTTGCCGCATTGCCGCGCGAGACGCCGCGCGCGCGAGCGCAATTCCATCGGGTTCAGGCCGCCCGTCTCGTCGATGAAGAGTTGCGCCTCGCTCATCTTCTGCACCGCATGGGTCAGCTTCGGCCAGTCCTCGTCGGTCAGGCGACCCGTCCGCATCCGGTGCTGGTCGAGCCGGCCGATCGAGCCGAGCATACGCATCACGAGCTGGGTGCCCGGCATTTCCATCGAGAACACCGCGACGGGCAGCCCGTACTCGACCGCCACATATTCGCCGATGTTCATCGACAGCGCGGTCTTGCCCATCGATGGCCGCCCCGCGACGATGATCAGCTCGCCGCCGTGCATCCCGGAGGTCATCCGGTCGAGGTCGACGAAGCCCGTCGGCGTGCCCGTGACGTCGCTCGGGTTCGCGGTGTGGTACAGCGTGTCGATGCGCTCGACGACCTGCGTGAGCAGCGGGCCGACCTCGAGGAAGCCCTGGTTGCCGCGCGCGCCCTCTTCGGCGATCGAGAACACCTTCGACTCGGCTTCGTCGAGCAGCTGACGCACTTCCTTACCCTGCGGATTGAACGCGTCCGCCGAGATTTCGTCGGCGACCGACACGAGCCGGCGCAGAACCGCCCGGTCGCGCACGATTTCCGCATAACGGCGAATGTTCGCCGCGCTCGGCGTGTTCTGCGCGAGCGCGTTCAGGTACGCGAGCCCGCCGACGTCGTCGGCCTTGCCGGACGTGACCATCGCTTCGTACACGGTCACCACGTCGGCCGGGCGCGTCGACGCGATCAGCCGGCCGATGTGCTCGTAGATGATCCGGTGGTCGTAGCGATAGAAATCGCCCTGCGACAGGAAGTCGGCAATCCGGTCCCATGCCGCGTTGTCGAGCAACAGGCCGCCGAGCACCGACTGTTCGGCTTCGACCGAATGCGGCGGGACTTTCAGCGATTCGATTTGGGGATCTTGCGGCGCGTTCATGGGTTGGGATTATCGCGAATTACACAGGACGGCGCCATACCGGCCACCAGCGAACGGGCAATAAAAAAGGCAGGCCCCGGTTGCCCGGGCGCCTGCCCTTGTCCGGACAGCGGAAGCCGCCCGGGAAGCTTGCGTACGCTTACGCGTGGTCGCCGATCACGTTGACCGTGACGTCAACGATGACGTCCGTGTGCAGTGCGATCTGGACGTTGTGCTCGCCGATCATCTTCAGCGGGCCTTCCGGCATACGAACTTGCAGCTTCTCGACTTCGAAACCTGCCTTCTTCAGCAGTTCCGCGACGTCGCCGTTCGTGACCGAGCCGAACAGACGGCCGTCAACGCCCGACTTCTGCGTGATTTCGAACGATTGGCCGTTCAGCTTTTCGCCGACTGCCTGCGATGCCGCCAGCTTTTCAGCGGCGATCTTCTCGAGTTCCGCGCGGCGGACTTCGAATTCAGCGATCGCTTCCTTCGTTGCACGACGAGCCTTGCGGTTCGGGATCAGGAAGTTGCGAGCGTAACCGTCCTTGACCTTGACGATGTCGCCGAGGTTGCCCAGGTTGGCGACTTTTTCCAACAGAATGATTTGCATTCGAATTCTCCTTATTGCGTCGCCTGATTACGCCTTGTGCTGATCGGTGTACGGCATCAGCGCGAGGAAACGCGCGCGCTTGATTGCCGTGTCCAGCTGACGCTGATAGTGCGCCTTCGTACCCGTCAGACGAGCCGGCGTGATCTTGCCGTTTTCGCCGATGAAGTCCTTCAGCGTTTCAGTGTCCTTGTAGTCGATCTGCTCGACGCCGGCAGCCGTGAAACGGCAGAACTTCTTGCGCTTGAAGAGCGGGTTTTGTTGCTGACGACGCTTGTCGAATTTCTTACCAGTCGGGCGGGGCATGATTTCAGTCCTTTCCAATGTCCTGCAATGCTGTGATGTGAAACACCAAGGTTCTCGCGTTGCGACTTTTCTTTGCCAGGAAGCCCGTGAACAGCGTTTCGACGCCCATTTCACGGCTTTCCAGCTTGCCGCTCGCCTCACCGGCCGCCACCGCCTCGATCGTCATTTCGACCTGACGGGGAATGCCTGCTTCGACGACTTCCGTGCGGTGGTGCAACGTGGCGCTTGCGATCGGAACACCTGCCGGCGTATATCGCACCGGTGCGCGTTCGACGACGCTCGCCGTCAATTGCAACCTGTTCACGTGAGTAGCGCGCTCCTTGATGGCTTAATGAATGACGAACTTAAGCCTGCGCTTCGGTCGGCTGAGCTGCAGCCGCCTTCTTGGCTTCTTCGCGCTGAACTTCCTTCATCATCGGCGACGGGCCGGTTTCGGCCTTCTTCATCTTGACGATGAGGTGGCGCAGCACGGCGTCGTTGAACTTGAACGCGTGTTCGAGTTCGTCGAGCGTCGTCTGGTCGCACTCGATGTTCATGCAGACGTAGTGAGCCTTCGCGAGTTTCTCGATCATGTAGGCCAGTTGGCGACGGCCCCAGTCTTCGACACGGTGGATCTGACCGCCGTGCGACGTGATCGTGGTCTTGTAACGCTCGATCATCGCGGGCACTTGCTCGCTCTGATCGGGGTGCACGATGAATACGATTTCGTAATGACGCATTACACACTCCTTGTGGATTAAAGCCACCCGGGCGTCTGAACCGGTGTGGCAAGTGAGAAGCCGAAGATTCTAACCCGGATACGGGGCTCGTGCAAGGCCAATCGACGGCTCGCGGCTGGATTCAGCCGTGTTTTCAAAGACTTGAAGGGCCGGGCCTGCGTTATCGGCTGCGTTGCAGCCTTTTGAGATCGGGGCCGGATCCCGAGCGGGCCCGTGCCCCGTCGTGCCGTCACTCGGTGCGCGTGCCGGCGAGCCGCGCGTCGAGCGCCGTCCTGAACGCCGCGAGCGCCGACGGCTCCGCATCGGTCACGGCCCACCACGTCATCCCGGCCGCGTCCCAGCGGTCGAGCGCATAACCCTGCGACACGGTCGTGTACGGCGCGTTTGCCTGCCCTTCGCCGGCCGGCCGCACGTAGACGTCGATCACGTGCTGCCGGTAGCGGTACACGAGCACCGCGACGCGGCGACGCCCGACATAGTCGAGCCGGCCGCCGACCAGCGCGAAGCCGCTCGCCGCGAGATCCTCGACCGGCGGCGCATAGTCGAGCCGGCCGTTGAACCACGGCTTGACCGTATGCCGGTCGGTCGAGATCACGTCGATGTCGCGCGCCGACAGGTCGGCCCGCACGTGGCTCGAGACGAGTTCGTCGACCGTGCGGTCGGTGTCGGCGTGGCGCGCGGACAGCGCCATCCCGGCCGCCGCGGCGAGCGCCACCAGCAGCGCGACGCCCCAGCCGAGCCCGGGCAGCGCGGCGACGCGCGGCCCCGTGCCGGCAGGCGCCGGGCGTAGCGGCACGCCGCTGCCGGTCGGCCAGAAGAACCAGCGGCGGCCGCGCGGCGGCGCTTTCGGTTGCGCTTGCGGCGCGGGCCGCGGTTCCGCCCGCGAAGGTTCGCCGGCCCGCCCGACGTCCGCCACCGGCAACGCCGCGAGGATGCTCGCCCGCAGCGCATCCGGCGCGCGGTGATAGTCGGCCTGCCGCACCGCCTGCACCAGCGTGACGATCCGCGCACGTTCGCGGCGGCACGCGTCGCACCCTTCGACATGCTGCTGGACCCGCAACGCATCGGGCGCCGACAGCTCGCGGTCGACGTCCGCGTCCAGCAACGCTCGCGCTTCGTTACAGTCCATCGATAGCCTCCGATGCATTTCCACCCGCCGGCGTACGGCCCGGCTTGCCGCCGGCCGCCGGCGCCGGCGCGCCGCCCAGCAGCGCGGCCAACCTGCGGCGGCCACGCGCGAGCCGCGACATCACCGTGCCGACCGGCACGTCCGCGATCGCCGCGATCTCGCGGTAGCTCAAATCCTCCATCTCGCGCAGCACGAGCACCTCGCGGTATTCGGGCGGCAGCTTCGCGAGCGCCGCATTCACGAGCCGCACATTCTCGCCGCGCAGCAGCTGCGCGAGCGGATCCTCGGTCGCGGGCTGCCAGTCGTCGAGCGCCTCGGTGTCGTCGAGCGTGTCGGGCAGCGCGACCTCGTGCGCATGCATGCGGCGGCGCCATTCGGTGTACCAGGTGTGGCGCACGATCGTCAGCAGCCACGGCCGCGCGTTGTCGCCGCGACACGAATCGACGAAGCGCAGCGCGCGCATGCACGCGTCCTGGACGACATCGTCCGCATCGCTGGCGCTGCCGCTCAGCCAGCGCGCGAGGTTGTACGCGGCGTCGAGATGCGGCAGCACGAGCGTGCGAAACCGCTCGCCGCGCGCTACCGCGTCGTCCGCCACCTGCTCATCGACCGCCTGTCCGGCTTGCCCCACATGGCCTCCCTGGTCCCGGCGGCCGACGCCGCGCCCGTTCCGCGCACGATGCCCGGACAGACCGGCAACGTGCACGCTCGATGACCTTACCGTCGTTGCGTCGAGTTTATTCCCGCGCCGCGCGCACGAAGCGTAAAAAAAATCGCCGGACGGCCTTGCGGCCCGGCCGCCCGCCCCTGCTACGGCGTGGTGCTCCAGTAGCCCGGAAGCGCGTATGCGGCGCGCAGGTAATCGATGAAATAGCGCACGCGCGCCGGCACGTAGCGCTGCTGCGGGTAGACCGCCAGGATGTCGTAGTCGGGCAGCGCATACTCGTCGAGCACGGTCTCAAGCTCGCCCGTTTCGAGCTGCGCGGCGATTTCCCAGGTCGAGCGCCAGCCGAGCCCGAGGCCCTCGGCCACCCAGCGGTGCAGCAGCTCGCCGTCGTTGCAGTCGAGATTGCCGGCCACGCGCATCGTCGCGATCTTGCCGTGGCGCTGGAAATACCAGCCGCGGTTCTGCCCGCCCTGCAGGTTGAAGGCCAGGCAGTTGTGCTTGAGCAGGTCGTCGAGCGACTTCGGCCGGCCGTGCCGGCGGAAATAGTCGGGCGTACCGCACACGACGCGCCGGTTCGACGCGAGCTTCACCGCGACGAAGTTCGGATCGACGGCGCCGCCGATCCGGATCGACAGGTCGTAGCCTTCGCGCACGAGATCGACGACCCGGTCGGTCAGGTTGAACGACAGCTGCATCTCGGGCTTGTCGACGAGAAAGCCGGGCGCGTGCGGCGCGACGTGCTTGCGCCCGAACGCGGCCGGCGCGGACACGATCAGGTGCCCGCTGACCGCGCGCCGCCCGGCGGCCAGTTCGTTCTCGGCCTGGTCCCATTCGGACAGCAGCCCGCGGCAGCGCTCGAGGAACGCGGCGCCCTCCTCGCTGACCACCAGCCGCCGCGTCGAGCGGTACATCAGCTTCACGCCGAGGCGCTTCTCGAGCGCGTCGATGCGCCGCCCGAGCACCACCGGCGACACGCCCTCCTCGAGCGCCGCGGCCGCGAGGCTGCCGGCATCCGCGACCCGCACGAACGTCTCGATCTGCTTGAAGCGATCCATCTCCCGTCTCCGTCTCGGTTCCGACACCGGCGGGAAACCCCGTCCGGCCGTCATTCCATACTTTTAGTTTCGAAATAAGCGACTCCGGCTGATCTTATCAAACCTTTCCTGCATCCCTAAAGTGTTCCCAACAGACCCATTTGCAAGATCCACCCCATTCAAGGAGACATTCATGGCCAAGATGAGAGCCGTCGACGCAGCTGTGCTCGTGCTCGAGAAAGAAGGCATCCAGACCGCGTTCGGCGTGCCGGGTGCAGCCATCAACCCGTTCTACTCCGCCATGCGCAAGTCGGGTGGCATCAGCCACGTGCTGGCGCGCCACGTCGAAGGCGCATCGCACATGGCCGAAGGCTTCACGCGTGCCGCACCGGGCAACATCGGCGTGTGTATCGGCACGTCGGGCCCCGCCGGCACCGACATGATCACGGGCCTCTACTCCGCATCGGCCGACTCGATTCCGATCCTCGCGATCACGGGCCAGGCACCGCGCGCCCGCCTGTACAAGGAAGACTTCCAGGCCGTCGACATCGAGTCGATCGCGAAGCCCGTCACCAAGTGGGCCGTCACCGTGCGCGAGCCGGCGCTCGTGCCGCGCGTGTTCCAGCAGGCTTTCCACCTGATGCGCTCGGGCCGTCCGGGCCCGGTGCTGGTCGACCTGCCGATCGACGTGCAGCTCGCCGAAATCGAATTCGATATCGACACGTATGAACCGCTGCCGATCTACAAGCCCGCGGCATCCCGCGCGCAGATCGAGAAGGCGCTCACGATGCTCAACGACGCGGACAAGCCGCTGATCGTGTCGGGCGGCGGCGTGCTCAACGCAGCGGCCGAAGACCTGCTGGTCCAGTTCGCCGAAACGATCGGCGTGCCGGTGATCCCGACGCTGATGTCGTGGGGCGCGATTCCGGACGACCATCCGCTGATGGCCGGCATGGTCGGCCTGCAGACGTCGCACCGCTACGGCAACGCGACGATGCTCGCGTCCGACTTCGTGCTCGGCATCGGCAACCGCTGGGCGAACCGCCACACGGGCAGCGTCGAGGTCTATACGAAGGGCCGCAAGTTCGTGCACGTCGACATCGAGCCGACGCAGATCGGCCGCGTGTTCGGCCCGGATCTCGGCATCGTGTCCGACGCGAAGGCGGCACTCGAGCTGTTCGTCGCGGTCGCGCAAGAATGGAAGGCCGCCGGCAAGCTGAAGGACCGCAGCGCATGGGTGGCCGACTGCCAGGAACGCAAGCGCACGCTGCAGCGCAAGACGCACTTCGACAACGTGCCGGTCAAGCCGCAGCGCGTGTACGAAGAGATGAACAAGGTGTTCGGTCGCGATACCTGCTACGTCAGCACGATCGGCCTGTCGCAGATCGCCGCCGCGCAGTTCCTGCACGTGTTCAAGGCACGTAACTGGATCAACTGCGGCCAGGCCGGCCCGCTCGGCTGGACGATCCCCGCCGCGCTCGGCGTGCGTGCCGCCGATCCGAGCCGCCCGATCGTCGCGCTGTCCGGCGACTACGACTTCCAGTTCATGATCGAGGAACTCGCAGCGGGCGCGCAATTCAAGCTGCCGTACGTGCACGTCGTCGTGAACAACTCGTACCTCGGGCTGATCCGCCAGGCACAGCGTGCGTTCGACATGGACTACTGCGTGCAGCTCGCGTTCGACAACGTGAACGCACCGGAGCTGAACGGTTATGGCGTCGATCACGTGGCCGTTGCGGAAGGCCTCGGCTGCAAGGCGCTGCGCGTGTTCAAGCCGGAAGAGATCGAGCCGGCGCTGCGCCAGGCGCAGACGCTCGCGGAAGAGTTCAGCGTGCCGGTGGTCGTCGAAGTGATCCTCGAGCGCGTGACGAACATCTCGATGGGCACCGAAATCGACGCGATCAACGAGTTCGAGGATCTCGCCGAAAAGGCCGAGCACGCCCCGACCGCCATCTCGATGCTCGACTGATCCGCAACACATTCCTGACTGACCGACCGAAGAGGCTTAGCTCATGCCGAAGTTTGCTGCAAACCTGACCATGCTGTTCAACGAAGTGCCGTTCCTCGACCGCTTCAAGGCGGCCGCGGACGCGGGCTTCGACGCCGTCGAGTTCCTGTTCCCGTATCCGTACACGAAAGAGGAACTCGCCGAGCAACTCGAGACGCACCGCCTGCGCCTCGTGCTGCACAACCTGCCCGCCGGCAACTGGGATCAGGGCGAGCGCGGCATCGCGTGCCTGCCCGATCGCGTCGGCGAGTTCCAGGAAGGTGTGGGCCGTGCGATCGAGTACGCAAAGGCACTGAAGGTACCGCAGCTGAACTGCCTGGTCGGCATCCCGTCGGCCAGCACGGCGCGCGACAAGACGTTCGTCACGATCGTCGACAACCTGCGCTTTGCCGCCGATGCGCTGAAGCGCGAAGGCATCCGCCTGCTCGTCGAGCCGTGCAACGGCTTCGACATCCCGGGCTTCGCGCTGAACCGCTCGTCCGAAGGGCTCGACGTGATCCGCGCGGTCGGCTCGGACAACCTGTTCCTGCAGTACGACATCTATCACATGCAGCGCATGGAAGGCGAACTGGCCGCGACGATCGAACGTAACCTCGCATCGATCGGCCACGTCCAGCTCGCGGACAACCCGGGCCGTAACGAGCCGGGCACGGGCGAGATCAACTACGCGTTCCTGTTCGCGCTGCTCGACCGGCTCGGTTATGCCGGCTACGTCGGCTGCGAATACAAGCCCCGCACCACCACGACGGAAGGCCTCGGCTGGCTGCAAAGCGTCGCCGGCTGCGCACCGGGCTCGGCGCGCCGCGCCGCCTGAGATCCGCCCTTCCCGTTTTCGCCCCTATAGGAGACATTCAACATGGCAACCATCGGTTTCATCGGCCTCGGCATCATGGGCGCGCACATGGCGCGCAACCTGCTCAAGGGCGACCACCAGCTCGTCGTGAACGGTGCGTTCCCGATTCCGGACGACCTGCGCACCAGCGCGAAGGTCGTCGCGAACTCGACCGAAGTCGCGCAGAACGCGGACGTCATCGTCGTGATGGTGCCGGACACGCCCGACGTGCGTAACGTGCTGTTCGCCGACGACGGCGTCGCCAAGGGCCTCACGGCCGGCAAGCTCGTGATCGACATGAGCTCGATCTCGCCGCTCGACACGCAGGAATTCGCGAAGCAGATCAACGCGCTCGGCTGCGACTACCTCGACGCGCCGGTGTCCGGCGGCGAAGTCGGTGCCCGCGAAGCATCGCTGACGATCATGGTCGGCGGCCCGGAGCAGGCATTCGAGCGCGCGAAGCCGCTGTTCGAGAAGATGGGCAAGAACATCACGCTCGTCGGCGACAACGGCGCGGGCCAGACCTGCAAGGTCGCGAACCAGATCATCGTCGCGCTGAACATCGAAGCCGTCGGCGAAGCGCTGCTGTTCGCCGCACGCTCGGGCGCGGACCCGGAGCGCGTTCGCCAGGCGCTGATGGGCGGCTTCGCCGCATCGCGCATCCTCGAAGTGCACGGCGCGCGGATGACCAAGCGCACGTTCGATCCGGGCTTCCGCATCGAGCTGCACCAGAAGGACCTGAACCTCGCGCTCGACGGCGCACGCAAGCTCGGCCTCGCGCTGCCGCACACCGCGAGCGCGCAGCAGCTGTTCAGCGTGTGCGCGTCGCACGGCGGCAAGGCATGGGATCACTCGGCACTCGTGCGCGCGCTCGAGATCATGTCGAACTTCGAAATCGGCCAGACGCCGGCCGCGTAACGCGGATGCAACGACGCGCGTTTCCGCTGCAATGGCGGAAACGCGCGACAGACACGCGCGATTCGGTCACGACCGGTCGCATCGATGCGCGACGTGCTCGCGCATCACGGTGGGGCGCCCCGCCACGCATCGCCAACGGCATGCGGGACGGGGCGAAAAACGCCGCTCTGGGCTGAGAGCGGCGTGGTGGGGTCCGCAGCGGCACCCGGCGGCGCCGGGGAAGCCTTGGTCGGTCAGACGTCGTCGTCGGGTGTCCGCCTGTCGGATTTCGCGTATTACATTTCTTTACGTTCGAGCGTGCGATTTTTCATGCAATCGTCGCGTTGAACGCCTACACTTTCGGCACGCCTTTCGAGAAAACCGCCGCGCTTGCGCTCACCCCGGTGAACGCGCCCAGCGCGGTGTTTTTTTCGCCACTTCACGGCGCGTTTTCTTTTCAACCACCTAAGGAGTGCAACGATGGGTCTTCTTTCGTTTATCAAAGAGGCGGGTGAAAAACTGCTGGGTCATGCCGACGCGCAAGCGGCGGAAGATCCGAATGCCGCAAACCAGACCGCGGCCGATGCCATCAAGAACTACATCAGCACGCAAGGTCTCGACACGTCGAACCTGACCGTCGCATTCGACGGCGCATCGCGCACCGTCACGCTGTCGGGCAGCGTCATCGACCTCGACACGAAGGCCAAGGTCAAGGTCGCGGCCGGCAACGTGCAGGGCGTCGCGGGCGTCAACGACGACGACCTCCAGCCGGACGATCCGGAAGTGCAGTACCACGACGTGAAGCCGGGCGACACGCTGTCGGCGATCGCCAAGGAAGTGTATGGCGACGCGAACAAGTACCCGGCGATCTTCGAAGCGAACAAGCCGATGCTGTCGAGCCCGGACCGGATCTACCCGGGCCAGAAGCTCGTGATTCCGCCGCAGTCCTGAGCATTCTTGCCGGATTGACGCAAAAAAGGCAGGCCGATGGCCTGCCTTTTTTCATGGGTGACGCGCGCGCCCGATCGGCGCGTATCGGTCACCGCGTCACTGCATCACTGCGTATCGAACAGGCGCTGCAGTTCGTCGCGCGCCCGGATACCGTTTGCCAGCGCGAGCATCAGCAGCACACGCGCCTTGAACGGATTCAGCGAACCCGCACTCACGAAGCCGAGCGCATCGTCGTTCGCGGCACCGTTGCGCATCACGTGCCCCGAACCGACGCGCGACGCACGAACCACGGCAACGCCCGCGTTCGCCGCATCGGCCAGCGCCGCCTGCAGCGTCGCGTGGATCGAGCCGTTGCCCGTGCCCGCGACGACGAGACCGCGCACGCCGGCCGCAACCAGCGCGTCGACGGCCGTGCGCGTCACGCCTGCATAACTCACGACGACTTCGACGGACGGCCAGGTTGCCGCAATCGCCAGTTGCGTGTCGCGCGACCGCGTGACGCGACGCGCGAATTCGACGCGGCCGTCCTGCACCCAGCCGAGTGCGCCAAGCTCCGGCGACTGGAATGCGTCGACCGCATAGGTGCTCGTCTTCACGACGTCGCGTGCGCCATGGATCCGGTTGTTGAACGCGACCAGCACGCCCTGCCCGCGCGCCAACGGATGCGCGGCCACCGTCACCGCGTTCAGCAGGTTCAGCGGGCCGTCGGACGACAGCGCGGTCGCCGGGCGCATCGCGGCCGTCAGCACGACCGGCTTGTCGCCCCGGACGACCAGATGCAGCGCGTACGCGGTTTCCTCGAGCGTGTCGGTGCCGTGCGTGATCACGATGCCGTCGATCGCCGGATCGGCCATCAACGCGTCGATCCGCGTGGCGAGCGTGTTCCACAGCGGCAGCGCGAGATCCTTGCTGTCGATGCTGGCGATCTGCTCGGCGTCGATGCGCGCGACCGACGCGAGCGCGGGCACCGCGTCGACCAGGAAATTGACGCCGAGCGCGCCGGCCTGGTAGCCGGCCGTGCTGGCCGCGTCGGGTGCGGCGCCGGCGATCGTGCCGCCGGTGGCGAGCACGGCGATACGCGGCAGCGCCGCCGTGGACGGAGAGGATGCGGGATTCGGAGTATTCATGGCCGGGATTGTAATGGCTCGCGGCCGGGATCCGGCGGGTTCCGGCACGGCGGACGATACCGGCCGCCGCGCGTCATGGTTTGTCCCGATCGCCGTTTCGGGCGCGTCGTCAACGGCCGTGGCGCACGCAACGTTATAGAAAGTGCCGTTTTGGTGTTTTCACATTGATTTGCCATAATCGGAGCACGCGGCGCGATGCGACCCTATCCACATCGTGTCGTGCTGCGTGACGGCGTCGATAAAACGCAATTCACCCCATGGGAGTGTCGAAATGAAAATCCAATCGCTCGTAGCCGCAGTGCTTCTCGGCGGCATGCTGGCGTCCCCCGCGTTCGCGGCGAACAGCCAGCAGGACAAGATGAAGGCCTGTAACACCCAGGCAACCGGCAAGACGGGCGACGAACGCAAGGCGTTCATGAAGGACTGCCTGTCGGCGAAGCCCGCGAAGGCGATGTCGCAGCAGGACAAGATGAAGGCGTGCAACACGCAGGCCACCGGCAAGAAGGGCGACGACCGCAAGGCGTTCATGAAGAGCTGCCTGAGCAATCAGCCGGCCGCCTGAGCCCCGGCGCTCCCGTATCGAATGCCGCGCACCGCTTCGGCGGGCGCGGCATTTTTGTTTTGGTTGCACGCGCATCGACGCACGCGTTCCGCCCCGCTTTCCCGTCCCGCCCTACCGGCGCCGCCACATGGTGCGGCAATTCGCCGCGTTTTCTTCTATGATGGCTGCAACGCGGCCCACCCAAGTACAAGAAGCGCCATCGGGCCGCCCTCGAGACGAACGCGCATGCGCGTCAAACGGAGGCATGGATGGCATGGAGACAACACCGCTGGTTCCGCCGCTGGCTGATCGTGATCGTGTTCTGGGCCGTGCCCGTCGCGATCGTGGCCGTCCGCGAGATCCGCGAGGAAATGGCCTACAACAAGGCGGACCTGCAGCTCGCGCTGACCACGTGGCAGCTCACCGATGCGCAGCAGGCCGCCGGCGCCGCCGCGAAGTGCCACGGGGATGCTGACGAGGCGCGCGCGGCCGGCTGCCCGGCCGATGTGCTCGCCGCCAATGCGCCGCGCCAGCAGGCGGCCCGCGACGAATACGTGGTGCGCCGCAATACGCTTGCGGGCTACCTGTGGCATGCGTTCGTCGGCTACTGGGTCGTGCCGGCCGCGTTCCTGTTCGCCTGCGGCGTCGTGATCGCGTTGATCCGCCGCGCGCTGCGCCGCCCGCCGATCAAGCCGCCCGTCCCACCGGTCCCGCACTGATGCGCCTCGCGGGCGCCGCCATCCGATTCGTCGTCGCGCTCCCCTCGCGCCGTCCGGTGCCCGGCGCGCGGGCGCGCGTCCGTCCGTTGGCGCGCCGCGACATACCCAAGCGATTTGTCGCCTTTTCTTGCGGCGACGAAAAGGGGTTGTAATCCACTGTGATATAACTGCCGACGTGATCCGCTCCTTGAGCGAGACTCACTCCGAACGTCATCCGATGGAGAAGAACGATGCAAAAACGGAATCTCGTGCTGAAAGCCGCCGCGGCGCTCATCGTCGGTAGCCTCGCGCTCACCGGTTGCACCACCACCCCGGACAAACCGGACAACGCCGCGACCAACGCGTCGAAGCGTCAGGCAATCGACTCGAGCGTCGACGCCACGCTGTCGCGCCTGTATTCGACGGTCAAGGGTTCGCGTGAGCTCGTCGCGAAGTCGCGCGGCGTGCTGGTCTTCCCGGACGTGATCCAGGCAGGCTTCATCGTCGGCGGCCAGTCGGGCAACGGCTCGTTGCGCGTCGGCGGCAGCACGGTCGGCTACTACAACACGTCGTCGCTGTCGGTCGGCCTGCAGGCCGGCGCTCAGTCGAAGGCGATCGTGTTCCTGTTCATGACGCAGGAATCGCTCGACGAATTCCGCGGCTCGGACGGCTGGGCCGCCGGCGCCGGCGCATCGGTCGCGCTCGTGAAGATGGGCGCGAACGGCGCGATCGACACGACCACGGCCACCGCACCGGTCCAGGTCGTCGTGCTGACGAACGCCGGCTTGATGGGCGACGTGTCGATCAACGGCACGAAGGTCACGAAGCTCAAGATCTGACGCTGACGCACCGCCCGTGCGCACCGCGCGCGGGCCATGCGCAAACGGCGATGTCCACGCGGGCATCGCCGTTTTTTTATCCGCCCGCGTCCGTCGTCAGGTCGTCGAATCGATCACCTTGAAGCGCGAGCGCTTCTGCGCGCGGATCACCGACTGGTAGACGTCGACGTACTGCTGCGCCATCCGGCGCGACGTGAAGCGCGCCTCGAAGCGCTGCCGCACGCGCGCACGCGGCAGCAGGTGCAGTCGGTTCACCGCGGCCACCGCGCTGATTTCGTCCTCGACGATGAAACCCGACACGCCTTCGTCCACCACTTCGGGCACCGCGCCGCGATTGAAGGCGATCACCGGCGTGCCGCACGACATCGCCTCGATCATCACGAGGCCGAACGGCTCCGGCCAGTCGATCGGAAACAGCAGCGCATGCGCGCCCGACAGGAATTCGGCCTTCTGGTGATCGGCGATCTCGCCGATGTATTCGACGTGCGGCAACGCGAAGAGCGGCTTGATCTCGCGGTCGAAGTACTCCTGGTCGGCCGCATCGATCTTCGCGGCGATCCTGATCGGCAGCCCGCACTGGGCGGCGATGCGGATCGCCGTATCGACCCGCTTTTCCGGCGAGATGCGGCCGAGGAACGCGAGATAGCGCGGCTCGACGGGCTGCGGCATGTACAGCGTGTCGGGCAGCCCGTGGTAGACGGTCGTCAGCCATTTCGCCTGCGGCAGCGGCTGGCGCTGCGAGTTCGAAATCGAGATCACCGGCGCGGTGTTGAACGTGTCGAACACCGGCTGCTGCTCGGGCAGGTCGAGCCGGCCGTGCAGCGTCGTCACGTAAGGCGTTTCCTGCCGGTTGAAGACCGAGAACGAGTAGTAGTCCATGTGGAAATGGAGCACGTCGAAGTCCTTCGCGCGGCGTGCGACCGTCTCCATCAGCAGCATGTGCGGCGCGACCCGGTCACGGATCGACGAGTCGAGCCGCAGCGCGCGCGGCCAGACGGGCTCGAGCTTCGCCCGCGTCGTGGAATCACCGCTGGCGAACAGCGTCACATCATGGCCGAGATCGACGAGCGCCTCGGTGATGTAGGACACGACGCGCTCCGTGCCGCCGTACAGCTTCGGCGGTACGGATTCGGTCAGCGGGGCGATCTGCGCAATTCTCATGGTCCACGTCTCCAGTGTCCTGTCCGTTGCCGCACGGTCGGCGGGCGGATGCGCTTGCGCGCTCACCGCGTCTCCCTGCAGCGCTGGCCGGCACGGCGCCAGCCGGTTATCTCATTATTATTCGCGATCCCGATGCCCGGGACCGCCCGTCTTTCATTTTATGGGCGTTGTTACAGACAGGATACATTCCGCCCGTCGAGTCCGATCGCCGCGCGTCGGGTACCACCGGGCCGATTCGACCCTCGACGCGCCGCTCGCGGCGACCGCGCGCCGCCCCGCCCGTCAACGCGACGGCCACTTCCATGCCGGCAGGTCGCGCGTGTCGGCATCGACCAGCGCGGTCGCGCCAAGCTGCTTGTCGAGTACCAGCGATTCGCAGCCGGCCTCGCGCTCGAGCGTCGCGATGAGCCGCGCCGCATGCGACACGACGAGCACCTGCGAGCGCTGCGCGGCCTGCGCGATCAGGCGGCCGAGTGCCGGCAGCAGATCGGGATGCAGGCTCGTCTCCGGTTCGTTCAGCACCATCAGCGCCGGCGGTCGCGGCGTCAGCAGCGCAGCCGCGAGCAGCAGGTAGCGCAGCGTGCCGTCGGACAGCTCGGCCGCCGCGAGCGGCCGCAGCAGCCCCGGCTGGCGCATCAGCACGTCGAAACGGCCACGGCCGCCCGGATTGTCGATCTCGACGGACGCGCCGGGAAACGCGTCGTCGATCGCCGCATCGAGTGCCGCGCCGTCGCCGATTTCGCGGATCGTCTGCAGCGCGGCGGCCAGGTCGGCACCGTCGTCCGCCAGCACCGGCGTATGGGTGCCGATGTGCGACTGCCGTGCCGGCGCCTGCGCATCGGTCCGGAAATGGTCGTAGAAGCGCCACGAGCGGATCCGCTCGCGCACCGCGATCATCTCGGGCGCGCCGGTCGGATCGGCAAACTCGGTCATCATGCTGTCGAAGCTCGCGACCGGCTGCGGAATCGTCTGCCAGTCGCCCGACGCGGTGCGCGCGCGGATCTGCGCGCCCTGCCGGTCGACCAGCAGCGTCGACGGGCGCAGCAGCGCGCCGCCCCAGATGCATTCGCGCTTGACCACCGGATCGAGCGCGAACTGCGAGTGGCTCGGCAGCGGCAGGCCGAGATCGATCGAATAGCCGAAATCGTCGCACGCGAATCCGAGTTTCAGGCTCACTGGCCCCTTGCGCACGGTGCCGGTCACCGGCACATCGCCGGCCAGCATCGCCCGCGAGAAGCGCTCGGGGCCGGCCCACAGCGTCGACGGCAACCCGCCCTCGCGGGCGAGCGACGGGATCACGCGGCCCAGCGCGGTGTCGGCGAGCAACCGCAGCGCGCGGTACACGCTCGACTTGCCGCTGCCGTTCGGCCCGGTGACGACGTTGAGCGCCGCGAGCGGCACGATCAGCTCGCGCAGCGAGCGGTAATTGGCGATGGCGAGCGTTTTCAGCGCGGTCATGACAAGGGAAGGCGGGCAGGCATGCGGGCCGCGTTCAGCGGCCTTCGCCGGCCTGCGGATCGGCTGCGGTGTTGGCCGCCGTGCTGGCGGCAGGCGGCCGCGCGTGCGGCCGTTCGGGATTCGGCGCGTCGGGCGCGGAATCATGCGGATACAGCTCCATCCGGCTGCGCGGCAGGCATTGCGGATAGCGGTCCTGCAGGTACGCGATCAGCCCTTCGCGCACGCGGCAGCGCAGATCCCAGCACGACGACGAATCGGCCGCGCTGACGAGCGCGCGCAACTGCATCGCGCGCTCCGTCGCGTCGGTCACCTGCAGCACCTGCACGCGACCGTCCCACTCGGGCGCCGCATGGACGAGCCGCGCGAGTTCCTCGCGCAGCGGCGCGAGCGGCGTGCGGTAGTCGACCGACAGGAAGACCGTGCCGATGATCTCCGAACTGTTGCGCGTCCAGTTCGTAAATGGATTCTCGATGATCCATTGCAGCGGCACGACGAGGCGCCGCTGGTCCCACAACCGCACCGACACGAACGAACCGGTGATTTCCTCGATGCGGCCCCACTCGCCCTGGATCACGACCACGTCGTCGAGCCGGATCGGCTGCGTGAGCGCGATCTGCAGCCCGGCGATCAGGTTGCCGAGCACCGGCCGCGCGGCGATACCGGCGACCAGGCCCGCGACGCCGGCCGACGCCAGCAGGCTCGCGCCCACCTGGCGCACATTCGGGAACGTCATCAGCGCGGCGCCGGTGCCGATGATCACGATCAGCACCATCACGGTCCGCACGAGCACCCTGGCCTGCGTATGGATGCGCCGCGCCTGGAGGTTGTCGGCCGTATCGATCGGATGCGCCTGGATGATCGCGTCGCCGACGCCGGCCGCGAGCCGCACCAGCAGCCACGTGAGCGACACGATGGAGCCGACCGCCGCCGCGGTGCGCATGCCGCGCACGAACGACATGCCGTCGTCCGCCTGGACCCACAGGAATTCGAGCGCCAGCAGCGCGAGCACGACGAGCGACGGCTTGTCGATGTAGCGCAGCATCACGCTCATCAGCGGATACGGCTGCGCGACGCGCTTGACGATGCGTGCGCCGAGACGATGCACGATCGTGACGACCAGTACGACGATGACCGACACGCCCAGCGTGCCGAGCCACGAATGCAGCGGCGCATCGGCGATGCGCTGCAGTTCCTCGATTGAAATCATCGGCGCCCGGGATGTCTAGGTTATGAGGCGCACACGCCTCGTCCTGGATGCGTCGGCGACGCCCGGGCAACGCGCGCGCCCGGACACGGCGTCAAATCAGTTGCCGCTCCTGCAGGGAAACGCCTTGCCGAGACCGAGCGACACCGCGGTACTCGCGTTGTAGTCGGCCAGCTTCGGATTTTCCGCGATGTACTTGCGCACCGCGTCGGTCATCTGCTGCGCCCGGATGTCGGGCGGCAGGCAGAAATACTGGCCGACACGCGGCCCCGTGGTGCCGCCGATCGCGTCGATGGTGTTGTAGACGCCGTCGGCGGCGCCTTCGATGTAGGCCGCGCACGACGCCCGCGACTTGACGTCCGTCTTCGCGCACAGCCGGTCGAGATCCGCGCCCGTGAAAGCCGCCGCCGACAACGGCACGGCAAACGCCACGGCACAAAACATTGCGCGCAACATGGTGTTCCTTATGTCAATGCGGCCCGAGGCCGCCTGCTGCCTTGGCCGGCGCGGCGCCGGGGCGCGCTGTTCCGGCCGGAAACCGGCCGGGCGCGCACCGGTTGCCGCACCGAAAACCGTCATTTTGCACTCTTTTGCGCATCGGCCGGCGCCGACCCGCCGACGCGTACCGTCCGCTTGCTCAGGATCTCGATCGCGTCCGGCGCCTTGTAGTGCTTCGCGAACTCGAGCGCGGTGATGCCGAGCTGGTTCTTCACCTGCGGATCGGCACCCTGGTCGAGCAGCAGGTTGACCGTCGTCGCATGGTTGCCGCGCGCGGCCATCATCAAGGGCGTCGTGCCGTTCGGCGATGCGGTATCGATATAGGCATCGTGATCGAGCAGCAGCTTGACGACCGCGTCCTGGCCGTTGGTCGCCGCGTAGTGCAGCGGCGCCCAGCCCTTCTTGCTGACTTCCGCGCCCTTGTCGATCAGCAGCTTGGCGAGGCCGACATCACCGTTCAGCGACGCGAGCATCAGCGCGTTCTCGCCGGCCTTGTCTTCCTTCTCGAGGTCGACGTTCGGCGTCGTGGCGATCGCCGCCGCGACCTTGTCGGACTTCTCGCGCGCGGCGATCACCAGCAGCGGATCGCCGTTCGGCGCGAGCGTGTTCGGATCGAGGCCGTTCTTCAGTTGCTTGCCGATGTCGGCGATGTCGTCGAACTTGACCGCCTTGACGATCGCGTCGAGCGACTCGGCGTGCGCGCCGGCCGCGGCGAACAGGCTGCTCGCGACGAGTGCGGCGGCAACGAGTGCGCGTTTGGGCAGATGGTTGGTCGGCTTCGTCATTGTTGTGGGCTCCTTCCCTGGGTTGTCGGCTGCGCGCGCGTCGTTAGCGGGCGATCTTGAACAGCCGGAAAAAGTTCTGCGTCGTCGCATCGGCAAGCACCTCGACGGCGATCCCGCGCTCGGATGCGATAAAGCGTCCGACATGGCTGACGTACGCAGGTTCATTCGGCTTGCCGCGATACGGCACCGGCGCGAGGTACGGCGAGTCGGTCTCGATCAGCAGCCGGTCGAGCGGCACGCGCCGCGCGACGTCCTGCACGTCGGTCGCGTTCTTGAACGTGACGATGCCCGACAGCGAGATATGGAAGTTCTGTGCGAGCGCCTGCTCGGCGACCGGCCACGGCTCGGTGAAGCAGTGCATCACGCCGCCCGGCACGTCCGCGCGCTCCTCGGCCATGATCCGCAGCGTGTCCTCCGACGACGACCGCGTGTGGACGATCAGCGGCTTCATCGTCGCGGTCGCGGCGCGGATGTGCGTGCGAAAGCGTTCGCGCTGCCATTCCATGTCGGCGATCGAGCGGCCTTCGAGACGGTAGTAGTCGAGGCCCGTTTCGCCGATCGCGACGACCTTCGGGTGCGCGGCCAGCTCGACGAGCTCCGCGAGCGTCGGCTCCCGCGCGTCCTCGTGATCGGGATGCACGCCGACCGACGCGTAGACGTTGTCGTGCGCGTCCGCGATCGCGAGGACCTCCGGCAGCGTCTCGAAATCGACGGACACGCACAGCGCGTGCGTGACGTCGTGCTCGCGCATGTTCTCGAGAACGGCCGGCAGGCGGTCGGCCAGGCCCTTGAAATTGATGTGGCAATGAGAATCGACGAACATCGTGTTTCCTGAATACGTAAGGCCAGCGCTCATGCGCTCGCCGGCATGCGGCAACGGGCGGCGTTCGCGGGCCGGCCGGCCACGGTCGCGTCGCTGCGTGAGCCGTTCATCGTTTCGCAACCCACGCAAAACAATGCCGGATCACGCGAATATTTCCCGATATCCGAGAAACAATTCCTCGAATACGAGCCGCGCGTTGAGCGGATGGTTCTCGACCGTCCGCTGGCGCGTCACGGCTTTCATGAAGCGCGCGAACGCGTTCGCGTCGACCGACTCCGCGCAGCGCGCGAGCGCCGCCGCGTGCATCGGGAAGTAGCGCGGCGCGCCCGCCATCCGCTGCGCAAGCAGATCGTACAACCAGCGCTGCAGCCAGCCGAGCACCAGCGGCACCGGCAGCTTCTGCAGCGTCTCGCCGCACGCGAACGGGTCGCATGCCGCGCCGGCCGCGAGCTGCCCGAGCGTGTAGTCGCGCAGCGGGCGGTTCTCGTCGCTCGCGAGCGCCAGCGCGGCGAGCGGTGCGCCACCGGCTTCGGCGAGCAGCGCGCTCGCATGGTCGACGCCCTGCGCGGCGAGCCACGCCGCGGCCGCGTCGGGCGCCGGCACGGACATCGGCCACTGCCGGCAGCGGCTGATGATGGTCGGCAACAGGCGGTCGATGCGTGCCGACACGAGCAGGAACACGACGCCGGACGGCGGTTCCTCCAGCGTTTTCAACAGCGCATTCGACGCGGCGACGTTGAGCGCCTCGGCCGGATACAGCACGACGACGCGCGCGCCGCCGCGGTGCGAACCGACCCCGCAGAAGTCGAGCAGCGCGCGCACCTGCTCGATCTTGATTTCCTTGCTCGGCGCGCGCGTTTTCTTGCCGCCTTCGTCCGCGTCGGCCGGCTTCGCGTCGTCCGCGGCGCCCGGCGCCTCGCCGGCCAGCGCCTCGGGAAGCACGATCCGGTAATCCGGATGGTTGCCCTGCGAGAACCAGTTGCAGGCCGCGCAGGCGCCGCACGGCTCGCCGTTCGGCTTCGGCGATTCGCACAGGAAGCCCTGCGCGAGATGCTGCGCGAACTGCAGCTTGCCGATCCCGGCCTGGCCGTGCAGCAGCAGCGCATGCGGCCATTGCGCGCGCAGTTGCTGCAGGCGGTTCCAGTCGTCGGTCTGCCACGGATAGATCATGTGGTGCGTTCCTTGCGTGTTACAGCGCGGCGAGCACGCGTTCGAGCTGCTGGCGGATCTCGGGAATCGACTGCGTCGCGTCGACGATCGCGAAACGGTGCGGCGCCTCTTCCGCACGCCGCAGGTATTCGCCGCGCGTGCGCGCGAAGAATGCGTCGGACTCGCTTTCGAACTTGTCGGGCATGCGCGCGGCGCCGCGGC
Source organism: Burkholderia sp. YIM B11467 (assembly GCF_052952715.1). NCBI lineage: Bacteria > Pseudomonadati > Pseudomonadota > Betaproteobacteria > Burkholderiales > Burkholderiaceae > Burkholderia > Burkholderia sp. YIM B11467. The sequence goes on from NZ_JBQVSQ010000006.1 coordinate 99,465, forward strand.
GCTCGCTCGCAACGTGCGGCGCGACGTCGAACAGCACCGTGAGGTCGGGCTGGAAGCCCCCCTGCACCCAGCGCTCGAGCGCCTCGAGCTTGTCGCGCGGCAGCCCGCGGCCACCGCCCTGGTACGCGAACGTCGCGTCGGTGAACCGATCGGACACGACCCAGTCGCCGCGCGCGAGCGCGGGCTCGATCACGAGCGCCAGATGCTCGCGGCGCGCGGCGAACATCAGCAGCGCTTCCGTCTCGAGATCCATCGGCTGGTTCAGCAGGATCTCGCGCAGTTTCTCGCCGAGCTGCGTGCCGCCCGGCTCGCGAGTGACGACGACCTGCCGGCCGGCCGCGGCCAGCTTGCCCTGGAGGCGCTCGCAGAACCACTGCAGGTGGGTGGTCTTCCCCGCCCCGTCGATCCCTTCGAACGTGATGAATTTACCGCTCGCCATTATTGACCTCGTATGTACTTGTCCACGGCCTTGTTGTGGTCGCCGAGCGTGTCCGAGAACACGCTCGTGCCGTCGCCCTTCGCGACGAAATAGAGCGCGCTCGTCTGCGCCGGATTGATCGCCGCCTGCAGCGCGGCAACGCCCGGCAACGCGATCGGCGTCGGCGGCAGCCCGCGTCGGGTGTAGGTATTGTAAGGAGTGTCGGCCTGCAGGTCGCGCTTGCGCAGGCGGCCGTCATACGCATCGCCGAGCCCGTAGATCACCGACGGATCGGTCTGCAGCGGCATGCCGATGCGCAACCGGTTCGCGAACACGGCCGCGACGAATGCGCGGTCGGCCGCGTGGCCCGTTTCCTTCTCGATGATCGACGCGATCGTCAGCGCTTCGTAAGGCGACTTGTACGGCAACCCCGGCACGCGTGCGACCCAGGCTTCGTCGAGACGCGTCTGCATCAGGTGGTACGCGCGCCGGTAGATGTTCAGGTCGCTCGTGCCCTTGTCGAACAGGTAGGTATCCGGGAAGAACAGCCCCTCGCCGCTGCCGCGCTGCACGGCGTTGTCCGACGCGCCGATCGCGCGCAACAGCTCGGCGTCGCTCATGCCGGCCGTCGAATGCGCGAGATCGGGGTTCGCGTCGAGTTCCGCGCGCATCCGCTTGAAAGTCCAGCCTTCGATGACCGTCGCGACGTATTCGTTCACGTCGCCACGCGCGATCTTCTGCAGCACGTCGTAAGGCGTGATGCCGGTCTTGAATTCGTAGTTGCCGGACTTAAGCCGGCTCGACAACCCGAGCACGCGCGTCATCGCGACGAAACCGAGCGGCTCGACCGGCACGCCGCCGCGCCGCAGTTGCAGCGCGACGCTCTTCACGCTGCTGCGCGGCTTGATCGTGACGTCGAGCGATGCCGAACCCAGCAACAGCGGCCGGGTTGCCCAGTAATACCCGCCGCCCGCGCCGGCAGCGGCCACAACGACGGCCAGCGCCACGATCGTCGCGGCGCATTTCTTCAGTAGGGACATGGAAACGTGACTCAGGTAAGACCCATATAATACTTGCTCGCCTTCGTCAAAGTCAGGGTTGACTGTTCCCTCATTCCATGAGCACACCGTTCGCTTCACCGGCTGCCCAGGCCGCACCCGCCTCGCTCCCCGTTTTCCCCCGCCCGTCCGCCGCCGATTTCGACGCGCCGGGCGCCTGCATGCCGCTGCCGCAGTTCGGCGTGATCGACGTCGCCGGCGACGACGCCGCGACGTTCCTGCACAGCCAGCTGACCAACGACATCGAGCATCTCGATGCCGCGACCGCACGGCTGTCCGGCTATTGCTCGCCGAAGGGGCGCCTCCTCGGGTCGTTCCTCACGTGGCGTGCCGGCCACGGCGTGCGCCTGCTGGTGTCGAAGGACGTGCAGCCTGCCGTGCAAAAGCGCCTGTCGATGTTCGTGCTGCGCGCGAAGGCGAAGCTCACCGACGCGAGCGACGCGCTCGCCGTGGTCGGCTTCGCGGGCGACGTGCGCAACGCGCTCTCGGGCATCTTCGATGCGCTGCCGGACGGCGTGCACGTGAAGGTCGACGGCCCGGCCGGCGCGCTGATCCGCGTGCCCGATGCGGCCGGCCGCAAGCGCTATCTGTGGATCGGCCCGCGCGCGGAAGTCGATGCGCGCGTCGCCGCGCTCGCCGGCACGCTGCCGATCGTGTCGCCGGCCGTGTGGGACTGGCTCGACGTTCGCGCGGGCGAGCCGCGCATCACGCAGCCGGCCGTCGAGCAGTTTGTGCCGCAGATGGTCAACTTCGACGTGATCGGCGCCGTTAACTTTCGCAAGGGGTGCTACCCGGGCCAGGAAATCGTCGCGCGCAGCCAGTACCGCGGCACGATCAAGCGCCGCACCGCGCTCGCGCACGTCGCCGGCGAGACCGATACCGTGCATGCCGGCGTCGAGCTGTTCCACAGCGACGATCCCGGCCAGCCGTGCGGGATGATCGTCAATGCGGCAGCCGCGCCCGCCGGCGGCGTTGACGCGCTCGTCGAGATCAAGCTCGCCGCGCTCGACAATGGCACCGTGCATCTCGGTTCGGCCGACGGCCCGGTGCTCGCGTTCGACGCGCTCCCGTACGCATGGCCGACGGAAGCATGACGCACTGACAACCCGTTCGCGCGCCGGCTCGCAAGTCGCCGGCGCCCGATGTTTCCTGCGAGAGATTCGCCTGATGTGTCTGATCGCTTTCGACTGGCAGCCTGATACCGCCGCCGGTCCCGTCTTTACCCTGGCCGCCAACCGCGACGAGTTCTTTCGCCGCACGAGCGCGCCGCTCTCGTGGTGGGAAGATGTACCGGGCGTGCTGGCCGGTCGCGATCTCGAAGCAGGCGGCACGTGGCTCGGCGTATCGCGCGACGGCCGCTTCGCCGCGCTGACGAACTACCGTGCGCCGTTCGACATCCGCGCCGGCGCGCCGACCCGCGGCAAGCTCGTGTCCGATTTCCTCGGCGGTCCGTCCGTCGCGCCGCTCGACTATCTCGGGCAGCTTGCCGAGCATGCGGCCGTGTACAACGGTTTCAACCTGCTCGTCGGCGACTGGAAGCGGCGCGAACTCGCGTGGTTCTGCAACCGCGCGCCCGAGGGCGAAAGCAGTGTCGCCGCGCCCGTCACGGTCACGCCCGGCGTGCATGCGCTGTCGAATGCGCGGCTCGATACGCCCTGGCCGAAAGTAGTGCGCAAGCGCGCGGAGCTCGGCACGCTGCTCACCGACAACCCGACCCCGTCGCTCGACGAACTGATCGATCTGATGCGCGACCCGCATGTCGCGGACGACGAAGCCCTGCCGCACACGGGCATTCCGATCGAGCGCGAGCGTGCGCTGTCGGCCGCATTCATCGAGACGCCCGAGTACGGCACGCGCGGCACGACCGCGCTGCGCGTCACGATGAAGGAAGGTGTGCGGCTGACGGTCGAGATCAAGGAGCGCTGCGACGACGACGGCTCGCACCGCACCGTCCGCCCGGGCACGTTCGAGCGCGCGTTCACGTTCGATATCGACGCGACGCGACCGCGCTGAACGCGCGTGCCGTGCTACGGCGCGCGGGCCATCTCGACGTGCGGCACGCCGGCTTCGACGAACGGTTCCCCGACCGCCGCGAAACCGTGTTGCACGTAGAACGACACCGCCGACGCCTGCGCATAGAGCCGTACAACGGTTTCGCCGCGGCGCCGCGCGGCATCGAGTAGCGCGTTCAGCACCGCTGACCCGACCCCCTGCCCACGCGCGTCGGCCAGCACGGCGACGCGGCCGATCGTGCCGGACGGCAGCAACCGCCCCGTCGCGACCGCACGGCGGATTCCCGTCACCGCATCGATCCGGTACGCAACCGCATGGAGCGACAGCGGATCGTCGTCGTCGAGCTCCCATTCCGGCGGAATCCGCTGCTCGCGCACGAACACCGCATCGCGGATCCGCGCGGCGTCGCCGCCCAGGACCGTCCAGTCGCCCGTTTCCACCACGCCGTCCGTCATCGCTGCCCTCCATGCGGCGCGCACGCCGTCAAACGCCAGTCGTCAAACGTCGTCGAATGCGGCCTTCAGCGCCGCGACCGCGTCCGCATGCGCGGCTCGCACTTCCGGCACGTAGCCGCCCATCTTGAAGAATTCGTGGATCATCCCCGGATAGCAAACCAGCGTAACCGCGTTGCCGGCCGCACGCAGCTTGTCCGCGTACGCGGCACCCTCGTCGCTCAGCGGATCGTACTCGGCCGTCGCGATCCAGGCCGGCGCGACACCCGCGAACGACGGCGCACCGCGCGTGCCGTCGAGCGGCGCGAAGCGCCAGTCGTCGCGGTCCCCGGAATCGCGCACGTATTGCGTGAAGAACCACTGGATCGTGTCCTGCGACAGCAGGTAGCCGTTCGCGAGCCGCGCGTGCGACTCGGTGTCCTGATGGCCCGTCACGCCCGGATAGATCAGCATTTGCAGCGCGAGGTGAATGCCAGCGTCGCGCGCGAGCACCGCGCAGACGGTCGCGAGCGTGCCGCCCGCGCTGTCGCCGCCGACCGCCAGCCGTGCTGCGTCGATGCCGAACGTGGCGGCCTCGCGATGCAGCCATCGCAATGCGTCGTCGGCGTCGTTCACCGCGGTCGGGAACCGATGCTCGGGCGCTAGCCGGTAGCCGACCGACAGCACCGCACATTGCGCATCGCGCGCGAACATCCGGCACAGCGCGTCGTGCGTGTCGATGCTGCCGACCGTGAAGCCGCCGCCGTGGTAGTAGACGAGCGCGGGCAGCGGCTCCGCGAGGCTCGGCGCGACCGGCAAGTACAGCCGCGCGCCGATCGTGCGACCGTCGCGCGTCGGCACGACGCATTCCTCGACCGAATGCATCGTCGCCGGTGCGACGTCGAGAATCGGCGCGCTCTTCTCGTACGCGGCGCGCGCCTGCTGCGGCGTCTGGTGATGATAGGACGGACGTTTCGCGCGCTCGATCATGTCGAGCACCTGGGCGATCTTCGGATTCAGCGGCATCGGTGAGGACGGCGCGTGCGCGGCGCCGTAAGCGGACAAGCGTCACATGATGCCACGCCCGCGGCGGACGGGCGGTACGCGCTGCTTGCCGAAATGACGGCGCTTCGGCGCTCCGTGTAACGCGTCCGGCGCGCGAACGCACGACGCCAAACAAAACGGCCCTGCCTCGGGCGAGGCAGGGCCGTGCGTCGGGGCGCTTACGCGTCGCTCGGGCCGGGCTGCGCGTCCGGCGCGGTGCGCGAGCGTTGCCGCTTGATGTCGCGGCCCACCGCGATCCGCCGCATGTACTTGAACGTACCGAGCGCCTTCGCGACGAAATTGCCGTCGCTGTCGCGTACTTCGCCTTCGCAGTAGGCCATCGTCGTCGAACGATGCATCACGCGCCCGTAGGCGCGCAGCTCGCCACGGCCCGGCTGCATGAAGTTCACCTTCATCTCGACCGTCACGACGCCGATGCCGTCGTCGGTCAGGCTGCGCGCGGCCATCGCGAGCGCGATGTCCGCAAGCGTCATCGTCACGCCGCCGTGCGCGATGCTCCACGTGTTCATGTGCCGCTCTTCGAGCGGCAGCACGATCTCGCTCGCACCGTCCTTCGCGGACACGAGTCGCACGCCGAGCAGGTCGACGAACGGGCTTTCGATCGACGGGACGTCCGCCGGGGATGCCGCGTCGCTCATCGTGCGCTGTCGACGATGTAGTCGACGCACTCGCGCGATTCGGCCACCGCGACGACGAATTTCTTCACTTCCTGGTGAACCGGGTGCACCTGGTACGCGTCGAGCGCGGCCTTGTCCGTGAAATCGGACACGAGCACGATGTCGGAGGTCGCGTCGAGGCCGGGTGTCGCCACGCCGACATCGATCTGCAGGATGCCCGGCACGAGATCGCGGCAGCCTTCGAGCTTTTCCTTCAGCTTCAGCGCGTTCTGCGCGCGCGTCGCGCCTTCTGCCAATTCCTTCAACTTCCACATCACAATATGTCTGATCACTTCGTTCGCTCCAGTTCGTCTTGGTGCCGCGATTTTCCTAGAATCCTTGCCGGCCGGGCATCCTGAGCCCTTCCACCGTTCGCTTGCGTTCGCCGGAAATCATGTCCCGCCGGGGGAAAAGCGGGTATCAATGCGGGCATCGTTTCAAGCCGCCAAAGACGATACCCGCCTTTTCACCGCGCTGCTTACTGACGTCAAGATCCGACAAGCGAAGGCAGGCGACTAGCCTACCAAACTTACCGACGGCAATGGGCTGTATCTGTTGGTGATTCCGGCCGGCGCCAAGCTCTGGCGATACAAGTACAGCATTGCTGGGAAGGAGAACCGCTTCGCGATCGGTGGATATCCCCACCATCAGCCTTCAAGGCGCACGCGCGGCACGCGACGATGCCCGTGAACTCGTCAAGAAGGGACTGCACCCGTCTCATGCGCGGCAGGACGTGCTGTCCGCGCGCAGCAACGAAGGCAAAGCAACTTTCCGCGCCGTCAGTGACGAGTGACTGCGAAGAAGCGGAAGACGTGATTAATCATCACGCACGATCATTGGGAATTGGGAGCATCTTCACCGAACTCACCTTTACGTCTCTGATGCCCCTCAAAACCCGAATTCCTATCGATACAAAGTCAATATTTCGCGATCCCGAAATCTCCCTCAAAACAAGCATTCATTCTTGCCACCCTCTTTCTTCCAACCTATGCTGAATATCAGATCCGCATTTCATTAGAATAAAAATATTAATCAAATCATTAACAGCAAATGATTATTCCAGGTTTTTCAAATTTTCTCGCCACCATTAACGGGAATGATCCAAAAACCTATCGCCCACTCGACGAAGCCTGACGAGAGGATGATTACTATCGTCAGACATCGTTAGTCGAGCTCGCACAAAATACATGTCGGATTGGGGTCAGGCTCGCCAGGTCGTGATTGAGCCAATACGCGGGATCCGCGAAATCACACGAAAGGAATCGAAAATGAAGAAGACCCTCGCATCACTCGCTATTTTGGGGGCTCTCGCATTGCCCTCTCTGGCCGACGCGGCAACTTGCCAAAACCCAACCGGCTCGTGGCTCAATGAGCTGAACTCAACGATGAATATCACGTCCGTCGCGCCAACTGGCGCCATTACTGGAACATATATCTCACCCTCGGGAACGACCGGGCAGACTTTTCCACTTTCCGGCTGGTTTTATGCAGCGCCGCCTGCAAACAACGGGCTTGATCAAGTCACGCTGGTCACATTTTCCGTGAATTGGAACAATGGTTCTGCCAACTACAACAGCATTACAACGTGGTCAGGACTTTGCCAGGTGACGAACGGCACACCGACGATCACGGCGCTTTACTACTACTCGAACGCCTTCGCCCAGTATCCGTGGAAGCATGTCAATACGGGGCAAGACGTTTTCACCCCGCTTGTCTCGCAGTAGTGGGGCTGCATCCCGCACTCCCACGCCAGACTCACGTATCAACGTCGGGAGTCGAAACGACTGAGCCCCACTGCCGAAGGATCGGCGTGGGGCACAGATTGTGTCCCACAAGCCAAAAGCCCCGAGGGCTTTCACACTCAGGGCTTCGATATTCATTTCGTAAGGGTGAACGCTCTCCCAACAGATTCCGACAGACAGTTATCGTTGTTGGTCGCGGCGCTCACGCGATTCAGTCCACCTGTCGGGCGAAGGTTGCGACACGAGTACCCGCCTTTTCACCGAGCCGCTTAACGAAGTCAGGATCCGGCAAGCGAAGGCAGGCGACAAGCCAGCCAAACTTGCCGACGCCAATGAGCTGTATCTCGGGGTTCGGCCGACGACGAGCCGAAACGTCAGTCGCGCCCTGCCGGCCAGTCCCTTCGCGGTACCAATCAGTCCACCCGTGACGATCCGCTCCGGAATTGTCTTTTCGTGGCCTTGCATCCGCCCCATAAAAAAGCCGCCCGAGCCAGTTCCGACTGGCATCCAGAATACTCAACAGAAGTCACATTCCGTTCAATTTATTGATCAATCAAAACCCAAAACAATCCCTCTCAAATAAAACGAAATCACGACATTCAATCGATAAAGCCCACTTTAACCAGCGGTTTACTTTCATACAATCAAGATCTACCATCGAAACTCCAATGCGATCCATATAGGATTTTTCAAAATCCGAATTTATTGATCACTTTGGTTCAAGCCATCCAATATGGCACATTATTTACATTGACCACACCGGAGGAAATAATGGCTCGTATCGTTTGGGGCACCATCGACAAAAACGGAAACATTCTCAACGGCAGCGGGGACTTCACCGTCGAGAACATCAGCTCCGGCAGATATTCGATCTCCTTCAGCCCCGGATTCTCGGCACTCCCCGGACTTGTCGGATCTCAAAACAACTACAACGACTCATCACAGGCCAGTTCTGACGGCGTAGCCTTCCCGTTCGTCAACAAGAATTCCTGCCAGGCCAATACCGGCAATAACTCAGGCAGCCTTCAAAACAGAAGCTTCGCATTCATCGCGATTGGCAACTAGCAATTCATCAATCATGCCGCACCGGCCCTTGCCGAGGATCCGCTACGAACCGGCTGGCGAATCCGTCGTAAAGATCGAGCAAGGGCCGGAGCACACGGGCGAAAACATTGAACGCGTCATCGATGATGCTCGGAACGGCTTCCTTGAGAAATTGCTAGCGGAAAGGCGGGCGAATCGTCTGCCCGGTACTACTCCGGCGTCGGACCAACAAGGTTGGTCTTCTTGCCCGGCTTCTTCCCGCGTCCGACCTTCACCTTCCCGTTGGTCCCTCCGTTCAACGTAACGAAGGTGAGCCACCTTCGCGACGCGAACGTGTGCTCTACCGACTCGATCGGAAACTCATCATCTAGCCCCATCTTGAACGCCTTCAGCGCGATCGTCTTTTCGGCCGACAGATCGGCTCGGCTGTGCATCGTGAGGCGGCTCGACGACTCAGGCCGCCGTCGACCATAGGTTCGGTTATCGGAATCACGCTTCGAAACCAGCACGGCGCTCGTCCCGGGTTGAATCGCAGGAACACGGCTTGCACGACAACCTCCTGCACGAACGCGACGATTCGTTTCCTGTCCGGCATCAATTGCCCGAATGAAACGTCATTGCCAATCATTTCATTGCTTGATAAGCGGATTTCATTACCCCTTCCCATTAAATCGCATATTTTACCGATTCGACGAGTAATAATTGCGCAACCATATCAATCGAATATCATAAAATCTCGAAAACGTTATTGACTTCGACTTTCCCATAAATTTAGAATCCCCTACGACGGCTTACGTTTCGTTTTCTCCCGCCGTACACGAACCGTCGTTCGTCCACGCGAAGGCCATCCGCATTGCCTTTCCCCGTGCCGCACCGCAGGGCGACGCCCCCTGTTATTTCAGTTTTCGGCATTTATCGGTCATTCGTTTATTTGCCGCTCAATTCGCTTGCCGCAGAAGCATCAATACCCGATTAACGCCCGGCATTCACCCGCATGCCCGCGACACCAGACGAAACGGACAGAAGATCCGTTCACTCGATCATTCCGATAAAAATCGCCAGTCATCAGGAGGGACATCAACATGCATCGCCTTGCGAAGTCGCTGTGTCTCGGGTTCGTCTGTGCCGCCCTGCTCGCGGCCTGCAACGACGACGACGTCCAATCGAGCGGCACGCCGTCGAACAACGCCGCGCTGTCGTTCCGCATGGACGCCGGCGGCCAGCTCAACGCGTTCTACCGGCAGGACAAGGTGGCCGCGCATCTGCTGGTGCGCTCGTCGACGAAACCGCGCCTGCTCGTGGTCTTCCCCGCCGGCAACAGCGGCACGGGGCTGTGGTTCGACGACACCGCGCAGCCGGTGAACTGGAGCCTCGACACGCCGCCGTCCGCGCTGTCGGCGCCCGACACGCACGGCCGCCCGCTGTACGGGATCGGCGCCGACGTGTCGGTGGACACCAGCACGCTGACGATCCGCCAGGGCGTGCTCAGCAACGTGCGCTTCCTGCGCGACTTCAACGGCGGCGCAACGATTCCGCAGCAGATCGTCACGGCGCCGACGATCCAGGGCAACGCCGCGCAATGGCAACGCGACCGGATCGACGGCGCGCCCGGTTATGCGCTGCGCATCACGCTGCGCGACGGCGGCAGCATCGCGCCGTCCGCGGGCGGCAAGCTCGTTCTGAACGCACCGGCGGGCTCGCACACGCTGCGGCTGCATGTCGATGCGCTGTCGGGCGAGACGCCGCTGTCGCCGATCACGCGCGCCGACCTGCTCGCGCCGTCCGTGAACCCCGATCCGGTGAGCCAGAACGTGCTCGAATTCCTGAGCTTCAACGACAAGCTGCTGGCCGGCTCGTGGCAGTACGACACGTACTTCGGCCGCGACACGCTGATCTCGGTCCGCATGCTGATGCCCGTGCTCGCACCCGCGGCGATCGAGGCCGGCTTGTCGTCGGTGCTGAGCCGCCTGTCGGTCGACGGCAAGGTCGCGCACGAGGAAGGGATCGGCGAATTCGCGCTGGTCGACAACCAGAAGAACGGGCGGCCGAACGATCCGACGCCGACCTACGACTACAAGATGATCGACAGCGATTACCTGCTCGCGCCGATCGCGGCCGCGTGGCTGATCGACGATACGCGCAGCCAGGCGCGCGCGGCCACCTATCTGGCGCAGCGCGGCAGCGACGGCCAGACTAACGGCGCCCGCCTGGTCGTCAACCTGCTGCACGTCGCGACGACCACGCAGCCGTTCGCGCAGCAGCCGTCAGTCGCGAACCTGATCCACCTGCGGCCCGGCGAGATCGTCGGCAACTGGCGCGACAGCACCGACGGGCTCGGCGGCGGCGTCTACCCGTACGACGTGAACGCGGTGCTCGTGCCGGCCGCGCTGCGCGCGGCGAACGCGTTCCTCACGCGCGGCCTGCTCGATCCGTACCTCGATGCCGGGCAGCGCGCGACGCTCGCCAACACGGCGAACCAGGCCGCCACGTGGGAAACGCAGGCGCCGCCGCTGTTCCAGGTCAGCGTGCCGGCCGCGCAGGCGGCCACCGACGTGTCGGCCTATGCGCCGTCCGCCGGCGTGCCGGCCGGCGCCGCGCCCGGGGCACCGCTGTCGTTCTACGCGCTGTCGCTCGATCAGCAGGGCAATCCGGTTCCGGTGATGAATTCCGACGGCGGCTTCGCGCTGCTGTTCGGCACACCGCCGGACGACGAGCTCCAGCGGATCGTCACCGACGTCACGCGACCGTTCCCGACCGGGCTCGTGACCGACGCGGGGTTGCTGATCGCGAACCCGGCGTATGCGAACCCGTCGCTGTGGCCGAAGTTCACGAGCTCCGCGTATCACGGCACGGTGATCTGGTCGTGGCAGCAGGCGATGTGGGTGGCCGGGCTCGATCGCCAGCTCGCACGCCAGGACCTGTCGGCCACGACCCGCGCGTTGCTCGCGCAGGCACGGCAGACGATCTGGCAGGTGATCTCGAACGGACGCGACATGCGCACGTCGGAGATGTGGACGTGGTCCTACGTGAACGGCCAGTACCAGACCGATGCGTTCGGCACGCGCAGCGCGGACGCCACCGAAGCCAACGCGGCGCAGCTGTGGAGTACGACGTATCTCGCGATCCGCGATCCGCAGCAGCGCGCGGGCAAGTACTGGTGGCAGGCGTCGCAGCGCATGCAGGATGTACAGCCGAAAAACGCGGCGGCGGCCGTCGCGTCGCGATAGCGCATCGCGTGCGGAAAACGCAAAAAAGCCCCGGGCCGCCTCGCCTCGGGGCTTCAGTGCGTACGAAACCGCTCAACGCATCCGCACGACCACCTTGCCGAACGCGCCGCGTTCGAGGTGGTCGAGCGCGGCCGGTAGCGCATCGAACCCGTACTCGCGCTCGATCACCGGCTTCAGCTTCAGCCAGTCCACCGCGCGCACGAGGTCCTCGAGCGCGCGCCGGTGTGCGACGCCGATCCCCTGCACGGTCGCACGCCCCGTCAGCAGCGGATACACGGACGTCGTCAGCGCATCACCACCCAGATTGCCGATCACCGACACGCGGCCGCCCTGTACCAGCGACGACAGCGAACGCCCGAAATTGTCCGCACCGGCGAGTTCCAGCACGTGATCGGCACCGCGCCCGCCAGTCAGCGCGCGCACTTCGGCGGCCCAGTCCAGCGTGCGCGTGCGGTTGATCCCGTCGTGTGCGCCGAGCCGCTTCGCGCGCTCGAGCTTCTCGTCGCTGCCCGACACGACGATCACGCGTGCCCCCTGCGCATGGGCGATCTGCACGGCGAACAATGCCACGCCGCCCGTGCCGATCACGACCACCGTATCGCCCGGCCGTGTCGTCGATGCGTCGGCCAGTGCATACCACGCGGTCAACCCTGCGCAGGTGAGCGTGCTGGCCTGCGCGGCGTCGAGCGTGTGCGGCGCGGCCACCAGCGAATCGGCGCCGAGCACCACGTACTCGGACAGCATCCCCGGCCCCGGCACGCCGAGCGGCACGCTGCCGCGCGGCTGGAGGCCGTCCTGCCAACCGGTGAAGAACGTGCTGATCACCGCGTCGCCCGGCGCGAAGTCCGTCACGTCGGCCCCTGTCGCGACAACCTCGCCGCGCATGTCCGAACCGGGCACCAGCGGGAACGGCACGGCCATCCCCATCCCGTCGCGCAACACCAGCAGGTCGCGATAGTTCAGCGCGACTGCATCCACGCGCACCAGCACGTCGCGCGGGCCCGGCGTCGGAATCGGTACGGCCGCGAGTTGCAGGTGTTGACGGCCGAAAGCCGGCGATTGCCAGCGATGCATGAGTGACGACATGGCGACTCCGAGAACGAAAACAGAGGAGTTGGCAGGATAATGATTCCTGCAACTGCCATGTGGCGCTAATTTATCGACCTATAGTAGACACGATGGAACCAATCTCGCACGACAGGCTGGCCGGTATCAGCGCGTTCGTCGCTGCCGTCGACGCCGGCAGCTTCGCGCAGGCGGCCGCCCGGCTCGGACAGACGCGCTCGGCGGTCGGCAAGGCGATCGGCCGGCTCGAAGCGCGGCTCGGGACGCGGCTGTTCGTGCGAACCACCCGCAGTCTCGCGTTGACCGACGACGGCCACGCGTTCTACGAGCAATGCGCGCAGGCGCTGGAGGCGCTCGATGCCGCGCAGCACATGCTCGAAGCCGGCCGCGGCGAGGCAACCGGGCGGATTCGCGTGAGCGCGCCCGTCGTGTTCGGCCGCCACCACGTGACACCGCTGCTGCTCGATCTGGCGGAGCAGCATCCGCAACTGCAGGTTGAAGGGCATTTCACCGATCGCGTGGTCGATTTTGCGGATGAAGGCGTCGATCTCGCCATTCGCAGCGGCGCGCTGCCCGACAGCGATACGCTGATCGCCCGCCCGCTCGGCGTGCAATCGATGGCGGTCTGTGCGTCGCCCGCGTACCTGAGCACGTGGGGCACGCCGCGCGATACGGACGAACTCGCCGCTCATCGCTGCATCGTCTACCTGCGCGGCGGCCGCGCGAATCCGTGGACGCTGGCAGGGCCGGACGGCCGCATCGTGCAGCCTGCGCTGCACTACCAGCTCGGTTTCGACGATATCGACAGCCTGATCGCGGCCGCCATGCGCGGCGCAGGGCTCGTTCACCTGCCCGAATGGCTCGTGCGCGATGCGTTGCGCAAGGGGGCGCTGGTGCGCGTGCTGGAACACGTGTCGTCGCCCGGCACGCCGATGCATGTGGTGTGGCCCGCGACGCGGTTCCTGCCGCACAAGCTGAGAGTGGCGATCGATGCGGTGCTTGCAGCGATTCCGCCGCTGCTCGCGTCGTAGGCAGCCGATTTCGACGGGCCGTGCGCGGCCCGCCCCGACCGCTCATGCGTCACCGCGTTACCGCGACACGACCCGGTTCCGCCCTTCCCGCTTCGCCTGGTACAGCCGCTCGTCGACCACGCGCAGCAACGAGTCGACCGTGCTGCCGTCGACCCCGTATTGCGCGACGCCGACGCTGACCGTCACCTGCACGCGTTTGAAATCGAGCCCGAACGGCGAGCTCGCGATCGACGAGCGCACGCGCTCGGCCGTCATGCGTGCGCCTTCGAGCGGCATCTCCGGCAGCAGCGCCATGAACTCCTCGCCGCCGACCCGCGCGAGCCCGCCCGCCGGCCGGATCGCCTCGAGGCACTGGCGTACGACGCCGCGCAACACCTCGTCGCCGATCTGGTGCCCGTACGCATCGTTGATGTTCTTGAAATTGTCGAGATCGAGCGCAAGCAGGCAAAACGGCGTGCCGTCGCGCTCGGCGCGTACCATCTCGCGTTCGACCTGCGCGATGAACTGCCGGCGGTTCGACGCGCCCGTCATCGGATCCGTCGCGGCCATGTACTCGAGCTTCTGGTTCGTGCGCCGCAGCTCCTGCAGCGCGCTCTCGGTGCGCGCCATCGATTCCGACAGCCGGCTCATCAGGTCTTCCTGGCTGTAGATCGCCGAGAACGAGCGGGTCGTCTGCAACGCCTGCACGACGCCGTAGCTGAGCAGGAAGAACCCGCCCGCGAAAATCGCGTGCGCGAGCCACCACATGTGATTCCACGGCTTGCCGAGAATGAATGCGAGCGACGACAGCGCGAACGCCATGATCGACACGCCGTAGATCACCATCAGCGGCGAGCGGATCCGCCGCGCGAGCAGCACGCCGACGTTCAGCAGCGAGAACACGAGCGCGCCGCCTTCCATCGACAGCCGCGTGCCCAACGCGCCCGCGACCGGCGAATACGCGATGTACGCGACGGCCACGTTGACGATCACGAAGAACACGATCCACGGCAGCCACGTCCGCACGCTGGTGCGCTTGTCGAAGCGATCGGGCGGACGCGAATACGACATCAGGCCCGTGAGCAGCAGGATCGACATCACGAGCCGCGACGCGGGCCCGTACAGGAGGAACAGCCAGATATTGTGATGCGCCATCCCGGTGAACGCACCGTGCAGCGCATAGATCATCGCGAAGCCGAGAAAGCCGAGTGTAAGCCAGCGCAGCAGCGGCTCGCCGGACGACCGGTAGCACACCCACGTCACATAGGTGACGAAAGCGCCCTCGAGGGTCGCGGCCGCGATCGCGATTTCATGGAAAATGTGGCTCTCGAACACGACGTGCGGGTCGCTGAAGAACCACAGATAGGCGATCAGATACGCAGGCAGCAACGCGAATCCGACCAGCAGGCATTTCGCGTAGAGCCTCGCGGCCGCGCTGACGACGCGCGGCGGTTCCCCCCCGGCTGCATAGGTCGTACTCATTCGGTCCCCGGTCGGTCTGCTGCGTTGGTTCGAACCTTCGCGGCACGGATCGCGCAACGCACGATCCGGCCCATCGTGCCGAAAGGCAAATGTCAGAGCAAGTATAGGTGGGGCAATTTGTTTGACAAGTAAGGGGAAACGGCATTGCCGGGCGCATGCCTTTTGCTTCCCGGTCGTTCCGAATGGCGGCCTTGCCGCGCCGATTCGCGTCGCGGCCGCCTGCTTCGCCGAACCGAAGCCGCGGCCGCCACCGGTCAAAAATCAGAGGATTTCGAACAGGCCGGCCGCACCCTGCCCGCCGCCGATGCACATCGTGACGACCACGTACTTCACGCCGCGCCGCTTGCCTTCGATCAGCGCATGGCCGGTCAAGCGCGCGCCCGACAAGCCGTACGGATGGCCGACCGCGATCGCGCCGCCGTTCACGTTCAGGCGATCCTCAGGAATCCCGAGCGTATCGCGGCAGTACAGCACCTGCACCGCGAACGCCTCGTTCAGTTCCCACAAGCCGATGTCGTCGACCTTCAGCCCCGCCTGCTTCAGCAGCTTGGGCACCGCGAACACGGGGCCGATGCCCATCTCGTCCGGCTCGCAGCCGGCCACCGCGAAGCCGCGGAACACGCCCAGCGGCTGCAGCCCTTCGCGCTGCGCGACCTCGGCGTTCATCACGACGCAGGCCGACGCGCCGTCCGAGAACTGGCTCGCGTTGCCGGCGGTGATCACGCCGCCCGGTACGGCCGAACGGATCTTCGACACGCCTTCGAGCGTCGTGTCGGGGCGGATGCCTTCGTCGGCCGAGACCGTCACTTCCTTCGTGAACAGGCGGCCCGTCGCCTTGTCGGCGATACCCGCGAGCACGGTGATCGGCACGATCTCGTCGCGAAAGAGACCGGCTTCCTGGGCGGCCGCGGCGCGCAACTGCGACTGCACGCCGTACTCGTCCTGCCGCTCCTTCGCGATCCCGTAGCGCTTCGCGACGTTCTCGGCCGTCTGCAGCATGTTCCAGTAGATCTCGGGCTTGTGCTCGACGAGCCAGCCTTCCTGGATCATGTGCCGGTTCATCTCGTTCTGCACGCACGAGATCGATTCGACGCCGCCCGCGACATACACGTCGCCTTCGCCCGCGATGATGCGCTGCGCGGCGAGCGCGATGGTCTGCAGCCCCGACGAGCAGAAACGGTTCACCGTCATCCCCGGCACGGTGACGGGCAGCCCCGCGCGCAGCGCGATCTGCCGCGCGATGTTGGCGCCGGTCGCACCTTCGGGGTTCGCGCAGCCCATGATCACGTCCTCGACGCGCGCGGGATCGAGCTTCGCGCGTTCGAGCGCGGCCGCGACCACGTGGCCGCCAAGCGTCGCGCCGTGCGTCATGTTGAATGCGCCGCGCCAGGATTTCGCCAGCGGCGTGCGTGCGGTCGATACGATTACGGCTTCGGTCATGCGAGTCTCCTTCGGTCCTGCTTCATGTCCTGAATCGGATGGGGAATGCGCTACGCCGCCGGGCGCGCGCCCGCGGACGTCGCATGCGCGACGCCCGCTGCCTGCATCTGCTGCCATGCGTGCGCGAGCGACCCGTTCAGGTCGATGGCGCGGCACGCATCGTTGATCACCGCGGCTTCGAAACCGGCCGCGCGCGCATCGAGCGCCGACCACGCGACGCAATAGTCGGTCGCGAGCCCGCAGCACCACACGCGCTTCGCGCCGAGTTCGCGCAGATAGCCCGCGAGCCCCGTGCGTGTCGTGCGGTCGGCCTCGACGAACGCGGAATAACTGTCGACCTGCGCGTCGCCGCCCTTGCGGATCACGAGCCGCGCCTGCGGGATGTCGAGGTCGCGATGCAGCGCCGCGCCGTCGGTGTCCTGCACGCAGTGCACGGGCCACAGCACCTGCTCGCCGTACGGCAGCGCGAGCGTGGAGAACGGTTCGCGGCCCGGATGGTTCGCCGCGAACGACACGTGGTCGCGCGGGTGCCAGTCCTGCGTCAGCACGACCTGGTCGAAGCGTCGCGCGAGCGCGTTGATCACCGGCACGACCGCGTCGCCGTCCGGCACCGCGAGCGCGCCGCCCGGCATGAAGTCGTATTGCACGTCGATCACGAGCAGCACGTCGTCGGTGCGTTTCATTGCGTTTCTCCTTGCAGCGCCGCCATGCGGCGTCGTCAGCCGTTGAACCCGCGGCCGGCCTTGGCAAGCTCGGCGATCGACGGCGCGAGCTGCCACGCGTCGCCGTTCGGCGCGGCCGCGTAGCGGCGAATCGCGCGCTCGACGTTGTACAGGCCGACCACGTCCGCGTACAGCATCGGGCCGCCGCGCCACAACGGGAAGCCATAACCGGTCAGATAGACCATGTCGATGTCGGACGCCTTCGATGCGATCTTCTCTTCGAGGATCTTCGCGCCTTCGTTGACGAGCGCGAACACCAGCCGCTCGACGATCTCGTCGTCGCCGATCTTGCGCCGCTCGACGCCGCGCTCCTTCGAATACGCGACGACCATCTCGTCGACGAGCGACGACGGTTTCGCCTTGCGCTCGCCCGGCACGTAGTCGTACCAGCCGGCGCCCGTCTTCTGGCCGAAGCGGCCCTGCTCGCACAGGCGGTCGGCGATCTTCGAGTACTGCAGATCGGGCTTCTCGACGTAACGACGCTTGCGGATCGCCCAGCCGATGTCGTTGCCGGCGAGGTCGCTCATCCGGAACGGCCCCATCGCGAAACCGAACTTCTCGATCGCGCGATCGACCTGCGCGGGCAGCGCGCCTTCCTCGAGCATGAAGAGTGCCTGGCGGATGTACTGCTCGATCATCCGGTTGCCGATGAAGCCGTCGCACACGCCCGACACGACCGCCGTCTTGCGGATCTTCTTCGCCACCGCCATCACGGTCGCGAGCACGTCCTTCGCGGTCTGCGCGCCGCGCACGACCTCGAGCAGCTTCATCACGTTCGCCGGGCTGAAGAAGTGCATGCCGACGACGTCCTGCGGACGCTTCGTGAACGCCGCGATCTTGTCGACGTCGAGCGTCGACGTGTTCGACGCGAGGATCGCGCCCGGCTTCGCGACTTCGTCGAGTTTGCGGAACACCTGTTCCTTCACGCCGAGTTCCTCGAACACGGCCTCGACGATCAGGTCCGCCTCCTTCAGGTCGTCGTAGGACAGCGTCGGCGTGATCAGCGCCATGCGCGCGTCGAGCTTCTCCTGCGTGAGCTTGCCCTTCTTCACCTGCGCGTCGTAGTTCTTGCGGATCGTTGCAACGCCACGCTCGAGCGCTTCCTGTTTCGTCTCGAGCAGCGTGACGGGCAAGCCCGCGTTGACGAAGTTCATCGCGATCCCGCCGCCCATCGTGCCCGCGCCGATCACGCCGACGCGGCGGATCTCGCGCAGCGGCGTATCGGCCGGCACGTCGGGAATCTTGCTCGCCGCGCGCTCGCCGAAGAACGCATGGCGCAGCGCGCGGCTTTCCGGCGTCATCATCAGCGCGACGAAACCCTCGCGCTCGGCGACGCTGCCCTTGTCGAAGCCGTTCAGCACGCCGGCCTCGATCGCGTCGATGCACTTGTGCGGCGCGGGGAAATTCGGCGCGGCGGCCTGCGCGGAATTGCGCGCGAACTGGATGTAGCCCGCGGCGTTCGCGTGGACGATCTTGCGATCGCGTACGCGCGGATGCGGCCCCTTCTGTGCGCCGACCTTGCGTGCGAACGCGACGGCCGCGTCGAGCAGGTCGCCGTCGGCCATGTCGTCGAACAGCCCGCTCTTCTCCAGCTGTTCCGACGGCACGGGCGCGCCCGACACGATCATGTTCAGTGCGGTTTCGAGCCCCACCGCGCGCGGCAGGCGCTGTGTGCCGCCCGCGCCCGGCAGCAGGCCGAGCTTCACTTCGGGCAGCGCGACCTGCGCGCCGGGCGCCGCGACGCGATAGTGCGCACCGAGCGCGAGCTCGAGGCCGCCGCCCATCACGACGCTGTGCAGCGCCGCGACGACGGGCTTCGCGCTCGCCTCCACCGCGCGGATCACGGTGTGCAGCGTCGGCTCCTGCAGCGCCTTCGGCGTGCTGAATTCGGTGATGTCGGCACCGCCCGAGAATGCGCGGCCGGCACCCGTCAGCACGATCGCCGTGACCGACGGATCCTGCGCGGCGCGCTCGAGCGCGTCCATGATGCCGAGCCGGGTCGACAGGCCGAGCCCGTTGACGGGCGGATTGTTGAGCGTAAGGACGGCCACGCCGTCGCGAGTCGAGTAATCCACTGCCATCTGCCTGCCTCCATGCATCGCGCGCCGGGGTGGCTGCGCTTCATTGTGCGCGGTCGAACAGCCGCATGTCCGGATCGAACGCAGGCAGCATACAACGAAAAAGCACGGTCGTTCAATTTGAATTTTTATCCCGATCCGGGGACGGATCGGGCGACCGGATCGCGGGCGTTACGGCTCGCCCACCGCCGTCGGCAACACGTAATTGCGGAACGTCTCGCGCAGCTTCAGCTTCTGCAGCTTGCCGGTCGCGGTGTGCGGCAGCGATTCGACGAACACGACGTCGTCGGGAATCCACCATTTGGCGACCTTGCCTTCATAGAACGCGAGCAGCGTGTCGCGGCTCAGGTTTGCGCCTTCGCGCGGCACCACGACGAGCAGCGGGCGCTCGGTCCATTTCGGGTGCGCGCACGCGATGCAGGCGGCTTCGGCCACCCCCGGGTGCGCGATCGCGACGTTTTCGATATCGATCGAGCTGATCCACTCGCCGCCCGACTTGATCACGTCCTTGCTGCGGTCGGTGATCTGCAGGAAGCCATCGGGGTCGATCGTCGCGACGTCGCCGGTCGGGAACCAGCCGTCCGACAGTGGCGACGCATCGCCGCGGAAGTAGTGGTCGATCACCCACGGCCCGCGCACCTGCAGTTCGCCGAACGCGACGCCGTCCCACGGCAGTTCATGACCGTCCTCGCCGACGATCCGCATGTCGACGCCGCAGATCACGCGCCCCTGCTTCTCGAGCAGCCGGCGCTGCGCGTCGAGCGGCCGCTGCGACTGCGCCCAGTTGAGCTTCGCGAGCGTGCCGAGCGGCGACAGCTCGGTCATGCCCCACGCATGGATCACGCGCACGCCGTATTCGTCCTCGAACGTGCGCAGCATCGCGGGCGGACACGCGGAGCCGCCGATCACCGTGCGGTTCAGCGTCGAGAAACGCACGCCGGCTTCGCGCATGTAGTTCAGCAGGCCGAGCCACACGGTCGGCACGCCCGCGGAAAACGTCACGCGCTCGGCCTCCATCAGCTCGTACAGCGATTTCCCGTCGAGATCCTTGCCGGGCAGCACGAGCTTGCCGCCCGTGAGCGGCACCGCGTACGGCAGCCCCCACGCGTTGACGTGGAACATCGGCACGACGGGCAGCACGGCGTCCATCGCGGACAGGTTCATCGCGTCGGGCAGCGCGGCGCCGTACGCGTGCAGCACGGTCGAGCGATTCGAATACAGCACGCCTTTCGGATTGCCGGTCGTGCCCGACGTGTAGCAAAGCCCCGACGCCTGCTGTTCGTCGAGATGCGGCCAGTCGTAACGGCCGTCCTCGGCTTCGACGAGCGATTCGTAGCAGAGGAACGGCGTCGCGCCGGACGGCAGGTGCGCCGCATCCGTCATCGCGATCCAGCCTTTCACGTGCGGGCACTGCGGCGCGATCGCGTCGACGAGCGGCGCGAAATTGATGTCGAAGAGGACGTAGCGGTCTTCCGCGTGATTGACGATGTACGCGATCTGCTCGGGAAAGAGGCGCGGGTTGATCATGTGGCACACCGCGCCCATTCCGCCGATCCCGTAATACGCTTCCAGATGCCGGTAGCCGTTCCATGCCAGCGTGCCGACGCGGTCACCGGTCTCGATGCCGAGCCGTGCGAGCGCCTGCGCAAGCTGCTTCGCGCGGCGTTCGCAATCGCGATATGTGTAGCGATGCAGGTCGCCTTCCACGCGCTTCGACACGATCTCCGTGTCGCCGGCGTGCCGCGCGGCATGCGTAATCAGCGAGGACACCAGCAACGGCACGTCCATCATCTGGCCCAGCAACGGCTTACCCATCGTCTTGTTCTCCCTGAAGGACGCGAATCGGTGAAGCACCTCGAACCGGCATGCGCCCGTCAGCGGCCCGGACAGGCGTGGCGCACGGTGCGCGGGCCGCCATGCGGGCGGCGCGGCGCCGCCTTACAATATCGGCTTACCCAGAGGCGCTCAACATGTCGTTTTCCCGAAGCGCAGCCGATACGGCTGACACCCTCCCCGACCTCGCCGCCACGCTCGGCGCGCCCGCCGACGGCGCGTTCGTGCAGCTCGGCGATGCGTTTCATACGCGGCTGCCGGCCGCGCCGCTTGCCGCGCCGTACGTCGTCGGTTTTTCCGGCGAAGTCGCGCAACTGCTCGACCTGCCGCCCTCGATCGCCGCGCAGCCCGCGTTCGCCGAGCTGTTCGCCGGCAACCCGACGCGCGACTGGCCCGCGGGCGCGATGCCGTACGCGTCGGTGTATTCCGGCCACCAGTTCGGCGTGTGGGCCGGCCAGCTCGGCGACGGCCGCGCGCTGACGATCGGCGAGCGCACCGGCACCGACGGCCGCCGCTACGAGCTGCAACTGAAAGGCAGCGGCCGCACGCCGTATTCGCGGATGGGCGACGGCCGCGCGGTGCTGCGCTCGTCGATCCGCGAGTTCCTGTGCTCGGAGGCGATGCATCACCTCGGCATCCCGACCACGCGCGCACTGACGGTGATCGGCTCCGACCAGCCGGTGGTCCGCGAGGAGATCGAGACGTCGGCTGTCGTCACGCGCGTGTCGGAGAGCTTCGTGCGCTTCGGCCACTTCGAGCACTTCTTCTCGAACGATCGCCCCGACCTGCTGCGCCAGCTCGCCGACCACGTGATCGACCGCTTCTATCCGGCATGCCGCGACGCGGACGATCCGTACCTCGCGCTGCTCGAAGCCGCGACGCTGCGCACCGCCGATCTCGTCGCGCAATGGCAGGCCGTCGGCTTCTGCCACGGCGTGATGAACACCGACAACATGTCGATCCTCGGCGTGACGATCGACTACGGTCCATTCGGCTTCGTCGATGCATTCGACGCGAACCACATCTGCAACCACTCGGACACGAGCGGCCGTTACGCATACCGGATGCAGCCGCGCATCGCGCACTGGAACTGCTACTGCCTCGCGCAAGCGCTGCTGCCGCTGATCGGGCTGCAGCACGGCATCGCGGACGACGACGCGCGCGCCGAGCGCGCGGTGGACGACGCACAGGCCGTGCTCGCGAAGTTTCCGGAACGGTTCGGCCCCGCGCTCGAACGCGCGATGCGCGCGAAGCTCGGCCTCGAGCTCGAACGCGAGAACGATGCCGAACTCGCCAACAAGCTGCTCGAGACGATGCATGCGAGCCACGCGGATTTCACGCTGACGTTCCGCCGGCTCGCGCAGCTGTCGAAGCACGATGCGAGCCGCGACGCGCCCGTACGCGACCTGTTCATCGACCGCGACGCGTTCGATGCGTGGGCGAACCTCTATCGCGCGCGGCTGTCCGAGGAAACGCGCGACGACGCGGCACGTGCGGCCGCGATGAACCGCGCAAACCCGAAATACGTGCTGCGCAACCATCTGGCCGAAGTCGCGATCCGACGCGCGAAGGAAAAGGATTTTTCCGAAGTCGAGCGGCTCGCCCAAGTGCTGCGCCGGCCGTTCGACGAACAACCGGAATACGAAGCCTACGCGGCGTTGCCGCCCGACTGGGCCGGGTCGCTCGAAGTGAGCTGCTCGTCCTGAAGCCCCAACCCGCGCGTATCGACCGACCGATCAGGAGAACCCCCATGTCCCACGATTCCGACGACAAGACCTTCCCGTACAAGAAGGACGACACCGAGTTGCGCCGCCGGCTCACGCCGATGCAGTACGAGGTCACGCAGCATGCGGCGACCGAGCGCGCATTCACCGGCGAATACACCGACACCGAGGACGCCGGCATCTACAAATGCGTCGTCTGCAGCACGCCGCTGTTCGAATCCGGGTCCAAATTCCACTCGGGCTGCGGCTGGCCCAGCTACTTCAAGCCGCTCAACGGCGAGGTGATCGACGAGAAGGTCGACTACTCGCACGGGATGGTCCGCGTCGAGGTCCGCTGCAACCATTGCGGCGCGCATCTCGGCCACGTCTTCGAGGACGGCCCGCGCGACCAGACCGGTTTGCGGTACTGCATCAATTCGGCTGCGTTAAACTTCGAGTCCCGACCCGAAAACGAATGAGCGGCGCCGGGCGGATCGACGGGGCGGCCTGCTCTCGGGCTGGCCGCCCCGATCCGCGACGGCGGTGCCTGGCGGGTCCCTACAACGGTGAAAGGCCGCGCAAGCGGCCTTTCACGCAGCTGCGAGCGCCATGAAATTTCTGTTCGATCTGTTTCCGATCATCCTGTTTTTCGCCGCCTTCAAGGTCTGGGGCATCTTTACCGCCACCGCCGTCGCGATCGTCGCGACGCTGGCCCAGGTCGCGTGGGTCGCCTTCCGGCACCGGAAGGTCGACACGATGCTGTGGGTCAGCCTCGGCGTGATCGTCGTCTTCGGCGGCGCCACCCTCGTCCTGCATGACGAGAAATTCATTCAATGGAAACCGACTGTGCTGTACTGGCTGTTTGCGATCGGGCTGCTCGCCGCGCGTTATGCGTTCGGCAACAACCTGATCGAGAAGATGATGGGCAAGCAGCTCACGCTGCCGCACCCCGTGTGGGACAAGCTGAACGTCGCCTGGGCGCTGTTCTTCGCGGTGCTCGGCGTCGCGAACCTGTACGTGGTGCACAACTTCACCGAATCGCAATGGGTGAACTTCAAGCTGTTCGGTACGACGGGCGCGATGGTCGTGTTCATCATCCTGCAGAGCTTGTGGCTCACGAAGTACCTGAAGGACGAATGACATGACGGACGCCTTTCTCCACGCGTCGCCTGACGAACGCATCGCGCTGATCGAAGCGCGCCTCACCGCGTCGCTCGCCCCCGTGTCGCTCACCGTGCGCGACGACAGCGCGCAGCACGCGGGCCACGCCGGCGCGGCCTCCGGTGGCCACTTCACGGTCACGATCGTGTCGGCCGCCTTCGCGGGCAAGCCGCGCGTCGCGCGGCACCGGCTGGTGTATGATGCGCTCGCTGATGCGATGCAGCGCGGCATTCACGCGCTCGCGATCGTGGCTTACACGCCCGAAGAATTCAACGAATCTTCTATCTAGTCTCATTAGGAATTCCCGATGATCCTGAAATCCCCTCGCCTGTGGGTCGCGGCGGCTGCATTCGCAGCGGCGCCGGCATTCGCCCAGAACATCGCCGTCGTGAACGGCACGCCGATTCCGAAGTCGCGCGCCGACGCGATGGTCGCGCAACTCGTCCAGCAAGGCCAGACCGATAGCCCGCAGCTGCAGCAGGCCGTGCGCCAGGAACTCGTGAACCGCGAAATCCTGATGCAGGAAGCGATCCGCGAAGGCATCCCGAATCGTCCGGACGTGAAGGCGCAGGTCGCCGTCGCCCAGCAGACCGTCGTACTGCGTTCGATGATCGAGAGCTTCCTGAAGAAGAACCAGCCGACCGACGCCGAAGTGAAGGCGCGTTACGACGACCTCGTCAAGGGCGCCGGCGGCAACCGCGAATACCACCTGCACCACATCCTCGTCGACAACGAGCAGCAGGCGAAGGACCTGATCGCGAAGATCAAGGCCGGCGCGAAGTTCGAGGATCTCGCGAAGCAATACTCGAAGGATCCGGGTTCGGGCAAGAACGGCGGCGATCTCGACTGGTCGGACCCGAAGGCATACGTGCCGGAATTCGCGGCGGCCGCGCAGAAGCTGCAGAAAGGCCAGATGACCGATGCGCCGGTGAAGACGCAGTTCGGCTGGCACATCATCCGCGTCGACGACATCCGCGACATCGCACCGCCGCCGTTCGACCAGGTGAAGGCGCAGATCGCGCAGCAGCTCGTGCAGCAGAAGCTGCAGGCGTTCGAGGAAGGCCTGCGCCAGCAGGCAAAGATTCAGTAACGCCGGCGCCAGTCGCCCGCGCATCGAAAGGCCGCTCTTCGGAGTGGCCTTTTTTCATGGTCGTTCGGGAAAAGCACAAGAAAAAGCCGCTCCGAAGAGCGGCCTTGGCGGGATCGGGCGCAGGCTGCGCGGCCGTGATCGCTACGCGTTACGCGGGATAAAACACGTTGTGATAACGAACGTCGCCCGCAGGCCGTGGCACCGATTCGTCGAACGACAGCGCGAGGAAATACTCGGGCGGCACGCCGGGAAACACGATGTCGCCGGACGGCGCGAACCCGAAGCGCGTGTAGTACGCGGGATCGCCGAGCACCACGCAGCCGCGCGCGCCGAGCCGGCGCAACGCGTCGAGCCCCGTGCGCACGAGCCCCGCGCCGATGCTCTGCCGCTGGCAGTCGGGCCGCACCGCGAGCGGCGCCAGCCCGTACCACTGCTGCGTGCCGGCCGGCTCGCCGCCGATCGCGACCGGCGAGTACGCGACGTGCCCGATGATGCGACCGTCGCGCTCCGCGACGAGCGACACGCTCAGCGCGCCGTCCGCGCGCAGCGCGTCGACGATCCGCCGTTCGAACTGGCCGCCCTGCGGCTCGCCCGCGAACGCCTCGACGATCACGCGGCCGATCGCGTCGGCCTCACTCTTGCGCTCGTCGCGCAGCGTGACGACTTCGACCGGTGCGTTCGGGTCGAACATCATCCGGATCAGCCGATCCAGCGGCGCGCGTTGCGGAACACGCGCAGCCACGGGCTCGCTTCACCCCAGCTTTCCGGGTGCCAGCTCATCGCGACCGTGCGATGCACGCGCTCCATGTGCGGCATCAGCACCGAGAAGCGCCCGTCGGCCGTCGTGACCGACGTGATGCCGGCCGGCGAGCCGTTCGGGTTGAACGGATAACGCTCGGTCGCCTCGCCACGGTGGTCGACGAACCGCATCGAAACCGCGACGCGATCGATGTCGCCCTGCTGCGAGAAGTCCGCATAACCTTCGCCGTGCGCGACCGCGACCGGAATCCGCGAGCCTTCCATCCCCGCGAAGAAGATCGACGGCGACTTCTCCACTTCGACGAACGAGAAGCGCGCCTCGAACTGCTCGGACTTGTTGCGCGTGAACTTCGGCCATGCTTCCGCGCCCGGGATCATCGACGCGAGGCTCGACATCATCTGGCAGCCGTTGCAGATACCGAGCGCGAACGTGTCGGGACGCGCGAAGAATGCCGAGAACATGTCGGCGAGGTTCGCGTTGAAGCGAACCGTCTTCGCCCAGCCTTCGCCCGCGCCCAGCACGTCGCCGTACGAGAAGCCGCCGCACGCGACCGCGCCCGCGAAATCGGCAAGCGTTGCACGGCCCGCGAGCAGATCGCTCATGTGCACGTCGTGCGCATCGAAGCCCGCGCGGTCGAACGCGTAGGCCGTTTCCAGATGCGAGTTCACGCCCTGCTCGCGCAGAATCGCAACGCGCGGGCGGGCGCCCGTCGCGATGAACGGCGCGGCGATGTCGTCGGCCGGATCGAAGCTCAGCACCGGCGAGATGCCCGGATCGGCCGCGTCGAGCAGCGCATCGTATTCGGCATCCGCGCAGGCGGGGTTGTCGCGCAGGCGCGCGATGCGCCAGCTCACTTCGCCCCACGCGCGATGGAGTTCGGTGCGCGGCGCGTCGAAGATCTTCTTCGCGTCGCGGTACACCTCGATCACGTCGCGGTCGTTGACCGCGCCGATCACGTGCGAGCACGCCGACAGGCCGAATTCGCGCAGCGCGCCGAGCACCGCGTCGCGGTCGGCCGTACGCACCTGCACGACGGCGCCGAGTTCCTCGGAGAACAGCGCGCGCAGCGTGCGATCGTCGCGACGGCCGCTCGTCTGCTTCGCCCAGTCCTTCGCGTCGCCGTAGTCGGATTCGTGGTTCGGGTCGAGCGTCAGCATGTCGACGTTCAGCGACACGCCCGCGTGGCCCGCGAACGCCATTTCGCACACCGTCGCCCACAGGCCGCCGTCCGAGCGATCGTGGTACGCGAGCAGCTTGTCCTGCGCATTGAGCGACTGGATCGCGTTGAAGAAGCACTTCAGGTCTTCCGCGTCGTCGACGTCCGGCGTCGTGTCGCCGACCTGCTGCGTGACCTGCGCGAAGATGCTGCCGCCCATCCGGTTCTTGCCGCGGCCGAGATCGATCGCGATCAGCACGCTGTCGCCTGCGTCGGCGACGCGGCGCAGTTGCGGCGTCAGGTGCCGGCGCACATCCTCGACAGGCGCGAATGCGGAGATGATCAGCGACACCGGCGAGACCACTTCCTTCGCGACGCCCTGCTCGTCCCACTTCGTCTTCATCGACAGCGAGTCCTTGCCGACCGGGATGCCGATCCCGAGCGCCGGGCACAGCTCCATGCCGATCGCCTTGACCGTGTCGTACAGCGCGGCGTCTTCACCGGCCGTGCCGCACGCGGCCATCCAGTTCGCCGACAGCTTCAGCTTGTCGAGCAACGCAATCGGCGCGCTCGCGATGTTCGTGATCGCCTCGCCGACCGCCATGCGGCCCGATGCCGGCGCGTCGATCACCGCGAGCGGCGTGCGCTCGGCCATCGTCATCGCCTCGCCCTTGAAGCCCGCATAGTCGAGCGCGGTAATCGCGCAGTCGGCCACCGGCACCTGCCACGGGCCGACCATCTGGTCGCGCACCGACGTGCCGCCGACCGAACGGTCGCCGATCGTGATCAGGAACGACTTGCTGCCGACCGTCGGGTGCTTCAGCACGTCGACCGCGACTTCCGACAGCGCGATGCCCGTCACGTCGACCGGCGCGCGCTCGGTCGCGACGCGCGCGACGTCGCGGTGCATGCGCGGCGGCTTGCCGAGCAGCACTTCCATCGGCATGTCCACCGGGTATTCGTCGGCACCCGTCGCTTCGTCATCGACGAGCTGCAACTGACGCTCGTCGGTCGCGACACCGACCACCGCGAACGGGCAGCGCTCGCGTGCACAGATCGCTTCGAAACGCGGCAGGTCGGCCGGCGCGATCGCGAGCACGTAGCGCTCCTGCGCCTCGTTCGACCAGATTTCGCGCGGCGACAGGCCCGATTCCTCGAGCGCGACCTTGCGCAGTTCGAAGCGGGCGCCCTTGCCCGCGCCGTCGACGATCTCGGGGAACGCGTTCGACAGACCACCCGCGCCGACGTCGTGGATGCTCAGGATCGGGTTTTCCGCGCCGAGTTGCCAGCAGCCGTTGATCACTTCCTGCGCGCGACGCTCGATTTCGGGGTTGCCGCGCTGCACCGAGTCGAAGTCGAGTTCGGCCGTATTCGCGCCGGTCGCCATCGAGCTCGCCGCGCCGCCGCCCATCCCGATCCGCATGCCGGGGCCGCCGATCTGGATCAGCAGCGAGCCGGCCGGCACGTCGTGCTTGTGCGTGTGCTGGTCGGCGATGTTGCCGAGGCCGCCCGCGATCATGATCGGCTTGTGATAACCGCGCACCTGGCCGTCGACGTTCTGCTCGTACACGCGGAAGTAGCCGCCGAGGTTCGGGCGGCCGAATTCGTTGTTGAACGCGGCGCCGCCGAGCGGGCCGTCGATCATGATCTGCAGCGGCGACGCGATGCGGTCCGGACGGCCGTACGGGCCGTGCGCGTCGTTCGGGTTGCGCTCGCCGACCGGCTGCGCCGCGTCGCGCGCGTTTTCCCACGACTGGCGTGCGTCGGGCAGGTCGAGGTTCGACACTGTGAAGCCCGTGAGACCGGCCTTCGGACGCGCGCCGCGGCCCGTCGCGCCTTCGTCGCGGATCTCGCCGCCCGCGCCGGTCGCCGCGCCCGGGAACGGCGAGATCGCCGTCGGGTGGTTGTGCGTCTCGACCTTCATCAGTGTGTGCGTGAGCTCGGTGTGGCGGCCATAACGCTCGCCCGGCTCGCCGGCCGCGCCCGCGTTGCGCGGGAACCAGCGCTCGGCCTCGGCGCCGACCATGATCGACGAGTTGTCCGAATACGCGACGATCGTGCCTTGCGGGTTCAGCTTTTCGGTGTTGCGGATCATCGCGAACAGCGACATGTCCTGCGCTTCGCCGTCAATCGTCCACTGCGCGTTGAAGATCTTGTGGCGGCAGTGCTCGCTGTTCGCCTGCGCGAACATCATCAATTCGACGTCGGTCGGATTGCGTTCGAGCTTGCGGAACGCGTCGACCAGGTAGTCGATCTCGTCGTCGGCGAGCGCGAGGCCCAGCTCGACGTTCGCGCGCTCGAGCGCGCTGCGGCCGACGCCCAGCACGTCGACGCTCGCGAGCGGCTTGGCCGGCAGTTCGTCGAACAGGTGCTTCGCATCGTCGCGGGCCGCGACCACGCTTTCGGTCATCCGGTCATGCAGCGCGGCCACGACGGCCGTGCGCGCGTCGTCGGACAGCGCCTTCTTGCCGCCGAGCAGGCCTGACTTCAGCGTGACCGTGAATTCGACGCCGCGCTCGATGCGGCGCACGTGCGTAAGGCCGCAGTGCTGCGCGATGTCGGTCGCCTTGCTCGCCCACGGCGAAACCGTGCCGAAGCGCGGCAGCACGACGAAGGTCTCGGCCGTCCCCTTCTCGGCCGCCGGCTCGAACGGCGCGCCGTAGTGCATCAGCGCATCGATGCGCGCGCTGTCGTCGGCCGACAGCGGCTCGGCCGCATTGACGAAGTGCAGGAACTGCCCGCGCACCGCGACGATGTTGGCGTCGATTTGCCTGAGCGTGTCGAGCAGACGGGTTTGACGGAAATCGGAGAGGGCCGAAGCGCCGGGAAAACACGAGAAGTGAGCCATGGGCTGGACTGACGTCGATGAGTCGCGCGAGGTGGCGACGTGGGGCGAAAGAAGGC
Organism: Burkholderia sp. YIM B11467; assembly: GCF_052952715.1. NCBI lineage: Bacteria > Pseudomonadati > Pseudomonadota > Betaproteobacteria > Burkholderiales > Burkholderiaceae > Burkholderia > Burkholderia sp. YIM B11467. Next base: position 129,523 of record NZ_JBQVSQ010000006.1, read on the forward strand.
CGTAATTATACCCGGAAGTCGGTCGCCCAAGACCGGCCGATCGGTAGCCCGCATGCACCGCAACGGTGCCCCGGTGTGCGCCGCGCACGGCCCGCCCGCCGGGCCGGCCCGCGCGGACGCGACAGCCGGCGGCCACGGAGCGGCCGCACGGAACGCGCTCGCCCGACGCCGGCTCCCGCGATTTTGGCGCTATCATTCCGGGTTCACCGGGCCGGAGCCCTCAGCGAATTCTCACCGGGCGGCGTGCGCGCCGCCCGTCATCGAAGCAATCCATGGATGTCATCGTCATCGGCGGCGGAATCAGCGGCGTCGCCACCGCCTACCAGTTGCGCGCGGCCGGCCACCGCGTGTGCGTGATCGAACGCCACGCGACCGTCGCGCAGGGCGCGACCTATGGCGACGGCGGCGCCCTGCTGCCGAGCCCGCTCGACGTCTGGTTCGGCCCGACCTTCATGCGCCAGCGCCAGCCGCGCGATAGCGGCATCGTCTACAAGCCGGGCTTCAACGGCGGCGTGCGCCGCTTCGTCAAGCAGCTCGGCACGCTGCGCGAGCCCGACGCGTTCGCCGCGCAGTACGCGCGGCTGCGCCCGCTGATCGACGCGTCGCGCGACATGCTCGCCGACACCGAGGCGCGCCTCGAACTCGAATTCGAGCAGAAGCCCGGCATCCTGCATGTCGTGCGCGATCCGCGCGACTGGGAAGCGATGCAGCCCGCGCTCGACCTGCTGCGCACGCTCGACCAGCCGTATCGCACGCTGAGCGCCGACGAATGCGCGGCGCTCGAGCCGTCGGTGCCGGCCGAGCCCGGTTTCGCCGGCGGCGTGCTGCTCGAGACCGAACGCACCGGGAACTGCCCGCTGTTCGCGAAACTGGTCAAGCAGACGCTCGACGAGCACGGCGTGCAGTTCCGCTTCGGCGCGGACGTCGCCGCGATCCGTGTCGACACCGGCCGCGCCGCGGTCGAGCTCGTACCGACCGGCGACCGGCACGCGTCGAACGCGCGCGAGGTCGACGTGATTTCCGCCGATGCGATCGTGGTCGCCGCCGGCGCCGGCAGCCTGCCGTTGCTCGACCGGCTCGGCTGGCGCCTGCCGCTGCACCCGGTGCGCGTCCATACGCTCACCGCACCGGTCGCGTACGAAGAACACGCGCCGCACCTGAGCGTCGTCGACTCGATCAAGCGGATCTCGATCACGCGCACCCACCAGCGGCTGCGCGTCGGCGGCGCCGGCGTGCTGCAGAGCCTGCCCGACACCGCGAAGCCGCTTGCCGAGCCGCTGTCCGAGGCGGCGCTCGCGCTGCTCGGCCAGGCCGTCCACGACTGGGTGCCCGGTGCCGCCAGGATCTCGGCCGCGCTGTCGTGGCAAGGCACGCAACTGTTGTCGCCGGACGGCTTGCCGGTCGTGGGTCCGACCCCGCATCCGCGCGTGTTCGTCAATTTCGGGCACGGCCCGGCCGGCTGGGGGCTCGCGTGCGGGTCTGCTAAAGTGGTGACCGACTATCTGGCCGGCGACGTGCAGCACTGGCCCGCCGACACGCTCGCCGCGCTGCGCGCCGGGCGCTTCACGACCTGACCGCCGCGGGCCCATCCCGGGCAGCCTCCTTGCCAGCCGCCACGACCCCGCGATGACCGTTACCCGCCCGTTTCCCGATTCCGATCCGATCGCGCTGCTGCGCGTCGCCGACCTGCGCGCGGCCGAAGCCGACGCGAGCGCGGCGCTGCCGCCGCACACGCTGATGGGCCGCGCGGGCGCCGCCGCCGCGCGCTGGCTGTCCGAGCGCGTCGCCGGCGATGACCGCCCCGTGTGGTTCGCGGTCGGCCCCGGCAACAACGGCGGCGATGCACTGGTGGCCGCCGCGCACCTCCAGCAGCTCGGCGTCGCGACGCAGGCATGGATGCCGGTGCCGGTCAGGCCGGACGACGCGCAATGGGCGCTCGGCCTCGCGCGCACGGCCGGCGTGCCGCTGTCGGCCACGCCACCCGCGTCGCTGGACGGTTATGCGTGGGTCGTCGACGGGCTGTTCGGCATCGGCCTCGGCCGCGCGCTCGACGGTGCGTTCGCCGAGCAGGCCGCGCGCATCGCCGCGCATGCGCGCAGCGGCGGCCGCGTGCTCGCGCTCGACGTGCCGAGCGGGCTCGACAACGATACGGGCCGAATCGTCGGCGCGGGCGCAGCCGTCGCGGCCACCCACACGCTCACCTTCATCGGCGCGAAACCGGGCCTCTATACGGGCGACGGCCGCGACCTCGCCGGCGAGATCGAGGTCGCGTCGCTCGACGTCGCACCGCCCGCCGCGCCGGCCATCGTGTTGAATGCACCCGCGCGGTTCGCCGCGGCCCTGCCCGCGCGCGCGTTTGCGTCCCACAAGGGCACGTTCGGCAGCCTCGCGGTGCTCGGCGGCGACACGGGCATGTGCGGTGCACCGATCCTGGCCGCGCGCGCCGCGCTGTTCGCGGGCGCCGGCAAGGTGCACGTCGGTTTTCTCGGCACCGGCGCGCCGCCGTACGACCCGCCGTTCCCCGAACTGATGCTGCATCCGGCCGACGGCCTCGATCTCGGCGCGATGACCGCGATCGCGGCCGGCTGCGGTCTCGGCACGCGCGAGGCCGCGGCGACGCTCGTGCGCGACGCGCTCTTGCACGACGCCGCGACGCTGCTCGATGCCGACGCACTGAACCTCGTCGCGACGCACGCGGACCTCGCGGCCGCCGTCGCCACGCGCGGCGCGCGCGGCAATGCGTGCGTGCTGACGCCGCATCCGCTCGAGGCCGCGCGGCTGCTCGGCAGCGACACGGCGACCGTGCAGCACGACCGCGTCGCGGCCGCGCAGGCCCTCGCCGCGCGCTACGCAGCGATCGTCGTGCTGAAAGGCTCGGGCACGGTGATTGCGGCGCCCGACGGCCGCGTGACGATCAATCCGACCGGCAACGCGGCGCTCGCCACGGGCGGCACCGGCGACGTGCTCGGCGGCCTGATCGGCGCATGGCTCGCGCAGCGCGTCGCGCCATACGAAGCAGCGCTCGCGGGCGTCTACCTGCATGGTCTCGCGGCCGACACGCTGACCGCGCACGGCACCGGCCCGGCCGGGCTCACCGCGGGCGAGCTCGCGCCGATGGTGCGCACGCTAGTCAATCGCCTTTTTTATGCGTCGCCGCGCGCCGACACGTAACGCCGCTATACTGACTGCCCCGCCGCACGGCGGGCCTTCTCGTCCGCCGGCTTTCCGATCCCGATGAGCCGGCGCGGCATTCCTCCCGATTCACGCTTCACTCGAACCGCCATGACGCTGAATTCGCTCCCCGCCTGGACTGCCCTTCAATCCCACTTCGAACAGATCCGCCACGCCCGGCTGCGCGACTGGTTCGCGCCCGAAAACGATCGCGCGCCGACCCGCGCCGAACGCTTCACGATCCCGGGCGGCGGTCTCGCGGCCGATCTCTCGAAGAACCGCATCAATGACGAAACGCTGCGCCTGCTGGTGCAGCTCGCGCGCGACGCCGGCGTCGAAGCACGCCGCGACGCGATGTTCGCGGGCGAAATCGTCAACCCGACCGAAGGCCGTGCCGCGTTGCATACCGCGCTGCGCGCGACCGATCCGCAAGCGCCGTTCCACGCGCAGGTGAGCGCCGAGCGCGCGAAGATGGCGACCTTCGCACGTGCCGTGCGCAGCGGCGCCTGGACGGGCTACACGGGCAAGCGCATCCGCCACGTGATCAACATCGGCATCGGCGGTTCCGATCTCGGGCCGAAGATGGTCGTGCATGCCCTGCACCACGTCGCGACGCCCGACATCTCGACCCACTTCGTGTCGAACGTCGACGGCGCCGATCTCGCGCGCGTGCTCGAACAGGTCGATCCGGAGGAAACGCTCGCGATCATCGTGTCGAAGACCTTCACGACGCTCGAGACGATGACGAACGCACGCTCGCTGCGCGACTGGTTCGTCGCGCGCGGCTGCCCCGAGGACGCGCTCGCGAAGCACTTCGTCGGCGTGTCGGCGAACCCGGCCGAAGTCGTGAAGTTCGGCATCGCCGCGGAAAACGTATTCGAAATGTGGGATTGGGTCGGCGGTCGTTATTCGCTGTGGTCGGCGGTCGGGCTGTCGATCATGATCGCGATCGGCCCCGAACAGTTCGACGAGCTGCTGGCCGGCGCGAACGACATGGATCGCCATTTCCGCGAAGCGCCGCTCGAGCGCAACCTGCCGGTGCTGCTCGGCCTGATCGGCATCTGGTACCGGAATTTCTTCGGCTCGCAGAGCTATCTCGTCGCGCCGTATTCGGAAGCGCTGCACTACCTGCCGTCGTACCTGCAGCAGCTCGAAATGGAGAGCAACGGCAAATCCGCGCGCCTGGACGGCACCTTCGTCGATTACCCGACCTCGGCCGTCACGTGGGGCGAGCCGGGCACCAACGGCCAGCATGCGTTCTTCCAGATGCTGCACCAGGGGCCGACGATCGTGCCGATCGACTTCATCGCGGTGCTGACGCCCGAGCATGCGCTCGCAAGCCATCATCCGAAGCTGCTCGCGAACTGCTTCGCGCAGAGCGAGGCACTGATGCTCGGCCGCACGCTCGACGAAGCGCGCAAGGTCGCCGGGCCCGGCAACGAGGCGCTCGCGCCACACCTGACGTTCCCGGGCAACCGCCCGACCACGACACTGCTCGTCGATGCGCTGACGCCGCGCGCGCTTGGCGCGCTGATCGCGCTTTACGAGCACAAGGTGCTCGTGCAGGCGACGGTGTGGGACATCAATCCGTTCGACCAGTGGGGCGTCGAGCTCGGCAAGATTCTCGGCAAGGTCGTCGAAGCCGACCTGTCGGCCGAGTCGCTCGATCCCGCGAAGCACGACTCGTCGACCACGGCGCTGATCGCGCGCGCCCGCGCGGCGCTCAAGCGCTGACGCTACCGCGTCATGCCCATGCCGGCCGTGCAGCCCGACCTGCGCGGCCGGCAGAAAAATTCAGGCGCCGCGCTATGCTGCGTGCGGCGCAACGATGTGCCCGGCGTCGAGCGTCACGGTCGTCGCGCAGCGGCGCGCGAGTTCGGCATCATGCGTGACGAGCACGAGCGTCGCGCCGTGCGTGCGGTTCAGTTCGAACATCAGGTCGATGACCGCATGCCCCGTCGCCGCGTCGAGGCTGCCGGTCGGCTCGTCGGCAAACAGGATCGCCGGGCGCGTGACGAAGGCACGCGCGAGCGCAACGCGCTGCTGCTCGCCGCCCGACAACAGCTTCGGATAATGCGCGGTGCGTTCGCCGAGACCGACCTGCACGAGCAGCGCCCGTGCGCGGTCGGCCGCGTCGCGCGCGCTGATGCCGCCCTGCAGTTCGAGCGGCAGCATCACGTTCTCGAGCGCCGTCAGGTGCGGCATCAGCTGGAACGACTGGAACACGAACCCGACCGCGCCGTTGCGCAGCGCGGCGCGCTCGTCCTCGTCGAGCTGGTCGAGCGCGCGGCCGAGCAGGCGAACCGTGCCGCTCGTCGCGCTGTCCAACCCCGCAAGCAGGCCGAGCAACGTCGATTTGCCCGACCCCGACGCGCCGACAATCGCAAGGCTGCTGCCCGGCCGCACGGCGAGCGTGATGCCGTCGAGAATCGTCAGCTCGCCCGTTGCGTCGGCGACCCGTTTGCACACGTCATGGACTTCGATGATCGGATCGGTAATCTTGAACATGGACACGACATTTCGCTGGAAAAGGCGCGCGGCGGTCGCCGCGCTGCTGGGTACCCTGCTGGCCGCCACCGCGCCTGCACGCGCGGTGACGGCGCCGGCGCCGACATCGGGCCAGCCTGTGATCGTCGTGCTCGGCGACAGCCTGTCGGCCGAATACGGGCTGCCGCGCGACACGGGCTGGGTTGCATTGCTTCGGCAACGGCTCACGACCGAGCGAATCGATTATAGCGTCGCGAACGCCAGCGTCAGCGGCGATACCACGAGCGGCGGCCGAGCGCGGCTGCCCGCGGTGCTGCAGCGGCTCAAGCCGTCGATCGTCGTCGTCGAGCTCGGCTCGAACGACGCGCTGCGCGGTGTGCCGCTCGCGACGACCGAGCAGAACCTGCGCGACATCATCGCCGGCGCGCGGCACGCGCAGGCGAAGGTCGTGCTGGTCGGCATGTACGTGCCGCCCAACTACGGGCCCGACTACACGCAGAAATTCCACGCGGTCTATACGCGGCTGTCGAAGGATCTCGGCGTGCCGCTCGTGCCGTTCCTGCTGGCCGGCATCGAGAACAAGCCCGAGATGTTCCAGTCCGACCAGATGCATCCCGCGCAGCAGGCGCAGGGCATCCTGCTCGACAACGTATGGCCGGCGCTGAAGCCGCTGCTCGGCAAGCCGCGCGGCTGACCACTCAGCCTTTCCGGAAAACAAAAAGCCCCGCTCGAAGCGGGGCTTTTTATTGTTGCGTGCGAAACGGTGCTCAGTTGTCGCCGTCCTGCGACTGGCTGGTCGTCGTACCGTACAGCTTCACCTTCGAGCGATCGCGCAGCGCGGTGAGATACGCCTCGCCTTCGCTCTGCGCGTCGACCTGTGCCATCTGCTGCTGTGCGGCCGCCAGTTGCTGCGGATCGACCGCCGAACCCGGGATCACCGCGTTCACGCGGTAGATCGCGTAACCGTCCGCGCCGAGATCGACACCGACGTAGGCCGGCAGCGTCTTCGCATCGACCTTGTAGACGGCGCTCAGCGCAGCCGGCGTCAGGCCCTGCGACTGCGTGCGCGACACCTTCTGCGCGGGCGTGAAGCCGTCGGCCGACTTCGACTTCTGCAGTTCGGCGAGCTTTGCCGCGCCGTCCTTCTTCGCGAGTTCCGCGGCCTGCTCGGCGACGACCTTCTGGCGCACGGCGTCCTTGATCGTGTCGAGCGCCGGCACGGCCGCCGGCTTGTACGCGGTCACGCGTGCCGAGATCAGCGTGTTGTTGCCGATGTCGATCGCTTGCGTGTTGTTCTGGTTCTTCACCGCATCGTTCGCGAATACGGCGGCCAGGAACTTCGGATTGTTCAGCGGGCTCGTCGGCGGCAGTTGCGGATTCGGCGTCGGCGTGACGGTGGCCGTCTGGATCGTCAGCTTGTACTTGTCCGCGGCCGGCTGCAGCGTCTTCGCCTTTTCATAGACGGTCGACGTGAAGCCTTCCGCGTTGTCCGAGAACGCCTTCGATGCGTACTGCTGCTTCAGTTCGGCCGAAATCTGATCCTTCACGTCCGCGAACGGCTTGACGGCCGCCGGCTTCACTTCGGTCGCCTTCAGGATGTGGAAACCGAGATCCGACTGCACGACACCGCTCACGTCACCTTGCTTCAGCGCGAATGCGGCATCGTCGAACGCCTTGCCGCCCGCCGTCGAACCGCGCGTGATGAAGCCGAGGTCGCCGCCCTTCGCTGCCGACGGCGCGTCCTGCGAGTTCTTCTGCGCGATTTGCGCGAACTGATCCGGATGCGCCTTCACGTCCGCGAGCACTTGCTCGGCCTTCGTCTTCGCGGCGGCCTTGTCGGCCGGGCTTGCGCTGCTCGCCGCGGCGAAGAAGATGTGGCTGACGCGAACCTGCGCTTCGGTACGGAAGTGCGTCGGATTGTCGTCGTAGAATTTCTTGACGTCCGCATCGGTCGGCTGCGCGCTCGCGGCCGCTGCGGCCGGCGAATAGACGAGGTACTGGATCGTCGCCGTCTCCGGCGTCGCGAAGCTCTGCTTGTGCGCGTCATAGTACGCGGCGAGCTGCGCGTCGGTCGGCTGGACCTTCGATGCGAAGTCGCTCGTCTTCAGCACGAGCGCCTGCACTTCGCGCTGCTGCGCGGCCAGTTCGGACAGGCGCTGCGCGAGGCTCTTCGGCGTGAACGCGCTCGACACGATGCTGGCCGGAATCTGCTGCAGCGAGAGGCTGTAGCGCACGCGCTCCTGGTACTGCTCGGGCGTCATCCCCTGGAACGACAGCAGTTGCGCATAACGCTCGACATCGATCGAACCGTCGGGCTTCTTCAGCGACGCGATCATCGGGTCGCTCATCAGCGCTTCGCGCACGGCATTGTCGGAGGCGGTCAGGTGCAGACGCTGCGTCTCGTCGGCCAGCACGCGTTGCTGGATCAGGCCGTCGAGCACCTGCTTGCGATGGTCGGGCGTATCGAACATCTTGATGTCGAACTGCCCGCCGAGCGCCTGACGCGCCTGGTCGATCTGCTGGCGGAACGCGCCGTCGAATTCGACCCGCGTGATCTTGTGCCCGTTGACTGCCGCGACGTTCGCACTATCGTCGAAGAAGCCGCGGAAACCTTGGATCCCGACGAAACCCAGCCCCGGCAACACGATCAGGAGCAGGAGCGCCATCATCAGGCGCTGGTGATTACGGAAGAAATCGAGCATGCGTGACGGGAAAATTGGACAAAACGTCCGATATTACAACATACGGGGTGGGACGGGAGAAAAGCAGACGTGGTACGCGTGGGCGCAACCGGAAACGCAAATGAAAAAGCCCGCACAAGGCGGGCTTCTTCATTTTTTTGGCGGAGCGGACGGGACTCGCCTACATCCCGCAGGCCGCGGTTGCGCTTGCAAGCGCAACCCTTCGAGTCCCGCCGGAAGCCGCGCAGGCGGCTTCCTCCACTCCGCAGTCACGCGCCCGCCAGCGGGCGCAACGAGAGACGCAAATGAAAAAGCCCGCACAAGGCGGGCTTCTTCATTTTTTTGGCGGAGCGGACGGGACTCGAACCCGCGACCCCCGGCGTGACAGGCCGGTATTCTAACCGACTGAACTACCGCTCCTTGGTCTGGCTGAATCAGGAAACTGGTGGGTGCTGAGGGGTTCGAACCCCCGACCTACGCCTTGTAAGGGCGCCGCTCTACCAGCTGAGCTAAGCACCCGTTCCCGATTCGTTCTGGCTGCGATCTGCGTTTCCGCATCAACAACCAGCGAGCCCGCAAGTTTAATTCATCCCCGATCATTTTGCCAAGCCTGGATGCGAATTTTTTTCTGCCGCGCCCGCGCTCGATTTCGACACGCATAAAAAAAACCCGCGGACACGCCGCGGGTTTCGTGAACGACCGTCAGGAACGACGGCGTTCAGGGTCTCAGTGCTTGACGACTTCCGTCGAGCCGGCATCCTTCGCCGCCTCGCCGACCGGCGCCGCTGCCTTCGCTTCTTCTTCCGGCGGCAGCGGAGTCGGCGAACGCTCGAGCGCGAGCTCCAGCACCTTGTCGATCCAGCGGACCGGCACGATCTCGATCGCGTTCTTCACGTTGTCCGGAATGTCCGCGAGATCCTTCACGTTCTCTTCCGGGATCAGCACGAGCTTGATGCCACCGCGATGCGCGGCAAGCAGCTTTTCCTTCAGCCCGCCGATCGGCAGCACTTCGCCACGCAACGTGATTTCGCCCGTCATCGCGACGTCGGCACGCACGGGGATACCCGTCAGCACCGACACCAGCGCGGTCGTCATCGCACCGCCGGCGGACGGACCGTCCTTCGGCGTCGCGCCTTCCGGCACGTGGATGTGGATGTCCTGCTTCTCGAACGCTTCGTCCTTGATGCCCAGACGGCGCGAACGCGAGCGCACGACCGAACGTGCAGCCTCGACCGACTCCTTCATCACGTCGCCGAGCGAACCCGTGCGGATCACGTTGCCCTTGCCCGGCATCACCGCGGCTTCGATCGTCAGCAGGTCGCCGCCGACTTCCGTCCACGCGAGGCCCGTCACCTGACCGACCTGGTTTTCCTTCGCCGCGAGGCCGAAGTCGTACTTGCGCACGCCGAGGAACGTATCGAGGTTCTCGCCATCGACCTTGATCGCGCCCGATGCCTTCTTCAGCAGCAGCATCTTCACGACCTTGCGGCAGATCTTCGACACTTCCCGCTCGAGCGAACGCACACCGGCTTCACGCGTGTAGTAGCGGATGATGTCGCGGATCGCCTGTTCGGTCACGTCGATCTCGCCTTCCTTCAGCCCGTTGTTCTTCTTCTGCTTCGGCAGCAGGTAACGCTGGGCAATGCTGACCTTCTCGTCTTCCGTGTAGCCCGACAGACGGATCACTTCCATCCGGTCGAGCAGCGGCGGCGGGATGTTCAGCGAGTTCGACGTCGCGACGAACATCACGTCCGACAGGTCGAAGTCGACCTCGATGTAGTGGTCGGCGAACGTGTGGTTCTGTTCCGGATCCAGCACTTCAAGCAGTGCCGACGACGGATCGCCGCGGAAATCCATGCCCATCTTGTCGACTTCGTCGAGCAGGAAGAGCGGATTGCGCACGCCGACCTTCGCGAGGCTTTGCAGGATCTTGCCCGGCATCGAACCGATATACGTGCGGCGGTGGCCGCGGATCTCGGCTTCGTCACGCACGCCGCCAAGCGCCATCCGGACGAACTTGCGGTTCGTCGCACGGGCGATCGACTGGCCGAGCGAGGTCTTGCCGACACCCGGGGGCCCGACGAGGCACAGGATCGGTGCCTTGACCTTGTCGACGCGCTGTTGCACCGCGAGGTACTCGAGGATGCGTTCCTTGACCTTCTCGAGGCCGAAGTGATCCTCGTCGAGCACCTGCTCGGCGTTCGACAGATCGTTGTTGACCTTGCTCTTCTTGCGCCACGGCAGGCCGATCAGCGTGTCGATGTAGTTGCGCACGACGGTGGCTTCCGCCGACATCGGCGACATCAGCTTCAGCTTCTTCAGCTCGGCGTCGGCCTTCTTCTTCGCTTCCTTCGGCATGCGCGCGGCGTTGATGCGCTTCTCGAGTTCCTCGAGATCGGCACCTTCTTCGCCCTCGCCCAGTTCCTTCTGGATCGCCTTGACCTGTTCGTTCAGGTAGTACTCGCGCTGGCTCTTTTCCATCTGGCGCTTCACGCGCCCGCGGATGCGCTTTTCGACCTGCAGGATGTCGATCTCGGCTTCGAGCTGCGCGAGCAGATGCTCGAGGCGCTCGATGACCGGGAACATCTCGAGGATGTGCTGCTTCTGGTCGAGCTTCAGCGGCAGGCGCTCGGCGATCATGTCCGCGAGACGGCCTGCTTCATCGATACCCGACAGCGACGTGAGAATCTCCGGCGGGATCTTCTTGTTCAGCTTCACGTACTGGTCGAACTGCGACACGATCGCGCGGCGCAGCGCTTCAGTTTCAGCGCTGTCGGCATGATCGGGCTCGAGCGGCATCACGTCGCAGGAGAACTGCGTCTCCTGTTCTTCGATCGACAACGCCTTCGCGCGCTGCAGGCCCTCGACGAGCACCTTCACGGTGCCGTCCGGCAGCTTCAGCATCTGCAGAATGTTGGCGATACAACCGACCTCGTACATGTCTTTTTCGGTCGGTTCATCCTTGGCCGCGGTTTTCTGGGCGACGAGCATGATGTGCTTGCCGCCTTCCATCGCTGCTTCGAGGGCCTTGATCGATTTCGGCCGGCCCACGAAGAGCGGAATCACCATGTGCGGGAAAACGACGACGTCCCGCAGCGGCAGCAGCGGGAGCGTGATGCGTTCCGGCGGGAGAAGTTGGGTGCCTGACATTTCATTTCCCCATGAGTGGAATCAATTGTTCGGTAATTGAGGCCGCCACAACGAATTGCAAGCCTTCAAGTGCGGGAAATATTCGGTAAGAAAGTAACCACCGCGTGTCGAGTCAGAGTTACCCACAAGATAAACGAAAAAAAGCCGCCCACGGTCTCATGAACGGCCTTTTTCGCAGAACATCGTCGGCAAGCCGGTCAGTTCGAACCCGCCACCTTCGGCGTGTCCTCGTAGATCAGCAAAGGCTTGCCGTCGCCCTCGATGACGTTCTCGTCGATGATGACCTTGCTGACCCCTTTCATCGTCGGCAGTTCGTACATCACGTCGAGCAGCGCCTGTTCGATGATCGAACGCAAACCGCGCGCGCCGGTCTTGCGGCGGATCGCCTTGCGGGCAACCGCCTGCAGCGCGCCCGGCCGGATTTCCAGCTCGACGCGCTCCATCGCGAACAGCTTGTGATACTGCTTCACGAGCGCGTTCTTCGGCTCGACCAGGATCTTCATCAGCGCGGCTTCATCGAGCTTGCCGAGCGTCGCGACCACCGGCAGACGGCCGATCAATTCGGGGATCAGACCGAATTTGATCAGGTCTTCCGGTTCCGTTTCGCGCAGCACTTCGCCCGCGTCGCGTTCCTGCTTGCTCTTGACCGTCGCGCCGAAGCCGATGCCGGTTTTCTCGGTACGATCGGTGATCACCTTTTCGAGACCGTCGAACGCGCCGCCGCAGATGAACAGGATGTTGGTCGTGTCGACCTGGATGAAATCCTGGTTCGGGTGCTTGCGGCCGCCCTGCGGCGGCACCGACGCCATCGTGCCCTCGACGAGCTTCAGCAGTGCCTGCTGGACACCCTCGCCCGACACGTCGCGCGTGATCGACGGGTTGTCCGACTTGCGGCTGATCTTGTCGATTTCGTCGATGTAGACGATCCCGCGCTGGGCCTTGTCGACCTCATAGTTGCAGTTCTGCAACAGCTTCTGGATGATGTTCTCGACGTCCTCGCCGACGTAGCCGGCTTCGGTCAGCGTCGTCGCATCGGCGATCACGAACGGCACGTTGAGCAACCGCGCGAGCGTCTGCGCGAGCAGCGTCTTGCCGGAGCCCGTCGGGCCGATCAGCAGGATGTTGCTCTTCGACAGCTCGACGTCGTCCTTCTTGTCGAGATGCTTCAGGCGCTTGTAGTGGTTGTACACGGCCACCGCGAGGATTTTCTTCGCGCGCTCCTGGCCGATCACGTACTGATCGAGGATGTCGCGAATTTCCTGCGGGCTCGGCAGATCCGACCGGGACAGGCTGGCCTCGACGCCGGCGGCAGCCGCCTCGTCGCGAATGATCTCGTTGCAGAGGTCGATACATTCATCGCAGATGAACACCGACGGGCCCGCGATGAGTTTTTTCACCTCATGCTGGCTTTTCCCGCAAAACGAGCAATACAACAGCTTCTCGCTGTTCGAACCTTTTTTGTCCGCCATGAATGTAGAGCCTCCGGACAGGTAAATGACATGATACGCCGAATGCTCCGAACGCCGCGCCTAGGGCGCGACCGGAGCGGGCCGAATGCGCTTGCCGCAGATGCTCGGGGCGTGCGGGATATCGCCGGGGCGCCGCGCGAATCGGGGCGGCACCCCACTTAAATTTACGGGCGCTTCAGGAGCACCTGATCGATCAGCCCGTACGCCTTCGCGTCTTCGCTCGACATGAAGTTATCACGGTCGGTGTCGCGCGCGATGCGCTCGACGTCCTGGCCCGTGTGCTGCGCGAGCAACTGGTTCAGCCGCTCCTTCAGGTAGAGGATTTCGCGCGCCTGGATCTCGATGTCGGATGCCTGGCCACGTGCGCCGCCGAGCGGCTGGTGAATCATCACGCGCGAGTTCGGCAGCGCGAAGCGCTTGCCCTTCGCACCCGACGCGAGCAGGAACGCGCCCATGCTGGCCGCGAGCCCCATGCACAGCGTCGACACGTCCGGCTTGATGAACTGCATCGTGTCGTAGATCGCCATGCCGGCCGACACCGACCCGCCCGGGCTGTTGATGTAGAGGCTGATGTCCTTGTCGGGATTCTCGCTCTCGAGGAACAGCAATTGCGCGACCACGAGGTTGGCGGTCTGGTCGTTCACTTCACCGACCATGAACACCAGGCGCTCCTTCAGGAGACGCGAATAGATATCGTACGAACGCTCGCCGCGGCCGCTCGTTTCGACGACGATCGGCACCAGCCCCAGTGCTTGAGCCTCGAAACCCTGCGGCGCGTTCGAAGCAAGCATGTCCAGCAATTCAGCGCGAGTGATCATTCAATGAACCTTGTTCGAATGGAAAATTGAACGGAAGGAAGCCGCCCGCTCAATCGCCATATTAATGGCAACCGTGCGCTTGACGTAAAAACGGCGTGCGGGCCGTCGCTCCGACAGCCGGCACGCCGCTAGAGCGACACTTACGCTTGCGCCGATGCGCTCGCGAGTGCCTCGAAGCTCACTTCCTTGTCCGTCACCTTCGCCTTGCCCAGCACGAAATCGACGACGTTGCTTTCAACGACGAACGCTTCCATCTCGGCGAGGCGCTGCTGGTTGGAATAATACCAGCGGACCACTTCCTTCGGGTCTTCGTAGCTCTTGGCGAACTCGTCGACTTCCGCGCGGATCTGTTCCGGCTTCGCTTCGAGGTTGTTCGACTTCACGAGCTCGGCCAGCACGAGGCCCAGCTTCACGCGACGCTCGGCCTGCTCGGCGAACATCTCGGCCGGGATCGGTGCGTCCTTCGCGTTCGGCACGCCGCGCTGCGCCAGATCCTGGCGAGCCATTTCGACGAGGCGTTGCTGGTCCTGCTCGATCAGCGCCTTCGGCACGTCGAGTTCGGAAATCTTCAGCAGCGCGTCCATCACCTGGTTCTTGACGATGGATTGCGTGCGGCGCTTCGCTTCGCGTTCGAGGTTTTCCTTGATCTCGCCGCGCATCTTCGTGAGGTCGCCGTCTTCGATGCCGAGCGACTTCGCGAATTCGCCGTCGATTTCCGGCAGGTGCGGCCACTCGATCTTCTTCATCGTGACCGTGAATTGCGCGGTCTTGCCCGCCACGTCAGCACCGTGGTAGTCGTCCGGGAACTTCAGGTCGAACGTGCGCGCTTCGCCGGCCTTCAGGCCCAGCGCCGCGGTTTCGAATTCCGGCAGCATGCGGCCTTCGCCGAGCACGAACGGGAAATCTTCAGCGGTGCCGCCCTGGAATGCGACGTCGTCGATCTTGCCGACGAAGTCGACCGTCACGCGGTCGCCGTTCTTGGCTGCGGTGTCCGCACCGCCGTCACCATGGTCGCCGGCTTCGCCGCGTGCGTGGAAGTGCACGCGCTGCTTGCGCAGGATGTCCAGCGTACGGTCGATTTCGGCGTCGCCGATCGACGTCGTCGAGCGCTCGACTTCAGCCGTCGCCAGATCGCCGATCTTCACTTCCGGGTAGACCTCGAACGTCGCGTCGAACGCGTACGCATCTTCAGCCTGTTCCTGCTTCGGCTCGAAGCTCGGCTGGCCGGCGACGCGCAGGTTTTCCGCGCGGCTGATCGTGAAGAATTCCTGGCCGATCTTGTCGCTCAGCACTTCCGCCTCGACCTGACCCGCGTACTGTTGCGCGACCATCTTCAGCGGCACCTTGCCCGGGCGGAAACCCGGCATGCGCACGGTCTTCGCGAGTTTCTGGATACGGGTGTCGATTTCCTTCTGCACGGTGTCTTTCGGCAGGGAAATCGTCACGCGGCGTTCAAGCTTGCCGAGGTTCTCAACAACGTTAGCCATGGCTTCAATCGTCCTAAAATTATTCGAGCGAATCGGGTTTTCCTTGCCGTGCCTGCCTGCGGCATTGCATACGCCGCGCCGGAGCGCCACGCCATCCCTGCACGTGCCGAATGGCTAGCGCAAGCGGCTCGGAGCACGGCTTTGGCCGGAAGAATCGACTATTCTAGCAAACAATTTTCCTCACACCGCCAGATCGGCGCGACGCGCATGCGTCCCCGCCGTGTCGGCAACCCGTTGCACGGCAATGCGCGCGGATCGCCGCTATGCCGAACGCCGTATCCACCACGGGCCCGCCATCCTGTAAGCTCCGATTGAGGGTGAGGCGCCGTCGCGCCCCCATTATTCTTCACACCAATCACGCCTTCCGGAGACACCATGCCGCAACACCCGTCCGCGCCTGTCGTCGTCATCGCGCCCGATTCGTTCAAAGGCTCGCTTTCCGCCGAGCAGGTCGCGGATGCGATCGCCACCGGCATCCGCCGCGCCCGCCCCGATGCGGTCGTGCGCTGCTGCCCGATGGCCGACG
Organism: Burkholderia sp. YIM B11467; assembly: GCF_052952715.1. Lineage (NCBI taxonomy): Bacteria > Pseudomonadati > Pseudomonadota > Betaproteobacteria > Burkholderiales > Burkholderiaceae > Burkholderia > Burkholderia sp. YIM B11467. The sequence continues at coordinate 145,312 of NZ_JBQVSQ010000006.1, forward strand.
GCGGCGAAGGCACGCTCGACGCGATGCTGGCAGGCGGCGGCACGCGGCGCGCGCTGCGGGTGGCCGGCGCGTCGCTCGCGGCACGCGACGCGGCGGTCGGCGTGATCGACGCGCGCACCGCGATCGTCGAGACGGCCGAGATCGTCGGCATTACCGACCCGGTCGGCATGAGCGTGCCGGTGGATGCGCGCAGCACGCGCGGGATGGGCGAGGCGATCCGCACGCTGCTCGACGACGGCGTGCGCCGCTTCTTCGTCGCGCTCGGCGGCAGCAGCACCAACGACGCGGGCGCCGGGCTGCTCGCGGGCCTCGGCCTGCAGTGCTTCGACGCCGGCGGCCAGCCGGTCGAACCCGTGCCGTCGCGGCTCGCCGACATCGCGCGCATCGACGCGTCGGGGCTCGACCCGCGCCTGAAGGAAACGGAATTCATCGGCATGTCCGACGTCGACAACCCGCTGACGGGCGCGCACGGCGCAACCGCCGTGTTCGGCCCGCAAAAGGGCGTGACGCCCGAGCAGGTTGCGACGCTCGACACCGCACTCGGCCGCTTCGCCGACCTGCTCGAGGCCGCGCTCGACCGGCGCGGCCGCGATCTGCCGGGCGCCGGCGCCGCGGGCGGCCTCGGTTTCGCGCTGCACATGCTCGGCGCGCAATTCGAAGCCGGCGCCGAAGTGGTCGCGCGGCAGGTCGGGCTCGACGCGGCGCTTGCCGGCGCCGACTGGCTGATCACCGGCGAAGGCCGCTCCGACGTGCAGACGCTGCACGGCAAGGCGCCGTTCATCGCGTGCCGGCATGCGCAGGCCGCCGGCGTGCCGGCGTCGCTGTTGTCGGGCGCGGTCGACCCGGCCGCGCTGCCGCGCCTGTCCGAACATTTTTCCGGCTGCTTCTCGCCGGCTCCCGGGCCGATCACGCTCGACGTCGCGATCCGCGACGCGGCGAACCTGCTCGCGAACGAAGCGGAGCAATTGACGCGCCTGAAATACGGCGCACACTGACCGTTGACCCGAGCGCGCGATACAGGAACAATCGGGCCCGCCCTTTTTCTTCAGGATTCGACATGAAAGGCCGTCAAGCCGGGCTCGATCAGTTTCTGACCTATCGCCTCCACGCGCTCACGAAGCGATCCGACCGCGGGATCGGCGAGGTGTATCGGCACAAGCTCGACATCTCGCTGCCCGAGGCGCGCGTGATCGCCGCCGTCGGCGCCTTCGGTCCGTTTTCGATCATGGATCTCGCGCGCCACACCAATCTCGACAAGAGCCAGGCGAGCCGCGCGGCCGAAGCGCTGTTGCGCCAGGGGCTGCTCGAGCGCAGCGCGAGCGACGAGGATGGCCGGATCGTGCTGATCGCGCTGACCGCCGACGGCCGCGCGCTGCATCGCAAGATCATGCCGATCGTGCGCAAGTGGAACGACGGCTTGCTCGCATGCCTGTCCGACAGCGAACGCCAGACGTTCGAACGGCTGCTCGACAAGGTCGTCGCGCACGCGACCGAGCGGGACGACTGAGCCGCATCGCGGGTTCGGCGGCGGCACGCGGCCGAACCTTGCCGGCGGCATTGATCAGATGAATTCGACGGGCCACCCGGGTCGCATCACCAGCGGCGCGGGCGGCCCGCTTTGCATCATGCGGCGGCGTCGAAAGGTTCGCGGTTCGCCGCCGGGCCGAGGCCGCGCATGCAGCGGCCTCGCACCCACTACAGGCCGCTGTTTTCCGCGCGCTGGCGCACCAGCCCGAGCACCGCGTCGCAATACGGCGTCGGCACGTCGAGCTTGCGCCCGAGTTCCGGAAACACGCCGAGGATCGGCCCGATCTCGAGCGAACGCCCCGCTTCGAAATCCTGCAGCATCGACGTCTTGAACGCACCCAGCTTGCGCGTGACCGCGATCCGCTCGGGCCCGCTCATCCCCGTCGACAGACCGAGCTTCGTGCCGATCGCGGTGGCCTCTTCCATCATCCGCAGCGCGAGATCCTGCGTGAACGGATCGTCGAGCAACTGCTCGGCCGTCGACCCCGTCAGCGCGCTCAACGGATTCATGTTCATGTTGCCCCACAGCTTCGTCCAGATCTCGGTCCGGATCGCGGGCGTCGACTCGACGTCGAAACCACCCGCCGCAAGCGCCGCGGCAAACCGCGCGGTGGCCGCGTCGAGTCGTGCATCGGGGGCACCGACGATCAGCCGGTTGCCGCGACCGCGGCGCACGACGCCCGGCGCGTCGGTGCTCGACGACAGGTGCACGACGCAGCCGATCGCCTGCGCGGGCGGCAACGCCGCCGACACGGCGCCGGCCGGATCGACCGCGTCGAGCGGCACGCCGTCGATCGGCCCTTCGAGCCCGTGCGTAAACCACCATGGCAGCCCGTTCATCGCGGCGACGATCACGGTGTGCGGCCCGACCAGCGGCGCAATGCGCGCGGCCAGCGCCGGCAGCGCCTGCGCCTTCAGCGCGATCACCACGTAGTCCTGCACGCCGAGCGCGGCCGCATCGTCGCTCGCACGCACCGGCACCGACGAAACAACGCCCGCCTCGTCGATCACGCGCACGCCGTGCGTGTTCAGCGCATCGAGCGTTGCGCCGCGCGCGTACGCGCTCACGGTCATGCCGGCCCGCGACAGCGCGGCCGCGAGCAATCCGCCGATCGCGCCCACACCAACCACTGCTGCGCGCACCGACCCTGAATTCGTGTCGTTCATGATGGAATTCCGTCTCCTGGGAGCTGACGAGGATAACGCTCAATGGTTGCGGGCACAACCATTCGCATGACGGCGTGCGGCACGCCCGCGCTCACCCGCTTCAGCGTGGCTCGCCGCCGGCAGCCACCGGCTCGTCGTCGGCCGCGCCGCCCGTCGCGCCGAGCACGCCCGCGATCTGGCTCTTGTCGTGCATGCCGAGCTTGCGGTACGCGCAGCGCAGATAGTGACGCACGGTCGTCGGCGAAATCGCCATCTGCTGCGCGACTTCCTTGTGCGAACGCCCGGCGCCGTAATAACGGATCGCCGCGAGTTCGCGCGGGCTCAACCGGTCGAGCAGCGAGCGTGGCCGCGCCTCGATCTGGAACAGCCCCGCGACGGGCACGCACTGGATGCGCAATGCCTCGCCGACGAACGGCTGGCCCGTCTGGCGCCGCAGGTGTGCGACGAGGGGCTCCGGCACGCGCGCGCCGACCCATGCCGGCCATTCGGTGCGCAGCACGTCGTCGAAACCGTGATCGGCATGATGCAGCACGCCGAAGTTGTCGCACAGCGCGCGCGCCGCCGGCGCAACCGTATCGCCGCGTTCGCGCGTGAGCTGCGCGGCGCGATTGATCGTGAGCGCGGCCGCCAGATGCGGAATCACTTCCTCGAAACGGCGCGCATCGTCGTCGCTGAACGGGCGATTCAGGCCCTGGCGGTAGATCGACATGAACGTCGTCAGGCCGAAGCGGCGATCGAGCGTGCACACGCACATCAGTTGCGCGAGCCCGTACTTCACGCACCAGTCGCGAAACCGCGCATCGAGCCCCGGCTCGACGACCGACAGCCGCACCGCGCGACCGTGCGCGCCGTGCAACGTGCGGTGCGCAAGCGGGTCGCAATCGCGCACGCGTTTCCAGTCGCTGAAGAACGCGTGCGGCAGGCGGAACAGGAAGCTGTTGTGCATCACCGGGCCGGTCGGCGCATGCGTCGCGACGCCGGTCCATGCGGCATCGAACGGAACGAGCGCCTGCAGCAGCGAAAAGAAGCGGTATTCGAATTCGCCGATGCCGGACTGCGCGGCTACCGCGTACAGGTCGAGCAGCATCAGCCCGAGTTCGCGCTGCGACGCGTCGCCCCGCGTGACGCCGTCGAAATCGGCACGGCGGGACGGCCGCGGCGGCCACGCGAATTCGTCGAGCACGATGGCGGCCGGCACGTCGCGCAGCGCATCGAGATCCTGCCCGATATCCGTCGTGATCCTCACCTTCCGCTCCCCTGCCCGATCGGGCTGCTGATGTGCGCAACGACACCGGCCGATTATAGCGAGCGGCTTTTTTGGCGGGCCACGGTGCCGGAACGGGCATCAACCCCATCCATTTGAACGGTGCGCAACACGTTGCTGCTGCGCAGCACGCCACGTCGCGGCATCGCGCTGCGTCCATGCCGCGCACCGCGGGTTTTCCGCACCGTTCATCTGTACGACTGTTCGACAGTTTTCCCGCTGCGGACACTGCGTCGCGACAACACCAACGACAAACCGATGCAGGACGGTATGGAGAACCCGACGTGACGAAACCCCGCTTCATCCACACGGCCGCGGCCGCCGCGACGCTCGCCGCGTGCAGCGCCGCCGCGCACGCGCAGTCGACCCTCACGCTGTACGGCGCGCTCGACGCCGGCGTGCAATACCTGACGCACGCCGACGGGCGTCACTCGGCCGTGCAGTTGCAGAACTACGGCATCCTGCCTTCGCAGATCGGGCTGAAGGGCAACGAGGATCTCGGCGGCGGCTGGCGCGCGCTGTTCAAGCTCGAACAGGGCCTCAACCTCAACGACGGCACCGCGACCGTGCCCGGCTACGCGTTCTTCCGCGGCGCGTACGTGGGCATCGCGGGGCCCGTCGGCACCGTCACCCTCGGCCGGCAATTCAGCGTGCTGTTCGACAAGACGTTGTTCTACGACCCGCTCTGGTATGCGTCGTACAGCGGCCAGGGCGTGATCGTACCGATGACCGCGAACTTCATCGACCACTCGGTCAAGTATCAGTCGCCGACGTTCGCCGGCTTCGATGTCGAGGCGCTTGCCGCGACGTCCGGCGTCGCCGGCAATACGCGCGCCGGACGCGTGCTCGAACTCGGCGGCCAGTACACGAGCAACGGCCTGTCGGTCAGCGCGGTGCTGCATCAGGCGCACGGCGACGTGTCGGGGGCCGACGACACGTCGGCGCGACGGCGCGAACTCGGCACGCTCGCCGCGCGTTACGCATTCGCCACCTTGCCGCTCACCGTCTATGCCGGCGTCGAACGCCTGACGGGCGACCTCGATGCGGCACGCACGATCGTCTGGGGCGGTGCGCGTTACCTGACATCGAACGGGATCGGCCTGAACGCAGGCGTGTACCACACCGACTCGCGCACGCCGGCGATCGGCCATCCGACGCTCTTCATCGCGAGCACCACGTATGCGCTGTCGAAACGCACCGTCGCATACGTGAACCTCGGTTACGCGCGCAACAGCGGCCAGAGCTCACAGACCGTCTACGAATACGACCCGACGCCGCTCGCGGGTGCGTCCCAGTTCGGCGCGATGGTCGGCATGTACCACCTGTTCTGATTCCCCACACGAGAACCCGCCATGAAAACCCTGTCCCCGGATGCCGCACTTTCGCCCGACGGCCGCGCGTCGACCTTCGCGCGCTCGACGCTCGTCGCGCTCGTCGTGTTCGCGGCCATCACGCCGCTGCTGCTGCTCGTGGCGCCGGCCGTCGCCGGCCAACTCGCGACGCAGCTCGGGCTGTCCGCGTCGCAGATCGGCACCTACTTCTTCGTCGAACTCGGTGCGTTCAGCCTCGCGACCATGCCGTCGTACCTGTGGCTCGGCCGTGTCGACGCGCGCCGCGTCGCCGCGTTCGCGATCGCGCTGTTCGGCGCGGGCAACCTGCTGACCGCGCTGTGGATGCCGGACTTCGTCGTGCTGCTCGCGCTGCGCGCCGTCACGGCGCTCGGCGGCGGCTCGCTGATGGTGCTCTGCATGACGAGCGCGGCAACCAGCGAGAACAGCGACCGCGTGTACGGCCTGTGGGTCGTCGGCCAGTTGATCGCGGGTGCGATCGGCCTGTTCTTGCTGCCGCATGTGTTCGCCGCGTTCGGGCTGCGCGCGCTGTATGTCGCACTCGCCGCGCTCGCACTGCTCGCGGCGCCGCTGTCGCGCGGCTTTCCGTCGTCGCTCGGCACGCGAACGGCGACCGCGCAAACCGCGCGCGGCGACACGACGCATACGCCGCGGCATTTCATTGCGCTCGCGATCGGTGCCGTGCTGACGTTCTATCTCGCGATCGGCAGCGTGTGGACCTTCGCGAGCCGCGCTGCAACGGAAGCCGGACTCGACCCGCAGTCGACCGGCAACGTGCTCGCGATCGCGAGCGTGATGGGGATCGCCGGCGCGGCGCTCGCGTCGTGCGCAGGTGGCCGGCTCGCGCGACGCGCGATGCTGGCCGCCGGTTACGCGCTGCTCGCGGCGTCTCTCATTGCGCTCGCCGCGATGCGGCACGCGGGCGGCTACAGCGCGGCGATCTTCGCGTTCAAGTTCGCGTGGACGTTCGTGCTGCCGTTCATCCTCGCGACCGTCGCACAGATCGACACGTCGGGCCGCCTCGTCGCGACGCTCAATTTCGTGATCGGCGCCGGCCTCGCGGCCGGCCCGCTGCTCGCCGGGCTGATGCTCGACGCCGGCGGCACGATGCGCGCGCTGTTCTCGGCCGCGACGGCCGTCGCCATTGTCTCGTTCGCCGCGCTGCGCCATCTCGATCGCCGCGCACGCGCTTCCGTTTCCTCCCAACCGTGACAGGTCACAAACGTCCATGAACCGCACTGCCTTCTTTACCGACGAACGCACTTTCTGGCATACCGGCGGCACGCACGCGCTGTTCTTCCCGGTCGGCGGCTGGGTCCAGCCGCCATCGAGCGCGGGTTACGCGGAATCGCCCGACTCGAAGCGTCGCTTCCTGTCGCTCGTGCAGGCGTCGGGCCTGGCCGCACAGCTCGACCTGCGCGGCGCCGCGCCGGCGTCGACCGCCGACCTGCTGCGCATTCATCCCGCGCGATATCTCGACGCGTTCCGCGCACTCAGCGACACGAACGGCGGCGACCTCGGCGATCTCGCGCCGTTCGGCAAAGGCAGCTACGAGATCGCCGCGCTGTCGGCCGGCCTCGCGATCGCGGCCGTCGACACCGTCGTCGCCGAGCACGCGGCGAATGCGTTCTCGCTGTCGCGGCCGCCCGGCCATCACTGCCTGCGCGACCGGCCGATGGGCTTCTGCCTGCTGGCGAACATCCCGATCGCGATCGAGGCCGCCCGCGCGAAACACGGCATCGAGCGCGTCGCGGTGATCGACTGGGACGTGCATCACGGCAACGGCACGCAGTCGATCTACTACGACGATCCGGACACGCTGACGATCTCGCTGCACCAGGACCGCTGCTTCCCGCCCGGCTACAGCGGCGCGGACGATCGCGGCGAAGGCGCGGGCGTCGGCGCGAACCTGAACGTGCCGCTGCTCGCGGGCAGCGGCGACGACGCGTATCGCTACGCGTTCGAGCGGATCGTGCTGCCGGCGCTGGAGCGTTTCCGGCCCGAGCTGATCGTCGTTGCGAGCGGCCTCGACGCGAGCGCGGTCGATCCGCTTGCGCGCATGCAACTACATTCCGACAGCTACCGGTTCATGACGCGCGCGGTGAAGGATGCTGCGCAGCGCCATTGCGGCGGACGGCTCGTGATCGTTCATGAAGGCGGGTATTCGGAAGCGTACGTGCCGTTCTGCGGGCTCGCGATCGTCGAGGAACTGGCCGGCATCCGCACCGACGTCGCCGATCCGATGCTCGATCTCGCGATCGCACAGCAGCCGGGCGAGCGGTTCGTCGCGTTCCAGCGCGAGCTGCTCGATGAGCTGGCCGCGGCGTTCGGGTTGTAACGCGCGGGAACCCGCGTGACGGGGCCGGCACGCGCCGGCCCTTGCGCGATCCGTGCGGATGGGGTTTCCTGTGCACTTACCCCTGTTCCGGCCCGAAGCCGCACTCTTCCGATGAAATCGTCCCCGCGCGATAACAACGACAATGCCAAGACGCGCCGCCAGCCTTCGAAGCTGGTCCTGAACATTGCCGCCGTGACGGTCGGCCTCATCACGTTCGCGATCGGCGCGGCGTGGGTGATCTATAGCTGGGTCGTCGATCGCGAAGCGCAGTATTTCGCGATCCCGCTGGTGTTCTCGGTGCCGGTGATCGTGGCGGTCGCGATCCGGAGCTTCTGGGAGTAGGCGCGTCTGAAATGACAAAGCGCCGCGGTCGGGCGACGCGCGGCGCTTGTTGTCGAGCTTGTTTCAGACGAAGCGGCGATCCCTGCGGTTCGCTTGCGAACCGGTCACAGGCCGGGGCGCGGGCACGGATTGGGGGCTGCGCCCTGATATCCGCCAGCAACAGCGCCCAGCGCGGCGCCGGCCAGCGACGTGCCGAGCGCTTTCAGCACGGATTCCGTCGACGGCGGCTCGCCGCTCGAGATCGGCCGCCCCGAGTAGGCGGAGCACGCCGGCGACGCTGCAACCGTCTGCATGGGCTTGGCGCTCCATGCGACGTTTTCGGCGGGTGTAGCGGCAAATGCCGGTGCGGCCAGCATCAGCGCGAAAATGGAAATCGGCAAGCGTGCGGTGTTCTTCATCGGTGGCCCTCGGCGTAATGTGCTTCTTATTTGAAAAGTGATCACGATATTACGCGCGGCCGACGTTCCGTGAGCGCTCGTTAGTGCCCGCATTCCAGAGAAAGCGCCGGCATCAAAAGAAAAAGCGCTGCGGTCAGCCGACCGGCAGCGCTTTTTCCGGAACACGCATCCTGGCGGATGCGTGTTCAACTTCTGGTGCGTGAGGCCGGACTCGAACCGGCACACCCTTGCGGGCGTCAGGACCTAAACCTGGTGCGTCTACCAATTTCGCCACTCACGCGTATTTTTCTGTCGCCTGACCGCGCGGCACGCAAGATGCGTTGTCCACGCGCCCGGGACGTCACGCCGGCCCGAAAACCGGCAGGCCCGATCAGGCGAGCGCGAGATTCTACCCGATCCGTGCGGCCTTGTCTCGCCCCGCCGGCACCCGTCGTGCGGCGGTGCTAGAATGCCGCGCTCGACGTTTCGGCACCGTGCCGTCGCGCGTCCCCCGAACCCGCCCCCCCCACACGATTCCGCCCGTGAACTTCGACGACTACTGTCAGCAAAAGGCCGCCCCCGCAGGCTCCAGCGTCTACTACGCGTTGCGTCAGGCGCCGCTCGCCGCGCAGCCGCGCCTGACGGCGCTGTTCGCACTGCGTCGCGAACTCGAGGAAACCGTCAAGGAAACCAGCGACCCGACCGTCGGACACACGAAGCTCGCGTGGTGGCACAAGGAACTCGCGGCGCTGGCCGCCGGAGAACCGTCGCACCCCGTCACGAAGGCGCTCGCGCAGCATCATCCGGCGATCGCCGCCGAGGCCGACGCGCTGCGCACGCTCGTCAACGGTTACGGGATGGACCTCGAACAGGCGCGCTACCTCGATTTCGCGAACCTGCAGCGCTACATCGCACAGGCCGGTGGCACCTTCGCGTCACTGGTCGCGCGCGCAGGCGCCGCGAACCCGGCCGACCCGCAACCGTGGGCCGCGAACGCCGGCCACGCGCTGATGCTCGCGCAATTCGTGCAGGAACTCGGCAACGACGCGCGCAACGGCCGCATCTACCTGCCGATCGACGAACTGCAGCGCTACAACGTGACCGCGGCCGATCTGCTGAACCGCCGCTACAGCCCGGCCTTCACCGAATTGCTGCAATTCCAGACGGCCCGCGCGCGCGAGGCGCTTGCCGCCGCTGAAGCGGCGATCCCCGCATCCGAACGCCGCGCGCAGCGCACGCTGCGCGCGCAGATCGCACTGGCCGGCGCGCTGCTCGACGAAATCGAACGCGGCGGCTACCAGGTGCTGCACCAGCGCATCGCGCTGACGCCGATCCGCAAGCTGTGGATCGCGTGGCGCGCCGCGCGCCGGCGCTGAACCCGGCGCATCACGCCTTCAACAACGGCAGCGTGTCGAAGCGCTGCTGCAGCACGCGCGTCGCGTCGAGCCCCCACCACGGACCCAGCACGGTCGCGTAGAGCTGGCGGAAATCGACCGCGACCGGCAGGTTGCCGTTGCCGTCGAGTCGCCCGAGCGCCGGCGGCGCGCCATACAGCCCGCCGGCCACCCGGCCCCCCATCACGAAATGCGGCGCGGCCGTGCCGTGATCGGTGCCGTTGCTCTGGTTCTCGCGCACGCGCCGCCCGAATTCCGCATACGTCATCACGAGCGTCTGGTTCCAGCGCCCGAGCTCGATCAGCGCGCCGCGCATCGCGCTCATCCCTTCCGCGAACTGCTTGAGCAGCGCGGCCTGCTGCCCCGGCTGGTTCTGGTGCGTGTCGAAGCCGTTGAGCGTCAGGCGCAGCACCGCGACACCATCCTGCGCGCCTGGCCCGGACGCTTCGCACGCGGCCAGCACCTGCATCGCGGTCTTGACCGACGTGCCGAACGCGCCGGCCGGAAATGCCGTCTTGAATTCACGCATCCCGCCGCGCGGACGCAACCGGTCGGCCGCCTTCACGATGTCGTTCTCGACGTCGATGATGTGCGCGAGCGCCGGGTTCTGCTCGCGCAGCGACGACGGCTCGGCGAGCCGGGCCGCACGGATGAACTGCGCGGGATTGACGAGCGCGATCGCGCGCGCGCCGTTCGCGAGCGGCCCCATCTCGGCGCTGCCGAGCACGACGCCGTCCGCCGCGAAACCGGGCGGCACGGGCGCCTGCGCGAACGTGCGCGTGAGCCAGCCTTCATGCAGGTACTGGTCCGAGCGCGACGCGGTATCCCAGATCTCGATCGAGCGGAAATGCGACAGGTTCGGCTGCGGATAACCGACGCCCTGCACGACCGCGACCTGTCCGTCGCGCCACAGCGGCATCAGCGGCGCGAGCGACGGGTGCAGCCCCGTGTGCGCGTCGAGCTGCAGCACCTGCTCGCGCTTGATGCCGATGCTGCGCCGGAACTGGTAATACAGCGGGTCCGCATACGGCACCACCGTGTTGAGGCCGTCGTTGCCGCCCTTCAGCTCGACGAGGATCAGCACGTTCGCATACCCGGCCGCCGGTTGCCGTCCCGTCGATGCAGCCGCCAGCGCGGGCGACTGCCACATCGACACACCGGCCGCGGCCGCCGCGGCCGTCAGCGTCAGAAAATCACGTCGGTTCATCGCGCATCCTTTGGTTCGCCGCCCGGCACGTTTGCCGCACCGGCTCCCCGATTCGTCGTCGTTTGCATCATTTCAGTTGATAGGCCGGATCCATCAGCAGCGCTTCGAGATACGCGCTGCCGGTCGAATCCGTGTCGATCGCCGCGACCGGCGAAAGTTGCAGCACCGCGTGCTGCAACTGCAGCTCGGTCGACAATCCCGCGATCGCCTGCGGCCGCGCGCGATATTGCGCAAGCCAGCGCTCGAGATCGAAGCGCAGGCCGGCGCGCGCGGGCTTGGCCGGCCCGCGCATGCCGGCGGCGGATGCGGTGTCGGCCACCGGCATCGCGTGCGCACGGGCATTCGGCGGCGGCGCCATTGCGGGAGCGGGCGGCCGCATGCCGGCCGTCTCCGTCGCGCGGAACAGTTGCTCGACGAACTGCTTGCGCGCGAGCAGCGTGGTGCTGTTGATCCATAACGCGCCACCGGGCCAGCCCTTCACGTTCGGCGGATAGAACAGGTTCTGCCCGAGCGTGCGCACGGTGTTCGCGAGCATCTGCGGATCGCCGTAGGCGACGTCGAACAGCCGCACCGACCCGACGACGAACTCGGCCGGCGACTTGACGAGCACGCCGCGGTTGCGCGGATCCCAGAACGCGTCGGTCGACCACAGCGCGGCGAGCGCCGCGCGAATGTCGTAGCCGCTCGCACGAAACCGGTCGGCCACCGCATCGAGCGCGCTTGCGTCGGGCGTATCGGACACGAACTCGCGCCACAGCTTGCCGACGATGAAGCGCGCGGTGCCCGGCCGCTTCAGCAGGATGTCGAGAAAGGCGTCGCCGTCGAACGGCCCCGTTTCCCCGAGAATCGTCTTGATGCCCGCGTCGTGCAGATCCGGCCGCACCTGAAAGCGCAGCGTATCGGGATCGACCGTCCAGCCCGTCATCGCGCGCGCGGCTTCGGTCACGTCGTATTGCGTGTAGTGTCCTTCACCGAGCGTGAACAGCTCCATCACCTCACGCGCGAAGTTCTCGTTCGGGCGCCCCTTCCGATTGCTCGCGCCGTCGAGATACTGCAGCATCGCCGGATCCTTCGCGACCGCGTGCAGCAGCGTGCCGAAGTTGCCGAGCGCGTCGCTGCGAAACAGCGCGTTCTGCGCGGCCATCGTCTGCGGGTAAGGCACCTTGTCCTGCCCCGACGTGAAGTGCCCGTGCCAGAACAGCGTCATGCGCTCGGTCAGCGGCGACGGCGTGACGACCATCTCGTTGACCCAGGCCGCGCGCAACGCATCGTAGCGGCGATTGCGCTCGTTCTGTTCGTCGCGCCGCATGTCGGGCGTCAGCGCCTGGCGCTGCGCGCGCGTCGGCGGCAACGTGCCGATCCAGTCCGGCCAGGTCGTGACGGGTTCGCGGCGAACATTGCCGAGCGTGTCGGCAACGACCTGCGCGCGCGTCATGCCGACGACGCGCGCGACATCGGCGGGCGCGGGAGAAAAACCGGTGCGGCTCAGGAAAAACAACGCATCGTCGGCGTCGAGCGGCGACTGCATAGCGGGCGACGGCACCGGTACGGCAGCGTTCGCTTTCATCGTCATGGACTCCCGGAACGCACCGGCGGTGCGGATGCCGATACAACGGCATTCGACAGGCGAAAGTTGACGGAAAAATTGCTACGAATTTTTTCCGCGCGGGATTTTCCGCGCAATACGAAAGACGGCGCGTGTCAGCGCTTGTACAACTCGCGAACGGCGTCTTCGATGTGCTGGCGCAAGAGGTGACGTTCTTCGGGCGTCATATGCCCGTCACGGCGGCGCTGTTCGAGATCGGGAGGCACGGCGGAACGGACCGTCATCTCGGCGGGACGATCGGGCTGCGGCGCCTTGCCGCGCGGCGGCTTGCGCGACGGGGCGCCCTGCTCGGGACGTTGCGCATACGCGAAGTTCGACGCATACGGACCGGCGAGCGCGATCGTCAGCATCAGTGCAATCCGGACAGATCGCATGACCGTCCTCGCTTCTTTGGTCGATTTGTTCCCTTCGTCACGCGGCAACCGGCTACCTCTGGTACTTGAAAAACCCTGCGGAAATCGGGTGTGCAAAGATGAAAGATGGAGTGCTGGGGAGTATCTACCGAATTTCAGCTTCGAGTAAAGGAATCTCTATAGCCTGCCTTTACTCTGCGCGACACTACGGGTAAATTTTGTAACTGACTGTAACGCACGAAAATACGTGGCCGTGCGTCAATTCCCATTCGCGATAAGATGCCGATCATGGAAACGAAAAACCCCTCCAAGATTCTCGTCGTCGACGACGACCCGCGCCTGCGCGATCTGCTGCGCCGCTATCTCGGCGAGCAGGGTTTCAACGTATATGTCGCGGAAAACGCGACCGCGATGAACAAGCTCTGGGTACGCGAGCGTTTCGACCTGCTCGTGCTCGACCTGATGCTCCCCGGCGAAGACGGCCTGTCGATCTGCCGCCGCCTGCGCGGCAGCAACGACCGCACGCCGATCATCATGCTCACCGCGAAGGGCGAGGATGTCGATCGCATCGTCGGCCTCGAGATGGGCGCCGACGATTACCTGCCGAAGCCGTTCAACCCGCGCGAGCTCGTCGCGCGCATTCATGCGGTGCTGCGCCGCCAGGCGCCGGCCGAACTGCCGGGCGCGCCGTCGGAAACCACCGAGGTGTTCGAGTTCGGCGAGTTCTCGCTGAACCTCGCAACGCGCACGCTGACGAAGTCCGGCCAGGAAATTCCGCTGACGACCGGCGAATTCTCGGTGCTGAAGGTGTTCGCACGCCATCCGCGCCAGCCGCTGTCGCGCGAGAAGCTGATGGAGCTCGCGCGCGGCCGTGAATACGAAGTGTTCGACCGCAGCCTCGACGTGCAGATTTCGCGCCTGCGCAAGCTGATCGAACCGGATCCGGGCAGCCCGCGTTTCATCCAGACCGTCTGGGGCCTCGGCTACGTGTTCATCCCGGACGGCGCCGCCTGATCTTTTTCTTTTCCGGTTTCGCCCCCCACGGCCCGTCCCATGCGTATTGACCGGCGCCTCCTGCAGCTCGCGTTCGGCGGGCTGTTCTGGCGCACCTTCCTGCTGATCGCGCTGCTGATCTCGGTCAGTCTCGCCGCGTGGTTCCAGAGCTTTCGCGTCATCGAGCGCGAGCCGCGTGCGCAGCGCGTCGCGCTGCAGCTCGTCGCGATCGTGAAGCTCACGCGCACCGCCCTGCTCTATTCCGATCCCGATCTGCGGCGCGCGCTGCTGCAGGATCTCGAGAGCAACGAGGGCGTGCGCGTTTACCCGCGCGAGAAAACCGACAAGTTCAAGCTGCAGCCCGACGAATCGCTGAACCGCCTGATCGAACACGACATCCGCAGCCGCCTCGGCGACGACACTGTGATCGCGCAGTCGGTCAACGACATTCCCGGCGTGTGGATCAGCTTCAAGATCGACGACGACGATTACTGGGTCGCGCTCGACCGCGACCAGCTCGACAACGTCACGGGCCTGCAGTGGGCCGGCTGGGGGCTGTTCGCGCTCGCGCTGTCATTATTCGGCTCCGCGTTCATCACGAGCCTCGTGAACCGGCCGTTCGCGCGGCTGGCGCTCGCCGCGCGCCAGATCGGTTCGGGCCAGACGCCCGAGCGGCTGCCCGAGCGCGGGATGGGCGTCGCGGCCGACACCAACCGCAGCTTCAACCAGATGGTGCGCGACCTCGAACAGCTCGAGGCCGACCGCGCGCTGATGCTCGCGGGCATCTCGCACGACCTGCGCACGCCGCTCGCGCGGCTGCGCCTCGAAACCGAGATGAGCCCGTCCGACCAGGCGACCAAGGACGCGATGGTCGACGACATCGAGCAGATGGACCGCATCATCGCGGCCTTCATCGACTACGCGCGCCCGTCGCAGCGCAGGCCCGAGCCCGTCGACCTGTCGTCGATCGCTCAGGAAGTCGCCGCGCGCGTGTCGGGCGAGGACGGCGTCGAGATCCGTACGCGGCTCGCGCCGAGCGCGATCATCGAAGCCGACGAGACCGACATGCGCCGCGTGATCGGCAACCTCGTCGAGAACGCACGCAAGTACGGCCAGAGCAAGCAGGACGGCATCTCGCGCATCACGCTCGAGACGCGCGTGTCGCACGCGCGCGTCGAGCTGTCGGTGAGCGACGAAGGCCCCGGCATCCCCGAGGATCAGCTGCCGCTCGTGATGCGACCGTTCTACCGCGTCGACACCGCGCGCACCAAGGCGGACGGCACGGGCCTCGGGATGGCGATCGTGCTGCGGCTCGTCGGCCGCTATCGCGGCGCGCTGCGCCTGCGCAACCGCAACCCCGAAGCGGGCCTCGAAGTCACGGTCGAATTCCCCGGCGCCGGCAAGGCGCGTGCGACCGCGTGACGCGCTCGCCCACACCGCCCACACCGCCCGCACTTCACACTATCGATCCAGTTGAAAAAAACTATGAAGATCGTTAGTCAAAATCTATTGAAGTGTTTTATTAATAGTGTTAGAGTTATCCCCATGCTGTCACATCAGCGTTGCAGCACCGAGGTAGCTTGACTCAGTCTTCTTCCCAACTCATACAGGAGTATCCGCATGAAAACCGTGGGCGATAAACTCGAAGCTTTCACCGTCGTAGCCGCGAAGCCGGGCTTCAATCATCACGAGGAAAACGGCCAGTCGGCGTTCGAGACCGTCACCGAAGCGTCGTTCCCGGGCAAGTGGAAGATCATCTACTTCTATCCGAAGGATTTCACGTTCGTGTGCCCGACGGAAATCGTCGAGTTCGCGAAGCTCACGAAGCAGTTCGAAGAGCGCGACGCCGTCCTGCTCGGCGGCAGCTCGGACAACGAATTCGTCAAGCTCGCATGGCGCCGTGAGCACAAGGACCTGGACAAGCTGAACCACTACGCGTTCGGCGACGTCAAGGGCGAGCTGATCGACCAGCTCGGCGTGCGCGACAAGGAAGCCGGCGTGGCCCTGCGTGCAACGTTCATCATCGATCCGGACAACACGATCCAGCACGTTTCGGTGAACAACCTGAACGTCGGCCGTAGCCCGGCAGAAGTCCTGCGTATTCTGGACGGCCTGCAAACGGACGAACTGTGCCCGTGCAACCGTGCAGTCGGCGGCGCAACGCTGTAAGCGCATCGATGCACGAAGCCCGCGGCGCACGTCCTGCCTGCGGGCTTTTTTAACGGCCAACCCATAGGAGATATCAATGGAATTCATCGATTCGATTAAGGCACGTATTCCCGACTACGCGAAGGACATTCGCCTGAACCTCGACGGCACGATCTCGCGCTCGTCGCTCGAAGGCACGGACGCGGTCGGCGTCGCGCTGGCAGCGGCGATCGCGGCGAAGAGCAGCGTGCTCGTGAAGACGATCCGCGAGGCCGGCGTGCTGTCGCCCGAAGAGACGAACGCCGTGCTGACGGCGGCCGCGCTGATGGGGATGAACAACACCTGGTATCCGTATGTCGAGATGGCCGACGACGCCGACCTGAAGACGCAGCGCGCCGAGCTGCGGATGGGCGCGTATGCGACGCACGGCGGCGTCGACAAGCGCAAGTTCGAGATGTACGCGCTCGCCGCGTCGATCGTCGGCAAGTGCCACTTCTGCGTGAAGTCGCACTATGCGCTGCTGAAGAACGAGCAAGGGATGACCGTCACGCAACTGCGCGACGTCGGCCGCATCGCGTCGGTGATCAACGCCGCCGCGCAGGTGATCGCCGCCGAAGGCGAGTGAATCGCCGCATGAGCGGTTGCGCCGCGCGACCGCCGCTGCAAACGAAAATGCCACGCTAAAGCGTGGCATTTTTCATTTCCGCACCACGGCGCGCGGAGCGAACCGCGCACCGCGACGGCCGGGCGTCAGCCGCCCTGCTTCACGAGCAACGCGGCGGCCTGCGCCTCGATCCCGTCGCCGCGGCCGAGATAGCCGAGCTTCTCGTTGGTCTTCGCCTTCACGTTCACGCGATCGAGCGGCAGCCCGAGATCGGCCGCGATGTTCGCGCGCATGCCGTCGATGTGCGGCGCGAGCTTCGGCGCCTGCGCGATCACGGTGCTGTCGACGTTCTGGATCGTGAAGCCGGCCGCCTTGACCCGTGCGGCGCACTCGCGCAGCAGCACGCGACTGTCCGCGCCCTTGAACGCCGCGTCCGTGTCGGAGAAATGACGGCCGATGTCGCCGAGTGCGGCCGCGCCGAACAGCGCGTCGGTAATCGCGTGCAGCAGCACGTCCGCGTCCGAGTGGCCGAGCAGGCCGCGCTCGTACGGAATCGTCACGCCGCCGATGATGAGGGAGCGCCCCGGGACGAGCTGGTGCACGTCGTAGCCTTGTCCGATTCTGAAATCCATGCGTGTTCCGATTGAGATGGGGTAAAAGTCAGGAAGCGTTCGCGGGGCGCGCGAGGATCGCTTCCGCGAGCGCGAAGTCTTCCGGGTACGTGACCTTGAAATTGCGCAGGCTGCCCTGCACGACGCGCGGCGTATGGCCGGCCCATTCGATCGCGCTCGCTTCGTCGGTCAGGTCGTGCCCTTCGCGCTGCGCGCGCAGGATCGCCTCGCGCAGCATGCCGATGCGGAACATCTGCGGCGTCTGCGCCTGCCACAGCGCGTCGCGCGACTCGGTGCGCGCGATCGCGTCGCCGCCGGCCGGCACGCGCTTGAGCGTATCGGCCACCGGTAGCGCGACGATGCCGCCGACCGGATCGTCCTTCAGCGTCGCGACGAGCGTGCGGATCAGCTCCGGCGTGATGCCCGGGCGCGCGGCGTCGTGCACGAGCACCCAGTCGTGATCGGTCGCGCCGAATTCGCCCAGCTCGAGCAGCCCGTTCAGCACCGACGCCTGCCGCGAGCCGCCGCCGCAGCGGCGCACCGCGAAGCGCAGGCCCGCGAAGCGGCGCGCGTCGAAATGGGAGTCGTCGGGCGCGAGGACGACGAGCGTCTGCGCGAATTCGCTGCACGCGTCGAACGCGGCGAGCGTGTAATGCAGGAGCGCGCGGCCGGCCACCGTGCGGTATTGCTTCGGCACGGCCGAACCGGAACGGCTGCCCGTGCCGGCACAGGGAATCAGGGCGAAAAGTCGGGGAGTCACGAAAGGAAAACGCCGGAAAGATGAAATCGAGAAGCGGATTTTATAATAGGTCTTTCGTCTCGACCGGCGCACCGCGCTGCGCCCGTGCACGCCACCCCTGCCGTCCCTATGCCAGATAACGCTTCCACCCCGTCCGCCTCGCCCGTAGCGCGCGTCAAACCCGGCCAGCGCTTTGCCTTCGACGGCGCGCATGGCTCCGCCGACGCGCTCGCCATCGCCCGTTATCTCGCCGACAACCGCCCGGACGTGCCGCTCCTCGCCGTAATCTGCGCGAACGCGGTCGACGCCCAGCGGCTTTCGCAGGAAATCCCCTATTTCTCGCCCGACGCACGCGTGCGCCTGCTGCCTGACTGGGAAACGCTGCCGTACGACACGTTCTCGCCGCACCAGGACCTCGTGTCGGAGCGTCTCGCGACGCTGCACGACCTCGGCGAGGGCCGCTGCGACATCCTGCTGGTGCCCGCCACCACCGCGCTGTACCGGATGCCGCCCGCGTCGTTCATGGCCGCGTACACGTTCGCGTTCGCGCAGGGCGAGCGGCTCGACGAGGCGAAGCTGAAGGCGCAGCTCACGCTGGCCGGCTACGAGCACGTGAGCCAGGTCGTGCGGCCCGGCGAATACTGCGTACGCGGCTCGCTGATCGACCTGTATCCGATGGGTTCGCCGCTGCCGTACCGGATCGACCTGTTCGACGACCAGGTCGACTCGATCCGCGCGTTCGATCCCGACACGCAGCGCAGCCTCTACCCGGTGCGCGACGTGCGGCTGCTGCCCGGCCGCGAGTTTCCGTTCGACGAAGCCGCGCGCACGGCCTTCCGCAGCCGCTGGCGCGAGACCTTCGAAGGCGACCCGAGCCGCGCGCCGATCTACAAGGACATCGGCAACGGCGTGCCGTCGGCCGGCATCGAGTATTACCTGCCGCTCTTCTTCGACGAGACGGCCACGCTGTTCCACTACCTGCCGCAGGACGCGCACCTCGTGTTCGCCGGCGATCTCGAAGCGTCGATCCGCCGCTTCACGGCCGACACGAAGCAGCGCCACGCGTTCCTGTCGCACGATCGCGAGCGGCCGATCCTCGAGCCGCAGCGCCTGTTCCTGTCCGACGAGGATTTCTTCACGTTCGCGAAGCCGTTCGCGCGCGTCGTGCTGCCCGCGCAACCGGCCGGTGGTTGGGCGACGGGGCTGCCCGAGCTCACCGTCGACCGCCATGCGGACGATCCGCTCGCGTCGCTGCGCACGTTCGTCGAATCGTCGGGCAAGCGCGTACTGCTGACCGTCGAGTCGGCCGGCCGCCGCGAAACGATCCTGCAGCTGCTCGCCGAGCATCACCTGCGCCCCGTATCGAACGATCACTTCGCGGGCTGGCTCGCGAGCGACGAACGTTTCGCGCTCGGCGTCGCGCCGCTGTCGAGCGGTTTCTCGGTGCCGGGCGAAGGCTACGCGATCGTCACCGAAACCGAGCTGTACGGCGCGCTCGGCCGCCGCGCGGGCCGCCGCCGGCAGGAACAGGCCAGCAACGTCGACGCGATGGTGCGCGACCTGTCGGAGCTGAAGGTCGGCGACCCGGTCGTCCACGCGCAGCACGGCATCGGCCGCTACATGGGCCTCGTGTCGATGGATCTCGGCGAAGGCGACACCGAATTCCTGCATCTCGAATACTCGGGCGAGAGCAAGCTCTACGTGCCCGTCGCACAATTGCACGTGATCTCGCGCTACAGCGGCGCCGATCCCGACAGCGCACCGCTGCACGCGCTCGGTTCCGGCCAGTGGGAGCGCGCGAAGCGCAAGGCCGCGCAGCAGATCCGCGATACGGCCGCCGAGCTGCTGAACCTGTACGCGCGCCGCGCGGCCCGCGAAGGCCATGCGTTCGCGCTCGACCCGCGCGACTACGTGAAATTCGCGGAAAGCTTCGGCTTCGAGGAAACGCCCGACCAGGCCGCGGCGATCGCCGCCGTGATCGGCGACATGACGAGCGGCAAGCCGATGGATCGCCTCGTGTGCGGCGACGTCGGCTTCGGCAAGACCGAGGTCGCGCTGCGCGCCGCGTTCATCGCGGTGATGGGCGGCAAGCAGGTCGCGCTGCTGTCGCCCACGACGCTGCTCGCCGAGCAGCACACGCAGACCTTCGTCGACCGCTTCGCGGACTGGCCCGTGCGGATCGTCGAGCTGTCGCGCTTCAAGACCACGAAGGAAGTGAACACGGCGATCGCGCAGATCAACGAAGGCACCGTCGACATCGTGATCGGCACGCACAAGCTGCTGTCGTCGGACGTGCAGTTCAAGCGCCTCGGCCTCGTGATCATCGACGAGGAACACCGTTTCGGCGTGCGCCAGAAGGAAGCGCTGAAGGCGCTGCGCGCGGAAGTCGACGTGCTGACGCTCACCGCGACGCCGATTCCGCGCACGCTCGGGATGGCGCTCGAAGGGCTGCGCGATTTCTCGGTGATCGCGACCGCGCCGCAGAAGCGGCTCGCGATCAAGACCTTCGTGCGCCGCGAGGAGGAAAGCGTGATCCGCGAGGCGATGCTGCGCGAGCTCAAGCGCGGCGGCCAGGTGTATTTCCTGCACAACGAGGTCGAGACGATCGAGAACCGCAAGGCGATGCTCGAGGCGCTCGTGCCCGAAGCGCGCATCGTGATCGCGCACGGCCAGATGCACGAGCGCGAGCTCGAACGCGTGATGCGCGATTTCGTCGCGCAGCGCGCGAACGTGCTGCTGTGCACGACCATCATCGAGACCGGCATCGACGTGCCGAGCGCGAACACGATCATCATGCAACGCTCGGACAAGTTCGGCCTCGCGCAGCTCCACCAGCTGCGCGGCCGCGTTGGCCGCTCGCATCACCAGGCCTACGCGTACCTGCTGGTCCACGATCCGCAGGCGCTGACCAAGCAGGCGCAGCGCCGGCTCGAGGCGATTCAGCAGATGGAGGAACTCGGTTCGGGCTTCTATCTCGCGATGCACGACCTCGAGATCCGCGGCACCGGCGAAGTGCTCGGCGACAAGCAGTCGGGCGAGATCCACGAGATCGGCTTCCAGCTCTATACGGACATGCTGAACGACGCGGTGAAGGCGCTGAAGAACGGTAAGGAGCCCGACCTCACCGCGCCGCTCGCCGCGACGACGGAAATCAACCTGCATGCGCCCGCGATCCTGCCGGCCGACTACTGCGCGGACGTGCAGGAACGGCTGTCGCTGTACAAGCGCCTCGCGAACTGCGAGCACGGCGACTCGATCGACGGCATCCAGGAGGAACTGATCGACCGTTTCGGCAAGCTGCCGCCGCAGGCGCACGCGCTGGTCGAGACGCACCGGCTGCGCATCGCCGCGAAGCCGCTCGGCATCGTGAAGATCGACGCGAGCGAAGTCGCGATCGGGCTGCAGTTCGAGCCGAACCCGCCGATCGATCCGATGCGGATCATCGAGATGGTGCAGAAGCACCGGCACATCAAGCTCGCGGGCCAGGACAAGCTGCGCATCGAGACGCGCTCGCCCGATCTCGCGATCCGCGTGTCGACGATCAAGGAAACGCTGCGCGCGCTCGGCCCGAAGCAGGGTGCGGCGGCCGCGGCACGCTGACGGCCGCGGCGATGCTGCACCGCACCGCGCCCGGCGCGGGCGGCCCGGCGCGTTTTTGAGTATGATTTTCCCATTCATCAGACGGAGTTTTGCCATGTCCACTCTCGACGCGACCGCGCCGTCCGCCGCACCCCAAGGCGACGCATCGCTCGTTTGCCTGCCCTGGGTCAAGCAACTGGTATCGATGGACACGACGAGCCGCGTGCCGAATCTCGGTCTGATCGAAACGGTGCGCGACGCGCTCGCCGCGAAGGGCATCGCGTCAACGATCACGCACGATCCGCGCGAGGGCTGGGCCAACCTGTTCGCAACCGTGCCCGCGCACGACGGCTCGACGAACGGCGGCATCGTGCTGTCAGGCCACACCGACGTCGTGCCGGTCGACGGCCAGCAATGGGACAGCAACCCGTTCGCGCCGGAGATCCGCGACGGCCGCCTGTACGGCCGCGGCACCTGCGACATGAAGGGCTTCATCGGCACGGCGCTGGCACTGTTGCCCGAGATGCAGGCGACCAAACTCGCGCAGCCGATCCATTTCGCGCTGTCCTACGACGAGGAAATCGGCTGTGCGGGCGCACCGCTGATGATCGCCGACCTCGTCAAGCGCGGCGTGCAACCGTCCGGCTGCATCGTCGGCGAGCCGACCAGCATGCGGCCGATCATCGCGCACAAGGGCATCAACGCGTACCGCTGCTGCGTGCGCGGCCACGCGGCGCACTCGTCGCTGACGCCGAAGGGGCTGAACGCGATCGAGTACGCGGCGCGCCTCATCTGCCACATCCGCGACCTCGCCGAGCGCTTCCGCGCCGAAGGCCCGTTCGACGAGCTGTACGACGTGCCGTTCACGACCGCGCAGACGAGCACGATCCAGGGCGGCAACGCGATCAACACGGTGCCGGCCGAATGCCGGTTCGACTTCGAGTTCCGCAACCTGCCGACGCTCGATCCCGAGCAGATCTTCACGCGCATCGAAGCGTATGCGCACGAAACGCTGCTGCCGCAGATGCGCCGCGAGCATCCGAATGCCGCGATCGAGTTCTCGAAGATCGCCGCGGCGCCCGGCCTCGACGCGACCGAACAGGCCGCGATCACGCAGCTGGTGCGCGCGCTGACGGCCGACCAGGACAAGCGCAAGGTCGCGTACGGCACCGAGGCCGGCCTGTTCGCACGCGCGGGCATCCCGAGCGTCGTCTGCGGGCCCGGCAACATCGAGCAGGCGCACAAGCCGAACGAGTATGTCGAGCTCGCGCAGCTCGCCGGCTGCGAGCAGTTCCTGCGCAAGTTCATCCGCAGCATGTCGGTCGACGCGCACTGACTGCCTCCCGCCACGCCGGCCCGCGTGTGCGGGCTGGCCCACTCCGCCACCCGCCACGCCATGTCGACTGAACAACAGCGCAATGCCCATACGACGATCGACGGCGAGCCGATTCCGACGCTCGACGAAATCGCCGCGCAGCATTTTGCGTTGTCGCCCTGGGTCGCGCGCACGCCCGTGTTCGAACGCGCCGACCTGCCGTCCCTCGAGGGTACGCACGTCAACTTCAAGTTCGAACTGCTGCAGGTGAGCGGCAGCTTCAAGGCACGCGGCGCATTCACGCACCTGCTCGCGCTCGACGAGGCGCGCAAGGACGCCGGCGTCACCTGCGTGTCGGCCGGCAATCACGCGGCGGCCGTCGCGTATGCGGCGATGCGGCTCGGCAGCAGCGCGAAGGTCGTGATGTTCCATACCGCGAACTCGACGCGCATCGCGCAGTGCAAGCAGTACCGCGCGGAAGTCGTGCTCGCGGGCAGCGCGTCGCAGGCGTTCGATCTCGTGCGACGGATCGAGGCCGAGGAAGGCCGCTTCTTCATTCATCCGTTCAACGGCTATCACACGATACTCGGCACCGCGACGCTCGGTTACGAATGGGCGACGCAGACCCCCGACCTCGACGCGGTGATCGTGCCGATCGGCGGCGGCGGGCTCGCGGCCGGCATGGCGACCGCGCTGCGGCTCGCGAATCCGCGCGTGCACGTGTACGGCGTCGAGCCGGAAGGCGCCGACGCGATGAGCCGCAGCTTCGCGGCGAATCACACGATCAAGATGAGCGCGATGCAGACCATTGCCGATTCGCTGATGGCGCCGCATACCGAGGAATACAGCTACCAGCTGTGCCGACGCCACATCGACCGCATCGTCACCGTGTCCGACGACGCGCTGCGCGACGCGATGCTGTTCCTGTTCTCGCACCTGAAACTGTCGGTCGAACCGGCCTGCGCGGCCGCGCTCGCCGCGCTGCTCGGCCCGCTGCGCGAGACGCTGCAGGGCAAGCGCGTCGGCGTGCTGCTGTCGGGCACGAATACCGACCCGGGCACGCTCGGCATGCATCTCGCGCACGCGAAACTGCGGCACTGACCCCGCGCGGGCACACGTGGACCAACCTAGGGTTATCCCCAGATTATGTTGACAGCCCTGTTGATAACCCGCCGGACAAACACGCAAGTGGTTGAGCGCGCAGCGTTTTGCGCGCGCGAAGGTCGATCGACGCGAAATGGGCAGATTGGGCAGATGCGGCCGCTGCAAGCACGGGCTGCGACGTGGCGGCACCGCGTGCTGCCGCTGGTCGGCGCCGTGGCGATCGCGCTGCTCGCCGGCTGCGCGGCACCGCCCTCGCCCGTCGTCGGCGCGCAGCCGGCCTGCACGCAGTCGGGCGAGAACCGCATGCTGCAGGCCGACCTGCTGTTCGGGCGCGACATCGCGGGGCGCGGCCCCGTGACCGATGCGGAACGCACGGCGTTCCTCGCCGATACGGTCACGCCGCGTTTCCCCGACGGCCTCACCTACTGGGACACGCACGGCCAGTGGCGCGACCGCGCAAGCGGCGGGATCACGCGCGAAGACAGCTTCGTGATCCGTATCATCGCCGACGATACGCCCGACACACGCGCGCGGCTCGCCGCGATCCGGCAAGCGTATGTGGCGCGATTCCGGCAGGAGTCGGTCGGCATGACGGTCGTGCCGGCCTGCGCGTCGTTCTGATTCTTCTGGTTTCCCCAAGCCACGATCGGTAAAGATCGGTCGGCCATCGTCTACAGACGGACCGTGACGGTTCGCAACATTCAAGGATGGAGCGGCATTGGCTGCGACGTGTGCGTCGACCTGGTTCGGTTTTCGTCGTGCCGTAGCACACGCCAGCAATCGTCAAAAACCAATCAAGAGACCGCACGGATGGCGCGCTGATCTGCCCGTCACATCCAGATCCCGCAGGCGGTCATCCGGACCGACCGGACTCGGATTCGCGTCGTTGGCACCGCAGAAAATCGCCACTGTCGCTTCCGGAGCGGGTACGCAGCGTTGATCACGATGAGAATGCGATTCATTATCACCAAAGCCGTTTGCCATTCGAGGCAAGCGGCATCTCCGTCAATTTAGTCAAGGAGTCCTGAATCATGTTCACATTGAGCGAGCAGCAAACAGCGCAAGTTTCGGGGGCGGGACTTGCCGGAACCGTTGCCGGCGGCGTAGCTGGAACCGTGGCGGGACAGTATCTGGGGGCAGAAATCGGTGCAGGATTTGGAGCCGCGGCAGGATCCGTCGTTCCGGGAGTCGGTACGCTGGGCGGAGCAATAGTCGGTGGCGCGATCGGCATGTTGTACGGTCCAATTGTCGGTGGGCTTACCGGTGCCTACGTACTCGATCGCATTCAGGAACATGGCTGGTCGTATTTCTTCCCTCGCGGCGTCTCGTTCGAGCAGCTCTGGGAGGCGACCAGCAGTCTGTAGTTGAAGGACGCATACCAATCGCTAAAAAATTCCAGCGCGGTTCCGCTGCAATCATTCAACTCCTTTCTGTCTGAATGCCATGTTGATCCCGGTCAGGCGCTTCCTCGAAACGGCCATTGTTCGATTGTTCGCTGCACAACTTGCGATCATCGCTGCATTTGCGCTGCTCGCTCAAGATCGAACTGCCGAATACCTCGTGCTTTGTGCGAGCTGTTTTGCCGGCACGTTCATTGTCGGGCGCCTGACCCGTTTCCGTGGACGGCACGGTTACGACAGCCTGCCCTACTATCCGCGCTGGCTTTCGTTGCAGAGCGTAATCGTCAATCTCGGTCTATCACTTGTTGCCCTGGCCACCGGTCCGGATGGCCGGATATGTGCCGTCACACTTCCTGCCACGCTCGGCCTCGTTTGCAGCGACTACCTGTACTTGCGACATCACGACAATTTGAAGCGCTAGTCGCGCCGACCGACGTGAGCGTTTGCGATACGGGCCAGCGCCCCGATGCACGGAGAACGCGTATCGATGCGCCTGTTGCGGTCTGGCTGCTGACGAATTTGGCCATGAGCAAAAAAAACGGGCGCCCGAAGGCGCCCGTCGCATGCCGGAACAGCGGCGTACCGCTTACTTGTTCTCGAACATGTCCATGATCTGCTGCTTCTCCTGCGCCGTGACGGGCGGCGGCGCGAGCCCTGCCGCGCCGGCCGAGCCGAGCGCGTCGTTCGCGCTGATCGCGTTCTCGGCCGGGTTGATGTCGACGTTCGCGACAAAGCCGTTGCCCGGCGTGCGATCGGCGTAGTACAGCTCGCCGTCGAGCGAGGTCAGGCCGTCCGGCATCGGCATCTGCTGCTCGGGCACGCCGTTCAGCGCGGTGCGCATGTAGTTCACCCAGATCGGCAACGCGAGCTGCGCGCCGAATTCGCGGCTGCCGAGGCTCTTCGGCTGGTCGAAGCCCATCCACGCGACCGCGACGAGCGACTGCTGGTAGCCGGCGAACCAGCCGTCCTTCGCGTCGTTCGTCGTACCCGTCTTGCCTTGCAGGTCGCTGCGGCCCAGTGCATTGGTACCCGCGCCCGTGCCGGCCGTCGCGACCGAATGCAGCAGGCTGTTCATCACGTACGCGTTGCGGCCTTCGATCGTGCGCGGCGCCGTGCTGCCCGCGATCACCGGCTGCGACTTCTGCAGTGCCTGGCCGCGCGCGTCGTCGACTTCGGCGATCAGGTACGGGTCGACCTTGTAGCCGCCGTTCGCGAACACCGCATAACCGGTCGCGAGCTGCAGCGGCGTCACGAGGCCCGCGCCGAGCGCCATCGGCAGGTAAGGCGGCGTCTTCGCGGGATCGAAGCCGAAGCGCTGCGTCACGTACTGCTGCGCATACTGCGTACCGATCGACGCGAGGATCCGGATCGACACGAGGTTCTTCGAACGCTGCAGGCCCGTGCGCATCGTCATCGGACCATCAGGCTGGTCGTCGTCCTTCGGCTCCCACGCGGTGCCGCCCGGCACGCTCGGCGGGAAGTACAGCGGCGCGTCGTTGATCATCGTCGCCGGCCCCATGCCCTTGTCGAGCGAGGCCGAGTAGATGAACGGCTTGAACGACGAGCCCGGCTGCCGCCATGCCTGCGTCACGTGGTTGAACTTGCTCTTGTTGAAGTCGAAGCCGCCGACGAGCGAGCGGATCGCGCCGTCCTGCGGCGCGATCGCGACGAGCGCGCCTTCGACCTGCGGCAACTGCACGACCTGCCAGCCCGTCTTGCCGTCCTTCAGCACGCGCACGATCGAGCCCGGCTTGATGCGCAGCGCGTTGTTCGCGCGGGCTCCAAGCGCGGCCGACACGAAGCGCAGCCCGGCCGGGCCGATCGTCGTCGTCGCGCCGCCGACGAACTGCACCTCGACCGCGTTCGGCGAGGCCGACAGCACGACCGCCGACTGCAGGTCGCCGTTGTCCGGGTGATCGGCGAGCGCGTCGTCGATCGCCTCGTCGCGGTCGTCGCCGGCCGCGGGAAGGTTGATCGACGCTTCCGGGCCGCGATAACCGTGGCGGCGCTCGTAGTCGAGAATGCCGCGACGCACGGCCTGGTATGCGGCCTCCTGGTCGGCCGAGTTGATCGTCGTCGTGACGGTCAGCCCGCGCGTATAGGTTTCGTCCTTGTACTGCTGGTACATCATCTGCCGCACCATCTCGGCGACGTATTCACCGTGCACCGCGTACTGGTTGCCCGGTGTGCGCACGTGGATCTCTTCCTTCACGGCTTCGTCGTACTGCGGCTGCGTGATGTAGCCGACCTCGAGCATGCGCTTCAGGATGTATTCCTGGCGCACCTTCGCGCGCTTCGGATTGACGACCGGGTTATACGCGGACGGCGCCTTCGGCAGCCCCGCGAGCATCGCCGCTTCCGCGAGCGTGATGTCCTTCAGGTCCTTGCCGAAATACACGCGCGCGGCGGCCGCGAAACCGTACGAACGCTGGCCGAGATAGATCTGGTTCATGTACAGCTCGAGAATCTGGTCCTTCGTCAGGGCCTTCTCGATCTTGTACGCGAGCAGCATTTCGTAGATCTTGCGCGTGTAGGTCTTCTCGCTCGACAGGAAGAAGTTACGCGCGACCTGCATCGTGATCGTGCTCGCGCCCTGGCGCGCGCCGCCGTGCATCAGGTCGGCGACACCCGCCCGCAGGATGCCGACGAAGTCGACGCCGCCGTGCTCGTAGAAGCGGTAGTCCTCGATCGCGAGCACGGCCTTCTTCATCACGTCCGGAATGTCCTGGAAGCGCACGAGGCTGCGGCGCTCCTCGCCGAACTCGCCGATCAGCACGTGATCGGCCGTGAACACGCGCAGCGGCACCTTCGGCTGGTAGTTGGTCAGCGCATCGAGCGACGGCAGCTGCGGCGCCATCACGACCAGCGCGTAACCGACGATCAGCGCGCCGACGATCGCCAGCGTCACGAACAGGCCGGCGAACCACAGCGCGACGCGCGAGCCGAACGAGCGACGGCCCCCGCCGCCGCCGCTGCGCTGTGCGCGGCGGTCGTCGTTGCGAGGGTCGCGTTCGTCGTCATCGGGGTAATAGGCTCCGGACGGCGAACGGCGCAGCGTGTAGTGGGGTTCGTTCCTGTCGGAAGAAGAAGGCGGTCGTTTGATAATTGGCATGTCGGAATGGCGGGCGTACGTGGCGCCCTCGGACGCATGCGGAAATGCAAGCGAATGAATCAGAGTGGGTGCATCGAGATGCGGCTGTCACGTCGACAGACCCCGCCGCGCGGCGATCCGTTCCCGCGACGTGACAGCGCATTTTAATGAAATCGACCGGGCCCCTTCGCGATTTTTTGTAAAAATTCCCGCAATGCCGTGATTTCCGGAACGTATTGTCATCCTCCTCGGCCTATCATGGACACGCAATGCGGGGTCCGCGGCCGATTTTCTTTCAATCGCGAAAGGTTCGACATCCTGATGCCCATGCCGCTTGAACTCGCGCGTTTAAGCCGTATTTAAGTGAACCGGTGGTGTAATATCCGCCGGCTCACGCGGGTCGCAAACGGCTCGCGACGGGCATTGCCGCGGTGACGCGGCGCCTTTTAATCACGGAGGATTTCATGTCGCTTTTCGACTCTGTTTCGCGCACGATCAAAGGCCTGCTGAACGATGCGGCCGATTCGGTACAGGATCCGTCGCGCGACGCACGGCAGATCGTGCGGGAGCTCGACGACAGCATCGGCCGTGCCGAGAATTCGCTGATCGAGATCGAGGCACAGGTCGCGACCCAGCGCAGCAAGCGCGACGCGGCCGACGACAAGGTGAAGAAGTACGAGGACGGCGCGAAACGCGCGCTGCAGGGCGGCGACGAAGCACTCGCACGCGAGGCACTCGCCGCGCAGTCGAACGCGGAAGCGGAGCGCGACGCGCTCGCGGCCGAGCTGACGACGCTCGAACCGTCGGTCGACAAGCTGAAGGGGCAGATCGCCGACATGCGCCAGCGCCGCAACGACCTGAACGCGCGCTCGAACATCCTGCAGGCCAAGCAGGAAATCGCACAGGCGAAGGATGTCGCGGCAAGCGCCTTGGGCGGCATCGGCGGCAAGAACCTGTCCGAGGATTTCCAGAAGCTCGAGGACAAGGTCGCACTGCAGAACGCACGCTCGGACGCGCGCCTCAATTCGGCCGACACGTCGAGCGGCAAGGCGCTCGACGACAAGCTCGCTGCGCTGAACAAGGGCCCGTCGGTCGAGGATCGCCTCGCCGCGCTGAAGAAGCAGCTCGACACGCCCGCGCAGTAACGGCCACCGCGCCGCGGCCCGCCCCGGGCGCGCGGCGCGAACCGATCGTCAGGAGACGGGCGTCCGCGCCCGGTTCGACCATGAAGAAATCTCTCGCCGCACTCGGCCTCTCGCTGATGTTGCTGTCGTCCGCCGCGTTCGCGGTACCGTCGCTGCAGCAGATCGAGCAGTCGATGGCACAGCACAACTGGCAACAAGCCGACACGCAGCTGTCGCAAGTCATCGACGCCCATCCGAACAACGCGCACGCGCGCTATCTGTATGCGCAGGTGCTGGACCGCGAAGGCCGCGCGTCCGATGCGCTCACGCAACTGCAGCGCGCGAAGTCGCTCGACCCGCAACTGCGCTTCACCGACGCGTCGCACTTCGCGCAGACCGAGTCGCGCATCCGTGCCGATGCCGCGCGCGTGAGCGGCAACGCGCCATCGGCCACGCAGGCCGGCACGCTGCAACCGTCGCTCGCACCCGCCGCGCCCGCCGAAAAACACGGCCCGTCGACCGGCATGTGGATCGGCCTCGGGCTGATCGTCGCGGTGATCGCGCTGGTGCTGCGCTGGACGTTGCGCCGCGCGCGCACGGCCGACGACGGCCGCGCCGACGACGAACGCCGCACGCAGCTCAAGCGTGCGACCGACGTGCTGAACGACATCCGTCCGCTGAAACTCGATGCGAAGCTGTCGACGGCGCCCGGCGCCGCAGCGCTCACGGGCGAACTCGACGCGCTCGAGGCCGATGCACGCACGCTCGTCGAGGCGCTGTCGAACGGCAAGAATCCGGTGCCGCCGTATCGCGTCGATGAACTCGAACAGCGCCATGCAAGCGTGAAGGCGCGTGTCGAAGGCCGCCCCGACCCGGCCGCGCAACCTGCGGCGCCGGTAAACGGCAGCGGCTCCGTGTACGCGCAGGAAGCCGATCGCATGACGGGCGCGCAGGGCCAGCCGTATCCGCCGCAGCCTTACCCGCAACAGCAGCCGCCCGTCGTCATCCAGCAAGGCGGCGGCGGTTTCGGCGGCGGGATGGGCGGGCTGCTGACCGGCGTGCTGCTCGGCGAGGCGATGTCGGGCGGCCGCGAACGCGTGGTCGAGCGCGACGTGATCGTCGACGGCGAGCGCCGCCGGCAGGATGCCGATCCGGGCTTCGACCTCGGCCGCGGCGACGCGTCGAACTGGAGCGACGGCGGCAGCGGCAACGTCGATCTCGGCAGCAACGACGACGGCTGGACCGACGACAACACCTGACCCTGCGCAGCGCGTCGACGCACGACGCGACGCGCTGCAACGCACGCCCCGCTCCCCTGCATGGCCGGCCGCGCCGACGCGCGGATTTGTCAATCATTTCAAGATGGACTACCGGCAATGGGGAGCGTTCGCTATCATGCGGCCATCGGCGTGCCACCGACCCTCATTCGACGCAATGCATCCCTGCGCGTCGCGGCACGCCTCCCTTCGCCCCAACAAGGAGAAAGCCGCTCATGAGCATCATCAAGGAATTCAAGGAGTTCGCCGTCAAGGGCAACGTGATGGATCTCGCCGTCGGCGTGATCATCGGCGGCGCGTTCTCGAAGATCGTCGACTCGATCGTGAAAGATCTCATCATGCCGGTCATCGGCGTGCTGACCGGCGGCCTGGATTTCTCGAACAAGTTCGTTCTGCTCGGCACCATCCCCCCGACGTTCAAGGGTAATCCCGATTCGTTCAAGGACCTGCAGGCCGCCGGTGTCGCCGCGTTCGGTTACGGCTCGTTCATCACGGTCGCGATCAATTTCGTCATCCTCGCGTTCATCATTTTCCTGATGGTGAAATTCATCAACAAGCTGCGCAAGCCGGACGAAGCCGCGCCGGCCGCGACGCCGGAAGACACCGTGCTGCTGCGCGAGATCCGCGATTCGCTCAAGCAGCGCTGAGCGCCAAGCGCCCCGCCCGCCAGGCCCGCCTCGTGCGGGCCTTTTTATTGCGCGCGCCGTGCACCGCCGCATGCGGCCTATCTCACTTTTTTGTGACGCGCGAATGCACGCGCGGGGAAAGCAGGTCTATGATGGAGACTAAACGACAGTACGGGCGCCAAGACGCTGGCTGTGTCGATCATGGCGAGCAGGTCGACGGGAGACATTGATCGTCGTACTGCACGAATGCAGCATTTTCGTGTGCTATAAAGGATCGACATGCGGCGTACATAGCCGGGAGTGGGTCGCATGAAAGTGCCGCATTTCTTGCAATTGTTTTTGAGGCGAGTGTTTATGTCCTTCCCGAAAAAACGTCGGCGTGCCCAACAGGATGGCCAGGAGTCATTCCTCGCGGTTTTGCGCCACTCGAAACCGTTTGCCCAGCTCGACACCAAGATTGCCCGCGCCCGTGCGCAGGACGAACCCGTCCTGTACGCGCATGTGCTGCCCGGTCTCGACGTGCTCCTGTGCAGCGTGCGCGGCGCACAGCCGCCCTATCCGGCCATTGCCGAACTGCGCAAGCGCTGCATCGAATCGATCGCCAACGCGCTCGAGCAGCCGCTGGACGGCCTCGAAAACGGCGGATACTGGTACGAAGCGAACGGTTTCGGTTTCCTGGTATTCGCGAGCCGGGCGCGCGCGCGCATCCTGCCCGAGTTTGGTGCAGGCACGAAAGCGAGCCTGCGCGGCGGGCTCGGTCGCCAGAACGCCGGCGACACGACGCCACGCTCCCTCGGCTGATCCGCCAGCCATTCGATGGGCCGCCTCCGGGTGGCCCATCTGCCGTTTACTCACCTCGCTTGCGCGTCACCCCGCCTGCTGACGCCCGTTGCCGGGCCGCACGATGTCGATGAACGCGGCGAAATCGGCACCGGCGAGCCCCTGCGCGGCGCCGAGCCGCAGCACCTGCTGCACGGTGGCCGATACCGGCATCACCGCGCCCGTGTCGCGCGCGGCGTCGGCGATCGCATCGACATCTTTCTGGAACGTGCTGAGCGCGCCGATCGGCGCGTGGCCGCCCGACGTCATGCGCGGCACGAACGTCTGCAGCAGCACCGAATCGGCCCAGCCGCCGGCCAGCGCCTCGGCCAGGCGCGCGGCGTCGATGCCGTTCGCCTGCGCAAGACCGACGGCCTCGGCGATCGCGGTCACCGTCGCGGTGACGATCGCCTGGTTGCACAGCTTCGCCGTCTGGCCCGCGCCCGCGTCGCCCAGGTGCGTGATGCGCGACGCATACGTGCCGATCAGCGGCCGCACCGCGTCGAGATCGGCCGCGCGGCCGCCGGCCATCACCGCGAGCGTGCCGGCCTGTGCGCCCGGCACGCCGCCCGATACGGGCGCATCGACCCAGCCCGTGCCGAGCGCGGCCGCGCGCGCCGCGTAGTCGCGGGTTGCGGCGGGCGGAATGCTCGAGTGATCGACGATGCGTTGCAGGCGCCGCGCAGCGGCGTCGCCGGAGAGCAGCCCGTGCTCGCCGAACACGACGTCGCCGACCGCGCGGCCGTCGAGCACGCATACGAATACCGTGTCGACGCGTTCCGCCAGTTCGCGCGGCGTGCCGACCACCTGCGCGCCGTCCTTCACGAGCGCCTCGGCCTTGTCGCGCGAGCGATTCCACACGCTGACCCGATGCCCGGCCGCCAGCAAATGCCGAATCATCGGCGCGCCCATCAATCCCGGTCCGCAAAATCCGACTTCCACGATATTCCTCGTCTCCGATATGGGTTGCACTTGCCGCCCATCATACCTATCACTCAAGAAGCCGGGCACGCGCGGCGCAGCTTCGGGACCGCGACCTGCACCGACGATATATGTCGATATCCCAGGGAGCGCATCATGAGCGACCACGTGTACAAGATGATCGAGCTGACCGGTTCGTCGCGGCAATCGAGCGACGATGCCATCCGCAATGCGATCTCGAAAGCCGGCAAGACGCTGCACAACCTGCACTGGTTCCAGGTGACCGAAACGCGCGGCCACATCGAAGGCGACCAGGTCGTTCATTGGCAGGTCACGCTGAAGGTCGGCATGCGCATCGACGACTGACCCGCACGCTGCATCACGCGCCGCGATCCGGATCCGCGCAACGCGCATCCGGACGGCACCGCGCGCTCCGCACCCTGCATTCCACCCCGTTCAGGCCCCTTGTCGCGGCCTGAACGGCGGGTACCTGCGGGTATCCATCTCTTGACGCTGGCCCAGCTTCATATTAAAAACGATATATCCCCCCTGCCCCTCGATCAGCCCAGACATATAAAACGGAGATATCATGAGTCAGCAACGCGAGGCGATCGACACGTACCTCTTGCGCGTCTTGCACACCTTGTTGATGGAGCGCAGCGTCACGCGCGCGGCCGTCAAACTGAACCAGTCGCAACCGGCGATCAGTGCCGCACTGCGGCGCCTGCGCGACATCACCGGCGACCCGCTGCTCGTACGCGGCAAGTCCGGCATGGTGCCGACCGAATACGGGCTGCGCCTGCTCGAGCCCGTGCAGAACGCACTGCGTGAAATCGAGCGCATCAAGTTCCAGCAGCACAACTTCGACCCGGCCACGTCGATCCGCTGCTACCGGATCGGCTGCCCCGACTACCTGAACGTGCTGTTCGTGCCGACCGTCGTGGAACGCTTCCGCCAGGCCGCGCCGAACGCGACGCTCGAGTTCCACTCGCTCGGCCCCGCATTCGACTACGAGCTCGCACTGGAGGACGGCAAGCTCGACATCGTCGTCGGCAACTGGCCCGAACCGCCCGAGCAGCTGCACCTGTCGAACCTGTTCGTCGACGAAATCGTCTGCCTGATGAGCAACACGCACCCGTTCGCGAAGCGCGGCGGGCTCACGCTCGACCAGTACCTGAACGCGCCGCATCTCGCACCGACGCCGTACTCGGTCGGCCAGCGCGGCGCGATCGACGTGCATCTCGCGCGTGAACGGCTCAAGCGCCACGTGGTCGTCACGCTGCCGTACTTCAACCTTGCGCCGTACGTGCTCGTGAAGTCGGACCTGATCTTCACGACGACGCGCCTGTTCGCCGATCACTACGCGAAGTTCCTGCCGCTGTCGGTCGTGCCGGCGCCGCTCGACTTCCCGCCGATGCAGTACTACCAGCTGTGGCACGAGCGCTGCCACTACTCCGACGAAGTGCGCTGGCTGCGCAGCCTCGTCGCCGAAGCCACCCGTACGCTGATCGAGGCATAACGACACACGCCGCCCGCGCCATCGCGGCGCGGCGACGGCGGGCACGCCCGGCAAGGCGGCCGCCGCACGGCGTCAGCGTTCGTTCAGCGCGATGCCTCGACGAGCGCGTGCGCGAGCGCGTTATGGCGCTCGATGACGGGCGGCAGATCGAGCGTCGCCAGTCGCCCTTCCCGCACCACCACCTTCCCGTTCACCACCGTGTACGCCGTCTGCGACGGCGCGCAGAACACGAGCGCCGCGACCGGATCGTGCAGCGCGCCCGCGAACAGCGGCTGGCGCAGGTCGAACGCGGCGAAGTCCGCGGCCATGCCGGGCTTCAGCGCGCCGATATCGTCACGGTTCAGCACCTTCGCGCCGCCGAGCGTCGCGATCTCGAGCGCTTCGCGCGCCGTCATCGCATCGGGCCCGAAACCGACCCGCTGCAGCAGCAGCGCCTGCCGTACTTCCGCGACCATCTGCGCGCCGTCGTTCGACGCGGAGCCGTCGACGCCGAGGCCGACCGGCACGCCCGCGAGACGCATCTTCTTCACCGGCGCGATGCCCGACGCGAGCCGCATGTTCGAGCACGGGCAATGCGCGACGCCGGTGCCGGTGCGCGCGAACAGGCCGATACCCGCATCGTCGAGCTGCACGCAGTGCGCATGCCACACGTCGTGGCCGACCCAGCCGAGATCTTCCGCATATTCGGCGGGCGTCATCCCGAACTTCTCGCGGCTGTACGCGATGTCGTTGACGTTCTCCGCGAGGTGCGTGTGCAGCGACACGCCGTACTCGCGCGCGAGCACGGCCGCGTCGCGCATCAACTCGCGGCTCACCGAGAACGGCGAACACGGCGCCACCACCACGCGCAGCATCGCGTAGCGGCCTTCGTCGTGATAGGTCTCGATCAGGCGCTGCGCGTCGCGCAGGATGTCCGGCTCGCGCTCGACGACCGAATCGGGCGGCAGCCCGCCGTCGCGCTGGCCGACGCTCATCGCGCCGCGGCTCGCGTGAAAACGCATGCCGATCCGCTGCGCGGCGCCGATGCTGTCGTCGAGCCGGCTGCCGTTCGGGTAGATGTACAGGTGGTCGCTCGACGTCGTGCAACCCGATTGCAGCAGCTCGGCCATCGCGGTGAGCGTCGACACCTCGATCATCTCGGGCGTCAGGTGCGCCCAGATCCGGTACAGGTTCGTGAGCCAGCCGAACAGCTCGGCGTTCTGCGCGGCCGGCACCGCGCGCGTGAGGCTCTGGTACATGTGGTGATGCGTGTTCACGAGCCCCGGGATCACGAGGTGGCCGCGCAGGTCGAGCACTTCGTCGGCCGTGTCGGGCAGCTCGGCGGTCGGGCCGACCGCGACGATCCGGTTGTCTTCGATGTAGAGCCCTGCGTCACGCAGCTCGCGGCGCGTGTCGTCCATGGTCACGAGCACGTCGGCGTGCTTGACCAGCAGGGTTTTCGGGCGGGATGGGGATGCGTTCGGCGCGCGTGCGCCAGCGTGCTGCTCGAGGTTCATGCGTTCTCCGCGTCGGTCTGCCCCCAGGGTTGAATCCTGGGGACGGTCACACAGCCGTTCGAACGCTGAATCGCGGCACGTCCCGGTGCCTGCGTCCGTTCGAACGCCCTGGCCCGGTTACCCGGCGTGCTCGCCGTCTTCGGGGTACGCGCCGGCCACAGGCCGACGCGCACGGCGGGAGGATCGCCCAAGCGCGCGCCACGCACAATGCGCGATCCCGAATACCGCGTTTCACGGTTCCGATATGGTACGCCGCGCGCAGGCCCACGAGGCACCCGAAACGTACGCCCAGAGCCCTATCCGGCGTGCCGTCGACAGCCGCTCATGCGCGGCGCATTATCTTTGATATCGCGCCCGTATTTGCGCGGGGAACCTTTTTACAATGCCTGCACGGCGCTCGCTTCAACTTCGCCGACGGGTATGTAGCCACGTGACGTGGAGCCTCGATCCGCCGCACAGTCAATGGATCGAGTCGCCGCCGAACCTCGCATTCACACAAGGACAATTGCGAATGGGAAAGCTCACTACCCACGTACTCGATACGGCGCACGGTCGTCCCGGCGCCGCAATCAAGGTCGACCTCTACGCGCTGGACGGCGAATCGCGCCGCGCGATCAAGACCGTGCTGACCAATAGCGACGGCCGCTGCGACGAACCCCTGCTCGAAGGCGCCGCGCTCGCCGCCGGCGAATACGAACTCGTGTTCCATGCCGGCGACTACTTCGCGTCGCTCGGCGTGAAGGTGCCCGAACCCCGTTTCGTCGACCGCGTCGTGCTGCGCTTCGGCATCGCCGACACCGGCTCGCACTACCACGTGCCGCTGCTCGTGTCGCCGTGGTCGTACAGCACCTATCGCGGCAGCTGACATACGTATCAGCGCCCACATCAAAGACAAACGATCTGAGTCTGGAGGAGTTTCATGGAAGGCTTCATCACCGACTGGCTGAACCTCGCGCTGCGATGGCTGCACGTCATCGTCGCCATTGCGTGGATCGGCGAGTCGTTCTATTTCGTCGCGCTCGACAACAGCCTGAAACCGCCGACCGACCCGAACCAGCGCAAGCGCGGTGTGTTCGGCGAGCTGTGGCACGTCCACGGCGGCGGTTTCTACAACATGCAGAAGTACACGGTTGCCCCGCCGGAAATGCCGGATGACCTGCACTGGTCGAAGTGGCCGTCGTACACGACCTGGCTGTCGGGCTTCTCGCTGTTCTTCGTGCTGTACCTGCTCGCACCGAACACCTACCTGATCGACAAGAGCGTGCTCGACATGGGCCCGGTGGTCGCCGTGGCATCCGCGCTCGGCTTCCTCGCAGCCGGCTGGATCGTCTACGACTCGCTGTGCCGCATCCTCGGCACCAACGACCGCGTGCTCGGCATTTGCGTCGGCCTCTACGTCGTCGTCGCGGCCTACCTCGCCTGCCACATCTTCTCGGGCCGTGCCGCCTACCTGATCGTCGGCGCGATGCTCGCGACGATCATGTCGGCGAACGTGTTCTTCGTGATCATCCCCGGCCAGCGCAAGATGGTCGACAAGATGCTCAAGGGCGAAGAACCGAACCCGATCTACGGCAAGCGCGGCAAGCAACGCTCGGTGCACAACACGTACTTCACGCTGCCGGTCGTGTTCGCGATGCTGTCGAACCACTATGCGATGACGTACACGAACAAGTTCAACTGGGTCGTGCTCGTGCTGATCATGCTGGCCGGCGCGCTGATCCGCCAGTTCTTCGTGATGCGTCACCGCGGCAAGCAGCTGTGGTACCTGCCGATCGGCGGCGTCGCACTGCTGTCGGGCGCGCTGGTGTGGACGATGCCGAAGCCGGTCGCACCGGAAGCGCAAGCCGCGAACGCGCCGAAGATCGTGATCAACGACATCATGCCGATCCTGCAGCAGCGCTGCGTCGAGTGCCACTCGGCGAAGCCGACGCTGATGGGCAGCGCCCCCGCGGGCGTGATGTTCGACACGCCGGACGAAGTGTCGAAGAACGCGCAGCGTATCTACGAACAGGCCGTGCGCCTGAAGGCGATGCCGATCGGCAACGTCACGCACATGACCGACGACGAGCGCACCAAGCTCGCCGCCTGGTTCGAGGGTGGCGCGGTCAAGTAAGCCGCCGTGCGCCGGTTGCCGGCGCAATCCTTTCCGTTCGCGGGCCCGGTAACGGGCCCGTTTTTTTTGCCTGTTCGGAAACCCTCGCCCGCTAACCGTGCATCGCGTCGCGCTGAAGCGCAACGAGCGCATCGAGCGCGCGCGGGCCGTCGTCGAACGGCACGAAGATGTGATCGTGGTACGCGGCCGCCATCACGTTGCAGCTGATGCCGGCCGCGCCGAGCGCCCGCGCGAACGCCGCCGTGAGGCCGACGGCCGCGAGGTCGGAATGCACGGTCAGCGTGATCCACGCGGCACGGAACAGCACGGGCCAGCCGCGACGCGCGGCCGCTTCCTCATCGACGACGACCGTCAGTCCTTCCGTTTCGCGGAAGGTCGCGATCGTTTCGGATAACGATACATCTGCGTCAGGCGGCAGCGATACGAAGGCATACGCACCGGGATGCAGTTCGGGTTGCATCGTGCGCAGCAGGATCGCGAGGTCGTTTTCAGGTTGGCTCATCGGAGGGGCGCGCCCGGAACCGGGCGTCGTGCGGTGGCGATGCAGGCAAGATAGCACGCGCGCCGATCGCGTCACACGTGCACTGTCGCGACTTCGTCCGCGAGCCAGCCGCGGAACGCGACGATGCGTGGATCGTCCTGCGCGCGCTCCGGATACACGACGTGATACGCGACATCGGGCGACAGCGCGACGCTCACGTCGAACAGCCGCACGATGCGCCCGTCCGCGAGTTCGCGCGCGATCATGTGCGGCTCCGCGAGGCCAATCGCCGCGCCGTCCGTCACGGCCTGCACCACATGGCTCGAATCCGGAAACGCGACGCACCGGCTGTCGTCGAAACCGTCGACGCCGGCCGCCGCCATCCATGCCGACCAGCGCGGCCAGATCACGCCATCGACTTCGCAGTCCACGTGGCAAAGGGTCTGGCGCAGCAGGTCGCGCGGCCCGCGAAACGGCGGCCCGGCCGACAGCAGCGCCGGGCTGCAGACCGCGACGACCGACGTGCCGAACAGGCGCTGCGCGCACGCGTCGCGATAGCGCCCGGTGCCGAAGCGGATCGCGACATCCACGTCGTCGTCGTCGAAATCGCGCAACCGGTCGGTGATGTCGAACGTCAGTTCGAGCGCCGGATGCGCGGCCCTGAAACGCGGCAGGCGCGGCAGCAGCCAGTGCGTCGCAAAGCGCGCGCCGACCGACACGCGAAGTTCCGTCTGCTCCCGCTCGATACGACGCGCCCGGGCGGTCGCACGCTGCAGGCCCGCCAGCGCATCGGCGGCCGCACCGGCCAGCACGACGCCCGCCGGCGTCAGCCGGATGCTGCGACTCGTGCGGACGAACAGCGCCATGCCGAGCTGCGCCTCGATTTCCTTGATCTGGTGACTGACCGCCGCCGGCGTCAGCCCGACCTCGTCGGCCGCCCGCGAGAAATTCAGGTGCCGCGCCGCCGCATCGAACGTCCTCAGCGCGCGCGTACCGGGCCACATGCGTTCCATCGATCTTCAAAGAGAATTTGATGACCGTTCCAAAACTACTCGTTTTTCATGACGCCATCAATCGGCAAACAATAGGCTTTCTTGAAGATGCCGTGGGCCGCACCGTGCCCGCGGCCGAACCCGGAGATTTGCCGATGACCGCTGCCCCGTTCCCGTCCGTCGCCCAGCTCAACGGCGTGACCGCGCCGCCAGACGCGCTCGCCGCGCTGGCGTTCGCGGGCCATGCGCATTTCACCGCGATGCAGGTGCGCGACGGCCGCGTGCGCGGCCTCGACCTGCACCTCGCGCGGCTGCGCGACGCATCGCATGCACTGTTCGGCCATGCGCTGCCCGACGACCGGATGCGCGCGTTCCTGCGCGCCGCGCTCGAGCGCGCGCCGTCGGCGCTGTCGCTGACGGCGACCGTGCATGCGACGACCGGGGAATTCGTCGCGGCACGCGACGACGAAGCGCTCGACGTGCTGGTCCGCACCGCCGCGCCGTCGTCGGGGCCGGCCGGCCCGCTCGATCTCGCGCTGTTCGAATACGAGCGCGTGCTGCCCGACATCAAGCATGTCGGCGAAGTCGCGAAGACGCACTTCCTGCGCCGCGCGGTCGCGCAGGGTTTCGACGACGCGGCGTTCACCGATCGCCACGGGCGCATCAGCGAAGGCTCGATCTGGAATCTGGCGTTCTGGGACGGCGATGCGGTCGTGTGGCCGGTGGCGGGCATGCTCGGCGGCGTCACGATGCGCATCGTGCGCCGGCACCTGGCGAGCCTCGGCGTGGCGCAGCACGAGCGCGAGGTGACGCCGGCCGACCTGCCGTCGATGGCCGGCGCCGTCGTGATGAATTCGTGGACGCCCGGTGTCGCCGTGCGTCGGTTCGGCACGGCGACGCTGCCCGATTCGCCGTCGCTCGCCGCGTTGCTGCATCGCGCGTATGAACGGGAGCCGTTGGTCGCGCCGTGAAGCGCACCGACGCCACGCAGCGCGGGTGCGCTGGTTGTCACCTCACGCTTCGACGGACTCCGGCAGCCGTGCGATCGCCTTGATCTCGAACTGGAACCCATACAGCCAGGTCACGCCGACGGCGGTCAGCGTCGGATGCGGCGCATCGCCCCAGTATTCGGGGACGATCGCCCAGACCCGCTCAAACGTCGCTTCGGGATCGACGAGGAAAACCGTCACGTCGACGACGTCGTCGAACGTACAGCCGGCCGCGCGCAGCACCGCATTCAGGTTGTCGAACGCGCGGCGGACCTGCGCGTCCAGTTCCGGCTCGGGCGAGCCGTCCTCGCGGCTGCCGACCTGCCCGGACACGAACAGGAATCCGTTCGAGCGCAGCGCCGGCGAATAGCGGTTGCGGTCATACAGCGCCTGGCGACCGGGCGGAAAAACTACGCTACGCTTTGCCATCCAACACCTCCATCAGTCAGTGGGGCGAAGCCGCCCCTGCATCAACGATGAAGGCACTTTAAGGACCGTTGCCCGGCGGATAAACGGGCAACCCTGTCCAACACTGTTTGCGCGACCCAAACAATTTCCGACCGACGCGGAGCCCTGACCCGATGGATCGATTCGACGCAATGCAGGCGTTCGCCCGCGTGGTGGAAGCCGGCAGCTTCACGAAGGCGGCCGAGACGCTGCACATGAGCCGCACCACCGTCACGCAACTGGTGCAGCAACTGGAAGCGCGGCTGCGCGTGAAGCTGTTCAACCGCACGACGCGCAAGGTCGTCGTCACGGCCGACGGCGCCGCGTACTACGACCGCGTGGTGCGGCTGCTTGCCGACATGGACGACGCCGAAACGAGCCTGTCCGTTGCGTCCGCATCGCCCAGGGGGCGGCTGCGCGTGGACGTGCCGAGCCCGTTCGCGCGCCTGATCCTGATTCCCGCGCTGCCCGCGTTCCACGCGCGCCATCCGGACATCCAGCTCGACATGGGCGTGAGCGACCGCGTGGTGGACGTGATCGGTGAAAACGTCGATTGCGTCGTGCGCGGCGGCGAGCCGACCGACCGGTCGCTGGTCGCGCGCCACGTCGGCGACCTGCGGCTCGGCGTGTATGCGTCGCCGGCCTATCTCGCGCGCGCCGGCACGCCTTCGCATCCGGACGAACTGGAAGACACCCGGCACCGGATCGTCGGCTTCCTGTGGGCGCGCACCGGCAAGGCACTGCCGTTCGCGATGGAATGCGACGGCGAGCACGTCAACGTGCGCGGGCGCTACGTGCTGGCGGTCGACGACGGCAACGCATATCTCGAGGCCGGCCTCGCCGGACTGGGCATCCTGTGGCTGCCCGACTACATGGCCGCCGCGTATCGCGCCTGCGGCGAACTGGTGCCGCTGTTCGAACGATGGCGGCTCGAACCGATGCCGATGTACGTCGCGTTTCCGCCGAACCGGCACGTCAGTGCGAAGCTGCGCGTGTTCGTCGACTGGATCGCCGACCTGATGGCGCAGCATGCGCCGGTCGCGAACCGGCGTCGCGACGGCGAGGGTTCGCGCGACACGCGCAAAGCCGTGGCGACCTGAACCGCGCGACCAGCGCCGGCGCATAAAAAAACCCGCGCAACGTGCGCGGGTTTCGACAGGCTGGCGGCGAAACGCCGGCGACTCAGGCAGTCAGCGCGGTGAGCGCCTCATCGGTGAGCCACAGCGATTCCTGCAGATCCTGCTCGTTGAGGTTCAGGCCGTCGCCGCCGCGATCGACGACGATAAAGTCGCTGACGCCGCCGAGTGCGATCAGCGGGTGATGCCACACGCCCTTCGCATAGTTGACGCCCTGCCACCCGCTCGTCACGAACGCGCGGATCTTCGCCGGATCGAGATCGCCCGCGGGCGCCACGACGACGAGATACGGCTGGTCGTTCAGCGGCACGAAGGCCTGGCTGCCGAGCGGGTGCCGTTCGAGCATCTTCACTTCGAACGGCAGCGTGCGCGGCTGGCCACGAAACAGGTTGACGAGCGTACGGCCGTCTTCATCCGTCACATCGACCTTCGCGAGATCGTGAAAACGGATCGTCGTGCCGAGGTTGATCGGGATCTGCTTCGCCCCTTCCGTTTCGATCACATCGCCGAACGGCGCGAACGCCTCCTTGGTCAGCGCTTCGATAACAAGCGTCTTCATTTGTCGAGCGTCCCCCACAGACGCAGGCGCGACACGCCGCCGTCCGGAATGATGTTCAGTCGCACGTGCGTGACGGGGCCAAGCGACGCGATGCCTTGTTCGAAGTAATGCTGCTTGTCCATCTGCAGCTTCTGCTCGCCGAGCAGCACCGGCCAGAACATCGACTGCGTGATCAGCGAGCTGTCGGTGCCGCCCGACACGTAGGCGGCCTGGATCGAACAGCGGTCCGGGAAGTTGCCCTTGAAGAAAGCGGTATCGACTTCGATCTTGCGGATCACGCCCGGCTGCGCGAGCGCGATGATCGCCCAGTCGTTGCCCGGTTCGCGGCGGCGGCGGGTTTCCCAGCCGTCGCCCATGTTCACGCCGCGGCCCGGCAGCAGCAGGTTCGACGCGACGCCGAAGTGCTGGTTGTTCGCGGCCACGACATAACCGCCGTTTTCCATCGCCGCGAGATCGAACTGCTCGGTCGCGCTCGCGCCGGCCCAGTCGAGTTGCGGCTGGCCGTACACGCGCAGGCGGGCGATGCCGCCGTCCGGGTAGATGTTCACGCGCAGGTGCGTGAACGCCCGGGCGTCGCTCGCTTCGACGTAGTGATGGCTGTTGCCCTGCAACGTCGTCGACGGCACGATCTCGACCCACTCGGTCGCATGCGTCGGCGCGCCGTCGGCCACGAAAGCGGCCTCGATCGACGCGGCCGGCGGGAAGTTGCCGGTGAAGTGGCTCGTATCGATGTCGAAGCCCTTGATCACGCCCGGGCGCGCGAGCTTGACGATGCACCAGTCGTAGCCCGTCGTGCGCTTGCGGCGCGTTTCCCAGCCGTCCATCCACTTGCCGTGGTCGTCGTACTTGCCGGGAATGAAGACGGCCGGCTCGGGGTTCAGCATCCGGTCCTTCGGCGCGAAGAAATCGTCGCTGGCCTCGAGCGCCTGCGCACCGAGACGCGGGTCGGCGAGGTTCACATAGCGCCGCGTGAAATCGGGTGCGTTGGGATCGAGAAGCGGAACAGCCATGATGTTTCCTTGTTTCAGTGATGCGATCAGGCCGCTGCGACGCAGCAGGCCGTATTGCGGTGTCAGGCGTCGATCAGGTCGTCGAGACGGAAGCGCGCGATCCGGTAGA
Organism: Burkholderia sp. YIM B11467; assembly: GCF_052952715.1. NCBI lineage: Bacteria > Pseudomonadati > Pseudomonadota > Betaproteobacteria > Burkholderiales > Burkholderiaceae > Burkholderia > Burkholderia sp. YIM B11467. The sequence goes on from NZ_JBQVSQ010000006.1 coordinate 189,438, forward strand.
TCTGGTCGAGGCTCGTGCGCAGTTCCTCGGTGCGCGAATGATTCACGCGCGCCTCGAAATTCGCGATGATGCCGTGCCGGTCATAACCGCGCACCGCGAGGATGAACGGGAAGCCGAACTTCTCGCGATACGTGCGGTTCAGCGTCAGCAGCTTGTCGAACTCTTCCTGCGTGCACTGGCCGAGGCCCGCGCCGCTCTGCTCGCGCGTCGACTCGGCCGTCAGCTCGCCGCGCACGGCGGCCTTGCCGGCCAGCTCCGGGTGAGCGTTGATCAGTGCGAGCTGGCGGACTTCGCCGGAGCCTTCGACCGCGCCCGACATCGTCGTGTGCAGCGCGTCGATGCTCGCGAACGGCCGCTCGCCCGCGGCGACCTCGGCCACCCACGGCGAATGTTCGAAGATGCCCGACAGCGCCGCGACAAATGCGCTCGGCGCCATCGTATTGAGTTGATTCAACGTGTAGCGCATCGCCTTCATGCTTTCCCTTCGTTTTGATGATTGGGCTGATACGGATGATGTTCGCGCCAGTGACGCGCGATATCGACACGGCGCGTCACCCATACGCGATCGTGTTTCTCGATGTGATCGAGGAAACGCTGCAGCCCGCGGAACCGGCCCGGCCGGCCGAGCAGTCGGCAGTGCATGCCGATCGACAGCATCTTCGGCGCCTCGTCGCCCTCTTCGTACAGCACGTCGAACGCATCGCGCAGGTAGTCGAAGAAGTGATCGCCCGTGTTGAAGCCCTGCGGCGTCGCGAAGCGCATGTCGTTCGTGTCGAGCGTGTACGGCAGGATCAGTTGCGGCGACGTGCCGCCGCCCGACACTTCGACGTCCATCCAGAACGGCAGGTCGTCGCCGTAATTGTCCGAGTCGTACAGGAAGCCGCCGTATTCCGCGACCAGGCGGTGCGTATTGGGGCTGTCGCGGCCGGTATACCAGCCGAGCGGACGCACGCCCGTCACACGCTCGATCGCTTCCATCCCGAGCCGCATGTGCTCGGCTTCGAGCTCCGGCGACATGCTCTGATAGTGGATCCAGCGCCAGCCGTGACACGCGATCTCATGGCCGAGCTCGACGAATGCGCGCGCGAGTTCCGGGTGACGCTCGATCGCCATGCCGACGCCGAACACCGTCAGCGGCATCCCGCGCTTCTCGAATTCGCGCAGGATGCGCCACACGCCGGCCCGCGAACCGTATTCGTAGATCGACTCCATGCTCATGTGGCGGTCCGGATACGCGGCCGCGCCGACGATTTCGGACAGGAACTGCTCGGAGCCCGGATCGCCGTGCAACACGCAGTTCTCGCCGCCTTCTTCGTAGTTCAGCACGAATTGCACGGCGACGCGGGCGCGCCCCGGCCAATTCGCCTGCACGGGATGGCGGCCATAGCCGATCAGGTCGCGAGGATAGTTGGAATCGAGTGACATGGTTCGAAGGGCAGCGAAAGCTTGCTCAAATAATGGGTTCGCATCGACTGCGCGGATGCCGGAGGCCGGCCGCGCAAGCCGATGCGATGACGGCCCAGTGTAGCGAAAAGGTCCATACGCGCCCATACAGCGACGCAGATAGTGCGTGTCAGACGGTGTGTATGTGCGGTTGCGGCAAATTCGGGGCCGCTTCCGCCACATCCCCGTCCGGCGGGCTGAAGCGGGCGAACGCGCCGTCGTAGCGCTTCGGCAGCGGCCGCGCGTAGTCGCCGCGCTTCGCGGTCGCGAGGCGCAGCGACACGAGCGCCTCGGCCCATTTGACGGCTGCCGTGACGCCCTCGACCACCGGCGCGCCGATCTGCTGCTCGATCTCGTGCGCGAACTCGGCCATCCCGGCGCAGCCGAGCACGATCGCGTCGGCGCCGTCCTCGTCGAGCGCGCGCCGGCATTCGTCCACGATGATCCGGCGCGCGGCCGAGCCCGGCCGGTCGAGTTCGAGCACCGCGACGTCGGTCGCGCGCACGTTGCGGCAGAACCGCTTCATCCCGTAGCGCTCCGCCAGGTGCCACGCCATCCCGCAGGTGCGCGCGAGCGTCGTGACGACCGAGAAGCCCGGCGCGAGCACGCTCGCCGCATGCATCGCGGCCTCGGCGATGCCGATCACCGGCCCGCGCGCGAGCTCGCGCGCCGCATACAGGCCTGGATCGCCGAAGCACGCGATCACGTAGGCGTCGCAGCCGTCGCGCTCGCCCTGCGCGATCTCGGCGAGCAGCCCCGGCGTCGCGAGCGCCTCGTCGTAATACCCTTCGATCGACGGCGGCCCCATCGGCGGGCTCACGGCCACGATCTCCGTGCCCGCGGCCGCGACGTCGCGCGCGCAACGGCCCATCGCGTCGGTCATCCGCTGCGTCGTGTTCGGATTAATCAGTCGAATCTTCATCGCACGCTCCTCAGGCCTTCGCGCTCACGAGCAACCGGTAGAACACGAAACCGAGCCCCGCGCCGATGAACCACGAGAAGTTCGCGACGCCCTGCCAGCCCGGCACCATCACGCAGACGATCGCGATCACCGCGGCCGGCAGCAGCGCGGCCAGCGCGCGGCGGTTCACGCCGCCCGTGTACCAGTACGTGCCGCTTTCCGACATCGTGTACAGGTCGTCGCGCACGAGCCGGCCGCGCTTGACGAGGTAGAAGTCGGCGATCAGCACACCGTACAGCGGGCCGATGAACGCGCCAAGCACGTCGAGCGTGTAGTGGATCACGGCCGGATTGTTGAACAGGTTCCACGGCGTGATGAAGATCGACGCGACGGCCGCGAGCATCCCGCCCGCGCGCCAGCTGATCAGGCGCGGCGCGACGTTCGAGAAGTCGAATGCGGGCGACACGAAGTTCGCGACGATGTTGATGCCGATCGTCGCGATCGTGAACGTCAGCGCACCGAGGATCACCGCGGTCGGATGGTCGATGCGGCCGACCGTCTCGACGGGATCGGTAATGAGTTCGCCGAACACGGGCAAGGTCGCGGCCGTCGTGATCACCGTGACGAGCGAGAACGCGAGGAAGTTGACCGGCAGCCCCCAGAAATTGCCGCGTTTCACTTCGCTGAACGAGCGGCAGTAGCGCGAGAAATCGCCGAAGTTCAGCATCGGCCCGGAGAAGTACGACACGACCAGCGACACAGCCGTGATCATCACCGGGATCACTTCCGCGCCGTGATACTTGACGCCGCCGAGGTTGATGCCGATGTTGCGCCAGCCCGCGCGCCACACCATGTAGCCGGCGAGGATGAACATCACGACGTAGACGGCCGGGCCCGCGAAGTCGATGAACTTCTTGATCGTCTCCATCCCGTTCCAGAACACCAGTGCCTGAAGCACCCACAGCACCATGAACCCGGCCCAGCCGACCGCCGACAGCCCGAGGAAACCGTAGTGATGGACGTCCGCGTACGGCAGCCATTGCGGGAAGAACTTCAGCACGACGATCACGAGCGCGCTCGACGCGAGATAGGTCTGGATGCCGTACCACGCGATCGCGATCAGCCCGCGGATCACGGCCGGCACGTTCGCGCCGAGCACGCCGAACGTCGCGCGGCACGCGACCGGATACGGCACGCCGATCTGCTGGCTCGGCCGCGCGATCAGGTTGCACAGCAGGTTCACGAAGCCGATCCCGACGATCAGCGCGATCAGCACCTGCCAGCTCGTCAGCCCGAGCGCGAACAGGCTGCCCGCGAACACGTAGCCGCCGACGCTGTGCACGTCCGACATCCAAAATGCGAAGATGTTGTACGAGCCCCATGTCTGATGTTTTAGGGGTGCCAAATCTTCGTTGTACAGACGTTCGCTGTAACCATTCGGCAGCGCCGGTTCGCCGCCCTCGCCGCCTTCTTCCGCCGGGTAAGCGCTGTCGTGCGCCACACTGAACTGAGCCATGACTTCTCCTTGACGCGGCCGGATGGCCGCTCCACCGTCATCGATATCGCTCCGGATCGACGCCCGGAGTCGGACCAGCGGCCCGCGGCAAATACCGCGGGCCAGCATTGCTCTCGTTCTGTGGCGCGCAGCCGGGTTCGCGTCGCCGCTCAGGCGCCGCCGAACACTTCGCGCAAATCGACCTGCCCTTGCGCCGGCCGGTCCAGCATCTTCAGTTCGACATGCTGCAGGTGGTGCGCCATCAGCGTCACCGCCCGCTTCGCGTCCCCCGCCTCCAGCGCGGCGAGGATCCCGTCGTGGTCGTCGCACGAGCACGGACTGCGCCCGTGCGATTCGTACAGCGCCGACATCAGCGTCGAGCGTGCGACGAGCCCCTCGAGGCACTCGCTGAGCGTCGCATTGCCCATCAGCGTGGCGAGCGCCGTATGGAATTCGCCCGACAGCCGGATCCATGCCGCGAAATCGTGCCGCTCGAACGCCTTGCGTTCCTTGTCGAGCAGCGCGGCGACACCCTTCAGCCGCTTCGCGCCGGGCCCGGTCGCGAGCCGCTCGACCACCGCGAGCTCGATGATCCGGCGCATCTCGAACACCTCGTGCACATCCTGCAACGTCGGGCTCGCGACGAACGCGCCGCGGTTCGGCTCGAGGTCGACCAGCTTGTCGGTCGCGAGCTGCGCGAGCGCCTGGCGGATCGTCCCGCGCTTCACGTCGAACACGTCGCAGAGCTGCGCTTCCGTCAGCTTCGCGCCGGGCGCGAGCCGATGCTCGAGGATCGCCGTGCGGATCCGCTCGGCGATCGCTTCGGGACCGGCTGCGCCGGACGGGTGGGAATCGGGCTCGTTCATGATCTGCATCGCGTGATGGTCCTCATCCTAGGACGGACATAAAAATTGTCAACAATTCTTTTCCGGGATTTCGCACAATCGACGTGCATCGACATGACCCCATTCGGTGCAGCATGCGCACAATCCATGCATATCAAGCCTGGTAGGCACGGCAGAGGCCCTTCTCGTCGTATACCCGCCCGGCTATTTTGTTGACAAAAATGGTGCGTAACGCGGAGACGATTCGGTTGGCGGCGGTGAAATTTCCGGACCGTTAGTTGCACACTTACATAAAGAAAAAGGCGGGAAACCCGCCTTTCGATCGATCGCGTCGGCATCAGCCGAGATGCGGATAGTCCGACAGCGTGAGCCGGAAACCGTGCGCATTCGCGACCAGCTGCGCCTGCGCGCCGAACGGCAGCGTCAGCAAGTCGGGCACGTGGCCGAACTGCAGCCCCGTGACGACCGGAATCCCGACCACCGAGCGCACCTGTTCGATCATCGCCTGCATGTCGTAGCCGTTGTCGTACTCGAACGTCCGCGCGCCCGTGAACTGGCCGAGCACGAGCGCCTGCTGGCGCGCGAGCAGCCCGGACAGGTGCAGTTGATAGATCATCCGCTCGATCCGGAACGGCTGTTCGTTGACGTCCTCGACGAACAGGATGCCGCCCTCGATGTCGGGCATGTACGGCGTGCCGATGAGCGACGTGAGGATCGCGAGGTTGCCGCCCCACAGCGTGCCCGCAACGTTCACGGTCTGCACCTGCGGCGCTTCGGTGATGATCGTCGTGCTCGGCTGCGTCAGCGTCTGCCAGAAGTGCTGCATCGTGAAGTCGCTCGGCGTTTCCGCGCCGAAGTCGGCGGACAGCATCGGGCCGCCGAACGTCTTGATGCGCGCCTTCGCGTACAGCGCGAGCTGGATCGCCGTGAAATCGCTGTGGCCGACGAGCGCGACCGACTGGTCGCGCAGCCGGCGTTCGAGCCCGCGATAGTCGAGCCCGTGCAGGATGCGCGCGGCGCCGTAGCCGCCGCGCACCGCGAGCGCGATGTCCGGCAGCGGGCGCTCGGGATCGGCGAGGCGGTTCAGGTCGCCCGCCCGCTCGCCGTCGGTGCCGCCGAACCGCTGGAAGCGCCGCTGCGTCGCCTCGATGTTCTCGATGCGCTGCTGCGCGGTGCTGAGGCGTTCGAGCGCGCGATTGATCGCGTCGGGGTCGTGCGGATAACCGGACGGCGCCAGCAGGCGGATGGTGTAGGACGCGGCGGGCTGGAGGGACATGGGCGAAAGGTGTCGGATCGTCAAACCTGCTTAGAGGGTCCGAACGGTCTCCGGTTCACCGAACCGTGCGCGCCCGGGGCGACAAACGCGGCCGACGCGCCTATGACGCGCCGGATTCGGCGTCGCGGGCCTGCCGCGCGTCGCGCAGCGCACGACGGCGCTCGGCGAAGAACGATTTCAGCGCGGCGCCGCACTCGTCGGCGAGCACGCCGCCGGTCACTTCGGTATGGTGGTTGAGCTGCGGATTCGCGAACGCGTCGATCACGCTGCCGCATGCACCCGTCTTCGGATCGGCGGCGCCGTAGACGACCCGCGCGATGCGCGCATGCATGATCGCACCCGCGCACATCAGGCACGGCTCGAGCGTCACGTACAGTTCGCAGCCGGGCATCCGGTAGTTCTGCAGATGCTGCGCGGCCATGCGCAGCGCAGCCATTTCCGCATGCGCCGACGGGTCGTGCCCGCCGATCGGATGGTTGAAGCCGCGTGCGATCACTTCGTCGCCGCGCACGAGCACCGCGCCGACCGGTACTTCACCGGCCGCGCGCGCCTCTTCGGCGGCGGCTTGCGCGAGACGCATGAAATGCAGGTCGCGCGCCGACACGGGCGCGGCTTCGGGATATTGAACGGGTTCGGCTGCCGATCGGGCTGCGTCGTCCAGCGCGTCGGACGTCACATCGGCCCCGCTTCGGCGGGCGCTTCGTCGAGCCCGCGCTCGCACAGGCGTTCCGCGATGCGCCGGCAGTAATCGCGCGGCATCACCATCGGGCCGCCGCGCAGCGATTCGAGCGCCATGTCGAGCGCCAGGATCTTCGCCTGCAGCCGGCAGCGCGCGGCACGGTCGCTGACCGCCTGCACTTCGTCATGCAGGTTGCGCAGCGCGCGCAATTGCTCGACCGCCGGCGGCACGAAGCCCGCGTTCTTCAGGATACGGTTGGCCACCCGCACCTCCTCGGGTACGAGCAGGTCGTCATCCAGCGTCTGCGGCGCGCCGGTACCCGGCAAATCGTCGAACTCGCCCCGCGCGGCGGCGGCGGCGATACGTTGTTCGACCAGGGCGTCAAGCAATCTCATCAGTCAATCGGAACAATGCGGCAGGCCGAATTCTAGCAGGGTGACGCGGGTATGACAGGCCCTTCGAATATATGCTCGATATTGCGTTTTTTAGGGGCCGAATCGCAACGCATGCACGCCGATCGCCGTCACTTGCCGCTCTGCTGCGCCGCAGCAGGCTGAGCGCCATTTGGACAGCGGCCAGCTCAAGCAGTGTCGGGCCCTGTTTTTATCCATGACGACGCCGGCGGGGCCTCGCTTTTCCCGCCAAACGGCAGCCGCCCCGCCTCCGTTGCCGGGTCACGCGGCCACCGTTTCCGACCGCGCTTTCTCAAACGGGCGGAACATCATCGCGATCAGGAACGCGCCGAGACCGATCGCGAACGAACCGATGTACAACCAGTCATAGCTGCCGAACGTATCGACGATCAGGCCCCCGGCGACAGGGCCGGCGGCCATCCCGAGGCTGCCGGCCATCGCGCAGCCGCCGATCACGGTGCCCATCATCCGCAGCGGGAAATTCTCGCGCGCGAGCACCGAATACAGCGGCATCACGCCCGCATAGATGAAACCGAACAACGTCGCGACCGCGTAGAACCCGTCGAGCGTGCGCACGAAGTAGTAGCCGAGCGCGCCCAGCGCCTGCGCGAGCAGCCCCGTCACCAGCATGCGCTTCGCGCCGACGCGGTCGCCGAGGATTCCGAACACGATCCGGCCACCCATACCGGCCAGCCCTTCGACGCTGTAGATCGACACCGCGACGATCAGCGGGATCCCGCATGTCACCGCGTAGCTGACCGTATGGAAGATCGGGCCCGAGTGCGTCGCGCAGCAGAAGAAGTTGGTCAGCAGCAGCACCATGAACTGCGGCGAGCGCAGCGCGTCCGCAACCGACATCGCGGCGGGCGCGCCGGCAGGCGCGGGTGCCGCGTGTGCACCGTCGAGCGCGGGCGCCCGGCGCACCAGCAGCGACACCGGAATCATCACGACGGCCGCCAGCGCGGCAATGAGCAGCATCGACGTGCGCCAGTCGTGCACCGATACGAGCCATGCGGCCAGCGGCGACATCGTCATCGGCGCCATCCCCATGCCGGCCGACACGAGCGACACCGCGAGGCTGCGGTGCGTGTCGAACCAGCCCGTCACGCACGCCATCATCGGCGCGAAGATCGCGGCCGTCGCACTGCCGACGGCCAGGCCGAAGGTCAGCTGGAACACGAGCAGCGACGGCGCGCGGCTCGCCAGCGCCAGGCTCGCCGACAGCAGGACGGCGCCCGTCGTGACGACCGCGCGCGTGCCGATGCGGTCCGACAGGCTGCCCCAGCCCATGCTCGCGAACGCCATCGCAAGAAAGCCGAGCGTCATCGCGGCGGAGATGCCGGTCATCGACCAGCCCGTGTCACGCGCAATCGCGCGCAGGAACACGGGCAGCGAAAACATCGCGCCGATCGCGATGCAGCCCATCAGGCCGCCCGCGGCGACGATCACCCAGCGGTATCGGGAATCCGGCATTTGGCGTCTCCTGGCTCGTTTCGGCAATCCTCGGGAATCGGGCTCCTGCTGCACCGCGCGGCGGTCTGTCCGGCTGCCTCATCGACGCCGTCGCGAGCCCGATCGACATGGATACGACGATCGATACATCGGGAATTCGACATGCGCGACGCACGCGCCGGCGAATTTTTTTGATTGTCGGCCAATCCGCGCGGCTGGCAAGGGGCGGATCGAATGCCGGATCGCCCGTTCGCCCCGCTTTTCCGGAATCGGAAAGTAGAAATCAGAAATGCTTGGTTGGGACGCCCGATCGCGCTGACTACACTCGAGCAATCTTGTCATAACAAGTTGACTGATGACCCCACCCAACGTCGTGCCGCTGTCAGCGGCCCCGCTTTACGTGCAGATCAAGGACACGCTGCGCGCGCGCATTCTCGACGGCACCCATGCGCCGCACAGCCGGATGCCTTCCGAGCACGAGCTCTGCGCGATGTTCGACGTCAGCCGCATCACGGTGCGCCAGGCGCTCGGCGACCTGCAGAAGGAAGGCCTGCTGTTCAAGCTGCACGGCAAGGGCACGTTCGTGTCGAAGCCGAAGGCGTTCCAGAACGTGACGTCGCTGCAGGGCTTCGCCGAGGCGATGTCGACGATGGGCTACGAGATCGTCAACCAGTTGCGCAGCTTCCGCACCGTCAAGGCCGACCGCCATCTCGCGACGAAGCTGAACCTGCCGGAAGGCGCGCCGCTCGTCGAGATCCATCGCGTGCGGTTGCTGAACCGCGAGCCCGTATCGCTCGAACAGACCTGGGTGCCCGAAGCACTCGGCAAGCGCCTCGCGGGCGCCGATCTCGCGACCCGCGACATCTTCCTGGTCCTGGAAAACGACTGCGGCATACCGCTCGGTCATGCCGACGTGTCGATCGACGCGATCCTCGCCGACGACGAGATCGTCGACGCGTTGCACGTCGAGGAAAGCAGCCCCGTGCTGCGTATCGAGCGCCTCACGCACGACGCATCGGGCGCGCCGATCGACTACGAATACCTCTACTTCCGCGGCGACGCCTTCCAGTACCGGCTGCGCATCGACCGGCAGAAGGCGCGCAAACCTGCAAGGAAACTGCGATGAATACCCATGTGCTCGAATACGACGTCGTCGTGGTCGGCGGCGGCACCGCCGGCCCGATGGCGGCAATCAAGGCGAAGGAGCGCGACCCGTCCCTGCGCGTGCTGCTGCTCGAAAAAGCCAACGTGAAGCGCAGCGGTGCGATCTCGATGGGCATGGACGGGCTGAACAACGCGGTGATCCCCGGACATGCGACGCCCGAGCAGTACACCCGCGAGATCACGATCGCCAACGACGGCATCGTCGACCAGGAGGCCGTTCATGCGTATGCGCGGCACAGCTTCGCGACGATCGAGCAGCTCGACCGCTGGGGCGTGAAGTTCGAGAAGGACGGCACCGGCGACTACGCGGTGAAGAAGGTCCATCACATGGGCTCGTACGTGCTGCCGATGCCGGAAGGACACGACATCAAGAAGGTGTTGTACCGGCAACTGAAGCGCGCGCGCATTGCGATCACGAACCGGATCGTCGCGACCCGCGTGCTGACCGACGCACAAGGCCGCGCGAGCGGCGTGCTCGGCTTCGACTGCCGCACCGCGGATTTCTACGTGGTGCGCGCGAAGGCCGTGATTCTCTGCTGCGGCGCGGCCGGCCGCCTCGGCCTGCCGGCGTCCGGCTACCTGATGGGCACCTACGAGAACCCGACCAACGCGGGCGACGGCTACGCGATGGCCTACCACGCGGGCGCCGCGCTCGCGAACCTCGAGTGCTTCCAGATCAATCCGCTGATCAAGGACTACAACGGCCCCGCATGCGCGTACGTGACCGGCCCGCTCGGCGGGTTCACCGCGAACGGCAAGGGCGAGCGCTTCATCGAATGCGACTACTGGAGCGGCCAGATGATGTGGGAGTTCTACCAGGAACTGCAAAGCGGCAACGGCCCCGTGTTCCTGAAGCTCGATCACCTCGCCGAAGAAACGATCCGCACCATCGAGCAGATCCTGCATACGAACGAGCGTCCGAGCCGCGGCCGCTTCCATGCGGGGCGTGGCACCGACTACCGGCAGCAGATGGTCGAGATGCACATCTCCGAGATTGGCTTCTGCAGCGGCCACAGCGCGTCGGGCGTCTACGTGAATGCCCGCGCGGAAACGACCGTGCCGGGGCTGTATGCGGCCGGCGACATGGCGGCCGTCCCGCACAACTACATGCTCGGCGCCTTCACGTACGGCTGGTTCGCCGGCCAGAACGCGGCCGACGATGTCGCGGGCCGCGATCATGCTCCGGTGGACGACCAACAGGTCGACGCCGAGCGTGCCCGCGTACTCGCCCCGCTTTTGCGCGAGCGTGGCCTCGCACCGGCGCAGGTCGAATACAAGCTGCGCCGCATGGTGAACGACTATCTGCAACCACCGAAGGTGACGCGCAAGATGGAAATCGGGCTGCAACGTTTTGACGAGATTACTGAGGATATCGAAGAGATCAAGGCGAACCATCCGCATGAACTGATGCGCGCGGCCGAAGTGCGCGCGATCCGCGACTGCGCGGAAATGGCCGCGCGTGCGTCGCTGTTCCGTACCGAGAGCCGCTGGGGGCTGTACCACCACCGCGTCGACTTCCCGCACCGCAACGACGCCGACTGGTTCTGCCACACGTGGCTGCGCAAGAGCGCCGATGGCGCGATGCGCAGCGAGAAGCGGCCGGTCGAGCCTTACATCGTGCCGCTCGCCGACGACGAGCGCAGCGCCTACGCGCATCTGCGCATCCGCGAACCGGCCGCCCCCGCGGCCGCCCTCTGAGGAACCCTACCGTGCCCCATACCCCGCACGACATCTTCCTGCGCAGCAGCGCGCCCGTCACGATCGACGAGGAATTGTGCATCGCCGACAAGGGCTGCACCGTCTGCGTTGACGTGTGCCCGCTCGACCTGCTCGCGATCGACGTGACCAAGGGCAAGGCGTACATGCAGTTCGACGAATGCTGGTACTGCATGCCGTGCGAACGCGATTGCCCGACCGGCGCCGTCAAGGTCGACATCCCTTACCTGCTGCGCTGACCAGGCACGCGGGCCGCGCATCGACGACGCGACGGCTCGCGCATCGCCATGCCACGCCGCCCGTGCACCGCGTTCCGTGAGCAGCCGCCCATTCATCGAACCGACCTTTTGCCCATGACCGCTTTCTCTTCAGTCTCCCCACTGCCCGGCACGCACGATCCTGATCTTGCCGTGCTCGTCGCCCGCCTCGCCGCGCCCGACGCATCCGTGCGCCGCATTGCGCTGTTCGAACTCGCCGATCTCGAGGACCCCGGGCTCGTACCTGTGTTCGTCGCCGCGTTGCGCGACGATCCGTCGGCCGACGTGCGCGGCGAAGCGGCCCGCGTGCTCGGTGCGTGGGAACGGCCCGAGGTCGTCGACGCGCTGTGCGGCGCGCTGCTCGACCCGGACGACGGCGTGCGCGCCGCCGCGGCGCAGAGCCTGTCCGAACTCAAGGACGCCGCATCGGGCCCCGTGCTGTGCCGCTGGGCCGACCGGCCCGAGCCGTTCGTGCGCGGCGCCGTGCTGCGCGGATTGCGCGAGTTGCGCGTGCCCGACGCGTTCGCGCCCGCGCTGCACGCGCTCGATGCCGAACCCGCTGACGTGCGCGCCGAAGCCGTCGCGGTGCTCGGCTGGCTCAAGACGCCGCGTGCGCTGCCGCCGCTCGCCCGCATCGCGACAACCGATGCCGATGCGGACGTGCGGCGCGCCGCGGTCGGTGCGATCGGGTTCGCGACGCCCGACGATGCAGCCGTCGTCGACGCACTGCTCGCCGCGCTGCGCGACCGCGAATGGCAGGTGCGCGAAGAAGCGGCCGCGACGCTCGGCAAGCTGCGCATCGCGGACGCACGCGAGGCGCTCGTCACCGCGCTCGGCGACGATTACTGGCAGGTGCGCTTGCGCGCCGCGCGGGCACTCGGGCAGTTGCGCGATGCCGCCGCGGCACCGGCGATCGTCGTGCTGCTCTCGCATGCGATCAGCAATCTGCGCAAGGAAGCCGCGCTTGCGCTCGGCGAATTGAGCGACCGTGCGGCGCTGCCCGCGCTGACCGACGCGCTCGAGGACCGCGATCCCGAGGTGCGCAAGGCCGTGCGGATCGCGATCCGGCAAATCGACGACGCTTCGCGATGATCTCGCCGACCGAAATCGCACTCGATCATCCGGCTCGCGCGCTGACACTCCGCTGGCCGGACGGCGACACGCAGCGCATCGGCTATGCGCAGTTGCGCAGCGATTGCCCGTGCGCGGAATGCCGACGGATTCGGCTCGACGGTGGCCGTGTCGATGCGCAGCTCGACCTTACGCTGGATGGCGTGGAAGCGGCCGGCTACGGCATCCGGCTCGTGTTCGGCGACGGTCATGCACGCGGCATCTATCCGTGGCCGTATCTGGCGGATATGACGTAGCGCGAGACGGCGCGACGCAACAACCGCAGCCGCGCGGGCAAGATGGCAGACGTGCAGAAACGCTGCGATACTGACGCCCACGATCGTCTCGAACCATCGCGGGAGCAAGCACATGCAAACGGCAGTCGGATTCATCGGCCTCGGCGTGATGGGCACGCCGATGGCGCTCAATCTTGCGCGGGCCGGCACGCCGCTCGTCGTGTGGAGCCGTTCGCACGGCAGCGACGATGCGCTGCGCGCCGCCGGCGCGCGCGTCGCGGAACGTCCCGACGACGTGTTCGCGGCCTGCCGCACCGTGATCATGATGCTCGCGAACGACGCCGCGATCGACACCGTCCTCGGACGCGGCACGCCCGATTTCGGTCATCGTGTCGCCGGGCACGTGATCGTGAACATGGGCACCACTTCACCCGAGTACTCGCGCGCGCTGGCCGACGAGATCGTCGCCGCGTCGGGTCGCTACGTCGAGGCACCCGTGTCGGGCTCGCGCAAGCCGGCCGAAGCGGGCCAGCTCGTCGTGATGCTGGCCGGCGCGCCGGACGACGTCGACGCGATCCGCGCGCTCGTGAAACCGCTGTGCCGCGACAGCTTCGTGTGCGGCGACGTGCCGTCGGCGCTGACGATGAAGCTCGCCGTCAACCTGTTCCTGATCACGATGGCCACCGGCCTGACCGAAGCCACGCATTTCGCGCAACGGCACGGTATCGACCTCGCGCGTTTCGCCGACGTGCTGAACGCCGGCCCGATGGCGAGCGACGTGTCGCGTGTGAAGCTCGGCAAGCTAGTCGAACAGGATTTCTCGGTGCAGGCCGCGATCACCGACGTGCTGAAGAATGCGCGCCTCGTCGCCGAATCCGCGCGCAGCATCGGCATCGCGTCGCCGCTGCTCGACATCTGCCACGCGCTCTACCGCGAGGCCGAGCAGGCCGGACATGGATCGGACGACATGGTCGCCGTGATCCGTGCGATCGAGCAGCGTACCGAGGATGCACGATGAACCTTCGCCGGCCCTCGCGTGCTTGCGAACCCTCTTCCATGTAGCGCCGTCATGTCAGATTCGTCTCGTCTCCCGACCGGTGCCGCGCCGCCCGTGCGCGCCGTTCCCGCCGTGATCGGCGTCGTTCTTCGGGACCGCGACGTGCTGCTGGTGCGCCGCGCGAATCCGCCCGACGCAGGCTGCTGGGGCTTTCCCGGCGGCAAGATCGAATCGGGAGAAACCGTCGCGGACGCCGCCGTGCGCGAGATCGCCGAGGAGACCGCGATCGACGTCGACGCGCTGGACGTGTTCACGGCACTGGACGCGTTCGATCATGACGCCGCCGGCGGCCTGCGCCAGCATTACGTGCTGGTCGCCGTGCTGTGCAGATGGTTGCGCGGCACGCCCGTTGCAGGCGACGATGCGCTCGAGGCGCGCTGGTTCGATCTCACCGAACTCGATCGGGACGATCTGCCGATGAGCGCGGGAGTGCAGGACGTCGCGCGACGGGCGATCGAGCGGGCCGAAACCCTTCGCGGCGGGCAGCAGCGGCAACCCACTTGAAGCGTCGCCGTCTGTCGCAGGTCGACCTCCGAATCCCCGAATCACCCCACGTCAAACCATGATCAGAATTCGCAAGTCCACCAAGGCCGACGGCACACACGTGCTGGATATCTGGCGCAGCGCGGTCGACGCGACGCATCACTTCCTGAGCGCCGGCGACCGTCGCGCGATCGAATCCGAAGTCGTGATGTTTCTACCCGGCGCGCCGCTCGATCTGGCCGTCGACGAAACCGATCGGCCGATCGGCTTCATGCTGCTCGACGGCAGTCACATGGAAGCGCTGTTCATCGACCCCGCTCACCATGGCAAGGGGGTCGGGCGCCTGCTGGTGGAAGAAGCACTCAAGCGCCATCCCGGCCTGTCGACCGACGTCAACGAGCAGAACGAACCGGCGGCGGGATTCTATGAAAGGCTCGGTTTCGAGCGCTGCGGGCGATCGGCGCTCGACGGACAGGGGCGGCCCTATCCGCTGATCCACCTGCGTTATCGCGGTGGCGCTCGCGACTGACGAGACTTGGGGAAAGCGCGTCACCACATGACCTGAAGCGCTTCTCGTGAACCACGCACCGAACGGTCTACGCACTCGCTCGCACCCCGTTCCTCGATACCCGCGCAATTCATGCATCACCCGGTATCGCGCGCCTCGCACCGTTACGCGCGCCGACGCGGAAGCATGCTC
Source organism: Burkholderia sp. YIM B11467 (assembly GCF_052952715.1). Classification (NCBI taxonomy): domain Bacteria; kingdom Pseudomonadati; phylum Pseudomonadota; class Betaproteobacteria; order Burkholderiales; family Burkholderiaceae; genus Burkholderia; species Burkholderia sp. YIM B11467. The sequence continues at coordinate 204,665 of NZ_JBQVSQ010000006.1, forward strand.
TCGACGGCCGTGAACGCGCGCTGCATGAAGCGGTTGAACCGCTTGGCATCGCGCCGCAGCCCCGCCTGCTGGCCGCCGATCAGGCACAGGTGTGCGACCTGTCCCACGATCTCGGCGTCACCCGGCATGCGGACCCACCGACGCGACGTTTCGACCGCGAATGCCAGACGCGTGGCATCGACGCGCTGCTGGAATTCCGCCACGATCGGGTCGTGCAGCGCCCACGCGCGGATCGCCACTTCGCGTCCCGGCCGCTTCTCCGCGGCGATGCGCAGGTAGCGCGTCAGCGTGTCGCCCACGCTACGGCCGTCCGCCGCGTAGGCGAGCATGCGCGCCGTATAGTCGTCCTCCCACGCGGTCAGCAGCGTCCGGACGAAGTCTTCGCGATTGAGGAAGTGGTGATAGAACGATCCGCGGGTGACGTTCAGCCGTCGCGCGAGGCTCTCGGCCGAGATGCCCGCATACCCTTCTCCGTCGAGGGCATCGAAGCCCGCTGCAATCCAGTCGTTTCGAGTCAGTTTGCTCATCGGCATCGCCATACAGGCTGTGTATGGTGCGGCATGGACAGATAGGCTGCGAACTCTATCACGGCCGCCGCCGCTTCCGGCATGGCGCCGCTTACTCATGGAGTTCGCGTTGAAAGACATCGCTCTCGTCGCATTCGACCAGTTCACCGATATCGACCTGTTCCTGATGTGGGACATTCTCGGTCGCAACACCACGGACTGGCGCGTTCGGATTCTCGGTGCGCAGCCGGTGCTGCATTCCGCGCATGGCCTGCCCATTCCCGTTCATGGCCCGCTGTCGGACGCCAATCGCGCCGACGCGGTCCTGTTCTCGAGCGGCAAACAAGGGATACCGGCCGCGCTGGCGAGCCCGGATTTCCTGCCGTCGTTCGATCTCGATCCGGCACGCCAGCGCATCGGGTCGATTTGCGCCGGGGCCTTCATTCTCGAACAGCTCGGGTTGTTACCGGACGGCCGGGCAACCACCCATCCCGACGCGCGAGACGGTCTACTGGCACGCGGACTGCAGGCGCTGGACCAGCCGCTCGTGTGTCTCGGCAACGTCGCGACCGCAGGCGGATGTCTTGCAGCGGTCTATCTGACGGGATGGTTGGTGGAATCGATGTTCGACGCGGACAAGCGACGCGAGACCTTGCGGCCTGTGCTGCCTGCCGGACAACGGGAGATTTACGAGAATCTGATCGAATTCAGCATCAGGCAGGGTACGGGGCAACACCGGCCCGAAGATGCTAACCTCTCGGCCAAACCAAACAACACCGCATGAAGTAACAGGATTCAACCATGCAAACCGTCGCGGTACTGGACTTCGAAACAACCGGGCTTTCGCCGAATCTGGGCGACCGTGCTACCGAAATCGCCGTCATCCTTCTACGCGACGGCCAGGTCGTCGACCGTTTCCAGAGCCTGATGAACGCAGGCAGACGCATCCCGTCCGACGTCGTCGCGCTGACCGGCATCACGAACGACATGATTGCAACGGCTCCCCCGGCGTCGAAAGTCATGAAAGAAGCCGCGGCGTTCGTCGGCAAGCATGCCGTCGTGGCGCACAACGCCGGTTTCGACAAACGGTTCTGGCAGGCGGAGCTCGGGCTGCTCGACATGCCGGCCGAGCATTCCTTTGCCTGCACGATGCTGGTGGCGAGACGCATCTACCCGCACGCGCAGAGTCACCGCCTGTCGACCTTGGCCGATATGCTGCAGTTGCCCAAAACGGGCCGTGCGCACCGGGCGATGGTCGATGCCGAGATGGCCGGCCATCTGTGGTGCCGGCTGCAGCACGACATTGCCCGGACGTACGGACTCGATCGTATCGATCACGCGCTCATGACGCGGGTCCAGACGACGACCAAGGCGAACGTGCCGACGTACTTGCGTTCGCTCGGTCGAACGCACGCATGAGATCGGGCCGTCGAAATCGACGACGGGTAGCGTTGCGCACGCTCTCGTGATTCGCGTTCGCAGCGCGTGAACCGACGACACTTAACCGTCAGTCGGGAACGATCTCCGTCCCCCTTACCGGTTGGCCACGCATATATCTCACCAGCCGATCCGGAACGGTCCCGTTCATCACCCAGGTCCTGACGTTCCAGCGGCGTATCATCCGCACGGCTTCGGCATCGACCGATGTCGGATGCGTCAGATCGGAAGCGCGCACGCGTTCGAGAAATATCGCATCCGGGACGACGGCGGGGTCGGCGCTGTATATGCCGTCGGTATCGGTCGCGATGATCAGATCGGCGCCCAGCCAACCCGCGACAAACGCCGCAATCGTGTCCGACGTCATCCGGTCGATGTGGATATCGTCGTTGATCGGCAAGTTCAGAAGCACGTCGGACGGCGCGAAAACCTGCGGAACAGTTCGTCGTTTCATCAGTTCCCGCAGTGAGCGGGACACCGTGAATCCGCCTATCTCCGCCACCAGGCAGGCATGCTGATCCATCGCGAGAATCGCCATCGAATAGGCCGTTTCATCGCTCAGCGTCAGTGTCTTCCGGTACGCGCGCAATACATCGACGAGCTGCCCTCCACCGGCGATCACGAGGATGTGGTGATCGCCGGCGACCTCACGAAGCGACGAACACAGCGGCTCGACGTGCGCCGGAATGAGACTGCCCCCGATCTTGACCAGTGTCGCCATATTGGCCCTTTGTCAGATGTACCAGAATCCCGGGCGATCGGGCTGCGATACGTCGACGAGATCGAATCGCCCGTTGCCCGGCACCACGTGCAGAAAAAACGTGCAGAGATGGCTGCACTTCTGGCTCGCCAGCATCGTCCGCAGCGCATCCTCGACGAGCGACGCGCCCTGTCCGGACACGTGCGTCATGCTGCCGGCAACGAGATCGAAGTACGCGTCGCCCGACATGAGCCGCTGGTGGGACAGCGCGCTGCAACGGATCGTCATGTCCGACTCCTTCGCGATGCCATCCAGTCGGTCAACGATCACCGGCATGCGCCCATCACTGAGCGTCATCCCGATGATCTGGGCGGCGCCGCCATCACGCAGCGCATGCGGCAACCCTTCCAGGATGCGTCCGATGATGCGAAACCCGTCCGGGCCGGCGTATCCGACCCGCGGGGCCGGCAGTGCGTCCGGATACGGCAGCAGCGGAGGATTCGCGACGATCGTGTCGAACCGCCGCCCCACGACGGGCTGATAAAGGTCGCCGTGAAACACGTCGACGCGATCGGCAACGCGATTCAGGCGCGCGTTGATCCACGCCAGCCGGGCCGCCGTCGCATCGATCTCGACTGCCGCGACGCTTCTCGCGAACCGCGCGCAATGCACCGCGTGCAAGCCCGGACCCGTGCATAAATCCAGGCAATCCCCGCCGCTGCGCGGCAGCATGCGCGCGAGCAACGCGATGGAATCCTCACCGAAGTAAAACGCGGGATTGGGGCCGGGCCGCTCGCAAACCAACCAGTTGCCCCAGACGGGCAAGATCACGAGCCCCGGCGTCGCGATCCGGTTCCCGGCGAGCGCGACAATCAGTCCGATGTCCGTCAACGCCGGAAGCAACGCCCGAAGGGAAGCAGGAATTGCATCCGCTTCCACCGGTTCGTTCATCAGGAATAAATCGACCACCGGCCGAAGCGAAACGGGAATGGATTCCCGGCCGGCCTGCCAGGCATTCGGCCGTGGTACGAGCGGATCGAAGTTGGCGACAAATTCTCCATATCCCGATCTCGCCAACCCATCCGCCAGCAATCCCAGATCGAAGCATTCGTCGTCCCTCGCGCAGCATTCCGAATCGACGCCCTGAAAATCATGTTCCATCGCGCGTGCCTTTGGTTGCGTTTCGTGCACCCCACTCGTGCGGATGTTCAATCGAACATGCCGGCGATTGCCGATCGATTCCCATAATAGTTATGTCGACTCGATCCGTCACTTGAAAATCAGCAATTAAAAGTGCGATTAAAAATCGATCCGTACACCGACGCGCGATCCAGACAATCTCCGGATTATGTATAAGCTACTTAAACCATTCTGAGCGGCTTCCAATCACCCCGACTGTCACCGATGGTGCGTCTTTCGCACCGCTATCGATCGGCTTACGACAAAGCGACTTTCCGTCAAAAAAGCTCACCCGCCATTTTAAAAACCGTGAACAGTCTCCTTGTTCATTCCGCAAAAAACACAATTCCACAGGCATCAATCCGGCACCGAAGCCGCCAATCAAATCTTCTTGACAAAGACCCCCCATGAATTAGCTTAGTTAAACGCGCCGAGGCCAACTTATTCCAAGCGCGTGACGTCAATTACTCGAAAAGGGGAAAAACATGTCGCAATACGATAAAGACGATGTACTCGATGCTGCCAAGAGAATCGAGGAAAATCGGCTCGGCATCGTGCTTTCCGGTCACATCAAGAACGGAAAGCTGGTGCTCGATCAGGAAACGCTCGACGCAATCGCAGCGAAATTCCCTAACGCCGATCGCGCGTTCGTTGCACTCAACGCGCCGTTCGATCCTTGCTCCCAATCTCTCTAAGGTGAACGTGCGATGATGCTCGCTGGCTCCACGCCCGTGCCGTCACCAGACGGGCCGCCTATCGACGCATTGCTGGATGCCGATGAGACCAGCGAACGGATCTACATCGCCGCGAGGGTCGCTTTGTCCCAGTCGGGTCTCGACGATCGGTGCCCGACTTATTTGTCGGCTTTGGAAGCCGCGCTGGAAGACGATCCTCCCTACGGCACGCGCGCCTATGCGGCGGCTTACCGTGGCGCGTCGCAAAACAAGCAATGGCTGGCGACATCGCTGATCACGAATGCCGAGCGCGAAGGCGACGGCGCGACTCGCTTGTGGTCGATGGCGGCGTGTGCCGAGGATGTGGAGGAACAGCAGCTCCTCAAACGTCATGCGGTCGACGAATCAGGTCATGCGCTGTTCTATCTGAAGCTGCTGGACCTGACCTTTCCCGGCGCCGTCAGTCCGGCGTTTCGCAACGAACTGCGACAGCTCTCGCCGGGCTACTCGATGGCGCAATCGCTGTTCGTGGTCGAAGGGTCGCCATACGGAAGGCCGCCCACCGTCGACGATTTCATCCAGATGAATATCGCCGAGATCAGAACGACGATCCATCACCTGTTGCAGCGCGATGCGCTCAGCGCCCATTGCCCGCCCACAACGCTGCCGCAGGTCGTGAAGCTGCTCGATACGCTGCTGCGCGACGAGTTGAGTCACGTCGCGTATACCGGCATGTTGATCGAACAACGCGCCACGCATATTGCCGTCGGCAAGATACGCGATCTGTTCCGGAAGCGATTCCACGACTTCAACGAAATCACCATGCACGAACTGGACAAGCAAGTATTCGACTGACCCGGGCAGATCGTTTCGGATCGGCACGCCGTTCCGCCCAGAACAAGACACTCGCGCAACGGGAAAAGAAATGAATGTGGAAGAATTTCTGCATTTGGGGGAGACCGACTTACCGTCCGTCCGCACGAGTATTGCCGACATGGTCGGACTCGAGGACGACGACATCCTTCTCGCGGTCGGTTCGCTGGCCGAAGGCATGGGAAGCCGCAAGTCCGATCTCGACGTGCTCCTGATCACCGCCCGCCCGGCGTCCGCGCTGCCGACGCAGGACGAGGTCATCTGGGCGCTGGGCAAATGCGTGGTGGACGTCCGGATCTTTCCGGATACCGCGATCGAGAGCCTGATCCGTCGTCTCGACGATTGGTCCCGCCAGCCCTGGGATGTTTCCGATACGGCGAAGTTTACGTTCGACGAGCGTCTGCTGCTTCATCGGCTACGTCATGGGCAACTTCTGCGCAGCCCGTCGCCGACGCGCTCCGACGCCGCATTTCGGCCGTCCGAGGCCGCGCTCGCCAGGCTCAAACTGCAAGTCGCACGCCACGCAGGAAGAACGATCCAGATCGACATGGTGGGTTATGAAGAAACCGGCGACTATCGCACGCTGGTGTTCGCCGCGCAGAAATTGCTCGGCCACGCGGTCGATGCGCTGCTGGCCGGCTACGGCCGGACCAATCCGCTGTCCAAGTGGCGCAACCGCACGCTGGGTCAGTTGCCATCCGGGTGGGAACACGAGTTCCTCGGCCGACCCACGGGCCTGAGCGCCGCCGACCTGCTCTGGCATTTGCAGCGCACGCCCGAATATCCGGACAGGGCCTCATCGCTGGCCTACGCGCGACGCATTGCCGCGTTCGCCCGCGCCGCATTTCTCTGGGCCGAATGCCGGGTGAGCGGGAAACGATTCGACGTGCCGCAAGCTCGTGACCCGATCGACGCCGAGCCGCCGACGACCGCGCGCCCCCTTCCGCCCCTCGAGTTCGACGTCGATTTCTCGTTTCCGGACGGCGCGATGAAATTCGCACGACTGAATGAATTCGGCACGGTCGTGACCTTGTCCGCACTGGAAGCCGCGCTTGTCTTCCTGTTCGACGGCGTCACGACCGCCGAAGAAGCGCAAGCGCACGTGTGCGGGACGAAGAGCAGCGAAACGGCAGGGATGATCGATCGCGTGCTGCACGCGCTCGGCGACGCGGGCCTGACTGCTGCGACCTGATCCGCACGGTAACGGGATGGCTGCCCGTTGCCCTCATCTGGCAACGCGAACCAAGGATCGACCATGAACCGTTCGTCGCGCGGGAAATTCCCGAGTCCGTTCGAAGTCGCGGTGCCACCGGGATGCGAAGGCTGGCAACGGCTCTATCCGTACTATCACGTCTTCAGTGAAGAACGCAGGACCTCCGAGGAAAGCCGGTTCTGGTTTGCGGACCGGATACATCATGCCGAGCCGCTGTACCCGTTCGACGCGATCATCTGCGAAGCCATCTGGGTCGCGTTATCGCAGTACAACACGCGTGTCTTCGTGATGCCGTCCGCGCTCGGCATCGACCAGCGCATCGTGAACGGATACCTGTATCTGAGTCCGACCGCGGTCACCGACCCGGCGTTGATCGCGCAGCGCACCGAGCATTTCACACGGCGCGCCGGATATTACTTCGAGCACTGGGACGAACTCTACGAGCAGTGGCTGCGCAAGACCCGCGCCCATATCGAAGCGCTCGCAGCGATCGAGATCCGCGCTCTGCCCGAGCTCGAAGCGGAGGCCGTCGTCACCGAAGGTCAAGGCGTGGCCTCGGGCTACCATCTGCTCGAAGCCTACAACCGCACCATCGAAAACCTGCTCAAGGTCTGGCAATACCATTTCGAGATGCTGAATCTCGGCTACGCCGCCTACCTGACCTTTCTGGAATTCTGCAAGCAGGCCTTTCCGGGCATTTCCGACCAGAGCGTCGCACAAATGGTGTCCGGGATCGACGTCCTGCTCTTCCGTCCGGACGACGAATTGAGGAAGCTCGCGCACCTTGCCATCGCGCTCGACATCGCGCCCGTCGTCAAGCAAGCCGCGCCGCCGTCGGAGATACTCGCCGACCTGCAGGAAACGGAGAACGGCAGGCGATGGTGCAGCGCGCTGGAACAAGCGAAGCAGCCCTGGTTCAATTTTTCCACCGGCACGGGTTTCTATCATCACGATCGCAGCTGGATCGACGACCTTTCCTTTCCGTTCGTCGCGCTGCGCAGCTATGTCGAGAAGCTCGAACAAGGCGAGATCATCGAACGCCCCCTCGACGCCATTCGCAGCGAACGCGACCGCATCACGACCGAATATGCGCAGCTCGTGAAAAACGATGAGGACGCGAAGGTGTTCGCGGACCTGCTGAACCTGGCCCGAACGGTGTATCCGTACGTCGAGAACCACAACTTCTTCGTCGAACATTGGCACCACACCGTCTTCTGGCAAAAGATGCGCGAGTTCGGGAAGATCCTCGTTCAGCACGGCTTCATCACATCGACGGACGACATCTTCTTCCTGAACCGATACGAAATCCAGGCGGCGCTTTACGACTTGATCACCGCATGGTCGGTCGGTGCCGACGCAAGAGGGCCGCGCATCTGGCCCGACGAGATCGCGCAGCGCCGCGAGATCTACCAGCGCTTTCGCCAGTCGTCCCCGCCGCCCGCGCTGGGAACGCCGCCCGAATCGATCACGGACCCGCTCATGATCATGCTCTGGGGCATCACGCAGGAGACCGTCATCAACTGGCTCGGAATCGAGTCCGCCGACGGCGAGCAACGGGAGCTGAAGGGCTGCGCGGCGTCGCCCGGCATCGTGGAGGGGCCCGTACGCGTCATCAATCGAACCGAACAGCTCAACGAAGTCCAGCCCGGCGAGATTCTCGTGTGCCCGGTCACCTCGCCCAGCTGGGCCCCCGTCTTCAGCCGGATCAAGGCCACCGTGTCCGACGTCGGCGGCGTGATGTGCCATGCCGCCATCGTGTCGCGCGAGTATGGTTTGCCGGCGGTGGTCGGCACCGGATTCGGGACCCGGCTGATCAAGACGGGACAGCGCATTCGCGTCAACGGCGATGCGGGAACGGTGCAGATCCTGTCATGACATCGCCGTCGAACGACGCGGGGGCATGGATCCGCCCGCTCTCCGAATGCAGCCTCGCGCTGCTCGCCCATGTGGGCGGGAAAAATGCGAGGCTGGGCGAACTGACGCGCGCCGCCTTTCCGGTTCCGGCGGGTTTCGCCGTCGCGACCGACGTGTACGCGGCGTTTCTCGATCAACCCGCGAGGCAAGCGCTCGACAGGTTGCTGGCCCGCCTCGTCGTCGACGATCTCGCATCGTTGACGAATACGAGCCGCGCGATACGACAGCTGATCGAATCCATCGAGATTCCGCGAGCGTTCGAAGTCGCGATTTCCGACGCTTATGCAACGCTATCCAGCGACTTCGGAGTCGCCAATCTTCCTGTCGCCGTACGCTCGAGCGCCACTGCCGAATGCCTCGCGCACAGCAGCTTTGCCGGACAGCAGGAGACCTACCTGTGGGTACGCGGCGCCGACAACGTGCTGGGCAGGATCCGGAAATGCTGGTCCAGCCTCTTCACGCCTCAGGCCATCGCCTACCGGCAAAAGGTGCGTTTTCCGCACGAAAACGCGTTGATCGGTGTCGGCATCCAGAAAATGGTCGACGCCCGATCGGCCGGCGTCCTTTTCACGCTGAATCCCGCCAACGGCGATCGCTCGAAGATCGTGATCGAAGCCAACTGGGGCCTGGGAGAAAGTGTCGTCACGGGAGAGGCCACGCCCGATCGCTACGTGGTCGACAAGGTCACGCTGGAAGTCATCGAACGGCATTTGGCGTCGAAGCAAGTCGAATACACGATCGATCATGAAAAGGATCGGGTCTGTCGCGTGCCGGTTCATGCCGACAAACGACACACGGCCTGTCTCGACACGGACGAGATCGTCGCGCTGGCGCGCATCGCGAAGCGGATCGAACAGCACTTCGGCGTTCCGCAGGACATCGAATGGGCAAGCGACCGCCATCGGTCTCGTCCCGATGACCTGGTCATTCTGCAAAGCAGGCCGGAAACCGTCTGGAACAAGCGACCGTCGCCGCAGATCATGGAAGTACAGCCGAATGCAATCGGTTATGTGTTGCGCGGAATCGCGCGCAAGGTTCAGCCGCCGCCGATGTCGAAACCGTAGGGCCATTCTTCGCAGCGAGGGATCGAATGCTTGAAACCGGCCAGTTCTTTTGCCTCCTGGGCGTAGACGCCAGCGGCAAGACGACACTTCTGAATGCCATTGCCGATCGTTACCCCGACATCACGATCGCGCACTGGAAGCAGTTTTCGTCGGTCACGATGTTTCCCGATCTGCTGCCGGATCTGGATCCGCCGGAGACGTTGCGACGCCTGGGCCCCCATTCGCGCGCGGCGCAGTTTTGCTACCTCGCCGCACTCGAGTACGACATGATCATCGGTCCCGCATTGGCCATGCATCGACCGGTCATCGTGGATTCGTACTGGTACAAGTTCGCGGCCAAAATGAAGGTCCTGGATATGGCTGCGCCATTCCTTTATTCGGTATGCCAATCGCTTCCGAAACCCGAGACGGTGCTGTTCCTCGATACGCCGATCGAAATCGCGCATCAACGGAAACAGGAGATGAACTTCTTCGAATGCAATGGCCGACCGGCCGATTTCGTTCCGTTTCAGCATTTGGTCAGGTCCACCATGCTGCACCTTGCCGAGGATGTCCCGCAACTGCGCATCGACGGGCGCGCGCCCCTCGAAGCGTTGGTCCAGCAGGTCGTCGAGATCGTGCACCCGGAATGCATCCGCACGCCGGTGCCGGCAAGGTGATCGGGCACCGGGCTCGGAACACGGGCATCGGACTGTCGAACCGGACGCACATCACACATGCCAGCCGTCATTGTCATCGGTGCAGGTATCGGCGGACTCTCGCTTGCCCTCGAGCTTCATGCTCGCGGGTACGCGTGCCAGGTATTCGAGGCGACATCCGCCGTGCACGCCGCGGGCGTCGGTCTCAACATCCTGCCCTACGCATCGCGCGTGCTTCACCGGCTTGGGCTCGCATCCGAACTGGGCAAGGCGGCCATGCTGCCTTGCTCGTCTGTGTACGCGAGTTCGGTCGGCCAGATTCTGTTGAGCGAACCGCTGGGCATCGCAAGCGGCGCCGAATTCCCGCAGTATTCGATCCACCGTGAGGCGTTGCTGCGCATTCTCCTGAATGCGGTTCGCCGGCGACTGGGGGCCGACGCCGTCCGGTTTGGACACCGGCTGGTTCGATTCGAACAGGACACGCGTGAGGTACGCACGTATTTTGACTGCCGCGACACCGCGGCGCGCGGCGACATGCTGGTCGGTTGCGACGGCATACGTTCCGCCGTCTGCCGGCAGCTCCATCCTGTTGCCGCGCCGCTCCGGCATTCGGGCATCGTCATGTGGCGCGGCATCACGAGGCGCTTCCCCCTCCTCGACCAGCAAACGATGCTGCGTTGCGGCCGGATCGAGACCGGCAAGCTGGTCGCCTATCCCGTCCGTGACCCTGACACGCCGGACGAGATCGTCGCGAACTGGGTGCTCGAGTTGCGCGACGCGACCGCGATCGCGATCGCGGAACGACACGCCGTCATCGAGCCCGCCTCGGTGCCGGACGTATTCTTCTCATGGAAATTCGATTGGCTCGACGTGCGATCGCTCATCCTGAATGCGACGCGGGTCCTGAGGATGCCGATGACGGACCGCGATCCGCTGCCGCGGTGGAGCGACCATCGCGTCACGCTGCTGGGCGATGCCGCTCATCCGATGTATCCCGTCGGATCGAATGGTGCGGGACAAGCGATCCTCGATGCCGCTGCGCTCGCGGCGTGCATCGACGGCGCCGGCATCGTCGACGGCCTGCGCGCATACGATGCATTGCGCAGTCCGAAGACCGCGGCGATCGTCACGTGCGACCGCGCGGGCGGGCCCGATATCGTGCTCGACGCAATCCACACGGCGACGCACGACGCTTTTACGCCTGTCGAAGAAACGCCGGCGCTCAGTCAACGGCTGCATACCCTTTTGACCACTTATCGCGCGAACGAAACGTGAAGTGAATACGCTGCGGCACGCCCGCGGTCCGACAACGGCGCCAGGCGCCCGACGGCATCACCGCTGCATATCGTCCATGCCGATCGACAGCCTTATCCTGAGCCGGGCCGATGCCGGCGGAAGCGTCTAAGCGCGCCGTCAACGGGCTGTCCATGCGAAGCCGTCAGTCAGTGAGAGGCGACGTAGTCGTCGATCTTTGCAGCGGGAGATAGTGCGAACGATGCCCGCATATCCCGAGCCTCGTCGGCAGGTGAGCGTCCGAAAAAGCGCTTGAACTCGCGGCTGAATTGCGACGGACTTTCGTACCCGACGCGCGCTGACGCAGAGGCGGCCGTCAATCCGTCGCGAATCATCAGCAAGCGCGCCTGATGCAGACGCGTCGACTTGATGTATTGAATCGGAGAGGTCAGCGTGACGGCTCTGAAGTTGACGTGAAACGCGGGAATGCTCATCCCCGCCTCTTCCGCGAGCGTACTGACGTCCAGAGACTGCGCATAGTCGGCGTGAATTCGCCGCAGTGCTTTCGCCACCCTGCCGAAGCGGCCCTGATGTGCGAGCGCGGCCCTCATCGCCGCGCCTCGTTCCCCGATCAACACCCGATAGCAGATTTCCCTGACGATTGCAGGCCCCAGCACTTCGGCGTCCAAGGGCGAGCTCAACGCTTGCAGCAGGCGCACGGTCGCTTCGGCCAGATCCCCCTCGAGCGGCGTCGATACGATCCCCAGCGGTGTGCCTTGCTGATGGCGTCCGGAACGATCGATCATCAGAATCAGGTCGGTCAATTCGATCAGGTCGAGACGCAACGTCACGGCCAGCATCGGTTCGGCCTCGCTCGCTTCGGTTTCGGTCGAGAACGGCAGCGGCACGGACAGGATCAAATAATGCTGGGCGTCGTAGACGTACACCTCTTCGCCGAGAAAACCCAGCTTGCGCCCCTGACACACGATCACGATGCTGGGCTCGTACAGCACCGGCGTACGACCCAACGGCCGATTGGAGCGCATGAACCGCACACCCTCCAGCGCGGACTGGGTGTACCCCTCGTTCGGCGCCAAACGCTGAAGCAGATTCACCATTCTTGCGGAAGCAGTATTGCGGGCAGCCGTCACGAGCACGCCTCCTTCACTGGGTCTGGTGGAGGAATTCTACTGGATGCGTTCGACCGGCAGCATCCACATCGATAGGAATAGGCAAGACCATGATTGTCGCGTGTATTCGCGCGCAGGGGCTACGCCCATAAGATGGGTCATCGGCTGGACGGTTCAGCCGAAGCGTCCGGGAGACCCCGCCGCGATTGCCCTGCCGCATCGTGCGCAGACTTCGCAGCCTCTCCCTCGAACGAACCTGCACGGATTATCGAAACGGAGAACGCAACATGACGACACCATCCAACCCAACCAAAGTCATCCTCATCACCGGGGCGAGCAGCGGTATCGGCGAAGCGACGGTCCGCCTGCTTGCCACCCAGGGGCACCAACTGGTGATCGGCGCGCGGCGCACGGAACGACTCGCGGCGCTGGCGGAAGAAATCCAGGCAAGCGGCGGCTCGGTTCGCCATCAGGCACTCGACGTCACTTCGGCCGCCAGCGTCGGCGCTTTCGCCCGGTTCGCACTGGACACCTTCGGCCGCATCGACGTGATCGTCAACAACGCCGGCGTGATGCCGTTGTCGCCGCTGAGCGCGATCAAGGTGGACGAATGGGATCGCATGATCGATGTGAACATCCGCGGCGTGCTGCACGGAATCGCCGCGGTCCTGCCGATCATGGAGCGCCAGGGGTTCGGCCAGATCATCAATATTTCCTCGATCGGCGGCCTGTCCGTCTCGCCGACAGCCGCCGTGTATTGCGCGACCAAGTTCGCCGTGCGCGCCATCTCGGACGGGCTGCGGCAGGAAACCGACAAGGTGCGTGTGACCGTGATCTGCCCCGGTGTCGTGGAGTCGGAGCTGGCCGACTCGATCTCCGACGACACCGCGCGGGCAGCCATGCGCGACTTCCGTCGCATCGCACTGACGTCGGATGCCATTGCGCGCTCGATCGCCTATGCAATCGAGCAGCCTGCCGATGTCGATGTCAGCGAAATCGTCGTGCGTCCGACATCGAGCCCTTTCTAACGATCCTCATCTCCAAGGAGAACCCATCATGACTTCACATGCATCCGCCGACCGGCCGTTCGCCGGCAAGGTCGCCATCGTTACCGGTGCGGCAAGCGGCATCGGGCTTGCCACCACCGAGCTGCTCCACGCGCAAGGCGCCAGCGTGATCGCCGTCGGGCGCGGCACCAACGTCGAAGCGTTGGCGCGTCCGGGGATCGTCCCGCTCATCGCGGACGTCGCGCATGAGGACAGCGCGGTGCGCGCCGTATCCACCGCGATGGAACGCTTCGGCAAGCTGGATATTCTGATCAACAACGCCGCGATCATCATCAACAAGCCAGTCGTCGAGATGACGCTCGACGACTGGAACGGCATTCAGGCAGTCAATTCCACCGGCGCGTTCCTGTTCTCGCGCGAGGCAATGCGCGCGATGATGCCGGCGAAGACCGGAGCAATCGTCAACGTGGGTTCATACGCGTGTTATCAGGCGTTTCCGCTCATCGCCGCCTATGCGGCGTCCAAAGGTGCGCTCGCCCAGTTGACGCGCGCCATGTCGCTCGAGGCGATCGATCATGGCATTCGTGTCAATGCGGTCGGGTCCGGCGACGCGGTAACGAATATCACCAGCCACATCCACGAAGACGGCCCGGCCTTCCTTGCCGAGCATGGCAAGAATGCACCCATCAAGCGGGCAGCCGACCCTCGGGAAATCGCCGAAGTGATCGCCTTTCTGGCGTCCGACAAGGCCAGCTATATCGTCGGCGCCGTGGTGATGGCGGATGGCGGCATGAGCGTGGCACTCAAGTAAGCGCATCGATCTCGTTTTTCTCAATCGTTACTTAAATTTAATTTTGCAATCCTTAATTACTAAAGGAACCATCATGAACACATCCAAGAAGATCTGGTTCGTCACCGGCGCATCGAAAGGTGTAGGCCAACGACTCGTGCGGCAACTCATCGCGCGTGGCGATCGCGTCGCCGCGACCTCGCGAACCGTGGCATCACTGACCGAAGCAATCGGCCCGGTCTCCGGGCAGTTTCTTCCACTTCAGGTCGATCTGACCGACGACCAAAGCGTGCGCGCGGCCATCGCGCAGACCATCAAGACCTTCGGCCGGATCGATGTGATCGTCAATAACGCCGGATACGCTCAGCAGGGAACCGTCGAAGCCCTCTCGGACGACGAGCTTCGGCAAAACTTCGACGTCAACCTGTTCGCGCCGCTGACAGTACTGAGACACGCGCTTCCCCATCTGCGAGAACAGCGTGGCGGGCATGTCGTCAACATCGCGTCGATCGTCGGTTACCAGGGCGGTTACGCTGGATGGGGCAGCTACGTGGCGAGCAAGTTCGCGCTCGCCGGCCTGACCGAGTCGCTCGCGGCCGAGGTGGCCGAGTTCGGTATCAAGGCGACCGTGGTGTACCCGGGGCCGGTGCGCACGGAGTTCTTGTCGAGCGGCGCGCTGGCGGTAGCCAAACGCCAGATTGATGAATACACCGAAGCCAGGGTGTCGCTGGATCTGCACCTGGGTACGCTTCATGGTCGTCAGGCCGGCGATCCGGACAAGCTGGCCGTGTTGATCATGCAGGCCGTGGAGGTTGCCGAACCGCCGTTGCACCTGTTCGCCGGCAAGATCGCCAACGAACTGGCGGCGCAAAAAGCCGCCGCGGTTCAACGCGACCTGGATACGTGGAAAGGCTCATCCGAAGCGACCGACTTCACCGAGTAAGTGCGATGCCAGGTGGCGCCCAGCGACGGCCGCACTTGGTCAACATGCGATTTCCGGCGATACATCGAACTCGCCGGCTCAAGTTGACGTGGGGAATCCAGCACTATGAATCAAGTCACCAATATCGCCTTCATTCGCGCTCAGGCGGGCAAATCGGAGCGACTCGGCAACGCGCTCAACACACTCATCGAACCGAGTCGTCGTGAGCCCGGTTGTATCAACTATGACGTGCATCGCTCCTCGACCGACCACGACGTCTGGTGCGTCTACGAAAACTGGCGTTCGGCCGCGGATCTGCAAGAACACTTTGCCCTTCCGCACATGCGAGCGTTCGTCGAGATGCTGCCGGATCTCGTCGACGGTGGACTCGACCTGCGCGCGTTCGAGATGATCTCCACGCAGTTGCCGCGCAAACTCCGCTGAGCACCATGTACGCGATTCACTTTTTTCGTACCCTTTACTGCTCGCGGAAGTCAGGCGCACAATCTGCGCTGATATTGCGGCCCGGCGTCTTTCCCCGTCTTTCCGATTGTTCGCGTCGCCTCGATATTCGACAACCGGCTCACCAGGGTCGCAACGTGCGCCCTCTCATTCGGAACACCGCCATGAGCGACAAATCGTCAGGCAAGGTCGAAGAACTGGTGGCCGGCGGCAGCCGTCACCATCAGATTTTTCCAAGGCTGAATGAAAGACAGTTCGCGCTGCTTGAGCGATACGGTGAACGACGCACACTGAAAGCGGGCGATGTGCTGTTCTCCGAAGGCGATCGGCACATTCCGATGTTCGCCATCCTCTCCGGGACGATCGAGGCGACGCGAGGCACTGGAGACAGTCTCCATGTGCTCGGCACTCACGGCCCCGGCAGCTTCACCGGCGAGGTCGGAACCCTCGCCGGCCGCGCTGCGGTGGCGACAGCGCGTGCCACCAGTGATTGCGAAGTCATCGTTATCGAAGAGGAATCACTACGCGCGCTCGTCATTTCGGAAGCGGAGTTGAGCGAAACGATCATGCGTGCGTATATCCTGCGGCGCGTCGCGTTCATTCAGGATCAGAATGCGGGTGTTCTGGTCATTGGCAGTTCCGCCTCTGCCGCCACCTTCGGTTTGCGGCATTTCCTGAGCCGCAACGGCCAGCCTTCGGCCTACTTCGATCTTGACGAGCACGAGGAAGCAAAGGTACTCCTTGCGCGTTATGGCGCAACGAACGCGGACATACCGGTACTCATCACGTCTCAAGGCAACACGCTAAGGCGCCCGACCAACCGGGCCGTGGCGGATGCGATCGGCCTGAGCCCCGACAGGTTGAATGGCGAACGGTTCGACGTGGTCGTGGTCGGCGCGGGGCCGGCAGGTCTTGCGGCCGCGGTCTACGCGGCCTCCGAGGGGTTGAGAGTCGCGGTTCTCGACGCCAAGGCTCCGGGTGGCCAGGCGGGTACCAGTTCGAAGATCGAAAATTACTTCGGATTCCCGACAGGCATTTCCGGACAAGCGCTTGCCGGCCGCGGCTTGTCTCAATGTCGCAAATTCGGTGCCGAGGTCGGTGTACCGATCGAAGCACTCGGCATCGAATGCCACGGGGCACCGCCCTTTCACCTTCGTCTTGATTGCGACGAGCACGTGTATGCCCGTGCTGTTGTCATCGCGACCGGCGCTCGCTATCGACAACCGTCGCTGGCCCGTCTCGAGGAGTTTGCGGGGCGTGGAGTCTATTACAGCGCCACGTTCATGGAAGCCGCGTTCTGTGCCAATGAAGAGTTGATTATCGTTGGCGGTGGAAATTCGGCCGGCCAGGCAGCGGTTTTCCTCGCCGGATTTGCGCGTCACGTCCACATCGTGATTCGCGGCGACGGGCTCAAAGCGAGCATGTCGAACTATTTGATCAGGCGGATCGACGCAGCTGCGAACATCACCGTTCATGTCCGAACGCAGATCGTCGAGTTGCAAGGCGAGACGCAACTTGAATCTGTCATATGGGACAGGCAGGGGCATATCGAAGCGAAGCCGTTCCGGCACGTCTTCCTGTTTCTTGGCGCACAACCCAATACGGGGTGGCTCGGCGATTGTGTTGCGCTGGACAGGAACGGCTTTGTGCTCACTGGCCCCGATGCCATCGACAGATGGCCGTCAGACCGCCCTCCTCATTTTCTGGAGACGAGCCGACCTGGCATCTTCGCAGTAGGCGACGTTCGCAGCGGCTCGGTCAAGCGGGTTGCGGCCGCTGTCGGAGAAGGCGCTGCCGCGATTCAGTCCCTTCATCAGTATCTGGCTCTGTACGATTGACGCCTGATTGCAAGCGTCAAGAAAAGATCGCCAACTGCGCGGAGTGCGAGTTGGCGATGGATGCCGAGCCCGGTTGCAACATCGGATTTCGTCGCGGCGGTGCCGGACGAACACGCTACCCTGTTTGCGCGGCCGGCGGATGGCGACGTGTTTCCGCCGCCGATCGATTTTCCCGACCTGACTGTTCTGCAGTCCTGAGGTCATTTGCTACGGCAGCGGACACGTGCCGCCCGTCAACATCAATGCGCGCCGTGATCCCGGTCTCGCAGCACGTCCTTTGCCGCGAGCGCCGCATTGATTGCCCTCGGGAATCCGGCATAAGCGGCAATCTGCGTGACCACCTCCACGAGTTCCTCACGCTTGCCGCCAACGTTGAGAAAGCCATGCATGTGAACCTTGAGTTGCGGTGTGGCGGAGCCCATCGCTGACAGCGCCGCCACCGTAATCAGTTCTCGCAGGACGAGATCGATACCGGTCCGCGAGTACACTTCGCCGAAGACGAATTCGATCACGAAGCGGCCGAGATCGGGGGCAATCTCGTTCAACGATTCGACCACCCGTTCACCAACCGCACCATCGACTGCCCTCAGCCCCGCCACGCCATCGTCGTAACGCGTCGTGCTCGGCGACACCGAGACCGGCGCAGCATCGACACCCTTCTCGCGGAACACGTCTCTCGCAGCCGACACGCCGTTGACCGCAGCCGGAAAGCCTGCATAGACGACAAGGTGAATCATCAGTTCCACGATTTCGCGCGGCGAACAGCCAACGTTCAACGCACCTGCGATATGGAAGCGAAGCTGCGGCTCGGCGCCCCCCATCGCTGCAAGCGCGGCAACCGTCACGAATTGTCGCTGCCGCAGATCGAGTGCAGGTCGTGAATAGATTTCTCCATACGCGAAGCTGATCGCCATACGCGCCAGGTCCGGCGCAACGTCCTTCAAAGCCTCGCTGATCGAGGGCTGTTCTTTTTGTTCGACGGCCATCAAGTATTGGTGACCCAGTGCCAGAGTCGATTGAGCGTCTTGCATGATTCCCTCGCAAAGTCGAGTCGCGTTGTTGCAGCTCGTTGTGCGAACGATAACGACATCGACGGCGGTGCGCTAATTCCTTTGGCGTGATACCTTTTCAGTATCACAAGGACCATGCGGAGCTTCCCCCAATGCAGTCAACCATCGAACTCTGGCAACTGCGATACTTCATCGCCGTGGCCGAGGAGCTGAGCTTTCGGCGTGCGGCGGAGCGTCTGTTCATTACACAGCCGCCGTTGACGAGACAGATTCAGGCGCTCGAGGAAATCATCGGTGCGAGACTGTTCGAACGCGATCGCGGCGGCGTAAGACTGACCTCCGAAGGCACCTATCTACTGACCGAAGCCCGCAATCTTCTCGCGGTAGCCGACGCGACCTTCGAGCGAATCGGACAGCACATCGCGCTGGGCAAGCACGAGCTCAGGCTGGGTATCACCACGGTGCTGGATCCCGCGTTGTTTGCGTGGATCGAACCGACGCTCAAGAGGCGCGACCCGGCACTCCGGTTGATTCAAAAGCGGCAATACTCGCAGGATTCGACGCGCGACCTCCGTGGCGGGTTACTCGACGCCGCGCTGATCGGCTTGCCGTCCGCAACGGAAGGCCTTCGCGTCGAACGGCTGTTCGACGACCCGCTCGTAGCCGCACTGCCGGAAGGCCATGCATTGCGCAAACGACGGCGCATTTCCCTGCTGGAACTGGCCGGCGACCCGCTGTTCTGGCCGCAACGACGGATCAATCCGAGCTATTACGATCACTTTGAGAAACTCTTCCGTACCCGCGGCTTCCATCCTCGGCGCATCGCGGAACCGACCGACCACCATGTGCTGCTCAGCCTGATCGCCGGGGGTCAAGGCGTTGCGCTGATTCCGTCATCGCTGAAATCCATTGCGCGTGACGGTGTGATTTATCGTGAGCTGCGGGAGCAGACAGACTTGCGGATCGAAGTGGCGATCGCATACATGCCCGACGCGCACGATGCATCGCTGCAGCAACTGATCGATGCGCTGCGATCGCACTATCGCATCGGCGTCGATGCAGATTCGAATGCGTGAGGTTCGCGCCGGAACGGCGCTGACAAGCGCGCCCCCTACGAGAGGCGTGGTGATTTGAATTCGAGATCGCGCCGTTAGCATTCTTCGAGCACCGATACCGTTGCTCGATACCGTCACATGCCGTGACGGTATCGAGTTGGATCGTCTGCGGACGAAGATGCCATACCGTCGCCACTACCGTCGGCGACGTGCCGCTGCCGGCGGACGGCAGCGGACCAAAAACAACGACCCTCTGCAGATCACTGCAGAGGATCGCAATTTACTCCCACTCGATCGTCGCCGGCGGCTTGCCCGAGATGTCGTACACGACCCGGTTGATCCCGCGCACCTCGTTGATGATCCGGTTCGATGCGCGGCCGAGCAGCGCGTACGGCAGGTGCGCCCAGTGTGCGGTCATGAAGTCGGTCGTCTGCACCGCGCGCAGCGACGTCACGTAGTCGTACGTGCGGCCATCGCCCATCACACCGACCGACTTCACCGGCAGGAACACCGCGAACGCCTGGCTCGTCAGGTCGTACCAGCTCTTGCCGACATCGGCGTCGCCGCACAGGCCGGCAGCCGCATCCTGCGCGGTCGCGGTCGTGTTGCGCAGCTCTTCGATGAAGATCGCGTCCGCGCGGCGCAGCAGGTCTGCAAACTCGCGCTTCACTTCGCCGAGGATCCGCACGCCGAGGCCCGGGCCCGGGAACGGATGGCGGTACACCATCTCCGGCGGCAGGCCGAGCGCCACGCCCAGTTCGCGCACTTCGTCCTTGAACAGGTCGCGCAGCGGCTCGAGCAGCTTCAGACCGAGCGTTTCCGGCAGGCCGCCGACGTTGTGGTGACTCTTGATCGTCGTCGCCTTCTTCGTCTTCGTGCCACCCGATTCGACCACGTCCGGATAGATCGTGCCCTGCGCGAGCCACTTCGCCTTCGACAGCTTCTTCGCCTCGGCCTGGAACACCTCGACGAACTCGCGGCCGATGATCTTGCGCTTCGCTTCCGGATCGGTCACCCCGGCCAGGTGGCCGAGGAACTGGTCGGCCGCGTCAACGTGCACGACCTTCGCATGCAGACGGCCCTCGAACATGTCGAGCACCATCTTGCCTTCGTTCAGGCGCAGCAGGCCGTGGTCGACGAACACGCAGGTCAGCTGGTCGCCGATCGCGCGATGGATCAGCGCGGCCGCGACGCTCGAATCGACGCCGCCGGACAGGCCGAGAATCACTTCCTCGTCGCCCACCTGCTCGCGAATCTTCGCGACGGCTTCCTCGATATGGTTGCTCATGATCCAGTCGGGCTTCGCGCCGGCGATCTGCAGCACGAAACGTTCGATGATCTGGCGACCCTTCACCGTGTGCGTGACTTCCGGGTGGAACTGCACCGCGTAGTAGCCGCGCGCTTCGTCGGCCATGCCGGCGATCGGGCAGCTCGGCGTCGACGCCATCAGCTGGAAGCCCGACGGCAGCTCGGCAACCTTGTCGCCGTGGCTCATCCAGACCTTCAGCATCCCGTGGCCTTCGGCCGTCGTGAAATCCTCGATGCCGTCGAGCAGGCGCGTATGGCCGTGCGCGCGCATTTCCGCATAGCCGAATTCGCGATGGTCGCTCCACTCGACCTTGCCGCCGAGCTGCACGGCCATCGTCTGCATGCCGTAGCAGATGCCGAGCACCGGCACGCCGAGATCCCATACGGCCTGCGGCGCGCGCAGTTGATGGTCTTCGTACGTGCTCGCGTGGCTGCCCGACAGGATCACCGCCTTCGGCGCGAACTCGCGCACGAAGTCGTCGGACACATCGTTCGGATGGATTTCGCAGTAGACGTGTGCTTCACGCACGCGTCGCGCAATCAGTTGGGTGACTTGCGAACCGAAGTCGAGAATCAGGATTTTGTCGTGCATGGCTGCGGACGGGATGAAGAGAAAAAGAAAAGCAGCGCATCGAGCGCTGCGTCAATAGCATGGACAGCGGCGTCGGGCGGCAGGCGGCACGCGCGACGCATGGCCGGTCAGTCCCGCATCGGCGGGCGTTCGTCGAGTGCGACGGTGCCCGAGCCTGACGATGGACTGGATGCGGCCGATGACGGTGCGGGCGCCGCGGGACGGCTGACGACGGGTTCGACACGCTGCGATGCGGGCGAGGACGCCGGCGCCACCGTCGGTTCAACCGGGCGCTGCTCCGGCGCGCGCGCCTCGAGCGCCTGCGCTTTCTCGCGACGGCGCACGGCCGATGCGAGCCGCACGCCGCCGAGGCCGAGCACGATCAGCGCGACACCGGCCACGGCCGACAGTACCCTGCCGGCCGCCGCGAGCGCGGGACCGCTGCCGGCGCCGATCGACCAGACGATCGTGAGCACGCCGGTCAGCCAGTACACGTGGCCGACCGAGCGCGCGACGGGCGCCGTGAGGTCGCCGTTGAACGCCGCATGAAACGCGAGCCACGCGAGCCCGAGCAACGCGATGCCGAACGCCTGGCCGAGCATTGCCGGCTGGATGTTCGCCAGCTGCAGCGCGTTGAAGAGCGACTGCCAGGGCGTCAGCACGAACAGCACGCCGAACGCCAGCAGCAGTACGGCATCGATGATCAGCACGGCTCGCAGTAGCGGTTTCATCGGCGATCAGTCCACGTGGTAGTTCGGCGCTTCCTTCGTGATCTGCACGTCGTGCACGTGCGACTCGCGCATGCCCGCCGCGGTGATCTGGACGAATTCGGCCTTGTCGTGCAGCTCGTCGATCGAACGGCAACCGCAGTAGCCCATGCTGGCGCGCACACCGCCGACCAGCTGGAACAGAATCGCGTTGACCGAACCCTTGTAGGCGACGCGGCCTTCGATGCCTTCCGGCACGAGCTTGTCGATGTTCGCCGAGTTGTCCTGGAAGTAGCGGTCCGCCGCGCCGTCCTTCATCGCACCGACCGAACCCATGCCGCGGTACGACTTGTACTGGCGGCCCTGGTACAGGAACACGTCGCCCGGCGCCTCTTCGGTGCCCGCGAACATGCTGCCCATCATCACCGCGTTCGCGCCGGCCGCGAGGGCCTTCGACACGTCGCCCGAGAAGCGCACGCCGCCGTCGGCGATGCACGGCACGCCCGTGCCCTTCAGTGCGTCCGCGACATTCGCGATCGCGCTGATCTGCGGCACGCCGACACCCGCGACGATCCGCGTCGTGCAGATCGAGCCCGGGCCGATACCGACCTTGACCGCGTCCGCGCCGTATTCGACGAGCGCCTTCGCGGCGGCGGCCGTCGCGATGTTGCCACCGATCACTTCGACGTGCGGGAAGTTCTGCTTGACCCAGCGGACGCGCTCGAGCACGCCCTTGCTGTGACCGTGCGCGGTATCGACGACGATCACGTCGACGCCGGCCTGCACGAGCAGTTCGACGCGCTCTTCGTTGTCGGCACCGACGCCGACCGCGGCGCCTGCGCGCAGCTTGCCGTGTTCGTCCTTGCACGCGTCCGGGTGCTCGGTCTGCTTCGTGATGTCCTTGACGGTCATCAGGCCGCGCAGTTCGAACGCGTCGTTGACGACCAGCACGCGCTCGAGGCGGTGGCTGTGCATCAGCGCCTTCGCTTCGGCGAGCGGCGTGCCTTCCTTGACCGTGACGAGACGCTCGCGCGGCGTCATGATCGACTTGACCGGCTCATCGAGGCGCGTTTCGAAACGCAGGTCGCGGTTCGTGACGATGCCGACGAGCTGCGGGCCTTCGACGACCGGGAAACCCGAGATGCCATGCTGGCGCGACAGCGCGATCACGTCGCGCACCTTCATTTGCGGCGGCACCGTGATCGGATCGCGGACGACGCCCGATTCGAAACGCTTGACCTTCGCGACCTCGCGAGCCTGTTCGGCCGGCGTGAGGTTCTTGTGGACGATACCGACACCACCCTGCTGTGCCATCGCGATCGCGAGGCGACCTTCGGTGACCGTATCCATGGCGGCGGACACGAGCGGCATGTTCAGGGAGATGTTGCGGGTCAGCTTGGTCTTGAGGCTGGTGTCGCGCGGCAGAACGTCGGAGAAGGCGGGAACGAGGAGCACGTCATCGAAAGTGAGTGCTTTTTGGATCAGACGCATGGCAAATCCTATGGGCGCAAAAGCGAATTATACGCGAAGCGCTGCGAATTTTCACAACACGAACAACGGCTTAGCCGTTTCCAGGCGTTCGGGGGCCGAATCGTTCGGATCGCCGTTCGGTTCGTTTTCGATCGCCTTTCGTTTCACCGCCGCATCGAGCCATTCGCGCAAGCGGCCGCGCCGCGGCACGCGTGGCTGTCGCGGCCGGGCCACGCGGCGGTGACGGCCGCGGTCGCACACGGGCCGGCGACGCACCGCAGCGGCCCGCAATACGGCTCGCTTCCCCGGTCTTACAGCAGCCCGGCCGCACGCGCGATCATCGCGATGCCGCCCCCGATCGCGACGCCGCCGACGATCCGCGCCACACGCCTGCCGGCCGGTACAAGACGCTCGGCGGCGATCGCGACCGTCACCGCGGCCATCACGCGCAGATCCATCACGCCGGCCGCCAGCGCGACCGCCATCAGGTTCCCGCAACAGGCGCTGCAACGCATGGCCGCTCGCACGCCGTGCCGCCATGCGGCGCCCGTATCCACGCTTGGCACGCACGCGTGCGGCGCCGCGTGCCGACAGCAAGCCAGCCGCCGCGCCTTCCACGCCGAGAACTGCAGCACGCCCGCGCCGGACACGACCGCGCCGGCCGCGAACGGCATCATGCGGGCCAGTGCCGGCAGCCGCGCCGCGGCAGCCGTCAGCGCGCCGCCGGCCGGAAAGGCAAGCGCGCCGAACGCCATCCACACCGCGAAATACCCGGCGCCCGCGACGACGACGAGCCAGGTCGAACGCGTCGCGGCCAGCGGACCGACGTGCTGCCGGTACTGCCAGAGCATCGGCGCGAGCACGGGCAGCATCATCGTCACCGTCATCGCGCCCCACATGGCGGCGAATGCCGCGAACGCGCGGCCGGCGCCCCAGCCGCACGGCCGCAGCCAGGTCGCCGAGATCATCCAGCCGCCGGGCATCGGTTCGCCGCCCATCGCGGCCATCGACGCGTGCTGCGCCAGCGTCGCCGTCGCGGCAACGGCGAACACGGCCACGAGCGCCACCGCGAACATCCGCGAATCGGGGCCCGTATCTCCAGTTGCCGGCCGTGTCATCGCACGCTCCCGCCCGTCGCCGGCACGCGCTCAGCCGCGCGCGTACTCGTCATGGCGGCGCCACCAGGCGCCCGCCTCGTTGCGCCCGAGCGGCGCGCGATCGAGCCACTGGTACATCCCCCACAACCCGTCGAGCCCGCGCGCATAGGTCGAGTACGTGTGATAGACAACGCCATCCTCGCGCACGAACGCGCTCATCCCTGGCCGGTCGAGCGCATACGTGGCCGCGTCGGTGCCGCAGGTCGCCGCGAACTGCGCGACCACCGGCGGCGGCGGATCCATGTCCATCGCATGGCCCGACCGCGCATAGTTGTATTCGACGTCGCCCGTGCGCTGCTGCGTTTCGGTGAACGACACGTTGAAGTCGAAGTTGAAATCGCTGCCGACCGACGACGCCCACGGAAAGGTCCACCCCATCCGCTGCCGGTAGGCGAGCAGCTTCGCGAGCGGTGCGCGCGACACGGCCGTGAGCGTCACGTCGTGGTTCGCCAGGTGCACGGCAAAGCCGGCGAAGCCGTCGGCAAGCGCCGAGCACGACGGGCAGCCGGCCTTGTAGTCGGGGCCGAACATGAAGTGATAGACGAGCAGTTGCGAACGGCCGCGAAACAGGTCGTCGAGCGTTGCCTGTCCGTCTTCGGTGTCGAACCGGTAAGTCTTGTCGACGCGCACCCATGGCAGTGCCTGGCGCCGCCGCGCGAGTTCGTCGCTTTGCCGCGTCAGCGCCTTTTCCGCGTCGAGCAGCGCCCTGCGCTCGGCCAGCCATTCGTTGCGTGTTCCGGTGAGATGGGTCGTCATTGCGGGTGCCTCCTTCCGTTGGGTATCCGGGCACGGCGTACGGGGCCGTGTGCGTGGTGCTAGATTAGTGCCGGGCATCGGACCGGAGGGAGTGACAAGTGTGTCGGGATTCGAATGGATTCGCTGATCACGGCAGCCGCGCGCGCGCTCGCGGCCGGTGACGCGCTCGGCGCGCTGAACCGTGTCGCGCTGCGCGACGATGCGCCAGCGCTCGCGCTGCGGGGCATCGCGATGGCGCAGCTCGGCGATTTCGAGCGCGCGCGCGTACTCGTGCGCAGTGCCGCGCGCGCGTTCGGCGCGAAGGAAGCCGTGGCGCGTGCGCGCTGCGTCGTTGCGGAAGCGGAGATCGCACTAGCGTCGCGCGATCTCCGCTGGCCGACACGCGCGCTCGATGCCGCCTGCGCGACGCTCGACACGCACGGCGACCATGCGAACGCCGCGCATGCCCGTTATCTCGGCGTGCGCCGGCTGCTGCTGATCGGTCATGTCGACGATGCCGAACGGATGCTCGCGAACCTCGATCCCGCGCCGCTGCCGGCCGCGTCGCGTACCGCCCACGAGCTGATCGCGGCCGGCATCGCGATGCGCCGCATCCGCACGCACGTGGCCCGCGCCGCGCTCGCCCGTGCGCGCGCGGCCGCCCGCGACGCCGGCATCGCCGCGCTGACGGCCGAGGTCGACACCGCGGCGCGCGTGCTCGACGCACCGGCCGCGCGACTCATCGCGCGCGGCACGTCGCGGCTCGTGCAGCTCGACGAAGTCGAAACGCTGTTCGCGTCGAATTCGCTCGTCGTCGACGCGTGCCGCCACACGGTGCGCGACGCCCGCACGACCGTGTCGCTCGCGCGGCGCCCCGTGCTGTTCGTGCTCGCCCGCGCGCTCGGCGAGGCATGGCCGACCGACGTGTCGAGAAACGCGCTCGTCGCCGCCGCGTTCCGCGCGAAACATGCGGACGAATCGCATCGTGCGCGCCTGCGCGTCGAGATCGGCCGGCTGCGCGCGGTACTGCGGCCGCTCGCAAATATCATCGCGACGCCGCGCGGCTTCGCGCTCGAACCGCTCGGCGTGCGCGAGACCGTCGTCCTCGCGCGCCCGGTCGACGATCGCCACGCGGCCGTGCTCGCCCTCCTCGCCGACGGCGAGGCGTGGTCGAGCTCCGCGCTGGCACTCGCACTCGGCGCGAGCCAGCGCACCGTGCAACGCGCGCTCGACGCGCTCGCCGAAGCGGACAAGGTGCAGGCGCTCGGCCGCGGCCGCGCGCGCCGCTGGCTGACGCCGCCGCTGCCCGGATTCGCGACCACCTTGTTACTCCCGGCGCCGCTGCCGGGAGATTAGGATGACCTCACCGAACCACGAGGTGACGAACATGAAACGCTCCAGCGCTGACATCATTCGCGAATACGGCCCGTTTCCGGGCGTCGACGGCGTGCACGGCGTCACGTTCGACGGGCAGCACGTGTGGTACGCATCCGGCGACAAGCTGAATGCGCTCGATCCGGAACGCGGCACGACCGTCCGCTCGATCGACGTCGCCGCGCATGCGGGCACCGCGTTCGACGGCCGCCACCTGTTCCAGATCGTCGAGGACCGCATCGAGAAGATCGATCCCGAATCGGGCCGCGTACTCGCGACGATCCCGGCCCCCGGCGGCGGCGCCGACTCGGGGCTTGCATGGGCCGAAGGCACGCTGTGGGTCGGCCAGTACCGAGAACGCAAGATTCATCAGATCGACCCGGAATCGGGCGCCGTGCTGCGCACGATCGAGTCGAACCGCTTCGTCACCGGCGTGACGTGGGTCGACGGCGAGCTGTGGCACGGCACCTGGGAGGCCGACCAGAGCGAGCTGCGGCACATCGATCCGCGCACGGGACAGGTGCTGGAACAGGTCGACATGCCGCCCGGCGTCGGCGTGTCGGGGCTCGAATCCGACGGCCGCGACCGCTTCTACTGCGGCGGCGGCAACAGCGGGAAGCTGCGTGCCGTGCGGCGGCCGGCGCACTCGCAGGCGCGTACGCCGGGCGACGGTGCCGCAGCAACGCCCGATCCGGCAGACGCCTGAGCCGCCGCCTGTCGCCGCGCCGCGCCGCCGTGCGCCAAGTGCAGGATTGAACAAGACACTGTCGGGACGGCGTCGCTAACATGCCCGCTCATCAGTCATTTGTTCGGAGCGATCGATGCAGCGCGGTGTGGTTTATGGTGTCCTGGCCGGTGCCATGTGGGGCATGGTGTTTCTCGTTCCGCGGCTGCTGACCGATTTCTCGCCGCTGCTGCTGAGCGCCGGCCGCTACACGATGTACGGCCTCGTCTCGCTCGCGGCTGCGCTACCGGCCGTCCGCTCGCTGCTCGCGCGGCTGACGCGCGAGGATCTCGTCGCACTCGTGAAGCTCGCCGTCGTCGGCAACGTCGCGTACTACATGCTGCTGTCCGGCGCCGTGCACCTGATCGGCATCGCGCCCAGCTCGCTGATCGTCGGCGTGCTGCCCGTCACCGTCACGCTCGCGGGCCTCGGCGACCACGGCGCCGTGCCGCTGCGGCGGCTCGCCGCGCCGCTCGGGCTGGTGATCGCGGGCATCGTCTGCATCAACGTCGACCTGTTCACGTCCGAGGCCGCGCACGCGACGACGCTCGGCCAGAAGCTCGCAGGGATCGCTTGCGCGGCGGGCGCGCTCGCGAGCTGGACCTGGTACGCGGTCGCGAACGCGCGTTACCTGCAGCGCCATCATCATTTCGGCGGCAACGAGTGGTCGGTGCTGTGGGGTGTCGTGACCGGCCTGATCGGCGGTCTCTGCTGGATCGCGATCCTCGCGCTGCCGGCCGGCACGGTGCAGGCGGCCGTCCCGGCCTCACGCTGGCAGCTGTTCTGGCTGCTGAACCTCGTGCTCGCGATCGGCGCGTCGTGGCTCGGTAACGGGCTGTGGAATGCCGCGTCGAAGCGGCTGCCTCTTACGTTGTCGGGCCAGTTGATCGTGTTCGAAACCGTGTTCGCAATGCTCTACGCGTTCGTGTACGACCAGCGGATGCCGCACGCGCTCGAGATCGCCGCGCTCGTGTTGCTGCTCGCCGGCGTCTACGGGTCGGTGCGACAGCACGGCGACACGCCCGCCGGCGGCAATACGCCGGGCAGCGCATCGGCAAACGCAAACGCCGCGGCCCACTGAGCGCCGCGGCGTTTGATCAGACGAATCGGAACGAAAGGCGCGAAACCGAGCGCGTCAGCGCGCGTCCTTGTGCATCCACTTGCGCCCCTCGACGGAGCCTGCGCGGCGGGATTTGTCGACGCGCCGCTGGCGCGCCAGTTTCGGATCGACGATCAGCGGGCGGTAGATCTCGACACGGTCGTGGTCGGCGAGCCGCGCATCGAGCGGTGCGAGCTTGCCGAACACGCCCGTCTTCGCGTGCGCGAGATCGATCTCCGGGTGCAACGTGAGCACGCCGCTCGCGTCGATCGCCGAGCGAACGGTCGCCCCTTCGGGCAGCGACAGCGGAATCAGCGCCTGGCGGTCCGGCAGCGCATAACAGACTTCGATCGACAGCATCGCGTCACCCCTTCCCGTAGCGCTGGTCGGCGCGCTTCACGAACGAATCGACGAACGTGTTCGCGATGTGGCTGAACACGGGCCCGATGATCTTCTCGAGCAGAATGCTCGAAAACTCGTAATGCAGCGCGAATTCGATCTTGCACGCATCGGCGCGCAGCGCCGTGAAACGCCACGTGCCCGTGAACTTCTTGAACGGACCGTCCGTGAACTCCATGTCGATCCGCGTCGGGCGCTCCTGCGTGTTGCGCGTCGCGAAATGCTGCTTGATGCCCTTGAAGTTGATGTCGATGCGCGCTTCCATCCCGCTCT
This sequence comes from Burkholderia sp. YIM B11467, assembly GCF_052952715.1. Taxonomy (NCBI): domain Bacteria; kingdom Pseudomonadati; phylum Pseudomonadota; class Betaproteobacteria; order Burkholderiales; family Burkholderiaceae; genus Burkholderia; species Burkholderia sp. YIM B11467. The sequence continues at coordinate 234,127 of NZ_JBQVSQ010000006.1, forward strand.
CGTCCTGACGGCGAATCTCGACGCCGCCGCACCAGGGCAGGAAATTGGGGTAGTCGTCCACGTCGGTGACGAGGTCGAACATCTGTTCCGCCGAGTGACGGATCAATACGGTTTTCTGGACATCTGCCATAAATCGCGCGGCATCGCTTAAGGTGGGAACGCAAGCCGGGCGATTCTCGCCCCGCTTTGCTAAAATCGTGATTTTAAACGAGTTGGCCCAATCCATTCATGAGCATCATCGACAACAGGAAAGCGCACTTCGATTATCACATCGAGGAACGCTACGAGGCGGGGCTCGTGCTGGAGGGCTGGGAAGTCAAGGCGCTGCGCGCCGGGCGTGGCCAGATCAGGGAAGGCTACGTCGTGGTGAAGAGCGGCGAGATCTTCCTGATCGGCACCCACATCAGCCCGCTGCCCGAAGCCTCGACACACATCACGCCCGACCCGGTTCGCACGCGCAAGCTGCTGCTGCACCGCGACGAGATCAAGAAACTGATCGGCAAGGTCGAGCAGCGCGGCTACACGCTCGTGCCGCTGAACTTCCACTACAAAGGCGGTCGCGTGAAGTGCGACATCGCGCTCGCGAAGGGCAAGAAGCTGCACGACAAGCGCGAAACCGAGAAGAAACGCGACTGGGAACGCGAAAAGGCACGCATCATGCGCGCCGGCACCTGACGCGCGCAACCCGCATCACAAACGACACGGCCCGCTCGAAGCGGGCCGTGTTGCTTTGGGTTCCTGAATCGAGCGCGCCGGTCACCCGGAGGCTGCCAGCGGCATTCGGCGCGCAACGCCGGTGGTTTCGACTGGCGATTCGTGCCGAAGGCACCCTATGGGCCCCAGCCGAACTCGCCCGGCTGCGCGACGATTCGCCGCACGCGGATCGCCGCATACCGCGGCCACCCGCACACCGGGCGCACTGGCTCAGCCCTTCCCGCCCGCGGCCGGCGACGCGCTCTTGACGATCGTCAGCGCCGACGCGACCGCGGAACCGAGATCCGACAGGTTCGACGGCACGATCAGCGTATTGCCCTGCTTCGCGAGATTCGCGAACGCGCCGACATACTGCTCGGCGACCTTCAGGTTCACCGCATCCATGCCGCCCTGCGACTGCATCGCGTTCGCGATCTTCTGGATCGCCTGCGCGTTCGCCTCGGCCACGGCAAGAATCGCGGCGGCCTCGCCTTGCGCCTGGTTGATCGCGGCCTGCCGTTCGCCCTCGGATTTCTGGATCGCCGCCTCGCGTGCACCCGACGCGAGGTTGATCTGCTCCTGCTTGCGGCCTTCGGAGGCCGCGATCAGCGCGCGCTTTTCGCGCTCGGCGGTGATCTGCGCCTGCATCGCGTGCAGGATTTCCTTCGGCGGCGTCAGGTCCTTGATCTCGTAGCGCAGCACCTTCACGCCCCAGTTCGCGGCGGCGTCGTCGAGCGCCGACACGATGCTGTGGTTGATGAAGTCGCGCTCCTCGAAGGTCTTGTCGAGCTCCAGCTTGCCGATCACCGAGCGCAGCATCGTCTGCGACAGCTGCGTGATCGCGAACACGAAGTTGCTCGACCCGTACGACGCCTTCATCGGGTCCATCACCTGGAAATACAGCACGCCGTCGACCTGCAACTGCGTGTTGTCGCGCGTGATACAGATCTGGCTCGGCACATCGAGCGGAATTTCCTTCAGCACGTGCCGGTATGCGATGCGATCGACGAACGGCAGCACGATATTGAGACCGGGCGACAGCGTCGCGTGATAGCGCCCGAAACGCTCGAGCACCCACGCATGTTGCTGCGGCACGATCTTCACCGTCTTCGACACGATCACGATCGCGATGACGAGCAGGACAACCCAGATGATCAGCGAATCCATGAAGCGTTCCCTCCTTGTTTTATCAGCGGACAATCAGCCCGCGGGTTTCGCCACGACCACGAGACAGTTGCCTCGTACGGCGCTCACCTGATACACACGCGCGTCGTCGCGCTCGCCGTTCGCCAGCTCGACGTCCCAGTCGGCGCCGCGATACTGCACGCGCGCGCGGCCGTCACGCCACGCATCGACCATGACGGTCGAGCCGATATCGAGATTGACGTCGGGATTCGTCGACGTGTCGCGCTTCTGCTTGCGGCCGAGCCCCGAACGGCGCAGCACGATCATCGCAATGATCGCGACTGCGGCCGCCGCGCCGAACTGCACATGCGGCGCGAAACCGGCCAGCTGCAGCAACCCGCCCGCGAGAAAGCCGAGCGCGATCATCAGCAGGTAGAACGTGCCCGTCAGCAGTTCGGCCACGACCAGCACGCCCACCGCGACCCACCAGAACAGATGCCCCGACATCATTGTGGTCTCCAGAAAAACGTCCCCAACGCGCACCTGCGTTGCATGGGCCCGGATTATGCGCCGAAGCACGACTCCGGATCGACCCGTTCGCCGCCCCCGCGAGGACGGTCGGCACGTTGGGAGCGGCCCGGTGCGTACCCACAAACAAAAACACCCCGGTGCCTACCGGGGTGTTTATAGCATGAACCTTGCATTTTGCCTTCATCGAAAGCGCAGCGGTGCCGCCCTTTCGCCGAAGATGCATTACCGGCCATTACTTCCGGTTGGCCAGCGCCTGCCACGTTTCGATGATCGTGTCGGGGTTCAGCGAGATCGACACGATGCCTTCGTCGGTCAGCCATTGCGCGAAGTCCGGGTGATCGGACGGGCCCTGGCCGCAGATACCGACGTACTTGCCCATCCGGCGGCAGGTATCGATCGCGCGCTTCAGCAGGAACTTGACGGCCGGATCGCGCTCGTCGAAGTCGACTGCCAGCAGTTCCATGCCCGAATCGCGGTCGAGGCCGAGCGTGAGCTGCGTGAGGTCGTTCGAGCCGATCGAGAAACCGTCGAAGTGTTCCAGGAACTCTTCGGCGAGGATCGCGTTGGTCGGGACTTCGCACATCATCACGAGGCGCAGGCCGTTTTCGCCGCGCTTCAGGCCGAACTTCTCGAGCAGGCCGACCACACGCTCCGCCTGCTTCACGGTACGCACGAACGGCACCATGATCTCGACGTTGGTCAGGCCCATCTCGTCACGCACGCGCTTCAGTGCACGGCATTCCATCTCGAACGCCGGCGCGAAGTCTTCGGCGATGTAGCGCGAAGCGCCGCGGAAGCCCAGCATCGGGTTTTCCTCGTCCGGCTCGTAACGCGAACCACCGATCAGCTTCTTGTACTCGTTCGACTTGAAGTCGGACAGACGCACGATCACAGGCTTCGGATAGAACGCCGCGGCGATCGTCGCGACACCTTCCGTCAGCTTGTCGACGTAGAACTGACGCGGCGACGCGTGGCCGCGCGCGACGCTCTCGACCGCCTTCTTCAGGTCCTGGTCGATGTTCGGGTACTCGAGGATCGCCTTCGGGTGAACGCCGATGTTGTTGTTGATGATGAACTCGAGACGCGCGAGGCCCACACCGCCGTTCGGCAGTTGCGAGAAGTCGAACGCGAGCTGCGGGTTGCCGACGTTCATCATGATCTTGACCGGGATTTCCGGCAGTTCGCCGCGCTGCACTTCCGTGACTTCCGTCTCGAGCAGGCCGTCGTAGATCTTGCCTTCGTCGCCTTCCGCGCATGACACGGTGACGAGCGCGCCGTCCTTCAGGATGTCGGTCGCGTCGCCGCAGCCGACCACAGCCGGCACGCCGAGCTCACGCGCGATGATCGCCGCGTGGCAGGTCCGGCCGCCGCGGTTCGTGACGATCGCGGCCGCGCGCTTCATCACCGGCTCCCAGTTCGGGTCGGTCATGTCGGCAACCAGCACGTCGCCCGGCTGCACGCGTTCCATTTCCGACGGATCCTGGATCACGCGCACGGGGCCCGCGCCGATCTTCTGGCCGATCGCACGGCCCGTCGCCAGCACCTGCGACTGGCCCTTCAGCTTGAAGCGCTGCTCGGCCTTGCCGGTCGCCTGGCTCTTCACCGTTTCCGGGCGTGCCTGCAGGATGAAGATCTTGCCGTCGCGGCCGTCCTTGCCCCACTCGATGTCCATCGGACGCTGGTAGTGCTTCTCGATGATGACCGCGTACTTCGCCAGTTCGATCACGTCTTCGTCGGTGATCGAGTAGCGGTTGCGCTGTTCGTGCGGCACGTCGACCGTCTTCACGCGGCCCGGCTCGCCCGGCTGCGTGAATTCCATCTTGATCAGCTTCGAGCCGATCGAGCGGCGGATGATCGGGTACTTGTCCTGCGCGAGCGTCGTCTTGAACACATAGAACTCGTCCGGGTTCACCGCGCCTTGCACGACGGTTTCGCCCAGGCCATAGCTCGACGTGATGAACACGGCGTCCTTGAAGCCCGATTCGGTGTCGATCGTGAACATCACGCCGGCCGCGCCGACGTCCGAGCGGACCATGCGCTGCACGCCGGCCGACAGCGCGACCTCGGCGTGCGTGAAGCCCTTGTGCACGCGGTACGAGATCGCGCGATCGTTGTACAGCGACGCGAACACGTGCTTCATGCGGTCGAGCACGTCTTCGATGCCGACGACGTTCAGGTACGACTCCTGCTGGCCGGCAAACGATGCGTCCGGCAGGTCTTCCGCGGTCGCGGACGAGCGCACGGCAAACGACAGCTCGCTCGGCGAGCCGTTCTTCAGGACTTCGAACTGCGCGCGGATTTCCTGCTCGAGGCGCGCCTGCATCGGTGCGTCGACGATCCACTTGCGGATTTCGGCACCGGCTTCGGCGAGCGCCTTCACGTCGTCGATGTCGAGGGACTCGAGACGCTTGGCAATCCGATCGGTCAGGTCGTTGTGCGTGAGGAAATCGCGGAAAGCGAGCGCGGTCGTGGCGAAACCGGTGGGTACGCGAACGCCAGCCTCGGAAAGCTGGCTGATCATCTCGCCGAGCGACGCATTCTTGCCGCCCACGATCTCCACATCGGTCATCCGCAACTGCTCGAACGGAATTACATACGCCTGGTCCTTTGCGACGTTTGCTGCGTTAGTCATACAAGCCCCTAAGTGTGAAAAAAATGCTCGATTGCGCAAGTGGGCTCGGACGCGGGCGCCTGCAAAAAGGCGCGGCGCGTCTTGCGCAACCTGTTAGATAAACAATCGCAGCGGCGAGAATCTTCCGACCCGATTTGCAAAAATCCCGGCAGAAGGGCGATATTTTCAGACAAATCGCCGAACTTGCCGGGAATTTTGGAATCGAGCGGGCAAGCCTGAGGCGCCGATCGCGCCCTGCCCCCGCAATTGCTTATCCAACAGGTTGCCGCTATTCTACCGTGCCGGCTGCCGGATGTGGCGCGACCTTGTCACTGCGTCTGGAGGCGAACCTCCAGCCCCCGCGCAACCGCCCTTCACGTTCGACGCCCAGATTCATGCTGCCTACCGTATTCATCGTCTCCGACGGCACCGGGATCACTGCCGAAACCTTCGCGCACTCGATCCTCTCCCAGTTCGACCAGAAATTCCGTCTCGTGCGCGTGCCGTTCATCGACTCGCCCGACAAGGCCTACGCGACCGTCGAGAAGATCAACGACGCCGCCGTGCACGACGGCCGCCGCGCGATCGTGTTCACGACGCTCGTCGACAGCGAGTCGAACGACATCGTCAAACGCTCGAACGCGCTCGTGCTCGACATGTTCCAGCGCTTCGTCGAGCCGCTCGAGCAGGAACTGGAGCTCAAGTCGAGCCACGCGATGGGCCGCGGTCACCAGAATGCGGACACCGAGGAATACAAGACGCGGATCGAGGCGATCAACTTCTCGCTCGCGCACGACGACGGCCAGTCGAACCGCAACCTGTCGGAAGCCGACGTGATCCTCGTCGGCGTGTCGCGCAGCGGCAAGACGCCGACGAGCCTATATCTCGCGATGCAGTACGGCGTGAAGGCCGCGAACTATCCGCTGATTCCGGAAGATTTCGAACGCGGCAAGCTGCCGTCGTCGCTCTCCACGCACCGCGAGAAGCTGTTCGGGCTGTCGATCGACCCGCAGCGCCTGTCTGAGATCCGCAACGAGCGCCGGCCGGGCAGCAAGTACGCGGCGCCCGAGAACTGCCGCTACGAGATCAACGAAGCCGAAGCGATGATGCGCCGCGAAGGGATCAAGTGGCTGTCGTCGACGCACAAGTCGATCGAGGAAATCGCGACGACGATCCTGCAGGAAATCCGCCTCGACCGGCAGTCGTACTGAGCATCCGCGCGCGTGCGGCCCCTGGCCGCCGCCGGAAACAAAAAGGCCGCGTTCGACGCGGCCTTTTTTCGTTGTGCGGGTTTCGCGTGCGGCAGTGCACGCCCGGGCATCATGCGTGCCGCTGCTGTCGCACCTGTTCGAACAGGCACACCGCCGCGGCAGCGGCAACATTCAGCGACTCCATTCCGCCCGGCTGCGGAATCGTCACGCGATGCGTCGCCGCATCGCGCCAGAACGCCGACACGCCGGCGCCCTCGTTGCCGAACACCCATGCGACCGGCCCCGACAGGTCGCAATCGTAGATCGCCTGCGCGCCGTGCGAATCGGTCAGCGCGACCGGTACGTCGAGCCGCCCGGCGAGCGCGTCGGGCGCCACATCCTCGTGGATCGACAGCAGGAAGTGCGCGCCCATGCCCGAACGCAGCACCTTCGACGACCACGCGTAGGCCGTACCCGGCGCGCAGAACACATGGCGCACGCCGGCCGCGGCCGCACTGCGCAGGATCGAGCCGACGTTGCCGGCATCCTGCACGCCGTCGAGGACGACCGACGTGTGCGTCACGCGCTCCGGCAGCGGATGTGCCGGCCGGTCGACGAGCAGCAGGAAACCGACGCCGTTGACGACGCTCGACAGCTGGCCGAACAGCGCATCGGGCAGCGTGACGACACGCTGCGCGTCGACGCGCGCGACGATCGCCTGTGCCTCGACATGGCCGAGCGCGCCTTCGGTGGCGACGCACAGCTCGGGCGTGGCACCCGTATCGAGGTACGCGCTGGCGAGGTGGAACCCTTCGAGCAGTGCCTGACCGCCGCGGCGCTGCTGGGACGTCGAACCCGCGAGCGCCTTCAGGCGCTTGTACAGCGGGTTGTCGCGGGAAGTGATGCTTTTCATCGAATCAGGTCGAGTGCAGCGCGAACCGGTGCGAACGTGCGCCGATGCGCTTCGCACGGGCCGTGCTCGCGCAGCGCGGCAAGGTGTTTCGCGGTGCCGTAACCCGCATGCACGTTGAAGCCGTACACCGGGAAGCGTTCGTGTAGGTCGACGAGCATGCGGTCGCGCGTGACCTTCGCAAGGATCGACGCGGCCGAGATGCTCGGCACGAGCGCGTCGCCGCTGACGATCGCCTCGGCGCGCACCGTCAGCGTCGGGCAACGGTTGCCGTCGATCTGCGCGAGCGTCGGCAGCACCGACAGGCCTTCGACGGCCCGCTTCATCGCCAGCATCGTCGCGTGCAGGATGTTCAGCGTATCGATTTCGTCGACGCTTGCCGACGCGACGCAATACGCGCGCGAGCGCGCGACGATCAGGTCGTACAGCGCGTCGCGCTTCTTCGCGGACAACGCCTTCGAATCGTCGAGTCCGTCGATCGGCTGCGCCGGATCGAGGATCACCGCGGCGGCCACCACCGGCCCCGCGAGCGGGCCGCGGCCGGCTTCGTCGACACCGCAGACGATCTCGTCGGGCCGGCTGAAGTCGAAGCCGCCCTGCACGTCGCTCGATGCGCGGCGACGCGTTGCACGGACTGCCGTCATGCGCGCCCCTTGCGTTGTTCGAGCACGCGCACGACCGCTTCGGCCGCCTTCGCGGCCGTGTTCTGCCGCAGCGAAAGATGCATTTCGGTAAACACTTCGGTCAGCGTGCGGCGGTTCGCGTCGTCGCGCAGCTGCGTGAGCGTCGCGTCGGCCAACGCCTCGGGCGTCGCGAAATGCTGCAGCAGCTCGGGCACGACGAAGCGCCCCGCCAGGATGTTCGGCAAGCCGACGTAAGGCAGGTAGCCCTGCCGGCGCATGATCTGCCCGGTCAGCCAGGGCACCTTGTACGAGATCACCATCGGCTTCTTCAGCAGCGCGGCTTCCAGCGTGACGGTGCCGCTCTTCACGAGGATCGCGTCGGCGGCCGTCATCGCGACCTGCGAGCGGCCGTCGGTGATCGTCAATGCCAGCTGCGGATGCGCGTCGACGAGCGGCTGCAGCAACTCGCGCAGCGCAGGCGTCGCCGCCGGCATCACGAATCGCACGCCGGGCTCGCGTTGCTGCATCAGCGCCATCGCCGCGAAGAACGTCGGGCCGATCAGCGCGATCTCCGAGCGCCGGCTGCCCGGCAGCACCGCAATCACGGGGCCGTCGGCCGGCAGTCCCAGCGCGATGCGCGCGCCATGCGTGTCTGGCTCGAGCGGAATCTCGTCGGCCAGCGGATGGCCGACGTAGGTCGATGCGACGCCTGCCTTGTCGAGAATCGCCGGTTCGAACGGGAACAGGCACAGCATGTGGTCGACGGACTTGGCGATCTTCTTGATCCGGCCGCCACGCCATGCCCAGATCGACGGGCATACGAAGTGGATCGACGGGATGCCCGCGTCGCGCGCGGCCTGTTCGACGTTGAAGTTGAAGTCGGGTGCGTCGACGCCGATGAACGCGTCCGGCCGCTCGGCGAGCAGTTGGCGCTTCAGTTCGCCGCGAATCCGCAGGATCTCGGGAATCTGGCCCAGCGCCTCGACATAACCACGCACGGTCAGCTTGTCCATCTGCCAGTGCGAGTCGAAGCCCTGCGCGATCATTCGCTGCCCGCCGATCCCGTAATACTGGGCCGATTCAGGCAGCCGCTCGCGCAGACCGCCGAGCAGCGACGCCGCGAGCAGGTCGCCCGACGGCTCGCCGGCCACCATCGCGAGCCGAAGCTGATTGGTCGGAAGCGGCATCGCTTAGCGGATGATGCCGCGTTGAGACGCGTCGATGAACTCGACGAGCGCCTTCACGGGCGCATCGCCCTCGCCGCCCGCCTCCGCCAGCTCGCGCAGTTGCACCTTCGCTTCCTCGAACGACAGGCCGTTCTTGTACAGCAGGCGGTACGCGCTGCGCAGCGCCGAGATCGCGTCGGCCGAGAAGCCGCGCCGGCGCAGCCCTTCGACGTTGATCCCGTGCGGCTCGGCCTTGTTGCCTGCCGCGATCACGAACGGCGGAATGTCCTGGACGAGTGCCGACGCGCCGCCCAGCATCGAGTGCGCACCGATGCGCACGAACTGGTGAACGCCCGACATCCCGCCGACGATCGCCCAGTCGCCGATCTCGACGTGGCCGGCCATCTGCGCGTTGCTCGACAGGATCACGTGGTTGCCGACCCGGCAGTCATGGCCGATGTGCACGTAGGCCATGATCCAGTTGTCGTCGCCGAGCGTCGTCACGCCGACGTCCTGCACGGTGCCCGTGTGGATCGTCGTGAATTCGCGGATCGTGTTGCGATTGCCGATCACGAGCTTCGTCGGCTCGTCCTTGTACTTCATGTCCTGCGGACGGCCGCCGACCGACGCGTAATGGCCGATGCGGTTGTCCTCGCCGAGCGTCGTATGGCCTTCGATCACGCTGTGCGAGCCGATCGTCGTGCGCGCGCCGATCGTGACATGCGGACCGACGATCGCGTACGGGCCGATCTCGACCGACTCGTCGATCTGCGCGCCCGGTTCGACAATCGCGGTGGGATGAATCCTGGTCATGCGCCGTTGCCTCTCGATGTGATGTGTCGCGTTGCGTTGCCCATGCGTGCCGCGTCGCTCAGGGCGCCGCGTCGGTCGTCTTGACCGTGCACATCAGCTCGGCTTCCGCCGCCACCTTCCCGTCCACTTCCGCCACCGCCTTGAATTTCCAGATGCCGCGGATGTAGCGTTCGAACGTCACGTTCAGAATCAGTTGATCGCCCGGTTCGACCACCCGCTTGAAGCGTGCGCCGTCGATCCCGACGAAGTAGTACAGCGTGTTCTCCGGATCCTTCGGCTGCTCTTCCGCGAAGGTCAGCAGCGCCGCGGCCTGCGCGAGCGCCTCGAGGATCAGCACACCCGGCATCACCGGCCGCTTCGGGAAATGCCCCTGGAAGAACGGCTCGTTGATCGACACGTTCTTCAGCGCTTTGATCCCTTTGTGCGGCTCGAGTTCGAGCACGCGATCGACGAGCAGAATTGGGTAGCGATGCGGCAGCAGCGTGAGGATCTTGTGGATGTCGAGATTGATTTTTTCAGTGCTCATGATGGTTCGTCTCACGCAGATGCTGCGCGGTGGTGATGCAAAGGCTGAAGCGGGCCGCCGCGCGGCCCAGTCTGGCAAACCGGGCCGGTTGCGCTGGCCGTGCCCGGTTCGTGGTCTCGCATGGTGCGCTCAGGCGTCCGTGCCGCCCTGGGCGGCAAGCGTGGCTTCGAGCGCCTTGATGCGATCACGCAGCTTGTCGAGATTGCGCACGAGCGCGGCGCTCTTGTTCCATTCGCCGTGGTCGACGGCCGGGAACGCGCTGGTATAGATGCCGGCCTTCGGCAGCGACTTCGACACGCCCGAATTCGCGGTGATGATGACATAGTCGCCGAGCGTCACGTGGCCGGCGATCCCGGCCGCGCCGCCGATCATGCAGTGGCGGCCGATCGTCGTGCTGCCCGCGATGCCTGCCTTGCCGGCGATCACCGTGTAGGCGCCGATCCGGCAGTTGTGGGCGATCTGCACCTGATTGTCGATCTTCACGCATTCCTCGATGACGGTATCCGCCATCGCACCGCGATCGATCGTCGTGTTCGCGCCGATCTCGACGTCCGGGCCGATCGATACGCCACCGACCTGCGGGATCTTGACCCAGCTGCCGGTGCGCGCGTCGCCGTCGCCGACGAAATCCGGCGCGAAGCCGAAGCCGTCGGAGCCGATCACGGCACCCGAATGGATGATCGCGCGCGGGCCGACCTTGCAGCCGTGGTACACCGATGCGTTCGGATAAAGATGCGAGCCCGCGCCGATCGTCGTGCCGCGGCCGACGAATACGTTCGCGTCGAGCTGCACGCCGTCTTCGATCACCGCGCCGGCCTCGACCGTCACGTGCGGGCCGATCACCGCGCTCGCGGCGACCTGCGCGGCCGGATCGATCGTCGCGCTCGGATGCACGCCGACGGCGCGCTGCGGCGTGGCCAGGTCGATGAACAACTGCGCGACGCGCGCGAAGTACGCGTACGGATTCGGCGTCACAACGAAAGTGCGGCCGTTAGCGGCCGCGCCCAGCTTTTCCAGATCCTTCGGTGCGATCAACACCGCGCCTGCGCGGGTCGACTCGACCTGCGACAGGTACTTCGGATTCGCGAGGAACGCGAGCTGCTGAGGGCCTGCCTGGTCGAGCGGTGCGAGCCCGCTCACCTTGCACTGTGCGTCGCCGGCGATATCGCCGCCGAACCGCTTTACGAGTTCCTCAAGCGTCAATGCCATTCGTCGTCTGCTCCGTTCAGTTCGTCGAGCCGGACGCGAGCGCCTTGAGCACCTTGTCGGTGATGTCGATGCGCGGGCTGACGTACACGGCTTCCTGCACGATCAGGTCGTAATTCTGCTGCTCGGCAATCTGCTTGATGACCTTGTTCGCCCGCTCCAGCACGGCCGCCAGTTCCTCGTTGCGACGCTGGTTCAGGTCTTCGCGGAACTCGCGCTGCTTGCGCTGGAAGTCGGTATCGAGCTGCGCGAGATCGCGCTGCTTCTGCGCACGATCGGCCGCCGACAGCGACGTGCCGTTCTTGTCGAGCGAATCGGACATCGACTTCAGACGCGCCGCCAGGTCCTGCAGATCCTTGTCGCGCTTCGCGAACTCGGCTTCGAGCTTCGTCTGCGCCGCCTTCGCGGGCGCCGACTCGCGCAGGATCCGATCCGAATTGACCGCCGCGATGCGGGCGACGTCCTGTGCGTGCACCGTTGCCGCGCCCAAGGCCAGCGCAACGGTCAGCGCGCACATCACTCGTTTCGAAAACTTACCGGTTAGCAAAATTACCCTCTCGTTGCTGTTGTCATGCGTTCGATCAGAACGCCGTCCCGATCTGGAACTGGAATTTCTGATACTGGTCGCCTTCGTGCTTCTGCAGCGGGAAACCGAGGCTCAGCTTCAGCGGGCCGATCGGCGAGATCCACGCCAGACCCACACCATAGCCGTAACGCAGGCCGTTGGCGCCCGTACTCGTGCCGCCCGGCGCGTTGCCCCACACGTTACCGCCGTCGAGGAACGTGAACACGCGCAGCGTGCGGTCGTAGCCCGTGCCCGGCAGCGGGAACGTCAGTTCGATGTTGCCGACCAGCATCTTCGAACCGCCGATCGGGTCGTTCGTCTTCGTGTCGCGCGGGCCCAGCGAGCTCGGCTCGTAGCCACGCACAGAGCCGATACCGCCCGCGTAGTAGTTCTTGAAGATCGGGTACGGGTTGCCGATACCGTTACCGTAGCCACCCTGCAGGTTCATGCCCAGGATGAAGCCGCGCGAGAACGAATAGTAGTACTGCGCCTGCAGGTCGGCCTTGTAGTACTGGATCTTGCCGACCGGCACGCCGTACTCCATGTTCGCCTGCGTGAAGTAGCCGCGGCTCGGAATCAGCGCGCTGTCACGCGCGTCGCGCGACCACGCGACGGTCAGCGGCACCGTGTTCGACACGCGGCCGAACTGGTTCACGTAATCCTGGTAGCTCTGCGGCGTGTTCGAATCGACGTCGAGGCGGTTCTGCTCGAAGCCCGCGCCGAAGTAGACGGTGTCGACTTCCGAGAACGGAATGCCGAACTTCAGGTTGCCGCCCGCGCTGATGATCCGGAAGCTCGAGCTCGTCGAATAGTAGAGCGGCTGGTACGTGCGGTAGTAGACGTCCGTGATCCGCTTGATGCCGTCGACCGTGAAGTACGGGTCGACCTGCGTGACGGTCAGCGTGCGGTAGCTCTTCGCGGTGTTGACGTTCACCGACAGGCTGGTACCCGAACCGAACACGTTGTCCTGCGACACACCGGCCGACAGCACGACCTTGTCCGTCGACGAGAAGCCGGCACCCAGCGTGATCGCGCCGGTCGGCTTTTCGTCGACCTTCACGTTCACGTCGACCTGGTCGTTCGTGCCTTCGACCGGCACCGTCGTCACGTCGACGTTGGTGAAGTAGCCGAGACGGTTCACGCGGTCCTTCGACAGCGCGAGACGGTTCGAATCGAACCACGAGCTTTCGAGCTGGCGCATTTCGCGGCGCACCACTTCGTCGCGCGTACGCGTGTTGCCGACGACGTTGATGCGGCGCACGTACACGCGGCGGCTCGGATCGACGACGAGGTTCAGGTTCACCTTGTGGTTCGCCTGGTCGATGTCCGGCTGCGCGTTGACGGCCGCGAATGCATAGCCGTATTCGCCCAGCTTGTCGACGATCGACTTGGTGGTCTGCTGCAGCTTTTCGGCCGAGAAGCGGTCGCCCGGCTTGATCTTGATCAGCTTGTTGAGTTCGGCCTCGCGATCGAGCAGGTTGCCCGACAGCTTGATGCCCGACACCGTGTACGGCTCGCCTTCGTGCAGCGTGACCGTCAGGTACATGTCCTTCTTGTCGGGCGAGATCGACACCTGGGTCGACTCGATGTTGAACTCGAGGTAGCCGCGATTCAGGTAGTACGAGCGCACGGCCTCGAGGTCGCCCGTCAGCTTTTCCTTCGAGTACAGGTCGTTCTTCGTGTACCAGGAGAACCAGTTCGGCGTCGACAGCTGCATCTCGTCGCGCAGCGTGCTGGTCTTGAACGCCTTGTTGCCGATGAAGTTGATCTGGCGGATCTTCGCGCTCGGGCCTTCGGCCACCGCGAACAGGATCGACACGCGGTTCGCGTCGACCGGCGTGACCGTCGTCTTGACCTCGGCCGCGTAGAAGCCGCGCGTGAGGTACTGGCGCTTGAGCTCCTGCTCCGCCTTGTCGACCAGCGCCTTGTCGTAGTAGCGGCCGTCGGCGAGGCCGACTGCGCGCAGCGCCTTCGTCAGGTTGTCCTTGTCGAATTCCTTCGTGCCGGTGAAGTCGATCGACGCGATGGCCGGACGCTCCTGCACCTGCACGATGACGACGTTGCCCTGCGTGGCGATGCGAACGTCGTTGAAAAAGCCCGTCGCGTACAGCGCGCGGATTGCTTCGGATGCCTTGTCGTCCGTGAAGGTATCGCCCTGCTTGATCGGCAGATATGCGAACACCGAACCCGCTTCGACGCGCTGCAGCCCCTCGATCTTGATGTCTTGCACCACGAACGGTGCCGCTGCGTGCGCCGCGAGGCCGTGAGCGGCAAGCGCGGCCGCCGCAACTGTCTTAGGTACAAAGCGATGAGGTTTGAACAACATGCATCCCCAATATTTAGCTGCATCAAATCGGGCGGCTGCCGAGCGGCCGCCGCCTGACGCTTCAGAAATGGATTAACCGAGCCAGATCGTTGAACAGCGCGATCGCCGACAACGCGACGATGCAGATCAACCCGGCTCTTTGCAGAATCAGCTGCCAGCGCTCCGAGACGGCTTTCCCGGTCGCGGCTTCAACCGCATAATATAACAGATGCCCCCCGTCCAAAACGGGAATCGGCAACAAGTTCAGGACGCCAAGGCTAATGCTGACAAGGGCGAGGAACGACAGGAAGGCCGACGGACCGAGCCGTGCACTCTTGCCCGCGTAGTCCGCGATCGTCACGGGGCCGGATAGATTCTTCAGCGACGCGTTGCCCGTGATCATCCGCCCGAACATTCGCAGCGAATACACGGAGATGTCCCACGTGCGGTGCACGCCGAGCTGCAGGCTCTCGATCGGCCCGTAGCGCACGTCGACCGACGGCGTGTGCATCGACAGCGCCGCGCCGATGCGACCGACCTGCTGCCCCGATTCGTCGTCGCGCTGCATCTGCGGCACGATCGATACCGTTTGCGCGGCGCCGTCGCGCTCGATCTTCAGGTCGAGCTGCTTGCCCGCATGGTGCTTCACCGAATCGATGAACCGCGACGCGCCGCCGATCGGCTTGCCGTCGAGCGCGACCAGCTTGTCGCCGGCCTTCAGGCCCGCCTGCTCCGCCGCGCTGCCGGGCTGCACCGACGCGACCGACAGCGTGCCGCCGCCGGTCTCGAAGCCCAGGTGGGCCATGAAATCGTCGTCGAGCTGACTTTCGGGAACATTGCGGAGGTCGACGCGGAAATCGAACGTCGCGCTGCCGTCGCGCGCGCCGAGCACGATCTCGCGGTGATCGAACGCGGCCGCCAGCAGCTTCCAGCGCAGGTCCGACCACGATCGCACCGGCTCCGACTCACCGCCCTGCGCATCGCGGATCGACACGATCGTCTCGCTGCCGTCGAAACCGGCGCGCGCCGCCGCCGTACCGGCGGCCGGCGGCGCGACGACCGCGGCCGGCTCGGTCACGCCGGTGGCGAATACGACGGAAAACAGTGCGATTGCCAACAGGAAGTTCGCGATGGGCCCGGCCGCGACGATCGCGATGCGCTTGTAGACCGACTGCCGGTTGAACGCCTGCCCGAGCTCCTCGGGCTTGATGCCGGGGCCCGGATCGCGCTCGTCGAGCATCTTCACGTAGCCACCGAGCGGCAGCGCGGACAGCGTCCACTCGGTGCCCGTCCTGCGGCTGACCCAGCGCGCGACGGGCTGGCCGAAGCCGATCGAGAAACGCAGCACCTTCACGCCGCACCAGCGCGCGACGCGATAATGTCCGTACTCATGCACGACGACCAGCACCCCGATCGCCACCGCAAACGCGATCAGTTCGACCAGCACGTTCATGAGCACTCCATTCAGACAGTACGTTCCACGCGGGGCGCAGGCGCTTTTGCAATGATCGCGGCGGCGAGGCGGCGTGCCTCGGCATCCGCCGCCAGGACGTCGTCGAGCCCGTCGGGTGCACGGTTCGGCAGCGCGTTGAGCACGGCGTCGACCGTTGCGGCGATCGCCATGAAGCCAATCCGGCGCTCGAGAAACGCTTCGACCGCAACTTCGTTCGCCGCGTTCAATGCCGCGCTCGCGATACCGCCTTCCTCAAGCGCCTTCAGCGCCAGCGCGAGGCACGGGAAGCGCGCGTAATCGGGCTTTTCGAACGACAGCTGGGCGATCTGCGCGAGGTCGAGCTGGTCGACGCCCGCATCGACGCGATCGGGGAACGCGAGCGCGTGCGCGATCGGCGTGCGCATGTCGGGGTTGCCGAGCTGCGCGAGCACCGAACCGTCGCGGTACGACACGAGCGAGTGGATCACGCTCTGCGGGTGGATCAGCACGTCGATCCGGTCGCCCGGCAGCCCGAAGATCCAGTGCGCCTCGATCACCTCGAGGCCCTTGTTCATCATCGTCGCGGAATCGACCGAGATCTTGCGGCCCATCACCCAGTTCGGGTGCTTGCACGCCTCGTCCGGCGTCACATCGACGAGCGTGGCCGGCTCGCGCGTGCGGAACGGGCCGCCCGACGCGGTCAGGATGATCTTCGAGATCCCGCCGTGCTCGGCCGCATCGCGCGGCATGCACTGGAAAATCGCGTTGTGTTCGCTGTCGACCGGCAGCAGGATCGCGCCATGGTCGCGCACGGCGTCCATGAAGATCGCGCCCGACATCACGAGCGCTTCCTTGTTCGCCAGCAGGATCCGCTTGCCCGCACGCGCGGCCGCGAGGCTCGGCGCGAGGCCGGCCGCGCCGACGATCGCCGCGACCACCGTGTCGCAACCGTCGCTCTTCGACACGTCGACGAGCGCCTGCGGCCCGTGCAGCACGGTCGTCTTGCTGCCCGCCGCGCGCAGCTTCGCGTCGACCTGCGCGGCCGTCGCGGCATCGCCGACCACCGCCACTTCAGGCGCGAAGCGCAGACACTGCTCGACGAGCTTGTCGCCGTTGCGGTGCGCGGTCAGCGCGTAGACCGAGAATCGTTCGGGGTGGCGCGCGACCACGTCGAGCGTGCTGTCTCCGATCGAGCCCGTGGAACCGAGCAATGTCAGACGTTTTTGCATAACAGAGATAGTGGTTTAACCAAGCAGCAGCATCGCGAGCGGCAACACCGGCAGCAGCGCGTCGACACGGTCGAGCACGCCGCCATGGCCAGGCAGCAGTCCGCTCGAATCCTTCACGCCCGCCTGCCGCTTCAGCAGCGACTCGAACAGGTCGCCGATCACGCTGTACGCGACCAGCAGCGTCAGCGCGGCCCATGCACCGGGCATACCGTAGCGCGCGGCGAATGCAGAAAACAGGGTCGGCTCGAACGCGTGCGCAACCATCGCGACGCCGGCGACGAGCATCACCGCGAGCCAGCCGCCGATCGCGCCTTCCCAGCTCTTCCCGGGACTGATCGTAATGGCCAGTTTACGCTTTCCGAAGGCTTTGCCCGCGAAGTATGCACCGATATCGGCCAGCCAGACGACCAGAAGCAGCGACAGCACGAACGGCACGCCCTGCGCGCGCGCCGCGACGAGCGCATGCCAGCAGGCCGCGAACATCACGAGGCCGGCTGCCAGCAGGAACGGCCGCCATACGCCGCCCGCGAGTTCGGGCTTGCGCCGCAGCGCGAACGGACCGACCAGCAGCCAGAACACGCCGGCCGCCATGAAAAGGGGACGGGACGAAGCCACGTCAATGCCGAGCGGCGTGGTGGCCGCCAGCGCAAGCGCCGCGACGACCGCATAGACGACCGGGCCGGCGCCGCCGAGCTTCAGCAGGCGCGCCCACTCCCACGCGGCAAACACGAGCACGGCGCCGATCAGCGCCCCGAACGCGCCGAGCGGCGCAAACAGCGTCACCGGCAGCAGCACCGCCAGCATCACGAGCGCCGTGATCACACGGGTTTTCAGCATGAAAGGGAATCGGCGTTCTGCGATTGCGGTTCGAGCTGCGCACTCGTGCGCCCGAAACGGCGCTCGCGCTCGGTATACGACGCCATCGCGTCGGCCAGCGCAGCGCCGTCGAAATCCGGCCAGTATTTGTCGGTGAAATAGAATTCGGCGTACGCGAGCTGCCACAGCAGGAAGTTGCTGACGCGCTGCTCGCCGCCGGTACGGATGAAGAGATCCGGCTCCGGCGCATAGGCCATCGCCAGGTGCGGCGCGAACGCGTCCTCGGTCACTTCGACCTCGCGACCCTCGCGCACGGCCTGCTCGACGAGTTTCTTCGTCGCCTGCAGGATGTCCCACCGGCCGCCGTAGTTGGCCGCGATGGTGAGCGTCAGACGGGTATTGCGCGCCGTCTTGGTTTCGGCGCGGCGAATCAGTTCGCGAATGCGCGGCTCGAAGCGATCGAGATCGCCCACGACACGCAGGCGGATCCCGTTCGCATGCAGCTTGCCGACCTCGCGCTCGAGCGCGGTGATGAACAGCCGCATCAGGAACGACACTTCGTCGTTCGGCCGGCGCCAGTTTTCCGAACTGAACGCGAACAGCGTCAGGTATTCGACACCGGCGCGCGCACAGCCTTCGACCACCGCCCGCACGGCATCGACGCCGCGGGTATGCCCCGCGACGCGCGGCAAGCGGCGTTCGGTCGCCCAACGGCCGTTGCCGTCCATGATGATCGCGATGTGACGCGGCACGACGCCGACGTCAGGCACGCGAACGGTAGAGCTGGTATAGGTCATGGCCGTTGAGACAGTAATGCGGGAAGAAGGCGGCGCGCGAGGACGGTCGTCAGACCGTCATGATCTCGGCTTCCTTGCTTTGCACGAGCTTGTCGATTTCGGCCACGTGCTTGTCGGTCAGCTTTTGCACGTCGTCGCTCGCACGGCGCTCGTCGTCTTCCGAGATTTCCTTGTCCTTCACGAGCTTCTTGAGCGCTTCGTTCGCGTCGCGGCGCAGGTTGCGGATCGCGACCTTGGCCGTTTCGCCTTCGCTCTTGACGACCTTGGTCAGCTCGCGGCGGCGCTCTTCCGTCAGCGCGGGCATCGGCACGCGGATCAGGTCGCCGGACGTTGCCGGGTTCAGGCCGAGATCGGCTTCGCGAATGGCCTTCTCGACCTTCGCGACCATCGGCTTTTCCCACGGCTGCACACCGATCGTGCGCGCGTCGACGAGCGTCATGTTGGCGACTTGCGAGATCGGCACCATCGACCCGTAGTAGTCGACCTGCACGTGATCGAGCATGCCGGTGTGCGCACGGCCCGTACGGATCTTCGCCAGATCGCTCTTGAATGCATCGATCGAGCGCTGCATCTTCTGCTCGACGCCCTTCTTGGTATCAGCGACACTCATTTCAACCTCCGAACCTTCAAACCTTCAAAAAACGCGGGCACTGCCCGGCGCACCATGCGCACCAGGGCCGACGACCCGCATCCGCGGGAGTTTACACGTGGACGAGCGTACCTTCGTCCTCGCCCAGCACGATGCGCTTGAGCGCGCCCGGCTTGTTGATCGAAAACACGCGAATCGGCAGCTTCTGGTCGCGGCACAGCGCAAAGGCCGTCGCGTCCATCACCTGCAGGTTGCGGCTGATCGCCTCGTCGAAGCTGATCGTCGTGTAGCGCGTGGCCGCCGGATCCTTCTTCGGATCGGCAGAATATACGCCATCGACCTTGGTCGCCTTCAGTACGACCTCGGCGCCCACTTCCGAACCGCGCAGCGCGGCGGCCGTGTCCGTCGTGAAGAACGGGTTGCCCGTGCCGGCCGCGAAGATCACGACGCGGCCTTCCTCGAGCTGACGGATCGCGCGCGGACGGATGTACGGCTCGACGACCTGGTCCATCCGCAGCGCGGACTGCACGCGCGCCTCGATGCCGGCGTGGCGCATCGCGTCCTGCAGCGCCAGCGCGTTCATCATCGTCGCGAGCATCCCCATGTAGTCGGCGGTCGCGCGGTCCATGCCGGCTGCGCCACCCGCGACACCGCGGAAAATATTACCGCCGCCGATCACGACCGCAAGCTGCGTCCCGAGACGCACGACTTCGGCGATATCGGCCACCATCCGTTCGATCGTCGCGCGATTGATGCCAAAGGCATCGTCGCCCATCAGCGCTTCGCCGGAGAGTTTGAGGAGGACGCGTTTATAGGCATTGGACATAGGGGCTTCCGAGCGACGAGAGGATGACAACCACGAACTGTAGGGGCGAAATACTGATTCGGGCAAGCGCCGCCGGTCGGACCGGGTTTCCCGGCCGGCCGGCGGCGGCGCCGACCGCGGCGGAGCGGACGCCCGCCGCGGATACTGCCTGACTGCTTACTGCTGCTTTGCTGCTGCGACTTGCGCGGCCACTTCGGCGGCGAAGTCGTCCTGGCGCTTCTCGATGCCTTCGCCGACGACGAACAGCGCGAACTTTTGCACTGCGGCATTCGCTGCCTTCAGCATCTGTTCGATCGTCTGCTTGTCGTTCTTCACGAACGTCTGGTTCAGCAGCGACACTTCCTTCAGGTACTTCTGGACGCTACCGTCGACCATCTTCGCGACGATCTCGGCCGGCTTGCCCGATTCCGCAGCCTTCTGCTCGGCCACGCGGCGCTCCGTCTCGATCAGCTCGGCCGGAACATCAGCCGACGACAGCGCGACCGGCTTCATTGCCGCGATGTGCATCGCGACGTCCTTGCCGACTTGCTCTTCGCCGCCCGTGTACTCGACGATCACGCCGATACGCGCGCCGTGCAGGTACGTCGCGATCTTGTTCGCGGTTTCGAAGCGGACGAAACGGCGGATCGACACGTTCTCGCCGATCTTGCCGACCAGTGCCAGGCGCACTGCGTCGACCGTCGAGCCTTCGAGCGGCAGCGCCGACAGCGCGGCCACGTCGGCCGGGTTCTGCGTCGCGACGAGTTCGGCGACCGTCTTCGAGAACGCGAGGAAGTCGTCGTTCTTCGCGACGAAGTCGGTTTCGCAGTTCAGTTCGACCAGCGCGCCTGCGTTGCCGCCGACGAACGATGCGACGACGCCTTCGGCCGTCACGCGCGATGCCGCCTTGCTCGCCTTGTTGCCGAGCTTGACGCGCAGCAGCTCTTCAGCCTTGGCCAGATCGCCGTCGGCTTCCGTCAGCGCCTTCTTGCACTCCATCATCGGTGCGTCGGTCTTTGCGCGCAGTTCTGCCACCATGCTTGCGGTAATTGCCGCCATCATTCGCTCCTTGAGTCTGTATTCACAACGCCGCCCGCTTTGACGCGGACGGCCGAGATTCGTTTCCGGACCCGCGCCGATTCGGCGCGATCAGGTCCGGCGCACAAGCTTAAAAAAAGGGGGCCTGTTGAGAGCCCCCTTTTTGCGCCGGCTCGGGGCCAGTTACGCGTTTTCCTCGACGTACTCGTCGTCGCCGCGCGCTGCCTGGACCACTTCGTTGACCGCGTTCGCACGGCCTTCGAGGATCGCGTCGGCCACGCCTTCAGCGTACAGCGCGACTGCCTTGCTCGAGTCGTCGTTGCCCGGGATCACGTAGTCCACACCTTCCGGCGAGTGGTTCGTATCGACCACGGCGATGACCGGCACGCCCAGCTTGTTCGCTTCCGTGACGGCAATCTTGTGGTAGCCGACGTCGACGACGAAGATCGCGTCCGGAATGCCGCCCATGTCCTTCACGCCACCGATCGACTTTTGCAGCTTGGCGATCTCACGTTCGAACAGCAGCGCTTCCTTCTTGCTCATCTTCTCGGTTTCGCCCGATTCGACGGCTGCTTCCATGTCCTTCAGGCGCTTGATCGACACCTTCAGCGTCTTGAAGTTCGTCATCATGCCGCCGAGCCAGCGTGCGTTGACGTACGGCATGCCTGCGCGCTGCGCTTCCTGAGCGATCGTGTCGCGCGACTGGCGCTTCGTGCCGACGAACAGGATCGTGCCGCGGTTCGCTGCCAGCTGACGCACGTACTTCTGTGCGTCCGTGAACATCGGCAGCGTCTTTTCGAGGTTGATGATGTGAATCTTGTTGCGGTGACCGAAAATGAACGGAGCCATCTTCGGGTTCCAGAAGCGCGTCTGGTGACCGAAGTGGACACCCGCTTCCAGCATTTGGCGCATCGTAACTGCCATGTAAATTCTCCACGAGGGTTGGGTCTTAAGCCGGCTGCCGTACCGCCGCGCGAACCTGCCCCGAAGGGCGTCGAATTCAGCGCGGCCGGCACCCTGGTTGCGCCGGCTTGCGATTCGGCACGTGCGGAATGCCCGTGCCGTAAGCCTTTCACCGCGATGCCGCCCCAAGATGGGGAAAACTCAGCATTTGGATATCGACTTAGCCAAAGAGTATAGCACGCCGATTTGTCCGCTCTCAAGTCGCGCACCACTTTCGCTTGCCGCGCGGCAGCCGGCCGGACAATCCGCGAAAACCCGCATCCGCGCGGCCGGCAGGGGCTGCGAGGCCCGCCATAAGGTGCGATAATCCGTCAATTCACCGCATTCCAGGCATACCTCGATGGCTATTACGCTCAAAAACGAACACGATATCGCCGAGATGCGCGTCGCCTGCCGTCTCGCGAGCGAAGTGCTCGACTTCATCACGCCGCACGTCGTCGCGGGCATCACGACCGCCGAACTCGACCGCCTCTGCCACGAGTTCATGCTCAACGAGCAGGGCACGATCCCCGCGCCGCTGAACTACCAGCCGCCCGGCTACCCGCCGTACCCGAAGGCCACCTGCATCTCCGTCAACGACGTGATCTGCCACGGCATTCCCGGCGAGAAGGTGATCAAGAACGGCGACGCGCTGAACATCGACGTCACCGTGATCAAGAACGGCTACTTCGGCGACACGAGCCGGATGTTCATCGTCGGCGAGGGTTCGATCCTCGCGAAGCGCCTCGTGCAGACCACCTACGAGTGCATGTGGCTCGGCATCGACCAGGTGAAGCCCGGCGCGCACCTCGGCGACATCGGCTACGCGATCCAGAAGCACGCGGAAGCACAGGGCTACAGCGTCGTGCGCGAATACTGCGGCCACGGCATCGGCACGGTGTTCCACGAGGATCCGCAGGTCGTCCATTACGGTCGGCCGGGCACGGGCATCGAGCTGAAGCCCGGGATGATCTTCACGATCGAGCCGATGATCAACGCCGGCAAGCGCGACATCCGCACGATGCCCGACCAGTGGACGGTCAAGACGCGCGACCGCAGCCTGTCCGCGCAGTGGGAGCACACGGTGCTCGTCACCGAAACCGGCTACGACGTGCTGACCGTGTCGGCCGGCACGCCGGCGCGCCCCGTGTTCGCGCAACCGACCGCCGCGGTCTGAGCGCCGTCGCGCCCGCCCGCCCCGCCCGCAACTGACCGGCCGCCCATGAGCGCTCACGCTGCCCCCTCTCCCGAAGCGCTGTCGCGGCGCGCCGAATTCAAGGCCGCCAAGACCGACATGCTCGAGCGCTTTCGCCGCGCGACGAACGTCGCGTCGCTGATGCACGCGCTGTCGAAACTCACCGACGACGCATTGAAGCGCGTGTGGGACGAATGCGGGCTGCCCGCGACACTCGCGCTCGTCGCCGTCGGCGGCTACGGGCGCGGCGAGCTCGCGCCCTATTCCGACGTCGACATCCTCGTGCTGCTGCCCGATGCGCACGACCCGGCGCTCGATGCGCGCATCGAACGCTTCATCGGGATGGCGTGGGATCTCGGCCTCGAGATCGGCAGCAGCGTGCGCACGGTCGCGCAGTGCATCGAGGAGGCATCGCAGGACGTCACGGTACAGACGTCCCTGCTGGAAGCACGCCGCATCGTCGGCAGCACCGCGCTGTTCGAGCGCTTCACGGTGCGCTACCACGAGGCACTCGACGCCCGCGCGTTCTACACCGCGAAAGTGCTCGAGATGCGCCAGCGCCATGCGAAGTTCCAGGACACGCCGTACAGCCTCGAACCGAACGTGAAGGAAAGCCCCGGCGGGCTGCGCGACCTGCAGACGATCCTGTGGATCGCACGCGCGGCGGGTTTCGGCAGCAGCTGGCGCGAGCTCGACACGCGCGGCCTCATCTCCGAACGCGAAGCGCGCGAGCTGCGCCGCAACGAAGGCTTCCTGAAGACGCTGCGCGCACGGCTGCACGTGATCGCCGGCCGCCGCCAGGACATGCTCGTCTTCGACCTGCAGACGCAGGCGGCCGAGAGCTTCGGCTACCAGCCGACGCAGGCCAAGCGCGCGAGCGAACAGCTGATGCGTCGTTATTACTGGGCCGCGAAGGCCGTCACGCAGCTCGCGACGATCCTGATCCAGAACATCGAGGCGCAGCTGTTCCCCGCGACGAGCGGCATCACGCGCGTGCTGTCGCCCGATCGCTTCGTCGAGAAGCAGGGGATGCTCGAGATCGTCGACGACAGCGTGTTCGAGCGCCATCCCGACGCGATCCTCGAAG
Organism: Burkholderia sp. YIM B11467; assembly: GCF_052952715.1. NCBI lineage: Bacteria > Pseudomonadati > Pseudomonadota > Betaproteobacteria > Burkholderiales > Burkholderiaceae > Burkholderia > Burkholderia sp. YIM B11467. The sequence goes on from NZ_JBQVSQ010000006.1 coordinate 258,321, forward strand.
CGTTCCTGCTGTACGAAACGACCCGCGGCGTGAAGGGCCTGTCCGCACGCACGCTGCGCGCGCTGTACAACTCGCGCGAAATCATGAACAACGCGTGGCGCCGCGATCCGCAGAACCGCCGCACGTTCATGCTGATCCTGCAGCAGCCCGAAGGAATCACGCACGCGTTCCGGCTGATGAACCAGACGAGCGTGCTCGGTCGTTACCTGCTGAACTTCCGCCGCATCGTCGGCCAGATGCAGCACGACCTGTATCACGTGTACACGGTCGATCAGCACATCCTGATGGTGTTGCGCAACATCCGCCGCTTCGCGGTCGCCGAGCATGCGCACGAATATCCGTTCTGCAGCCAGCTGATCGGCAACTTCGAGCGCCCGTGGGTGCTGTATATTGCGGCGCTGTTCCACGACATCGCGAAGGGCCGCGGCGGCGACCACTCGACGCTCGGGATGGCCGACGCGCGGCGCTTCTGCCGCGAACACGGCGTCTCCGGCGACGACGCGGCGCTGATCGTGTGGCTCGTCCAGCATCACCTGACGATGAGCCAGGTCGCGCAGAAGCAGGACACGAGCGACCCCGAAGTCATCAAGCGCTTCGCCGAACTCGTCGGCAACGAGCGACGCCTCACCGCGCTCTACCTGCTGACCGTCGCCGATATCCGCGGCACGAGCCCGAAGGTGTGGAACACGTGGAAGGGCAAGCTGCTCGAGGACCTGTACCGCATCACGCTCGCGGTGCTCGGCGGCGCCAACCCGGACGCGCATTCGGAACTGAAGTCGCGGCAGGAACAGGCGCTCGCGCTGCTGCGCCTCGAGACCGTGCCCGACGACGCGCATCGCGCGCTATGGGATCAACTCGACATCGGCTTCTTCCTGCGTCACGATGCGGCCGACATCGCGTGGCAGACGCGTGTGCTGTACCGGCACGTGAACGCCGAAACCGCGATCGTCCGCGCGCGGCCGTCGCCGATCGGCGACGCGCTGCAGGTGCTCGTGTACGTGAAGGACCGCCCCGACCTGTTCGCGGGCATCTGCGCGTATTTCGACCGCAACGGGCTGTCGGTGCTCGACGCGCGCGTCAGCACGACGCGGCACGGCTATGCGCTCGACAACTTCATCGTCACGCAGACCGAACGTGACGTGCGGTACCGCGACATCGCGAATCTCGTCGAGCAGCAGCTCGCGACGCGGCTCGCCGAAACGGCACCGCTGCCGGAGCCGTCCAAGGGCCGCCTGTCGAGGCTGTCCCGGACGTTTCCGATCACGCCGCGCGTCGACCTGCGGGCCGACGAGCGCGGCCAGTACTACATCCTGTCCGTGTCCGCCAACGACCGGCCGGGCCTTCTCTATTCGATCGCGCGCGTACTCGCCGAGCATCGGATCGGCGTCCATGCGGCGCGGATCAATACGCTCGGCGAACGCGTCGAGGACATCTTCCTGCTCGCGGGTGCCGGCTTGTCCGACAACCGCCTGCAGATCCAGCTCGAAACCGAATTGCTGCGCGCGATCGCAGTCTGAATGAATCCCAGCGTTTATGCGCACCAAACTCACCGTCAAGAATCCGCAGCCGGCGTCGCCGACCCGCGCACCCGTCCGCTCCGGCAGCCACGTTGCCCGCAAGGCGGTGCGCCCCGCCCCGCCGCCCGCGGCAGACAAGCCGGCGCGCCCGAAAAAGGCGGCCCCGGCTGCCGGCGGCGAACGCACGTTCAAGCCGCGCGGCGCCGCGGGCGCCGAGCGCCCGGGCGCGGATCGCGCAACGGCCAAGCGTGCGCCGCGCGACGGCGGTGCCGAACGCAGCAGCTATCGCGGCGCTGACGGCAAGCCCGCGGCGCGTGGCGAGCGCAGCGAGTCCCGCCCGTATCGCGGCGCCGATGCCCGGCCGGCCGGCAACCGCAGCAGCGGCGACAAGCCGTTCAGCCGCGGCAATCCCGACGCGCGCCCGCCCCGTCGCGGCGATGACGATGCACGGCCGCGCCGCGCAGGTGCCGAAGGCGGCCCGCGTGCGCCCTATCGGGACAACGCAGCCGGTGAAGGTGCGAAGCGCAGCTATGGCGACCGCCCACCGCGCCGCAGCGACGACGACGCACGTCCGCGCCGCGCAGGTGCCGAAGGTGGCCCGCGCGCACCCTATCGCGACAAGGCAACTGGCGACGGCCCGAAGCGCAGCTTCGGCGACCGCCCGCCGCGCCGCAGCGACGACGACGCACGGCCGCGCCGTGCAGGTGCCGAAGGCGGCCCGCGCGCACCCTATCGCGACAAGGCAACTGGCGACGGCCCGAAGCGCAGCTATGGCGACAGCCGTACGCCGTCCGACCGTCCGCCCCGCCGCAGCGATGACGATGCACGTCCGCGTCGCGCAGGCGCAGAAGGCGGCCCGCGCGCACCCTATCGCGACAAGGCAACTGGCGACGGCCCGAAGCGCAGCTATGGCGACAGCCGTACGCCGTCCGACCGTCCGCCCCGCCGCAGCGATGACGATGCACGTCCGCGTCGCGCAGGCGCAGAAGGCGGCCCGCGCGCACCCTATCGCGACAAGGCAACCGGCGACGGCCCGAAGCGCAGCTTCGGCGACAGCCGTACACCGTCCGACCGCCCGCCCCGTCGCAGCGATGACGATCGTCCGCGCCGCGCAAGCACTGGCGAAGGCGGCGCGCGCGCACCCTATCGTGACAAGGCAACCGGCGACGGCCCGAAGCGCAGCTTCGGTGACCGCCGTACGCCGTCCGACCGTCCGGCTCGCCGCAGCGAAGACGATGCACGTCCGCGCCGCGCAAGCACCGGCGAAGGCGGCGCACGCGCACCCTATCGCGACAAGGCAGCCGGCGAAGGCGCGAAGCGCAGCTTTGGCGACCGCCCGGCTCGCCCCGCACGCGCTGGCGAGCGTAGCGGCACCGAGCGCCGCTCGACCGGTGCAGGCCTGAAGACCTCGCAACCCGTCAAGCGCCAGGCGGCCGACATCGACTACGGCGACGAAACCGGCCTGATGCGCCTGTCGAAGCGGATGTCCGAACTCGGCATGTGCTCGCGCCGCGAAGCCGACGAGTGGATCGAAAAGGGCTGGGTGCTCGTCGACGGCGAACGCATCGACACGCTCGGCACCAAGGTGCGCGCCGACCAGAAGATCGAGATCGACGAACGCGCGAGCGCCGAGCAGGCCGCGCAGGTGACGATCCTGCTGCACAAGCCGGTCGGCTATGTGTCGGGTCAGGCTGAAGACGGTTATGAACCGGCGGCCGTGCTGATCACGCGCGGGAACCACTGGAGCGGCGACCATTCGCCGCAGCGCTTCTCGCCGCAGCACCTGCACGCGCTCGCGCCGGCCGGCCGGCTCGACATCGATTCCACCGGCCTGCTCGTGCTGACGCAGAACGGCCGGATCGCGAAACAGCTGATCGGCGAGCAGTCGGACATCGACAAGGAGTACCTGGTGCGGGTGCGTTTCGGCGAACGGCTGCTCGACATCGACCAGCACTTCCCCGCGGAATCGCTCGCGAAGCTGCGCCACGGCCTCGAACTCGACGGCGTTGCGCTGAAGCCCGCGATGGTGAGCTGGCAGAACGGCGAGCAGCTGCGCTTCGTGCTGCGCGAAGGCAAGAAGCGCCAGATCCGGCGCATGTGCGAACTGGTCGGCCTCGACGTGATCGGCCTCAAGCGCGTGCGGATGGGGCGTGTGATGCTGGGCGCGCTGCCGCAGGGGCAATGGCGCTATCTGTCCGCCGACGAGACGTTCTGACCGCGGGCACGCGATGTGTGCCACGCAATGAAAAAGCCCGCGCATGCGGGCTTTTTCGTTTCCGGCGAACCGGACAGGGCAAACCGCGCGCCGGCAACACACCGGCCGCGTCGCATCTCGATCAGTCGTCGGCAGCCGGATCGAGCCCCGGGAACAGCACCTCGGTGAAGCCGAAGCGCGTGAAGTCGGTAATCCGCATCGGATACAGCTTGCCGATCAGGTGATCGTATTCATGCTGGACGACGCGCGCATGAAAATCGTCGGCGACGCGATCGATCTTCTGGCCGAACTGATCGAAGCCGCTGTAGCGCACCTTCGCGTAGCGGCTGACGACGCCGCGCATGCCCGGCACCGACAGGCAGCCTTCCCAGCCCTCTTCCATGTCCGGCGGCATGTACTCGATCTTCGGATTGATCAGCACGGTCTCGGGCACCGGCGGTGCATCCGGGTAGCGGTTGTTGTTGCCGAAGCCGAAGATGATGATCTGCAGCCCGATGCCGATCTGCGGCGCGGCCAGGCCGGCACCGTTCGCGTGGTGCATCGTCTCGAACATGTCCGCGACGATCTCGTGCAGTTCGGGCGTGTCGAACCGCTCGACCGGTTTGGCGATTTCGAGCAGGCGCGGATCGCCCATCTTCAGGATCTCGCGAATCATGGCGTATTGCCCTCCAGGAGTTGGTGCAGGCCGTCTTCGTCCAGCACGGGGATGCCGAGTTCCTCGGCCTTCACGAGCTTGCTGCCGGCTTCGGCGCCCGCGACCACATAATCCGTCTTCTTCGATACCGAGCCCGCCACTTTCGCGCCCGCCGCTTCGAGCATCTCCTTCGCGGCATCGCGCGTAAGCGTCGGCAGCGTGCCCGTCAGCACGACCGTCTTGCCGGCCAGCACGCCCTGCGGCGCCTTCGGCGCAGGCGGCCCTTCCGGCCATGTGACCTTGCCCGGCGCACGCAACTGCTCGATCACGGTCCGGTTGTGCTCTTCCGCGAAAAACTGGTGGAGCGATTCGGCGACGATCGGCCCGACGTCGTTGACTTCGAGCAGTTCGTCGAGGGATGCGTCCATGATCGGCGTCAGCGAGCCGAAATGCTTCGCGAGATCCTTCGCGGTCGATTCGCCGACATGGCGGATACCGAGCCCGTAGATGAAGCGCGCGAGCGTCGTGTGCTTGGCCTTCTCGAGCGAATCGAGCAGGTTCTGCGCGGACTTCTCGGCGAACCGGTCGAGCTCCGCGAGCGTCGCGAAGCCGAGATTGAACAGGTCGGCCGGCGTGCGCACGAGATTCAGGTCGACGAGCTGGTCGATGATCTTCTCGCCGAGCCCGTCGATGTCGAGCGCGCGGCGCTGCGCGAAGTGCCACAGCGCCTGCTTGCGCTGCGCCGGGCAGAACAGGCCGCCCGTGCAGCGCGCGATCGCTTCGTCCGGCAGGCGCTCGATCTTCGAGCCGCACACCGGGCACTCGGTCGGCATCACGAATTCGGCCGCATCGTCCGGGCGCCGGTCGAGCAGCGCGCCGACCACTTCAGGAATCACATCACCCGCACGCCGCACGATCACGGTATCGCCGATCCGGATGTCCTTGCGGCGCACTTCATCCTCGTTGTGCAGCGTCGCGTTGGTCACGGTCGCGCCGCCGACGAACACGGGCTCGAGTCGCGCGACCGGCGTGATCGCGCCGGTACGGCCGACCTGCACGTCGATCGCGACGAGCTTCGTCAGCGCTTCCTGCGCGGGGAACTTGTGCGCGAGCGCGAAGCGCGGCGCGCGCGACACGAAGCCCAGGCGCTCCTGCTCGTCGCGCCGGTTGACCTTGTAGACGACGCCGTCGATGTCGTACGGCAGCGACTCGCGCTTCTCGCCGACCTTGCGGAAGAAGTCGAGCAATCCCTCGGCACCGTGCACGACCGCGCTCTCGCGGTTCACGGGCAGGCCGAGCGTCTCGTACCAGTCGAGCAGCGCGCTGTGCGTGTCGGGCATCGGCATCCCGTCGAGCACGCCGATTCCGTATGCGAAGAACGACAGCGGACGCTGCGCGGTGATCTTCGAGTCGAGCTGGCGCAGGCTGCCGGCCGCCGCGTTGCGCGGGTTCGCGAATTCACGCTGCTCGGCCTCGCGCTGGCGTTCGTTCAGGCGCGCGAAATCGCGCTTGAACATCAGCACCTCGCCGCGCACGTCGAGCACGGCCGGCACGTTCGCCCCCTTCAGCTTCAGCGGAATCGAACGGATCGTGCGCACGTTCCCGGTCACGTCCTCGCCGGTCGTGCCGTCGCCGCGCGTCGACGCCTGCACGAACACGCCGTTCTCATAGCGCAGCGAGATCGCAAGGCCATCGAACTTCAGTTCGCACGCGTATTCGACGGGCTCCGTCACCGAGCCGGCGAGATCGGTCGTCTTGTCGAGCGCGTCGGCGACGCGCTTGTCGAACGCGGCGATGTCCTCGTCGGCGAAGCCGTTGTTCAGCGACAGCATCGGTGCGTCGTGAACGACCGGCGTGAAACCGCCGGCCGCCTCGCCGCCGACGCGCTGCGTCGGCGAGTCGGGCGTCACGAGTTCGGGATGGTCGGTTTCGAGCTGCTGCAGTTCGCGGAACAGCCGGTCGTATTCGGCGTCGGGCAGATCCGGCTGGTCGAGCACGTAGTAGGCGTAGTTCGCCCGCTCGAGTTGATCGCGCAGCCACGCGGCACGCGCGTCGGGCTGGCTGGCTGGCGGTTCGGCTTGGGTTCGGGCCATGCTGGCGGCAGATTCGTTCTGAGAAAATCGGATGCCCGATTATCTCAGTTTGGCGCCGTGGCGGGGCGTGCAATGCGCGCCCGACAAGCGTGCTGCAGCGCACACGGAAAGGTGTGCGCTGCAACGGCGAACGACGGCGCCGCAGGCCGTGGCGCGCAATCGCGTTACTGGCTGAAGAGGCGGCGCGTGACCGGCGAACCGGCCGGAATGCCGGCTTCCTCGAGCTTCGCGTACAGCTTCATCAGTTGCTGCTCGATCGCCAGCAGCGTCGACTCCGGCAGCGGCCGGCGCGAATCGTCGACGACCCGCGCGCCGATCCTCTCCGACAGCGACTTCGCGTAATCGCACATCAGCCGGAACGGCAGGATGTCCTCTTCGGCGACCGGCACGTCGAGCACCAGCGTGATCATGTTGCCGCCCTTGTACGTGAGGTCGTCGCGCAGGAAGTTCGTGTCGCCGAACTGCAGCATGAACACGGGGTTCTGCTTCGCATCGAGTTTCACGAAACGCGTGCCGTCGCGCGACAGCAGCAGCCCGTCCTGCGACGCGACGGCCTGCACGTAGTTGGCCGACCACGGTGCGCCGTCCGACATCACGTTGATCGACAGTTGCGCGTCGCACTGCGCGGCAAAGGCGTCGAGTTCGCGCGCCATCGCCACCGTTTCCATCATGTCCGGGAATTCCGGCGCGCCGTCGATCGCGTCGGCGAACTGCTGGACGCCCGTCACGAATTCGGAGAATTCGAGTTCGTTCAGCGCGCCGCTGCGGTTCGCGAGCTGCGCGGCCGCGCGCAGTTCGTCGTAGCGCACGCCGTTCTGCAGCAGTTCCCACTGGCCGCCGTCCGGCTTGCCTTCGATGTGCACCGGCTTGCTGCCGGCACGGCGCAGCCGCTGCGCGGCCGGCAGGATCTTGTCGCCCGGCAGCGGCCCGGCGAGGCGGATCGGCACGATGCAGTCGATCCGGCGGTCGACGATCGCGGGCGGCGCCGACGAGATCGTCGTCGCGGCCGGCAGCACGGGCTCGGATGCGTCGGCCGGTTCGGCGGACGCTTCGTGCACCGCGGCGGGCACGGCGTTTTCACCGGCAGCCGGCTCAGCCGTTTCGAGTGGCGTGTCGACACCGGTCGCCTCGGCCTGCAGATCGGCCGGCATGTCGGCAGGTGCCGCGCCACCGAACGTCGGCTCGACGCGCGCGGCCTCGGCCGGCGTGACGGCCGCCGCGACCGGTGCCGCGGGTTCGCGCCGCACCGGCTGACGCACCGGCTCGATGAACGGCAAATCTTCGTCGCGCTCGGGGCGATTCATCGCCTCGGCCGCTTCCTCCGGCATCGGGCGCGGCATCCTGCGCCGCACCTTCGCGCCCTGCCATGCGTTGTAGACCACGACGCCGCCCACCACGACGGCGCCCGCGCCGATCAAACCGAGTGTCAACTCGTCCATGCACGCTCCATCAGCAATTCTTTTTCGTCGGAACCGCGAACGGGCGCCCATGCGCCGCGCGAACGCGGTCCGGTTTCGTCAAACGTCAATTCTGGGCAAAACCCGCGGCGGTTTCCATGTCCACCGCAACGATCCGCGACACGCCCTGCTCCTGCATCGTCACGCCGATCAGCTGCTGCGCCATCTCCATCGCGATCTTGTTGTGCGAGATGAACAGGAACTGCGTCTTGTCGGACATCGCGCGCACCAGGTTCGCGAAACGTTCGGTGTTCGCGTCGTCGAGCGGCGCGTCGACCTCGTCGAGCAGACAGAACGGCGCCGGGTTCAACTGGAACATCGCGAACACCAGCGCGGTCGCGGTCAGCGCTTTCTCGCCGCCCGACAGCAGGTGGATCGTCGCGTTCTTCTTGCCCGGCGGCTGCGCCATCACCTGCACGCCGGCATCGAGGATCTCGTCGCCCGTCATGATCAGCTTCGCCTGGCCACCGCCGAACAGGCGCGGGAACAGGTCGCTGAAGTGACGGTTGACCTCGTCGAAGGTGCCCTGCAGCAGCGTGCGGGTTTCCTGGTCGATCTTGTGGATCGCGTCCTCGAGCGTCGTGATCGCGTCGATCAGGTCGGCCGACTGCGCATCGAGGAACACCTTGCGCTCGCTCGCGGCCTTCAGCTCGTCGAGCGCGGCCATGTTCACCGGGCCGAGCGCGTTGATCGCGTTGTTGAGCCGCGTGACCTCGCCCTGCAGGTACGACGGTTTCAGATCCGGCGTCAGCTTCTCGGACAGCGCGGCCTCGTCGACCTCGGCCGTCGCGAGCTGCTCGGCGAACTGCTCGACGGCCAGGCGCGCGGCCTGCTCCTTCAACTGCAATTCGGTAATGCGGTCGCGCAACGGCTGCAGCGACCGCTCGGCAACGAGACGCTGCTCGTCCGACGCGCGCAGCTTCGCGGTCAGGTCGTCGAGCTCGATCCGCGCGGCCTGCAGCGCTTCTTCCTTCACCGCGCGAATCTCGAGCGCGTCCTGCAGGCCCGTGTGTGCGGTCTGCTCGTTGATCGTCTCGAGCTCGGCGCGCGCGTCTTCCAGCGACGCGGCGACGCGTTCGCTCTGTTCGTGCGCGACCTGGATGCTGCGCTTAAGTTCGTCGATCCGGGTCACCGCGTTGCGTGCCGCGAAGCGCGCGTCGTTCGCGCCGCGCTCCAGGTCACGCGCTTCCTGACGCGCCTGCGTCAGCGATTCGTCGAGCGATTCGAACGCGAGCTGGTTGTCCTCGAAGCGCGCCTGCAGTTCCGCGAGTTCGCCGTCGAAGCGCTCGAAATTCGCTTCCGACTCCGCACGCATCGCGCGCTGCTCTTCGATCTGCGCGCCGATTTCCTCGAGTTCCTCGCGGATCTGCGTGCTGCGCTGCGTGTAACGTTCGTGCGCCTGCGCGAGCTTCAGCACATCCATCTGCAGCGCGTGCACGCGCTGCGTCGCACGCTCGGCCTGCGCGCGCACGTCGCCGAGCGCCTGCGTGGCCTGCGTGTGCGCGGCTTCCGCGCGCACGGCTGCCGTGCGCGCCTCGTCGGCGAGCAGCGCCTGCGCGCGCACCTGCCGTGTCAGGTTTTCGATTTCCTGCTGGCGGGCCAGCATCCCGGCCTGTTCCGAATCGGCCGCGTACAACTGCACGCCCACGCGCGTGACGATATGGCCGGCCTTGACGACGAACGCGCCGCCTGCCGGCAGTTGCGTGCGCGTCGCGAGCGCCTGCGCGACGTCGTCGGCGACGTACACGTTGCCGAGCCAGTCGTTCAGCACCGCACGAATGCCCGCGTCATCGATGCGCACGAGCGACAGCACCGGGCGCAGCCCGGCCACCGCCGCGGGCGGTTCGCCGGCCGCGGGCGGTGCGTAGAACGCGAGCTTCGCGGGCGGCGCATCGGTCGCGAACGCCTTCACCCAGTCGAGATTCGATACTTCGAGCGCGGCGAGGCGCTCGCGCAGCACGGCCTCGAGCGCCGCTTCCCAGCCGGCTTCGACGTGCAGCTTCTTCCACAGGCGCGGCAGCGCGCCGAGCTCGTGCTTGTCGAGCCACGGCTGCACCTTGCCTTCCGTCTGCACGTTTTCCTGCAGCTGCTTCAGCGCGGCCAGGCGCGCCTCGAGCTGGTGGATCTGTGCGGCTTCGGCCTGCACGCGCTCCTGCGCGGCACGGCGCTCGCCATCGAGACGCGGCACCGTTTCCTGTGCGTCGGCGAGGCGCGCCTGCGCTTCGGCCAGGATCTCTTCCTGCTCGGCGAGCTGCATGCGCAACTCCTCGAGCTGCGCCTCGTCCGGCGCATCGAGCCCGCCCGCTTCGCTCTTCAGGCGCTCATGGCGCTGCTGAAGCTGCTGGAGCTGCTGATCGGCATTGCGCTGGTGCGCGGCTTCGAGCTTCAGCGACTGTTCGGTCTGCGCGATCCGCGCGCGCTCGTCGTTGAGCTGCGCCTGCGCATCGCGCCACTTCGCTTCGAGCGCCGGCAGCGCGTCGTGCTTCGCGGCCGCGTTGTCCTCGGCGAGCGCGGCCTTCTCGTCGGCCATCGCGCGCGCCTCTTCGGCTTCCTCGAGCTCGTCCTGCGACTTCTCGGCCTGCGCGCGCCATTGCTCGCGCTGCGCGTTCAGCGCGGCAATCTGCGCCTGCACGCGGTTGCGCGATTCGACGATGAACTTGATCTCGGCTTCGAGGCGGCTCACCTCGGCGTTCGCCTCGTAAAGCGAACCCTGCGCGCCCTGCATCGCATCGCTCGCCGCGTAATGCGCGACGCGCAGCGTCTCGAGCTGCGACTCGACTTCACGCAGCTTCGCGGTCTGCGCCTCGAGGTCGATCTGCGCCTGTTCGATCGCGCGCTGCTGCTTCTGCTGCTCGCCGGCGGCCTCGTTCTTGCGCAGCAGCCACAACAGGCGCTGCTTCTCCTCGCCATCGGCGACGAGGTCCTTGTACTTGGTCGCGACGACGGCCTGCGCCTCGAGCTTCTCGAGGTTCGCGCCGAGTTCGCGGACGATGTCCTCGACGCGCGTCAGGTTCTCGCGCGTGTCGTGCAGGCGGTTCTCGGTCTCGCGGCGGCGTTCCTTGTACTTCGACACGCCCGCGGCTTCCTCGAGGAACACGCGCAGTTCTTCCGGCTTCGCCTCGATGATCCGCGCGATCATGCCCTGCCCGATGATCGCGTACGCACGCGGCCCGAGGCCCGTGCCGAGGAAGATGTCCTGGATGTCGCGGCGGCGCGCCGGCAGGTTGTTGATGTAGTAGCTCGACGTGCCGTCGCGCGTGAGCACGCGCTTCACGGCGATTTCGCCGTACTGGCCCCACTGCCCGGCCGCGCGGCCGTCGGAGTTGTCGAAGATCAGCTCGACGCTGGCCCGGCTGCCGGGCTTGCGAGCGGTCGAGCCGTTGAAGATCACGTCCTGCATCGACTCGCCGCGCAGCTCGGAAGCGCGCGACTCGCCGAGCACCCAGCGCACGGCGTCGATGATGTTGGACTTGCCGCACCCGTTCGGGCCCACCACGCCGACAAGCTGGCCCGGAACCTGGAAATGCGTGGGATCGACAAAGGATTTGAAGCCAGCGAGTTTGATCGAGCTCAGACGCACGGCGGTATCGGATGTGAAGAAGGTGTCAAACGGACGGTGCCGCGATGCGCGGGGCCGAACGGCCCATGCGCAAGACGCGACCCGGAATTCAAAAACGGGGCCGCGCGCATACAGCGTTGGGCCCCGCAAACGGCTTCCATCATACCATCGCGCGTGCGCCGTCCCGACCGTCGCCGGGTTTGTCCGGTGCCGGCGCCGAACGATGGACCCGGCTCGACAGCAGCGTCGCCAGCACGATGCACACGCCGCCCGCCCACTCGCGCGCGGTCGGCAGCTCATTCGCGAACACCCACGCCGACAGCGCGGTAATCACGATCTCGAACAGCATGATGATCGACGCGCGGTTCGCGGGCACGCGTGCAAGACCGTATTGCACGAGCAGGTTGTTGGCCGCCATCGTCACGCCGATCGCGGCGATGATCAGCGCCGCGACGCCGAGCTGGCCGCCCGCCGGTGCGGCCGGCAGCCCCTCGAACAGCGACGCGATCGCGCCAAACACGGCGGCGCCGCCGAACAGCGTCGCGGTGCGCATCTCCGCGCGCATGTCGGGCAGCTCGCGGCTCGCCTTGATCACGAGCACGTTGCTCATCGCGAAGCTCAGCCCGGCCGCGAGCCCGGCCCATTCGGCCGGGTTGGCCGGCAGCGGCAAGCCGAGCTTCGGCGACCACAGCATCAGCATCGCGCCGCCGATCGACAGCGCCGCCAGCCCCGCACCGGCCCAGGTCAGCCGCTCGCGCAGCAGGAAGTGCGCGTAGATCGCGGTCCATGCGGGGGTCAGGTAGAACAGCAGCATCACGCGCAGCACCTCGCCGTGGATCGTGCCCCACACGAAACCGAGGTTCGTCACACCGGCCGTCACCGCGATGCCCGGCAGCACCCAATGCCAGCACAGCGTCGCGATCGTGCGGTGCCGCGCGACGATCACGAACAGGAACGCGACGAGGCTCGTCAGCGCGCTTGCCAGCGTGCCCGTCACGCCGAGCGACGCGAGGATCCGCAACGGATACCAGATCAGGCCCCATACCGATGCGCCGACCAGGATGGCCAGCGTCGGCAGGCTGCCGCGTACCGCGTTATTCATTTGGTTCAATACCCTTTATTCCACTGGCCCGGCCACCGTTCCGGCGGGCCGTGACCGCATTCCGTCACGCTATAATGATCCGTTGCGACCCGGGCGCCGTGGGCTCCCGTTCGCAGCCGCGCGGCGCGCCCGCCGCTTCTTTCGCTCCAACCGGCCGCGATGGCCGCTTCGCCCGTGAACCCTCGACTCGACTCGCTCCAGCCCTATCCCTTCGAAAAGCTGCGCGCCCTGTTCAAGGACGTGACGCCCTCCGGCGACCTCAAACCGATCAGCTTCGGCATCGGCGAGCCCAAGCACCCGACCCCGGCGCTGATCCGCGACGCCGTGGTGGCCGCGCTCGACGGCCTCGCGTCGTATCCGGCCACGACCGGCTCGGACGCGTTGCGCACGTCGATCGCGCACTGGCTCGAGCGTCGCTACGGGCTGCCGGCGATCGATCCGGCCACGCAGGTGCTGCCGGTGTCGGGGTCGCGCGAGGCACTGTTCTCGCTCGCGCAGACCGTGATTGACGCGGGTCCGTCCGACCGGGGCGAGAAGGCGATCGTACTCTGTCCGAATCCTTTCTATCAAATTTACGAAGGCGCGGCGCTGCTGGCCGGTGCCGAACCCTATTTCGCGAACAGCGACCCGGCCCGCAACTTCGCGTGCGACTACGCGGCCGTGCCCGACGAAGTCTGGGCGCGCACGCAGTTGCTGTACGTGTGCTCGCCGGGCAACCCGACGGGCGCCGTGCTGACGCTCGACGACTGGCGCGAGCTGTTCGCGCTGTCCGACCGCCACGGGTTCGTCATCGCGTCCGACGAGTGTTATTCGGAAATCTATTTCGACGAAGCGGCGCCGCCGCTCGGCGGCCTCGAGGCCGCGCACCGCCTCGGCCGCGGCTTCGAGCGGCTCGTGATGCTGTCGAGCCTGTCGAAGCGCTCGAACGTGCCGGGCATGCGCTCGGGCTTCGTGGCCGGCGACGCGGCGCTGCTGAAGAAATTCCTGCTGTACCGCACGTACCACGGCGCCGCGCTGTCGCCGGTCTGGCAGCACGCGAGCATCGCCGCGTGGAACGACGAGGCGCACGTGCGCGAGAACCGCGCGCTGTACCTGCAGAAGTTCAATACGGTCACACCGATGCTCGCCGACGTGATCGACGTGAAGCTGCCCGACGCCGCGTTCTACCTGTGGGCCAACGTATCGCGCACCGGGCTGTCGGACACCGAGTTCGCCCGCCGCCTGTACGCCGACTATAATGTGACGGTTCTGCCCGGCTCGTACCTGGCGCGCGATGCGCACGGGTCGAATCCGGGCCGCGATTTCATCCGGATCGCGCTCGTCGCGGGCACCCCCGAATGCGTCGAGGGCGCGCAACGCATCGTCGATTTCTGCCGCTCTCTCGCGCGGTAATCGTCCATCCCGATCAATTCCATCCATCTCCTGCGAAAACGAACATGTCGCAACAACTTCAGCAAATCATCGATACCGCCTGGGACAACCGCGCCGAGCTGTCGCCGAAGGCCGCCCCCGCCGACGTCCGCGAGGCCGTCGCGCACGCGATCGAGCAACTCGACAAGGGTGCGCTGCGCGTCGCCGAGAAAATCGACGGCAACTGGACCGTGCACCAGTGGCTGAAGAAGGCCGTGCTGCTGTCGTTCCGCCTGGAGGACAACGCGCCGATGGCAGCCGGCGGCTACTCGCAGTTCTACGACAAGGTGCCGTCGAAGTTCGCGAACTACACGGCTGAAGACTTCGCCGCGGGCGGCTTCCGCGTCGTCCCGCCGGCCATCGCGCGCCGCGGCTCGTTCATCGCGAAGAACGTCGTGCTGATGCCGTCGTACACCAACATCGGCGCGTACGTCGACGAAGGCACGATGGTCGACACGTGGGCCACGGTCGGTTCGTGCGCGCAGATCGGCAAGAACGTGCACCTGTCGGGCGGCGTCGGCATCGGCGGCGTGCTCGAGCCGCTGCAGGCGAACCCCGTCATCATCGAAGACAACTGTTTCATCGGCGCGCGCTCGGAAGTCGTCGAAGGCGTGATCGTCGAGGAAAACTCGGTGATCTCGATGGGCGTGTACCTCGGCCAGAGCACCAAGATCTACGACCGCGAGACGGGCGAGGTCAGCTACGGCCGCATCCCGGCCGGCTCGGTCGTCGTCGCCGGCAACCTGCCGTCGAAGGACGGCTCGCACAGCCTGTACTGCGCGGTGATCGTCAAGAAGGTCGACGCGAAGACCCGCGCGAAGGTCGGCCTGAACGAGCTGCTGCGAGGCGACTGATGGCAAAGCCGCACACCGTGGTCGTCTACGGCATTCCGAACTGCGACACCGTGAAGAAGGCCCGCGTGTGGCTTGACGATCACGGCGTCGAATTCGAGTTTCACGATTTCAAGAAACTCGGCGTCAGCGTGCCGCTGCTGGAAGACTGGCTGAAGGACGTGTCGCTCGACGCGCTCGTGAACAAGCGCGGCACCACGTGGCGCGGCCTGGACGACGCAATGAAGGCAGCCGCCGAAACGAAGTCCGGCGCGGTCGCGCTGATGATCCACAAGCCGTCGGTCATCAAGCGCCCCGTGCTGGTCGTCAACGGCCGGGTAAAATCGCTCGGCTTCGTGGCCGATCAATACGCGGCACTGTTTGCCGCATAGGGCCGCCCGCGCTGCGCCAATCGGCGCAGCCCGACGTCTTGTCGCTGCCGGCCACCGCGCCGGCATTTTTTATCGAAAGTGGTCCGAACCATGTCCGCCACCCTAGCCCTTACCGAACAGCTGATCGCCCGTGCGTCCGTGACGCCCGACGACCAGCATTGCCAGCAGATCATGACCGAGCGCCTCGTCGCGCTCGGCTTCGAATGCGAGACCATCGCGTCGCACGGCGTGACCAACCTGTGGGCCGTCAAGCGCGGCGCCGACGGCCGCGACGGCAAGCTGCTCGCGTTCGCGGGCCACACCGACGTCGTGCCGACCGGCCCGCTCGAACAGTGGACCTCGCCGCCGTTCATCCCCGCCCATCGTGACGGCAAGCTGTACGGCCGCGGCGCGGCCGACATGAAGACCTCGCTCGCGGCGTTCGTCGTCGCCTCCGAGGAATTCGTCGCGGCCCATCCCGGCCACCGCGGCACGCTCGCGTTCCTGATTACCAGCGACGAGGAAGGCCCGGCCACCGACGGCACCGTGAAGGTCGTCGAACTGCTGCAGGCGCGCGGCGAACGCCTCGACTACTGCATCGTCGGCGAGCCGACGTCGACCGCCGAACTCGGCGACGTCGTCAAGAACGGCCGCCGCGGATCGATGTCGGGCGAACTGATCGTCAAGGGCGTGCAGGGTCACATCGCGTATCCGCATCTCGCGAAGAACCCGATCCACCTGCTCGCGCCGGCGCTCGCCGAGCTCGCCGTCGAGCAGTGGGACGAAGGCAACGAATACTTCCCGCCGACCACCTGGCAGGTGTCGAACCTGCACGCAGGCACCGGCGCGACCAACGTGATCCCCGGCCACATCGACCTGCTGTTCAATTTCCGCTTCTCGACCGCCAGCACGGTCGAGGGTCTGCAGGCACGCGTGCACGCGATCCTCGACAAGCATGGCCTCGAATACACGCTGAAGTGGTCGGTGAGCGGCCTGCCGTTCCTCACGCCGCGCGGCGAGCTGTCGAACGCGCTGGAAAACGCGATCCGTACCGAGACCGGCATCACGACCGAACTGTCGACGACGGGCGGCACGTCGGACGGCCGTTTCATCGCGCGCATCTGCCCGCAGGTGATCGAGTTCGGCCCGCCGAACGGCAGCATCCACAAGATCGACGAGCACATCGAGGTGCGTTTCGTCGACCCGCTGAAGAACGTGTACCGCCGCGTGCTCGAACAACTGATCGCCTGATGGAGCCTCGCATGACGACACCTTTTGCAACTGTTCGCGATCTGCTGCGCTACGCAGTCACGCGCTTCTCGAAAGCGAAGCTCGCGTTCGGCCACGGCTCCGACAATGCGTACGACGAAGCCGCCTATCTCGTGCTGCGTACGCTCGACCTGCCGCTCGACACGCTCGAGCCGTTCCTCGACGCACGGCTGCTGCCCGACGAAATCGAGGCCGTGCTCGCGGTGATCGAACGACGCGCGACTGACCGCGTGCCGGCCGCGTACCTCACGCATGAAGCGTGGATGCATGGCCACCGCTTCTACGTCGACGAGCGCGTGATCGTGCCGCGTTCGTTCATCGGCGAACTGCTCGACGACGGACTGCAGCCGTACGTCGCCGATCCCGAGCAGGTCGGCGCGGTGCTCGAACTGTGCACGGGCTCGGGCTGCCTCGCGATCCTCGCGGCGAGCGCGTTCCCGAACGCCGAGATCGACGCGGTCGACCTGTCCGACAAGGCACTCGAAGTCGCCGAGATCAACGTGCGCGACTACGGCCTCGAAGACCGCATCGCGCTGCACCGCGGCGACCTCTACGCGCCGCTGCCCGCGTTCCGTACCGACCCCGGCGCACGCTATGACGTGATCCTGACGAATCCGCCGTACGTGAATGCGTCGTCGATGGCCGGGCTGCCGCCCGAATACCGGCACGAGCCGGAAATGGCGCTCGCAGGCGGTGACGACGGGATGGACATCGTGCGGCGCATCGTCGCCGAAGCGCACCGCTGGCTGCACGACGACGGCGTGCTCGTCGTCGAGATCGGCAACGAGCGCGAGCACGTCGAAGCCGCGTTCGGCGGCCTCGAACTCACGTGGCTGCCCACCAGCGCGGGCGACGACGCCGTGTTCCTGATCCAGGCGTCGGACCTGCCGCGCAAGTCCTGAGCCTCCCCGGCTCCCCAACCGTGCGGCACGGCGTACCGCTGCGCCGCACGGTTGGGTAAGATGCGCGTAAGCGGCCGCCGCGCCGCACGACTTCAGGAGTCCGTCACGCGCCCATGACCCTCGACTGGCTACATCTCGGTACCCTGCTCCTGACGATCCACGTGCTCGGGATCGTCGCGGCGTGCCATGCGATCATGAACACACGCACGTCGCAAGGCGCGATCGCGTGGGCCGTCTCGCTCGCCGCGATGCCGTACCTGACGCTCGTTCCGTATCTGTTCCTCGGCCGCAGCAAGTTCTCCGGCTACGTCGACGCACGGCGCCAAGAGCTGGAAATGGTGCGCATGCACACACCGCGCTCGCCCTGGCTCGACACCGGCGCGACCGACGGGCCGGCCGCCGACGCGCTCGGCCAGGCCGCCGTGCTCGCGCTCACGCGGCTCGGCGGCATGCCGTTCCTCGGCGGCAATTCGGTGCGCACGCTCGTGAACGGCGACGCGACGTTCTCGGCGATCCTGTCGGCGATCGACGCCGCGCGCGACTACGTGGTCGTCCAGTTCTTCATCGTGCGCGACGATGCGCTCGGCCAGATGCTGCGCGACTCGCTGCTGGCGCGTGCGGCGGCCGGCGTGCGTTGTTGCCTGCTGTACGACAGCATCGGCAGCTTCGACCTGCCGCACAGCTACGTCGACACCTTGCGCCGGGGCGGCGTCGAGGTGCATCCGTTCGCGACCAATCGCAAGTTCGTCAACCGCTTCCAGCTCAATTTCCGCAACCATCGCAAGATCGTCGTCGTCGACGGCAATCGCGCGTTCGTCGGCGGCCATAACGTCGGCGTCGAATATCTCGGCGCGAAACCACGCCTGTCGCCGTGGCGCGATACGCACATCGAGATACGCGGCCCCGTGGTCGCGAGCATCCAGTACGTGTTCGCCGAAGACTGGCACTGGGCGACGCAGAAGCTGCCGCCGCTCGCGCTGCCGCCGCCCGCGCTGCCCGGCGACGACATGCATTGCCTCGTGGTGCCGATGGGGCCGGCCGACAAGCAGGAAACCGGTTCGTTGTTCTTCGTCGAGGCGATCAATGCCGCGCGCGAGCGGATCTGGATCACGTCGCCGTACCTCGTCCCCGACGAAGCCGTGGTCTCCGCGCTGAAGCTCGCCGTGATGCGGGGCGTCGACGTGCGCATCCTGATCCCGAGCCGGCGCGATCACTACGTGGTGTTCGAGGCATCGAAGCTGTACGCGCGCGATCTGGTCGACGCGGGCGTCAAGGTGTTTCGCTACCGGCCCGGCTTCCTGCATCAGAAGGTCGTGCTGATCGACCGCATCGCGGCGGCGATCGGCAGCGCGAATCTCGACAACCGCTCGTTCCGCCTCAATTTCGAGATCATGATGCTGACCGTCGACCGCGCCTTCGCGGACGAGGTCGAGGCGATGCTCGATGCCGACTTCGCGCAGGCGTACGAGGTCGACGCGAACGAATACCGCCATTCGCCCGCATGGCGGCGAATCGCGATGCACGTCGCGCGGCTGTTCGCGCCGATCCTGTAGCGGCCGGGACGACGGCGGCACCGGTGCGATCCGCACCGGCGCTGCGCACGCCGTCCCCCGCCATCACAGCAGCTTGTCGATATCCGCGGCGATTTCGTCGGGCTTGGTCGACGGCGCGTAGCGCTTGACGATGCGCCCTTCGCGGTCGATCAGGAATTTCGTGAAGTTCCACTTGATCGCCTTGAGACCGAGAATGCCGGGCGCCTCGTCGGTCAGATAGCGGTACAGCGGATGCGCATGGTCGCCCTTCACGTCGATCTTCCCGAACATCGGGAACGTGACGCCGTAATTGCGCTCGCAGAACGCGCCGATCTGCGCGGCGTCGCCGGGCTCCTGCTTGCCGAACTGGTTGCACGGGAAGCCGAGCACGAAGAAACCGCGCGCCGCGTACTGGTCGTACAGCTTCTGCAGGCCCGCGTACTGCGGCGTGAAACCGCACTCGCTCGCCGTGTTGACGATCAGCAGCACCTTGCCGCGATACGCATCGAGCGATACCGGCGCACCGGCAAGCGTCTCTGCGTTGAACGAATACAGGGTGGACATCGGGCACTCCTTTTACGTAACCGGATCGACGTGGAGTCTAGGCGAAAATGCACCGTTGCGGCATCCGCCGAGCGGCCGATGTCCGGCGCGAGCGGCGCGCAGTCTAGAATAGCGGTTTTGGCCAGCCATTTCCGCCGTGATCCGTTTCAATCAGTTCAGCCTTGCGCGCGGCACCAAGCCGCTGTTCGAGTCGACCTCGTTCGTGCTCAACCCCGGCGAGAAAGCCGGCCTGATCGGCGCGAACGGCGCCGGCAAGTCGACGCTGTTCTCCGTCCTGCGCGGCGAGCTGCACTCGGACGCCGGCGATTTCTCGATGCCGCCGTCGTGGCGCATCGCCCATGTGTCGCAGGAAACGCCCGCCGTCGACCGCTCCGCGCTCGACTACACGCTCGACGGCGACGCCGCGCTGCGCGAGATCGAGGCGCGCATCGCCGCCGCCTCGGCCGCGCATGACGGCGCCGCGGAGGCCAACGCGCACGCCGCTTTCGCCGACGCCGACGGCTACACCGCGCCCGCCCGCGCCGAAGCGCTGCTGCTCGGCCTCGGTTTCACGCTCGCCCAGACACGCGAATCCGTCGCCAGCTTCTCCGGCGGCTGGCGCATGCGCCTGAACCTCGCGCAGGCGCTGATGTGCCGCTCCGACCTGCTGCTGCTCGACGAACCGACGAACCACCTCGACCTCGACGCGATCGTCTGGCTCGAAGACTGGCTGCACCGCTACCCCGGCACGCTCGTCGTGATCTCGCACGACCGCGAATTCCTCGATTCGATCTGCAACGTCACGCTGCATCTGGAAAACCGCCAGGTGAAGCGCTACGGCGGCAACTACTCGCAATTCGAAGTACTGCGCGCGCAGCAACTGGCGCTGCAGCAAAACGCATACGAAAAGCAGCAGAAGACGATCGAGCACCTGCAGAGCTTCGTCGACCGCTTCAAGGCCAAGGCGACCAAGGCCAAACAGGCGCAAAGCCGGATGAAGGCGCTCGAGAAGATGGAGCTGATCGCGCCCGCGCACATCGCGTCGCCGTTCACGTTCGAATTCCGCACGCCCGACGCCGCGCCGAACCCGATGATGGTGATGGAAGACGTCCGCTGCGGCTACCATGCCGACGACGGCGCGGAAATCCCGATCGTCGAGCGCGTGGCGCTGTCGATCCAGAACGGGCAGCGCATCGGCCTGCTCGGCGCGAACGGCCAGGGCAAGTCTACGCTGATCAAGACGCTGGCCGGCACGCTCGTGCCGCTGTCGGGCCAGGTCCGCGACGGCAAGGGGCTGACGATCGGCTATTTCGCGCAGCACCAGCTCGAAACGCTGCGCGAAGACGATTCGCCGCTCGCGCATCTGGCGCGGCTCGCGCCCGACACGCGCGAGCAGGAGCTGCGCGACTTCCTCGGCGGCTTCAATTTCTCGGGCGACATGGCGACGAGTGCCGTGGGCCCGTTCTCGGGCGGCGAGAAAGCGCGCCTCGCGCTCGCGCTGATCATCTGGCAGAAGCCGAACCTGCTGCTGCTCGACGAACCGACGAACCACCTCGACCTCGAAACACGCCACGCGCTGACGATGGCGCTCGCGCAGTTCGAAGGCACGCTGATTCTCGTATCGCACGACCGCCATCTGCTGCGCGCGACGACCGACCAGTTCATGCTCGTCGCGAAGCACCGGCTGCAGCCGTTCGACGGCGACCTCGACGACTACCGCGACTGGCTGCTGCAGCACGCGGCAGAGCAGCGCGCGGCCGCGAAGGCCGACAGCGCGGCTTCGCCGGGCGCGGGTGCCGCGGCCAACCGCAAGGACCAGAAGCGTCAGGCCGCCGAGGAGCGGCAGCGCCTGTCGGTGTTGAAAAAGCCGCTGCAGACGCGCATCACGAAGCTCGAAAAGGAAATGGAGACGCTGCACGCGGAGAAGGCGCGCCTCGACGCGTTCGTCGCCGATCCGGCGAGCTACGACGCCGCGCGCAAGACGGAACTGACCGACGCGATCCGCAAGCTCGGCGACGTCAACACCCGGCTCGAAACGATCGAGGCCGACTGGCTCGCCGCGCACGAAGAACTCGAGCAGATCGGCTGAACGCGGTCGCGGTTTCGACAAGCCATCAAGCCAACGGGCCCGCGCCGGGCCCGGATGCGACAAGGCCGGGCACGCTGGCCCGGCCTGTCTGTTGCCGTTGTTCGTCGCTGCGTCGGTTCGTCGGCCGCTCGCCGTGTTGCCGGCTCAACGGCGCGGCAGCGTGTCGCGCGGCATCTGCTCGTCATCGCCCATCAGGTGCCGGCGCCCTTCGGTCGGCCGCCGGATCGCCTCGGCGACCTCCGCTTCCGTCACGTCCTCGGACACCACCTTGCGCGCCAGGCGCCCTTCTTCGTCGATCCATTCGACGATCCGGCATCCGCCGCCCCAGGGCTGGCGAATCGGCTCCGACACGCGGCAGCCGCGCAGGTTGTAAAGACGTCCGCTTGGCACTTCCACGTACGATTTCAACATAGGTACCCTTCGTATTCGCGGTTCGACAATCCGGCAAAGGATAGGGAAAAGCGATGTCCGGCGGGTTACAGAAGCCTACATATTCTTTACAGCGAATTACGTGACAGATCGCCGACAGGCCCAGCCCGCGCGGCTGCCGGGTCGATCACTCGAGATCGCGCACGCGGTCGATCGCCTGCTCGATCCGCTCGACGGCCATCACGTTCAGCCCTTCGATCGGCTGTTTCGGCGCATTCGCCTTCGGGATCAGCGCGGACGTGAAGCCGAGCTTCGCCGCCTCGCGCAGCCGCTCCTGCCCGCGCGGGGACGGCCGGATCTCGCCCGCCAGCCCCACCTCGCCGAACACGAACAACCCCTTCGGCAGCGCCTTGTTGCGCATCGACGAATGGATCGCGAGCAGCACCGCGAGATCGGCGGCCGGCTCGGTGATCTTCACGCCGCCGACTGCATTGAGGAAGACGTCCTGGTCGAAGCACGCGATGCCCGCGTGCCGGTGCAGCACCGCGAGCAGCATCGCGAGCCGGTTCTGCTCGAGGCCGACCGCAAGCCGGCGCGGGTTCGGCACATGCGCGGTATCGACGAGCGCCTGGATTTCGACGAGCAGCGGACGCGTGCCTTCCTGCGTGACGAGCACGCACGAGCCAGGCACGACCTGCTCGTGCTGCGACAGGAACAGCGCGGACGGATTCGCGACGCCGCGCAGCCCGCGCTCGGTCATCGCGAACACGCCGAGTTCGTTGACCGCGCCGAAGCGGTTCTTGAACGCCCGCACGAGCCGGAACGACGAATGCGTGTCGCCCTCGAAATACAGCACCGTGTCGACGATGTGCTCGAGCACGCGCGGGCCGGCGAGGTTGCCCTCCTTCGTCACGTGCCCGACCATGATGATCGCGGTGCCCGACTGTTTCGCGATACGCGTGAGCTGCGCCGCGCATTCGCGCACCTGCGCGACCGAACCCGGCGCCGACGTGAGCGCCTCCGAATAGACGGTCTGGATCGAGTCGATCACCGCCACGTCCGGCCGTTCCGCGTCGATCGCGGCCTGGATCTTTTCGAGCTGGATCTCGGCGAGCAGCTGCAGCTCGGCCGCCGGCGTGCCGCCGTCGAGCAGCGCAAGCCGTTGCGCGCGCAACGCGATCTGCGCGGCCGATTCCTCGCCGCTGATATAGAGCGCGCGCCGTTCGCTGGCGATGTCCGCGAGCGACTGCAGCAGCAGCGTCGACTTGCCGATGCCCGGGTCGCCGCCGATCAGCACGACGCCGCCGGGCACCAGCCCGCCGCCGAGCACACGGTCGAATTCGCCGATGCCCGTCGAGAAGCGCGGCACGTCGGCCGCTTCGATGTCGACGAGCCGCTGTACCGGCGCCCGCTTCGCGAGCGACTGGAAACGGTGGGCCGACGGCGTCTCGGGAACCGATTCGACGAGCGTGTTCCAGGCCTGGCACGACGGACACTGCCCCTGCCACTTCGGGGACTGCCCGCCGCACTCGCTGCAGACATAGATGGTTTTCTGTTTGGCCACGCGTGACGCCCTTATTCCGCGCGCACGGGCACGCGGCCGGCGACCGCACACATCAGCTCGTAGCCGATCGTGCCGCAGTGGCGGGCGACGTCGTCGATCGGCAGTGCGTTGCCCCACAGCTCGACGCGCGCCCCGACGCCCGCCTGCGGGCACGGGGTCAGGTCGACGGTAATCATGTCCATCGACACGCGGCCGACGATCCGCGTACGGATGCCGTCGACGATCACGGGCGTGCCTTCGGGCGCGACGCGCGGATAACCGTCCGCGTAGCCGCACGCGACGACGCCGACCCGCATCGGCGCCTGCGCGGAGAACGTCGATCCATAACCGATCGCCTGGCCCTTCGCGATCGTCTGCACCGCGATCAGCTCGGACGCGAGCGTCATCGCGGGCTTCAGCCCCGTGTCGGCGATATCGGACGACAGCCCGGACGGCGACGCGCCATACAGCACGATCCCCGGCCGCACCCAGTCGAAGTGCGTATCCGGATGCCACAGCACGGCGGCCGAGTTCGCGAGACTGCGCGCGCCGGCGATGCTTTCGGCACCGCGCTCGAACGTCGCGAGTTGCTCGGCGACGCCGCGCTCGTTATCGGCGTCCGAAAAATGGGTCATCAACGTGATCTGGCCGATGCCGGGGCACGCGCGGGCGCGCTCCCATGCAGCGCGGTATTTTTCCGGCACGTAGCCGAGCCGGTTCATCCCGCTGTTCATCTTGAGCTGCACGTTGACGGGCTTCGACAGCCGCGCGGTTTCCAGCATCCGCATCTGCTCGTCGTTATGGACCGTCGTCGTCAGGCTGTAGCGGTCGATCACGTCGATGTCGGTCGAGCGGAAGAATCCTTCGAGCAACAGGATCGGGCCGGCCCAGCCGAGCTCGCGCAGTTTCACGGCCTCGTCGAGGTCGAGCAGGCCGAAACCGTCGGTGCCGCGCAAGCCCGGAAACGCGCGGGCGAGACCGTGGCCGTACGCGTTGGCCTTGACGACCGCCCAGACCTTGGACGGGCCGGCAAAGCGGCGGACGACGGAGAGATTGTTCGCGAGAGCGGCGGTGTGGATGGTGGCGGAGATCGGGCGCGGCATGGGAAATTTACGTAAAGACGCTTGCGAATCATCAGCTTACCGCGCCTTTTGAGCACCGAAGCCGACAATTTGCGGAACGATCGGGGAATCTTGCTAGTCCGAATTGCTGTATTTTCATGTTATAAAGCCGTGCGCACAACCCATTTCGAACGGAATAAGCCGATCGCATATCAGGCGGCCTACGCGGCCCTGCCGCAGCGACGAAAGCATCGCATCAGATGAAAAAAGGTTTTTACACCATCATGGCCGCGCAGTTTTTCTCGTCGCTGGCCGACAATGCGCTCCTCATCGCCGCCATCGCCCTGCTGAAAGACCTCCACGCTCCCAACTGGATGACACCGCTGCTGAAGCTGTTCTTCGTGTTGTCGTACGTGGTGTTGGCGGCGTATGTCGGTGCTTTCGCGGATTCGCGCCCGAAGGGGCGCGTGATGTTCATCACCAACTCGATCAAGGTGGTCGGCTGCATGATCATGCTGTTCGGCGCTCACCCGCTGATCGCATACGGGATCGTCGGATTCGGCGCGGCGGCCTACTCGCCCGCGAAATACGGCATTCTCACCGAGCTGCTGCCGGCCGACCGGCTGGTCGCCGCGAACGGCTGGATCGAAGGCACGACCGTCAGCTCGATCATCCTCGGCACCGTGCTCGGCGGCGCGCTGATCAGCCCGCACATCGCGTCGCACGTGATCGCGCACACCCCCGACTGGATCAGCACGCCGGCCGAAGCGGCGATGGCGATCATCATGGCGATCTACGTGATCGCCGCACTGTTCAACCTGCGCATTCCCGATACGGGCGCCCGCTATCCGAAGCAGGAGCGCGGCCCGGTCAAGCTCCTCACGGATTTCGCCGACTGCTTCATGGTGCTGTGGCGCGACAAGCTCGGCCAGATCTCGCTGGCGGTCACGACGCTGTTCTGGGGTGCCGGCGCGACGCTGCAGTTCATCGTGCTGAAATGGGCCGAGGTGTCGCTCGGCATGTCGCTGTCGGAAGGCGCGATCCTGCAGGCCGTGGTCGCGGTCGGCGTCGCGGCCGGCGCGATCGCCGCCGCAGCCCGGATCCCGCTGAAGAAGTCGCTGTCCGTGCTGCCCGTCGGCATCATCATGGGCATCGCGGTGATGCTGATGGCGTTCTACACGCGCGACCTGTTCCCGTCGCACTGGGCCGTGCACTTCGGCCACATGCGCATGCCCGTGTACCTGATCGTCGCGTACCTGTTCCTGATCGGCGTCGGTGCGTTGTCCGGCTACTTCGTCGTTCCGATGAACGCGCTGCTGCAGCATCGCGGCCACGTGCTGCTGTCGGCCGGCCACTCGATCGCGGTACAGAACTTCAACGAGAACCTGTCGGTGCTCGTGATGCTGTGCCTGTACGCGGTGCTCGTGTGGCTCGACGTACCAGTCGGCGTCGTGATCGTGCTGTTCGGCACGTTCGTCTGCCTGACGATGTGGCTCGTGATGCGCCGCCACCAGGCGAACCAGCGTCAGTTCGACTCGGTCGCGCTGATCGGCGAATCGCGGCACTGACGCTACACTTCCCGTTTCCGTCCGTCGGCGCCGGTCTTCGAACCGGCGCGTTGCCCTCATGACGCACCCGATACCCAACATCCTGACGATCGCCGGCTCCGATTCGGGCGGCGGCGCAGGGATCCAGGCCGACCTGAAGACGTTTTCCGCGCTCGGCGCGTACGGCGCCAGCGTGATCACCGCGCTGACCGCGCAGAACACGCGCGGCGTGACCGGCGTGCACGCGCCGGACGCCGCGTTCGTGACCGCGCAGCTCGACGCGGTGTTCGACGACATCCGCATCGACGCGGTCAAGATCGGGATGCTTGCCAACGCGGCGATCGTGCACGCGGTGGCCGACGCGCTGCGGCGTTACGCGCCGCGCTTCGTCGTGCTCGACACGGTGATGATCTCGAAGAGTTCGCACGCGCTGCTTGCGCCCGACGCCGTCGACGCGTTGCGCGACGCGCTGCTGCCGCTGGCGACCGTCGTCACGCCGAACCTGCCGGAAGCGGCCGCGCTGCTCGGCGACACGCCCGCGACCACGGAAGACGACATGGTCCGCCAAGGCCGGGCGTTGCTGCAGACAGGCGCGCGCGCCGTGCTGATGAAAGGCGGCCACCTGCCCGACGCGGCCGCGAGCCCCGACTGGCTCGTCGATGCCACGCACACCGTGCGGCTCGACGGCCCGCGTGTGCCGGTCAGCAATACACACGGCACGGGCTGCACGCTGTCGTCCGCGATTGCCGCGCTGCTGCCGCAGCAGCCCGACCTCGAAAGCGCGGTGCGCGAAGCGAAGGCCTACCTGACCGGCGCGATCGCCGCGAGCGGTCACCTCGACGTCGGTCACGGCGTCGGTCCCGTCCATCACTTCCATCGCTGGTGGTAAGCGCTCGCTGACGCGGCGTCAGCCGTCCTGCGCCGCGAATGCCTGCGCATGCGCCGGCCAGTCGTCGGGCACGACGAAGCCACGCGCCGTCTCGCGCCACGTGCCATCGCAGCCCTTCTCGTGGATGCCGATCAGTGCGGGCGCCTGACGCGTCGTCAGCACGGGCGGCAGCTCAAGTGCGGCTGCAAGCGGTTCGAGTTCGAAGCCGGCGTCGGCGGCAACCCGCCGCGGCGCGAGCCACGCAAGCCGCGGCAACACGCTCCATGCAACACCGGCACGCTGCGCGGCCGCCCACGTCGGCCACTGCGCGTGCGTCAGCCAGAAACCGCGCGGGTGATCAGGCGCGATTTCCGCGGACACCGGCGGCAACGGCACGCCGTGCGGATAGAACAGCCAGCCCTTGATGAACATCTGCGCATCGGACGGCGCACCGTAGCCGAGCAGCGCAAAGCCGTCGCGATCGCCGAGCCGCAGCTGGTGGTCGAGCAGCCGGCTGCGCTTGCGGTCGAGCCGGTCGACGAGGTTGGGCCCGACGAAGTCGGCGAGCGACGCGCCGTCGCGCACCGGTGCGCACAGATAGCACTTCACCGCGAGCTCCCAGTGCAGGCGCTGCCCGTCCGGCGCATCGACGAGAAAATCGACTTCGCCGAGCGTCCGGCCATGGCTGCGCAGCGGGAGATTGGCCGCGACGAGCTGCAGCGACGGTCCGTGCGTGAGGAAGTACTCGAGCAGGCATTCCGCATAGCGGCCGAGCCGTACGGGCCGTAGCCCGTCGAGCGCGCGGCGCAGCGGCTCAGGCTGAGCATCGAGCGCGGCGAGCCACGCTTGAACGGCCGACCATCCGGCCGCATCCGGCCACGGATGCGCGAGCGGTGCGCCG
This sequence comes from Burkholderia sp. YIM B11467, assembly GCF_052952715.1. Classification (NCBI taxonomy): domain Bacteria; kingdom Pseudomonadati; phylum Pseudomonadota; class Betaproteobacteria; order Burkholderiales; family Burkholderiaceae; genus Burkholderia; species Burkholderia sp. YIM B11467. The sequence continues at coordinate 286,133 of NZ_JBQVSQ010000006.1, forward strand.
GGTGCCGCGGTAAGCAGGCTCGGGCTCGCGAGCAGCCAACCCAGATCGCGCACCGCGGCGTCACGCAGCGTATCGACGAATGCGAACGCCGCGCCGGCCGTCATTGACCGGCCGGCCCGTTCGCGTCGGCACCCGCCGCGCGCTGGAACGTGTCGCGCGCGAGGCACAGGTCGGCCCATGCCTTCGACTTGTCCTGCAGGCTGCGCAACAGGTACGCCGGGTGGTAGGTGACGATCACCGGCACGCCTTCGTACTCATGCACGCGGCCGCGCAGCGACGCGATGCTCGCGTCCGTCTTCAGCAACGTCTGCGCGGCAAAACGACCGAGCGCGACAATCAGCTTCGGCTTCACGAGCGCGACCTGGCGCTGCAGATAAGGCTCGCAGCTTGCGACCTCGTCCGGTTCCGGATTGCGGTTGCCGGGCGGCCGGCACTTGATCACGTTCGCGATATACACGTTGTCACCGCGCTGGAGCGACAGCGACTGCAGCATGTTGTCGAGCAGCTTGCCGGCCTGGCCGACGAACGGCTCGCCCTGCTTGTCCTCGTTTTCGCCGGGCGCTTCGCCGATCAGCATCCAGTCCGCTTCGCGGTCGCCGACGCCGAACACGGTGTTGGTTCGCTTCTCGCACAGCCGGCACTGCGTACAGCCAGCCACGCGCGCGGCCAGCGCATCCCAGTCGAGCACGGCAACCGGCGTTTCGGCGCGGCGCGGTTCGGCAGCCGGCACGGGATCGCCCGGCGGCGCCGCGTCGAACCACGCGAAATCGTCATCGCCGGCAGGCGGTGCGTCGTCCATCGGCGGCATCGCATCGGCCGAGGCGGCCGGCACGGGTGCGCGATCGTCCTCGGCCACACGGCGCGCCGGCGTGCCGGGCTCGCTCGACGGCGATGCATCGGCCGCACGCACGACGGACGGCGGCGCATCGTCTTGCGAAGGCGTACGCGCCGCGCGCGCCGGCCGATCGGCGGCGACCACGGAGGTGTCGCCCACCGCACCGGTTTGCGCCGCGGCGGGCGCATCGACTGCCGCGCCTTCGTCCGCGCGCTGCCCGCGCCGCACCCAGATCTGCGCGAGGCCCATTTCCTCGAGTGCCGCTTCAGCCCACGCCATGCGCGTCCCCCTCATCCTTGTTCAACGTCAGACGCATCACGATCGCGTCCTCCCGGCTGCGATGCTTCGCCGGATAGTAGTTCTTGCGCCGGCCGATCGTCACGAAGCCGAAACGCTCGTACAGATGGATCGCGCGCGTATTGGACGGCCGCACCTCGAGCAGCACGCCGTCGAGCCGCTCCGCGCGCGAAATGCGCACGGCCTCGCGCAGCAGCGCAAGCCCCGCGCCCGCGTGCTGCACGGCCGGCGCGACGCACAGGTTCAGCAGGTGCATCTCGTCCACCACTGGCATCAGCACGCAGTAGCCGACGAGCGAGCCGGTCACGTGCCGCAGGCACACGCCCAGATAGCCGTTGCGCAACGAATCCTCGAAGTTGCCGCGGCTCCACGGGAATTCGTACGCGACCTGTTCGATCGCGACGACCTCGTCGAGATCCGCGTCCGTCATCGGCGCCAGATAGCGGTCGCTCAGCAGTACGCCCGTCATCCCTTCGCTCCGCCCGTCTGCGCGGCGCGTGCCGCGACACGCTCGGCGGTCGTCTGCGCGACCTTGTCGCGCACGTATTCGGGCGCCGCCTGATCGGCCGGCACCACACGCCCGGCGCGGAACGCGCGCAGTGCGGCATGCGCGACCGCCAGCGCATGCGGCAGCGCATCGCCGTCGATCACGGCCGCGCGCGCCGCAGCCGGCAGTTGCGTGCCGAACGCGGCAGCCGCGTTTCCCGCGAGCGTGAACGGCGCATCGGGCACGCCAACGGCACCCGGCGCGTCGAGCGAGGCCGGATGCAGCGTGCGCCAGTCGCCGACGCTGTCATCCCACTCGAAATCCGCCCAGTAGGCTTCGTCCATCCGCGCGTCCAGCGCGGCAAGCACGCGCGTCGTGCCGGGCGCGCGCAGCCGCGCGTGCTCCGCGCACGCGAGCAGCGTGCCGATCGGCACGACCGGCAGCCCGCCGCCGAACGCGAGGCCCTGGGTAATGCCCGTCGCGGTGCGCAGGCCCGTGAACGAGCCGGGGCCCGCGCCGAACGCAATCGCATCGCAATCGGCGAGCGTCAGCCCTGATTCGGCGAAAAGCGCCTGGATCGCCGGCAGCACGCGGGTGCTCGACACGGCGCCCGTCTGCTCGTGGCGGACCCAGGTTTGCGGGGTGGAAATGGCGTCATCGGCTTGAGCCGAGCGCAGCAGCGCGACCGAGCAATATTCGGTCGACGTATCGATGGCGAGGAGCACTGTTTGCGTCATGGCCGACATTGTAATGCGGCGCCCCGCTCCCACGGGCGATCGGGCCCGATCTGCGCGTGCGCGCGGCGCCGGCGGTGGTTTGGAAGGATCGCTCGACCCCGCGCGGCGGTCCGCTTGTTAAGATCGCCCGACCTGAAACCCTTACGGAGACACCCGATGAGCGAACTCACCACCCAATTCGACCAGGCCCAGATCGACGTCAAGCAACTGACGGAACGACCGGGCAACCTGACCCTGCTGCGCCTGTATGCGCTCTTCAAGCAGGCAACCGACGGCGATGCCCATGGCGACAAGCCGGGCTTCACCGACATCGTCGGCAAGTACAAGTACGACGCCTGGGACGCGCTGAAAGGCACGTCGCAGGAAGCGGCGAAGCAACAATACGTCGAGCTCGTCGAATCGCTGAAGAACGGCACCGCATCCTGACCGAATCGGTCCCGCCGCAATAGGCAATCAAATCAGTGGCGCAGCGCAGCAAATTTCTTTATAATGCGGCCTGCGTCACCTCCCGCGCTCGGCTCGCAAGCCGTTCCGGCCAGACGCCTCGTAGCGTTAAGCTCCAATCCGGTTTAGAACCTGTCCCCTCCTGCTTCGACCCTCGCGGTCGTCACTTATCAGGCTGGCGGCCCCGCTCCTGAAGCGCGCCGCACCCAAAACAGCTTCTAATGCCTCATCCGCCGACTGTTCGGCGGATTGCACCCGTTTCCCGATTTGCTCGCTGAATCCGACGACTTGGGTATGCGCGATTGGCGCCGACGTTTCACCCACTGTGTTTCAAGGATTGTTATGACTTCGAGCATCAACTCCAGCCCGCTCAACGCGATCGCCGACCAGGCGCTCGGTCTCGACGACGCCGCCGTACCGGCCGCGGTCGAACCGGCGTCGGACGAGCCGAGCTTCGCGTCGCTCGGGTTGTCGCCGGAGATCGTCTCCGCGCTGGAGGCCGCCGGCTATGTGAAGCCGACGCCGGTCCAACAGCGCGCGATTCCGGCCGGCATCGCCGGCCGTGACCTGCTGGTGTCGAGCCCGACCGGTTCGGGCAAGACGGCTGCATTCATGCTGCCCGCGATCGAACGTTTCGCGCAGCTCCAGAAAACGCTGGCGCAGCAACCGCGCGCGCCGCGTGAGCCGAGCCAGGGTGACCGCCGTGTGCGCCGCCCGCAACCCGTCGCGCGCCCGAGCCTGCTCGTGCTGACGCCGACCCGTGAACTCGCGATGCAGGTCACCACGGCCGCATCGAACTACGGCAAGCACCTGAAGCGCCTGCGCACGGTCAGCATCCTCGGCGGCGTCGCCTACGGCCAGCAGCTGATGCTGCTCGCGAAGAACCCCGAAATCCTGGTCGCCACGCCGGGCCGTCTGCTCGATCACCTCGAGCGCGGCCGTATCGACCTGTCCGAACTGAAGATGCTGGTGCTCGACGAAGCCGACCGCATGCTCGACATGGGCTTCATCGACGATATCGAAACGATCGTCGCCGCCACGCCCGCGTCGCGCCAGACGATGCTGTTCTCGGCCACGCTCGACGGCAAGATCGGTTCGCTGACGAGCCGCCTGCTGAAGGACCCGGAGCGCATCGAGATCCAGCAACGCCTCGAATCGCGCGCGAACATCGCGCAGACCGTGCACTACGTCGACGACCGCGATCACAAGGATCGCCTGCTCGATCACCTGCTGCGCGACGACGCGCTCGACCAGGCGATCATCTTCACGGCGACCAAGATCGACGCCGACCAGCTCGCCGGCCGTCTCGCCGACGCTGGTTTCGAGTCGGCCGCGCTGCACGGCGACCTGCCGCAGGGCGCGCGTAACCGCACGATCCGTGCGCTGCGCGAGCGCCGCGTGCGCGTGCTGGTCGCGACCGACGTCGCGGCACGCGGCATCGACATCCCGGGCATCACGCACGTGTTCAACTACGACCTGCCGAAGTTCGCGGAAGACTACGTGCACCGTATCGGCCGTACGGGCCGCGCGGGCCGTTCGGGCACCGCGGTGAGCCTCGTGCACCACGCCGAGCAAGGCGCGCTCAAGCGCATCGAGCGCTTCGTTCGTGCACCGCTGCCGGTCAACGTGATCGAAGGTTTCGAGCCGCGCAAGGCACCTCCGCGTAACGGCGGCACCGGTGGCCGCGGCCGTCCGGGCGGTGGTAACGGCGGCGGTCGACGTTTCGGCGGCAAGCCGGGCGGCGGCAATGGCGGTAGTGGCCGCAGCTACGGCGGCGGCAATGGTGGCGGCTGGAGCGGCAAGCCGGGTGGCAGCCGTGACGGCGGCCCGCGTCGCGACGGCCAGCGCAGCGGCGGCCCGCGTCGCAGCAACTCTGCGTCGTAAGCACGCACGGGCGGCCCCTGGCCGCCCCACGGATGGCCGCCCCGCCAATCCAGACGACCGGCGCATATGCGCCGGTTTTTTTTCGCCCCGCCGCAGATTTCACGATGCGGAAAATTTTTTTGCGTCGTAAAAAATCATGTTGCGTGGCACAACATGAGCGATTGCGGGATGGGAAAATGCGTTTCTTATCCCGAAATTACAAATACAAGCAATTGATTTAAAACAATAAAAAAATTACACACTTCCTAAGAAAGCCCCTGTCTCGCTCCCGTCGATTTGCCTAGACTCTTATACAAGACTTCACGAGCCGGAATGCACCGCTCCCGGCTTCGCGAACAGCATCACCGCCGTCAGATTCGACCCATTAGGCAACACACAGCATCAAGGAGCTCATCATGTCGCGTCAGCAACAGGCACAGGAACTGCAAACGCAATGGGAAACCGATCCGCGCTGGAAGGGCATCAAGCGCGGCTACACGGCTGAGGACGTGGTCCGCCTGCGCGGCTCGATCCCGATCGAGCACACGCTGGCCAAGCGCGGCGCGGAAAAGCTGTGGCGCCTCATCAACGACGAGCCGTTCGTCAATGCACTCGGCGCGCTGACCGGCAACCAGGCGATGCAGCAGGTGAAGGCCGGCCTGAAAGCCATCTACCTGTCCGGCTGGCAAGTGGCCGGCGACGCGAACGTCGCGGGCGAAATGTACCCGGACCAGTCGCTTTACCCGGCCAACTCGGTGCCGCTCGTCGTGAAGCGCATCAACAACACGCTGACGCGCGCCGACCAGATCCAGTGGTCGGAAGGCAAGAACCCGGGTGACGAAGGTTATGTCGACTTCTTCGCACCGATCGTGGCCGATGCGGAAGCCGGTTTCGGCGGCGTGCTGAACGCGTTCGAACTGATGAAGGCGATGATCGAGGCAGGCGCATCGGGCGTCCACTTCGAAGACCAGCTCGCTTCGGTGAAGAAGTGCGGCCACATGGGCGGCAAGGTGCTCGTGCCGACGCGCGAAGCGGTCGCGAAGCTGTCGGCTGCACGTCTCGCGGCCGACGTGATGGGCACGCCGACCGTGCTGGTTGCCCGTACCGACGCCGAAGCGGCCGACCTGATCACGTCCGACGTCGACGACAACGACAAGCCGTTCCTGACGGGCGAGCGCACGGTGGAAGGCTTCTTCCGCACGAAGCCGGGCCTCGAGCAGGCGATTTCGCGCGGTCTCGCGTACGCGCCGCATGCCGACCTGGTCTGGTGCGAAACGGGCAAGCCGGATCTCGAGTATGCGAAGAAGTTCGCGGAAGCGATCCACAAGCAGTTCCCGGGCAAGATGCTGTCGTACAACTGCTCGCCGTCGTTCAACTGGAAGAAGAACCTCGACGACGCGACGATCGCGAAGTTCCAGAAGGAACTCGGCGCAATGGGCTACAAGTTCCAGTTCATCACGCTGGCCGGCTTCCATGCGCTGAACTACTCGATGTTCAACCTCGCGCACGGTTATGCCCGCACGCAGATGAGCGCGTTCGTCGAACTGCAGCAGGCCGAGTTCGCAGCAGCCGACAAGGGCTTCACGGCCGTCAAGCACCAGCGCGAAGTCGGCACGGGCTACTTCGACGCAGTGACGCAGACGGTCGAGCGCGAAGCCTCGACGACCGCGCTGCACGGTTCGACCGAAGACGAACAGTTTTTCGACGGCAAGAAGGTCGCGTAACACGCGCCAGGCGTCGCAACGATGCCGCCCCGTCTCGCGACGGCGCGGCATCGGCAACAGGACAACAATCAGGGAGGAGACGGCAGGCGCGCGATTCCGATCGCGCGACCGGCCGCGCGGCCCGCGGGCCGCCAGCAACGACGCGCGCCGGCTCTGTCCGGCGCGCCCTTTTTCCATGGCGCGACACGCATGGCCAAGGCCGGCACCGCCCTACCGATAGACGATCACCGGAATTTTCGTATGGGTCAGCACACGCTGCGTCTCGCTGCCGATCAGCAGGCTGCCGAGCCCGCGGCGTCCGTGGGACGCCATGAAGATCACGTCGCAGCCGCCGCGTTCGGCCGCCTCGATGATGCCGAGATACGGCGACGGATGCACGCTCGTCCATGTGTCGCAGGCGACGCCGGCCGCCTTCGCGGCCGCTTCGACCTCGTCGAGGTGCGCGCGCGCCTCGCGCTCGCTGCGCGCCCGGAAATCGGCAGGCGGCTCGATGATCACTTCGGAAAACGGCGAGTACGGATACTGCGGCAGGCACGCGTAGGCCGTCACGCGAGCGCTGACCGCGCGCGCCAGGTCGATCGCGCCGTCGATCGCCTTCTGCGACAGGTCGGAACCGTCGGTTGGAACGAGGATGTGCCGGAACATCGCGCCCTCCTTCGTCAATCGCACGCCGCGCGCCGCGAGCCCATCCGAGCCGGCCGCGACGCATCTGGCATGCCTGTAACGATTGTAGTGTGCGAAACCGCGCATCCGGCGCCCGAAGCGGGTTCGCCCTCATATCGGAAACGCGCGGGCACGCGCGGCCTACTCGCCCCAATAACCGGGCCGTTCGTACGTGTGCTTCAGGTAATCGAGAAACAGGCGCACGCGCAGCGGCAGGTGCCGGCGCTGCGGAAACACCGCGTGGATGCCGATCGGCGGCGCGGCGTACGCGTCGAGCACGCTGACGAGCCGGCCGGCCGCGATGTCGTCGCCGACTTCCCACCACGAACGCCACGCCAGGCCGTGGCCGGCGAGGCACCACTCGTGCAGCACCGCGCCGTCCGAGCATTCCATCGTGCCGTTCACGCGGATCGACACGACCTTGTCGTCCTCCTGGAACGCCCAGCCGCGTTGCTGGTTCGCGTTCGCCGCGAGCGCGAGGCAGTTGTGCCGCGCCAGTTCCGCGAGCGTGGCCGGCGTGCCGCGCCGCGCCAGATACGCGGGAGACGCGACGCACACGCGGCGGTTCTCGCCGAGCTTCAGCGACACGAGCGACGAGTCGGGCAGCTCGCCGAGCCGCACAGCGCAATCGAACCCTTCGTTGACGAGATCGACCATCCGGTCGGACAGGTCGAGCGTGACCGACACGTCCGGATGCTCGACGCTGAATTCCGGCACGAGCGGCGCGACGTGCCGCCGGCCGAAACCTGCCGGCGCGGAAATGCGCAGGTGGCCGCTCGCCTTGACGCCGCCGGCGGACACGCTCGCCTCGGCGTTCTGCATGTCGTTGATGATCCGCTGGCAATCCTCGAGGAACGCCGAACCCTCGAACGTCAGCGTGAGCTTGCGCGTCGTGCGCACCAGCAGCTTGACGCCCAGCCGCTCCTCGAGCGCGTCGAGGCGGCGGCCGATGATCGCCGGCGCGACGCCTTCCGCGTGCGCGGCCGCCGACAGGCTGCCTTTCGCCGCGACCGCGGCGAACGTTTCTATCTGTTTGAACCGGTCCATGACACGCAAGGACGGCGCTGCCGCCCTTCAAATAGCTTGAGCGCTCAAGATTAGGTATATGAAAGTAAAAGATCAAGTGATGATTTGCGTCTTTTTTAGCACCTACGATCACGAATAGAATCGGTCCGACCTCTGAAACTGGAGCGCAAGGCTATGTCGGCCACAACGACACTCTCCTCTCCCGACGCAATCCTCTTCGACGCATTCGGCACGTTGTTCGACGTGCGCGCGGTCGTGCCCGCGGCAGAACAGATGTTTCCCGGTCACGGGGAACGGTTGTCGCAGCTGTGGCGACGCAAGCAAATCGAATACTCGCAGCTGCGCACGCTCGCCGATCCGGCCGGCGCCCGCTATCGCCCGTTCCGGGACATCACGCTCGACGCGCTGCGGTTCGCCGCGCGCCGGCTCGGGCTCGCGCTGAACAGCGCGGCCGAGAAGCGGCTGATGGACGAATACGCCTGCCTGTCCACCTATCCCGATACGGTGCCCGCGCTGCGCAAGCTGCGCGCGCTCGAACCGCGCCCGCCGCTCGCGATCCTGTCGAACGGCACCCCGCAGATGCTCGACATCGCGATCAAGAGCGCCGGCATGTCCGGATTGTTCGATCGCGTGCTGTCGGCCGACACCGTGCGCGCGTACAAGCCGAGTCCGGCCGCCTACGCGCTCGGTACCGCCGCGTTCGGGCCGAACCCGCGCAACATCGTGTTCGTGTCGTCGAACGCCTGGGACGTCGCCGGTGCCGCGTGGTTCGGCTACACGACGTTCTGGCTCAACCGCACGGGCGCGCCCGCCGAAGAACTCGGCGTGCCGCCCGCCGGTACGGGCACCGGCATGGCCGACCTGCTCGCATTCCTCGCCACCCCGGCTCCGTCCGGCAGACCCGCAAACCGCACGCGCCCCGGCCCGGGTGCATGACGTTCGCCATGCTGCCGCCTTCCCCCTTCACCGAAACCGCAACTGACCGACCAAGGAGATGAGACTCATGAGCACCCCGATCACGCTGCCGCAAGGCATGGCGATCACCGGCGAAATCAAGCCGGGTTACGAAGCGATCCTGACGCCCGACGCACTCGAACTCGTCGCAGCGCTGCACCGCACGTTCGAACCGCGCCGCCAGGCGCTGCTGCAGGCGCGCGTCGAGCGCACGAAACGCCTCGACGCGGGCGAGCGCCCGGACTTCCTGGCGGATACCAGGGCGATCCGCGAAGGCGACTGGAAGGTCGCGCCGCTGCCGGCCGACCTGCAATGCCGCCGCGTCGAGATCACGGGCCCCGTCGAGCGCAAGATGATCATCAACGCGCTGAACTCGGGCGCCGATTCGTACATGACGGACTTCGAGGATTCGAACGCGCCGAGCTGGACGAACCAGATCGACGGCCAGATCAACCTGAAGGACGCGGTGCGCCGCACGATCTCGCTCGAGCAGAACGGCAAGTCGTACCAGCTGAACGACAAGGTCGCGACGCTGATCGTGCGTCCGCGCGGCTGGCACCTCGACGAGAAGCACGTGACGGTCGACGGCCAGCGCGTGTCCGGCGGCATCTTCGATTTCGCGCTGTTCCTGTTCCACAACGCGAAGGAGTTGATCGCTCGCGGCTCGGGCCCGTACTTCTACCTGCCGAAGATGGAAAGCCATCTCGAGGCGCGCCTGTGGAACGACATCTTCGTCGCCGCGCAGGAAGCGGTCGGCGTGCCGCGCGGCACGATCCGCGCGACGGTGCTGATCGAGACGATCCTCGCCGCGTTCGAGATGGACGAAATCCTGTATGAACTGCGCGAGCACAGCTCGGGCCTGAACGCCGGCCGCTGGGACTACATCTTCTCGGCGATCAAGAAGTTCAAGAACGACCGCGATTTCTGCCTCGCCGAGCGTTCGAAGATCACGATGACGGTGCCGTTCATGCGCGCGTACGCGCTGCTGCTGCTGAAGACCTGCCACAAGCGCAATGCGCCGGCGATCGGCGGGATGAGCGCGCTGATCCCGATCAAGAACGATCCGGAAGCGAACGACAAGGCGATGGGTGGCGTGCGCTCGGACAAGCAGCGCGACGCGACCGACGGTTACGACGGCGGCTGGGTTGCGCACCCGGGCCTCGTGCCGATCGCGATGGAAGAGTTCGTCAAGGTGCTCGGCGACAAGCCGAACCAGATCGCGAAGCAACGCGACGACGTGCAGGTCGAGGGCAAGAACCTGCTCGACTTCCAGCCTGAAGCGCCGATCACCGAGGCCGGCCTGCGCAACAACATCAACGTCGGCATCCACTACCTCGGCGCCTGGCTCGACGGCAACGGCTGCGTGCCGATCCACAACCTGATGGAAGACGCGGCCACGGCCGAGATTTCCCGTTCGCAGGTGTGGCAGTGGATCCGCTCGCCGAAGGGCGTGCTCGACGACGGCCGCAAGGTCACGGCCGAACTCGTGCGCGAATACGCAAAGGCCGAACTCGACAACGTGAAGCGTTCGGTCGGCGGCAACACGCAACCGTACGAGCACGCCGCGGCGATCTTCGAGCAGATGTCGACGTCGGAAGGCTTCACCGAATTCCTGACGCTGCCGCTGTACGAGGAAATCTGACGAAGCTGCCCGCCGCGATCGGCAGCCGGCCACGCGCCGTCACCGATCGCATGCGATGACGGCATGAAAAAAGCGCCCCGCGGGGCGCTTTTTCTTTGCGGTGCGAGCGTCTGCCGCGCGGCCGATCAGGCGGCTTCCCGCTCGCGCCGGTGCTGGACCCAGTCGCCCGACTCAATGCGCGGACGCCCGGCGACCGCGTGCGCGGCGATCGGATAATACAGGCAGGCGTACTGCCGGCCGCCGAGTTCGACGGTCACGTGTTCCGGCTTGAACAGCGAGTCGACGCCCGGATAGACGCGCTCGATCTCGTCGAGCACGGGGACGAGCTGCTCGTCGACCTCGTAGACGTCGCCCCAGACCAGCGACTTGCCGGCCGGCCCGGCGATCATCCCCGGATACGTGCCGAAATCGTACAGTTCGCCCGGCAGCGCGACCGCGCCGAGCAGCGTCGGCGCGGCAATCCCGTGCCTGGCGGCCGCATGACCGATGTCGTTGGCCTCTCCGGTTCTCAAGGTGCCGTAGACGAATACGTAGCGCATCGTGGTTCTCCTCTTCGATTCGTATGTTGCCGTGTTCGCGCGCGATTCGTGCGAAATCGCTCAAGCATGGATAGACCATCGCATCGGCCCGATGGTTCGAACCCGCACGTGCGCGCGGCCACGGCCGCCGCCGCAGATTCGCCAGGCTCCATACAAAGTTCATTTGAACACGGCATGATCGCCCGAAAAACCGCCGCATGCGCGCGCGCGGCACCTTCTAAAATAACGGCATCGCCGCCGCGCTGCCCGAACCGTCCATGAATCCGCCCGTCCCAGCCGACGTATCGAAACCATACGACGTCATCGACATCCCGCCCGAATTCGCGCCGACCGCCGTCCATCCGATGCGCGTGCGCGCCCGGCAGGTCGATGCCGGCCGCCGCATCCCGCTGCACACGCATGCGTGGGCACAGCTCGCGTACGCGTCGCGCGGCGTGCTGCGCGTCGCAACGACCGGCACGACCTGGATGGTGCCGCCGTCCCGCGCGATCTGGGTGCCGCCGCACGTGACGCACGAGGTCGTGATCGTCGAAGAGGCGTATCTGCGCACGCTGTATATCGACGAGTCGATCGTGCCGGGCGGGCTCGACGCGTGCCGGGTCGTCGAAGTGACGGGATTGCTGCGCGAGTTGATCGTCGCGCTCGACGCACGCGACCTGAGCGCCACGCGCGAACGCCTGCTGTGCGGGCTCGTGCTCGACGAGCTGAGTCACGCCGAACCGTTGCCGCTCGCGGTGCCGATGCCCGACGAGAAGCGGCTGCGCATGCTGTGCGAATCCGTACTCGCGCACCCGGCGCATGCGGAGTCGCTCGAACACTGGGCGAGCGAGGTCGGCGCGAGCACGCGCACGATTTCGCGGCTCTTCAAGCAGGAACTGGGGGTGAGCTTTTCGCAGTGGCGCCAGCAGGCATTGCTTGCGCGCGCGATCCCGCTGCTGAACCAGGGCCGCCCGCTGTCGCATATCGCGCGCGAACTCGGCTACCAGAGCCAGAGCGCGTTCTCGGCGATGTTCCGCCGCGCATTCGGCGAAAGCCCGCGCGCGTTCATGCTGCGCGGCTACGAGCACCGCGGTGCGGAAGGCCGCATCGCGGACGACGACACACCGGACGACGATGCGATCGACGCGATCGGCTGACCATCGCGTTCCGGACGCGTCAGCCGTTCAGACCGGCCGCACCATGTGACGGATCGATCCGAGTTGCGCAAGCCGCGACCCGGCGACCTGATACCCCATGCGCAAGTAGAGACGCGCGGCGGGATTGTCGACGAACACGCGCAACTGGAGTTCCTGCAGCCCGCGCGCACGCGCCCAGCGGTGCGACATGTCGAGCATGTAGGTGCCGGCGCCCTGCCCGCGATGGCCGGCCGCGATCTGCACGTCGCGGATATGCAGCGAGTCGCCCTCTTCGGTCACCCGCAGCACGCCGATGCGCTCGCCGTCGGCCTCGAGGATGAAGTTCTCGGATTCGCGCCAGCTCGCATAGAACAGGTCGCTGCGCCACACGAGCCCATGGCGCTTGTAGTAGCCGCCCATGTTGCCGTGCGTCAGCGCTTCGGCGAACGGGAAATCGCCGGGCTCCGCAGGCCGGAGCTGATACAGGAGTCGCAGGTCGGTCGGATCGAGCATCGCGCAGGGATCAGGAACGCATCCCGCCACGATATAGCGCAGTCGCGTGCGGATGCAATCGTGAATTTCTCGGAGCGGCTCGGTGCCTGAGACCCGGACGTCGCGCGCCCGGCAGCGGGCGCAACCGGAAACACAAATGAAAAAGCCCGCACAAGGCGGGCTTCTTCATTTTTTGGCGGAGCGGACGGGACTCGAACCCGCGACCCCCGGCGTGACAGGCCGGTATTCTAACCGACTGAACTACCGCTCCAGTCTTGCTACTTGCCTGGCAGGCGTCGGTTACTTCCTGCCGGCGCATCGTTTGTTCGAACGACGCCGAAATCTGGCGTCCCCTAGGGGATTCGAACCCCTGTACTCACCGTGAAAGGGTGATGTCCTAGGCCTCTAGACGAAGGGGACAACGTACTGCTTACATCTTTAATAAAAAAGCCCGTTCAAAAACGTTTTTTGAACGGGCTTCGTTCTGGCGGAGCGGACGGGGCTCGAACCCGCGACCCCCGGCGTGACAGGCCGGTATTCTAACCAACTGAACTACCGCTCCAGCTTTCTGCACCACCGCCTGCAGGACATCGTCACGTTCCTGCACGCGTTGCGACACTTCTACGAAACGCCGCTGTATCTGGCGTCCCCTAGGGGATTCGAACCCCTGTACTCACCGTGAAAGGGTGATGTCCTAGGCCTCTAGACGAAGGGGACAGCGTACTGCTTACACCTTTAATACAAAAGCCCGCTCAAAAACGTCTTGAACGGGCTTCGTTCTGGCGGAGCGGACGGGACTCGAACCCGCGACCCCCGGCGTGACAGGCCGGTATTCTAACCGACTGAACTACCGCTCCAACTTCCTTACCCAACCCGCAGGACGTCGGTTACGTTCCTGCAAGCCTCGCGACACTTCCATGAAACGCCGCTGAATCTGGCGTCCCCTAGGGGATTCGAACCCCTGTACTCACCGTGAAAGGGTGATGTCCTAGGCCTCTAGACGAAGGGGACATAATCTTTTCAGATCTGTCTGACTTTCGCTATTCACTTCTCATCAACAGCGAAGGCCGAAATTCTAACTGCTTTAGATCGTTCTGTGAAGCATTTATTACTACCGCTGCTGCTTCGCAAATCAATCCAATTTGTTCTGTTGGTGGAGGTAAGCGGGATCGAACCGCTGACCTCTTGCATGCCATGCAAGCGCTCTCCCAGCTGAGCTATACCCCCTTGCAGAACAGAAATGAGATTATATGGACCGTCTTTGAACTTGTAAATACCCTTTTTGCGATTCGAGCGAAATTTTTGCGAAGCTGCCGCGCTGTCACGCACGGACAGCTTCATTCGCATACGAACCTCAGGCCAGCGCAGCCTCGATGCGCGACACCACGACGTCGCGACCGAACAGCACGAGCACCGCGTCGATCGACGGCGTATGCGTCGTGCCCGCCACCAGCAAGCGCACCGGCATCGCGATCTGCGGCATCTTCAGCTTGTGCGTGCCGAGCGTCGCCTTCAGCGCGGCGGATACGGCCTCCTTCGTCCAGTCGGCCGCCTTCAGAGCAACGACGAGATCGGCCAGTGCCGGCCGCACCGCATCGGTCACGTGCTGTGCAAGCGCGTCGGCTTCCGGTGCCGGCACACGGTAGAACATCGTGGCGCCTTCGGCGATCTCCTTGACCGTCGTCGCGCGGTCCTTCATCAGGCCGACCACTGCGTCGAGCGCGGGGCCCGTCGCGATCGCCGCGTCGTCGATGCCGAGCGCGTCGAGGAACGGCTTCGCCAGCGCCGCAAGGCGTGCGTTGTCGGCTTCCTTGATGTAGTGGGCATTCAGCCAGCTCAGCTTGCTGTGGTCGTACTGCGCGGGTGACTTGCCAAGATGCTCGAGGTCGAACCATTCGACGAACTGTTCGCGCGAGAAGATCTCGGCGTCGCCGTGCGACCAGCCGAGGCGCGCGAGATAGTTGACGACGGCTTCAGGCAGGAAGCCCGCGTCGCGATACGCCATCACGCTCATCGCGCCATGCCGCTTGCTCATCTTCTCGCCCTGCTCGTTCAGCACGGTCGGCAGGTGCGCGTAGACGGGCGCCTCGCCGCCGAGCGCATTCAGGATGTTGATCTGGCGCGGCGTGTTGTTCACGTGGTCGTCGCCACGGATCACGTGCGTGATGCCCATGTCCATGTCGTCCACCACCACGCAGAAGTTGTAGATCGGCGTGCCGTCCGGGCGCGCGATCACGAGGTCGTCGAGCTCTTCGTTCGAGATCTCGACACGCCCCTTCACCGCGTCCTCCCAGACGACCGTACCCGTCAGCGGATTGCGGAAGCGCAGCACGGGCTTCACGCCAGCCGGCGGCTCCGGCAGCACCTTGCCGGGCTCCGGACGCCACGTGCCGTCGTAGCGCGGCTTCAGGCCGGCCTCGCGCTGGCGTTCGCGCAGCGCGTCGAGTTCCTCGGCCGACATGTAACACGGGTACGCGAGACCCTTCTCGAGCATCTGCGCGAGCACCTCGCGATAGCGGTCCATCCGCTGCATCTGGTAGATCGGGCCTTCATCGAAATCCAGGCCGAGCCATTGCATCCCCTCGAGGATCGCATCGACCGCTTCCTGCGACGAGCGCTCGACGTCGGTATCTTCGATGCGCAGCACGAACGTGCCCTTCATCTTGCGGGCGAACGCCCACGGATAAAGCGCGGAGCGGATGTTGCCGAGGTGGATGAAGCCGGTGGGACTCGGCGCGAAGCGGGTACGGACAGGACGGGTCATAAACGGTAACTCGAACGCCTGGGGCGCATGAATGATTCGACGCGGGATCGACGGCGGCAGCCCGGACAGCAACGGGGCCGGCGACACCCGGAACGGAAAAGAAGCCGGAATTATACTCGCGCCGGACATCGCGCCAAGCGCACCGCTTGCTTTATGATGTGCGCGCCGCGGCCGCCAGCCGGCGCGGCGCCGGCCGCACGGAACCCGTCGCGCGGCTGCGCTGAATCTATCGCCGCCGCGGGCCGTGTAACCCGCCGCCAAGCTGCCGGAGAACCATTCGATGTCGTCCCCTCGCCTGTCGCGCCGCCACTTCACGATCGCGTGCGCGTCCGCCAGCCTCGCCGCCTGTACGTCGTTCGGCGACAAGTCACGCCCCGACAACGCATCCAACCCCGCACAGCCGCACGAGAAGCCCGTGAAGATCGGCATCGCGCTCGGCGGCGGCGCCGCGCGCGGCTTCTCGCACATCGGCGTGCTGAAGGCGCTCGAGGCGCGCGGCATCCCGGTCGAAATCGTCGCGGGCACGAGCGCGGGCTCGGTGGTCGGCGCACTCTATGCATCGGGCATGAGCGCGTTGCAGATCAACAAGATCGCACTCGACATGGACCAGGCGTCGATCAGCGACTGGGCGCTGCCGTTCCGGTCGCGCGGCCTGCTGCAAGGCGTCGCGCTGCAGAACTTCCTGAACAAGACGCTCAACAACCGACCGATCGAGAAGATGGCGAAGCCGCTCGGCATCGTCGCGACGGATCTGCAGAGCGGTCAGCCGATCCTGTTCCAGCAGGGCAACACGGGGCTCGCGGTGCGCGCATCGTGCAGCGTGCCGTCGGTGTTCGAACCGGTCAAGATCGGCAATCGCGAATACGTGGACGGCGGCCTCGTGAGCCCCGTGCCCGCGTCGTACGCGCGCAAGATGGGCGCAAGCTTCGTGATCGCGGTCGACATCTCGGCCCGGCCGGACGGCGCGGCGACCAATAACCCGATCGAGATGCTGCTGCAGACCTTCACGATCATGGGCCAGACGATCAAGACCTACGAGCTCGACAAATACGCGGACGTCGTGATCCGCCCGAACCTCGCAGCCATGGGCGGCAGCGACTTCAACCAGCGCAATGCGGCGATCCTCGCGGGCGAGGAAGCGGTCGCGCGCATCATGCCGGAACTGCAGCGCAAGCTCGCGGCAGCGCGCGGCGTGGCTGCCGCGTAAGCGCGCGATACGCGGGACGGCGCGCGCCACCGTCCCGTGACCGCCGGAACGACGTCCGTCGCCTCGCCTGCGCCAGCCCCAAAAACAAAAAACCCTGCCACCTTTCGGTGACAGGGTTTTTTTATCCGGTCCGACCGACCGGCGAACGTCAGTTGCTGCCGTTCGCCGAATCGTCGCCGATCGTCGCGCGCACGCGCTGACGCAGATCCTCGGCCTTCATCGGGAACTCCGATTCGATCCGGCGCGCGCCGGTGAAACGCTTTTCCCAGTAGCCGCTGTCGAGATCGTCGACGCGGACGGTGCTGCCCGTCGACGGCGAATGCACGAACTTGTTGTCGCCGATGTAGATGCCGACGTGCGAGAACGTGCGGCGCATCGTGTTGAAGAACACGAGATCGCCCGGCTTGAGGTTGCTCATGCTCACCTTCTCGCCGACGCGGCTCATTTCTTCCGCACGGCGCGGCAGCGACATGCCAAGCGTGTCCTGGAACACGTAGCGCACGAAGCCGCTGCAGTCGAGGCCCGAATCCGGCGAATTGCCGCCCCAGCGATAGCGCACGCCGATCATGTTCAGCGCGCCGACGACCACGTCGCCCGCCTTGCCCGCCATGCCGGCAAGGAACGACTTCGCGCCGCCGCTCGACGGCTGCGCGCTAGTCTGCTGGAGGGAGGAAGTCGACCCGATTTGAGTCGAATTCGTGACATTCTGGTTAAAACTGCTGACTTCGTCGGCGAACGCGCCGGGAGCTGCTGCGAACAGGGCGCCGATGAACAGCCCGGCGATGGTGCGCGCGCATGCCTGGGTCAGGGATCGATGCTGCATTGGTCGATGGAATTTGCTTAAAAATCAGCTGATTGGCGGAAAATTTCGGTCGATACTAGCCAGCGCGTAATCGTTTGTCAAAACAAATTAAAAAATACAATCGAGATGGTCAGACCATTGGACACCTATCACGCTTTCCAGACCGCTTTCAACAGCTTTTGTGTGTAAGGATGTGACGGTCTCGTGAAGATATCGGTCACGTCGCCCGACTCGACGACGGCGCCGTCCTGCATCACCGCGACGCGGTGCGCCATCGCGCCGATCACCTCCAGATCGTGGCTGATGAATACATAGCCGAGGTTGTATTTCTGTTGCAAATTCGCGAGCAGTTTCAGCACCTGCTGCTGGATCGACACGTCGAGCGCGGAAGTCGGCTCGTCGAGGATCAGGATGCGCGGCTCCAGCACCAGCGCGCGCGCGATCGCGATCCGCTGGCGCTGCCCGCCCGAGAATTCGTGCGGATAACGGTGCAGCACCGTGCGGTCGAGGCCGACTTCGCGCAGTACCGCGAGCGATTTCGCGCGGCGCGCATCGGGCGGCATGTCCGGGTGATGCAGCTCGAGCCCCTCGCCGACGATCCGCTCGATCGTGTGACGCGGCGAAAGCGAACTGAATGGATCCTGAAAGACGACCTGCATGTTCGAGCGCAGCGCGGTCTGCTCGCGGCCGCGATAGGTCGACAGCGCACGCCCCTGGAATTCGATCTCGCCGCCCGCCGTCTTCTGCAGCCCGAGCAGCGCCATCGCAAGCGTCGATTTCCCCGACCCCGATTCGCCGACGATGCCGAGCGTCTCGCCCTGCCGCACCGACACCGACACGTCCGCGACGGCCGTCACGGGTACCGTGCCGAACCAGCCCGCGAAACCCGGCCGCTTGCGCGCGAACTGCACGCTCACGTGGCGCGCGTCGAGCACGACGGGCGCGATCGGCATCACGGGCGCGACCGCGCGTTGCGGACGGCTGTTCAGCAGCCGCTGCGTATACGGATGCTCGGGTTCCGCGAAGATTCGCTCGACGGGCCCGCTCTCGACGAGCCGGCCGCGCTCCATCACCGCGACGCGCTCGGCGAAGTGCCGCACGAGGTTCAGGTCGTGCGTGATCAGCAGGATCGCCATCCCGCGCTTTTCCGCTTCGTCGCGCTGCAGTTCCAGCAGCAGGTCGACGATCTGCGCGCGGATCGTCACGTCGAGCGCGGTGGTCGGCTCGTCCGCGAGCAGGAGGCGTGGCCGGCACGCGAGCGCCATCGCGATCATCGCGCGCTGCCGCTGGCCGCCCGACAACTGGTGCGGATAGCTGTCGACGCGCCTCTCGGGCTCCGCGATGCCGGTGCGCGCGAGCAATGCGATCGCGCGCTTGCGTGCCTCGGCGGCCGATACGCCGTCGTGCAGCACGATCGTCTCGCCGATCTGCACGCCGATCGTATACAGCGGGTTGAGCGCCGTCATCGGCTCCTGGAAGATCATCGCGATGTCCGAGCCGCGCAGCCCGCGCATCTCGCGCTCGCTCCTGGCCGAAAGGTCCTGCCCCGCGAAGCGGATCGTGCCGCTCACGTCGGCATCGCGCAGCAAGCGCAGGATCGACAACGCGGTCACGCTCTTGCCGGAACCCGACTCGCCGACAAGCGCAACGCGCTCGCCGCGGCCGATCTCGAGCGTCACGTCGTCCACCGCGACCGTGTCGCCGAAGCGCACCTGCAGATGTTCGAGCGACAGCAGCGGCTCGCGCTGCGTCGATACGACCGGTTCGCTCATCGCTGGCCTCCCGCCGCGCGCACCGAATCGGCGATCCGCGTGTCGAGCGCGTTGCGCAGCGCGTCGCCCATGAAGGTCAGCAGCAGCAGCGTCGCGACCAGCACGCCGAACGTCGACAGCGAGATCCACCATGCGTCGAGGTTGCCCTTGCCCTGCGCGAGCAGTTCGCCGAGGCTCGGTGTCGGCGGCGGTACGCCGAGCCCGAGGAAATCGAGGCTCGTGAGCGCGAGGATCGAGCCGCTCATCCGGAACGGCAGGAACGTGATCACCGGCGTCAGGCTGTTCGGCAGCACGTGGCGCCAGATGATCTGCCAGTTCGTGAGCCCCATCGCGCGTGCCGCGCGCACGTAGTCCTGCGTGCGGTTGCGCAGGAATTCCGCGCGCACGTAGTCGGCCAGCCCGATCCAGCCGAACAGCGACAGCAGCACGATCAGCAGCAGGAAACTCGGCTCGAAGATCGACGCGAAGATGATCAGCAAATACAGCTCGGGCAGCGAGCTCCAGATCTCGATCAGCCGCTGCCCGACGATGTCGATGCGCCCGCCGAAAAAGCCCTGCACCGCGCCCGCGGCGAT
The DNA here is from genome assembly GCF_052952715.1 of Burkholderia sp. YIM B11467. Classification (NCBI taxonomy): domain Bacteria; kingdom Pseudomonadati; phylum Pseudomonadota; class Betaproteobacteria; order Burkholderiales; family Burkholderiaceae; genus Burkholderia; species Burkholderia sp. YIM B11467. The sequence goes on from NZ_JBQVSQ010000006.1 coordinate 306,071, forward strand.
GCCGAGCAGCGTGCCGATCACGGTCAGGATCAGCCCGAATTCGACCGACACGCGGAACCCGTACACGAGCCGCGCGAGCAGGTCGCGCCCCTGCGCGTCGGTGCCGAGCCAGTTCGCGCGCGACGGCGGCGCCGGGTTCGGCACGGTCGAGAAGTAGTTCAGCGTGTCGTAGTAGTAGCGGTTCGGCGGGTAGACGACAAAATTGCCGGGCGCCTCGAGCCGCTTGCGCACATACGGATCGAGATAATCGGCCGGCGTCGGGAAATCGCCGCCGAAGGCCGTCTCCGGATACGCATGGAACATCGGGAAATAGTATTGGCCGTCGTAGCGCACGACGAGCGGCTTGTCGTTCGACCACAGCGGCGCGGCGAGGCTCGCGGCAAATGCGACGAAGAAGATCACGAAGCTCCAGTAGCCGAGGCGCTGCTGCCTGAAGCGCTGCCACACGCGGCGTGCGGGAGACGGCGACACGCGTGCGCGCGCCGCGTCGATGCGGGACGACACGATGGTCCGGTTCATCGCGACCCTCGCCCGGTGACGCCGGGCATGCGGACGGTCTGTTTCATGTCAGCGCTCCAGGTTTTCGAATTGAATGCGCGGATCGACCCATACATAACAAAGGTCGGAGATCAGCTTGGTTGCGAGCCCGATCAACGTGAACAGGTACAGCGTGCCGAGCACGACCGGATAGTCGCGCCGCACGACCGACTCGTACGACAGCAGCCCGAGGCCGTCGAGCGAGAACAGCGTCTCGATCAGCAGGCTGCCCGTGAAGAACGCGCCGATGAACGCGCCCGGGAAGCCGACGATCAGCGGCAGCATCGCATTGCGGAACACGTGCTTCCACAGCACGTTGCGCTCGGAGAGCCCCTTCGCGCGCGCGGTCAGCACGTATTGCCGGCGGATCTGGTCGAGGAACGCATTCTTCGTGAGCATCGTGATGACCGCGAAGCTGCCGACGACCGACGCCGTGATCGGCAGTGCGATGTGCCACAGGTAATCGAGCACCTTGCCGACGAGCGACAGCTGCGCGAAGTTGTCCGACGTGAGGCCGCGCAGCGGAAAAAGCTGCCAGAACGAACCGCCGCCGAACAGCACGAGCAGCAGCACGCCGAGCACGAAGCCCGGAATCGCATAACCGACGAGCACGACGAGGCTCGTCGCGACGTCGAACGGCGAACCGTTGCGCACGGCCTTCGCGATGCCGAGCGGCACCGAGATCAGGTACGTGAGGAAGAACGTCCACAGCCCGATGCTGATCGACACGGGCAGCTTCTGCACGATCAGCGACCACACGCTCTGGTGGCGGAAGTAGCTGTCGCCGAGATCGAAGCGCGCGAAACGCTTCAGCATCAGCCAATAGCGTTCGAGCGGCGGTTTGTCGAAACCGTACAGCGCCTTGAGCTGCGCGAGCTGCTGCGCGTCGACGCCGGTGTGCGCACGCATCCCGAACGGCACCGCGCCCTGCTCCGTCGCGCCCTTGCGCAATTCCTGCACGGCCTGCTCGACCGGGCCGCCCGGCACGAACTGGATCACCGCGAACGTAAGGGTCAGCACGCCGATGAGCGTCGGGATCATCAGCAGCAGGCGTTTGAGGATGTAGCTCCACATAGGGCGTCGACTCGTGATCGGTAGGCGGGATTAATCGAAGGGCCGGCGCGGGTCAGTGATCGGGCTTCGCCCACCAGGTCGACACGACCCAGCCCTCGGCCGAATAGTACAGCGGCAGCGTCTGCGGATAAGCGAGCGTGCGCCGATACGCGACCCGGTGTGTCGTGCTGTACCACTGCGGGACCGCGTAGTAGCCGTGCATCAGCACGCGGTCGAGCGCGTGCGTCGCATCGAGCAGGTCGTCGCGCGACTGTGCGGTGCCGAGCGCGTGCAGCAGCGCGTCGACCGCCGGCGACTTCAGCCCGATGAAGTTGTCGGAGCCCGGCTCGTCGGCGAACTTGCTCGCGTAACGCGAGTACTGCTCGGCGCCCGGCACCTGCACGCCCGGCAAGCGGATCGTCGTCATGTCGTAGTCGAACGCATCGAGCCGCTTTTGCAGCAGCGCGTAATCGGCCGTGCGAAAACGTGCGTCGATGCCGAGCTTCGTCAGATTGCGCTGGTATGCGGTCACGACTCCTTCCATCGCACCGCCTGCATCGTCGAGGATCTCGAACGTGAACGGCTCGCCCTTCGCGTTGCGCAGCGCACCGTCGCGATAGGTCCAGCCGGCCTGCGCAAGCAGCTCGCGCGCCTTCAGCAGGTTCGCGCGCAGCGAGCCCGGCGGGTTCGTCACAGGCTGCGTGACCATCGGGCCGAACACGGTCGGGTCGAGCTGCGCGCGCAGCGGCTCCAGCAGTTTCAGTTCGCCGGCGCTCGGCGTGCCGGTCGCCTGCAGGCCGGTGTCGGCAAAATAGCTGTCGAGACGCGTGTACGCGCTATAGAACAGTTGCCGGTTCAGCCATTCGAAGTCGAATGCGAGGTCGAGTGCCTGACGCACCCGCACGTCGCGGAACAGCGGCCGGCGCAGGTTCATGAAGAAACCCTGCATGCCCGCGCCGTTGTGCTGGCGGAATTCGCGCTTGACGAGCTCGCCGCTGTCGAAACGCTTGCCGACGTCGCGCCGCGTCCAGTTGCGCGCGATGTACTCGACGAGCACATCGTATTCGCCGGCCTTGAACGCCTCGAGCCTCGCGACGCCGTCGCTGTACAGCTTGTAGACGATCCGTTCGAAGTTATTGGTGCCGATCCGCACCGGCAGGTCGGCGCCCCAGTACGCAGGGTTGCGCCGGTAGGTGATCGTGCGTCCGTTGTCGTAGCGCTCGATCAGGTACGGGCCGCTGCCGATCGGCTGTTCGAACGCGAGCTGGTCGAACGGGATGCGCGAGCCGTCCGCGCGCAACCCCCACTTGCGCGAGAACACCGGCACGCCGCCAGCGATCAGCGGCAGCTCGCGATTCGCGCTGCGGAACTCGAAACGCACGGTGGCCGGATCGACGACCACCGCCTTCGCGATCTCCGCGAAATACGCGCCGAACTGCGGCGCGGCCAGTTTGCTCTTCAGTGTATCGAACGAAAACTTGACGTCGTCGGCCGTGACGCGATCGCCGTTCGAGAAGCGCGCGCGCGGATTCAGGTGGAACGTGACCGATCGGCGGTCGGGCGCGATGTCGATGTCGTCGGCAAGCAAGCCATACGCGGACGCCGGTTCGTCCGAGCTGCCGGTCGCGAGGCTCTCGAACAGCATGTCGATGCCCGGCGCGGGGTTGCCGCGCATCGTGAACGGATTGAACTTGTCGAACGACGTCAGCCGGTTCGGGTTCGCGAGCACGAGCGTGCCGCCCTTCGGCGCGTCGGGGTTGACGTAGTCGAAATGCTTGAAGCCCGGCGGATACTTCGGCTCGCCGTACTGCGCAATGGCGTAGGCCGCGTGCGCGGCTGTCGCGGCGAACACCGCGTGCATCGCGAACACCGCGGCAACGCGGCCGGCGGCCCGTACGGCACGCAACGCGCCGAAACGGACGCGCGCGGCGGCGGCCCGGGGCGAACCCTTCGTCATAGAGGCCCTGTCGATCGAATGAGGGATGTAACGTGGGACGATTCTACCCATTCAATCGTTCGGGCCAAAAGAAAACCGCCACGCGGGCGGTTTCTTCACGAACGAACGTCGCGCACACGTCACGCGTGCGCGACGTGCCGATCAGTGCCAGCCGTTGTGGCGGCCGTTATCCCAGTGACCGCGATCGCGATCGCCGCCCCAGCCGCGGCCATGGCGGCGATACCACTCATCGCGGCCCCAGTAGCGACGGCCGTCCCAGTAGCGGTCTCCATGCCAGCCGATCACGATGGCCGGACCCGGCGCATACACGGGGGCCGGTGCGTACATGGGCGCCGGCTGATAGACGACCGGCGGCGGCGGCGCATACACGGGCGCGGGCGCGACGTAGACCGGTGCCGGCACGCCGATGTTGATCCCGACATTGACTCCCGCCATTGCTGCGCCCGACACGAGCAAGGCCGTCACACCGGTCAAGAGCGAGGCAACACGCAAGGTCTTCATGGATTCCTCTTCTGGTTGTGTCATGTGTGATTCGACTATAACGGCAAGCGCCGTCTCCGCATATTTCAAGTTTGTAAGAACTGATGCGCCGCATCGCAACGGGAAGCCTGCGCTAACGTCTTGTAACAATCGACGCCTGCCCGGCCCCGCCCGCCCTGCCACGCCGGGGCCGGGCCGATGCCGACACGCGTCCGACTCCCGTTCGCGGGCCCGCTAAGCCGGTCGTCATCGCAACACCGGATACGTCGCGCGGCGCGACTGTACCAAAACAAAAAGGCGGCACTTGCGTGCCGCCTTTTCTTCATCAACGCGCGCGGATAACGAACCCGGCGCCGCGACGCCGCTCAGCGCGACATCATGTTCATGCTGACGTTGTGCATCACCCACAGCGTGCCGACGATCAGGATCGCCGCGGTCAGCACCGTATAGCTGAACGCCATCACGTTCCAGCGCTGGCCCGACGAGCCGTTCATGTGCAGGAAGTACACGAGGTGCACGACGATCTGCACGAACGCGAGCGCGGCCAGCGCGATCAGCGACGCATGCGGCGACAGCACGCCGCCCATCACGAGGCCGAACGACGCGGCCGTGAGCAGCACCGACAGGATGAAACCGGCGACGTAGCCGCCGACACTGCCGTGCCCTTCTTCGAGTTGAGACGAATGCGTATGGGCCATTTAGATCACGCTCGCGAGATAGACAAAGGAAAACACGCAGATCCACACGATGTCGAGGAAGTGCCAGAAGAGGCTCAGGCACGTCAGGCGCCGCAGGTCGCGATCGGTCAGGTCGCCACCGCGGAACACGATCTGCCCGGCGAGCACGATCATCCATACCAGGCCGGCCGTCACGTGCAGCCCGTGCGTGCCGACCAGCGTGAAGAACGCCGACAGGAACGCGCTGCGCTGCGGGCCCGCGCCTTCCGCGATCAGGTGCGAGAACTCGCGCAGTTCCATCGCGAGAAACGCCGCGCCGAGCACGAACGTCACCGCGAGCCATGCGAGCAGCGCGCCGCGCCGCTGCTTGTACGCCGCGAGCATCGCGAAACCGTACGTGATGCTCGACAGCAGCAGCGCGGCGGTTTCCACCGCGACGCCCGGAATGTCGAACAGGTCTTTCGCGGTCGGCCCGCCCGCATACTGGTGGCCGAGCACCGCGAAGGTCGCGAACAGCGCCGCGAAGATCACGCAGTCGGTCATCAGGTACAGCCAGAAACCGAACACCGAATGCGACGGCGGATGGTCGTCGTGCTCGAGCAGGGTTGCGCTCAAGGTTTTCTGCAACATCAGTTGGCCTCCAGTTCCACGTCGTCGACCCGCGCGGCCACGCGCGTGGTCGGCTGCTTGCCTTCGATCTTCCGCACCGTCGACGCGGGGATGTAATAGCCGTCGTTATCGCGCGAGCTGTAGATCACCAGCGTCGCGACGATCCCGACGAGCCCGCCGATCGCCATCCACCAGATGTGCCACACCAGCGCGAAGCCGAGCACCAGGCTGAAGACCGCAACCACGAGGCCCGCGCAGGTATTCGACGGCATGTGAATGTCGCGGATCGACGCCGGGTTCGGCCGGCCTTCGCCGCGCGCCTTCATGTCCGTGTAGGCGTCGAGCGTGCGCACCTGCGGAATCACCGCGAAGTTGTAGTCGGCCGGCGGCGACGTCGTCGCCCATTCCAGCGTGCGGCCGCCCCACGGATCGCCCGTCGTGTCGCGGTACTCCGGCAGGTTGCGGTTGCGGATGCTGACCACGAGCTGCAGCAACTGGCACGCGATGCCGATCGCGATCAGCACGGCACCGAACGCGGCAACCAGCAGCCACGGATGCCAGGCCGGGTTGTCGTAGTGGTTGAGCCGGCGCGTCATGCCCATGAAGCCGAGCACGTAGAGCGGCACGAACGCGACGTAGAAGCCGACCTGCCAGAACCAGAACGCGGCCTTGCCGAGCTTCTCGTTCAGCTTGAAGCCGAACGCCTTCGGGAACCAGTAGTTGAAGCCCGCGAGATAACCGAACAGCACGCCGCCGATGATCACGTTATGGAAGTGCGCGATCAGGAACAGGCTGTTGTGCAGCACGAAGTCCGCGCCGGGAATCGCCATCATCACGCCGGTCATGCCGCCGAGCGTGAACGTGACCATGAAGCCGATCGTCCACAGCACCGGCGTCGTGAATTCGATCCGGCCGCGATACATCGTGAACAGCCAGTTGAACACCTTCACGCCGGTCGGGATCGCGATGATCATGGTCATGATGCCGAAGAACGCGTTCACGTTCGCACCCGAGCCCATCGTGAAGAAGTGATGCAGCCACACGAGGAACGACAGCACCATGATCGCGCAGGTCGCGTACACCATCGTCTTGTAGCCGAACAGCGGCTTCTTCGCGAACGTCGCGATGATTTCCGAGAAGATGCCGAACGCCGGCAGGATCAGGATGTACACCTCCGGGTGGCCCCACGCCCAGATCAGGTTCAGGTACAGCATCGCGTTGCCGCCGGCTTCGTTCGTGAAGAAGTGCATGCCGAGGTAACGGTCGAGGCCGAGCAGCGCGAGCGTCGCGGTCAGGATCGGGAACGACGCCATGATCAGCACGTTCGTGCAGAGTGCCGTCCACGTGAACACGGGCATCTTCATCAGCGTCATGCCCGGCGCGCGCATCTTGATGATCGTCACGAAGAAGTTCACGCCGGTCAGCAGCGTGCCGACGCCCGAGATCTGCAGCGCCCACAGGTAGTAATCGACCCCTACTCCGGGGCTGTACTGCAGCTCCGACAGCGGCGGGTACGCGAGCCAGCCGGTCTGCGCGAATTCGCCGATCACGAGCGAGATGTTGATCAGGATCGCGCTGACGGCCGTCATCCAGAAGCTCAGCGAGTTGATGAACGGGAATGCGACGTCGCGCGCGCCGATCTGCAGCGGCACGACCAGGTTCATCAGGCCGACCATGAACACCATCGCCATGAAGAAGATCATGATCACGCCGTGTGCCGTGAAGATCTGGTCATAGTGGTGCGGCGGCAGGTAGCCGGGCGCGTTGTACGCGAGCGCGAGCTGCATGCGCATCATGATCGCGTCCGCGAAGCCGCGCAGCAGCATGATCAGCGCGACGATGATGTACATCACGCCAAGTTTCTTGTGGTCGACCGTCGTCAGCCATTCCGTCCACAGCCATTTCCACCGGCCGGTGATCGTCAGTGCGGCGAGAATGCCCAGCACGGCCAGCCCCATGAAGGCGCCGGCCACCATGATGATGGGCTGATCGAACGGGATCGCCGATAGTGTGAGTTTGCCGAACATGCGTTACCCCTTCGTGCCGCAGGCGGCGTCCTTCAGGTCGAGGACGTGGCCATCGTTGTATTTCGCGATGATGTTGTGGAAGAGCCGCGGATCGACCGACGAGAAGTAGCGCACGGGCGCCTTCTCGCTCGGCTGCGCGACGGTGCCGTACACGGTCGCGTCGAGCCGGTCCGGCGACGCCTTCACCTTCTGCACCCAGGCGTCGAACTGTTCGCGCGGCTCGGCGAGCGTGCGGAACTTCATGTCGGAGAAACCGCGGCCGCTGAAGTTGGCGGACGTACCCGCGAAGTCGCCGGGTTCGTCGGCGATCAGGTGCAGGCGCGTCTGCATGCCGGCCATCGCATAGACCTGGCCGCCGAGCTGCGGGATGAAGAACGAGTTCATCACCGAATCCGACGTGATGCGGAAGTTCACCGGCGTGCCGACCGGAATCGCGAGCTGGTTCACCGACGCGATGCCGAGTTCCGGATAGATGAACAGCCATTTCCAGTCGAGCGCGACGACCTCGACGTCGATCGGCTTCACCGACGACTCGAGCGGCTTGTACGGGTCGAGCTCGTGCGTGGTCTTCCACGTGAGCACGCCGAGGAACAGGATGATCAGCGTCGGCACCGTCCAGATCACGACTTCGATCGCGGTCGAGTGCGACCAGTTCGGCGCGTAGGTTGCGTTGCGGTTCGATGCGCGATAACGCCACGCGAACCACAGCGTGAGCAGGATCACCGGCACGACGACGATCAGCATCGCCCAGGTGGACGTCGCGATCAGCGCCTTTTCGGCAGCGCCCACGCTTCCTTTCGGATTTAGTACATCTAAATTACAGCCTGACAGGCTTAGCGCCGCGCCGATTGACATCAGCGCCGACCAGCCTCTTGAAGCTCTTCTTTTCATCACACAGCCCGAGGGTCATTGAATTCGTTTGCGTATGCCCGATGCGCATTCGATCCACGAAAGTGGCCGCATCATACGTCGCGCGAGTGCGATGAAAAACCGGTGGATGCGGCAAATCATCATTGCAAAATCTGCCGTGAGACACATTGTCGCGGGGCAATTTCACGCAGCCGAACGCCGGCCCGGCGAACCCTGCGCCGGACCGCGATCGATGCGTGCGCAACGGGTGCATCGTCGTGCGATGCACCCGCCGTGCGCGACGCCTGGGCGATCAGTCGTGCGACGATGCCATGTAAGACGGCTGCGGCTGCACGGGGCTGTCCCCGGCCGGCACTTTCGACCGGCTGGCGTCTTCGATCAGCCGCGTCACGGTCGGATCGATTGCGTCGGTGAACGGCTTCGGATAGATGCCGACCATCAGCACGATCAGCGCGAGCGACCCGAACATCACGATCTCGCGACGGTTCAGGTCGGCGAGCTTCGCGATCCGCTCGCTCGAGACCTTGCCGAACACGACGCGCTTGAGCATCCACAGCGTGTACGACGCGCTGAGGATCAACGTCAGCGCCGCGATGGCGCCGATCCAGAAGTTGAAGCGGATCGCGCCCATGATGACCATGAACTCGCCGACGAACCCCGACGTGCCCGGCAGGCCGACGTTGGCCATCGCGAACAGCAGCGTGAAGGTCGCGAAACGCGGCATCACGCCCGCCACGCCGCCGTACGCGGCGATCTCGCGCTGCTTCGTGCGATCGACGAGCACGTTCACGCAAAGCAGCATCGCGCCCGCGACGAACCCGTACGACACGAGCTGCACGATCGCGCCTTCGATACCGATCCGGTTGAACAGGAACAGCCCGAGCGTGACGATCCCCATGTGCGCGACCGTCGAATACGCGAGCAGCTTGCCGAGATCGGTCTGCGCGAGCGCGATCAGGCTCGCATAGACGATCGCGAACAGCGACAGCGCGATCACGGCCGGCGCGAAGAAGTGGCTCGCGTCAGGCGTGATCGGCAGCGCGAAGCGCAGGAACCCGTAGCCGCCGAGCTTGAGCATCGCGAGCATCAGCGCGGCACCCGTCGGGCCGTCCGTGTAGACGTCGCTCAACCACGTGTGGACCGGCCACATCGGCACCTTGACCGCGAACGCGGCGAAGAAGCCGAGGAACACCAGCAACTGCGGCGCGAAGCCGAGCTGCAGCGTGCGCCACACGGCCATGTCGAACGTATGCGATTGCGCGTACAGGTACAGCATCGCCATCAGCAACAGCAGCGAGCCGGCGAACGAGATGAAGAAGAACTTCACGGCCGCGTACACGCGACGCTCCCGCCCCCACGTACCGATCAGCAGGTAAAGCGGGATCAGCGTCGCTTCGAAGAAGATGAAGAACAGCAGCCCGTCCTGTGCGACGAACACGCCGACCATCAGCCCCGACAGGATCAGGAACGACGCGTAGTACTGCGCGACACGCACCGTGACCGATTCCCACGACGCGACCACCACCACGACCGTCGTGAATGCGGTCAGCACGACGAGCCACAGCGACGCGCCGTCGATGCCGACCCGCCATCCGGAATTGAACGCCGCCAGCCAGTCACGGCTTTCGACAAACTGCATCGCGGCCGAGTGCGACTCGAAACCGGCGACCAGCGGGACGATGGCGGCAAACCCGGCCAACGCGCCGACGAGCGCGATCAGTCGAGTACGGCGTGGATGTTGATCGGAACCGGCGCGCAGCAGGCACACGCCGAACAGGATCGGAACCCAGATGGCCAGGCTCAGGAAGGGGAAATCGTGCATTTCAACAAGGCCTTGAGGATGTCGCACACTGCATTTGAGACAGGCGAAACGTAAGAAACGAAATCAAATCGTCAGGTAGATTTCGTGAATCATCGATGTTGGGAAAATGTAAAGAGGCATCATGACGAAGCTTGATGCCGCTCAATCGCGATCGGGTTAACGAGCATAAAGCGATTGATTATTTTCTGCAGCGCAACAGAGCATCGATTTTTGGGCGTCGAGCCATGCTGCTGATTTAATTGAGTAATTTTTTGTGTTCCGCGGCGACGTCCGCTGCGCAAATCGACGCAGTGCCGCAATTTTGACGTGAGCGCATCGTTCCGGAGGGTCGGAGCATGCTGGTTGAGGCTACGCGCGACGGCAATCGTCCGGCGCCTCAAACCTTACAACGATACTTTCATTTTTATTTCAATCAGCTTTGACCGATGCGGATCGAGCGAATGCCCGCTCCCCTGCTTAGGGTCGCGGCATGCATCGCTCCTGTTCCCGCCGCTAACGCTGGTGACTCAGCCGGTCCCAGACGCGCATCGTCACCGCGCGATAGTGATTGTGTTGCGCGGGAAAATGGACGAAACGGCTGTTGCGCGTCGCATAAACCGGCGATGACGCGAGCGTCATCGCATCGACGATATGGCGCGCATCGATCATGCCGGACGCCAGCATCTCCACATAGATCGCCTGCTGATCGCCGCCGCTCGCGTAGACCGACGAACGATCGCCGAAACTCTCGATTCTCGCGCAAATGCGCTCGACCAGTTCGCGCATCGGCGCGACGTTACGCACGCCGATCATGCAAGAGTTGATCGCCCAGGCCGTGTGATCGGTGCCGATCACGAAGTCGCGACCGTCGATCGTGCTGTCGATGGTCTGACTCTGGTCGATCGCCAGGATGTCCGCATCGACCCAGAACACGAACGCATGATGCGGCAGATGTTCGCGTATCAGGTGCAGCTTCGCCCAGTTCGCATTGATGCCGGCCGGCAGAAATGCGGGCGCTTCGCGATAGGCGTGGTAAGCGTAGCCGTGCCGCGTGCAGTAGCGCACGAAGTTCTCCTCGTGCAGGTCACCGTAGCCCGCGATATGCGATGTATGCAGGCTCACGAACGCCACCTGCGCGTGAGGATTCACGTGCCGCTCCGCATCGCGCGTGCGCCGCTGCGCGGCCTGCCAGGCATCAATTGCACGCGTGCGATCGCCGCGCTGGTAACGTTCGGCATCGTCGACGAGCGCGATCACATAGCGGAAGTCGTAGTCGGCTGCCGGCGCCCACCCGTCGTCCACCTGCCGCCATTCGGGCGCGTTGTGCGCAACGAGCGGCCGCACGCCAGCGATCGAGTCGATCGCGAGCCCGTCAGCCCAGATCGTCTGTACCGACGGGAAATGGCCGTTCGCGAGCGGCACGTCGAACGGCAGCGGCGGAAAGCACTCCGCAAGCAGCGTCGCCTCGCACGCATGCTGCCGCTCCGGAAGGCGCATCGCCCACTTGCCCAGCTCGACCACCAGCTTGCGCAACCGCTCGCGCACGTCGGGTACGTTGCGGAAGATCATCCCGCTTGCGGCGGGCAGTGCAGACTTCGGCGTCTGCGTGGTGACGATTGCGTCGTAACCGTGCGCGACATCGGGCAGCGCGTGCGGATCGAACACGACGGAGAACGGATCGAGCACGAGCAGCAATGCGCCCGGCTCCATCGCGACGAGCTGCGCGATGATCGTGTGGTACTTGTGCAGCACCTGCTGGCGCTCGCCGTACACGTGCATGCCGTCAACCGTCGCATGCCGGTAGCCGTGCAGCCGCGCATAACGCTCGTGGTTATCGACCAGTCCGTCGACAGGGCGATGGGAAAGAACAGTCAGAACGGAATGCGGGCTGGCCAAGAGCGTCACCTAGAGTCGTGCCAAACGATAGGTGATATGTAGCGCATTACCGCCCGCCAAGTCGAGCACTCATTGCCTTGATCGGCTGCACCGACCGAGCCGCCCGCGAACGCGATCCAGCAGCATCGAATGCGGGGCACATGCTGCCGCGGAAAAGAAAAAGCCCCGCAAGTCCGAGAACTTGCGGGGCTTTGTCACCGCTTTTGGCGGAGACGGAGGGATTCGAACCCTCGATCCAGGTTTTGGCCCAGATGCTCCCTTAGCAGGGGAGTGCCTTCGACCTCTCGGCCACGTCTCCCAAACTTTCGCTCGCACCAGGGAGGCAGTGCGACGAGAACGAAATAGTATAGGGTTTCGAACCGCGCGTCAATTTCCGTGATGCAATTTCGTCATCGCATCACGAAAATTTCATCAAGCCTGGTCGAGTTCGAACGCCTTGTGCAGCGCGCGGACGGCCAACTCCATGTATTTCTCGTCGATCAGCACCGAAATCTTGATTTCGGACGTCGAGATCATCTGGATGTTGATGCCCTCTTCCGACAGCGTGCGGAACATCTTGCTCGCGACGCCCACGTGCGAACGCATGCCGACGCCGACGACCGACACCTTCGACACCTTCGGATCGCCCTGCACCTGCTCGGCATTCACATGGCCCTTCACCTGGTTGGTGAGGATGTCCATCGCCTTCTGGTAATCGCCGCGGCCGACCGTGAACGTGAAGTCCGTCTTGCCCTCGACGCTCTGGTTCTGGATGATCATGTCGACGTCGACGTTCGCGTCGGCGACCGGGCCGAGGATCTGATACGCGATGCCCGGCTTGTCGGGCACGCCCATCACAGCAATGCGTGCTTCGTCGCGCTGGAACGCGATGCCGGAAATGACTGCCTTTTCCATGGTCTCGTCTTCTTCAAAAGTAATCAGGGTGCCCGAGCGCATTTCTTCGTCGAGCGCAATCAGCGGATCGGTCAGGCTCGACAGCACGCGCGTCTTCACCTGGAATTTGCCGGCGAATTCGACCGAGCGGATCTGCAGGACCTTCGAGCCGAGGCTGGCCATTTCCAGCATCTCCTCGAACGTCACGCGATCGAGGCGCCGCGCCTCTTCGACGACTCGCGGATCGGTCGTGTACACGCCGTCGACGTCCGTATAGATCAGGCACTCTTCGGCACCCAGTGCAGCCGCGACCGCCACCGCCGACGTGTCCGAGCCGCCACGGCCCAGCGTCGTGATGTGACCGTCCGGATCGACGCCCTGGAAGCCCGTGATGATCACGACCTTGCCGGCGTTCAGATCGGCCTTCACGCGCTCGTCGTCGATCGAGTGAATGCGCGCTTTCGTGAATGCGCTGTCGGTCTTGATCGGGACTTGCCAGCCCGCATAGCTCACGGCCTCGACGCCGATTTCCTGCAGCGCGATCGACAGCAGGCCGACGCTGACCTGCTCGCCGGTCGACGCGATCATGTCGAGCTCACGCGGGCTCGGCTGGCTCGAAATCTCTTTCGCAAGACCGAGCAGACGGTTGGTTTCGCCGGACATCGCCGAAGGCACGACCACCATCTGGTGCCCGGCCTGATGCCATTTTGCGACGCGTTTCGCGACGTTCTTGATGCGCTCGACCGAGCCCATCGAAGTGCCGCCGTATTTGTGTACGATGAGTGCCATTGTCGTTCTGAACTGGAGGAGAAACCGCACGGGCGCGCTGGGCAGGCCGCGGTGCCGTTCGGTCACGCGGCTTGTGGCTGTGGACGGACGACGAGGGAGACGGCTGGGACGCAACGCGCAAGCGTGACGGATTTTGCCCGGAAGGCCGATCAGGCCGCGCAAACCGGGTACGTCACGCGGAAAACCTGCACAAATCGCTCAAAAATCGAGCCGAGCAAACGTCCGAGCGTACCCGATAGAAGCCCGCTTGACAAGCCGCCCGCCGTGTCCGCGGCCGTTCCGGCGCTGTTTACCAAATGGTGAAAATGGGCACGCTATCGCGCCGCCGGAAGCCTGCCCGCGGTTACGCGATCAGCAGGTCGGGACGCCATTCGATCCGGCGCCACGCGCCGTCGCCGGACACCCCGCCGTCGGACCCGCCGACGTCGCGGTTCACGCCGAGCCGCGGCACGTAAATCAGCCGGTCGCCCGCGAACAGCAGCGGCACGTCGCGCTGCCAGGCAGGCACGCCGCGCTCCTGGAACAGGTTCTTCAGCGTCCGGCCCGGCCCGCCCGGCGACGTGCGCATCCGCTCGCCGCCCGCCCGGGCGCGCACGGCCAGCCGCGCGCCGCGCAGCAGCGCCTCCGGTACCGCGCCGGCGCTTTCCGCATCGGCCGGCGCGAACACGAACGTGCCGCGCCATCCCGGCAAGTGCCAGACTTCCTGCCCGTCCCACGCGAGCGCCGCTTCCGGGTGCGGCGTGCCCGTGCCGTCGTCGGCCGGTTCGGCGCTGTCGCCCGCTTCCCAGTAGACGACATCGCGATAGAGCCGCAGGCACTGCCCCGCATGGTCGACGCGCAGCGCATGGGCATCGTGCGCGGCGCGCAACTGCCGCATCATGTTGGCGAGCCGGGCGGCCGACGCGCCCGGCAAGCCGAGCCGGCGCATCCAGAAGCGCAGCAGGTTCGCGCCGCGCGTGTCGTCGAACGCGACCAGCGACTCGCGCGACAGCGCGTGCCCGTCATCGCGCGCGGCAACGGCGAAATCCAGTTCGGCCAGATCGTCGAGCAGCCGCTGCGCGGCGGCCGCATGCTGGGCCGCGCGACCGAGCGCATCGCGAAAGCCCGGGAAATGCACGGCCAGTGCCGGCAGCACATCGATGCGCAGCGCATTGCGCGCATAACGCGTATCGCCGTTCGATTCGTCGTCGATCCACGCAAGCTCGTGCTGCGCCGCATAGCGCTCAAGTTGTGCGCGCAACAGCCGCAGCAACGGACGCACGCGCTCGACGCTCACGCCGTCGGGCCGGTAACGCGGCGCCATCGCAGCAAGCCCCGCGATCCCCGCGCCACGCAACAGCTGCAGCAACACGGTCTCGGCCTGGTCGTCCGCATGCTGCGCCAGCCACAGCGTGGCCGCACCGTGACGTTCGCACATCGCGTCGAGTGCCGCATAGCGCTGCTCGCGCGCACTCGCCTCGATACCGAGGCCGCTGTCGCGCGGCACGTCGACCCGCGTCGCTTCGAATTCGACGCCGAGCCGGGCCGCGCTCGCTTCGGCATGCGCGACCCACGCGTCGGCGTTCGCGCTCAGGCCGTGATGCACGTGCAGCGCGACACAGCGCGACGCACCCGCGACACGGACGGCCGCGTCGAGCAGCACCGTGGAATCGAGGCCGCCGCTGTAGGCGATCGCGATACGCGCATCGGGCGGCATGCCGGAAAGCGCAACGCCGACCGCGTCGAGTACGACGCGGTCGGCGGAGAATTCGGTCGGTGGGATCACGAGACGGACGCGCGCGCAGCGGCGCGCGAAATGAACACGCGGCCGGTCATGCGCCCGGCGTGGTTTCCTTGAACTTGCCGTAGGCCATCAGGCGCTCGAAACGGCGCTCGCGCACCGCATCGATGCTCATGCCCTGGAACTGGCGCAGCGAATCGGCGAGCGCGCGGCGCAGCAGCGCGGCCATGCCCTTCGGATCGCGATGCGCGCCGCCAAGCGGCTCGTTGATGATCTTGTCGATCAGGCCGAGCGCCTTCAGGCGGTGTGCGGTCAGGCCCAGCGCTTCCGCTGCTTCGGGCGCCTTCGCGGCGCTCTTCCACAGGATCGACGCGCAGCCTTCCGGCGAGATCACCGAGTAGGTCGAGAACTGCAGCATCATCACGGTGTCGGCCACGGCGATCGCGAGCGCGCCGCCCGAACCGCCCTCGCCGATCACCGTCGTGATGATCGGCGTCTTCAACTCGGCCATCACGTACAGGTTGCGGCCGATCGCCTCCGACTGGCCGCGCTCTTCCGCGCCGATGCCCGGGTACGCGCCCGGCGTGTCGACGAACGTGAAGATCGGCAGCCCGAACTTCTCGGCGAGACGCATCAGGCGTTCGGCCTTCCGATAGCCTTCCGGACGCGGCATCCCGAAGTTGCGCGCCGCGCGTTCCTTCGTGTCGCGGCCCTTCTGGTGGCCGATCACCATGCACGGATGGCCGCCGAAGCGCGCGAGGCCGCCGACGATCGACAGATCGTCCGCGAACGCGCGGTCGCCATGCAGCTCGTGGAAATCGGTAAACAGTTCCGCGACGTAGTCGAGCGTGTACGGACGCTGCGGATGCCGCGCAATCTGCGAAACCTGCCACGGCGACAGGTTCGCGTAGAGGTCTTTCGTCAGTTGCTGGCTTTTCTTCGACAGCCGCTCGATTTCTTCCGAAATATCGACAGCCGAGTCGTCCTGCACGAATCGCAGCTCTTCGATCTTGGCCTCGAGTTCGGCGATCGGCTGTTCGAAATCCAGAAACGTGGTCTTCATGTGTTCGAATCCTTGGGTCTTGCGGCAGCGCGTATTCTACCCGCGCGGGCGACACTCAAAACCGGCTCTCAACTATTGATGTTTAAAACCCGATAGCCGCCGCTCAGGCGTCGGCGTCGGGCGCATCGAGGCTGCGCCACATATACCAGGTCGCGACGGTGCGCCACGGCTCCCAGTTGGCAGCGACCTCGCGCGCCTCGCTGCGCGTGACGGGTTCCCCGCTGAAATAATTAACGCTGATCGCGCGGATCAGGCCAGGATCGTCGAGCGGCAGCACGTCCGGCCGCGACAGGTTGAAGATCAGGAACATCTCGGCCGTCCAGCGGCTGATGCCGCGGATCTGCGTGAGTTCCGCGATCACGTCCTCGTCGTCCATCGACGTCCATTTGTCGACGTGCAGCGCACCCGACACGAAATGCTGGGCGAGATCGAGGATGTATTCCGTCTTGCGCTTCGACAGCCCGCATGCGATCAGCTTGTCCGCGCCGAGCCGGATCACCGGTTGCGGCGCGAGCTTCGGACAGGCGTCCTCGATGCGCGCCCACAGCGACTGCGCGGATGGAACCGAAATCTGCTGGCCGACGACCGAGCGCGCGAGCGTGACGAACGGATCGCCACGCTTCACGAGATGCGCGGGACCGAACTTCGGGATCAGTTTCTTCATGATCCGGTCGCGCTTGACGAGGTCGGCGCACGCCTTGTCCCAGTACGCTGGACGCACGATCACCTCCGCGCCGTCGGCGTCGGACACGCGCGTCTTGCGAGCCGCGTCGGCGGCCGGCAGCGTCGCCGCCGGCTGCGCATGACCGTTGAGCGCGCCGGTCGGCACGGCGCGCGTCGCGTCCGCCTTTGCCGCTGGCGCACGCTTGGCTGCCGGACGCGCGGCGACCGGGGTCGCGCGCCTGACCGGCGCTTTTCTGGCCGTTGCCATCTTGCCTCCTACCTGACGGATCGGTCAGTGGAACGCACCGCGCTCATACGCGACGCCATTCGGTCGATCCGCCCGGTTTGTCTTCAAGTGCGATACCGGCCTCGAGCAGTTCCGCCCGGATCCGATCCGCTTCGGCATAGTCTTTCGCTTGCTTCGCCGCGACGCGCGCGGCGATCTTCGCTTCGATCTCGTCGGCGGCGAGCGCGCCCGCCTGCGCGGCGCCAGACGCCTGCTGCAGGAACGCGCGCGGTTCGCGGCCCAGCAGGCCGAGCAGGCCTGCCAGCTGTTTCAGTTGCCGCGCAAGCGACGCGTCGCGCGTGCGGTTCACCTCGCCCGCCAGCTCGAACAGCGTCGCCACCGCGACCGGCGTGTTGAAGTCGTCGTTCATCGCGGCCGCGAAACGCTGCGCGTGCGGCTCGTTCCAGTCGAGCGCGAGCGTGTCGGCCTCGACATCCTTCAGCGCGGTATAGAGGCGCGTGAGCGACGCGCGCGCATCGTCGAGATGCACGTCGCTGTAGTTGAGCGGCGACCGGTAGTGCGTGCGCACGATGAAGAAGCGCATGACCTCGGCGTCGTACCGCTCGAGCACTTCGCGGATCGTGAAGAAGTTGCCGAGCGATTTCGACATCTTCTCGTTGTCGACCTGCACGAAGCCGTTGTGCAACCAGTAGTTGACGAACGTCTGGCCGGTGGCGCCCTCGCTCTGCGCGATCTCGTTCTCGTGGTGCGGGAACTGCAGATCCTGCCCGCCGCCGTGGATGTCGAAATGTTCGCCGAGCAACGTGCAGCCCATCGCCGAGCACTCGATGTGCCAGCCCGGGCGGCCCATCCCGTACTTCGACGCCCACGACGCGCCTTCCGGATCTTCCGGCTTCGCGCGTTTCCACAACACGAAATCGAGCGGATCTTCCTTCGCGTCGTTCGCGGCGACACGCTCGCCCGCGCGAAGATCGTCGAGCGACTTGCCCGACAGCTTCCCGTAGTTCGCGAACTTGCGCACCGAGTAATTGACGTCGCCGTCGGTCGCCTGATACGCGTAGCCGTTCGATTCGAGCGTCTCGATCATGCCGAGCATCTGCGGAATGAATTGCGTCGCGCGCGGCTCGATGTCGGGCCGCTGGATGCCGAGTGCGCTTTCGTCCTCGTGCATCGCGCCGATGAACCGGTCGGTCAGCGACTTGATCGTCTCGCCGTTCTCGACCGCGCGGCGGATGATCTTGTCGTCGATGTCGGTGATGTTGCGCACATACGTGACCCGATAACCGATCGCACGCAACCAGCGCTGGACGAGGTCGAACACGACCAGCATGCGCGCGTGGCCCACGTGACAATAGTCGTAGACGGTGATCCCGCATACGTACATCCGCACTTCGCCGGAATGGCGCGGCACGAAGACTTGCTTGTCACGCGCGAGCGTGTTGTAGATGCGCAGTGATTCCATAGAGATGAACCGTGAGCCGAAGGAAACCGCCCTGGCGAAGCTCGCCCAGCATGCGACACGGACGGACCATCTGCTGCGGCGCCAGGCCGAGCGTCCTCGTATCACATGGGGCGGTCAGGCTGCAAGCACAGCGGTGACGGCCACGAGAGGCAAAGAAAGACTGTCTGCGGCTCGCCGGAACGCACAGACGTTTTGTTAGAATGGCTCGGAGTATAACATTCCGATTTACGCCTATGAAACCTCATCGCGGCCGCGCGCAGAGCGCTGCGACCCTCGTTGCGACCACCGTCATGGGCGTCGCGCTGACGCTTTTCGCGGCCCCCGCGGCGCATGCGCAGAAGGCCCCGGCGACCGCCGACGGCACCCCAGAAATCGACTCGTCCATCGCCGGCAAGCAGTGGAAGCAGGCGCTCGCGCAGCTCGACGCACGCATCGCGTCGAACCCGCACGACGTGCAGGCGCAGTTCAAGCGCGGCACCGTGCTGGCCCGCCTGAACCGCGACGACGACGCGATCCAGCAGTTCGTCGCGATCACGCAGGCGTACCCCGAACTGCCCGAGCCGTACAACAACCTCGCGGCGCTCTATGCGAAGCACGGCCGCTACGACGAAGCGCGCACCGCGCTCGTCACGGCAACGCAATCGAACCCGAGCTACTCGCTCGCGTACGAGAACCTCGGCGACCTGTACCTGCGCCTCGCGGCCGAGTCGTACAAGCGCGCGCAATCGCTCGGCCGCACGAGCGGCGCGACCGCCCAGCGCCTCGCCGACCTGCAGAAGATCGTGTCGCCGCCGAAGGCCGCGCCGAACGCCCGCTCGGCCGCGCCGGCAACGCGCGACTACACCGACCGCGCAGCCGCGAACGTGAGCACCACCACGCTGCCGATGTCGCCGACGTTCCAGTTCAACGGTCCGTCGGGCGCACTGGCGGCGCCGTACGTCGCGCCGTCGCAATAAGCGGCGCGGCCTCCCTTTCCCTCCCAACCTGAGGATCGCAATGAAACGTCTGTTGCTGGCGCTTGGCGGCGCCGCCCTTCTCGCGACTGCGCCCGCGTTTGCGCAATCGGCTACCGCGCACCCCGTCGTGCAGCTGAAGACCTCGCAGGGCGACATCCGAGTCGAGCTCTACCCGGAGAAGGCGCCGAAGTCCGTCGCCAACTTCCTCGATTACGTGAAGGCCGGCCAGTACAACGGCACGATCTTCCATCGCGTGATCAAGGGCTTCATGATCCAGGGCGGCGGCTACAAGACCAACTTCGAGGAAAAGCCGACCCGCGCGCCGATCCCGCTGGAGAGCCGCAATGGTCTGAAGAACCTGACGGGCACGATCGCGATGGCGCGCACCAGCGACCCGAACTCGGCCACCGCACAGTTCTTCATCAATACGGTGGACAACAGCGGCCTCGACTACCCGAACCCGGACGGCAACGGTTATGCGGTGTTCGGCAAGGTCGTGTCGGGCCTCGACGTCGTGAAGAAGATCGAAGGCGTGGCGACGACTTCGCGCGGCCCGATGCAGGACGTGCCCGCGCAACCGATCGTGATCGAATCGGCCAGCATCGTCTCGAAGTAAGAACCTGCCGGCACGTCCGGCGACTCACGCGGCCGCGTCGCACGACCGGCCGCGTGCCATTTAAACCGCCTCATCGAAGGAATTCATCATGGTTGAACTGCATACGAACCACGGCGTGATCAAGCTCGAGCTCGACGCCGAGAAGGCACCGAAGACGGTCGAGAACTTTCTGAACTACGTGAAGAAGGGCCACTACGACGGCACCGTGTTCCATCGCGTGATCAAAGGCTTCATGATCCAGGGCGGCGGCTTCGAGCCGGGCCTGAAGCAGAAGCCGACCGACGCGCCGATCGACAACGAGGCGAACAACGGCCTGAAGAACGACAACTACACGGTCGCGATGGCGCGCACGAACGATCCGCACTCGGCAACCGCCCAGTTCTTCATCAACGTGAACGACAACGACTTCCTGAACCACTCGTCGCCGACGCCGCAGGGCTGGGGCTACGCGGTGTTCGGCAAGGTCGTCGAAGGCCAGGACGTGGTCGACAAGATCAAGGGCGTCAAGACGGGTAACGCTGGTTTCCACCAGGACGTGCCGGCCGACGACGTCGTGATCGAAAAGGCCGTCGTGGTCTGACGCGCAGCAAGTTACGGAGGCACTTCGATGTTGCAGGAGAGTCCGCCGCGAAGCGTCTCCGCGGGCGTGCCGGGCGAGCGCGAGTACGCGCAAGCCGCACGCCCGTTCCTGTTTCTCTCCGATCTGCACCTGAGCGAAGCGATTCCGAAGACGGTCGCCGCTTTCGAGCATTTCGTGAAATACACCGCCGACAGCGCCGACTCGGTGTTCATCCTCGGCGACCTGTTCGAATACTGGATCGGCGACGACATACTCGACGACGATCCGTTTGCGGCACGCATGGCCGCGCTGATGCACACGTTCTCGGAGCGCGGGATCGCGCTGTACGTGATGCACGGCAACCGCGATTTCCTGCTCGGCCGGCGCTTCATGAAGGCAGCCGGCGCGATGCTGTTGCCCGACCCTTCACTGATCATGGCGTTCGGCCAACGCATCGTGCTCGCGCACGGCGACGCGCAATGCACGGCCGACCGCGGCTATCAGGTGTTCCGCCGCTTTGCACGCAATCGGGCCGCGCAATGGCTGTTTCTCGCGTGGCCGCTGCGCTGGCGCCGCGCGCTCGCGCAGCGCATGCGTTCGAACAGCGAAGCGGGCCGGATGCGCCCTGCTTCGGCGATCTACGATGTCACGCGCGAAGGCGTGGCCGCGCTGTTCCGGAAAAGCCGCGCGGCCGTGATCATTCACGGCCACACGCACCGACCTGCGCACCACGCGGAACCGGGTGGCATCCGCTGGGTACTGCCCGACTGGGATCTCGATCACGGCACGCCGCGCGGCGGCTACCTGCGCGTCGACGCGGAAGGCATCCACGCGATGCCGCTCGACTGACGCTGCGGCTGCCGTCGCACTGACCGGCAACAGTCGGCGTTCATTTCATTACGTCTGGCGCTCGACCGCCTTGCCTTCCAGCACCGCCGACAGCCTGCGCAGGTCGAGGCGCGCCGCATCGGCGCCTTGCAGCGTTTCCAGATGCGTACCGAGCCGCTCCAGCGCCGCGACGATTTCGTCGACACGGCGGCTTTCCTTCGCCGCGTGGTCGATCAGGCCGTGAATCGCGAGCGACATCGGATCGTCCGCGTTCGGCGTGATCCCGTACGCGCAGAACGCCGCGCGTTCGGGCTGCGGCTTCGGCTGCGCCGGCATCACGATGCGCGCCGGATTGCCGACCGCCGTCCCGCCCGCCGGCACCGGCTTCACGACGACCGCGTTCGAACCGATCTTCGCGCCCGCGCCGACCGTGAAACCACCGAGCACCTTCGCGCCCGCGCCGACGATCACGCCGGCCTCGAGCGTCGGGTGGCGCTTCGCGCCGCGCGTGAGCGACGTGCCGCCCAGCGTCACGCCCTGGTAGATCGTGCAGTCGTCGCCGATGATCGCCGTTTCGCCGATCACGACACCCATGCCGTGATCGATGAACACGCGCCGGCCGATCGTCGCGCCGGGGTGGATTTCGATACCCGTCAGGAACCGCCCGGCCTGCGACGCGAAACGCGCGAGCCAGTAGCGCCTCGCACGCCAGCATGCGTGCGCGAAACGGTGCAGCACGAGCGCATGCAGCCCCGGATAACAGGTCAGCACTTCCCAGGCACTGCGAGCGGCGGGATCCCGCTCGCGAATCGTTGCAACGTCTTCGCGCAGTCTCGTGAACATGATCTGATCGGGGGAAAAAGCCGGCGCGCACCGCCGGCAATGACCGGCCGTTATCGCACCGGGTAATTTGCTTATGACGTCCGGCGATTGTAGGGCCAGTCGCGCACGGCCGCACGAGGCCGCGCGTTCACCCCGCCGGCGGCGCGGGTATTCGGGCGGGAGGCTTGCTGCTGCGGTGCTCGCGGGATATTCGGCCGGGCGCAACGCTCCCGATCCAGCGCGTCCATTCCGGCGGCCGACGCCATGCCGGGCGGTCGGGAAGCGATGTTTGAACGCCCGGTTGCCGGTACGCCAACCGCTTACGCGTCGCCGTCGGGCTTGCCCGATTTCAGCAGGATGTGCTTCGCGACACCGCGCAGGATATTGACCTCCTCGCGCTCGAGGCCGGTGCGCGCGAACAGGCGCCGCAGCCGCGGCATCAGTTTCTTCGGATTGCGCGGGTCGAGGAAATCGAGTGCGATCAACGCATTCTCGAGATGCACGTACATCCGCTCGATCTCGTCGCTCTGCGCGAGCGTGCCGACCTCGGCCGACGGTTGCGCAGACGGCTCGCTCGCCTGCTCGAGAAATGCGACGCGCAGTTCGTACGCGAGCACTTGCACGGCCTGTGCCAGGTTCAGCGAACTGTAGGCCGGGTTCGCCGGGATATGCGCGAGCGCGCTGCACTGCTCGACATGCTCGTTCGCGAGACCGGTGCGCTCGTTGCCGAACACGAGCGCGATGTCGCCCGTGCCGACCTGCGCGCACGCTTGCGTGGCGGCCGCGCGCGGCGCGAGGCGCGGCGGGCCGTATTCGCGCGTGCGTGCGGTCAGCGCGATCGACCAGTGGACGCCGGACAGCGCGTCGCCGAGCGTCGGCACGACGTGCGCGGACGCGAGGACGTCGTCCGCGCCGCTGGCCATTGCGATCGCCTCGGGGTCGCTCTGCACGTGCGGCACGCGCGGCGCGACCAGCACGAGACGCGAGAAGCCCATCGTCTTCAGCGCGCGGGCGGCCGCCCCGACATTGCCGGGATGGCTCGGCTCGACGAGCACGAAGCGGGTTGACGTAAAGCCGCCGGACGGCGCGGCGGTGTTCTGCGGGGTTTCCACTACGATACGACTCGGTTCATCAGAATGGCAGTATGGTATCGCCATCGCCCCCGCAAACCCACTCGTCCGGACGGCCAGTGGGGGTTTCCCCGCATTCCGGTCGCCTGAAACCGCCGAAAATCGGGTAAAATCATGCCTTTACGCGTCGCACACCGTGCGGCGCGGGTCGTACCCCGTTCTTTGTCAATTCGCGTCTCATCTCGCCCGGCACGCTTGCGCCGTTCCGGGCGGTTGTTCCACTTCGTGGCGGCCCGTGCCGCCGGCTACAGGATCCAGGCTCATGCATCCCATGCTCAATATCGCTGTCAAGGCTGCGCGCCGCGCCGGACAGATCATCAATCGCGCGTCGCTCGATCTCGACCTGATCGAGATCCGCAAGAAGCAGCAGAACGACTTCGTCACCGAAGTGGACAAGGCCGCCGAAGAGGCGATCATCGAGACGCTGAAGACCGCCTACCCCGACCACGCGATCCTCGCGGAAGAATCGGGCGAATCGGAGAACGAATCCGAATTCAAGTGGATCATCGATCCGCTCGACGGCACGACCAACTTCATCCACGGCTTCCCGTACTACTGCGTATCGATCGCGCTCGAGCACAAGGGCGTCGTCACGCAGGCCGTCGTCTACGATCCGAACAAGAACGACCTGTTCACGGCCACGCGTGGCCGCGGCGCGTACCTGAACGACCGCCGTATCCGCGTCGGCCGCCGCGACCGCCTGTCGGATGCGCTGGTCGGCACCGGCTTCCCGTTCCGCGAAAAGGACGGCCTCGACGCATACGCGCGCCTCTTCACCGAAATGACGCAGGCCTGCACGGGCCTGCGCCGCCCGGGCGCGGCAGCGCTCGATCTCGCGAACGTCGCGGCCGGTCGCCTCGACGCATTCTTCGAGCAAGGCATCAACGTGTGGGACATGGCGGCGGGCAGCCTGCTGATCACCGAGGCCGGCGGCCTCGTCGGCAACTACACGGGCGACGCCGATTTCCTGCATCGTCATGAGATCGTCGCCGCGAACCCGAAGATCTACGCGCAGATGATTCCGATCCTGAACCGCTACAGCCGCGTGCATCCGGCAGCGGAGTAATCGCCGCCCGCACCGCCGGTGCGGCGCGCTTCGACGGCCCGTGTCCGCTTCGTGCGGCACGGGCCGTTGGCAAAGGGGTGCCGCGTGCTTTGCATGCCGCTACCGCCCTTTTCCCTGACGGCCGGATTTGTGCGTGGCATCGATATCGATGTGCTATGTTGACCAGCATGAACGACAAGGGCGGCTATGCCCGCCTGGCGTGGCTTTCGCACCGACCGCCCGCCGGCACCGTCATGATGGAGCGACTTTCGCATCCCGATGGTTCGGCGGCGGAAAACCTTCCCCGCACAAGGGGCGCTTCATGCTCCCGTCCTGAAGTTGCCCGCGTTGTCCGGCCTGGTCAGTGTGCAGCCCCTCGTGCAGCTTGTTCCAGCGATGAATGGTTCGCGTCCGAGATGCCCGCGCGGCGAACAACGCCGCCACCAGCATGCCGGCCCCGCCTGTTTCAACACCGCCACGACGTCGTGGCGACAGCATCCGAGTACCCATGTTACGGCTAAGCGAAGTTAAACTCCCCCTCGACCATCCCGAAAGCGCGCTCGAAGCCGCGATTCGCGCGCGTCTCGCGGACCTTGGCGTGCCGGCAGACGGGCTCCTCCGTTACACCGTGTTCCGCCGTGCGCACGATGCGCGCAAGCGCTCGGACATCAAGCTGACGTACATCGTCGATGTCGAAGTCAAGGACGAAGCAGCCGCGCTCAAGCGACTCGCCGGCACCCCGCATTGCAGCGTGACGCCCGACATGGCGTACCACTTTGTCGCGAAGGCCCCCGAGCACACTGCTTTCCTGCGCCCGGTCGTCATCGGCATGGGGCCGTGCGGCCTGTTTGCAGGACTGATCCTCGCGCAAATGGGCTTCCGTCCCATCATCCTCGAACGCGGCAAGGCCGTGCGCGAGCGCACCAAGGACACCTTCGGCCTGTGGCGCAAGAGCGTACTCAACCCCGAATCCAACGTGCAGTTCGGCGAAGGCGGGGCCGGGACGTTCTCCGACGGCAAGCTGTACAGCCAGATCAAGGACCCGAACCACTACGGCCGCAAGGTGCTGGACGAATTCGTCAAGGCGGGCGCGCCGGAAGACATCCTGTATTTGAGCCGGCCGCACATCGGCACGTTCCGCCTCGTCAGCATGGTGGAGAAAATGCGCGCGTCGATCCACGAACTGGGTGGTGAAGTGCGTTTCGAAACCCGCGTCGACGACATCGAAATCGATCAGGGCAAGGTGCGCTCGCTCAAGCTCTCGAACGGGGAAACGCTCCAGTGCGACCACGTGGTGCTCGCGGTGGGCCACAGCGCGCGCGATACGTTCCAGATGCTGCACGATCGCGGCGTGTATATCGAAGCCAAGCCGTTTTCGCTGGGTTTTCGCATCGAACATCCGCAGGGGCTGATCGATCGCAGCCGCTTCGGCAAGTTTGCGGGCCACAAGCAACTCGGCGCGGCCGACTACAAGGTGGTCCACCACAGCAGCAATGGGCGTGCGGTCTACAGCTTCTGCATGTGCCCGGGCGGCACGGTGGTCGCGGCGACCTCCGAGCCGGGCCGCGTGGTCACCAACGGCATGAGCCAGTATTCGCGGGCCGAGCGCAACGCGAATGCGGGCATCGTCGTCGGCATCACGCCGGAAGACTATCCCGGCGGCCCACTGGCGGGTATTGCGTTCCAGCGCAAATGGGAAGAACGCGCCTTCGAACTCGGCGGCGGAGATTACTGCGCACCGGGCCAGCTGGTCGGGGATTTCATCGCAGGCCGGCCGTCAACGTCGCTGGGCTCCGTGGAGCCGTCGTACAAGCCTGGCGTGCGGCCGACCGATCTCAGCACCGCGCTCCCGGACTACGTGATCGAAGCAATCCGTGAAGCACTCCCCGAGATCGATAAAAAGATCGCGGGCTTCGCGATGCACGATGCCGTGCTCACCGGCGTGGAGACGCGCACTTCGTCACCGATCCGGGTTCGACGCAAGGACGACTACCAGAGCATGAACGTCGAAGGCCTGTATCCGGCCGGCGAAGGTGCGGGGTATGCGGGTGGCATCTATTCGGCAGCCATCGACGGTATCGAAGTCGCGCAAGCGGTGGCACTCAGCATGACGTCGACACACGCGTCCTGAGGCGCGGGACAGGATCGGTGCGCGACGGACCGTGAGCCGAGCGAAGCCGACTGTCGATTGTCTGCCCGCGAACGGGATCGAATCACCGTATAGGGCCGCCAGCCGCCGGACGCAATGTCCGACGGCTGGCCAAACGGCGAACTTCGCACTTGCAGGTCGGGGCCACTGGTAAACTCGGGCAACCAAAGCAACAACTTCATGCCTGACCTATGACCACGCTGTCGCCCGAAGCCTTCGCCGGCCATACTCCAATGATGCAGCAGTACCTGCGCATCAAGGCCGATCATCCCGACACGCTTGTCTTCTACCGGATGGGCGACTTTTACGAGCTGTTCTTCGAAGACGCGGAAAAGGCCTCGCGCCTGCTCGACCTGACCCTCACGCAGCGCGGCGCATCGGCCGGCACGCCGATCAAGATGGCCGGCGTGCCGCATCACGCGGTCGAGCAATATCTCGCGAAGCTCGTGAAGATGGGCGAGTCGGTCGCGATCTGCGAGCAGATCGGCGATCCGGCCACGTCGAAGGGCCCGGTCGAGCGCAAGGTCGTGCGTGTCGTCACGCCCGGCACGCTGACCGATGCCGCGCTGCTGTCCGACAAGAACGACGTCTACCTGCTCGCGATGTGCACGGGCCACAACAAGCGCGGCGTCGCGGTCAACATCGGCCTCGCGTGGCTGAACCTCGCAAGCGGCGCGCTGCGGCTCACCGAAATCGAACCCGAGCAGCTCGGCGCCGCGCTCGAGCGCATCCGGCCGGCCGAAATCCTGACGGCGGACGGCGCGACCGACGCCGTGCCGGCTGGCACGGGGGCAACCAAGCGCGTGCCGGCGTGGCACTTCGACATCGCGTCGGGCACGCAGCGCCTGTGCGACCAGCTCGATGTCGCGAGCCTCGACGGTTTCGGCGCGCATTCGCTGACGAGCGCGTGCGGTGCGGCCGGCGCGCTGCTGCTCTACGCAGCGGCCACGCAAGGCCAGCAACTGCGGCACGTGCGCAGCCTGAAGGTCGAGAACGAAACCGAATTCATCGGGCTCGATCCGGCGACGCGCCGCAACCTCGAACTGACCGAGACGCTGCGTGGCACCGAATCGCCGACGCTGTATTCACTGCTCGACACCTGCTGCACGACGATGGGCAGCCGCCTGCTGCGCCACTGGCTGCATCACCCGCCGCGTGCGTCGGTCGCCGCGCAGTCGCGGCAGCAGGCAATCGGCGCGCTGCTCGATGCGCCGGCGAACGCGAGCCTCGATGCGCTGCGCAGTGCACTGCGCCAGATCGCCGACGTCGAACGGATCACCGGGCGTCTCGCGCTGCTGTCCGCACGCCCGCGCGACCTGTCGAGCCTGCGCGACACGTTCGCCGCGTTGCCGGCGCTGCGCGAGCGCATCAGCGCGATCGTCGCGAATGCGGACGCGCTCACCCGCGTCGACGCGGCGCTCGCGCCGCCCGCCGAATGCCTCGACCTGCTGACGAGCGCGATTGCGCCCGAGCCGGCCGCGATGGTGCGCGACGGCGGCGTGATCGCACGCGGCTACGACGCCGAGCTTGACGAGCTGCGCGACATCTCCGAGAACTGCGGGCAGTTCCTGATCGATCTCGAAGCGCGCGAGCGCGCGCGCACCGGCATTGCCAACCTGCGCGTCGAATACAACAAGGTGCACGGCTTCTACATCGAGGTCACGCGCGGCCAGACCGACAAGGTGCCCGACGATTACCGCCGTCGCCAGACGCTGAAGAACGCCGAGCGCTACATCACGCCCGAACTGAAGACCTTCGAGGACAAGGCGTTGTCCGCGCAGGAGCGCGCGCTGGCGCGCGAACGCGCACTGTATGACGCGGTGCTGCAGGCGTTGCTGCCGTTCATCCCCGAGTGCCAGCGCGTCGCGTCGGCGCTCGCCGAGCTCGACCTGCTCGCCGCATTCGCCGAGCGGGCCCGTGCGCTCGACTGGGTCGCGCCGACCTTCACCGATGAGATCGGCATCGACATCGAACAGGGCCGCCACCCGGTCGTCGAAGCGCAGGTCGAACAGTTCATCGCGAACGACTGCCGGTTCGGCACCGAGCGCAAGCTGCTGCTGATCACCGGCCCGAACATGGGCGGTAAATCGACGTTCATGCGGCAGACCGCGCTGATCGCGCTGATGGCATACGTCGGCAGCTACGTGCCGGCCAGGTCGGCATGTTTCGGCCCGATCGACCGGATCTTCACGCGCATCGGTGCGGCCGACGATCTCGCGGGCGGCCGCTCGACGTTCATGGTCGAGATGACCGAGGCCGCGGCGATCCTCAACGACGCGACGCCGCAAAGTCTCGTGCTGATGGACGAGATCGGCCGCGGCACGTCGACGTTCGACGGCCTCGCGCTTGCGTGGGCCATCGCGCGCCACCTGCTTGCGCACAACACCTGCTACACGCTGTTCGCAACGCACTACTTCGAGCTGACGCAACTGCCGGCCGAATTCCCGCAAGCAGCCAACGTCCACCTGTCGGCCGTCGAGCACGGCCACGGCATCGTGTTCCTGCACGCGGTCAACGAAGGCCCGGCGAACCAGAGTTACGGTCTGCAGGTCGCGCAGCTCGCGGGTGTTCCGGCGCCCGTGATCCGCGCCGCGCGCAAGCACCTCGCCTATCTCGAACAGCAGTCGGCCACGCAGCACACGCCGCAACTCGACCTGTTCAGCGCGCAGCCGGCGATCGCCGACGATCTCGAATGCGCGGACGCACCGGCGCGGCCCGACACGCCGCATCCGGCGCTCGAAAAACTGCGCGACATCGACCCCGACGATCTCAAGCCGCGCGAGGCGCTCGACCTGCTGTACGAACTGCGCACGCTGGTCCGGTCGTACGATGCCGACGGGCTCGCGTAAGCGCATCCCGCAGGGCCTGACGGCCCGCGCCGCCGCCGCGCTCGTCGCGGCGGTGCTCGCGCTCGCGCAGGCCGGCGCGCTGGCTGCGCCGCCGAAGCGCACCACCGCGCCCTACTCGTTCGCGGTCGTGTCGGGCGTCATCAACGTACCGGCGGACGAACCGGCCGCGCAGCGGCTGCTCGATTCGATCGCGCGCGAGCGCAACCTCGCGTTCGTCGTCTATGCGGGCGATCTCAAGGGCTCGAAGGAAGCGTGCCGCGATGCGCTGTATTCGCAGCGCGGCGCGATCCTGGACGCGGCACGCGTGCCGCTCGTGTTCATTCCCGGCCACGACGACTGGATAACGTGCAATACGGCGGCCGGCGGCGGCTACGATCCGGTCGAACGGCTCGACTTCCTGCGGCAGACGCTGCTCGCCGATTCGGCGTTGCCTGACCCGGGCGCACTGCAGATCACGCGGGAAAGCGAAGTCGCACGGTTCCGGCCGTATCGCGAGAACGCACGCTGGATGCGCGACGACATCGTCTATGTCGCGCTCAACGCGCCGGCGCCGAACAACCATTTCCTGACGGCCGGCGGCCGCAACGGCGAATTCGAGGATCGCGTCATCGCGAACGGTTTCTGGATCGACCACGCGGCCGAATACGCGAAGCGGCGCGAAGCGCGCGCGATGGTGGTGATTTTCGAAGGCGATCCGCAGTTCGAGCGCTACGAACGCGCGGAGCGCTTCGCATGGCTGCGTTTCAACCGGCCGCGCGTGCGCGACGGCTTCCGTGAACTGAAACGAACGCTGGTGAAGGCGGCGGCGACGTTCCGCGGCCCGATACTGGTGATGCACGCGAGCGGCGAACCACTTGCGAACGGCTTTCTGATCGATCGTCCGCTGCGAGCCGACGACGGTGAACTGATCGGAAACGTGACGCGCGTCGCGATCGGACCGCGCCATCCGGCAAATCAGTGGGTAAAGGTGAGTGTGTCGCCGGCGAAGCAGACCATCTTCAACGTGAGCCTGCAGGAGGTGCCGAAGAACCTGCCGGTGCCGCCTGCGCTGCCGCTCGTGCCGCACGACGATGTCCCGCTGCCGCAGATGCCGGAAATTCCCGCGTTGCCGGCGCTGCCCGACTCGTCGTCGGTCGCGCCGCCACTGCAGGGCGACGGCGCCGCACCCGGCGGCGCGTCGTGGCCTGCGCCGCCCCCTGCATCGGGGCCGGCGCCCGGCCTGCCTGCAAGCTCAGTGCAGGGTGCGCCCTGACGGCGACTCGCCGTCTTCCTCTTCGTCCTCGTCGACGATTTCAAGCCCTTCCGCGCCATGCGCGTGCTCATGCTCGATTTCGTCTTCGGTGGCTTCGCGAACGTCCTGCACCGTGAGTGCGAAACGCAGCGCCATGCCGGCCAACGGGTGATTGCCGTCGAGCACGACCTTGTCGTCGGCGATGTCGGTGACCGTATAGATCAGCGAATCGACGTCCTCGTCACCGTCTTCCGGCGTGCCTTCGAACTGCATGCCCACTTCGATCGGCTCGGGAAAACGATCGCGCGGCTCGATCTTCACGAGTTCGGGATCGTAGTCGCCGAACGCGTCCTGCGGCTCGAGCTGCACTTGTGCCTGGTAACCCGGTTCCTGGCCGTCGAGTTGTTCCTCGATCTTGGGGAACGTGCCATCATAGCCGCCGTGCAGATAGACCATCGGCTCGTCGCTTTCCTCGATCAGATTGCCCTGTGCATCCGACAGCTTGTAAGTGACCGACACGACGGTGTTTTTTGCGATTTTCATCCAATTCTCCCAAATACAAGTCTCATTATACGATGCGCAACCGGTCTCAAGCCGAACCGCGGGATGCCGCTGCCGCCCCGCTCGGCGCGCCGCCTTCCGATCTTCCCACACCGCTGCTCGGCGGTCTCACGCCGGCGCAGTTCATGCGCGACTACTGGCAGAAAAAACCGCTCCTGATCCGCCAGGCGATCCCCGGCGTTGCGTCGCCGGTCACGCGCGATGCGCTGTTCGAGCTGGCAGCGGACTATGACGCGGAATCGCGGCTGATCACCCATTTTCGTAACAAGTGGCAACTAGCCCACGGTCCGTTCGAGCCGGACTCGCTGCCTGCCGTCACGCGCAAGGCCTGGACCCTGCTTGTGCAGGGGCTCGACCTGCATGTCGATGCGGCACGCGCGTTGCTCGACCGGTTCCGCTTCATCCCGGACGCGCGCCTGGACGACCTGATGATCTCGTATGCGACGGACGGCGGCGGCGTCGGCCCGCACTTCGATTCATATGACGTATTTCTGCTGCAGGTCGAAGGCCGGCGCCGCTGGCGCGTCGGTGCGCAGAAGGACCTGTCGCTGCAGCCGGACGTGCCGCTGAAGATCCTCGAAAACTTCGAGCCGAGCGACGAATGGGTGCTGGAGGCCGGCGACATGCTGTACCTGCCGCCGCACATCGCGCACGACGGCGTCGCCGAAGGCGAATGCATGACCTGCTCGATCGGCTTCCGGGCCCCTTCCGCAGGCGAACTGGGCGCCCAGTTCCTGTACTATCTCGCGGAGCGCGGCGGCCTGCGCGACGGGTGCGGCGACGACCTCTACCGCGATCCGAAGCAGCCGGCCGTCGACACGCCCGCGCAGTTGCCTCCGGCCATGGTCGAACGCGTCGCCGAGATCGTCGACGCCATCCGCTGGCGCAAACGTGACGTCGCCGAATTCCTCGGTTGTTACCTGAGCGAGCCCAAGCCGAACGTCGTATTCGACCCGCCGGCGCGCCCGCTGTCCGAGGCCGCGTTCGTTGCGCAAGCGTCGCGCCGTGGCGTGTGTCTCGACAGAAGGGCCGCATTGATGTATAACGCGCGCTCGTACTTCATTAATGGCGAGGAAGGACCACTCGAGCATGCCGAGGAATGGCTGCCCGAACTGGCCAATCAACGCCAGATGGAGGCGAAACGGTTTGTAACACTATCCCGGGCTCCCTCGATGACAGCTTTATTGCACGAGTGGTATCGTGCGGGCTGGATACGGGTCGGGGACCGGAATTAGTGTGAGTCGCCCCGTATGCCCATACGGATCAAATTCTGTATGGGAAAGACAACGTATTGACCCCGCATTTGTCGACGGTCGATAGGAAAGTGCATATAATTTCCGCCCAAGCCGTAGGGAAGATTCACGCTCTAGAAGTGCATCTCCACCAGCGGCCCAGGTCGGTGTTGGAGCACATTACCGGTATTGTTTCGCGCTGTTGCTTACCTTTAACCATAAAAGGACGTGATCATGAAGAAATCCCTCCTCGTAGCTTCCCTGTTGGCTGCTGTTGCACTGGCTGCTTGCAACAAGAGCGCTGATCAAGCTGCTTCGTCGGCTGCAAGCGACGCGGCTGCTGCCGCTTCGACGGCTGCTTCGGCAGTTGCTGGTGCTGCGAGCGATGCTGCTGCTGCTGCTTCGTCGGCAACGGCTGCTGCGAGCGACGCTGCTGCTGCAGTGGCGTCGGCTGCTTCGGCAGCGACGGCTGCTCCGGCTTCGGGCGCAAGCCAGTAAGCCTCAGCATTCAGCTGAAAAAAAACCGGCCCGAGGGCCGGTTTTTTTACGTCTGCCGTTTGCGGATCGAGCGCCCGGCAGTCGTACCGGGCCGCCGCAGCGGCCCTGCCCCGCTCATCCGAGCGTCAGCCAGTCGAACCCCGCGTCCTGCGTGGCGACGATCACATCCTCCCCGCTCGTCCCCAGCACGCCGGCAAACGCCTGGCGGGCCAGTTCCGGCAGGTTGTTCTGCTGGCTCAGGTGCGCCGCCACCAGGTGCTTGAGGCGGCTGCGTTCGAGCGATGCGAGGATGTCGGCCGCCGCGTCGTTGCTCAGGTGACCGTGGTTGCCGCCGATGCGCGCCTTCAGCGACTGCGGATAGCGGCTCGCGGCCAGCATCGCGGTGTCGTGGTTGGATTCGAGCACCAGCGCGTCACAGCCGCTCAGGACGGCCGTGATGTGCGGCGTGGCCATCCCGACGTCGGTCAGCACGCCGAGCCGGCGGCAGCCGTCCATAAAGACGAACTGGAGCGGCTCCCGAGCGTCGTGAGGGACCGTATAGGGCATCACGGCCAGATCGCGTATCGCGGCCGTCTCGTCGCCCCACAGCACGTGGAGATCGACATCGGCCTCGTCCGCGCCTACCGCGCGCGCGGTGCCCCAGCTCATGTAGAGCGGCAACGACGCACGCCGGGCAAGCGTCAACGCGCTGCCGACATGGTCGCTGTGTTCATGGGTGATGAGGATCGCATCGAGATCGTCGATGCAGAGATTCAGTCGGCCGAGACGGCGCTCGACCTCCTTGGCGGAAAAGCCGCAGTCGAGCAGCACGCGGGTGGTCGTCGTGCCGCTCGAGGCCTCGACGACCAGCGCGTTGCCTTCGCTGCCGCTTCCGAGGCTGGCGAATCGCACGCGCTCAGTTCAGCTGCGCGTGGAGCAGCGAAATGATCCGCTGCGCGTCCGACGAGTTGTCGACCTGGCCGTCTGCGCCGACCACCGCGACCTGCGTGCCGCCGCTGCCTTGCGCGCGCACGTTGACCATGAATTCCTTGCCCGGCTTCGCGGCCGACGGGCCGCCGTAGAACAGCTTGCCGAACAGGCCGTCGCGCTTGAGCTCTTCCATCGAATTCGCATAGCGCACGGTGTACACACCCTTCTCGCGGTCGCGATTGTCGACCGTGAAGTTGGTACGGTCGAGCGCAAGGCCCACGCGCAGCCACGCACGGTCGAACGATTCAGCCAGCTGCAGCGTCGCGGCACCGCTGCTGGTATCGCTGACCTGCGCCGGTGCCGTCGCGGGATGCGCATCGGTCAGCAGTTGCTTCGCCTGCGCGTCGGTCAGGCCGAACTTCTGCATCAGCTTCGACAGGAACACGGCTTCGAGCACCGGGTTGCGCGGACGCTCTTCCCAGCGCGACGACGTGCCGCCCTGCGGACCGACCATCATTTCTTCCATCGCGCTGTGCGTGATCGAGATGTCGGTGTTGCCGTCCGACGTGCGGTTCACGAGCGTACGGAAGCGGTCGCGCGTGCCGGACGAGTACGCGAAATCGATGACCTTGCCGATCGTGCGGCGGAACCAGTCGTCGGGAATGTTCGCGCGGTTTTCAGCCCAGTCGGTGGCCATGATGCCCGTCGACGGTGCATCGGTCTTCAGCGAGAAGCCGTTCTCCTGCCAGAACTCCTTCAGGATCGGCCACAGCTGCTCGGGCGTCCGGCCATCGACGACGAGCCAGCGGCGATCGCCGTCGCGCTCGATGTGCATGCCGAGCGGATCCTGCGCGCTCGGGATGCCGTCGGTCGCGTTGCCGGCCTGCGTCGTGACCCGCGGCGGCAGCGTGCCGAGCCCCGCGTTGGTCGGCGGCGCGACGAACTGCTGGGTCGTCGGCACCGGCTTCAGGTCGCTCGGCACCGCGAGCGGCGGCGCCGAACCGGTGTTCTTGTAGTTGACCCGGTCGGGGGCCAGATAGTCGTTCAGCGTATCGCAGCCAGCGAGCGCGCCCAGCGCCAGCGCCACCACCGACATCTGGATGGCGCGAGAGGAAAAGGCGAAACGTTTCATGAAATCCTTCGTCTTGCTAGAACGCTCGTCAGGAGCGGCGCCGGACGGAGCCGGCCGGTGCGGGTTGATCAGGGGTCGAGCCGGCGGCCGCAGGACGCGGCCGCCTCGGCATCAGGCGAGGACGCCGGCCTCGACAAGGGCCGAACGCACGGCATCGTGGCAGCGCTCGTCGAGCGCCGTGAGCGGCAACCGGATGCCGCCCTGCATCTTGCCCATCGCCTGCAGCGCCCACTTCACCGGGATCGGGTTCGCCTCGATGAACAGGTTCTTGTGCAGCGACAGCAGCTTCATGTGCAACTCGCGGGCCGTCTTCACGTCGCCGGCCAGCGCAGCGCGGCACAGCTCGCTCATCGCGCGCGGCGCGACGTTCGCCGTCACCGAGATGTTGCCGTGGCCGCCGAGCAGCATCAGCGCGATCGCGGTCGGATCGTCGCCGCTGTAGATCGCGAAATGCTTCGGCGCCGCCTTGATCAGCTGCGCGGCGCGATCGATGTTGCCGGTCGCTTCCTTCACGCCGATGATGCCCGGCACCTGCGCGAGGCGCAGCGTCGTCTCGTTCGCCATGTCGGCGACCGTGCGACCCGGCACGTTGTACAGGATCACCGGCAGATCGACCGCTTCGGCGATCGTCTTGAAGTGACGGTACATGCCTTCCTGCGTCGGCTTGTTGTAGTACGGCACGACCTGCAGCGTCGCGTCCGCACCGACAGCCTTCGCGTGTTTCGTCAGCTCGATCGCCTCGGCGGTCGAGTTGCCGCCCGCGCCCGCGATGATCGGGATGCGTTTCGCCGCATGCTCGACCGCCGTGCGGATCATCAGGATGTGCTCTTCGACGTTGAGCGTTGCCGACTCGCCGCTCGTACCGACCACGACCAGCGCATCGGTGCCTTCCGCGATGTGCCAGTCGATCAGTTTGCGAAACGCCGGCAGGTCGAGACTGCCGTCTTCGAGCATCGGGGTGACGATCGCGGGGATGCTGCCGCGGATTTGAATGCCGTCTTGGGTGCCGTTAGCCATGAAACGCGATTGAGATTATGTACCGGTAAACATTGTGATTGTAGCGGATTAGCCGGGCAGTTCGTAACGTGGAATTCCCGCCCCCGCCTTCGGGGTCGCGCCCTCGCGCACCGCGCAGAGACGCTGGACAAACGCCTCGCGCGGCGCGGCAACGAAACCGTCCTCGTACGCAACCACCCGCAGGCGGCCATGCACGGCGTCCAGCAACTCGCCCGGGGCGAGCAGGAACGCGGGGTTGGACGGTTTCCCGACCGTTTCGTTTCCTTGCGCGAAGGTTTCGTAGATCAGCACGCCGCCCGGCGCCACCGCATCGAGCAGATGGGGCCAGAGCGGACGATGCAGATAATGGGTGACGATCACGGCCGAATACCGCTCGCCGGCCGGTAGCGGCCACGGCGCGCCTTCGAGGTCGGCGTCGCGGGCATCGACGCCCGGGATCGCCCGCAACGCAGCCAGCGCGGCCGGATCGCGATCGAGCGCGACGACCGGGTGCCCGTGCGACGCGAACCAGCGCGCATGGCGGCCGCCGCCCGCGGCAACGTCAAGCACCGCACCGCCCGCCGGAACGAGCCGCGACCATTGCGCGACCCAGCGCGACGGCTCGGCCTGGGCGACGTGGCCGCCCGCGGCGGCGATGACGGATGCGCTCATCGGGATCAGTTGTACGACAGGCCCATCGCGTCACGCACGTCGCGCATCGTTTCCGTCGCGTACTTGCGCGCCTTGTCGCAACCGTCCGCGACGATCGCGCGCAGCAGCGACGGATCGTCCATGTACTTCTGCGCGCGCTCGAGCATCGGCTGTTGCTCGCGCAGGATGCCTTCGACGACCGGCTGCTTGCAGTCGAGGCAGCCGATGCCTGCCGAACGGCAGCCCTTCTGCACCCACTCGTGCGTCGCTTCGTCCGTATAGACCTGGTGCAGCTGCCACACCGGGCACTTGTCGGGATCGCCCGGATCGGTGCGGCGCACACGCGCGGGATCGGTCGGCATCGTGCGGACCTTCTTCGTGATCGTCTCGGCGTCTTCACGCAGGCCGATCGTGTTGCCGTACGATTTGGACATCTTCTGCCCGTCGAGGCCCGGCATCCGGGACGCTTCGGTCAGGAGCGCCTGCGGCTCGACCAGGATGATCTTGCGCGCGCCTTCGAGATAGCCGAACAGGCGTTCGCGGTCGCTCATCGACAGGCTCTGCGATTCCTGCAGCATCGCGCGCGCCTGTTCGAGCGCCTCGTCGTCGCCCTCCTGCTGATACGCGTTGCGCAGTTCGTGATAGAGCTTCGCGCGCTTGCCGCCGAGCTTCTTCGCCGCGTCGAGCGCCTTCTCCTCGAAGCCGGGCTCGCGGCCGTACAGGTAGTTGAAGCGGCGCGCGATCTCGCGGGTCATCTCGACGTGCGGCACCTGATCCTCACCGACCGGCACGAGCGAGCCGCGATACAGCAGGATGTCGGCCGCCATCAGCACCGGGTAGCCGAGGAAGCCGTAGGTCGACAGGTCCTTGTCCTTCAGCTTCTCCATCTGCTCCTTGTAGGTCGGCACGCGTTCGAGCCAGCCGAGCGGCGTGCTCATGCCGAGCAGCAGCGCCAGCTCGGCATGCTCGGGCACCTTGCTCTGGATGAACAGCGTCGCCTGTGCCGGATCGATGCCGGACGCGAGCCAGTCGATCAGCACGTCCCACACGTTCTTCTCGATGACCTCGGGCGTCTCGTAGTGCGTCGTCAGCGCATGCCAGTCGACGACGCAGAAAAAGCACGGGTACTCGGACTGCAGCTTCACCCAGTTTTTCAGCACGCCGTGGTAATGGCCGAGGTGCAGCGACCCGGTGGGTCGCATGCCGGAGAAAATACGTTCTGGGAACATGATTGTCGTTAGAAAAGCGAGGCGAAGGGAGACAGGATGGCGCTCAGGACGGCGTAGCCGACATTGACGAGCGGGCGCAGCCAGAAGTTCGTCAGCACGCCCGTCGCGACCAGCACGAGGACGATGATGAAACCGTACGGCTCGATGCGCGACAGCGCGATCGATTGCTTCGGCGGCAGCAGCGCCGCCAGGATGCGGCCGCCGTCGAGCGGCGGCAGCGGAAACAGGTTCAGCACGCCGAGCACGAGGTTCGCGCTG
Organism: Burkholderia sp. YIM B11467; assembly: GCF_052952715.1. Taxonomy (NCBI): domain Bacteria; kingdom Pseudomonadati; phylum Pseudomonadota; class Betaproteobacteria; order Burkholderiales; family Burkholderiaceae; genus Burkholderia; species Burkholderia sp. YIM B11467. Next base: position 344,446 of record NZ_JBQVSQ010000006.1, read on the forward strand.
ACGCCGGCAAACGCCATCCGCGTGAAGAACGGCTCGTCGACGCCGACGGCGGGCAGCACGAGGGTCAGCAGGCCCCAGACCAGCGCCTGCACGAAATTGCAGGCCGGGCCCGCGAGCGCGACCCACAGGCTGCCCCAGCGCGGATCGCGCAGGTTGCCGAACGAAACCGGCACCGGCTTCGCATAACCGAACAGGAACGCGCCGCCCGTCAGGAAATACATCGCGAGCGGAATCGCGATCGTGCCGATCGGATCGATGTGGCGCATCGGATTGAACGACACGCGCCCCATCATGTAGGCGGTGTTGTCGCCGAGCAGGCGGGCGGCGTAGCCGTGCGCGGCCTCGTGCAGCGTGATCGCGAAGATCACGGGCAGCGCGTAGACGGCGATGGTCTGTATCAGGGAAGCATCCATATCGCGTTATTGTAACAAGCGCACTCGCGCAAAAAAGGACGGCGCGCTTACGCGGCCGAGAGTCCGAACGGTTCGAGGGCGCCGCGCCCCGCGCGCACGAGTTCCGGCTCGTCGCCGGTCAGGTCGATCACCGTCGACGGCTCGCGCGGGCATGCGCCGCCGTCGATCACGAGGTCGACCTGTTTCTCGAGCCGCGCACGGATGTCGTCGGGATCGTTGAGCGGCTCGTCGTCCGGCGGCAGGATCAGCGTCGTGCCGAGCAGCGGCTGGCCGAGCGACTCCAGCAACGCGAGCGTGATCGCGTGATCGGGCACGCGCAGCCCGATCGTCTTGCGCGACGGGTGCGACAGCCGGCGCGGCACTTCCTTCGTCGCCTGCAGGATGAAGACGTACGGGCCCGGCGTCACCGACTTGATCTGCCGGTACTGGCGGTTGTCGACCATCGCGAAGTTGGCGAGCTCGGACAGGTCGCGCACGAGCAGCGACAGGTGCTGCTTCTCGTCGAGGCCGCGAATCCGGCGCACGCGCTCGACCGCATCCTTGTCGTCGAGATGGCACGCGAGCGCATAACTCGAATCGGTCGGCATCGCGATCACGCCGCCCTTGCTGACGATCTCCACGGCCTGCTTGATCAGGCGCGGCTGCGGATTATCCGGATGAATCCTGAAGAACTGGGACATGGGGACACGTAAAGAGGGAGGAATCGGATGCGCAGTCGGCGGCGATACGGGCGGCGGGCAGCCGCCCGGCGTCACAGCCAGCGTTCCCAGACCGGCGTCAGGTCGGGCGGCAACGGCGGCAAGCCGCCGAGTTCGACACGGCCCTCGCCCGGTGCATGGAAATCCGAGCCGCGCGACACTTCGAAGCCGAAGCGGCGCGCAACGTCCGCGTATTCGCGGTACTGGTCGGGCGTGTGGCTACCCGTGACGACCTCGATCGCGCGGCCGCCCAAATCGATGAACTCGCCGAAGAACGCGTCGAATTCGACGGGCGAATAGCGGTAACGGCCCGGATGCGCGACCACCGCTTCGCCGCCCGCCGCGCGAATCCACGCGACCGCATCGGACAGTGCTGCCCAGCGATGCGGGACGAACCCGGGCTTGCCGTCGCCGAGCAGGCGGTCGAACACGTCGGACGTCGATTCGGCGTGACCGTTCTCGACGAGAAAGCGCGCGAAATGCGTGCGCGAGATCAGATCGGGATTCGATACGTACTTGAGCGCGCCGTCGTACGCGCCGGGAATGCCGAGCGTCGCGAGCTGCGCGCCGATCGCCACCGCGCGGGCCGCACGGCCGTGACGCGTGCGGTACAGGCCGTCGACGAGCGCCGGGTTCGCGGGATCGATGTTCAGGCCGACGATGTGCACGGTACGCGACGCCCACGTGACCGAAATCTCGACGCCGCTCAGGTAGCGCATGCCGAGCGCTTCCGCCTCGCTGCGCGCCACCGCCTGACCGCCGATCTCGTCGTGGTCGGTCAGCGCCCACAGGGTCACGCCGCCGGCATGGGCGCGGCGCGCAACGTCGGCAGGCGACAGCAACCCGTCGGAAACATTCGAATGGCAGTGGAGATCAGCGTTCATTGTTGGCATGGCAGGTAAGGCTTCATTCTACTGCAACGCGGCAATCGCGCCGCTCGCCTGCCCCGCCGCTGCCGTCGCGCGCTTACGCGCAGAACGCCTCGATCAGCGCCGCGATCTGCTCGGGCTGGTCGTGATGCACCATGTGGCCGGCATCCTCGACGAGCTTCTCGCGCCAGTCGGGAAACGCGTTGAAACGCGCCTTGAATTCGTGTAGCGGGATGTCGCCGGCGATGTGCGCGAGCGTCGGCGAATTGACGGCCTCGACGTGCAGCACCTTCGCACGCACCTGCGTCCAGGTGGCCATCACTTCGTCCAGCCGGTAAAGCAGCGGGCCAGGCATCTTGTGCGCGGGGTCGGCCAGCAGGTGATAAAGGCCATCATCGCCGCGCTTCGACCAGTGCGCGGCGAGGAACGCAGCGCGGTGCGGATCGAGCCGTGGATTGGTCTTGGTCAGGCGCGCCGCCACTTCGTCGAGGGACGCATAAGCGCGCAGCGCGGGGGGCTCGCGCAACTCGTCCAGCCAGCCGCGCAATCGGCGCGGCGCCTGCTCGGCTCGTGCTGGCGCGAGCCCGAAACCCTCGAGGTCGACCACGCGCCGCACGCGCTCCGGCCGCGCGCCGGCATACAGGCACACGACGTTCGCGCCCATGCTGTGCCCGACCAGGTTGACTTCGCCGGTCGGCGCATAGTGGTCGACGAGCGCATCGAGGTCGCTCAGGTATTCGTGGAACCAGTAGTGGCCGCCTCCCTGCCGCGCGACCGGCCAGTCGGACAGCCCGAAGCCGCGCGCATCGGGTGCGATCACCTGCCAGTCGCCCGCCAGCGCATCGACGACGAACTGGAACGACGCCGCAACGTCCATCCAGCCGTGCAGCATGAACAGCGTCGGCGCATCGGGGCGCCCCCAGCGCCGCACATGCAGCCGGACGCCGCGCACCAGGACGAAATCGGAAACGGAACTCGAGGCACTCATTGCAGTCGCCAGAAAAAAGAATGGTCGTTCGATTATAGCGGCGGCGCCTCCGTTCCGGCGGCCGGCAATCGAGGCACCGCTCTAGCGGCGCGGTCACTCAACGGCCCGCCGGGCGGGCCGGCTGACCGACCGGGAAACGCCGCCAGCCACGCGCGCGCGTCGGCCGGCGGCAAACGAATCGCAGCCGAACACGAACCGGCTAACGCGCCGCTTTTCCGTCAACGCCGTCTGCCCCGTCCTGCGCGGCCAGCTCGTCGAGTTCGGCCTGCTCGAATCCGGCATCGCGACGCGCATCGAAATTGAACGGACCGCGCAGCCGCGGCGCATGGTATTGCTCGGCGAGCTGCCGGTAGGCCGGCACCGGATCGCGGCCGGCTTCGTCGCACAGATGCCGGAACCAGCGGTTGCCGATCGCGACATGGCCGATCTCGTCGCGCAGGATCACGTCGAGGATCGCGGCCGACGCGTCGTCGCCCGCCTGCACGAGCCGCGCGCGGATCGGCGGCGACGCATCCAGCCCGCGGGCCTCGAGCGTGCGCGGCACGAGCGCCATGCGCGCGAGCACGTCACCCTTGGTCCGCTCGCACATCTCCCACAGCCCGTTGTGCGCGGGAAAATCGCCGTACGCATGGCCGAATGCCGCCAGCCGGTCGGACAGCAGCGTGAAGTGATAAGCCTCCTCGGCCGCCACCTTCAGCCAGTCCGCATAAAACGCATCGGGCAGGCCCGGAAAGCGCCAGACCGCGTCGAGCGCCAGGTTGATCGCGTTGAATTCGATATGGGCGAGCGCGTGCAGCAGCACCGCGCGCCCTTCGGGCGAACGCATGCTGCGTCGCTCGAGCTGGCGCGGCTCGACGAGCGTCGGACGCGCCGGACGTCCGGGCAGATCGGCCGGTTCGCGCAGTTCGAGCGACGGTGCGATCGCGGCGCGCCCGGCCAGCAGCGCGTCGTACAACGCGCGCACTTGCGCGGCCTTGGCCGCGGGTTCGGCGACACGCAGCGCGTCGAGCGCGGTACCGCGCACGCAGGCTGGCGCATTGCCGAAAGAAGAAGACTCCATGCTCATAAACGGGGACACCCTGCATGCGCGTCGCGGGAGCGCACGCACGCGACGGTTTACAATATGCGATTGTTCCGCGGCGTAATGCGCCGGGCAAACCAGACGCGCCATTCTACCGGCGCCCATCATCGAAGAGACAAGGAGACTCCGTGACGATCTACAAGCTGGGCGATACGGCCCCGACGATCCACGAAAGCGTATTCGTCGCCGATACGGCGGCCATCATCGGCAAGGTCGTGCTCGAGGAAAACGCGAGCGTCTGGTTCGGCGCGACGATTCGCGGCGACAACGAGCAGATTGCCGTGGGCGCCGGCAGCAACGTCCAGGAAGGCGCGGTACTGCACACGGACCCCGGCTTTCCGCTGACGATTGCCGAAAACGTGACGATCGGGCACCAGGCCATGCTGCACGGCTGCACGATCGGCGAAGGTTCGCTGATCGGTATTCAGGCGGTGGTCTTGAATGGAGCGGTCATCGGCCGCAACTGTCTGGTTGGCGCCGGCGCGGTCGTGACGGAAGGCAAGACGTTCCCGGATAATTCGCTGATTCTCGGCGCACCGGCGAAAGTCGTGCGCGAGCTGTCGGCCGAAGACATCGCGCGGCTGCGCACGAACGCGAAGACGTACGTCGAGCGGCGTGCGCATTTCAAGGAGCAACTCGTGCGGATCGGGTGATTCGCACGGTTTTCAAGGAAGAAGAGTGAGCGACCAGTTACAGAAATTCATGTTCAATGCGGCGCCCGTGCGCGGCGAGATCGTTTCGCTGCGCAATACGTGGCAGGAAGTGCTCTCCCGCCGCGACTACCCTGCCCCCGTGCGCACGGTGCTCGGCGAGATGATGGCCGCGTGCGCGCTGCTGTCCGCGAACCTGAAATTTCACGGCACCCTGATCATGCAGATCTTCGGCGACGGGCCGGTCCAGATGCTGGTCGTCCAGTGCAGCTCGGATCTGTCGATGCGGGCCACCGCGAAGTTCTCCGGCGATACGGCGCAGACGATCGGCGACGACATGAGTTTCGCGTCGCTCGTCAACGCGAGCGGTCACGGCCGCTGCGTGATCACGCTCGACCCGGCCGACAAGCTGCCGGGCCAGCAGCCGTACCAGGGCATCGTGCCGCTGAACGGCGTCGACGGCCCGCTCGAATCGGTGTCGCAGGTGCTCGAGCATTACATGCATCACTCCGAGCAGCTCGACACGCGGCTGTGGCTCGCGGCCGATCGCGACCGTGCGGTCGGCATGCTGTTGCAGAAGCTGCCTGGCGACGGCGGCATCGTGCCGCGCAACGCCGAAACCGATCTCGACACGTGGGAGCGTGTCTGCGCGCTCGGCGGCACGCTGTCCGCGCAGGAACTGCTCGAAGTCGAACCGGAAGTCGTGTTCCGCCGGCTGTTCTGGCAGGAGAACGTGCAGCACTTCGAACCGGCCGGCACGCGCTTCCAGTGCTCGTGCTCGCGCGAGAAGGTCGCTGCGATGCTGCGCATGCTCGGCCACGACGAAGTCGACAGCGTGATCGTCGAGCGCGGCCACGTCGAGATCCACTGCGAGTTCTGCAACCAGCGCTACGAGTTCGATCCCGTCGACGTCGCGCAGTTGTTCGCGACACCCGCGGTCGAGACCGGCATCGCGCCTGCGACCGACCAGCGTCACTGAGCGGCGCGCCCGCTGCCTGCCGTCCGGGCGCGGGCGCATAATGACGCACACGAGCGTCGCACGCACGGCTCCGGCGCCGGAGGCTCGACCTTCGGCGCAAGCTGCTTCCCGTCGTCGGCGCGCTGCAGGAGAACCCCATGAATCGTCCGTTTCGCATCATCGTCCTGACGAGCGTCGCAGCCGGCACGCTCGCGCTCGCCGGCTGCGCGGTGCCGCCGCCGACTGCCACGATCCTGAGCCGCCTGCCCGAACCGGGCGCGTCGGGCGGCCAGCCGCCCGTGCTGTCGAGCGCCGAACGCAAGCGCTACGACGAGATCGACCGGCAGGTCCTGCGCGAACAGGACAGCGCGATAGCAGCCGAGGCGGCCGCGCGCGCATGGGCGTATTACTCGCCGCCGCCGGTGACCGTCTACGGCGGGTATTACGGCGGATGGGGAAATCGCTGGGGCACGGGCATCGGCTACGGTTACGGCTACCCGGGCTGGTGGTGGTGAGCGTGTATCGCCCGGTCGATTGATAACTGGCAGGAAATAAAAAAGCGCGGCATTTACCGCGCTTTTTCAATGGATTCGCGTTGTCGCGCTCAGTGATGCGCAGCCTTGCCCTTGTCGCCGCCATGATGCCGCGACGGCTTCGCCATCGACTGCGGATTCGGCACGACCCGCACCGGCGCCGCGGACACGGCACCACGCGTCGACGTGCTCGAAGGCGTGTTGTTGAGCGGCCCTGCCGGCGCATTCGGCGACACGAACTGCACGAATACTTCGCCGTCCTTCACCATGCCCATCTCGTAGCGCGCGCGCTCCTCGATGGCCGCGGTGCCGCTCTGCAGATCCTGCACTTCGCCGGCGGTCCGCTCGTTGCGCAGCTTCTCGTCCGCATTCTTCTGGAGCTGGTCGCCAAGCTGCTGACGCAATTCATGCACCCGCAGCCAGCCGCCGTGTCCCCACCATAGGGGGTACTGAATGAGCACCAGCAAGGCAATCAGGACGACAGTGACAAGCCGCATGTAAGAGACGCAGATATAAGAAGCGCCGCTCTACGCATCATGCACAGAGCGGCGTCGATATGACAAACCCGATAGTAGCGCGTTAGCGCAGGTTATAGAAAGCCGATTTACCCGGGTAGCTCGCGATGTCACCGAGATCTTCCTCGATGCGCAGCAGCTGGTTGTACTTCGAGATGCGGTCGCTGCGCGACAGCGAACCCGTCTTGATCTGACCGGCATTCAGGCCGACCGCGATGTCCGCGATCGTCGAGTCTTCCGTTTCGCCCGAGCGGTGCGAGATCACGGCCGTGTAGCCCGCGCGCTTCGCCATTTCGATCGCCGCGAACGTTTCGGTCAGCGTACCAATCTGGTTGATCTTGATGAGGATCGAGTTAGCGATGCCCTTCTCGATGCCTTCCTTCAGGATCCGCGTGTTCGTGACGAACAGGTCGTCGCCGACCAGCTGCACCTTCTTGCCGAGGCGCTCGGTCAGCAGCTTCCAGCCTTCCCAGTCGCTTTCGTGCATGCCGTCCTCGATCGACACGATCGGGAACTTGTCGGCGAGCGTCGCGAGGTAGTCGGTGAATTCAGCCGACGACAGTTGCAGGCCTTCGCCCGCGAGCTGGTACTTGCCGTCGTGGTAGAACTCGGATGCCGCGCAGTCGAGCGCGAGCAGCACGTCTTCGCCCGCACGGTAGCCGGCCTTCTCGATCGCCTGCAGGATCGTCGACAGGCACTCGTCGTTGCTGCCGAAGTTCGGCGCGAAGCCGCCTTCGTCGCCGACTGCCGTGCTCATGCCGCGGTCGCTCAGGATCTTCTTCAGCGCGTGGAACACTTCCGCGCCGCAACGCAGGGCTTCACGGAACGTCGGCTGGCTGACCGGGACGATCATGAATTCCTGGATGTCGAGGCTGTTGTTCGCGTGAGCGCCGCCGTTGACGATGTTCATCATCGGCACCGGCAGTTGCATCGCGCCCGAACCGCCGAAATAGCGGTACAGCGGCAGGCCGGCCTCTTCGGCGGCAGCCTTCGCGACCGCCATCGACACGGCCAGCATCGCGTTCGCGCCGAGGCGCGACTTGTTGTCGGTGCCGTCCAGCTCGAGCAGCGTCTTGTCGAGGAACGCCTGTTCCGACGCGTCGAGGCCCATGATGGCTTCGGAGATTTCGGTGTTGATGTGCTCGACTGCCTTCAGCACGCCCTTGCCGTTGTAGCGGCCGGCTTCGCCGTCGCGCAGTTCGATCGCTTCACGCGAGCCCGTGGACGCGCCCGACGGCACCGCCGCGCGGCCCATCGTGCCCGATTCGAGCAGCACGTCGCATTCGACGGTGGGGTTGCCGCGCGAATCCAGAATCTCGCGGCCGATGATATCTACGATTGCACTCATGGGTTTCCTCTGAGAATGACGATGGATTCTTCAAACTGCGACGGCATGCGTGCCGGAACCGCTTTCGCTACAGACGCGCGAAGCCGTCGCAAGGTTCATTCGATCTTTAGTTGAAATCGTTTTCCAGGAACGGATTGCGCTTCACCGCCTGGTCGAGCGTGACGAGGGTCTCCAGCAACGCGCCCATGCGGTTCAGCGGCACCGCGTTCGGGCCGTCCGACTTCGCCTCGGCCGGATTCGGGTGCGTTTCCATGAAGAGGCCCGCGACGCCCGTCGCGACCGCCGCACGCGCGAGCACCGGCACGAATTCGCGCTGGCCGCCCGAGCTCGTGCCCTGCCCGCCCGGCAGCTGCACCGAGTGGGTCGCGTCGAACACGACCGGCGCGTTCGTCTCGCGCATGATCGCGAGCGAACGCATGTCCGACACGAGATTGTTGTAGCCGAACGAGACACCGCGCTCGCACGCCATGAAGCGGTCGTCCGACAGCCCGGCTTCACGGGCCGCGTCGCGCGCCTTGTCGATCACGTTCTTCATGTCGTGCGGCGCGAGGAACTGGCCCTTCTTGATGTTGACGGGCTTGCCCGAGCGCGCGCACGCATGGATGAAGTCGGTCTGGCGGCACAGGAACGCGGGCGTCTGCAGCACGTCGACGACCGACGCGACCTGCTCGATCTCGTCGATCGAATGCACGTCGGTCAGCACCGGCAGGCCGAGCTGACGCTTCACCTCGGACAGGATCCGCAGGCCCTCGTCCATTCCGAGGCCACGAAACGACTTGCCCGAGCTGCGGTTCGCCTTGTCATAGGACGACTTGTAGATGAACGGTACGTTCAGCTTCTCGCAGATTTCCTTCAGGCGGCCCGCCGTGTCGATCGTCATTTGCTCCGACTCGACGACGCAGGTACCCGCGATCAGGAAAAACGGCTTGTCGAGACCAACCTCGAAATCGCACAGCTTCATGCTTTCACTCCGCGCGCTTGCTTGCCGGCCAGCGCGGCTTCGACGAACGACTTGAAGAGGGGATGACCGTCACGCGGCGTGGACGTGAATTCCGGGTGGAACTGGACGCCGACGAACCACGGGTGCATCGAACGCGGCAGTTCCATCATTTCCGGCAGATCCTCGCTCGGGGTACGGGCGCTGATGATAAGGCCGCCGGCTTCGAGCTGGGGCACGAAGCGGTTATTGACTTCATAACGGTGGCGATGGCGTTCGTTCACGTCCTTGCCATAGATTTCTTCCGCCATCGTGCCGGGCTTGATCGGGCAGCGCTGCGAGCCGAGGCGCATCGTGCCGCCGAGATCGGATTCCTCGGTGCGCGTCTCGACCTTGCCGTCGCGGTCGAACCACTCGGTGATCAGCGCGACCACGCGTTCCGGCGTGTCCGGATCGAATTCCGTGCTGTTCGCCTGCTTCAGGCCGACGACGTCGCGCGCGAACTCGATCACCGCGAGCTGCATGCCGAGGCAGATGCCGAGATACGGCACCTTCGCCTCGCGCGCATAGCGGATCGCCGCGATCTTGCCTTCGGTGCCGCGACGGCCGAAACCGCCCGGGACCAGCACCGCGTCGAGGTGCTTCAGGCTGTCGACGCCGTTCGACTCGATCTCTTCCGAGTCGATGTACTCGATGTTGACCTTGGTCGACGTGTGCAGCTGTGCGTGGCGCAGCGCCTCGATCAGCGACTTGTACGACTCGGTCAGGTCGACGTACTTGCCGACCATGCCGATCGTCACTTCGTGCTTCGGGTTCTCCAGCTTCTCGACGAGTTCCGACCACATGCTCAGGTCGGCATCGTGCGGCGACAGCTTCAGCTCCTCGCAGATGATCTTGTCGAGGCCCTGGTCGTGCAGCATCTGCGGAATCTTGTAGATGCTGTCGGCGTCCCACACCGAAATCACGGCGTCTTCCGGCACGTTCGAGAACATCGAGATCTTCTTCGATTCGTCGTCGGGAATGCGGCGGTCCGCACGGCACAGCAGCACGTGCGGCAGGATGCCGATCTCGCGCAGCTTCTGCACGCTGTGCTGGGTCGGCTTCGTCTTCAGTTCGCCGGCCGTCGCGACGTACGGCACGAGCGTCAGGTGCACGAAGCACGCGCTGTTGCGGCCGAGGCGCAGGCTCATCTGGCGCGCGGCCTCGAGGAACGGCAGCGACTCGATGTCGCCGACCGTGCCGCCGATCTCGACGATCGCGACGTCCGGCTCGCCGCAGGTGGCCGATGCGGCCCCGCGCTCGATGAACGCCTGGATTTCGTTCGTGATGTGCGGAATGACCTGCACGGTCTTGCCGAGATAGTCGCCGCGGCGTTCCTTGCGGATCACCGATTCGTAGATCTGGCCGGTCGTGAAGTTGTTGGCCTTGCGCATCTTCGTGCTGATGAAGCGCTCATAGTGGCCGAGGTCGAGGTCCGTCTCCGCCCCGTCTTCCGTCACGAACACTTCCCCGTGCTGGAACGGGCTCATCGTGCCGGGGTCGACGTTGATGTACGGATCGAGTTTGAGGAGGGTGACTTTCAGACCGCGCGATTCAAGGATCGCGGCGAGGGAAGCGGCGGCAATACCCTTGCCAAGGGAAGAAACTACGCCGCCGGTGACGAAAACATATTTGGTCATCGCTGGATGCTCGCGGGAAAAACGGATTATACCGTAAAGCCCGCCCTTTTCTCAGCAATTGCCGGGACGACACGCGGTGATCGCGCCCTTTCGTGCGGACCCGCGCCGGCCTTTCGAGCCGGGGCAAACCGGTCGGACGGACGGCGCGACCTCACGTGCCGCGGCGCGTGCCCGGCGGCCGGACGACGCGTCACGCGCGCCTGGCCAGCGGGGCGCCACCCCGCGAAACCTCACCCTCCTCCGCCTTCAGCGAATTCAGCATCCGCTGCAATGCGCGGGCGGTCTCGAGCGGCCGCTCCATCGGGAACAGGTGACTGCCCTCGAGCCATTCGACGCGGCCGCGCGCCGCACGCCGAGTCGCGTCGAGCCCGACTTGGCGCACCTCGCGCGAACGCGTGCCGGCGAGGAAACCGAGCGGCACCGGCGCGCCGTGCGCGAGCCGCGGGCCGAGCGTGTGCGGCAACGTCCGGTAGATCAGGTATTCGACCTGCCGGTCGAACGCGAGCGCACGCTCGCCGTCGGCGCCGGCCTGCGGAATGCCGTAGTCGATGTAGTCGGCCAGCATCCGTTCGTCCCAGCGCGCGAACGCGGGCTTCTCGCGGAAGTGCCGCCAGACTTCGTCGCGGCTCACCCAGCGCGTGCGCCGGTTGCGCGTCGCGGCGGCCGGCGACAGCCGCTCGTCGAGCCCCGCCCACTGGCTCGCGCGCAACGCGCCGGCGCGCCAGCCGGCGATGATCGGCGAATCGATCATCACAACCCCGCGCACCCATTGCGGCTTCTTCAGCGCGGCCATCAGCGACAGGTAACCGCCGAGCGAATGGCCGACGAGCCAGACGGGACGCTCGTAGCGGCTGCCGATATCGTCGAGCAGCTGCTCGACGAGATGCGGCCAGTCGCGCGTCACCGGATAACGACGGTCGTGACCGATCCGTTCGATGTAGCGCAGCTCGTAGTCGTCGGCCAGTTCGGCAAAGATCGTCCGGTACGTCGATGCCGGAAAGCCGTTCGCATGCGAGAAATGGAGGATGTCCTTCAAACGCCGATGTCTCCTTTGTCGACCGGAGTTGGCGCTTTAGCGCCTATTCCGGCCTCATGCTTCGCGGTCGACGGGAGTGAGGGTTTTGGCGCTTACTCCCGTCCCATGCTTTCTTGATAAGCGGCCTTCGCCGAGGTCACCGGTCCATCCAGTATCGCCGCTGGCCGTCGCGATGACGCTCGAAAGCGAACCCGCCATCGGCCGGCGCGACGTCGAACCGCACGGCGCCGTCGCGATCCGTGCGCGGCAGCGGAATCCCGCGCGCCTCGTAACGCGCGAGGACGCTCCGGTGCGGATGCCCGAAACGATTGCGATAGCCTACAGGAAATACCGCGACGCGCGGCCCGACCGAATCGAGGAAAGGCTCGACCGACGACGTGCGGCTGCCGTGGTGCGGAACGACCAGGATCTGCGCAGCCAGCGCGTCGCGCGCAGTGTCCACGAGCTGGCGTTCGGCGGGCGCTTCGATGTCGCCCGTCAGCAACGCGGACGTACCGCCCGCGTCGATGCGCAGCACGCACGACTGCCCGTTCGGCGAACCCGTGCCCGGACCGCCGTGCGGCCAGAGCATCGTGAAGACGACGCCGTCCCAGGTCCAGCGCTGCCCGGCCGCGCACGGCAGCCGGTCGGCAACGCCGGCGGCGGCCGCATCGCGCCACAGCCCGCTCTTCGGCGAAATGCCGGCCAGCAGTTGGCGCACGTCGGCTACCGCATAGACGGCCGGCACGCCGCCCGTGTGATCGGCGTGCGCGTGACTGAGCACGAGCGAGTCGATCACCGCGATGCCGCGCGAGCGCAACGCCGGCGCGACGATCCGCGCACCGGCGTGGGTCGACTCCGCGCCCGGCCCCGCGTCGAACAGCAAGGTCCGCCGCGCGGTCTCCACCAGCACCGACGCGCCCTGCCCGACGTCGAGCACGGTCAGCCGGAAACCGCCCGGCGGCGGCGCATCGGCCGCCGGCGCGACGAGCGGCAGCCACGTGAGCGGCGCCGCCCAGCGCAACGGCCAGCCGCGCGGCATCAGCGCCCATGCGACGCCCACGCATGCCAGCGCCAGCACCGGCCAGTCGGGCATGCGCAGCCAGAACACGCCGGCAGGCCAGTCGGCGAGGTGCCCGAGCAGCACCATCATCGGTTCGAGCGCCGCATGCGCGAGCCGGAACGCGAGCGCATCGAGCGGCGCGGGCAACGCGATGCCGGCCAGCACGATCGGCGTCACGACCGTGCTCACCCACGGAATCGCGAACGCATTGCCGAACGGACCTGACAGGGAAATCTGCGCGAACCACGCCGCCGTCAGCGGCGCGAGACCGATCGTCACCGCGTACTGCACGCGCGTGGCCTCGGCGACACGGCGCGCGACGCGCGTGCCCCACGCGCGCAACCGGCTCGACAGGTCAGGCGTAGCGTCCCGCTCGACGTCCTCCGCGTCGACCTCGCGCGCCGCGCGCCAGCCGGCAACGGTCAGCAGGATCACGCCGACCGCCCCGAACGACAACCAGAACCCGGCCGACAGCACGGCCCAGGGATCGGCGAGCAGCACGCCGCCGATTGCCGCGCACCACACCGCGGAGGTCGGTACGCTGCGCCCGGCCAGATACGCGACGCCGCCCGCCGCGATCATCCACCATGCGCGCTGCGCCGGCACGTTGAAGCCTGCGAGCGCCGCATAACCGGCCGCGGCCGCCAGCGCGGCAAGCGACGCCGCGTACGGCGCCGGCAACACGAGCGTCGCGGCCCGCGCGCGCCAGCGCACGCGCCGCCAGACCATCGCCACGAGCCCGCCCGCGATTGCGCCGACGAGCCCGACATGCAGACCGGAAATCGCGACCAGATGGCTCGTGCCGGTGTTGCGCAGCACGCGCCAGTCGTCGTCGCCGATGCCCGACTGATCGCCGATCGCAAGCGCGGCGACGATACCGCGATGACCGGCGTCGACCCCGAGCGTCTCGCCGATGCGTGCCCGCAGCGCGTCGCGCAGCCGATCGATCGTTGCACGCCATCCCGCTGCGCGCGCATCGAGCAATTCGGCCCGCCCGGGCGCGCTGACATAACCGATCGCGCGAATGCCTGCGGCAAGCCACGCCGCCTCGCTGTCGCGCACGCCGGGATTGGCCTCGGCGTGCGGGTGCTTCAGGCGCACGACGAAGCGCCAGCGCTGCGCGGCACGCAGGTCGGGAAGCGGATCGCGTGTCGCGGATGGGCCATACGCGCGCCACGACAACCGGATCAACGGAGGAAAACGGGCCAGCCCCGCATCGTTCGACTCGACCGCGAACAGCAGTCGCGCGCCCGTCTCGTCCACGACGGGCAACCCCCGGATCACGCCGGTGACGACGATGTCGCGCCCTTCCCATTCGACGGGCAGGCTGTCGCTCAGCCGCCATTCGGCCCGCGCGGCCGCATAACCGAACCCCGCCACGCAGGCCGCGATTGCGCACACACCCCATCCGAGCGCGACGGTCGCACGCGTGCGCGGGTGACGCATGCACCACGCGCCCAAAGCCATGCAGCCCGCGAGCGCGAGCGCACCGGCCGCCCATCCGATCGCGCCCGGCAACGCCGCCTGCCGCTGCAGCACGACGACGCCGAGCGCGAACGCGATCCACCACACGCGCATCCCGCCTCCTCGTCGACCGGGTGCCGCCCTGACGAATGCGGCACCTACCAGCAACGATTATGCGGACGAAAGGGCGAGTCGCGGCAGCGCGGCGAGTGCGTTGGCCGAAGTGGATAGACCGAGTGAACTGGCGTCCAGACCGCGCAGTTCGGCGAGCACATCGCCGATGCGCGGCACCTGGTCGGGGGTATTGCGGGATTTGTACGCCCATTCGGGCGCGATGTCGGGCGCATCCGTCTCGACGACGATCGCGTCGAGCGGCAATTGCGCCGCGAGCCGGCGAATCTGCAGCGCGCGTGCGAAGGTCACGTTGCCGCCGAAGCCGAGATGGAGCCCCTGCGCGAGATACGCGTCAGCCTGCTGAAAACTGCCGTTGAAGGCATGCGCGATGCCGCGCCGCACGCCGAACCGGCGCAGCCCGGCGAGCACGCGATCCTGCGACTTGCGCACGTGGCACAGCACGGGCAGGTCGAATTCGCGCGCCAGCTTGAGCTGCCCCTGATAGAAGAACTGCTGCCGCTCTTCGTCGAGCCCCGGCACGAAATAGTCGAGACCAATCTCGCCGATCGCGACGAAACGCGGATCGTCGAGGCTCGCCTCGATCTCCATGCGCAGCCGGTCGAGATCCTCGTCGCGCGCCTGCGGCGTATACATCGGATGGATGCCGAGCGCATAGACCGCGCCCGGTGTGCGCTGCGCGAGTTCGCGCACCGTCGTGAAGTTGTCGCGCCCGATGCTCGGGATCACGATGCGCGACACGCCGGCCGCGCACGCCGCACGCACGACCGCGTCGCGGTCGGCGTCGAACTCGGCGGCATCGAGATGGCAGTGCGTATCGATCCACATGGCAGCATTCCTGCGCCCTTGCGCGGTGCCGGGATGCACCCGGCACCGCGCGAAGGGCGTGCGTTCAGACCGGCAGCGCCGGCTCCTCGTGCAGCACGCCGTCGCGCAGCCGCATGATGCGGTCACAGCGCGCGGCGAGATCGGGATCGTGCGTGACGATCACGAAGCTCGTTTCGAGCGTCTCTGACAGTTCGAGCATCAGGTTGAACACCGTGTCGGCCGTCGTGCCGTCGAGGTTGCCGGTCGGCTCGTCAGCGAGCACGCATGCCGGCTTCGTGACCAGCGCGCGCGCGATCGCGACGCGCTGCCGCTCGCCGCCCGACAGCTCGCCCGGCCGGTGCTTCGCGCGCGGGCCGAGACCGACCCGCTCGAGCATCGTCTGGGCCTGCTCGCGTGCATCCTCGGTCGTCATCCGGCGGATGCGCAGCGGCATCGCGACGTTGTCGAGCGCGGTGAATTCGGGCAGCAGGTGATGGAACTGGTAGACGAAGCCGAGCGCGCGGTTGCGCAACTCGTTGCGCTCGCGTTCGGCGAGTTGCGTAAACGGCTTGCCGAGCAGCGACACTTCGCCCGCGCTCGGCTCGTCGAGCCCGCCCAGCACGTGCAGCAGCGTGCTTTTCCCGGAACCCGACGCGCCGACGACCGCGAGCTTCTCGCCGCGACGCACCGTCAGTTCGGTATTGCTGAGCACCTGCACGTTGAAGCCGCCCTGTACGAACGCCTTCGTGATCCCGCGCGCCTGAAGCACGTATTCCTGCATACCTGCCGAATCCTGTCTGTTGTGTTGTCGTGAATCCGCGAATGCGGTCGCGCGGTCATTCATAGCGGAGCGCCTCCGCCGGCTTCACCTTCGCGCCGCGCCAGCTCGGATAAAGCGTCGCGACGGCCGACAGCACGAACGCGATCAGCCCGATCCGGATCACGTCGCTCGCGACCAGTTCGGACGGCAACTCGCTGATGAAGTACACGGACGGCGGCAGGAACTGCACGCCGAACAGATGCTCGATCATCGGGATCAGCCACGGGATGCTCCATGCGATCAGGCAGCCGAGCGCGACGCCCGACGCCGTGCCGACGAAACCGATCGTCACGCCCTGCACGACGAAGATCTTCATGATCGAACCCGGCTGCGCGCCGAGCGTGCGCAGGATCGCGATGTCGGCCTGCTTGTTGGTCACCGTCATCACGAGCGACGACACGAGGTTGAACGCGGCCACCGCGATGATCAGCGTCAGGATGATGAACATCATCCGCTTCTCGATCTGCACGGCCGAGAACCACGTCTTGTTCTGCTGGGTCCAGTCGCGGATGTACAGGCTGCCCGACAGCGTATGCGACAGCTCGACCGCGACCTGCGGCGCCTTCTGCATGTCCGTCAGCCGCAGCCGCACGCCGGTCGGCGCGGACATCCGGAACAGCGCCTCGGCGTCGCGGATGTTGATCATCGCGAGCGTGCTGTCGTATTCGTAATGGCCCGACTCGAACACGCCGACGACCGTGAACTGCTTCAGGCGCGGCATCATGCCGGCCGGCGTGATCGAGCCCTCGGGCGCGACGAGCGTGACCTTGTCGCCGATCGTCACGCCGAGGTTGCCGGCGAGCGCGTCGCCGAGCACGATGCCGAACTGGCCCGGCACGAGCGCGGCGAGCTGCCCGGCCTTCATGTCCTTGCCGATGTCGGACACCTGCGGCTCGAGCGTCGGCTCGACGCCGCGCAGCATCACGCCGCTCACCGCGTCCTGGCGCGTCAGCAGCGCCTGCGCATCGACGTACGGCGCCGCGCCGACGACCGACGGATTGCGGCGTGCTTCCTGCGCAGTCAGTTGCCAGTCGGGCATCGAGCCCGTCGGCGAGAACACCTCGACGTGCGCGAGCACCGACAGCATGCGGTCGCGCACTTCCTTCTGGAAGCCGTTCATCACCGACAGCACGACGATCAGCGCCGCGACGCCGAGCGCGATCCCGAGCATCGACACGAGCGCGATGAAGGAAATGAAGCCGTTGCCGGTCGTGCGTTTGCCGGCGCGCGTGTAGCGCCAGCCGATCTGCCATTCGTACGGAAGTTTCAAGCGAATCCTTTCTGCTGGTTACGGCGGGGAGACGCCCCGCGGCCGGACCGCCGCCCGGCGGCGGCCACCGGCCCGGGCACGGTCGGAAAACGGCCGCCGGACGCGAACGGGCCGTCAGCCGGCCCGATCACGCGCGCAGTTTGCCATACAATGCGCACCATCATGCACGACCGACGCCTCCATTTTCTCGTTCCGTTCGCGCTGCCGTCGGCGGCCGATGCGGCCTCGTCCCTGCACACGCTGGACAGCCCCGCGCTCGAAAAGTTGCTCGCCCGCGCGAGTCTCGTCGAGCGCGTGGCCGGCGAGGACTTCCAGCGCACGCTGCCGCACGAGCGCTGGCTGGCCCGCCAGTTCGGCGCGACCCGGGGCAACGCCGCGGACGAAGCGCCGCTCGCGCCCTACATGCTGCTGGCGGACGGCGGCGACCCCGGCGCGCAAGCGTGGGCGTGCGTCGAGCCCGTGCACGTCGAAATCGCGCACGATCACCTCGTGCTCGTCGATCCGGCCGCCCTCGCGCTCGACGACGGCGACGCCGCCGCACTGCTCGCGGTCGCGCGGCCGCTGATCGAGGAGCTCGGCGTGCGGCTCGAAGCGCCGAATCCGGCGCGCTGGTACCTGTCGAGCGAACAGCTCGCCCGGCTCGCCGGCGCCGCGCCGCTGCGCGCGAGCGGCCGCAACATCGAGATCTGGCTGCCGCACGAGGCCCACACGGGCGAGCGCTCGCGGATGTGGATGAAACTGCAGAACGAAGTGCAGATGGCGTGGTTCCAGCACCCGGTCAACGAAGCCCGCGAGGCGCGTGGCCTGCCGGCCGTAAATTCGATCTGGTTCCATGCGCAGGGCACGCTGAAGCCGGTCGGCAAGCCGTTCGCGCGCGTGCTGTCCGAATCGCCCGCGGCGCTCGGCCTCGCGCGCGCCGCGCAAGCCGAAGCCGGCCCTGCCCCGGCCGCGTTCGGCACGCTGCCCGCCGCCGACGGCGCGACGCTCGTCGAACTGCCGGCGCTCACCACCCCGTTCATCGAGCAGGACTGGGCACGCTGGCACGATGGGCTCGCCGCGCTCGAGCGCGACTGGTTCGCACCGGCCCTCGCCGCGCTGCAGGACGGCGCGCTGGCAAGCGTCGATTTCACGCTGTGCGGCGACACGAGTTCCGTGACGCTACACGCGACGCGCGGCGACCTGCGCAAGTTCTGGCGCCGCCGCGCGCTCGCCTCCCTGTTCGAATAACAAGCAGAGCCCGAATGACCCGGATCGTTACCCGCCCCGTCGCGCCCGCCGACGCAGAAGTGCTCGCGCGTCACGGCCTGCATCCCGTGCTCGCGCGCCTTTACGCGTCGCGCGGCGTGCAGTCCCCGACCGACATCGAGACCGCACTCGCGCGCCTCGTTCCGCCCACCGAGCTGAAAGGCTGCGCCGACGCGGCGTCGCTGCTCGCCGACGCGATCGCCGACCAGCGACGCCTGCTGGTCGTCGCCGACTACGACTGCGACGGCGCGACCGCATGCGCGGTCGCGGTGCGCGGCCTGCGCATGTTCGGCGCGCAAATCGACTACCTGGTGCCGAACCGCTTCGAATACGGCTACGGCCTCACGCCCGAGATCGTCGAGCTCGCGGCCGCGCGCAAGCCCGATCTGCTGATCACCGTCGACAACGGGATCGCGAGCGTCGCGGGCGTCGAAGCCGCGAACGCGCGCGGCATCGACGTGCTCGTGACCGACCACCACCTGCCCGGCGACGCGCTGCCCGCCGCCCGTGCGATCGTCAACCCGAACCAGCCCGGCTGCGCGTTCCCGAGCAAGAATATCGCCGGCGTCGGCGTGATGTTCTACGTGCTGCTCGCGCTGCGTGCCGAGCTGCGCCGCCGCGGCGCATTCGCGAGCAAGGAAGCCGAGCCGCGCCTCGACGGCCTGCTCGACCTCGTCGCGCTCGGCACCGTCGCCGACGTCGTACGGCTCGACGGCAACAATCGCGTGCTCGTCGCACAGGGGCTGCAGCGCATCCGCAACGGCCGCATGCAGCCGGGCATCGCCGCGCTGTTCCGCGCCGCCGCGCGCGAAGCGCGCACCGCGTCGGGCTTCGACCTCGGCTTCGGCCTCGGCCCGCGACTGAACGCCGCGGGGCGGCTCTCCGACATGTCGCTCGGCATCGAGTGCCTGATCACCGACGACATCGGCCGCGCGTGGGATCTCGCGCAGCAGCTCGACGTGATGAACCGCGAGCGCCGCGAGATCGAGGCCGGCATGCAGCAGCAGGCGCTCGCCGATCTCGCCGACGTCGACCCGGCAGACGCGTGCACGATCACGCTGTTCAACCCCGAGTGGCACCAGGGCGTGATCGGCATCGTCGCCGGCCGGCTCAAGGAAAAATTCCACCGCCCGTCGTTCACGTTCGCGCACGCCGACGAGGAAGGCAAGCGCGTCAAGGGTTCGGGCCGGTCGATCGCCGGTTTTCACCTGCGCGATGCGCTCGACCTCGTGTCGAAACGCGAACCGGACCTGATCGTCGCGTTCGGCGGCCACGCAATGGCGGCCGGCCTCACGCTCGACACCGAGAACGTGCCGCGCTTCGCGGCCGCGTTCGAGGCCGTTGCGCGCGAATGGCTGTCCGACGACGCGCTCGCCCGCGTGATCGAGACCGACGGCGAACTCGAGGATGCGTATTTCACGCCGCAGTTCGTCGGGCTGCTCGACGAGGCCGTCTGGGGGCAAGGTTTTCCGGCCCCGCTTTTCTCGGGCGAATTCGACGTCGTGTCGCAGTCGCTCGTGAAGGACAAGCACCTGAAGCTGCAGCTTGCGCGCGGCCGCCAGCGCTTCAACGCGATCTGGTTCAACCACACCGAGCCGCTGCCGGCGAGCGCGCTGATCGCATACCGCCTCGTCGCCGACACGTGGAACGGCGTCACGCGCGTCCAGTTGATCGTCGAGCACGCGGCCGGCTGAGCGCGGGCCGCCCGGCCCGCGGTGCCCGCCAACGCATGCCTGCCGCGCCGGACGGGGCCGCGGCGCGCATGCGGGCACCATTCGCGTCACCGGGCAACCCTGCCGATCGGCTATAATTCCGCTTTTTTACGAAGCAAGAATAGCGAGCGATCATGGAAGCGGAACGTCTCAACGCGATCGAAAGCTCCCTGCTCGACCTGCGCAATCGCGCGGGCGAGCTCCGGGGGTATCTTTGACTACGACGCCAAAGCTGCGCGTCTGATTGAAGTCAACAAGGAACTGGAAGACCCGAACGTCTGGAGCGATTCGAAGAACGCCCAGGCACTCGGCCGCGAAAAGAAGCTGCTCGACGGCGTCGTCTCGACGCTGACGGTGCTCGATAGCGACCTGCGCGACGCGCTCGACCTGTTCGAGATGGCTCGCGAGGAAGGCGACGAAGATACCCTCGTCGCGTCGGAAGACGATGCCGCGAAACTCGAAGCGCGCGTCGGCGACATCGAGTTCCGCCGGATGTTCTCGAACCCGGCCGACCCGAACAACTGCTTCATCGATATCCAGGCCGGCGCCGGCGGCACCGAGGCGTGCGACTGGGCGTCGATGCTGCTGCGCCAGTACCTGCGCTACTGCGAACGCAAGGGCTTCAAGGCCGAGGTGCTCGAAGAGTCCGACGGCGACGTCGCCGGCATCAAGAACGCGACGGTCAAGGTCTCGGGCGAATACGCGTACGGCTACCTGCGCACCGAAACGGGCATTCACCGCCTCGTGCGCAAGTCGCCGTTCGATTCGTCGGGCGGCCGCCACACGTCGTTCTCGTCGGTGTTCGTGTATCCGGAAATCGACGACTCGATCGAAGTCGAGGTGAACCCGGCCGACCTGCGCATCGACACCTACCGCGCGTCGGGCGCGGGCGGCCAGCACATCAACAAGACCGACTCGGCCGTGCGGATCACGCACATGCCGACCGGCATCGTCGTGCAGTGCCAGAACGACCGCTCGCAACACCGCAACCGCGCCGAAGCGATGGCGATGCTGAAGTCGCGCCTGTACGAAGCCGAAATGCGCAAGCGTCAGGCCGAGCAGGACAAGCTCGAGTCGAGCAAGACCGACGTGGGCTGGGGTCACCAGATCCGCTCGTACGTGCTCGACCAGAGCCGTGTGAAGGACCTGCGCACGAACGTCGAAATGAGCAACACCCGCGCGGTGCTCGACGGCGATCTCGACGACTTCATCAGCGCGAGCCTCAAACAGGGCGTGTAAGCGCCGCGGCGCGGCCTGGCCGCGCCGCCCTTCCCGTTTGCGTTGCCGCACCAATCCGAATTCCGACCATCATGACCGAACCGACCCAAACGCAGCCCGCCGTCGCAGCGGACGAAAACCAGATCATCGCCGAGCGCCGCGAGAAGCTGCGCGCCTTGCGCGAGCAAGGCGTCGCCTACCCGAACGATTTCCGGCCGACGCATCACGCGGCCGATCTCCAGGTGAAATTCGCCGACTCGGACAAGGCCGCGCTCGAAGCGAACCCGGTCGAGGTGTCGGTCGCCGGCCGCATGATGCTCAAGCGCGTGATGGGCAAGGCGAGCTTCGCGACGGTGCAGGACGGTTCGGGCCAGATCCAGTTCTTCGTGACGCCGAACGACGTCGGCGCGGAAACCTACGACGCATTCAAGAAGTGGGACCTCGGCGACATCGTCGCCGCGCGCGGCGTGCTGTTCCGCACCAACAAGGGCGAGCTGTCGGTCCAGTGCAAGGAGTTGCGCCTGCTGTCGAAGGCGCTGCGTCCGCTGCCGGACAAGTTCCACGGCCTCTCCGACCAGGAAATGCGCTACCGCCAGCGCTACGTCGACCTGATCGTCACGCCGGAAACGCGCGACACGTTCCGCGCACGCACCAAGACGATCGCGTCGATCCGCAAGTTCATGGATTCGGCCGACTTCATGGAAGTCGAGACGCCGATGCTGCACCCGATCCCGGGCGGCGCAACGGCGAAGCCGTTCGTCACGCATCACAACGCGCTCGACATGCAGATGTTCCTGCGCATCGCGCCGGAGCTGTACCTGAAGCGCCTGATCGTCGGCGGCTTCGAGCGCGTGTTCGAGATCAACCGTAACTTCCGGAACGAAGGCGTGTCGCCGCGTCACAACCCGGAATTCACGATGATGGAGTTCTACGCCGCGTACACCGACTATCGCTGGCTGATGGACTTCACCGAGCAGCTGATCCGCCAGGCGGCGATCGATGCGCTCGGCACCGCGACGATCCAGTACCAGGGCCGCGAGCTCGACCTCGCGAAGCCGTTCCATCGGCTGACGATCACGCAGGCGATCCAGAAGTACGCGCCGCAGTACACCGACGGCCAGCTGTCGGACGACGCGTTCGTGCGCACCGAACTGAAGCGCTTCGGCGTCGACGTGTCGCAGCCGGCGTTCCTGAACGCAGGCATCGGCGCGCTGCAGCTCGCGCTGTTCGAGGAAACGGCCGAAGCGCAACTCTGGGAGCCGACGTTCATCATCGACTATCCGGTCGAGGTGTCGCCGCTCGCACGCGCATCGGATACGGTGCCGGGCATCACCGAGCGTTTCGAGCTGTTCATGACCGGCCGCGAGATCGCGAACGGCTTCTCCGAGCTGAACGATCCGGAAGACCAGGCCGCGCGCTTCAAGAAGCAGGTCGAGCAGAAGGATGCGGGCGACGAGGAAGCGATGTTCTTCGACGCCGACTACATCCGCGCGCTCGAATACGGGATGCCTCCGACCGGCGGCTGCGGGATCGGCATCGACCGTCTCGTGATGCTGCTGACCGACAGCCCGACGATCCGCGACGTGCTGCTGTTCCCCCATCTGCGCCGCGAAGACTGATCGCCGCGCCCGCGTGTGCGCCGCGCCCCGTGGCGCGCACGCATCAGCTTTGTAACGACGCGTAAATCCCGCCAGCCGGCGTCGGCCGGCTCTCGATCCTCCCCCGTTTTATTCCCTCGTCGCGACGGCCTCCCCCGGGTTTTCCCGGTCACGATCGCCGGCGCCCTGCTGCAATTCGTTACACCTTGATACGGTGCGCCCCGCGCCGGTATACGACACTCCGTTTGCGTCACCACGCATGACCACGGGACCAGAACAAGGCGCAGGAACGCCGAGTCTGCTCGCTCCCGAAGCGTGGGATCCGGCCCGGCGCCAACGTGCCGATCCGGATCGACATCGGAGAAAAAAATGGACAACCAGAATCAGACCACGCCGCAAAAGCAACGCCTCCACCCGCTCATCGCCACCGCAGCCGGTGCCGTCATCGTCGCCAGCCTCGCGGCGACGGCAGCAATCACGGGCGTCTTCCCGAAGGCCAGCAGCAGCAACGAACAGAACGGCCAGACCCAGGCTGCGCTGATCGCATCGCAGCCGGCCGTCGATACGGCCGCAGCGGCAAGCGCCGCGCTGGCCGCGCAAGCCCAGCAGCAGGCAGCCGAACAGGCCGCCGCGCAAGCCGCCGCGCAGCAGAAGGCGATCGCGCAGGCCGAACC
Source organism: Burkholderia sp. YIM B11467 (assembly GCF_052952715.1). Taxonomy (NCBI): domain Bacteria; kingdom Pseudomonadati; phylum Pseudomonadota; class Betaproteobacteria; order Burkholderiales; family Burkholderiaceae; genus Burkholderia; species Burkholderia sp. YIM B11467. The sequence continues at coordinate 368,133 of NZ_JBQVSQ010000006.1, forward strand.
GAAGCCCGCGCCGCGCCCGGCGACGACGCACCGCCGTCACACCGCGGCCCCGCAGCCGCCGCAATACGCGCAGCAGCCGTCGGCGCCTGCCCAGACCTACTGCCAGAGCTGCGGCACGGTCGTCGCGATCACGCAGACGCGCACGCCGGGCCAAAGCTCGGGGATCGGCGCCGTGGGCGGCGCCGCGGCCGGCGGCCTGCTCGGCAACCAGTTCGGCCACGGTAACGGCCGCACCGCGATGACGATCATCGGCGCGCTGGGCGGCGGTCTCGCCGGCAACCAGGTCGAGAAGCAGGTGCGCGCGGAAACCGACTATCAGGTGCAAGTGCAGATGGAAAGCGGCGCGACGCGCACGTTCACGTACCACAACGCACCGCCGTTCGGCCAGGGCCAGCGCGTGCGGGTCGAGAACGGCACGCTGGTCGGCGTGTAAGCGTTCCCTGCCCGCGTGTCGTGCGTGGGCGGCGCGACCTGAAAACAAAAACGGCTCGTGAGCAATCACGAGCCGTTTTTTATCGCAGGCCAAGTGCGCCATTGCGGTGCACGCCGTACTCAGTCCTCTTCGTCGAAGTCCGATTCGTCGATCCAGTGCGCCTGGATCGCTTCGAGGATCTTCTCGCCGGAGTGCTTCGGATCGTCGTCGAAACCGTCGAGTTCGAGCACCCACTGGCGCAGGTCGACGAAGTTGATCCGCTGCGGGTCGATGTCCGGGTGCTTGTCCGCCAGCGCAATCGCTATTTCACGCGAATCGGTCCATTTCATCGCCTGCCTCCGGTTCCTGTCAGTGGTTTTCCTTCGCGTGGTTGATCGAGTACTTCGGAATCTCGACCACCAGGTCCGAATCTTCCTTCACGATCGCCTGGCACGACAGGCGCGACGTCGGCTCGAGGCCCCACGCCTTATCCAGCAGATCGTCCTCGTCCTCCTCGGACGGCGTCAGATCGTTGAAGCCTTCGCGGATCACCACGTGGCACGTCGTGCACGCGCACGATTTCTCGCATGCATGCTCGATCTCGATCCCATGGTCGAGCAGGTTGTCGCAGATACTCTTGCCGGGCGTCGCGTCGATCACTGCACCGTCCGGGCACAGTTCGACGTGAGGCAGCACCACCAGTTGAGGCATGTCCGTTCCGTCAGTCAGGGTGCGGCGGCGGGCGCCGCACGGTTCATTATCGCGCGGGCCGTCGCCGGCCGATGCGCAGTTCGTAGATTCAGATTTCGTCGAGACGGCGGCCCGACAGCGCGCGCTTGATGCTCTTGTCCATCCGGCGCGCCGCGAATTCGTCGGTGCCGTCGGCAAGCGTCTTGGTCGCGGCTTCGATCGCATTCGTATCGTCGCCTTGCGCGACCGCGCGCAGCGCCGCGGCGAGCGCGTCGACCTGCGTGCGCTCGTCCGCATCGAGCAATTCGCCGTCGGCCGCCAGCGCGGCCTGCGTCGCCTCGAGCATCCGCTGGGCCTCGACCTGCGCTTCGCGCAGCGCGCGTGCACGCATGTCGATTTCGGCGGTCTTGAAGCTGTCCTCGAGCATCTTCGCGATGTCGTCGTCGGCAAGGCCGTACGACGGCTTCACGACGACCGACGCCTCGACGCCCGACAGTTGTTCGCGCGCAAACACCGACAGCAGGCCGTCGGCGTCGACCTGATAGGTCACGCGAATCCGCGCGGCGCCGGCCGTCATCGGCGGAATGCCGCGCAGCTCGAAGCGTGCGAGCGACCGGCAGTCGGCGACGAGCTCCCGCTCGCCCTGCACGACGTGGATCGCCATCGCGGTCTGGCCGTCCTTGAAGGTCGTGAATTCCTGCGCGCGCGCGACCGGAATCGTCGAGTTGCGCGGAATGATCTTCTCGACGAGGCCGCCCATCGTCTCGACACCGAGCGACAGCGGAATCACGTCGAGCAGCAGCCAGTCGTCGCCGGTGCCGCGGTTGCCCGCGAGCAGGTCGGCCTGGATCGCCGCGCCGAGCGCGACGACCTGGTCCGGATCGAGGTTCACGAGCGGCGGTTGGCCGAAGTATTTCGCGACCGCGTCGCGGATCACCGGCATGCGCGTCGCGCCGCCGACGAGCACAACGCCCTTGATGTCGGCCGGCGTCACCTGCGCGTCGCGCAGCGCCTTGCGGGTCGGCGTGAGCGTGCGTTGCACGAGCGGCTCGACGAGCGACGCGAACGTGTCGTGCGAGATCGTCTGCACGAGATGCTGGCCACCCGACAGCGTCACGTCGAGCGACGCCTGCGGCGCGGACGACAGCGCTTCCTTCAGCACGCGCACGCGATCGAGCAGCAGACGCACGTCCTCGGGCGCCAGCGTCTTCGCGTCGATGCCGGCCTGCGCGAGCACCTGACCGAACAGCGCGTGATCGAAATCGTCGCCGCCGAGCGCGGAATCGCCGCCTGCAGCCAGCACTTCGAACACGCCCTTCGTCAGCTTCAGGATCGACAGGTCGAACGTGCCGCCGCCGAGGTCGTACACCGCGTAGAGGCCTTCGGCCGCGTTGTCGAGGCCGTAGGCAATCGCCGCGGCGGTCGGTTCGTTCAGCAGGCGCAGCACGTTGAGGCCCGCGAGGCGCGCGGCATCCTTGGTCGCCTGACGCTGCGCCTCGTCGAAATACGCGGGCACCGTGATCACCGCGCCGACCAGATCGTCGCCGAGCGAATCCTCGGCGCGATAGCGCAGCGTCGCGAGAATCTCGGCCGACACTTCGACCGGGCTCTTCACACCGTCGATGGTGCGAATCTGCACCATGCCCGGCGCATCGACGAATTCGTACGGCGCGTTCGCCGCGCCTTCGACCTCGGCCTTGCCGCGGCCCATGAAGCGCTTGACCGACACGATCGTGTTGCGCGGATCGGTCGCGGCCTGCTCTTTCGCTTCGTGACCGATGCGGCGGCCACCCTTCTCGAGGTAACGGACCACCGACGGCAGCAGCACACGGCCCGCTTCGTCCGGCAGAACTTCGGCCACGCTGTTGCGCACGGCCGCGACGAGCGAGTTGGTCGTGCCGAGATCGATCCCGACGGCGAGTCGCCGCTGATGCGGTGCCGGCGCCATGCCCGGTTCGGAAATTTGCAGTAAAGCCATCTTGGTTCGTTCGGGCGCTCGGCCCGTTTGCTGCGCGTGCCGCAAGGCACGCGGTTAAGTTTCGAGGCGCTCGATCTGCGCGCCCACTTCCGACGCGACCCGTTCGATGAACATCAGCTGGCGCACGGCCTCTGCTGCAGCCTGATCGGCACCGCTGTCGAGCAGCGTGCCGAGGCGTTCGACGCGCACGCGCTTCTCGTCGCGCAACTCGGCAAGCAGCGCATCGAGCGCGTCGACATTGCGGGCGGCCGCGGCATCCTCGATGCTTTCGCGCCACTCCATCTGCTGCATCAGGAACGCGGGCTCCATCGCGGTATTGTTTTCCGCGCCGATGTCGACGCCGCGCAGCGACAGCAGATAGGACGCGCGCTTCAGCGGATCGCGCAACGTGCGATACCCCTCGTTCGCGCGGGTGGCCCATTGCATCGCGATGCGCTTCTGCGCGTCGCCGGCCGCCGCGAAGCGGTCGGGATGCACCTGCGTCTGCACCGTCCGATAGGCGGCGTCGAGCACCGCCTCGTCGAGCGCGAATTGCGCCGGCAGATGAAACAGGTCGAAGTGGCTGTCTTTCAGCGAGACCATCGTCGCGTTCAATTCCGGTTCGTCGCGCGGCAAACGCCGCACATTAAAAAGGCGGCCCGTGCCGCCTCTTGCCCGCATCGCGCGGAGATCCGCGTCACACGCGGAACGATTCGCCGCAGCCGCACTCGTCCTTCACGTTCGGGTTGTTGAACTTGAACCCTTCGTTCAGGCCTTCGCGGGCGAAGTCGAGCTCGGTGCCGTCGATATACGCGAGGCTCTTCGGATCGACGATGACCTTCACGCCATGGCTCTCGAACACCTGATCCTCGGGAGCCAGCTCGTCGACATACTCGAGCTTGTACGCGAGCCCCGAGCACCCGGTCGTGCGAACGCCAAGCCGCAGGCCCACCCCCTTGCCGCGACGGACGAGGTATTTCTGGACGTGCTGTGCTGCTTTTTCGGTCAGTGTAATTGCCATGATGTCCTTGCCGCGGCGCGCCACCGGGGTTCGCCGCGTTTCCTTCTGAAGCCGCTCGATGCCGCTCAGGCCGCTGCCTGATCGCCTTCCTTCGTGTCGTGGCGCTTCTTGTAGTCGGCCACGGCTGCCTTGATCGCGTCTTCCGCGAGGATCGAGCAGTGAATCTTCACCGGCGGCAGTGCGAGCTCTTCGGCGATCTGCGTGTTCTTGATCGAGAGCGCCTCGTCGAGCGTCTTGCCCTTCACCCATTCGGTCACGAGCGAGCTCGACGCGATCGCCGAACCGCAACCGTAGGTCTTGAACTTCGCGTCTTCGATCACGCCGTCCGCGCCGACGCGGATTTGCAGCTTCATCACGTCGCCGCAAGCCGGCGCGCCGACCATGCCCGTGCCGACCGTGTCGTCGTCCTTCGCGAACGAACCGACGTTGCGCGGGTTTTCGTAGTGATCCAGAACCTTGTTGCTGTAAGACATGACTCAGACTCCTTGACTCGTTACGTCTGCGTGCGCCAATCCGCCCGCGGGTGCATTCAATGCGGTATTAGTGTGCGGCCCATTCGATCGTCGACAGATCGATGCCTTCCTGGTGCATTTCCCAAAGCGGCGACAGTTCACGCAGCTTCGCGATCTTGCTGTTCAGCAGGTTGATCACGAAGTCGACTTCCTGCTCCGTCGTGAAGCGGCCGACCGTGAAGCGGATCGAGCTGTGTGCGAGCTCATCGTTGCGGCCGAGCGCACGCAGCACGTACGACGGCTCCAGCGACGCCGACGTGCACGCGGAGCCCGACGACACCGCGACGTCCTTGATCGCCATGATCAGCGACTCGCCTTCGACGAAGTTGAAACTGATGTTGAGGTTGTGCGGGACACGCTGTTCCATGTCGCCGTTCACGTACGTTTCCTCGATCTGCGACAGGCCGCGCAGCAGCTTGTCGCGCAGCATGCGGATGCGCTCGTTCTCGGTCGCCATTTCCTCGCGCGCGATACGGAACGCTTCGCCCATGCCGACGATCTGGTGCGTCGGCAGCGTGCCCGAACGCATGCCGCGCTCGTGGCCACCACCGTGCATCTGCGCTTCGATGCGCACACGCGGCTTGCGGCGCACATACAGCGCACCGATGCCCTTCGGGCCGTAGGTCTTGTGTGCCGAGAACGACATCAGGTCGACCTTCAGCGTCGCGAGGTCGATCGTGACCTTGCCGGTCGATTGCGCGGCGTCGACGTGGAAAATGATGCCCTTCTCGCGGCAGATCTCACCGATCGTCTCGATGTCCTGGATCACGCCGATCTCGTTGTTCACGTGCATCACGGACACGAGAATCGTGTCGGGGCGCAGCGCGGCCTTGAGCACGTCGAGGTCGATCAGGCCGTCATCCTTCACGTCGAGGTAGGTGACTTCGAAACCGTCGCGCTCGAGCTCGCGACACGTGTCGAGCACGGCCTTGTGCTCGGTCTTCACCGTGATGATGTGCTTGCCCTTGCCCTTGTAGAAGTTCGCGGCACCCTTGATGGCGAGGTTGTCCGATTCCGTTGCGCCGGACGTCCAGATGATCTCGCGCGGATCCGCGTTCACGAGCGCGGCCACCTGCTCGCGCGCTTCCTCGACCGCGCGCTCCGCGTCCCAGCCGTATGCGTGGCTGCGCGACGCCGGGTTGCCGAACTGCTCGCGCAGGTACGGCACCATCTTGTCGACCACGCGCGGATCGACGGGCGTCGTCGCGCTGTAATCCATATAGATGGGCAGGTGGAGAGTCTCTTGGGTCATCTGTCGCTCCGGGTATTCTGTGCAGGGACTATGTGCGTTATGGGGTATGGCGGGCGCCTTGGCGCTCACGAACTCGCGATGTTGAACACCGAATTGGGGCCGAGCGGCATCGTGCGCACCGGCTCGGCCGGCGCGGCGACGGGCTCCGCCGTGCGCCGATCGCGCAGCACCGCGGGGGCACCCTCGCGTGCGCGCTGCTGATCGACGAGATCCTGCAGCGACACCGAATCGAGGTATTCGACCATCTTCTGGTTGAGCGTCGACCACAGCTCGTGCGTCATGCAATGGCCGTCGGGCTGCTTCGAGCCGTCGCACGTGCCTTTGCCGCCGCACTGCGTGGCGTCGAGCGGCTCATCGACCGCAATGATGATGTCGGCAACGGTGACGTCCTGCGCGCGACGCGCGAGGTTGTAGCCGCCGCCCGGGCCGCGCACGGATTCAACGATTTCATGCCTGCGCAGCTTCCCGAACAGCTGTTCGAGATACGAGAGCGAAATCCGCTGGCGCTGGCTGATGCCTGCAAGCGTCACCGGGCCCTGCTCCTGGCGCAGTGCCAAGTCAATCATCGCCGTGACGGCGAAACGGCCTTTGGTGGTGAGTCTCATGGTGTCTAGGGGACTGCAATCTTGACGATTTTGGTCAAGTATAAATATTTGACAGATTTAGTCAAGTATCCATGCCTTTGATAGGGTATTCGCAGATCGCTGAATACCGCGCGATCAACGCTCCGTGCGGGCCCGAAGCGTCTCCAGCAGGCCCGCGCACGCGCGTTCGACCTGATCGAGCACCTGTTCGAAGCCCTGCGCGCCGCCGAAATACGGATCGGCCACTTCGGTTTCGGTCGTGTCCGCCGCGAATTCCATCAGCAGGCGCACCTTGTCGCGATGCTGCGGCGGGCAGCGCCGGTGCAATTCCGCGAGATTGGCTTCGTCCATCGCGAGCAACAGGTCGAAACGCTCGAAATCGGCCGCACTCACCTGCCGCGCGCGCAGCGCCGACAGATCGTAGCCACGGCTGTGCGCGGCGGCCTGTGCACGCGTGTCGGGCGGCTCGCCCACGTGCCAGTCGCCGGTGCCGGCCGAATCGATCGCGATCCGGTCGGCCAGCGCGGCCGCGTCGACCTGATGGCGCATCACGCCTTCCGCAGTGGGCGAACGGCAGATGTTGCCGAGACAGACGAAACAGATCGCAACGCGGGTCATCGCACTATCGAAAAGCCGCGGCGGACCGCGTGGGAGAAGAGCACGCCATTATACAAAGGCGCCCGAAATCGCGCCGCCGCGCAAAGCGACGGCGCCGTGCATTACAGCGCCTTCGGCGCCGCGAGCACGACGTCGCCGGATGCGGCCGGCAGCGGCTTCGCCGCGTCGTCGACCAGCCCGAACGACACCGCGCGCGCCAGCTCGGCGGACGCCTGGTGAACCGCGAGCGGACCGCGCGACGGCGCATCGGCCATTGCGTGCAGATAGGCAGCCGCGGCCAGCGGAACCACGATAACCAGCGGCCAGTACATCGATATTGTCTTTCTCATGATGCGGACCTCCTTGACCTCGTTCCCCGAAACCCAATTCCGGGGACTACAGACAGGATTCTATAGACCGCATCTATCGAGATAAATATGCAAATAGCGAACGCACTGTTGCCGCCCGATGAACAGTCGTCAGCCGAGGTGGCTTTGCGATGCCGCGTAGAGTTCGCGGAACGTGCGCCCCGTCGGTGTCGGCATGTCGCGCGTGTCCATCCAGCCGCCCATCATCGGCAGGCGCCGCAGCGTGCCGCCGTTGCCGCCCAGCCGCTCGAGGACGCGCACCGCGAGCTTGGTCGTCAGCGCGTACAGCATCGGCCGCCGCGCGAAGAAACCCCATGCGGCGAGCGCCGCCCGCTCGCGCCACGGCCGCAGGTGCCGTTCGACCTGCTTCTCGCGCAGCGTGCGCAGCAGGCCGGACAACGGAATCCCGACCGGGCACACGCTGTCGCATTCGCCGCATAGCGTGGCGGCCTGCGGCAGGTCGAGCGCGCGGTCGAGGCCAACGTAGCTCGGCGTCAGCACCGAGCCCATCGGGCCGGGATAGACCCAGCCGTATGCATGGCCGCCGACCTTCTGGTAAACCGGGCAATGGTTCATGCACGCGCCGCAGCGGATGCAGCGCAGCATCTCCTGGAACTCGCCACCGATCAGCCCCGTGCGGCCGCCGTCGACGAGCACCACGTAGTTGTGTTCGGGGCCATCCTCGTCGCCCGGGCCGCGCGGCCCGGTCAGCAGCGAGAAATAGTTCGACGTCTTCTGCCCCGTCGCGGATCGCGGCAGCAGGCGCATCGCGGTCGCGAGATCCTCGAGCGTCGGCAACACCTTCTCGATGCCCGTCACCGCGACATGCACGCGCGGCATCACCGTGCACATCCCCTCGTTCCCTTCGTTCGTCACGATCGCGACCGAACCCGTCTCGGCGATCACGAAGTTGCCGCCCGTCACGCCCATGTCGGCCGACATGAAATGCGGGCGCAACACTTCGCGCGCCTCGCGCGTCATGTCCGGAATCTCGGTGAGCCGCTCGCGATGGTGGGTGCGCGCGAACAGGTCGGCGATCTCGTCCTTGTCCTTGTGCACGACGGGCGCAATGATGTGGCTCGGCGGCTCGTTGTCGTTGATCTGCAGGATGTATTCGCCGAGGTCCGTCTCGATCGACTGCACGCCCATCTCCGCGAGCACCGCATTCAGGCGCATTTCCTCGGACACCATCGACTTGGTCTTGATGACCTTCTTCACGTCGTGACGGCGCGCGATGTCGGCCACGAGCCGCGCGGCATCCGCGGTCGTTTCGGCGAACAGCACGGTCGTGCCGCGTCGCGTCGCCTCGCGCTCGAATGCCTCGAGCCACACGTCGAGATTCTCCAGCGCGCGGTTGCGGCGCGCCTTGAGCGCGGCGCGCGTGGCCGGGAAGTCGATCGCGGTCATCGCGTCGGCGCGCGCGGACACGAACTTCGTCGACAGCTTCTTCAGGTTCTGCTGCAGGCGCTGGTCGGCCAGCTTCTGGCCGGCGCGCGCCTTGAAATGCATCGATTGGACTTGCATCGCGGTATCGGGGAGGAAAGTGAGCGGAACCGGGCGTCAGACGTCGCCCGCCAGCACCTGCGCGACGTGCAGCACGCGCGTGTCGCGGTCGCCGGTGCGGCGCAACCGCCCTTCGATGTTCAGCATGCAGCCGAGATCGCCGAGCACGACGGCGCCCGCGCCCGACGCCCGCACGTTCGCGCATTTCTCGTCCGCGATGGCCGCCGAAATGTCGCCGTACTTGACCGCGAACGTGCCGCCGAAGCCGCAGCAGTGCTCGCAGTCCTTCATCTCGGTGAGCGCGACGCCGCGCTGCGCGAGCAGCGCGCGCGGCTGCGCCTTCACGCCGAGCTCGCGCAGGCCCGAGCACGAGTCGTGATAGGTGACGGGCCCGGTGAATTCGCCCGGCTCGAGCGAAACCCTGGCGACGTTCGCGAGGAAATCGGTCAGTTCGTAGACCTTCTGCTGGAACCGCCCATAGCGCCCCATCAGTTCGGGATCGTCGCGGAACAGGTCGCCATAGTGCGCGCGAATCATTCCGCCGCACGAACCGGACGGCGCGACGACGTAATCGAACTGCTCGAACTCGCGCAGCGTCTTCTCCGCGAGATCGCGCGCGAGCGCGCGGTCGCCCGAGTTGTACGCCGGCTGGCCGCAGCAGGTCTGCGCGGGCGGCACGATCACCTCGTAACCGGCGTCGCGAATCAGCTTGAGCGCCGAGAAACCGATTTCGGGACGCATCAGATCGACCAGGCAGGTCACGAACAAACCGACTCGCATACGTGCTCCTTCGAGAAAACGGCTCTCATTATCCGCCGTTTGGCCAGCAAGACCAACGCCGGTTCGCGCGCAAGCCCGCTGTGCGCGAAACGAGGACTTCCTCGAACGGCGTTCGCTTTTTTCACAATACGAGATACAATCGTTGCAACACCGCCTGCCGCGTCAACCGATTTCTCCCCCGACATGAGCCAACCCACCCCGGATTCAAAAACGTCGATCCAGGTGATCGAACGCATGATGCGGTTGCTGGACGCGCTCGCCGCGCACAGCGACCCTGTCAGCCTGAAGGAGCTTGCGCAGCGCACGGAGCTGCATCCGTCGACCGCGCACCGCATCCTCAACGACATGGTGACCTGCCGTCTCGTCGACCGCTCCGATCCTGGCACGTACCGTCTGGGCATGCGGCTGCTCGAGCTCGGCAACCTCGTGAAGGCGCGCCTGTCGGTACGCGACGCGGCGCTGACGCCGATGCGCGAGCTGCACCGCCTCACCGGGCAGACCGTGAACCTGTCGGTGCGCCAGGGCGACGAGATCGTCTATATCGAGCGTGCGTATTCGGAGCGCTCGGGGATGCAGGTCGTCCGCGCGATCGGCGGCCGCGCGCCGCTGCACCTCACGTCGGTCGGCAAGCTGTTCCTCGCGGCGGACGAAACGTCGCGCGTGCGTGCTTATGCAACGCGCACGGGCTTGTCCGGCCATACGCAGAACAGCATCACCGACATCGCGAAGCTCGAGCGCGAGCTGACGATCGTCCGCCAGCAATCGTGCGCACGCGACAACGAGGAGCTGGAGCTCGGCGTGCGCTGTATCGCGGCCGGCATCTACGACGATTCGGGCAAGCTCGTCGCGGGCCTGTCGCTGTCGGCACCGGCCGATCGCCTGCAGGACGCGTGGCTTGGCCAGCTGAGCCGGACGGCCCTCACCATCTCGGAATCGCTCGGCTACCGGCCGGCGCCCACGAAGGATACGGACGGACTGCAGCGGCAGGCGTAAGCCGCGCCACCGGCCCCGGTTCTCCGAAACGAAAAAGCCCCGCGATTGCGGGGCTTTTTTTCATCCGTCGGCGCGGCGGCGAACCGCCGCGGCACGATCAGGTCCCGCCGTTCGGCGTGTTGGCCGCCGTCAGGCGCTCGCCGCCGCCGGCATCGAGCCAGTTGCGCAGGCGCGCCGCGTCGGCGAAGCGCGAATACTTGCCGAACGAATCGAGCAGCACCATCACCATCGGCCGGCCGTGGATCGTCGCCTGCATCACGAGGCATTCGCCTGCTTCGTTGATGAAGCCCGTCTTCTGCAGGCCGATGTCCCACGAGCCGTTGCCGCGGATCAGCGCGTTCGTGCTGTTGTAGGCGAGATTGCGCTTGCCCGTGTACACCTCGTAGCTGCGATCGGTCGAGAACTGGCGGATCATCGGGTACTGGTACGCCGCATTGACCATCTTCACCAGATCGCGCGCGCTCGACACGTTCGAGCTCGACAGGCCGGTCGAATTCTCGAAGTGCGTATCGGCCATGCCGAGCGACTTCGCCTTCGCGTTCATCGCCGCGATGAATGCCGGACGACCACCCGGGTAGTAACGCGACAACGCGGCGGCCGCGCGGTTTTCCGACGCCATCAGCGCGATGTGCAGCATGTCTTCGCGCGACAGCACCGAGCCGACCGACAGGCGCGAGCCCGTGCCCTTTTCATAGTCACGGTCTTCGTCCGTGACTTCGATCTGGTCGGTCATCGGCGACTTCGAATCGAGCACGACCATCGCCGTCATCAGCTTCGAGATCGACGCGATCGGCACGACGGCGTGCGAATTCTTGTCGAACAGCGGCTCGCCGGAATTCTGGTCGACGACGTACGCGACGCTCGAACGCAGCGCGAGCGCGTCCGGCGTGTCGTGCAGGCCGAACGCCTGGCCGACGGTCGGACGACGCGGCTGGAACGCGACCTTGCGGACCGCGCCGCGGTGGACGCCGTGCACGTTCGCCGCGAGCGTCACGCGCTTGCGCGACGCCTTCGCGCGCGGCGCATCGGCCGCGGCGACCTTGGCGGATTTCTCGGAGCTTGCCTTGGCCGACTTCTTCTTCGCGGACGAAGCAGGAGCGGCGGCCTTTTTCTTGGCGGCTTGTTGGGTACTCGCAGTGGCGGCAAAGGCGTCAGCAGGCGCGACGGACGCGGTGGTCGCCAGCAAGGCGACTGCGACCGACACAGCCGTGCCGAGCGTCATGCTCTGCAACAATCTGCGCGGTGAAAACGATTCGGCTTTCATTGGGGTCTGGACAAAGCGGGCGGGAGGTTTCCGCAAGTGTAGTTAAAGCTGAAAAAAAGAGCAATATTAGGCACTTACCGATCGTCGTTAAACCGGAATGTAAGAGTCGGCCAACCTCTGGCAAATCGACCCTCCCGCTCCCATCGAAAAAATCCATGGGATGCGCTGCCCGACAGTACCCGTCTCCCGATTACCACACGGTTAATTGAGATAACGTCACTTCGGAGGCGATTTAAAGCGGGGAAACTACGTATCCGGCGCTCGGCGTGCCAGGGGCGCCGGTCTCGACCGTGGCGGCGGCACGTCGCCACGGCACGCGCATCGAAACGGCGCGCTTTTCGACAGGAACAGAAGGATAACGTTCCATCGGCCTGTCAGGTTTACCTGTGCATGCTCATGGTGCGCCGCGCTTGCCCCGCAGCCGTGCGCACCATTTGGGATCGCGCGTGAAACCGATTCCGAACGACCACGATAACTCGTTGTTTTATCGATAATTTGTCGCGATTGTGCAACGCACAAAAAATACTTGACATCCGTTTTCTCTGCCCTAAAATACGCTTCATTGCTGCGTTGCACAAAGCACGCGCATCCGAGGTTCCCCGTCGTAGTGCCCTTTACCCAGCGATCGACGCGATCGCTTTTCAGGAGCTGGACATGTCCTTGCTGACCCCCGAGCAAATCGCCGCTGCACAGAAAGCCAACCTCGAAAGCCTGTTCGGTCTGACGACCAAGGCGTTCGAAGGCGTCGAAAAGCTGATCGAACTCAACCTGCAGGTCGTGAAGTCGACGCTGGCCGAAGGCCAGGAAAACGCACAGCGCCTGCTGTCGGTGAAGGACGCGCAGGAACTGATCGCGCTGCAAGCGAGCCTGTCGCAGCCGGTCGCGGAAAAGGTGCTGTCGTACGGCCGTCACCTGTACGAAATCGCGTCGTCGACGCAAGCCGAATTCGCGAAGGTTGCTGAAGCGCAATTCGAAGAGCAGAACAAGAAGGTCCAGGCACTCGTCGACAACGTCGCGAAGAATGCCCCGGCCGGTTCGGAAACGGCTGTCGCCGCGCTGAAGTCGGCACTGAACGCTGCGAACACCACGTACGAAACGGTTCAGAAGGCTGCGAAGCAAGCCGTCGAAATCGCCGAGACGAACTTCAACGCCGCTGCTGCCGTCGCAACGAAGGCTGCTACCGCCGCTGCTGCACGTCGTACGAGCAAGCCGGCCGCGTAAGCGTCCCCTGCTCCTGAAAAAGCCGCGCACAGCGCGGCTTTTTCGTTTCCGGCGCCGGAACACGCACGAACCGGCCGCCGCCCGCCTGCCTGCCTCGAACGGTCGTTTGAACGCCGGCCGCGAACCAAAGAAAACGCCGCCGCCCGGATTGCCCGAGCGGCGGCGTTTTTTCGTGGCCGGCGCATGGCCGGCCGTGCCGGTCGCGTTACTTCTTGCGTTGCGGCGGCAGGTCCGTACAAACGCCTTCGTACAGTTCGGCGGCCATGCCGACCGATTCGCCGAGCGTCGGGTGCGGATGGATCGTCTTGCCGATGTCTTCCGCGTCCGCGCCCATCTCGACGGCGAGGCACACTTCGCTGATCAGGTCGCCCGCATTCAGGCCGACGATCGCACCGCCGATCACGCGATGGGTTTCCTCGTCGAAGATCAGCTTCGTGAAGCCTTCGTCGCGACCGTTCGCGATCGCGCGGCCCGAAGCGGCCCACGGGAACACGGCCTTGCCGTACTTGATGCCTTCGGCCTTGCACTGGTCTTCCGTCTTGCCGGCCCATGCCACTTCCGGATCGGTGTAAGCCACCGACGGGATCTGCAGTGCGTCGAAGTAGGCCTTCTCGCCGTGCGCGGCTTCCGCTGCGACGTGGCCTTCATGCACGGCCTTGTGCGCAAGCATCGGCTGGCCGACGATATCGCCGATCGCGAAGATGTGCGGGACGTTCGTGCGCATCTGCTTGTCGACGTCGATGAAGCCGCGATCCGTGACGGCGACGCCGGCCTTGTCGGCGCCGATCTTCTTGCCGTTCGGGCTGCGGCCCACCGCGACGAGCACGAGGTCGTAGCGCTGCGCTTCCGCCGGCGCCTTTTCGCCCTCGAACTTCACGTAGATGCCGTCTTCCTTCGCTTCCGCGCCGACCGTCTTGGTCTTCAGCATCACGTTGCCGAAGCGCTTCGCGTTGTACTTTTCCCAGACCTTCACGAGATCGCGGTCCGCGCCCATCATCAGGCCGTCCATCATTTCCACGACATCGATCTCGGCGCCGAGCGTCGCGTATACCGTGGCCATTTCGAGGCCGATGATGCCGCCGCCGATCACGAGCATGCGCTTCGGCAGCTGGCGCAGTTCGAGCGCGCCCGTCGAATCGACGACACGCGGGTCTTCCGGCATGAACGGCAGCTTCACCGCCTGCGAGCCCGCGGCGATGATCGCCTGCTTGAACCTGACGACCTTCTTGCCGTTTTCGCCCTGCACTTCCATGTGATACGGATCGACGAATGCGCCGACGCCCGTGACGACTTCGACCTTGCGCGCCTTCGCCATGCCGGCGAGGCCCGTCGTCAGCTTCTTGACGACGCCGCCCTTGAAGTCGCGCAGCTTGTCGAGATCGACTTCCGGCTTGCCGAACGAGATGCCGTGCGACGCGAGCGCCGCGGCTTCGTCGATGACGAGCGCCGTGTGCAGCAGCGCCTTCGACGGAATGCAGCCCACGTTCAGGCACACGCCGCCGAGCGTCGAGTAGCGTTCGACGAGCACCGTCTTCATGCCGAGATCGGCTGCGCGGAACGCGGCCGAATAGCCGCCGGGGCCGGCGCCGAGCACGAGCATGTCGCACTCGATGTCGACTGCGCCGGCGTAGCTGCCGGCTTGCGGCGCGGGTGCCGGAGCGGCTGCGGCCGGTGCCGGTGCAGCCGCTGCTGCAGGCTTGGCCGGTTCCGGTGCTTTCGCGGGTGCGGCTGCGCCTGCCGAGGCTTCGACGATGGCGATGACGGTGCCTTGCGAGACTTTCTCGCCGGCCTTGACCTTGATTTCCTTGACGGTGCCGGCGACGTCGCTGGGCACTTCCATGGAGGCTTTGTCCGATTCGAGCGTGATGAGCGTCTGCTCTTTTTCGATCACGTCGCCCGGCTTCACATTGACTTCGATGACATCGACGCCGCTGAAATCGCCGATATCCGGAACCTTGACTTCGATGAGACTCATTACTGTCCCCTTCTTGATTAGCTGCAGACAGAGAGGGAGCAACCCGCGATGACCCGATGACGGCCGCGAAAGAACGGAACGCGAACCTGGGCAGAACCACCTTTGCCGTCCGCCCAAGGACGCGCCTTTCTTTTGGTTACTTTTCTTTGGAAGACAAAGAAAAGTGACCGCCGCCCCGCGCAGGGGCGACGCTGACAGACCGTTAGCAATACAGGTTCAACGACGAAGCGTGGATAACCGCTAAAAAACCCACGCCCCCGCGAGCCAACTCCCCGCTCATCAAAGAATGATGCGACGGAAATCGCCGAGCAACGCACCGAGATACGCGTTGAACCGCGCGGCTTCCGCGCCATCGATCACGCGATGGTCATACGACAGCGACAGCGGCAGCATGAGACGCGGCACGAACTGCTTGCCATCCCACACCGGCTTCGTCTGGCCGCGCGACAACCCGAGGATCGCCACTTCCGGCGCGTTGATGATCGGCGTGAAGTTCGTCCCGCCGATCCCGCCGAGCGACGAGATCGAGAAGCAGCCGCCCTGCATCTGGTCCGGCTTCAGCTTGCCGTCGCGCGCGGCCTTCGACAGGTCGCTCATTTCCTTCGCGATGTCGACGAGACCCTTCTTGTCCGCATCGCGGATCACCGGCACGACGAGGCCGTTCGGCGTATCGGCGGCGAAACCGACGTGGAAGTACTGCTTGAACACGAGGTTGTCGCCGTCGAGGCTTGCGTTGAAGGTCGGGAATTTCTTCAGCGCGGCAACGACCGCCTTGATCACGAACGCGAGCATCGTGAACTTCACGCCCGCCTTCTCGTGCTCCTTGTTCAGCTGGACGCGCAGCGCCTCGAGCTCGGTGATGTCCGCTTCGTCGTTGTTCGTGACGTGCGGGATCATCACCCAGTTGCGATGCAGGTTCGCGCCCGAGATCTTCTTGATGCGCGACAGCGGCTTCGCCTCGAACGGGCCGAACTTCGAGAAGTCGACCTTCGGCCACGGCAGCAGGTTCAGCTCGCCGCCGCCTGCCGGCGCGGCTGCCGCGACCGGCGCTGCGCGCTGGCCCGTCATCACGCCCTTCACGAAGCCCGTGACGTCTTCCTTCGTGATGCGGCCCTTCGGACCCGAACCCTGCACGCGTGCGACTTCGACGCCGAGTTCGCGCGCGAACTTGCGCACCGACGGCGATGCGTGGCTTGCGCGGTATTCGCCCGACGGCGCGGCAGCCGGTGCGGCTGCAGCCGGCGCCGGTGCAGGTGCGGCCGGCGCGGCGGCGGCGGGTGCCGGAGCCGGCGCGGCAGCGGCCGGAGCCGGTGCGCTCGCCTGCGGTGCGGCAGCCGGTGCGCCTGCGGCGTCGAGCAGCACGATCAGCGTGCCTTCAGACACCGAGTCGCCCACCTTCACCTTGATTTCCTTCACGACGCCGGCGGCCGGGCTCGGCACGTCCATCGTCGCCTTGTCCGACTCGAGCGTGACCAGCGACTGTTCCTTCTCGACCGTGTCGCCGACCTTCACGCCGATCTCGATCACCGGGACGTCCTTGTAGTCGCCGATGTCGGGCACCTTCACTTCGAGCGTGCCGCCGGTTGCTGCCGGTGCTGCTGCGACCGGTGCCGGCGCGGCGGCGGCCGGTGCTGCGGCCGGCGCGGCGGCGGCCGGTGCTGCGGCCGGCGCGGCCGCACCATTGGCCTGCGCCGCGGCGCCGCCTTCGAGCAGGATGATCAGCGAGCCTTCCGACACGGAATCGCCCACCTTGACCTTGATTTCCTTCACGACGCCCGCTACCGGGCTCGGCACGTCCATCGTCGCCTTGTCCGACTCGAGCGTGACGAGCGACTGCTCGGGCTCGACCGTGTCGCCGACCTTCACGCCGATCTCGATCACCGGCACGTCCTTGTAATCGCCGATATCCGGCACCTTCACTTCGATCGCTTGACTCATCTGTTTCTGTCTCCATGGCCGCGCGCGCCTCTCGCGGAAGCGGCGCGCGGCATCACACGGCGTGTGCGTTAAACGGTCATCGGGTTGGGCTTGGACGGATCGAGGTTGTACTTGGCGATCGCTTCCGCGACCACCTTGCGCTCGATCGTGCCTTCGTCTGCCAGCGCGTTGAGCGCCGCGACGGTGACCCAGTGACGGTCGACCTCGAAGAAGTGACGCAGCTTCTCGCGCGTATCCGAGCGGCCGAAGCCGTCGGTGCCCAGCACGACGAAGCGGCGATCGACCTGGCCGCGGATCTGGTCGACCAGCGCACGGACGTAGTCGGTCGATGCGATGACCGGGCCCTGCGTGTCCTTGAGGCACTTCTGCACGTGCGACAGACGGCGCTCCTCGGTCGGATGGAGCAGGTTCCAGCGCTCGACCTGATGGCCTTCGCGCGCGAGTTCGGTGAAGCTCGGCACGCTCCACAGATCGGCGGCGACGCCCCAGTCGTTCTTCAGCAGGTCGGCGGCAGCGATCACTTCGTTGAAGATCGTGCCCGCGCCGAGCAACTGGACGCGCGGCGCCTTCTTGTCGGCGTCGGCCTTCCTGAACGCGTACATGCCCTTGATGATGTCGGCCGCCACGTGCTCGCCCTGCGGAATCGCCGGGTGCTCGTAGTTCTCGTTCATCACCGTGACGTAGTAGTACACGTCTTCCTGATCCTGCACCATGCGGCGCAGACCGTCCTGGATGATCACCGCGAGTTCATAGCCGAACGTCGGGTCGTAGCTCACGCAGTTCGGCACCGATGCCGCCCACAGGAGCGAGTGGCCGTCTTCGTGCTGCAGGCCTTCGCCGTTCAGCGTCGTACGGCCCGCCGTGCCGCCGAGCAGGAAGCCGCGCGAGCGCATGTCGCCCGCGGCCCATGCGAGGTCGCCGATCCGCTGGAAGCCGAACATCGAATAGAAGATGTAGAACGGCACCATGATCTCGCCGTGCGTCGAGTACGACGTCGCCGCCGCGATCCAGTCGCACATGCCGCCCGCTTCGTTGATGCCTTCCTGCAGGATCTGGCCGGTTTCCGATTCCTTGTAGAACATCAGCTGGTCGGAATCTTCCGGCACGTACTTCTGGCCCTGCTGGTTCCAGATACCGATCTGGCGGAACAGGCCTTCCATGCCGAACGTACGCGATTCGTCCGGGACGATCGGCACGACGCGCTTGCCCAGCGCCTTGTCCTTCAGCAGGATGTTCAGGATTCGTACGAACGCCATCGTCGTCGAGATCTCGCGGCCTTCGCCCGTGCCCTTCAGCAGCGGCTCGAACGCGTCGAGCGCCGGCACCGGCAGCGACGTCGCCTTCTCGCGGCGGTGCGGCAGGTAGCCGCCGAGGTCCATGCGCTGCTTGCGCATGTATTCGAGTTCCTTCGAGCCTTCCTCGAACTTCAGGTACGGCACGTCGGCGATCTGTTCGTCGGTGATCGGCAGGCGGAACTGGTCGCGGAACTTCTTCAGTTGCTCGACCGGCAGTTTCTTCTGCTGGTGCGTGATGTTCATCGCCTGACCCGACTCGCCCATCCCGTAGCCCTTGATGGTCTTCGCGAGGATGACGGTCGGCGCGCCCTTCGTGTTGCTGGCTTCGTGGAACGCCGCGTAGATCTTGTGCGGATCGTGGCCGCCGCGGTTCAGCGCCCAGATGTCGTCGTCCGACCAGTCGGCGACGAGCGCCTTCAGTTCAGGCGTGTTGAAGAAGTGCTCGCGGACGAACGCGCCCGATTCCGACTTGTACGTCTGGTATTCGCCGTCGACGACATCCATCATGCGGCGCATCAGCGCGCCCGACTTGTCGCGTGCGAACAGCGCATCCCAGCGGCTGCCCCAGATGACCTTGATCACGTTCCAGCCGGCGCCGCGGAATTCCGATTCCAGTTCCTGGATGATCTTGCCGTTGCCGCGCACCGGGCCGTCGAGACGCTGCAGGTTGCAGTTGATCACGAACACGAGGTTGTCGAGCTTCTCGCGGCTCGCCATCCCGATCGCGCCGAGCGATTCCGGCTCGTCCGTCTCGCCGTCGCCGAGGAATGCCCACACCTTGCGGCCTTCCGTCGTTGCGATGCCGCGCGCCTGCAGGTACTTCATGAAGCGCGCCTGGTAGATCGCCATGATCGGGCCGAGGCCCATCGACACGGTCGGGAACTGCCAGAAGTCCGGCATCAGCCACGGGTGCGGGTACGACGAAATGCCATTGCCGTCGACTTCCTGGCGGAAGTTGTCGAGCTGCTCTTCCTTCAGGCGGCCGAGCAGGAACGCGCGCGAATACACGCCCGGCGACGAGTGACCCTGCACGAACACGAGATCGCCGCCGTGCTGGTCGGACGCTGCGTGCCAGAAGTGGTTGTAGCCGACGTCATAGAGCGTCGCGGCCGACGCGAACGACGCGATGTGGCCGCCGACGTTCGTGTCCTTGCCCGCGCGCAGCACCATCGCCAGCGCGTTCCAGCGCGTGTACGAACGGATGCGGTGCTCGATGTCCTGGTCGCCCGGGATCTTCGCCTGGCCCGAGACCGGGATCGTGTTGATGTACGGGGTATTCGCGGAGAACGGCAGGTGTTCGCCGTGCATGCGGGCGAACTCGATCTGCTTTTCGATCAGGTAATGCGCGCGGCCAGTGCCCACAGAGGAGATTACGCCATCGAGCGACTCCAGCCACTCAACGGTTTCTTGCGGGTCGTCGTCACGTTCGGCGGCGACATATTTCATCACTTCGTTCGGTACAGCGGACATTCTCGTCTCCTGGGTCCTGGAATGTGAGGATCGCTCTCGTGCAGACGACGCGACGCGACCGGCTGCGGGCAAGCTCCGGCGGATTGTAATGAGCGTGCGGGGGCCTGCGCAACAAAATTTTCGAATCGTGAGATCTTTTCTCGTAATGCGGAATATTGCTGCGCTGCACCCACATTTCGGGGCGCTCCGGCGCGTCCCGGCTGAACAAATCCGTTTCCGTTCAACATATCCGGTATAGGTTTTCCATGTATTGCGCTGCGCTACAATCCTGCCATGTTGACCGATCGGCTTTTCGCACGCTCGGCGCGACCGTCGGGCCCGCCGGCGGAGTCGCAGCCGTCCCGTTGGCACCACGGACCGTGGTGGTCCAATTCCTATTTGCTGACGCCGCTGCTGTCGATCCTCGTGTTCCTCGTGGTGATGAGCCTCATCCTGTGGAGTCTCAACCGCCGCGAGCAGCAGCAGCAGGAAGACACGCTGTTCCGTAACGTCGCATGGGCGCAGCAGCAGATCCGCCTGTCGATGACGGGCGCGCAGGAGCAGCTGCAGGCGCTGTCGCGCGATCTCGCGTCCGGCCGCCTCGACCAGAACGCGTTCCAGATGGCCGTCGCCGACGTGATGCAGACGCATCCGGAAATCCTCTACCTGAACTGGTATACGGCGCCCGGCGTGCAGCGCTGGCCGACCGTGCATCCGCCGCTGCTCGGCCAGCGGCTCGCGAAGCCCGGCGACGCGCAGATGCAGGACGCCGTGCGCGGCGCCTACGACGAAGCGCGCAGTACGCGCCGCCAGGCCTATTCGCCGCTGATCTACGACGACTTCGGCAACGGCTTCATCACGCTGCAAACGCCCGTGATGCGCGGCGACCGCGAATATCTCGGCTCGATCGCCGCGGTGTTTTCGGTCGAAGGCATCCTCAAGCACGACATCCCGCAGGAACTGTCGTCGAAGTACAAGATCTCGATCACCGACGCGAACAACCGAGAGCTGTCGTCCACCTCGACGCGCCCGCGCCTGCCGCGCGACTCCCACTACGACCTGCCGCTCGATCCGCCCGGCCAGGGGCTGACCGTGCGCGTGTACGCGTTCCCGCAGCTCACCAACCTGACCAACAACACGCTCGTGTGGCTCGTCGCGGGGCTGTCGTGCTTCGTGCTGTGGAGCCTCTGGAGCCTGTGGAAGCACACGCGCCAGCGCTTCGAGGCGCAGCAGGCGCTGTACGCGGAAGCGTTCTTCCGCCGCGCGATGGAAAACTCGGTGCTGATCGGCATGCGCGTGCTCGACATGCACGGCCGCATCACGCACGTGAACCCCGCGTTCTGCCGGATGACGGGCTGGGACGAAACCGATCTCGTCGGCAAGGTCGCGCCGTTCCCGTACTGGCCGCGCGACGCTTACCCGGAAATGCAGCGCCAGCTCGACATGACGCTGCGCGGCAAGGCGCCGAGCTCGGGCTTCGAGCTGCGCGTGCGGCGCAAGAACGGCACGCTGTTCCACGCGCGACTGTACGTGTCGCCGCTGATCGACAGCTCCGGCCGCCAGACCGGCTGGATGTCGTCGATGACCGACATCACCGAGCCGAAGCGCGCGCGCGAGGAACTCGCGGCCGCGCACGAGCGCTTCACGACGGTGCTCGAAAGCCTCGACGCCGCGGTGTCGGTGCTGGCCGCCGACGAGGCCGAGCTGCTGTTCGCGAACCGCTACTACCGCCACCTGTTCGGCATCCGCCCGGACGGCCATCTCGAACTGTCCGGCGGCGGCTTCGACCGCGCGCAGGCGTCGTCCGACTCGATCGACATGGTCGACGCGTTCGCGGGCCTGCCGGCCGCCGCGCTGACGAGCAGCACCGCCGATGCGCAGGAGGTGTATGTCGAGAGCATCCAGAAGTGGTTCGAGGTGCGCCGTCAGTACATCCAGTGGGTGGACGGCCACCTCGCGCAGATGCAGATCGCGACCGACATCACGACCCGCAAGAAGGCGCAGGAACTCGCGCACCAGCAGGAAGAGAAGCTGCAGTTCACGAGCCGATTGATGACGATGGGTGAAATGGCGTCGTCGATTGCTCACGAATTGAATCAGCCGCTCGCCGCGATCAACAACTACTGCTCGGGCACGCTCGCGCTCGTCAAGAGCGGCCGCGGTACGCCCGAGACGCTGCAGCCCGCACTCGAAAAGACCGCGCAGCAGGCGCTGCGCGCGGGGATGATCGTCAAGCGGATCCGCGAATTCGTGAAGCGCAGCGAGCCGAAGCGCCAGCCGGCGCGCGTCGCGGACATCGTCGCCGACGCGGTCGGGCTCGCCGAAATCGAGGCAAGAAAGCGCAGGATCCGGATCGTCACGGAAATCCTCGCAAGAATGCCTATTATTTATGTCGACCCCGTGCTGATCGAGCAGGTCCTGATGAACCTGATGAAGAACGCGGCCGAAGCAATGGCCGACGTGAAGCCGGCGTCGGCGGACGGCGTGATCCGCGTCGTTGCCGACATCGATGCGGGATTCGTCGACATCCGCGTGATCGACCAGGGCCCGGGCGTCGACGAAGCGACCGCCGAGCGCCTGTTCGAACCGTTTTACAGCACCAAGTCCGATGGCATGGGCATGGGGCTGAACATCTGCCGTTCGATCATCGAATCGCATCGGGGGCGTCTGTGGGTGGTCAACAACGTCGAGCCGGATGGCCGCATTTCCGGCGCGACGTTCCACTGCAGCCTGCCCATTGGGGAACCCGCTGATCTCGGCCGAGGGGGGCGCGAGGCATCGGCATCACATACCGTAACGGGAGAACTATGAATAGCCCTGTCACCACCACTCAGGAAACCGTCTTTGTCGTCGACGACGACGAGGCCGTACGGGACTCGCTGCGCTGGCTGCTGGAGGCGAACGGCTATCGCGTGCAATGCTTCTCGAGCGCCGAGCAATTCCTCGATGCGTATCAGCCGGCGCAGCAAGCCGGCCAGATCGCCTGCCTGATCCTCGACGTCCGGATGTCGGGCATGAGCGGCCTCGAACTGCAGGAGCGCCTGATCGCCGACAACGCCGCGCTGCCGATCATCTTCGTCACGGGTCACGGCGATGTGCCGATGGCCGTGTCGACGATGAAAAAGGGTGCGATGGACTTTATCGAGAAACCGTTCGACGAAGCCGAGTTGCGCAAGCTCGTCGAGCGGATGCTCGACAAGGCCCGAAGCGAAAGCAAGAGCGTCCAGGAACAGCGCGCCGCGAGCGAACGCCTGTCGAAGCTGACCGCGCGCGAGCAGCAGGTGCTCGAACGGATCATCGCGGGCCGCCTGAACAAGCAGATCGCCGACGATCTCGGCATCAGCATCAAGACGGTCGAAGCGCACCGCGCGAACATCATGGAAAAGCTCAACGTCAACACGGTGGCCGACCTGCTGCGCCTCGCGCTGTCGAAGAAACAGGCCTGAGCGTTCGCCGGCTGCGGCGGCACTGCCCGCCCGGCCCAGGGGCCTGTCCACGCCGATGGCGTGCTTGGCCCCCTGCCGCCCCGCGCGATGCGGCCCACTCGCGCGGCGGCGGCGTTTCTTCCCGGCGCGCGAGCGCCGCGGCCATGACGCTTTGCGCTGATTCGCTGTCGGACGGCAGCAGGCGACCGGTATAATTGCGTGCTTTGCTGCAGCGCTTCGAGCGCCGCACGCCCGCATTCCAACTTCCCGGCAGGACCCACCACCATGACAGCCCTCCTCATTGACGGCAACGGCCTTTCGAAGACCCTGCGCGCGCAGGCCGCCGAACGCGCCGCCGCCCTGACCGCACGCGGCCACCAGCCCGGTCTCGCGGTGATCCTCGTCGGCGCGAACCCGGCGAGCGAAGTCTACGTGCGCAACAAGATCAAGGCGTGCGAGGACAACGGTTTCTTCTCGCTGAAGGATGCCTACCCGGCGACGCTGTCGGAAGCCGACCTGCTCGCGCGCATCGACGAGCTGAACCGCGATCCGAAGATCCACGGCATCCTCGTGCAGCTGCCGCTGCCCGCGCACATCGACAGCCACAAGGTGATCGAGGCGATCGCGCCGGAGAAGGACGTCGACGGCTTTCACGTCGCGAACGCCGGTGCGCTGATGACGGGCAAGCCGCTGTTCCGCCCGTGCACGCCGTACGGCGTGATGAAGATGTTCGAAGCCCACGACATCGCGCTGCAGGGTGCGAACGCGGTCGTGATCGGCCGCTCGAACATCGTCGGCAAGCCGATGGCGATGATGCTGCTGGAAGCCGGCGCAACCGTGACGATCTGCCACAGCAAGACGCGCGACCTCGCCGCGCACACGCGTGGCGCCGACATCGTGGTCGCCGCGGTCGGCAAGCGCAACATCCTGACCGCCGACATGGTGAAGCCCGGCGCGACGGTGATCGACGTCGGCATGAACCGCGACGACGCGGGCAAGCTGTGCGGCGACGTCGACTTCGCGGGCGTGAAGGAAGTGGCCGGCCACATCACGCCGGTGCCGGGCGGCGTCGGCCCGATGACCATCACGATGCTGCTGATCAACACGATCGAAGCCGCCGAGCGCGCCGCCGCCGCGGCCGCCTGACCGCGCGCCTGTTCAGCCGGCGCGCGGTTCACGTGCGCCGGCGTCTCACCGGCCGCCCCGCGCCGGCCTCGCCTCGCCAGACCGCCCTCCGCCCCGCATCCGACCCTGCGTCAATCGCACCGTTAGAAACTAACGATTGGAAAGCGCACGATGCGCCCCAATAATGTCGGTATCGGGCGCCGTCGCGCCTTACCGCCGTTACCCTTTTTATCCCGGTTCATCCGGCAACAGACAGGGAGTCTTATGTCCGCCAGCGCCAACACCAATCCGCTCCTCGACTTCTCCGGCCTGCCCCGCTTCGGCGAGATTCGTCCGGAACACGTGACGCCCGCGCTCGATACGCTGCTCGACGCAGCCACCCGCGCGGTCGAAGCCGCGAGCGCACCCGCGACGCCGTCGACCTGGGCCGATGTGGTCGAGACGGTCGAACACGCGTCGGAGCCGCTCGGTCGCGCATGGGGCATCGTCGGTCACCTGAACGCGGTCGCCGATACGCCCGAGTTGCGGGCCGCCTACGGCGAGAACCTGCCGCGCGTGACCGAATTCTGGTCGAGCGTCGGCCAGAATCTCGCGCTGTACGAGAAGTACAAGGCGATCGCCGCGAGCGCCGAATACGCGACGCTGTCCGCCGAACGCAAGAAGATCCTCGACAACGCGCTGCGCGATTTCCGCCTGTCGGGCGCCGAGCTGCCCGAGGACCAGAAACCGCGCTTCGCGGAATTGCAGGAACAGCAGGCCGCGCTGTCGAAGGCATTCTCCGACCACGTGCTCGACGCGACCAACGCGTACGCGTACTTCGTGCAGGACGAGGCCGAGCTGGCCGGCCTGCCGGGCGACGCGATCGAGGCTGCCCGCGAAGCCGCGCAAAAGGACAGCAAGGACGGCTGGAAATTCACGCTGCACTTCCCGTCGTACTTCCCGGTGCTGCAGTACGCGAACAACCGCGCGCTGCGCGAGACGCTCTATCACGCGTATGCGACGCGCGCGTCGGAACTCGGGCCGCAGTACGGCGACGGCAAGGCCGATTGGGACAACACGGCGATCGTCGCCGACGAGCTGAAGCTGCGCCGCGAAGAGGCGCAGATGCTCGGCTACCGCAACTTCGCCGAAGTGTCGCTCGCGCCGAAGATGGCCGAATCGCCGCAGCAGGTGATCGCGTTCCTCGAGGATCTCGCGACGCGTGCGCGCCCGCACGCGGACAAGGACTGGGACGAACTGCGCGCATTCGCCGCGAAGGAACTCGACCTGGCCGAACTCGCGCCGTGGGACATCGCGTATGCGGCCGAAAAGCTGCGCCAGCAGCGCTACGCCTTCTCGGAAAACGAGGTCAAGCAGTACTTCCCGGAACCGGCCGCGCTGAAGGGCCTGTTCACCGTCACCGAGGCGCTGTTCGGCGTGCGGATCAAGCCGGACGACGCGCCGGTGTGGCACAAGGACGTGCGCTTCTTCCGCGTCGAGAACCGCGACAGCTCGCTCGTCGCGCAGTTCTATCTCGACCTGTACGCACGCGAAGGCAAGCGCGGCGGCGCATGGATGGACGACGCGC
Source organism: Burkholderia sp. YIM B11467 (assembly GCF_052952715.1). NCBI lineage: Bacteria > Pseudomonadati > Pseudomonadota > Betaproteobacteria > Burkholderiales > Burkholderiaceae > Burkholderia > Burkholderia sp. YIM B11467. The sequence continues at coordinate 394,061 of NZ_JBQVSQ010000006.1, forward strand.
GGTCGCGCGCGAAACGCGGCAGCGACGTGCAGACTCCCGTCGCCTACCTCACCTGCAACTTCTCGGCGCCGGTCGGCGGCAAGCCCGCGTGCTTCACGCACGACGAAGTCATCACGCTGTTCCATGAATTCGGCCACGGGCTGCACCACATGCTCACGCGCGTCGACGAGCTCGGCGTGTCGGGCATCAACGGCGTCGAATGGGATGCGGTCGAGCTGCCGTCGCAGTTCATGGAAAACTTCTGCTGGGAATGGGACGTGCTGTCGTCGATGTCGTCGCACATCGACACGGGCGCCGCGCTGCCGCGCGAGCTGTTCGACAAGATGATTGCCGCGAAGAATTTCCAGAGCGGGCTCGGCACGCTGCGCCAGATCGTGTACTCGATGTTCGACATGCTGCTGCACGTCGACTTCGACCCGGCGGGCGCCACCGGCGTGAACGCGTTCGCGCGCGAGATCAACGAGCGCTACCACGTGATCCCGCAGGCGGCGTTCTCGCGCTGGCCGAACACGTTCAGCCATATCTTCGCGGGCGGCTATGCAGCCGGCTACTACAGCTACAAGTGGGCCGAGGTGCTGTCGGCCGACGCGTACGCGGCATTCGAGGAAGCGGCCGCCGCAAGCGGCAGCGTGCTCGACGCGGCAACCGGCACGCGCTATCGCCGCGAAATCCTCGAGGTCGGCGGCAGCCGCCCGGCGATGGATTCGTTCAAGGCGTTCCGCGGCCGCGAGCCGAAGATCGATGCATTGCTGCGCCACAACGGGATGGCCGCGCCCACGCACTGAGCGCGCTGCCCGGCTCGGCCGGCAGGAACGACAGGCACCGCTTCGGCGGTGCCTTTTTTCATGGTGCGGACGATTCGTCGTCGAACAGCGAAAACTGCCCGTGACGCTCGGCCGTGTCCTCGTCGATGCGCACGCCCACGCCGAGCAGCCGCACGGCCTGCGCGCGCCGCTGCAACCCCTTCGCGAGCAGCGTGACGGCCGTGTCCGCATTCGTCGCGTCGGCCACGCACTCGACCGTCGTGCGCTGGAAATCGGCGAAGCGAATCTTCACGTACAGCTTGCGGATCGACCGCGCGGCGCCCGCGCGCGCGATGCGTGCATCGAGCTCCACGACAAGGCGGCGGATCTCGTCCGCGCATTGCTCGAGCGTCGTCAGGTCGGTCACGTAGGTCGTCTCGACGCTGACCGACTTGCGCTCCTGGTCGGCCTGCACGGGCCGCTCGTCGATCCCGCGCGACAGTTCGTACAGCCGCCGCCCGAACGTGCCGAACTCGCGATGCAGGTCGATCAGCGGCCAGTCGCGCAACTGCGCGCAGGTCTGGATGCCGAGCCGGTCGAGCCGCGTGGCCGTCACCTTGCCGACGCCGTGCAGCTTGCGCACCGGCAGCGCCGCGACGAATGCGTCGATCTCGTGCGGCCGCACGACGAACAGGCCGTCGGGCTTGTTCCAGTCGGACGCGATCTTCGCGATGAACTTGTTCGGCGCGACACCGGCCGACACCGTCACGCCGACGGTGTCGTGCACGCGCTGGCGGATCTCGCGCGCAATCAGCGTCGCACTGCCCTGGCACCGCTCGGAGCCGCTGACGTCGAGGTACGCCTCGTCGAGCGACAGCGGCTCGACGTCGGGCGTGTAATCGCGATAGATCGCCATGATCTGCCGCGACGCCGCGCGGTACTTGTCCATCGCGGACGGCAGGATCAGCAGGTCCGGGCACTTGCGCATCGCGAGCGCCGACGACATCGCCGAATGCACACCGTAGCGCCGCGCCTCGTAGTTGCAGGTCGCGATCACGCCGCGCTGGTCGGGCCGGCCGCCGACCGCAAGCGGCCGGTTGCGCAGCGACGGGTCGTCGCGCATCTCGACCGATGCGTAAAAGCAGTCGCAATCGCAGTGGATGATCTTGCGCATGCGCGGCAGCGCGTCGCCCGGCGGCGGTGCGTGCGGATCGGCAGGCGGAATGGTGGTCGGGTTCACGGTGCCGATACTGTACAAAAACACAGTGCCGGTTTCAACTGTCGCGTGTGCCCGCCATCGGCCGCCCGGCCCGGCGGTGCCGTACCGGTCCGCTTCACGCGGATCGTACCGCCCGTGCGCCGGTTGCGGCCCCTATACTCGTCTGCCACGACACACGACATGCAGAGGCGACGGATGAAGACGATCGGACTGATCGGCGGAATGAGCTGGGAATCGTCGGCCGAGTACTACCGGCTGATCAACCGCCACTCGAAAGTGCTGCACGGCGGGCACCACAACGCGAAAAGCGTGCTGGTGACGGTCGATTTCGCGGAGATCGAAGCGCTGCAGCGCGCGCACGACTGGGACGCGCTCGGCGAACGGATGGCCGACGCCGCGCGGCAGCTCGAAGCGGCCGGCGCCGATCTCGTCGTGCTGACGACCAATACGATGCACCGCGTGCACGAAGCGATCGAAGCCGCGGTGACACTGCCGTTCCTGCATATCGCCGACCCGACCGGCGCCGCGCTGCGCGACGCGGGCATCGAGCGCGTCGCGCTGCTCGGCACGCGCTACACGATGGAGTTGCCGTTCTATGCGCAGCGGCTGCGCGAAAAGTTCGGGATGGAGGTGCTGGTGCCGGACGAACGCGGCCGCGACGACGTGCACCGGATCATCTACGACGAGCTGTGCCACGGCATCGTCGACGCGGCGTCGCGCGCGACATACGTGACGATCATCGAAGGTCTGGCGGCGCGCGGCGCGCAGGCCGTGATCCTCGGCTGTACGGAAATCACGCTGCTGATCGGCGCGGACGACTCGCCGCTGCCGGTGTTCGACACGACCGCGCTGCATGCGAAGGCGGCCGTGGAGTGGGCGGCACGCTGATACGCGCGCGGAAAACAAAAAACCCGGCACGGGGCCGGGTTCCTGTCGACGAAGCGCGCAGTGGTCACTTGCGCTGCACATCGTCTGGTGTGCTTGGTTGCGGGGGTAGGATTTGAACCTACGACCTTCGGGTTATGAGCCCGACGAGCTGCCAGACTGCTCCACCCCGCGTCAGAGAAATAAATTATAGGGTGAGGAAGTACTTACGTCAACACTTTTGTCACAATCCTTTCTACCCGCCCCGATGCAGTGCCCCTGATGCGTGTGCCTTCATCGCGACGCGCACGTTCGCACCACGTGCTCGCGGTAAGATGGCGCCCTCCGCATTTATCCCGCACGCACACTTCCGTTCATGAAAATCGCCACCTGGAACGTCAACTCGCTCAACGTCCGCAAGCAGCACGTGCTCGACTGGCTCGCGCAAAGCGGGACCGACGTGCTGTGCCTGCAGGAACTGAAGCTGCCGGACGAGAAATTCCCGCGCGCCGATCTCGAAGCGGCCGGCTACCGCAGCTGGTTCACGGGCCAGAAGACCTACAACGGTGTCGCGATCCTCGCGCGCGACACGCTGCCCGTCGACGAAGCGGATGTCGTGCGCAACATCCCCGGTTTCGACGATCCGCAGCAGCGCGTGGTCGCCGCGACGGTCGACGGCGTGCGCATCGTGTCCGCGTATTTCCCGAACGGCCAGGCGCCCGACTCCGACAAGTTCGCCTACAAGATGCAGTGGCTCGACGCGCTGCAAGCGTGGCTGCGCACCGAACTGCAGCGCTACCCGAAGCTCGCGCTGCTCGGCGACTACAACATCGCGCCGGAAGACCGCGACGTGCACGACCCCGCGAAATGGGAAGGCCAGAACCTCGTGTCGCCGCAGGAGCGCGCGCACTTCGAGCAGCTGATCGAGCTTGGCTTCGTCGATGCGTTCCGCCGCTTCGAACAGCCCGAGAAGACCTTCACGTGGTGGGACTACCGGATGATGGCGTTCCGCCGCAACGCGGGGCTGCGCATCGATCACATCCTGCTGTCGCCGGCGCTCGCGGAAACCTGCACGTCGTGCGAGGTCGACCGCACGCCGCGCACGTGGGAACAGCCGTCCGACCACACGCCCGTCGTCGCGGTCGTCGGCTGATCGCGCCGCCCGCGCGCGTTCAGCGACGCGCGGGCGCCGGCCCGAGATGGGCCCACAGGAACCCGAATTCGGCCGCGTCGGATTCGGCGCGTTCCAGATCGTCGGCGCTGCCGTGCCCGCCGTCGGTGTTCTCCCAGTACCACACCTGTTCGTGACCAAGCGCCTGCATGCGCGCGGTCATCTTGCGCGCATGTGCGGGATGCACGCGGTCGTCGCGGGTCGACGTCGTCAGCAGTAACGGCGGATACGCGACGCCTTCGCGCACGCGGTGATACGGCGAATACGCGGCCAGCGCCGCGCCCTCGCGCGGATCGTCGGGGTCGCCGTATTCGTCGAGCCATGCGGCGCCCGCGTGCAGCTTCGGATAACGCCGCATGTCGAGCAGCGGCACGCGGCAGAGCACCGCGCCGAACAGTTCCGGCCGCTGCACCATGCACGCGGCGACCAGCAGCCCGCCGTTGCTGCCGCCCTCGATACCGAGCTGCGCGGCGGTCGTCACGCCCGTCGCCGCCAGATCCTCGGCCACCGCGATGAAATCGTCGAACGAGCGCTGCCGGTGTTCGCGCTGCGCGTCGACGTGCCAGCGCGGCCCGAACTCGCCGCCGCCGCGGATGTGCGCGAATGCCATCACGCCGCCGCGTTCGAGCCACGCGATGCCGAACGCGTCGCTGTAGCCCGGCAGGTTCGGGATCGCAAAGCCGCCATAACCCGACAGCAGGCACGGTCGTGCGATGCGCGCGGCGCCGTCGGGCGCATCGAGTGCATCGCTCGGCCCGATCAGCGTGTACGGCACCACCGTGCCGTCGCGCGAGCGCGCGCTCGCGCGGCGCACGACGAGCCCGGCCGCGTCGAACTGCACCGGCGGCCGGTCGAGCAGCACGCGGCGCGACGGCGCATCGGCCGCGCGATCGGCAAGATCGGCCAGCCAGCATTCGGGCGGGTCGAGATAGGTGTCGACGTCCACGTAAATCTCGTCGTTCAGCGTCGACTCGACCGGCTCGACGTCGATCTGCGCGTCGCCCGCCCAGTCGAACGGCCGCGCGTCCCACGCCCACGTACCGTCATCGGCCTGCCGCGGCTGCCACAGCATCGTGCGGTTGTGCACGTCGTCGAGCCAGCTCGCGATCAGCGTCGTGCGCGTGTGCGTCCACGTACACGCAGACGTCGACGGTTGCGGCGCGAACAGCGTCGTGAAGTCGCGCGCCCCGTCCATGAACGCCTGCTCGCGGATCGCCAGCAGCGAGCCGCCCGCATGGCGCACGCCGTCGCAATCCCAGTCGAGACGCGGCTCCAGCACGAGCCAGCCTTCCCAGAACCCGACTTCGACATGCGTCGGCACGTCGTAGCGCGCCCAGTCGCCCGCCTCCGTCAGCCGGTACGCATGCGCGTCGAAGAAGTCGACGCTGCGCCACGCGACGTGACGGTTGTCGATCGGATCGAACCCCGCGCCCGCGCTGATGTCGTCGGGTTCGCCGCGAAATACGACGGGCGCGTCGGCGAGCGGCGTGCCGCGCACCCAGCGCCGTGCTTCATACGGATAACCGGCCGCGGTCGCATGCGCTTCGCCGCGATCCCAGCTCACGTAGACGGTGTCGCGGTCGATCCAGCCGATCGTGTGATGCCCGGGCTCGTCGATCGTGAAACCGCCATCGACGAAACGGCGCTCGACGAGATCGAATTCGCGCACGACGACCGCGTCGGCGCCGCCCGGCGACAGCGACAAGAGCGCGCGGTCGCCGTCCGGATACAGGATCGCGTCCTGCTCGAACACCCACGATTCGCCCTCTTCGGCACCGAGCGCATCGACGTCGAGCAGCGTTTCCCACGCCGGCCGGCCGGCGCGCCAGTCATCCCAGCGCGTGCGGCGCCACAGCCCCTTCGGATGGAGATCGTCCTGCCACAGGTCGTAGGCCCAGTCGCGCCAGCGGGTCGGAATCACCGGGCGTTCGCGCGGCAGATACGCTTTCGCGAGACGCGCCGTGAGCGCGCGATACGCATCGTCGTCGCGCAGCGCGGCGCGCGTGCGTGCATTCTGCTCGTCGACCCACGTGCGGGCGCGCTTGCTGTCGAGCGCTTCGAGGAAACGGAACGGGTCGGCCCCGGCGGGCCAGCGGAAGGAATCGGACATTGCGGATAAGCGTAACGGCAAACCGCGATTATGTCCGATCGCGGCACGCGCGATGCCCGCGCGTGCCGCGAATCATGCTCAGGGCTCCAGATGCAGTTCCTGGATCTTGCGCGTGATCGTGTTGCGGCCGATGCCGAGCCGCTCCGCGGCCTCGACCTTGCGGCCGCGGGTGAAGTCGAGTGCTTCGCGAATCACGGCCGCCTCGAAGCGGCGTGCGAGCTCGTCCATCACGTCGGCCGAGTTCTCGCGCAACAGCCGCGCGACTTCGGTGCGCAGCCCATGCTCCCACACCGGATAACCGGCCGGCGCACCGTTCGGCGCGGCCGCAACGGGCGCGGACGCCACCGGCACCGCACCGATGGCCGGCTGCCCGGCCAGCGCGCCGCCGCCGTTGCCGTGCGCATCCATGCCGTCGCCCGTCGCGACGACCGGCGCACCGGCCGGCACGAGGTCGGGCGGCAGATCCTTGATCTCGACGGTCTGCGCGGGCGCCATCACGGTCAGCCAGTTCGCGAGGTTCTCGAGCTGCCGCACGTTGCCGGGAAACGCCAGCGACGTCAGGTATGCCAGCGCGTCGTCGGACACCCGCTTCGGCTCGACGCCGAGATCGCGCGCGCTCTTCTGCAGGAAGTGGCGCGTGAGCAGCGCGATGTCTTCGCTGCGTTCGCGCAGCGGCGGCAGGCGCAGCCGGATCACGTTGAGCCGGTGGTAAAGGTCCTCGCGGAACAGCCCCTGCCGCACGCGCGCCTCGAGATTCTGGTGCGTCGCGGCGATCACGCGCACGTTCGCGCGCAGCGGATTGTGCCCGCCGACACGATAGAACTGGCCGTCCGACAGCACGCGCAACAGGCGCGTCTGCAGGTCGAACGGCATGTCGCCGATTTCGTCGAGGAACAGCGTGCCGTTCTCGGCCTGCTCGAAGCGGCCCTGGCGGGTCGTCTGCGCGCCGGTGAACGCACCGCGCTCATGACCGAACAGCTCGGATTCGAGCAGGTCCTTCGGAATCGCCGCGGTGTTCAGCGCGATGAACGGCCCGTTCGCACGCGGGCTGTGACGATGCAGCGCACGCGCGACGAGTTCCTTGCCGGTGCCCGACTCGCCCGTGATCAGCACGGTCGCGGCCGAGTGCGACAGGCGGCCGATCGCGCGGAACATGTCCTGCATCGCGGGCGCCTGGCCGAGCATCTCCGGCGCTTCGGCGACACGCTCGTCCTGCGGCGTGCCGCCGCGCAGGCTTTCCTCGACCGCGCGGCGGATCAGCTCGACCGCCTTGTCGACGTCGAACGGCTTCGCGAGGTATTCGAACGCGCCGCCCTGGAACGCCGCCACGGCGCTGTCGAGATCGGAGAACGCCGTCATGATGATGACGGGCAGGCCCGGCAGGCGCTCGTGCATCGCCTGCAGCAACTCGAGGCCCGAGCCGCCCGGCATCCGGATGTCGGACACGAGCACCTGCGGTGTCTCGTGGTCGAGCGCGGCCAGCGCGTCGCGCACGTTCGCGAAGCTCTTCGTCGCGAAGCTGTCCCGGGCGAGCGCCTTTTCAAGCACCCAGCGGATCGATTGGTCGTCGTCAACTATCCAGATCGGCTTCATAGGTCGGTCAGAATGGGGAAATCCGGTGAATCGCACTGCCGCCGCTCAATGGTCGAGCGGTAGCAGGATCTGAAATTCGGTACGTCCGGGCCGGCTTTCGACCTCGATCATCCCGTCGTGCTGCTGCACGAACGTCTGTGCGAGCGTGAGGCCGAGACCACTGCCGTCTTCGCGCCCGGACACGAGCGGATAGAAGATCCGGTCGCGGATCTCTTCCGGAATGCCGGGCCCGTTGTCGATCACATGCAAGTCCAGTGCCAGCCTGTACAGGCGCTTCGCGATCGTGATCTTGCGCGCGATGCGCGTGCGCAGCTCGATCTTCGCGTCGCCCTGCGCGATCCGTTCGCGCAGCGCCTGCGCGGCGTTGCGCACGATGTTGAGCAGCGCCTGGATCAGCTGCTCCTTGTCGCCGCGCAGATCCGGCACGCTCACGTCGTAGTCGCGCTCGATCGTGAGCCCGCGCGGGAATTCCGCGAGCATCACCGCGCGCACGCGTTCGCACACTTCATGAATGTTCACGTCGCCGACGATATGCGGATGCCGATGCGGCTCCAGCAATCGGTCGACGAGCGTCTGCAGGCGATCGGACTCCTTGATGATCACCTGCGTGTATTCGCGCAACTCGCCGCGCTCGCGCTCGCCGAGTTCGAATTCGAGCAGCTGGGCTGCGCCGCGAATTCCGCCGAGCGGGTTCTTGATCTCGTGCGCGAGGTTGCGGATCAGCTGCTTGTTGACCGCGGTCAGATCGTGGATGCGCTCCTCGCGATCGGTACGCGACTGCCGCTCGTTCTCGAACAACTCGACGAGCACGAAATCGGGCGCGGTCTCGAGGAAACCGACGATCGCATGCACGTGCAGCGGTTCGCGGCCGGGCCGGTCGAGCACGGTATCGAGATGCGTCGCATGAAAGCGCTCCTCGCCGATCGCGGTGATCGTCGATGCGAGTTCGTTCGCATTCGGAAAAATCTCGCCCCACGGCCGCTGCGCGAGTTGCCGGCGCGAGATGTCGAGCATCGCTTCCGCGGACGGGTTCGCGAACGCGATCCGCAGCGTCTTGCGGTCGAGCACGATCACGACCGTCGGCAGCGCTTCCAGCCCCGCAAGCAGGCCTGAGCGCGCGAGCCGCTCGTCGTCCGTCAGTCGCTCGGGTTGCCCCGTCTTCGCCTTGATCAGATTCTTCAGAACCATCTGCGTGCTTGTCGCGCCTCAACGGGCCAGAAAATGAAAATCCTCGGAACAAAAAAGGGACGGCTGGACGCCGTCCCCTTTCAGACTCCGCCGTTCCCGCCGCAAGCCGCGCGACGGGAACGAACCGGCAAAACGGCGCTGAATCGAAGCGCCATCGCCGATTACAGCGAGTAGTACATCTCGAACTCGATCGGGTGCGTCGTCATGCGGAACTTCGCCAGCTCCTGCTCCTTCAGCGCGAGGTACGCATCCAGCATGCCGTCCGTGAACACGCCACCGCGCGTCAGGAACTCGCGATCCTTGTCGAGTGCTTCGAGTGCCTGGTCGAGGCCCGCGCAAACGGTCGGGATCTTTGCATCTTCTTCCGGCGGCAGGTCGTACAGGTTCTTGTCCGCGGCTTCGCCCGGATGGATCTTGTTCTGGATCCCGTCGAGGCCGGCCATCATCAGCGCCGTGAAGCACAGGTACGGGTTCGCCATCGGATCCGGGAAGCGCGTTTCGATACGGCGGCCCTTCGGGTTCGACACGTGCGGAATGCGGATCGATGCCGAACGGTTGCGCGCCGAGTAAGCGAGCTTGACCGGTGCTTCGAAGTGCGGGACCAGACGCTTGTACGAGTTCGTCGTCGGGTTCGTGATCGCGTTCAGCGCACGGGCGTGCTTGATGATGCCGCCGATGTAGAACAGCGCCAGTTCCGACAGGCCGGCATAACCGTTGCCCGCGAACAGGTTCTGGCCGTCCTTCCAGATCGACTGGTGAACGTGCATGCCCGAACCGTTGTCGCCGACGACCGGCTTCGGCATGAACGTCGCCGTCTTGCCGTACGAGTGCGCGACGTTATGGATGATGTACTTCGACCATTGCGTCCAGTCCGCACGCTCGACCAGCGTCGAGAACTTCGTGCCGATTTCGTTCTGGCCCTGGCCCGCCACTTCGTGGTGGTGCACTTCGACCGGGATGCCGAGCTGTTCGAGCAGCAGGCACATTTCCGAACGCATGTCCTGGAACGTGTCGACCGGTGCGACCGGGAAGTAGCCGCCCTTCGTGCCCGGACGGTGGCCCGTGTTGCCGCCTTCGAATTCCTTGCCGGCCGACCACGGTGCTTCTTCCGAGTTGATCTTCACGAAGCAGCCCGACATGTCCGTGTTCCACTGGACCGAGTCGAAAATGAAGAATTCCGGCTCCGGACCGAAGTAGGCCGTGTCGCCGATGCCCGTGCTCTTCAGGTACGCTTCGCCGCGCTTCGCGAGCGAACGCGGATCGCGCTCGTAGCCCTTGCCGTCTGCCGGCTCGACCACGTCGCAGGTCAGCACGAGGGTCGACTCTTCATAGAACGGGTCGATGAAGGCAGCGTTCGGGTCCGGCATGAGCAGCATGTCCGACGCCTCGATACCCTTCCAGCCCGCGATCGACGAACCGTCGAATGCATGACCGCTTTCGAACTTGTCTTCGTCAAACGCCGAAACCGGCACCGACACGTGCTGTTCCTTGCCGCGCGTATCCGTGAAGCGGAAATCGACAAACTTGCAGTCCTCGTCCTTCACGAGTTGCATGACGTCGGCGACGGTTTTACTCATAACCTCTTCTCCTGATTGAACAATTCCGGCGGACTGGGAACCGCCTCGTTTATCGAGCTGATCGGGATCAAGCTTTTGCGCAGCGCGCCCCGATTTGACCGAATTCTATAAAGCAGCTTCCGTGCCACCCATGCGCAAGATTGGCGCGAATCGCGCCGGCGCTCGCCGCGACGGGGCTGTGCTGCGCGATTCCGGGGCCCGGGGCCGCATCGGCCGCCAACCGAAAGCACCTGTATGGTGCAATCGTCGAAACACGCCGAACCCGTTGAATCATTTTGGTGCACGCACGCCATTCTGCACTCTTTTGGTGAACGCGTGTGCGGTGCGCGCACCGTACCGCATACGGACATCCGGGAAGCGACGCCGCGCTAGAATGTTCGTTTGACCGACAGGAGACTCTCCGCCATGAGTACGCTCGACCAGCTTTACGCGAAGGCCGACGAACGCCGCGCACAAGGCGCGCTCAACTACGCCGGCGCACTGCTGCCGGTCGAAGCATTCGAACTGCTGCAACTCGACCCGTCGGCGCGCCTCGTCGACGTACGCACCCGCGCCGAACTCGACTGGATCGGCCGTCCGCTCGTCGGCGACGGCCAGTACCTGCACCTCGAATGGACGCGCTACCCGGGCGGCGTGCCGAACGCCGAATTCGTCAACGAACTGAAGGCCGCCCTCCCGCCCGATACGCCCGTGCTGTTCCTGTGCCGCAGCGCCGCGCGCTCGAAGCTCGCCGCGGTCGCGTCGTCGCAGGCCGGCTTCACCAAGGCGTTCGACCTGCTCGAAGGCTTCGAGGGCGCGAAGGACGCCGAAGGCCATCGCAAGACGGTCGACGGCTGGTGCTTCCGCAAGCTGCCCTGGATCGGCGCCTGACGGCACGCCCCTCCCGGCGGTGACAACTGCACCATCGTCGAGCCGGGCGATGACATGCCGATGACGGGCCGCGTTGCGCGGCCCGTGGCTTTTGTGCGGCCGATTTGCGCGCCGCTCAGGCGCGCGGCAGGTCGGGCTCGACGACGTCGCCGCCGAGCAGGTGCACGCCTTCGCGCAGCTTCACGAACGCGGCCGCGACCGCTTCCGGCTCGCCCTTCACGCCGAGGTCGATGTGACGGCGCGCGTAGATGCCGCCGCGCTCCGCGTCGCCGACGCTCGGCAGGCTGAACACGCGCACGCCGGGGAAGTCGCGCTCGATGCGTTCCATCAGCGGCGTGAGCGTCGATTCCGGCAGCTCGAACACGTACAGCGAGCGCTCCGCGTGCGGCGTCGCGTGATGCAGGTGCGCGTACTTCGTATCGAGCACCCATTCGATCATCGGCCACGCCATCACCGGAAAGCCCGGCACGAAGTGGAGATCGCCGACCGAGAAGCCGGGAATCCGGTTATAGCCGTTCGGGATGATCGTCGCGCCCACCGGGAACACGCCCATGTTGAAGCGGTGCTGGTTCTCCGGCGAGTCGAAGTCGACCGGCGTGGCCGGATCGGCGTGCGTTTCGCGGATCCGCTCCGAGATCAGCACCTTCGCTTCCGGATGCAGTTCGAGCGGCACGCCGAGCGCGGCGGCCGCGCACTGGCGCGTGTGGTCGTCCGGCGTCGCGCCGATGCCGCCCGTCGAGAACACGATGTCGCCCGACGCGATCGCACGCGCGAGCGTCGCCGTGATGCGCGCCGGATCGTCGCCGACGTATTCGGCCCAGTCGAGCGCGAGACCGCGCGCGCCGAGCAGCTCGATGACCTTCGCCAGATGCTTGTCCTGCCGGCGGCCCGAAAGGATTTCGTCGCCGATGATGATGATGCCGATGCTCATGCCTGCCCCATGTCGATTGCGGTGGCGCGCGCGCTGGCGCGCAAGTCCTCCAGCGCGCGCAGGCAATAGTGCCCGAACCACAGCGCCGAGAAGACGAGGATGAAAGCGTAAACCCAGATCATGGCCGCCGCGACGAACGGGAACAGCACCATCATCCAGACCGACGACACCCACACGAAGGTCGGCACGGTGCCGAGCAGCCCGGTCGCGACGCCGATGCCGATCAGCGGCCAGCGGTGCTGCTTCACGAGGGTACGGCGCTCGTCGCGGCTCGCGTGCAGCGCGAGCGCGTCGTAGGTCATCACGCGATACGTGAGCCAGCCCCAGATCACCGGCGGCAGCAGCGCGAAGAACGGCGGGATCAGCCACAACGGAATCGTGACGACGAGCACGACGATGCCGGCCAGCGCCGCCCACAGCGAATTGAACACGCTGCCGAAGAAGGTGCCGCCCCGCTTCGACTCGAGCGCCGCGAACTGCCGGTTCGACAGGTGCTTGATCACGACCGGCATCGAAATCGTCGCGATCAGCAGCAGCACGGTCAGCACGATCAGCGGAATCGCCAGCGACACGACGACGAACGGCGCGACGACCGCATGCAGTTGCGACATGCCGATCGCGTCGAATGCGCGATACAGCGCGGCCGTCAGCACGAAGCCGTCGAGCGCGCCGCGCGCGGCGTCGATCAGCGTCTGCCACGAGAACCACAGCAAGACGCCCCACAGGACGGCCGAGACGAGGAACGGCATCAGGGTGAGCCAGAGCATGCGCGGATGCAATGCGCTCGCCAATGCGCGGACGAAGGAACGCAGCAGGTCGTTCATGCGGGCCTGTATCGACGGAGAAAAACGGGGAAAGGATAAACCACGCGGCCCGCATGCGCCAAAGCGCATGCGGGCCGCGTGGGAGAGGCGTTCAACGGCGGAGTAACCGGATCAGGCCGACGCCGCGCCGCGCTTCGCGGGGAACAGGCGCCGGAAGATCCGCACGAACGCGAGGCCGTGCTGCGCCCAGAAGCCTTCGCCGTAGGACACGCCCTCGACCTGGTCGCGGATGCCGGTCGGCTCGACCGTGCGGTTCCACGACGCGGTGCCGAACATCATGTCCCACCACGGGAACAGCACGCCGAAGTTGCAGCCGTACTTGGTGCCTTCGTGGCCGTAGCCGACCGCGTGGTGGCGCCGGTGGAAGATCGGGCTCACGAGCAGGCGCTCGCCGAGCCAGCCGAACGACAGCCGCGCATTCGTATGCTGGATGCTCTGCATGAAGTTCGTGAACGCGGTCAGCACGACGAACTGCGACGGCGTCACGCCGATCACGAGCGCGATCGACGCGAAGAAGCACGACTGGATCACGTCGTCGAGCAGGTGGTTGCGGTCATCGCACCACAGCGACATCTGCCGCTGGCTGTGATGGACGGCGTGCAGCTCCCACCAGATGCCGAACTTGTGCTGCCAGCGGTGATACCAGTAGCCGGCGAAGTCGAGCACGACGAGGTAGATCGCGAACGCGACGATCGGCTGCGAGGTCACGCCCGGCCACAGATAGTCGAGGTTGAAGTTCGAGACGCCGTGCAGGCGCAGCCATGCCTGGAAGTTGTCGAACACCGGCTGCAGCGCGAAGAAGAAGAACAGCGTGTAGATGCCGAGCTTCGAGATCGCCGTGTAGATCACGTCGACCCGCACGGCCCGGCGGTTCTTCCAGCGTTCGACCGGCAGCAGCGCCTCGAGCGGGCGCAGCAGCGCGAACATCAGCACCATCTGCAGCGCGCCGACGATCACCCAGTACAGCGCGTCGTAGGTGTCCTCGTCATAGTCCATCAGGTTGAACTTGAAGAGGAGCGGCTGCACGACGTCGACGTACAGCCAGGTCTGGATGTCCGACACGAACGCATCGATCAGGTGCAGCATCGTTCGCCTCCGTCCGTCACGCGCCGTTCGCCGCCTTCCACGGCGCGCGGTCGTAGAAGTAGATGCCGTGCGGCGAGCGGCCGACGGAGATCGTCTGCACCAGCTTGCGCGACGGCAGGTCGATGATCCCGACCTTCTTCGCGAAACGGAACGTCACCCACAGCGTCTTCTTGTCGGCCGACAGCTCCATGTCGTCCGGCCCCGGCAGCAGGCCGGTGATGTCGCCGACGTTGGTGAGCGTGTTCTCGTCGATGATGCTGATCGTGTTCGCGACCCGGTTCGTCACCGCGACGTGCGTGCCGTCGGCGAGCGAGCGGAAGTTGTGCGCGCCCTTGCCGGTCTGGATCGTCTTCACAACCTTCTGGTTGCGCCAGTCGACGACCGCCACGTAATCGGCGCCCGTCATCCCGACGAGCAGGTACTTGTCGTCCGGCGTCAGCCACAGGCCCGCCGGCACCTTGCCGACCGGCATCTTCCACTTGACCGTCTGGGTAGCGAGGTCGACCGCCGCGATCTCGCCGGACACCTGCAGCGACACGAGCACCGTCTTGCTGTCTTTCGTAAACGCGAGGTGGCTCGGCATCACCGCGAGCGGCACGCGCTTCGCGATCTTCACGTCACGGCCGTCGTAGCTGTAGATGTCGAGGCGATCGAGGCGCAGCCCGGTCGACACGAACCACTTGTGATCGGGCGAGAAGCCGAGCTGGTATGGATCCTCGATGCCTTCGACCGTGCGTTGCAGCTTGCCCGTCTTCGGATCGACGAACATCAGGCTGTTCGAGACCGAATTCGCGACGATCAGCGAACCGTTGTCGGGCGTGGCCATCAGGTGGTGCGGTTCCTTGCCGGTCGGCATCGTGCCGACGACCTGGCGGGTCTGCTGGTCGATCAGGGAAAGCGTCGCTTCGGCCGAATTGAGGACGATCACGTTATTCGCGTGTGCGGCGGGCGCCAGCACGGCGGCGGCCAGCACGAGCGTGCGGCCGAGGGAAAGGAAAGTGCGCATGAAGACTCACGTCGAGGAACAACCGTCATTGTAAAACGTTCAACCGGCCCCGCCGGTTGACGGAAGCCGGCATTGCGCCACTTCGACGCACGCGGCGGCGGCCGGATCGGCCGGTGCGGCAAGCGCCGCGCGGCCGACCGTCGCCGGCCGCCGGTGCGGGCCGGGAAACCGCTGTTGCGCTAGCGCTGCATCGACTCCCAGACCTTGTGCAGCCGCTTGACAGAGACCGGCATCGGCGTGCGCAGTTCCTGGGCGAACAGCGAAATCCGCAATTCCTCGAGCAGCCAGCGGAATTCCGCGAGCCGCGGGTCGGCGACGCCGCCGCGCTGCGACACCGCGCGCTGGTATTGCTGGGCGAGCGGCAGCAGGTCGCCGGACTGCTTCGCGTCACGCGCCGGATCGGCCTTCAGCTTGTCGATCCGCAGCGCGATGCCCTTCAGGTAGCGCGGGAAGTGCGCAAGCTGCGCGTAAGGCGTATCGATCACGAAGCGCTTGCCGACCAGCGCGGCCAGCTGCTGCTGCAGATCCGCATGCGCCTGCGCGAACGGCTTCGCCTGCGCGAGTTTCTTCACGAGCCCCGCGTATTCGGCCAGGACCTGCCCGACGAGCCGCGCGATTTCCTGCGCGAGCAGGTTCAGGCGGCTGCGGCCCTCGTCGCGGCGCGCGTGGAAGCTCGCGTCGTCGTCGGGCAGCGGGTCCTGCAGGCATGCGCGGTCGAGCGCCGTGTCGATCAGCTGGTCGCGCAACTCGTCCTGCGAGCCGAGCGACATGTACTGCATCGCCATCTCGCGCAGGCCCGGCAGGTTCTTCTCGAGGAACTTGATCGGTTCCTTCAGTTGCAGCGCGAACAGCCGCCGCAAGCCGGCCCGGTGGATGCGCGCGGCCTCCTCCGGCGAATCGAACACCTCGACGTCGCAATGCGTGCCGCGGTCGACCAGCGCCGGGTAGCCGTACAGCGTCTGGCCGCGCCGGCGGATTTCCAGCAGCTCGGGAAGCTTGCCGAAATTCCACGTCGTCAGGTTCTCGTACAGCGCCGTCGCGCCGCCTTCCGCCGGGACACCCGTCTGCGGCGCCGTGCCCTTGCCGGGCTTCGCGCCACGGCCGACGACGGCACCGGCCGGGGCGGCAGTCGCCGGCGCCTGGCCGGCTGCCGGCCCCGCATCGGTCTCGCCGCCGGTCGCGATCGTCGACGCCGCCGCGATCTTCTGGAACTGCTGCTGCGCCTGCGCGCCCAGCTCCTGGCGAAGCTGCGCGAGATTGCGCCCCATCGCGAGCTGGCGGCCGTGCTCGTCGATCACCTTGAAGTTCATGAACAGGTGTGCGGGCAGCGTCTCGAGCTTGAAGTCAGCCGTCTTCATCGCGATCTGCGTCTCGCCGCGCACGTCGGCGATCAGCGCCTCGACGAGCCCGCCCGCGCCGAAGCGCTCGCGGCCCATCCGCTCGACGAAGCCGGCCGCGTACTCGGGCAGCGGCACGCAGTGCCGGCGCAGCTTCTGCGGCAGCGACTTCAGCAGCAGCTGCACCTTTTCCTTCAGCATCCCCGGCACGAGCCACTCGCAGCGGCGCGCATCGACCTGGTTCAGCGCATAGAGCGGCACCGCGAGCGTCACGCCGTCGCGCGGTGTGCCGGGCTCGAAGTGGTACGTGAGCGCCATCTCGACGCCGGCCATCGTCGCGCGCTTCGGGAACAGCTCGGTCGTCACGCCGGCCGCCTCGTGGCGCATCAGGTCGTCGCGCGACAGGTACAGCAGCCGCGGCTTGTCCTCGGGCTGGCCGCCCTGCTTCACCTCGTCGCGATACCAGCGCTCGAACGCGGCGCCCGTGTGGATCCCTTCGGGAAGCGCCTGGTCGTAGAACGCGTAGATCAGTTCGTCGTCGACCAGCACGTCCTGGCGGCGCGACTTGTGCTCGAGCTGCTCGATATCGGCAAGCAGCTTGCGGTTGTGCGCGAAGAACGCGAGCTTCGTGTCGAACTCGCCTTCGACGAGCGCGCCGCGGATGAACAGCTCCCGCGCGCGCGCCGGATCCTGCTTGCCGAACGCGACGCGTCGGCGGTGATAGATCGGCAGCCCGTACAGCGTCGCGCGCTCGAACGCGCTGACCTGCGCCGGGCGCTTTTCCCAGTGCGGCTCCGACAGCGATTTCTTCAGCAGGTGCGCGCCGACCTTCTCGATCCATTCGGGCTCGATCTTCGCAAGGCAGCGCGCGTAGAGCCGGCTCGTCTCGACGAGTTCGGCCGCCATCACCCAGCGGCCGGCCTTCTTCGCGAGCACCGAGCCCGGCCACAGGTAGAACTTGATCCCGCGTGCGCCGAGGTAGTGCGGATCGTCGTCGGCCTTCAGGCCGAGGTTGCCGAGCAGGCCCGTCAACAGGGCCAGATGGATCTGCTCGTAAGTCGCCTCGACTTCGTTGAGCCGCCAGCCGTGCTCGCGCACGACGGTCAGCAACTGCGAATGGACGTCGCGCCACTCGCGCAGCCGCAGGTGCGACAGGAAGTTCTGCCGGCACGCATCGATCAACTGACGATTCGACTTCTTGTGCGCGACGGCGTCCTCGAACCACGCCCAGATCTTCAGCCACTGCAGGAATTCGGAGCGCTCGTCGGCGAACCGGCGGTGCGCCTGGTCGGCCTGTTCCTGCGCTTCGATCGGGCGGTCGCGCGGGTCCTGCACGGACAGCGCGCTCGCGATGATCAGCACCTCGCGCAGCGACTGCTGGTCGCGCGCGGCGAGAATCATCCGGCCGACGCGCGGATCGAGCGGCAGCCGCGCGAGTTCGCGGCCGAGCGGTGTCAGCGCGTTGTCGTCGTCGACCGCGCCGAGTTCGTTGAGCAACTGGTAGCCGTCCGCGATCGCGCGGCCGGGCGGCGGTTCGAGGAACGGAAACGATTCGATCGCCGTCAGGTGCAGCGACTTCATCCGCAGGATCACCGACGCGAGCGACGAGCGCAGGATT
This sequence comes from Burkholderia sp. YIM B11467, assembly GCF_052952715.1. Taxonomy (NCBI): domain Bacteria; kingdom Pseudomonadati; phylum Pseudomonadota; class Betaproteobacteria; order Burkholderiales; family Burkholderiaceae; genus Burkholderia; species Burkholderia sp. YIM B11467. The sequence continues at coordinate 412,198 of NZ_JBQVSQ010000006.1, forward strand.
TCCGGATCGGTGAAGCGCACGCGCGCCTGGTAGTCGCTTTCCTCGTACAAGCGGATGCAGACGCCGTCGGCCACGCGGCCGCAGCGGCCCGCGCGCTGGTTCGCGGCAGCCTGCGAGATCGACTCGACCTGCAGCTGCTCGACCTTGTTCCGGTACGAATAGCGCTTCACGCGCGCGAGACCGGTATCGACGACGTAGCGAATGCCGGGCACCGTCAGCGACGTCTCGGCCACGTTGGTCGCGAGCACGATCCGGCGCGCGTTCGACGCCTTGAACACCTTGTCCTGGTCGGCCGCGGAGAGCCGCGCGAACAGCGGCAGGATCTCGGTGTGCGGCGGATGGTGCTTGCGCAGCGCCTCGGCCGCTTCGCGGATCTCGCGCTCGCCGGGCAGGAACACCAGCACGTCGCCGGGGCCTTCGCGGCACAGCTCGTCGACCGCGTCGACGATCGCGTCCATCAGGTCGCGCTCGGCTTCGCGCGCGGTCTTCACGCGATCGCGGCCCGCGGTGCCTTCCGCATTCTTCACGGCCGGGCGATCCTCGGCCACCGGGCGGTAGCGCATCTCGACCGGATACAGCCGCCCACTGACCTCGATCACGGGCGCCGGGCGCTCGTCGGTGCCGAAATGGCGCGCGAAGCGGTCGGCGTCGATCGTCGCGGACGTGACGATCAGCTTCAGGTCCGGCCGCCTCGGCAGGATTTCCTTCAGGTAGCCGAGCAGGAAGTCGATGTTCAGGCTGCGCTCGTGCGCCTCGTCGATGATCAGCGTGTCGTACGCCTTCAGCAGCGGGTCGGTCTGCGTCTCGGCGAGCAGGATGCCGTCCGTCATCAGCTTCACGGACGCGCCGGGCGCGAGATTGTCGGTGAAGCGCACCTTGTAGCCGACCACCTCGCCGAACGGCGTGCCGAGTTCCTCGGCGATCCGGCGGCCGGTCGACGACGCGGCGAGACGCCGCGGCTGCGTATGGCCGATCAGGCCCGTGCCGCCGGCGCCGAGGCCGCGGCCGAGATCGAGACAGATCTTCGGCAACTGCGTGGTCTTGCCCGAGCCCGTTTCGCCGCAGACGATGACAACCTGGTGACCGGCGATCGCGCGCGCGATTTCGTCGCGCTTGCCCGACACGGGCAGGCTTTCGGGGTACGTGATCGGCGGGACGGGATTCGGCGCGACGACGGCGCGTGGCGGACGCTCGCGGCGCGGCGCGCGCGCATCCGTTGCCTGGGGCGCGTCCGCCGTGGCCGGCTGGCGCGCATCGCCGCGGCGCTCGTCGCCGCGCGGCGCCTTGCCTGCCTGCTTTTCGTGCTGCTGGCGCGGCGGCTGGCCCTGCTGCTGGCGTGCATCGGCCGCACCATCCGGGTGCCGGGCCGACGGCGCTTTGGCCCGCGTCGGCGCGGGACTTTTAGGTACATTCGACATGGGGGCGCATTATAATCCCGCCCATGAATTCCCAAACCGACCTCCCTCCCGCCCAGACCGGCGCCGCGACGCCGCCGGCCGCCGACGATTCGGCCGCCAGCCACGCGCAGTTCGTCGACTGGATGCGCTCCGTCGCGCCCTATATCCACAAGTTCCGCAACAGCACGTTCGTCGTGGGGTTCGGCGGCGAGGTGGTGCAGCAGGGGCTGCTGAACGCGCTCGTGTCCGACATCGCGCTGCTGCAGGCGATGGGCATCCAGATCGTGCTCGTGCACGGCTCGCGCCCGCAGGTCGAGGAGCAGCTGAGCCTGCACGGTGTCGAATCCGAGTTTTCGCACGGCCTGCGCATCACCGATGCGCGCGCGCTCGAATCCGCGAAGGAAGCGGCCGGCGAAGTGCGCCTCGACATCGAGGCCGCGATCAGCCAGGGTCTGCCGAACTCGCCGATGGCGCACGCGCACATCAGCGTCGTGTCGGGCAACTTCGTGACCGCGCGGCCGGTGGGGATTCTCGACGGGGTCGATTTCGCGCATACGGGCATCGTGCGCAAGATCGACGCCGAATCGATCCGTCATTCGCTCGCGAGCCGCAAGCTCGTGCTGCTGTCGCCGCTCGGTTTCTCGCCGACCGGCGAAGCGTTCAACCTGTCGATGGAAGACGTCGCCTCGGCCGCCGCGATCGCGCTGCGTGCCGACAAGATCGTGTTCCTGACCGACGGCCCCGGCATCGTCGACGATGAAGGCGAGCTGATCCGCGAAATGTCGCTCGACGCGGCGGCCGAGCTGCTCGATTCCGGCAACGTGCAGGGCGACGACGCATTCTTCCTGAAGCACTCGATCCGCGCGTGCCGCGGCGGCGTGACCCGTGCGCACCTGATCCCGCAATCGCTCGACGGCAGCATGCTGCTCGAACTGTTCCTGCACGACGGCGTCGGCACGATGATCTCGTACGAGAATCTCGAAAGCCTGCGCGAGGCGACGCCGGACGACGTCGGCGGCATCCTGTCGCTGATCGAGCCGCTCGAGTCGGACGGCACGCTGGTGCGGCGCGGCCGCCACCAGATCGAACGCGACATCGACCACTTCTCGGTGATCGAGCACGATGGCGTGCTGTTCGGCTGCGCGGCGCTGTATCCGTACCAGCAGGAGAAGATCGGCGAGATGGCGTGCCTGACGGTCGCGCCGGAAGCGCAGGGCTCGGGCGACGGCGAACGCCTGCTCAAGCGCATCGAGCAGCGCGCACGGGCGCGCGGCCTCACGCACATCTTCGTGCTCACGACGCGCACCGAGCACTGGTTCCTCAAGCGCGGCTTCGTCAAGGTCAGCGTCGACGACCTGCCGGAAGACCGCCGCAAACTCTATAACTGGCAGCGCAAGTCGCTCGTGCTGATGAAGCAGCTCTGAGCGCAGGCACGACTGCCCTCCCCCAGTCCGATTACAGGAGAAGTAAACGATGGCTCGAATGATCCAATGCGCGAAGCTCGGCAAGGAAGCCGAAGGCCTCGATTTCCCGCCGCTGCCGGGCGAACTCGGCAAGCGCATTTACGAGAGCGTCTCGAAGGAAGCATGGCAAGGCTGGCTCAAGCAGCAGACGATGCTGATCAACGAGAACCGCCTGAACATGGCCGACCCGCGCGCGCGCCAGTACCTGATGAAGCAGACCGAGAAATACTTCTTCGGCGACGGCGCGGACCAGGCGTCCGGCTACGTGCCGCCGACGGAAGGCTGATGACGTAGTGCGCACGGCCGGCCGCCAGCCTGTCGCGCGCTCCAACTGAAAGCGGCACCGTGTATCGCACGGTGCCGTTTTCCTTTTGGGGAGGTGCGATCGATGCGATCGGGCCTCTCCGGCTGCGGCGCTCGCGCGGTTCAACCGGCCGGTTTCAGCGCGCCAGCGTCGCCGGGCGCTTCCGCCCCGCCGCTCGCGTTGTCGGCACTTTCGGCTTCGGCGCCCCATTCCGCCGCGTCGCTGCGCTCGGCCGTCGACAGTTCGTCCGCGCGGTACCCGGTGCGATTCAGCAGCGCCAGCATGCAGACGAGCGACACGAGCGCGTAAAGCCCCGACGCGACCGCGACGCCGACGATGCTGCCCGTCGCGTTGAGGATCGCCTGTGCCAGCACGGGCGTGCCGCCGCCGACGACCAGCGCGCTCAGTTGATACGCGAGCGACAGGCCCGTATAACGGATGTTCGCCGGGAACACGCGCGCGAGCACGCCGCCGACCGCGCCGTAGAACATCGCCGACGGAATCGTCGAGATGCACATGCCCGCGACGGCCACCCAGTACGAACGCGTCGCGAGCGCATGGAACATCACGGGCATCAGCACGATCTCGGGAATCAGGATCCAGCACATCGCGCGACGCATGTCGACCTTCGACACGAACCACGCGCCGACCGGCTGCAGCAGGAACTGCACGACGAGCGAGATCGACAGGATGCCGAGGAACGTGCCCTGCGCGTAGCCGAGTTCCTTCGTCGCCCACGACAGCGCAAACGTGCTGCGGAAGTACGTGACGTTGATCACCGGCAGCGTGCCGGCCGCGAGCAGCACGACCACCCAGTGATCGCGCACGACGTCGCGCAGCGGCAGCTTCACCGTGCGCTTGCGGGCGAGCACGCGCTGCATGTCGGCCGACTCCTCGAGCCTCAGCCGGATCACCATGCCGATGATCACGAGCACGGCCGACAGCAGGAACGGAATGCGCCAGCCCCACATCAGGAACGACGGCGTCGGCAGCGCGCTCAGCGCGAAGAACGCGGCCGTCGCCAGCAGGTTGCCGGTGGGCGAGCCCTGCTGCGCGAACGCCGCATACAGGATGCTGCGATGCTTCGGCGCGTTCTCGCTCGCGATCAGCACCGCGCCGCCCCACTCGCCGCCGACCGCGATGCCCTGCAGCACGCGCAGCACGACGAGGCCGGCCGGCGCCCATACGCCGATCTGCGCATAACCGGGCAGCAGGCCGATGCCGGTCGTCGCGAGGCCCATCATCACCAGCGTGATCACGAGCGCGGTCTTGCGGCCGACGCGATCGCCGAGATGCCCGAACACGATCCCGCCGAGCGGCCGCGCGGCGAAGCCGGCCCAGAACGTGACGAACGCGAGCAGCGTCGCGACGCCGGGATCCATCGTGCTCGAAAAGAACACCTTGCCGAACACGAGCGCCGCGGCCGTGCCGTAGATGTAGAAGTCGTACCACTCGATCGTGGTGCCGACGAACGCCGCGAAGGCGGCGCGGCCGGGCCGCAGTGGCGCGGCGGGCGGGGATAACGGACGGCTCATCGATGTCTCCAGGTGTGTGATCGGGGGCGCGACTGTCGCGCGCCTTTCCCGGGTGGCCGGCATGACGCCGCCGGCCGGCGGCGTCGTGTCAGTCGGGGGGTACCTGGTCGGGCGCCGTTTTCAGCACACCGGCATCGAGCAGTTGCTGCTGGAGCGCGCGATCGACGCCGAGCCGGTCGAGCACCGCGCGCGTATCGCGGCCGAGCGCGGGCGGCGGCGAACGATAGGTGGCCGGCGTGCGCGACAGCTTCACCGGCGACGCGGTACCGCGATACGCGCCGATCTCGACGAACAGGTTCCGGTGCAGCGCATGCGGATCGTGCGCGACGTCGGCCACCGTGCGCACCGGCCCGCACGGCACACCGGCCGCCATCAGGTCGCGCGCGAGCGGCTCGCAGGCGTGCGCGGCGAGCCGCGCTTCCAGTTCGGCCTTCAGTTCGGGGCGGTGCGCGCAGCGGCTGCGGTTGTCGACGAAGCGCGGATCGCCCGCGAGCGCCGGCGCGCCGAGATGCGCAACGAGCCGCGCGAACTGCCGGTCGTTGCCGACCGCGAGGAAGATCGGCACGGTCGCCGTGCGGTAGCTGTCGTACGGCGCGATGTTCGGATGCGCGTTACCGCTGCGCGTCGGCACGCGCCCCGAGCCGAAGAAGTTCGGCAGGTGCGGATGCAGCAGCGACACGCCGCAGTCGTACAGCGCGATGTCGACCGACTGTCCGCGCCCGCTCTTCTCGCGCTCCGCGAGCGCCAGCAGGATGCCGGCGAGCGCGTTGAGCCCCGTGACCATGTCGACGATCGGCAGGCCGATCCGCGTCGCGTCGCCGTCGTGCTCGCCGTTCACGCTCATCAGCCCCGCCATCGCCTGGATCACCGCGTCGTAGCCGGGCAACCCGCCGAGCGGACCGTCCGCGCCGAAGCCCGTCACTGCACAGTGGATCAGCCACGGGAAGCGCGGCTGCAGGTCGCGCGCATAGTCCATCCCCCAGCGCGCGAGCGTGCCCGGCTTGAAGTTCTCGACCAGCACGTCGGCCTCGTCGAGCAGGCGCCACAGGATCGCGCGCCCTTCGTCGCGCGACAGGTCGAGCGCGAGCCCTTCCTTGTTGCGGTTGACGCCCGCGAAGTACCACGCGGTATCGCCGAGGAACGGCGGCCCCCAGCCGCGCGTCTCGTCGCCGTCCGGCGGTTCGATCTTGATCACCGTCGCGCCGTGGTCGGCGAGCGCCTGCGTGCAGTACGGGCCGCCGAGCACGCGGCTCAGGTCGACGACCTTCAGGCCGTCCAGTGCGCCACGCGTCGCGTTCATCGCTCGACCTCCGGCAGCAGGTCGAGCGCCATGTCGAGCGAGATCGGCGTGCCGCGCAGCAGCGCGTCGAACGCGGCCGATTCGTCGTCGCGCGACGCCGGCGCGAGCGGATCGACCGGCAGCAGCTTGTGGCGCACGACCAGGTGTGCGAGCGCGAGACGCCGGAAATCCGGCGCGAGCCGCACGCCCTCGCAGGCCATCAGCACGGCCGCGCTCGCGTAGTACAGCGCGGATGCAGCCTGCCGCACGCGTGAATCGTCGCCTGCGTCCACGACCCGCGCAAGCGCGTCGCATGCGCGCGCGAGAATGCGTCGCAACGCCGCGCGGCTCGCATCGGGCAGCGGCGCCGCACCGAGCCGGTCGCCGAGGAACGCGCGCAGCGCGTCGAGCGCATGCTCGCGCTGCGCGGCCCGCGCGACGTCGAGCGCGACGATGTTGCTCGTGCCTTCCCAGATCGACCCGAGATGCGCATCGCGCACGATCCGCGCGTCGCTCCATTCCTCGATGTAGCCGGTGCCGCCGCGCACCTCCATCGCATCGCCCGTCACGCGGCGCGCATCGCGGCACGCGCGGAACTTGATCAGCGGCGTCAGGATCCGCACGCAGCGCGCGGCCTGCTCGTCGCCCGCATCGGCCTGCGGCAGCAGCAGCGCGATCTGCATGAACATCGCGCGTGCGGCCTCGGCCGGCAGCAGCATCTTCATCAACTGGCGCTGCATCAGCGGCATCTCGATCAGCTTGCGGCCGAACGCGTCGCGGTGCGCGGCGACGTGCAGCGCTTCGTTCAGCGCGCGCCGCATCAGCCCCGCCGCGCGCACGCCGTTCGACAGCCGCGACATGTTGATCATGTCGGCCATCTGGTGAAAGCCGCGGCCGATCTCGCCGATCAGGTAGGCCTGCGCGCCTTCGAGCGCGATCTCACCGCTCGCCATCGAACGGCTACCGAGCTTGTCCTTCAACCGCACGATCCGGTAGCGGTTGCGCGTGCCGTCCGGCAGCGTCTTCGGCAGCAGGAACAGCGCGAGACCCTTGATGCCGTCAGGCGCGCCGTCGGGCCGCGCGAGCACCATCGCGAGATCGGCATCCGCGTTCGAGCAGAACCACTTGTCGCCGGTCAGGCGCCATACGGTCTCGCCGTGCGCGTCGGTCTCGCGCGCCGCGCGCGTCGCGATACGGCCCACGTCGGAGCCGGCCGCCTGCTCGGTCATGAACATCGCGCCCTGGTACAACGTGTCGAAGTCGCGCGACGCGAGCATCGGCAGGTAACGCGCGACGAGCGCCGGATCGCCGAAGCGGCGCAGCGTGCGCGTCAGCGAATCGGTCATGCTGACCGGGCAGCACAGCCCGAATTCCGCCTGCACGAACAGGAACGTCAGCGCGTACTTGACGAGCGGCGGTCCCGATTCGGGCCCGTGGCTCAGCGACGCGAGCCCGAGCTCCGAATACGCGACGCGTTCGAGCGCAACATACGCGGGATCCTTGTCGATCCGCTGCACGGCCTCGCCGCGCCGGTTGCGGTGCTCGAGCACGGGCGGGTGCTTGTCCGCGCGCGACGCCCACTCGTCGAGCTCGCCCGACACGCGCGCGCCGAGCGCGCGCAGCCGCGGCTCGAGTTCGGCATAGTGCGCATCGCCGAGATGCAGCCTCAGCAACGCACCGAGATCGGGATCGGCGGTGAAGAAATTGGTGCCCCGGCTGTCGGGGATATTGGATGCGCCGGCGTCCGGCGTGCGAGCGGTGTCGTTCATGCGTGCGTCTCCTGGGTTGCCTGCACGTCGGCCGGACCTGGCGCCGCGGCCGGCCCTGTGCAAAGCCTTTCGCAGAGCGTAGGCGCGCGATCGATAAGCGTCCAATACAGGATTTATCCGGTACGATAGATATCGCTTATCGATGCCGACGCCGGGAGGAGACACCATGGAACTGAGGCAGTTGCGTTACTTCGTGGCGGTCGCCGAAGAGCTGCATTTCGGGCGCGCGGCGAAGCGCCTGTTCATCTCGCAGCCGGCGCTGAGTTTCGACATCCGCAAGTTCGAGGACGCGCTCGGCGTGCAGCTCTTCTCGCGCACCAACAAGACCGTCGCGCTGACCAACGCGGGCGAGGTGCTGCTCGGCGAGGCGCGCCGGCTGCTGCTGCAGGCGGCCGAGGCCGAGCGCCTGACGGTGCGTTCCGCGTCGGGTCTCGCGGGCCGGCTGCGGATCGGCTTCGTCCATTCGATGCTGTATCGCGGGCTGCCCGATGCGGTGCGGCGCTTCGAGGCCGACTACCCGGGCGTCGAGGTCGTGCTGAGCGAGATGAACACGCAAGCGCAGGTGCAGGCGATCCAGCGCGGCCAGATCGATCTCGGTTATGCGCACTGGGGCCATTTCCCGCCCGAGGTCGAATCGGCACCCGTCTACGTGGAACCGTTCGTCTGCTGCCTGCCGGCCGCGCATCCGCTCGCGCGTCGCAAGCAGGTCGCGCTCGCCGCGCTCGCGGCGGAACCGTTCATCCTGTTTCCGCGCGAAGCGGCGCCGCACTATCACGACCTGATCATCGCGCAGTGCGTGAACGCGGGTTTCAGCCCGCTGATCCGCCACGAGGCGCGGCTGTGGCAGACGATCCTGTCGATGATCGAGTTCGGGATGGGCGTCGCGCTGGTGCCGCGCGTGCTGCAGCAGGTGAAGAGCGACCGGCTCGCGTTCCGGCCACTGAAGGATGCGTCGCTCGAATCGCGCACGCTCGCGCTGAAGCGCAGCGGCACCGCCGAACCGGTTGCGCTGCGCTTCGCCGACTACGTGCGTGCGTCGATCGACGCGCTGCCCGCGCTCGCGGGCTGACGCGGCACGCCGGCTACTTCGCTTCCGGCTGGAGCGCCGGCTGCGCGCGCCGATACCAGACCGCGTACACGATCGACAGCGCAACCAGGAACGGAATGCCGAAGATCAGCGTCATGTGGAACTCGGCCGTGAAGTAAGTCGTGACCATCACCGCGAGCATCAGGCCCGCACCGAGCAGCGTCAGCAGCGGGAAGCCGCGCATCCGGAACGCGGGCGCCGGCAGGCCGAGCGCCGCGCGACGTCGCCGGAAGCAGTAATGCGTGACGAAGATCATCATCCACGTGAACAGCGCGCCGAACATCGACACCGCCATCATGATCGTGAACGAGGTGTCCGGATACAGCACGCTCAGCACCGTCGCGAGTGCGATGCCAAGCGTCGACAGCATCAGCGCGCCGAACGGCACGCCGCGCGCGTTCACTTCGCCGAGCGCCTTCGGCGCATGCCCCGCGCGCGACAGGCTGAACATCATCCGCGTCGTGATGTAGATCTGGCTGTTCATCGCGGACAGCGCGGCGATCAGCACGACGAAGTTGATCAGCCCGGCCGCGCCCGGCAGGTGGATCGCCTCCATCACCTTCACGAACGGGCTCTCGTCGCGCCCCGCCGCCGTCCACGGGACGATCGCGAGCATCAGCGCGAGCGTGACGAGGTAGAACAGCACGAGCCGCACGATCGTCGAGCGGAACGCGCGCGTGACCGCGCGCTCGGGATCCTCCGCTTCGCCGGCCGCGACCGCGATCATCTCGATGCTCAGGTAGCTGAAGATCGACACGATCACCGCGACCCACGTCCCCCACATGCCCTTCGGAAAGAAGCCGCCGTGATCCGTGTAATGGTGGAAGCCCGCGCGCGCCGCGCCGTCGCCGACCAGCGCCGGATTGCCGAACACGACATACGCGCCGAGCACGATGAAGCCGACGATCGCCGCGATCTTCACGACCGAGAAGCCATACTCGACCGCGCCGAACACGTCGACGCTGCGTGCGTTGATGAACACCAGCAGTGCCGAGAAACCGACGATCCACAACCAGCCCGGCACACCGGGCAACCAATACTTCATGTACAGCGCGATCGCGGTGACCTCGGTGCCGACCGCGAGCACGATGCACGCCCAGTATGCGTAACGCACGAGGAACCCGGCCCACGGACTCACGTAATGTTCGGCGTATGCGCCGAACGAACCGGAGGTCGGGTGCGCGACCGTCATCTCGGCGAGACAGCCCATCAGCAGCAGCGAGATGAACGCGCCGATCGCGTAGCTGACGAGCACGCTCGGGCCCGCGAAGCCGATCGCGAAGCCGCTGCCGAGAAAGAGACCGGTGCCGATGGCACCGCCGATCGCGATCATCGCCATCTGCCGCGCGGAAAGCGTGCGGCGCAGGCCTTGCTCGCGCGCCGCGATATGCTGGAATTGCCCTTCAGGTTGCATTGAATGACCTCGTACGAAAGCGATTGTCTGGTCGAAGCGTCGATGGCGCGCGGCACGGCGCCGGTCCGGCCGGCCACCGCGCGCCGTGCGCTCAGAACATGTGGCGCAGGCCGGCCGCGACGCCCGTCTGGTTGCCGCGTCCGGGCATTTCGGTGAACGCGCCGCCGGTTACGCGGTTGTAGTCGACCGTCGCGTAGACCTGCGTCGCCTTCGACAACGCGTACTCGGCTTCGAGCACGCCCGTATAGCGCTTGCCGCCGTTGCCGGCGACCCCGTTGACGTTGCGGATGTCGTCGTAATACGCAACGCCCGTCACCGACACGGCCGGCGTGACCTTGACGCTCGCGCCCGTGTAGAAGATCGCGTCGCGGCGCGGGTTGTCCGCGAACGAACCATAGGTCACCTGGCGGCCGGGCGCGTTCAGCAGCGCCTCGTCGAGCACGCCCGAGCGGTCGATGCCGCCGAGATAACCCGCGTACAGCGTCGCCGCGCCGAACGCGTAGCGCGCGCCCGCGCCCCATGCCTGCTGCGCGCGGCTGTTCAGGTCGCGCACCTGCTGGTACGTCGCGCCGACCATCAGCCCGCCCTGCGTATACGACACGTGCGTGCCCCAGTATGCATTCGCGCCGAGGCTGCCCGCGACGCCGCCGAAACCGTAGCTCGCGCCGACGTTCAGCCCGCCGAACGTGCCGTCGTAGCTGACGACGTTGCTCGCACGGCCTTGCGTGAGGAAGTACGGCCACATGTTGGCCGTGTAGTTGCCGACCGTCAGCGGATCGACATCGCCGAACAGGTTGAATGCCTCGGTCGCCTGGCGGCCGAGCTTCACGGTGCCCCAGTCGCTCGCGAGACCGACATACGCGTAGCGGCCGAACAACGCGCCGTCGAGCTGCCCGTTTTGCGGCTCGAAGCCGCTCTCGAGCCGGAAGATCGCCTTCAGCCCGCCGCCGAGCGCTTCACTGCCCATCAGCCCCCAGCGGCTGTTCGTGATCGCGCCATTGGTCATCTGCACGCTGGCGTCGTTCGACGCGTCGGCATGCGTCGTATAGCGGATGCTCTGGTCGACGATCCCGTACAGCGTCACGCTGCTCTGCGCCATCGCACCGCTCGCGGCAAGCGTGCCCGCCATCATTGGCAGTGCGAATCGATGGATTCTCTTCATGTTCTCCTCCAGTCCTTTTATCGGTTCTTGATGATGGTGATTACTGCACGCCGCGCCACGCGGCGTTCCTGCTAGGTGCGCGCTGCCGGCAGCGCGACGTACGCGACGAGCTCGACACGCATCGCCGGATGCGCGAAACCGTGCACGCCGACACACGTTCGGTTCGGATAGGGTTCGCGAAAATGGCGTCGGTATTCGGCGTCGAATTCGGGCATCGCCTTCACGTCGGACAGGTAGACGAGCACCTGCGCGACATCGTCCATCGTCGCGCCGGCCGCCGCGACGGCTTTCGCGAGATTCGCGAGCGTGATGCGCGCCTGCTCGGCCATCGTGTCGCCGGCGATCGCGCCGGATGCGTCGACCGGCCCGTGACCGGTAAACATCAGCCCGCCCGCGCGGGTCGCCCACGAGAACGGTTGCGCGAGCTGCGGCAAGTCGACCGGAATCGTTTCTGCCATCGTGTCCTCCTTCGAATCGGGAACGGGAAGCTCAGGCAGCCTGCCGCGATGCGCCGCCGAGCACATCGGCAAGCGCATTCGCCACGGTGTCGAGGTTTGCGTCGTTCAGGCCCGCGATGCACATGCGGCCCGAGCGCAGCAGATAGACGCTGTGCAACGCACGCAGCCGATCGACGTCGGCCGCGGCGATGCCCGTGTAGCTGAACATCCCGCGCTGCGCGACGAATGCATCGAACGCACGGCCCGGCAGGCGCGCATCGAGCCTCGCCTTCAGCTCGCTGCGCATCCGCTTGATGCGCGTGCGAATCTGCGCGACCTCGCCTTCCCACTGCGCACGCAGCGCGTCGTCGTTCAGCACCGTCGACACGAGTTGCGCACCGAACAGCGGCGGACTCGAATAGGTGCGGCGCACGCCGGCCTGCAACTGGCTCAGCACCGTCGCGGCCTCGCCCGCGTTCGCGCAGACGATCGACAATCCGCCGACGCGCTCGCCGTACAGCGAGAAGTTCTTCGAGAACGAGTTGCCGACGATCGCGGGCAGGCCCGCATCGACGATCGCGCGCACGGCCCATGCGTCGTCGGCAAGACCGTCGCCGAAACCCTGGTACGCCATGTCGAGGAACGGGATCAGCCCGCGCCGCACGAGCACGTCGATCACCTCGCGCCATGCGTCGCGGCCCAGATCGAGCCCCGTCGGGTTGTGACAGCACGGCTGCAGCAGCACGACGCTGCGTGCCGGCAACGCGTCGAGCGTCGCGAGCAATGCGTCGACGCGAATGTCGTTGCGCGCTTCGTCGTAGTACGGATAGGTATGCACGTCGAGGCCGGCCGCCGAGAAAATCACGCGATGGTTGTCCCACGTCGGGTCGCTGATCCAGATCGCGCTGTCGGGGAAATAGCGCTTCACGAATTCCGCGCCGAGGCGGATCGCGCCCGAGCCGCCGAGCGTCTGCAGCGTCGCGATGCGCCCTTCCGCGAGCGCGGTGCAATCGGCGCCGAACACGAGCCGCTGCACGCCCTGCCGATATGCGGCGAGCCCTTCCATCGGCAGATACGTGTGCGGCGCACCGGCTTCGCGCAAACGCTCGGCCGCGATGCGCGTGCTGTCGAGCACCGGAATCCGGCCCGCTTCGTCGTAGCAGAGGCCGATGCTCAGGTTGACCTTGCGTGGATGCGCATCCTGCTGGAACGCCTGGAACAGCGACAGGATCGGATCGCCCGGATAGGCGGGAATGTGTTCGTACATGGCGGAATGACGGTAAAGGTTTAAGGCGGCGGCACGACTGGCGGCATGGCGTCGCGTCAGGCCGTGCGGTCGAGGCATGGAGCGCATGTTATCGAGGTCGAAATAGAATGAGCTTCACTTTTCGATGACGAACCGGCTGGATTGAAGTAGAGTCTGCGGTTGTTATCTCTGAATTCACCGGATTCTGCGAAATGACTCTGGATCGAACCGACATGAGGATCCTCCGGCACCTCGAGGGTGACGGACGCATCAGCAATCAGGACCTCGCGAACGCGGTCGCGCTGTCACCGTCGGCGTGCCTGCGGCGTGTAAAGCTGCTGGAGGAGCGCGGCGCCATTTCGGGGTATCGCTGCACAATCGATCCGAAGAAGGTCGGCGTCGCGTTCGAGGCGCTCGTGCATGTGTCGATGCGCCCGGACGTACCCGAGTGGCACGACAGGTTCGTGGAGGCAATCCAGCAGTGGCCGGAAGTCATCGCGGCGCAGATCGTGACCGGCGGATCGAACTACGTGCTGACGGTTCGTGCGCGCGATCTCGATCACTACTCGGACTTCGTGATCAACCGGCTGCACCGCGCGGCGGGCGTGATGTCGATCAACTCGAGCATCGTGCTCGCGACGCTCAAGCGTGACGGATCGATCCTCGATCTCGTCGAGCCGTCGGCGGCCGGCTGACCGATCGTTGCGCGGACCTGAAAAAAATTTGCAGAAAGGGCTTTACGAACCCCCAAAGCTCTGACATAATTTCAGCTTCTTTGGGCGGTTAGCTCAGCGGTAGAGCACTGCCTTCACACGGCAGGGGTCACTGGTTCGATCCCAGTACCGCCCACCAAAGAATTCAAGGGCCTGCGTCTCACGACGCAGGCCCTTTTCGTTTTCGGCGCGCCGCATTTCACGCCGGCCTGCTTCGCCCCCCCTCCGATAGCGGCATCGCCCGACACGAGTCCGGTACTTCGAACTCAGCCAGCGCGGTTTTCCAAGAATAATTCAGTACTGCAAATCAAAACACTTCGCGGGAACGTCCTCCCTCAAACAATTACCCATTGACGTCATCTGATTCTTCCAATACCAATAGCTTGTTATCGGCGATAAAAATCAGACAAATAGACTGTCAATTGCAAAATACCCTATTCCTTCGCCAATCGAGCTCTGTCACGTCGGTACTATCGACCGATTCGGCACCGGAACCAGCACAAAACTCGGACGTTTCATACAAGCCACCGCCGAGCCTTCAACATGAAAGAAAGAAAACTGCCACTGTAATTTTCGGTAATTCTTATGTAACATTTGTAGGTATTCGGATGAATAGAATCGTTGCACCATATAACAGCCAGCCGAATCGTCATCGCATTTACGGCACGGAAATAATGACTTGCGATGGTGAGCTAGCGATAGAACCAATGTCCCCATGTCATCAGAGAAGAACGATTACACCCTGTGGCTTACCGGTCTGAGCGGCGCCGGCAAGTCAACCCTCTCGCACGAAATTGCCAGGCAGTTGCGTACACGCAATGTTCCGACATGCATTCTCGACGGGGACGAATTGCGCGCAGGCGTCTCGCCAGATCTCGGCTTCACGCGCGAAGACCGTACCGAGAACTGTCGTCGCACCGCCGAAATGGCGAAACTGCTCAACAATCAGGGGTTTACGGTAATCGTCGCGCTGATCTCGCCTTACGAGGCCGATCGGCAGCGGGCACGACAAATCATCGGTGCCGATCGATTCGTCGAGATCTATCTGAAAACCGATATTGCAACTTGTTCCGCACGTGATCCGAAGCGCCTCTATGAAAAGGCGATCACGGGTCAGACGACGCAATTTACCGGCATCTCGGATCCATACGAAGTACCGACTGCACCCGATCTCATCGTAGAAACGGGCACGTTGGACATTGCCTCTTCGGTAGCGCTCATCATGAACTTCGAGCGGCAGCGATTCGCGCACGCGTAATCTCGCCCCGCCGCCGTTTCGCACCGGAGCGGCATCCGTTCCTTTCCCGTGATCGGGCCAATCCCGGCATTGGCCCGATCACGGCGGACATACTCCGCGCGGGTCGCACGCGATCCGAACGCCTCCTGTCCAGTCCAGCGAAACTCGCCCAAACCTCGGTCGAGCACGATGCAACGTGCTGCTCCATGATCGTGACTGCACGAGTGCCCGGTCAAGCATTGCTCGACTACCCCACCCGCTCCGCCGTCGCATCGAACGCGCGCCGCGCCTTGTCGACGATCTCGTCGACCTCCGTCTCACGGATCACGAGCGGCGGCGACAGCAGCATCCGGTCGCCGGTCGCACGCATGATCAGGTTGCCGTTGAAGCAGAAGTCGCGGCAGATCGTGCCGATATCGACGGCCGCGCCGAACCGCTCGCGCCGATCCCGGTCGCGCGCAAGCTGAACGCCCGCGACCAGCCCCGTCCCCGCAATCTCCCCGACGATCGGATGACTGCCCAGCGCGTCGCGCAAACGGCGCTGGAAATACGGCCCGATGTCGTGCTTCACGCGCTCGACGATCCCTTCGTCGCGCAGCAGCTTCAGGTTTGCAACGGCAACGGCCGCCGCGACCGGGTGGCCCGAGTACGTAAGGCCGTGGTTGAATTCGCCGTTGTCGATGATCGGGCGCGCAACACGCTCGTGAATGCCGACCGCCCCCATCGGCACATAACCCGACGTAAGACCCTTCGCCATCGTGATCAGATCCGGCTCGAAGCCGAAGTGCTGGTGCGCGAACCATTCGCCGGTGCGGCCGAAGCCGCCGATCACTTCGTCGGCGACGAACAGGATGTCGTACTTGCGACAAATCCGCTGGATTTCCGGCCAGTACGTCGACGGCGGGAAGATCACGCCGCCCGCGCCCTGGAACGGCTCGCCGATGAACGCCGCGACGTTCTCCGCGCCGAGTTCGAGAATCTTCGCTTCGAGTTGCTGCGCCCGTGCGAGACCGAACGCTTCCGGCGTGTCGCCCGGCTGCGCTTCGCCGAAGAAATACGGTTGATCGATATGCACGATGTGCTCGACCTTCGACGGCATCTGCTCGTGCATGTAGCCCATCCCGCCGAGCGTGCCGCCCGCGATCGTCGAGCCGTGGTAACCGTTCTTGCGCGAGATCACGAACTTCTTCTGCGGTTTGCCCTGCACGCGCCAGTACTGGTGCACGAGGCGCAGCACGGTGTCGTTGCCTTCCGAGCCGCTGTTGCAATAGAAGAAGTGGTTGAAGCCGGCGGGCGTCACTTCCGCGAGCATCGCCGACAGTTCGATCACCGGCGGGTGCGTCGTCTTGAAGAACGTGTTGTAGAACGGCAGCTCCTGCAACTGGCGATACGCGGCATCGGCGAGTGCCTTGCAGCCGTAGCCGACGTTCACGCACCAGAGGCCGGCCATCCCGTCGATGACCTTGTTGCCGTCCGAGTCCCACAGGTAGACGCCGTCGGCTTTCACGATCACGCGGCTGCCCGCGCGGTTCAGCGCGCCCATGTCCGAGAACGGATGGATGTGGTGCGCGGCGTCGAGTGCACGGTATTCGGCGGTCGAGTGCGCGGCCGGCTGCGGCGAGAAGGCTTCGTTTCGATCGATCATGTTTTCTCCTGATAGCAGTGCCGCACTCATACGTGCAGCAGCAGATGCCTGCGCTCCCACGAGCTGATCACGCGGAAGAACGCTTCGTATTCGGTTTCCTTCAGCGCCAGATAGGCCTTCACGAACTTGTCGCCGAGGATGCCGGCGAGCGGCTCGCACGCGGCCATCAGCGAAATGCCCTCCTCTAGGTTGCGCGGCAGCTGGTACGGCAGGTCGTAGCCGTCCGATGCGATCGGCTCGGTCGGCGCGAGCTGCTGCGTCATGCCGAGATAACCGGCCGCGAGCGTCGCGGCGAACGCGAGGTACGGGTTGCAGTCGACGCCGGGAATCCGGTTCTCGATGCGTCGCGCCACCGGGCTCGACTGCGGGATGCGGAAGCCGACCGTGCGGTTGTCGTAACCCCACTGCACGTTGATCGGTGCGGCCATGAAGCGCGACAGCCGGCGGTAGGAGTTGATGTACGGCGCGAAGATCGGCATCAGCGCCGGCGTGTATTTCTGCAAGCCCGCGAGATAGCTGCGGAACAACGGCGACACGACGCCGTCTTCTTCGGCAAACAGGTTGCGCCCCGTGTGCAGATCCGCGAGGCTCTGGTGGATGTGCATCGCGGACCCCGGCTCGCCTTCCATCGGCTTGGCCATGAACGTCGCGTACATGTTGTGACGCAGCGCGGCCTCGCGCACCGTGCGCTTGAACAGGAATACCTGGTCGGCCAGCGGCAGTGCATCGCCGTGCACGAAGTTGATCTCCATTTGCGCGGCGCCGACTTCGTGGATCAGCGTCTCGATATCGAGGCCCTGCATGTCGCAGTACTCGTAGATATCCTCGAACAGCGGATCGAACTCGTTGACGGCCTCGATCGAATACGACTGGCGGCCGGTCTCCGCACGCCCCGTGCGGCCGACCGGCGGACGCAGCGGCAAGTCGGGGTCCTTGTTCATGTCGACCAGATAGAACTCGAGCTCGGGCGCGACCACGGGCTTCCAGCCCTTCGCCTTGTACAGGTCGAGCACGTGGCGCAGCACGTAGCGCGGCGAGATCTCGACCGGCGAGCCGTCGAAATGCACGCAGTCGTGGATCACCTGCGCGGTCGGATCGACGGCCCACGGAATCAGGCAGATCGTCGCGGGATCGGGCACGCACACCATGTCGGGGTCGGTCACGCCGGTCAGCGTGCCGTCTTCCGGATAGTCGCCGGTGACGGTCTGCACCATCACGGCCTGCGGCAAGCGCATCGATTCGCCGGATTCGAACTTGTTGCGCGGAATGATCTTGCCGCGCGCGATGCCGGCCATGTCGGGAATGATCGCCTCGACCTCGGTGATGCGGTGCTGTCGCAGGAATTCGCTCAGTTCGGGTTGCATGATCGGCCTCTTTCAGTCGACGTCGGATGCGGCGGGCGACGGCATGTCGCCGTCCGCCGCATGAATGCGGTGCGTCATGCGCGCGCGGCACGCCGCGCCGAATGCCGCGAAGATGTCGCGCGACAGCGGCTGTTCCGCGAAGCGCCATTCGGGATGCCACTGCACGCCGAGCGCGAACGCGCGCGCGCCACGCACGCTGATGGCCTCGACCAGTCCGTCGGGCGCGCTGGCTTCGACGGTGAGCCCCGCGCCGACGCGTGCGATGCCCTGGTCGTGCAGCGAATTGACCGTCGCTTCGTGCGCGCCGCGCGCGACCCGCTGCAGCAGGCCGCCCGTCGCGAGCTGCACGACGTGCGCGGGGCCGTACTGCCGTTCGAGCGGATCGGCCGGCCGTTCGCGATGGTCGTCGAAACCGTTGGTCGCATGCAGCCGCTGATGCAGCGTGCCGCCGTAGGCGACGTTCAGCTCCTGCATGCCGCGGCAGATCGCGAGCACGGGCACGCCGGCCTCGATCGCCGCGCGGATCAGCGGCAGCGCGGTCGCATCGCGCGCGGGATCGTGCAGCGTGTCGGGTGCGCTCGCGTCACCGCCGTAATGATGCGGCTCGACGTTCGAGTAGCTGCCGGTAAACAGCAGCCCGTCGACCGCCGCGACGATCGCATCGGCCGGCTGGCGCGCGCCAAGCGCGGGCAGCACGAACGCGAGCGCGCCGGCGCCGTCGACGAGCGCGGCCAGGTACTTCTCGCCCGCCGTGTGGTTCGGATGCGCACCGCGCAGGATGCGGTCGGCGGTGACGGCTATGATCGGGCGCGCACGCATGGACGTCTCTCCGGTAATGACGCGCGGCACGCCCGCGCGCGGGACGATGAAGGTCCGCGATTGCGCCCCACGCCTGCACAACCACGCAGCGCGTGTGCAGGCGCAATCCTGCCGCGCGGACGATGCGGCGACAGACGGTGCGAACCGGGATGAAAGCGGAAAAGGACGCTAGGGCAACAACGATGCGCTGCCGTCGCACTGCACCGCGCTGAACACGCGCGCGGTTACGAGGTTGAAGCGGCGCAGGCCGCGATGGGAAATGGCGAAGAAACGAGGCTCGCTCAAAGGGGCGGCACGCGTGCCGCGTTCAGCATGCCGGATCGACCCGGCCTGAGGCGGCGCGCCCGCCGACGGACTTCGCGTCCGGCGTATCGAAGGGCTGGCGGCTTTCACGATCGTACTCGACTGACTGATGGATGCAGGACACGTGTCGCGATCAAGCGCATGCGGCAAGGCCGCGCGGCGACACGTCGGCAAGGTATCTCGCGACGGATTCCGGTGCGGGCGCAGCCGTGGCCTCGCCGCCGGTACGCGCGTGACGACTCCCTGACATTCAGCTTATATCACGTAAAAATTGCGTCAAATTTTCAGGTACCGATGACGACATCGATCAGACGAAAAAAAACGGCATCGATCGCCGGGATCGATGCCGTGTTGTGCATTGCGTCGGGTCGCGCGCTGCGCGCCGACGGGCTGCCGCCCGCTATTTCGCCGCGCCGCCGCACGCGGACGGCTCGCGCTCAGCGATGCGCGAGCGCGGTTTCGACGAGCGTCTGCAGCAGCGGCACAATCCGCGCTGCACGCGCTTCGTCGTAGGCGTACGGGCGCGTCTCTTCCATGTAGGTGATCTGCGACAGCTCGAGCTGCACGGCTTCGACGCCGGTATCGGGCACACCGTAGTGACGCGTGATATAGCCGCCCTTGAAGCGCCCGTTCGCGACGGCCGTATAACCGCCGTGCTCGAGCACGGCCGCGGCCAGCGCCTCCGCGAGACCGGGCGCGGCACTCGCGCCGCTCGACGTGCCGAAGTTGAAGTCCGGCAGGCGGCCGTCGAAGAAGCGCGGCACGTGCGAGCGGATCGAATGCGCTTCCCACACGAGCACGCGGCCATGCTCGCGCTTCAGGCGCGCGACCTCGCGTTGCAGCGCGTCGTGATACGGAAGCCAGTAGCGGTCGCGACGACGCATGATCTCGTCGTTGCCGGGCAGCGCGTTCGCCGGATAAAGCGGCGCCTTGTCGAACGTATCGACCGGCACGAGCCCCGTCGTGTCCTGCCCCGGATACAGATTCTCGTTGTCGGGCGGACGGTTCAGGTCGACGACGTAACGCGCGTGCGACGGGACGAGAATCGATGCGCCGAGGTCCGCCGCGAATCCGTACAGCCGCTCGAGATGCCAGTCGCAATCGTCGACGAAGCGCGCGTCTTCCGTCATCGTCGCGGCGATGTCGTCGGGGATGTGCGTGCCTGCGTGCGGAATCGAGATCAGCAGCGGCAGCGTGCCCTGCTTCAACGTGAATACAGCCGGTTGTTCAGTCATGTGGCATCACCGTAAGGGTCTGCCGGCGCACGCGCATGGCGTGCGCCGGTTGCCGCGCGTCAGCGCAGCAGTTGCGCCAGCGCGGCGCGGTAGTCGGCATACGCGACGGTTTCGTCGCGATGGCGGCGGCCGCTCACGACGCGTTCGCCGCCGGTGTAGACGTCGAGCACGGGCGTCTCGCCATGCTCGGCGAACACGATACCCGACAGCCAGGACGCGCTGTCGTGTTCGGCGATCGCCGGATGATCGGGATCGAGCACGAGCCAGTCGGCGCGGCAGCCTTCGCGCAGCGCACCGACGCGCCGCCCGCTGGCCTGCGCGCCGCCCGCGAGCGATGCGTCGAACAGGCGATCGGCGACATGCGCCTGCGTGTCGCTCGCCAGCACGTTGCGCGCGCGGTGCACGAGCCGTTGCCCGTATTCGAGCAGGCGCAACTCGGCGCGCCAGTCGACCGACGCGTGGCTGTCCGAGCCGACGCCGATCACACCACCCTGCGCGAGATAGTCGACGGCCGGGAACACGCCGTCGCCGAGGTTCGCTTCGGTCGTCAGGCACAGGCCGGCGACCGCGCGACGCTTCGCGAGCGCTGCCGTTTCGGCCGCGTCGACGTGCGTCGCGTGCACGAGGCACCAGCGCGCATCGACGTCGAAGCGATCCAGCAGCCATTGGACGGGGCGCGCGCCGTAGGCACGCACGCAGTCGTCGACTTCGGCCGTCTGTTCGGCGATATGGATATGCACGGGCGCATCGCCGGGCAGGCCCTCGAGCAGCACGCGCAGCCCGTTCTCGGACACCGCGCGCAGCGAGTGCGGCGCGACGCCGTAGCGCAGCCCGCCGTGCTCGGGCGCCGTGCGACGCATCGCGTCGAGCAGTTCGAGCAGGCCGTCGGGCGTGTTGATGAAGCGGCGCTGGTCGTCGCGCGGCGGCTTGTTGCCGAAGCCGGCGAACTGGTACGACACGGGCAGCATCGTGATGCCGATGCCGGCCGAGCGCGCGGCGTCGACCACGCGCGTGCCGAGCTCCGCGATCTGCGGATAGCGCGAGCCGTCCTGCGTGTGATGCACGTAGTGGAATTCGCACACCGACGTGTAGCCGCACTTGAGCATCTCGACATACAGCCAGCGCGCGATCGCGGCGAGCGCGTCGGGCGTGATCTTCAGCGCGAAGCGGTACATCAGGTCGCGCCAGCTCCAGAAGCTGTCGGCGGGATTCGCGCGGTATTCGGTGAGCCCCGCCATCGCGCGCTGGAATGCGTGCGAATGCAGGTTCGGCATGCCGGGCAGCACCGGCCCGGCCGCACGCGCAACGCCTGCCGGCGCGTCGGTGTCGGGCGTCACTTCGGTCAGCGTGCCGGCCGCGTCCCAGCGCAGCAGCACATTGCGGCGCCAGCCATCGGGCAGGTAGGCATGGTCCGCGAACAACAGGGTGTCGGTCATTGCGATTCCTTATTGACCAGAATCGACGCGCCAGCGTTGGGTCTGGTCCCATTCCACGGTTGGCAAGAGCACGCGCATCGGCGCTTGCTCATGCCCCGTTGCAGTCGACCAGACCGCAACACGCTTCAGCGCTGGGTCCGGTCCCGTGCAAAAACTATCCGTTCATCCGGCGAAACACGGTGGTCCCACCGCGTACGACCTGCTCGCACAGCGGCCGGCCGATCCAGTACGCAAGCTCCGCCAGCGAGCCGACCGACCACACGGCGAAGTCGGCCTGGCGACCGACCTCGAGCGCGCCGTGGCGATCCGCGCGGCCGAGCGCCGCGGCCGCATGGCGCGTCACGCCCTGCAGCACCTCGGGCACCGTCATGCGGAACAGCGTGCAGCCGAGGTTCAACGTCAGCAGCAGCGATTCGAGCGGCGACGTGCCGGGGTTGTGATCGGTCGCGAGTGCGATCGGCACGCCGTGCTTGCGCAGCAGCTCGATCGGCGGCAGTTGGGTTTCGCGGATGAAGTAGTACGCGCCGGGCAGCAGCACGGCGACCGTACCGGCCGCCTTCATTGCCTCGATGCCGGCTTCGTCGAGAAATTCGAGGTGATCGGCGGACAGCGCACGATAGCGTGCGGCGAGCGCCGTGCCGCCCGCATTCGACAATTGCTCCGCATGCAGCTTCACGGGCAGCCCGCGCCGCGTCGCGGCTTCGAACACACGCTCGGTCTGCGCGAGCGAAAAGCCGATGCGTTCGCAGAACACGTCGACCGCGTCGACGAGGCCCTCGTCGGCCAGCGCCGGCAGCATCCGGTCGCACACTTCGTCGATATACGCGTCCGCGCGGCCCGCATATTCGGGCGGCAGCGCGTGCGCGCCGAGGAAGGTCGTGTAAACGGTGACCGGAAAACGTTCGCCGAGCTGGCGCGCGACGCGCAGCATCTTGCGCTCGCTCGCGAGGTCGAGCCCGTAGCCCGACTTGATCTCGATCGCGGTCACGCCTTCGGCGAGCAGCGGCTGCAGGCGCGCGGCGGCCTGCACGAACAGTGCCGTCTCGTCGGCCGCGCGCGTCGCGCGCACCGTCGAGACGATCCCGCCGCCCTGCCGCGCGATTTCCTCATAGCTGACGCCCGCGAGACGCTGTGCGAATTCGTCGGCACGCGTGCCGCCGTACACGAGGTGCGTGTGGCAGTCGACGAGGCCCGGCGTCACCCACGCGCCATGCAGATCCTCGCGCTGCCAGTGCGCATAACCGTGCGGCAGCGCGGACAGCGCGCCGAGCCAGACGATCGTGCCGGTTTCGTCGACGGCGATCGCCGCGTCGTCGATCGTCTCGTCGGGATGGCCGTGCGGACACAGCCTCAGGTGATGCCAGACAGTCGGTTTCATGCGTTCAGTCTCGTTCGCCGACGGCGAGCGATACGGCCAGCAGCGCGCCGCTCCCGCTCACGACGACGTCAAACGCACGCTGCGGCCCGTCGAGCCGCAGCGTGTCCATTTCTTCCAGGGCGTAGTGCGTGCCGTCGATTTCAACACTGACTGCACCGGCCGCGCAAAACAGCAGCACGGTATCGGCACACTCGATGCGGTGCGCGCCTGCGCGCCATACGTCGAGCGATCCGCGCGCGGCCGAACGGCGCGTCATCAGGTTGAAGTCGCGCGTCGCGCCGTCGTGCAGCGTCGCATCGATCGCCGTCTCGCCCGCGAAATCCGCGTGGGCGAGCGGCACGTCGAGCACGTGGCGCGTACCGCCTTCCTCGGCGAGCGTCATGCCCGCACCGGACAGCAGCACGAGCGTGCGGTCGATGCCGTCGAAACGCGAGAACGGCCCGGCCGTGCCGACGTCCGCGACGCTCACGCGCCATGCAAACGCATCGAGCGCGGCGCCCGGTGGGAACGCGCCGATCTCGCGCGTCACGCCGCCGCCGTTCTTCCACGGCGACGCGACGAGATCCGCCGCGCGGATCATCGTCGCGCTCACCGGCGCCTGGTCAAGCGCCGTCATGCTCAGCGGCCGAGCATCGGCAGCTTCAGGCCGGCTTCGCGGGCCGTCTGCTGCGCGAGTTCGTAACCGGCATCCGCATGGCGCATCACGCCCGTCGCCGGATCGTTCAGCAGCACGCGGCCGAGACGCTCGTGCGCTTCGGCGGTACCGTCGGCGACGATCACGACGCCCGAGTGCTGCGAGAAGCCCATGCCGACACCGCCGCCGTGATGCAGCGACACCCACGATGCGCCGCCTGCCGTGTTCAGCAGTGCGTTCAGCAGCGGCCAGTCGCTGACTGCGTCCGAGCCGTCCTTCATCGATTCCGTCTCGCGGTTCGGGCTCGCGACCGAACCCGTGTCGAGGTGGTCGCGGCCGATCACGATCGGGGCCTTCAGCTCGCCGTTCTTGACCATCTCGTTGAACGCCTGGCCGAGGCGATAGCGATCCTTCACGCCAACCCAGCAGATCCGTGCCGGCAGGCCCTGGAACGCGATGCGCTCACGTGCCATGTCGAGCCAGTTGTGCAGGTGCGGATCGTCGGGGATCAGCTCCTTCACCTTCTGGTCGGTCTTGTAGATGTCTTCCGGATCGCCCGACAGCGCAACCCAGCGGAACGGGCCCTTGCCTTCGCAGAACAGCGGACGGATGTACGCCGGCACGAAGCCCGGGAAGTCGAACGCGTTCTCGACGCCCATTTCCAGCGCCATCTGGCGGATGTTGTTGCCGTAGTCGAGCGTCGCCGCGCCGCGTTCCTGCAGATCCAGCATCGCCTGCACCTGGACGGCCATCGACTGCTTCGCGACCTTCACGATGCTCTGCGGATCGACCTTCTGCGCTTCGCGCCATTGCGCGACGGTCCAGCCTTGCGGCAGGTAGCCGTTGATCGGATCGTGCGCGCTCGTCTGGTCGGTCACGCAGTCCGGCGTGATGCCGCGCTTGACGAGTTCCGGGAACACGTCGGCTGCGTTGCCGAGCAGGCCGATCGACACGGGCTTGCCGTCGCGCTTCGCTTCCTCGATCATGCCGAGCGCTTCGTCGAGCGTCGTCGCCTTCTTGTCGACGTAACGCGTCTTCAGGCGGAAGTCGATGCGCGTCTCGTCGCATTCGACCGCGATCATCGAGAACCCGGCCATCGTCGCGGCCAGCGGCTGCGCGCCGCCCATGCCGCCCAGGCCGCCCGTCAGGATCCAGCGGCCCGACGGATCGCCGTTGAAGTGCTGGTTCGCGACCGAGAAGAACGTTTCATAGGTACCCTGAACGATGCCCTGGCTGCCGATGTAGATCCAGCTGCCGGCCGTCATCTGGCCGTACATCATCAGGCCCTTGCGGTCGAGCTCGTGGAAGTGATCCCAGTTCGCCCAGTGCGGCACGAGGTTCGAGTTCGCGAGCAGCACGCGCGGTGCATCCTTGTGCGTACGGAACACACCGACCGGCTTGCCCGACTGGATCAGCAGCGTCTCGTTCTCTTCGAGATCCTTCAGCGACGCGAGGATCTGGTCGTAGCATTCCCAGTTGCGCGCCGCGCGGCCGATGCCGCCGTACACGACGAGCGCATGCGGATGCTCGGCGACTTCCGGGTCGAGGTTGTTCTGGATCATCCGGTAGGCCGCTTCGGCCAGCCAGGTCTTGCAGGTCTTCTCGCTGCCGCGCGGCGCGCGGATCGTGCGCGTCGGATCGAGACGGGGATCGATGTGTTTCGGATGGTTCATGACGACTGCTCCCGAAGGAAAATGAAATTCAAATAGGAATCAGAAATGCCCGGTGAAGCGATAACGGCTGCCGGGATGCCACAGATTCGCCACCGAGGCGACGACGCCCTGCGACCAGGTGCGCCGATGTAAAACCAGACACGGTTCGACGTCGTCCATCCGCAGCTGCTCGCGCCGCTCCGGCGCCGGGGCCGCCGCTTCGATCCGGTACTCGACGCGCTGCAGCGGAGCCGCGCGCATCAGGTACAGGTTCGGCGTCGTGTTCGTGAAATCCTGCTCGGCGTAATCCGGCGCGACCGCCGGATTCACCCATCGTTCTTCGAGCTGCACCGGCTCGTCGTTCTCGAAGTGCAGCACCTGCGAATGAAACAGCTTCGCGCGCACGGCCACCTGCATCTCGTCGGCGAGCGCCTCGTCGGCGCGGATCGTCTCGAGACCGAGCACGCTGGCGTGATACGCATGCCCACGTGCACCGACTTCTTCCGAGATGCTGCGGATCGCAACCAGGGTCGACTCGTACTTCGGCCGCGCGACGTAGGTGCCCGCGCCCTTCATGCGCGTGAGCACCTGTTCGGCCGTCAACTCGCGCAGCGCGCGGTTGACGGTCATGCGCGCGACCTTGAACTCGCGTGCCAGCTCGTTCTCGGACGGCACCTGGTCGCCCTCCTCCCACTCGCCGGCGTGGATGCGGCCCAGGATGAAATCCTTGATCTCCTGGTAGACCGGCGCGCTCATGGGCTTACTGTTCCGATGCGAACGAGAACGGTGCGACCTTCGCGAACGCACGCTCGCCGACCAGCTTCGCGATCGCCGCGATGTCCGGTGCGAAGTAGTGGTCGAGCTCGTAGTGCGCGACCTTGCCGCGGATCGTTTCCATCACGGGCGCCAGCTTCGGGCTCGTGTGATACGGCGCGCGCAGGTCGACGCCTTGCGCAGCGGCCAGCAGTTCGATCGCGAGGATGTGCTTCGTGTTGTCCGCGATGTCGGCGAGCTTGCGCGCGGCGAACGTCGCCATCGACACGTGGTCCTCCTGGTTCGCGGAAGTCGGCAGCGAATCGACCGACGCCGGGTGCGCGAGCGTCTTGTTTTCCGACGCGAGGGCGGCGGCCGTCACGTGGGCGATCATGAAGCCCGAGTTCACGCCGCCGTCCCGCACGAGGAACGGGGGCAGGCCCGACAGCGTCGCGTCGATCAGCAGCGCGATGCGGCGCTCGGCCAGCGCGCCGATTTCCGCCGCGGCCAGCGCGAGGTTGTCGGCCGCGAACGCGACGGGTTCCGCGTGGAAGTTGCCGCCCGACAGCACTTCGCCGGTATCCGGGAAGATCAGCGGGTTGTCCGACACCGCGTTCGCCTCGATCAGCAGCACGTTGGCCGCATGGCGCATCTGGTCCAGGCACGCGCCCATCACCTGCGGCTGGCAGCGCAGGCTGTACGGATCCTGCACCTTGTCGCAGTCGCGGTGCGACTGGTTGATCGGCGAGCCTTCGAGCAGGTCGCGGTAGGCCGCTGCCGCGTCGATCTGGCCTTGATGGCCGCGCAGTTCGTGGATACGCGCATCGAACGGCTTCACCGAGCCGGCCGCCGCGTCGACCGACAGCGCGCCGGCGACGAGCCCGGTGCGGTACAGGTCTTCGATCGAGAACATGTTGTCGAGCGCCAGCGCGGTCGATGCCTGCGTGCCGTTCAAGAGCGCGAGGCCTTCTTTCGCCTGCAGCGTTAGCGGCGCGAGGCCCGCGACGCGCAGACCGTCGAGCGCGCTCGCGCGTTCGCCGCGGATGAACACTTCGCCGACGCCGAGCAGCACGGCCGACATGTGCGCGAGCGGCGCGAGGTCGCCCGATGCGCCGACCGAACCCTTCACCGGGATCAGCGGCAGCACGTCCGCGTTGAACAGCGTAATCAGCGCGTCCATCACTTCGCGGCGGATGCCCGAGTGGCCGCGGCCGAGGCTCGACAGCTTCAGCGCCATCAGCAGGCGCACCGACGAACGCTCCATCGGCGCACCGACGCCGACCGCGTGCGACAGCACGAGGTTCTTCTGCAGCAGTTCGAGCTGGTCGTGCGGGATGTGCGTGCTGGCAAGGCGACCGAAGCCCGTGTTGATGCCGTAGGCCGGCTCGCCCTTCGCGGCGATGTCGGCGACAGCCTTCGCGCCTGCGTCGATCTTCGCGAAGCTGGCCGGGTCGAGCGTCAGCTGCACGGATTCGCGTGCGATCTGGCGCAGTTGCGGGAGGGTCAGGTGGCCGGGGGTCAACGTAATCATGTGAGCAATCCTGTCTAGACAAGTTCGGAATGGATTGAAGTGTAGCCATCGGAACTTGTCTAGACAACCCGTTTTTCACTGATTTCGACTTGGGAGTTTCCCTGATGTCCGGCCCTGCCCACCGGACCGGGCCGTGGGGCTCGCCCATTAACATATGTTGCAATTATTTTGTCTTTGGCAACATACGGTTCATCACTCGCCAAGGAGATCCCGCCATGCACTTCCCGTCACGATTCGCCGCCCTGCTCGGCCGCCGCCTGCTCGTCGCCGCGTGCGCGCTCGCGTGCGGCGCCGCGCTCGCCGCGGAACCGCTCTCCGGCACGCTCGAGAAGATCCGGCAGACCAACCTGATTTCGATCGGCCATCGCGAAACGTCAGTGCCGTTCTCCTATGTCGACACGAGCGGCAAGGTCATCGGCTTCTCGCAGGACCTGTGCGACCGCGTGATCGCCGCGGTGAAGGCGCGCACCGGCAAGCCCGACCTGCAGGTGCGCTTCATCCCGGTCACGTCGCAGAACCGCATCCCGCTCGTGCAGAACGGCACCGTCGATCTCGAATGCGGCGTGACCACGAACCTCGCCGCGCGACACGCGCAGGTCGCGTTCTCGACCACCTTCTTCGTCGCGACGACGCGCCTGCTCACGCGCACGACGTCGGGCATCCGCGACTTCCCCGACCTCGCGGGCAAGACGGTCGTGACGAACCAGGGCACGAAGTCCGAACGCCTGCTGCGCAAGATGAACGAGGAAAAGAAGATGAACATGCAGATCATCAGCGCGAAGGACTACGGCGAAGGACGCCTCACGCTCGAATCGGGCCGCGCGGCCGCGTACATGATGGACGACGTGCTGCTCGCGGGCG
Source organism: Burkholderia sp. YIM B11467 (assembly GCF_052952715.1). Lineage (NCBI taxonomy): Bacteria > Pseudomonadati > Pseudomonadota > Betaproteobacteria > Burkholderiales > Burkholderiaceae > Burkholderia > Burkholderia sp. YIM B11467. Next base: position 440,852 of record NZ_JBQVSQ010000006.1, read on the forward strand.
TGCGCCAGCTCGCCGCGAAACCGGCCGACTGGACGATCGTCGGCACGCCGCAATCGTCGGAAGCCTACGGGTTCATGCTGCGCAAGGACGATCCGCAGTTCAAGGCGCTCGTCGACGGCGTGCTCGTGCAGATGATGAAGAGCGGCGAGATCAACGCGCTGTACGACAAGTGGTTCATGAAGCCGGTGCCGCCGAAGGGGCTGTCGTTCGATTTCCCGATGAGCGACGTGATCAGGACGCGCTATGCGGCGCCGAACGACGCGCCGCTCGAATGAGCGACGCGCGTTGACACGGGCTCACGCGCGCGTCCACGCGACGCACGCCGCGTAGCCGGGCGCCGCGTCGAGCCACGCCGCGTCGAACGCCGCCACGCCGGCGGAGGGCGCGGACGGCTCGACGATCGTCGTCGCCGGTGTCGCCGCATCGCACGGCGGCACGACCGAGAATGCGCGCAGCCCGCCGACGATGCCCGTGCCGAGCGCCTTGAGCAACGCTTCCTTCGCGCTCCAGACTCGCATGAATGCGGCTACGCGCGCGTCGGACGGCAGGCCGTCGAGATACGCGGCTTCGGCGGGCGCGCAGACTTCGCGCGTCAGCGCGCGCCAGTCGGCCGCGCGGTTGCAGCACTCGATATCGACGCCGACGCGGCCCGCGGGCGCCCACGCGAGCAGCGCATGATCGCCCGCGTGCGACACGTTGAAGTCGAGCGACGCACGATGGGCGCGATCCAGCGACGGCCGCCCCGATTCGTCGACGACGATCGCGACCGCATTCGGCGCGATCCCGAGGGCCGTCCCAAGCACGTCGCGCAGCGCGGCGCGCGTCGCGGCGCTGCGCACCGCATCCTCATGCCGCATGAAGCGCGCGGCCCGCGCGCGCTCGCCGTCGCTCAACGCCGCATAGGCGGGCGCCGCAAGCGGTACGCGCCAGTCGAAATCGACGCGCGCGAGCCGCACGCCGGCGCGGGACGCGGCGGCCGGCACGTCGAGCGCCTGCATGCGCCATGCGCGGGGCGTTTCAACCGGGGAAGCGGAATCGGATGGAATGGACATCGGCACGCGGCAGCCTGTGCTGGGGGATGAAACGTCCGATGTTAATCGATCGCGCCGGCGCGCGAACCGGCGTGTGCTTGCATTGCGGTGTCTGCGTCGAATCACGGAGGCGTCACTATTGGGGTGCGAAGGTCACGCATCGCAACGTGCCGCGCCTGCACCGCGTTGCGAGGCCGCCCCGCTTCACCCGTTCGCGGCCACGCCCGGCACGCCGCTCCCCGTCGCCCGAGCGCGCGATGCCGGATGTAGCGCGTGCACGCTACCCGGCGCATCGGCCGGCAGCACGCCATGTTGCAGCCAGTACAGCGCGACGGGCCACAGCGCGTCGGTGAAGCGGCTGTGGAAAAACGCGAAATGGCCGATCGCGTCGACGCCGATGTCGCCGGGCGCGATCCGCAGGTGCGTGACGTCGCTGCCCGTGTAGTAGCCGACCAGCCGCTCGATTGCGTCGACGGTGCCGAACGCGTCGTCGTCGACGCCGATCGCGAGCATCGGCGCCGACAGCCCCGCGAAGCGCGCAGGCAGCGCCGCGCGGCTCACGGTGCTTTCGTCGCGCAGGCCACCCAGGTAACCGTCTTCGAAACGCGGTTGCGAGCGCGCCCACGACAGCGCGATGCCGCGCGGCGTGTCCTCCATCCAGCCGAGCCGCTTCGCGGGCACATAACCGAACACGGCCGCCAGCACGGGCATCGCGACGTGCCACTTCCACCACATGCGGCGCCGCTCGGCCGGCAGGTAATCGCGCCAGTACGCATATTGCGCACCGACGGTCACAGCGTGCCGCACGTGCACGTTCGATGCCGCGAGCCCGAGCACGCAGCCGCCGATGCTGTGCGCGACGACGTCGAGCGGCTGGCCCGGAAACGCGTCGCGCGCATAGTGCAGCGCGGCCTCGCAATCGAGCCGCCCCCAGTCGAGCCAGTTCGCGCGCAGCTTCGCGAGCCGCGCGGGGCGCGACCCGCCGATGCCGCGATAGTCGTAGACGAGCACGTCGCGCCCCTGCGCGAACAGCCAGGCCGCGAATCGGAAGTAGTAGTCGCAGCGCACCGACGTCGCGCAATTGATGACCGTCACCGGCCGCACCGCACCGCCGCCGCGATGGCGCCACACATGGCCGCGCAACACATAGCCGTCGGCTGCGCGCAGCGTCACGGGTTCGGGCGGCAACGCGTCTGCCGTGCGCTCACGCCGTGCGGCCCCGCCTTCTTCGTTCGAATTCGTCATCCTGTCTCCTGTCGACCAGAGTTAGCGCTTTAGCGCTTACTCTGGTCCCATGCATCGCGGTCGATCGCAGTTAGCGCTTTAGCGCTTACTGCGATCCCATGCATCGCGGTCGATCGGAGTTGGCCCTTTAGCGCCCTCCTCCGGGCCCACGCCTCGCGACCCGGACCAGCACGAACCACCGCCCGCGCCCACCGGCCAGCCTCCATTGAACTTGACGCGTGCCGCGTTCTCAACCAATCTTGCTGCTCCGTTCGCATGAGTCACGCGCATGTCAACGCCGCTCGTCCGTCTCCCGTCGCTCGACCTCGTCCGCGGTTTCGTCGCCGTCGGCCGCCGCATGAGCATCACGCTCGCCGCGCAGGACCTGTGCGTCACGCAGTCGGCAGTCAGCCGCCAGGTACACGCGCTCGAGGCGCATCTCGGCGTCACGCTGCTGCAGCGCGGCTACCGGAAGATCGCATTCACGCCGGAAGGCGAGCGGCTGTTCCGCGCCGCGGATGCGGCGCTGCACAGCCTGCAGGACACCGTCGCGTCGCTCGCCGCCGCGCGCGAGCGCCAGCCCGTCACGATCACCGCAAGCATCGGCGTCACCGCGCTGTGGCTGCTGCCGCGGCTCGGGCGGCTGCAGGCGCGCCTGCCGGAGATCGACCTGCGCGTCGCCGCGAACGACAAGGTACTCGATTTGCGCGCCGAAGGCATCGACCTCGGCATCCGCTATTGCCCACGCGAGCGCGCGCCGGCCGGCGCGCTGCACCTGTTCGACGAGATCGTCGTGCCGGTCGCGCATCCCGCGCTCGCCGCGCGGCCGGTCACGAGCGCGGCCGCGATCGCCGACCACGTGCTGCTCGAATTCGACGGGCCGCCGCAACCGCAACTGCAATGGCTCACGCACCTGCACGCGGCCGGGCTCGGCGACGCGCGCCCGAAGGGCGTGCTGCGCTTCAACCAGTACGACCAGGTGATCCAGGCCGCGATTGCGGGCCAGGGCGTCGCGCTCGGGCGGCTTGCACTCGTCGCGCCGATGCTCGCGGACGGGCGGCTCGCGGTGCTCGGGCCGCACACGCAAGCGCTGACGGAAACGTACGGCTACTGGCTGTTCCAGCACGATCCGGCACCGCGCCGCGAAGTCGCCGACGTGCGTGACTGGATGCTCGCCGAAGCGGCCGAATGCGATCTCGCAATGCACGCGCACGACAAGACGTCGGTGTAAACCGGGGCCGTATTCCCGGATGCACGTGACCACGGCCGGGCACTGCCGCCCCATCCCGTCTGCACTTCGTCACATTCCCCGCACGCATGCCAACCTGACCGAATGATCGCTTGAGCGGCGACGGGCGCGATCGTCTAATCGGATCGAGCGCGGCCGTTTCGCTGCGCGCCTTCATCCGGAGACACGCATGACCCCGATCGAGCAGGAAGTCCGACGCCGCTGGCTGCCCGTGCTGGCCGGCGGCCTGATCATGGGCGCCGCGCTCGGCATCCGCCACGTGCAGGGCCTGTTCCTCGCGCCGGTGTCGCTCGACCACGGCTGGTCGCGCGAAGCGTTCGGGCTGGCACTGGCGCTGCAGAACCTGATCTGGGGCGTCGCGCAGCCGTTCACGGGGATGATCGCGGACCGCTTCGGCTCGGTGCGCGTGATCGTCGCCGGGATGCTGCTGTATGCGGCCGGGCTCGTCATCATGGCGCACGCGGCATCGACCGGCATGTTCACGGTCGGCGCCGGGCTCGTGATCGGCATCGCGCTGTCGGGCTCGGCGTTCGCGTCGATCTACGGCGCGCTGAGCCGGCTGTTTCCTCCCGACCGGCGCGGCTGGGCGCTCGGTGTCGCCGGCGCGATCGGCGGGCTCGGCCAGTTCTGCATGGTGCCCGTCGCGCAGGAACTGATCGGCGATGTCGGCTGGCGGCATGCGTTCATCGCACTGGCGCTCGTCGCGGCGCTGCTCGCGCCGCTTGCCGTGCTGCTGCGTGACCGGCCCGCGCAGGCGGCCGGTGCCGCCGCCGGCCCCGACCAGTCGATCGGCGAAGCCGTGCGCGAGGCGTTCGCGCATCGCGGCTTCTGGCTGCTCAACGCGGGCTTCTTCGCGTGCGGCTTCCAGCTCGCGTTCATCGCGACGCACCTGCCCGCGTACCTGCTCGACCACGGGCTGCCGGCGCGCCACGCGAGCGTCGCGCTCGCGCTGATCGCACTGACCAACGTGGCCGGCACCTATGCGTGCGGCCATCTCGGCGGGCTGCTGCGGCGCAAGTACGTGCTGTCGGTGCTGTACCTCGTGCGCGCGCTCGCGATGGCCGCGTTCGTCGCCGCGCCGCTGTCGCCCGCGAGCGTCTATACGTTCGCGGCCGTGATGGGCTTCACGTGGCTCGGCACGGTGCCGCTGACGAACGGCGTGATCTCGCAGGTGTTCGGCGTGCGCTACATCGCGACGCTGTTCGGTTTCGTGTTCTTCGGGCACCAGCTCGGCAGCTTCTTCGGCGTCTGGCTCGGCGCGCTCGTGTACGACGCGACGCATTCGTACCTGCCGCTGTGGATCGGCTCGATCGCGCTCGGCGTGCTCGCGGCGCTCCTGCACCTGCCGATCGACGACGCGCGCGTCGCGCGGCCGGCCTCGGGCAACGCGGCATGGGCATGATCCGCGCGGCGCTGGCCGTCGCTACGCTCGCGTTCGTGGCGTGGTGCGGCGCGGCCTACTTCGATTCGGGCGTCGCGTACGCGCTGCTCGAACACGTCGCGTTCTGCAACTGACGCGGTGAACGGTGCCGCGCGGGCCGACCGTCAGCGACGCTTCGGCAACGCGGCCAATGCATCGAGCGCACGGGCGCGCGCGGCGGCGTGATCGACGAGCGGCGCCGGATAGTCGACGCCGAGCCGCACGCCAGCCGCGTCGAGCGCCAGCGGCGCCGCTTCCCACGGCGCATGGATCGACGCGGCGTCGAGACCGGCCAGCTCGGGCACCCAGCGCCGCACGTACGCGCCGTCCGGGTCGAACTTACGGCCCTGCGCGACCGGATTGAAGATGCGGAAATACGGCGCGGCGTCGGCGCCGCAGCCGGCCACCCACTGCCAGCTCGCCGCGTTGTTCGCGGGATCGGCGTCGACCAGCGTGTCCCAAAACCACGCTTCGCCCGCGCGCCAGTCGATCAGCAGGTGCTTGATGAGAAACGACGCGACGACCATCCGCACGCGGTTGTGCATCCAGCCGGTCGTCCACAGCTCGCGCAAGCCCGCATCGACGAGCGGATAGCCGGTCAACCCGCGCTGCCACGCGCGCAGCGCGGCGGGATCGTCGCGCCACGGCATCGTGTCGAACTGCGCGCGGAAGTTGTCGGTCGCGAGCGCCGGGAAGTGATACAGCAGCGTGTAGCTGAATTCGCGCCAGCCGAGCTCGCTCAGGAACTTGTCGGCGCCCGCTGCGCACACCGCGCCACCCGCCTGCGCGGCGCCCTGCACCGCATGCCACACCTGTCGCGGCGACACGTTGCCGAAGCGCAGGAACGGCGACAGCCGGCTCGTCGCGGGCCGGTCGGGACAGTCGCGCGCCTCCGCATAACCGGCGAGCGAAGTCGTCAGGAACGCGTCGAGCCGTTCGTGCGCGCCGGTTTCGTCGGGCGTCGGCCACGCGTCGCGCAGGCCGCCGGCCCAGTCCGGCACCGGCGGGCGCAACGCCAGCGTGTCGAGCGCCAGCGCGCGCTCGCGCACGGCTTCCGGCCACGGATGAAACGCGATCCGCTCGGGTTCCGGCAGCGGCACAGCGACCATGCGATCGCGGCGTGCCGCGCGCCAATACGCGGTGAACACCTGGTACGGCGCACCGCTGCCCGTCAGCACCTCCCACGGCTCGTTCAGCAGGCTGCCGTTGCTGCTTTCGACCGTGACGCCACGCGCCTTGAGCGACGCCTTCAGCACCGCATCGGCGTCGCGCTGCGGCTGTGCATAACGACGGTTCCAGTACACGGCCGCCGCGCCCGTGTCGTGCACGACGCGTTCGATCTCGCGCTGCGCGTCGCCGCGCAACAGCAGCAACCGCCCGCCATGACGCGCGAGCGCGGCGTCGAGCCCGGCCAGCGACCCATGCAGCCACCAGCGCGCCGCGCCGCCCGGCGGGCGCCCGGCGCCGTCGCCCGTGTCGTCGACGAACACGCACACGAGCGGCCGGCCCGATTCGACCGCGCGCGTCAGCGCGGGCTGGTCGGTCACGCGCAGATCGTCGCGGAACCACACGATCGCGGGAGCAACGGACGACTTGGCGGACACGGGCACCTCGATGCGGAAAGCGGAACGGGACACGTATTGTCGCGGCTGCGCCGCGCGGTGTCGACGCTCGGCATGCCGACGCGCCCCTGTGCCGACGCCGATGACGGTCGCGGCACGCGCGCCGCGTCGTCCGCCCGGTGAAACGCCTTAGTCCATTCCGACGATTCTTCGCCGCGTTCGCCGGCCTACGCTCGATGTCGGGTGCGCCGCGATGCGCGGCACGTGCCGGCCGCTACCGGCACCGCGCGTCCCGACCCGCACCCGCCACGCGCGCCGGCCGCTGCCGGCGCGGATCCTTCCGACCGCTGCGGCGCGCGGCCAACCGGGCGGGCGCGCCGCCTCACCCGATAGACCTCCATGACCAAACCCTCGAATCTCGTCACCTCGATCACCGTCGACATCGACGCGCCGGCCTCCGTCGTGTGGGAAGTGCTGACCGACTTCCCGCGCTACGGCGAATGGAACACGTTCTGCATCGGCGTCGAAACAACCGGCAAGCTCGGCGATTTCGTGCACATGCAGATTCGCATTCCGGGCACGGAGACCGTGATTCCCGTCAGCGAGATCCTCGTCGCCCGTGAACCCGAACGCCTGCTGTCGTGGGAGCAGCGCCCGACCGACGACCACAAGGACGCCGCGCGCCGCGACCAGTACATCGACGCCGACGGCGCGGAGCGTTGCCGCTATTTCACGACCGACCAGTTCCTCGGCGTCAACGCGGACACGATCATGCAGAACCACGGCGCGTGGGTGAAACAGGGTTTCGATCAGTGCGCGCGCGACGTGAAGCAGCGCGCCGAAGCGCTGCACGCGGCACGCCGGCGCAACAACGCGTGACCGGGAGCGGCCGATGCCCGATCTGCAAACCCTGTCCGACCATCACGACATCCGCGAGCTGATCGTCGCGTATTCGAGCGCGATCGACACGCGCGACTTCGACGCGCTCGATGCGGTGTTCACGCCCGACGCGGCGATCGACTATCGCGCGATGGGCGGCATCGCCGGCCGCTACCCGGACGTGAAGGCCTGGCTGCGCACCGTGCTGCCGCAGTTTCCGCAGTACCAGCACATGGTCGGCAACCTGTCGATCCGGCTCGACGGCGATACCGCGCGCGGCCGCACGATCTGCTTCAATCCGATGGAAGTCGCGCTGCCGGACGGCGGCACGCAGGTGATGTTTCTCGGGCTGTGGTACGTCGACCGGTTCGTGCGCACCGCGCAGGGCTGGCGCATCGCCGAGCGCGTCGAGGAGCGCTGCTACGGCCACAACGTGCCGGCCGTGCTCGCGGGCGCGACCGGCTGATCCGGTTGAACCGGCGACACGCGCGCCGTGCGATGGCCGCACGGCGCGCGTGTCGAGGATCGCCGAATCAATCGAGCCGGAACGCCGCCTCGAAACGCGCAGCGAACGCGTCGAACTCGGTTTCCGGCAGATGGTTGATGCCGCCCGCGCGCTTGCGCCCGCCGCCGGTCGGAAAGCCGCGGCAAAACTCGTCGGCGCCGAGCGGCCGGCCGTCGGGCACGCGCACGCTGACGACGAGCCCGCCGTCCGCTCGCGGCGACAGCACCGCGAGCGCCGCATGCGGCGCGTTGCGCATCCGCTCGTTCGCGAGCATCCCCGTCGCGCGTCGCGCCCACGGATGATCAGGCATCCGCACCAGTGTCGCGCCCGGCACCTCGCGCAGCGGCGCAAGCGCGCATGCACGCGCCATGTCGTCGCGGTAACCGTCGCGCAGCGCGGCGAACACGGCGGTCGCGCGCACGAAATCGAGCGGATCGACGCACGGCAGCATCGCGTCGGCGAGCGCCGCCGGATCGAAGTGCAGATCGCCGACGCACTCGCCGTACGCGTTGTAGTTCAGGTAGAGCCCGAGTTCCGCGAGCGTGCAACGCTCGGCGTCGTCGATCCCGTGCTCGCGCGCGAGCGCGTCGCCGAGCGCCGGCAGTTCGTCGCCGAATGCCGCGACGATCGCCCAGCGCACATGCCGGCCGCCGAGATAACGGTTCACGAGCGCGCTCGTGCAGACATCGGCGGCCGTGTCGATATGCGCATCGAAGCGCGGATCGTCGGGCAGCTCGCCCGCGAAGTGATGGTCGAAATAGCGGACCGTCGCCCCGTCGCGCAGCAGCCGTGCGCACGCGTCGCGATTCTGGTCGTGCGACACGTCGAGCACGGTGACGAGATCGCCCGCGCGCGCGTCGATCCGCTCGAGCAGCTTGATGTCGCGCTTCACGCCCGTCACGAGCGTGCCGTACACGCCCTCCGCGAGCCGCAGTTGCTGAAGCGCGCAGAGGCCGTCCGCGTCGCCGTTGAACGCGAAAAAATGCCGCGCGTCGTGGTTGTCCTGCATGATCCGTTGCTCCATCCTCGTCAAGGCATGAAATCGCCGCCGTTCGCATCGAGCGTCGCGCCCGTCACCGCGTTCGCGTAATCCGACGCGAGAAACAGCGCCGCGCGCGCGCAATCGTCGTCGGTCGGCAGCTTCGCGAGCGCGATGTTCGATGCGATCGGCGCGATGATCTGTTCTTCCGTCATCCCGTATTCCGCGGCCGCCTGCCGGAAATACGTCTGCGTCGGCACGCCCCACATCCAGCCCATGTGGATGCTGTTCGCGCGGATGCCGTGCACGCCGAGTTCGCGCGCCAGGTATTTTGCCGCAACGGCGAGTGCCCCCTTCGATACAGCGTAGCCGCCTTCCCCTGCAAAAGGCTTGCGGGTCGCCTGCGTGTTGATCATCACGATCGCGCCGCGCTGCGCGCGCTTCATGTGCGGCACGACTTCCTGCGTGAGCGCCATCGTGCCGAACACGTTGGTGTCGAACACCGCGCGCCAGCCGTCGAGATCGGCTTCCTCGACCGGCTCCGGAAACGTGCCGTGCACGAACGCGCTGTTCACGAGCGCGTCGATCCGGCCGAAGCGCTCGACGGCCTGCGTCGCGAGCTGCCGGCATTGCGCGCGGTCGGTGATGTCGGTCTTGATCTTCAGCACGTCGCAGTCGACGCCGAGTGCGCGAATCCGCGCTTCGGCGTCGTCGAGCTTTTCCATCGTGCGCGCCGCGACGACCACGCCGCGCGCCCCCTCGCGCGCGGCCTCGACGGCGAGCTTCACACCGAGCCCCGGCCCGATTCCGGAAATCACGACGATCTTGTCCTTCAGCAACATGGGTTGTCTCCTGGTTATCGTTCGTCTTGCGCGTGCGGCCGTCAGCCGGCGGCCCGCAGGTGCCGCGCGCGATACGCGGCGAAGTCGTGCGCGAGCTGTGCATCGGTGAAGCCGAAACGCGCGATCGAATAGTCGTGCGCGGCGCGCTTGTCGCGACCGTTGCGCGCCATCCAGTCCGTCATCGCCGCGCGCTGCCGCGCATCGAGCGGCATGCCGGCAAACGCGTACACGGCTTCCGCGACGCCGAGCGGATTCGATACGGTGTCCTCGAAACGCACGTCGAGGAACCGATCGGCCGGCAGCGCGTCGCGCGCCGTCATCGCCGCACCGATCGCGCGCGCCATCCCCGCGTTCCACTGCGCGCCGACCGCGAGCGGATCCGGATCGTCCGCATACATCTGCCACAGCGTGTGCGCCATGCTCGCCATCGACGGAATCGTCTGCGCCGGATCGCGATGCGTGAGCACCACCTGCGCGCGCGGGAACACGCGGCACAGCACGTCGAGCGCATGTAGGTGCTGCGGCGTCTTCAACAGCCAGCGCTCGGCCGGCGCGACGCCGCGCCGCGCCTTCTGCCACTGCAGGAACTGCAGCATCCGCTTCAGGTACGTGTAGACCGGCGTGAGATCCTGCTGCGCCAGCCACGCCGTATAGCGCGGCACGTTCGCATACGAATCCATCGCGCACACGAACGCGTGCTCCATCAGCATGAACTCCTCGTCGGCAAGCATCGCGTCGAGCGGATGGATCGTCAGGATCTGCGGAATGCAGTCGATCATCGTCGCGACTTCAGCCTGCGCACGCGCGATGCGCACGGTCGGCGCGTCGAGCGTCTCGCCCGCGAGCGGCGCCGGGTAGCGCGTTTCCCACCACGCGGCTGAATGAAAGCGCGGGTCGACGGCCAGGAGCCGCTGCAGCAGCGTCGTGCCCGTGCGCGGCAGGCCGACGATCACGAGCGGATCGTCGATCGCGATGTCCGCGATCTCCGGAAAACGCCGGAAGTAATCCTCGATAACGAGCCGGTTCACGAGCTGGCCGACGAGCTTCTCGCGCATCATCTCCGCGCCACGCGCGGACAGCTTCGCTTCGTCGATCAGCGACGCGCACATCACGTCGAGCGCTTCGCGATACGGTCCGTCGCCGAACGCGGTGAGCCCGCCCGTGCGCGACACGGCCTCGGCGATCAGTCCGTCGGCGGCGAGCAACGTGCGAATCCGGTCGAGCGGCGCGTTCATGCGGCCTCCTTCAGCGTGGCGAGCTTCACGACGCGCGTGCGCGGATGCACGGGTTGCGCGGCACCGACCCAGCGCCAGCAGATCGTGCCCGTGCGATGCCCGGCCGTATCGAGCCAGTTCGCATCGCCCGGCCGCGATGCCGCGACCACCACGGTCACGCCGCCGCCGGCATTCAACCGCGCGCTGTGCTTGTTCACGCACACGTCGAAATGCCGGTAGTCGAGCGACTCCATCCAGTAGTTGTTGAGCTGCACGTTCCAGAAGTCGCAATCGGGCACCGTGTCGACGTCGATCACGAGCGCCTCGTCGTCGGCCAGCGACCAGCACGAGTGGTAGTAGTAGATGTTCGGGTCGCCGCCGACCGACTGGCACAGCGCCTGGTCGGCGGGCGGCAGCGCGTTCACGTGCGACCGGTAGCTCGCGGCCCAGTCGGCGAACAGCTTCGAGGTCTGCTCGACGAACTGCGCGGCGCGCGTGAGGCCGCCTTGCAGCACGAGCGGGTCGAGCGGCGCCGGGCGCTCCTGCGCGCCGATGCGCTCGATCTTCAGTTGCGCGGGCGTCTCCGCGCGCCGGTCGAGGAAGGTCTGGCGCACGAGCAGCGCGTTCGTGCCGGGCTCCATGCGCACCCAGTTGCCCGCGCGCGGCGTCTCGCTCAGCACGATCTCGAAGCTGCCGTCCGGCGCGATCTCCAGTTGCTTCGCGTCGAGAAAACCCGTCTGCAGCATCTTGCCGTCGGTTTCGTAGCCGCCCTTCTGCGTGCCGAAGCTCAGGTACGCGACCGTGCCGCGCCGCCCGGTCACGCGGTATTCGCAGCGGCCGTCGAGACGCGCGTACTGGTACAGGTTGTCGGGATTGTCGGCGCCGATCTTCGCGGTCTCGTGCGACGGCGAGAAAAAGCCTGGCCACGCGCCGTCCGCGAACTCGACGTGCATTTCCAGCGCGATGCGCATCAGCCGGCTCAGGTAGCGAAACCCTTCCGCGCGCGTCAGCGGGTCATCCGGCGCCTCGGCGCGCAGGATCTGTTGTCCGCTGCGTTTCAGGGTGTCGCAGAAATCGGCCCAGGTCTGGCCCGAAAGCAATTGCGTGGCACGTGTGTCGTCCGTCATGTGTCGTCTCCGCCGATGGTCGAGCGCTCACCTTAAGCGCCGGCGCCGCGCGCCACTTCGTCCGGGTGGACTAAGGAAAGATCCGCTGCGCCGCCGCACGGCGGTTTAGTCCACCCGGACGAAGAGCGATACGCCCCGCGCTCGATACCGTTGGTGTCATGCACGAAACGCCGCACATGTCGCGCGGCGCCGTCATGAAACAAGGAGACGAACGATGTTGACCCACTTGGAGCGACTGGAGGCCGAAAGCATCCACATCATGCGCGAGGTGGTCGCGGAGAGCGAGAACCCGGTGATGCTGTATTCGATCGGCAAGGACAGCTCGGTCATGCTGCATCTCGCGATGAAGGCGTTCTACCCGGCGAAGCCGCCCTTTCCGCTGCTGCACGTCGATACGACGTGGAAGTTCCGCGAGATGATCGCGTTTCGCGACGAGACGGTCGAACGCCTCGGCCTCGACCTGCGCGTGCACATCAACCCCGACGGCCTCGCGAACGACATCAATCCGTTCACGCATGGCTCGGCCGTGCACACCGACATGTGGAAGACGCAGGGGCTCAAGCAGGCGCTCGATCACTACGGCTTCGACGCCGCGTTCGGCGGCGCGCGCCGCGACGAGGAGAAATCGCGCGCGAAGGAACGCATCGTGTCGCTGCGCTCGGAACAGCATCGCTGGGACCCGAAGCGCCAGCGTCCCGAACTCTGGTCGCTGTACAACGCGCGCAAGCGCAAGGGTGAAACCCTTCGGGTGTTCCCGATCTCGAACTGGACCGAGCTCGACATCTGGCAATACATCCAGCTTCACGACATCCCGATCGTGCCGCTCTACTTCGCGAAGGAGCGGCCCGTCGTCGAACGCGACGGCGCGCTGATCATGGTCGACGACGAACGCCTGCCGTTGCGCGAAGGCGAGGTGCCGCAGATGCGCAAGGTGCGTTTCCGCACGCTCGGCTGTTATCCGCTGACGGGCGCGATCGACAGCGATGCGACATCGCTCGACGACATCCTGCAGGAGATGCGCGAGACGCGCACGTCCGAACGCCAGGGGCGCCTGATCGACAGCGATTCGGCCGGTTCGATGGAAAAGAAGAAACAGGAGGGATATTTCTGATGGCACACGTTCTCACCGCGCCCGACACGCTCGCGCGCCCCACCGCTACCGCATCCGCCAGCGACGATGCACAAACTCAGGACCTGCTGCGCTTCATCACGTGCGGCAGCGTCGACGACGGCAAGAGCACGTTGATCGGCCGCCTGCTCTACGAGTCGAACATGCTGTTCGACGACCAGCTCACGCAGCTCGAGGCCGATTCGAAGAAGGTCGGCACGCAAGGCGGCGAACTCGATTTCGCGTTGCTCGTCGACGGCCTGTCGGCCGAACGCGAGCAAGGCATCACGATCGACGTCGCGTACCGTTTCTTCGCGACCGCGCGACGCAAGTTCATCGTCGCCGACACGCCCGGCCACGAGCAGTACACGCGCAACATGATCACCGGCGCGTCGACCGCCGATCTGGCCGTCATCCTGATCGACGCGCGCAAGGGCGTGCTCACGCAGACGCGCCGCCACAGCCATCTCGTCGCGCTGATCGGCATCAAGCGCGTCGTGCTCGCGATCAACAAGATGGATCTCGTCGACTACGACCCGGCCGTGTTCGAGCGCATCGACGCCGACTATCGCGCGTTCGCGGCCGAGCTCGGGCTGTCGGAGATCGTCAGCATTCCGATGTCGGCGCTGCGCGGCGACAACGTGATCGTGCCGAGTACGCGCATGCCGTGGTACGCGGGCCCGACGCTGATGCAGCATCTCGACACCCTGCCGCTCGCCGCACGCGTGACGCGCGACGAGCCGTTCCGGCTGCCGGTGCAGTGGGTCAACCGCCCGCACCTGAACTTCCGCGGCTACGCGGGCAGCATCGCATCGGGCGAGATCCGCGTCGGCGAACGCGTGCGCGTGCTGCCCTCCGGCAAGGAGAGCCGCGTCGCGTCGGTGATCACGCAAAGCGGCGAAAGCGACATCGCGCGCGCCGGCGACGCGGTGACGCTCACGCTCGCCGACGAGATCGACATCAGCCGCGGCGATCTGATCGCGCGCGCGGACGCGCCGCCTGAAGTGGCCGACCAGTTCGAGGCGACGCTCGTGTGGATGCACGACGAGCCGCTGCTGCCCGGCCGCCCGTATCTCGTGAAGCTCGGCACGCAGACGGTCGGCGCGACCAGCGCGACGCCGAAATACAAGATCGACGTGAACACGCGCGAACATCTCGCCGCGCGCACGCTCGCTCTCAACGAGATAGGCGTGTGCAACCTGAGCTTCGACCGGCCCGTCGCGTTCGATCCGTACGACCGGAACCGCCATACGGGCGGCTTCATCGTGATCGACCGCTTCACCAACGACACGGTCGGCGCCGGGATGCTGCACTTCGCGCTGCGCCGCGCGCACAACGTGCACTGGCAGGCCGTCGACGTCGATCGCGCCGCGCGCGCCGAGCAGAAGGCGCAGACGCCGCGCATCGTGTGGCTGACGGGGCTGTCGGGCGCCGGCAAGTCGACGATCGCGAACCTCGTCGAGAAACGGCTCCACGCGCTCGGCAGGCACACGTACCTGCTCGACGGCGACAACGTGCGCCACGGGCTCAATCGCGATCTCGGCTTCACCGAGGCCGATCGCGTGGAGAACATCCGGCGCGTCGCCGAAGTCGCGCGGCTGATGCTCGACGCGGGGCTCATCACGCTCGTGTCGTTCATCTCGCCGTTCCGCGCGGAGCGCGACATGGCGCGTGCACTCGTCGGCCCCGACGAGTTCGTCGAGGTGTTCGTCGACACGCCGCTCGCGATCGCCGAGGAACGCGATCCGAAGGGCCTGTACAAGAAGGCGCGGCGCGGCGAGCTGAAGCACTTCACGGGCATCGACTCGCCGTACGAGCCGCCCGCGCAGCCCGAGCTGCGCGTCGACACGGTGGCCGAGTCGCCGGAAGCGGCGGCGGACCGCATCGTCGCGTACCTGCTGCGCCAGCGCACCGCGTAAGCGCCGCGGGCAGGTTGCCCGCCTGCCCGCGTCGTCTACTCTGTTCGGATGACGCGGGCCGCCGGCCGGCCGGTATGCTGGTCCGGGAACACTTCATCCGGACCAAGGAGAACACGAGCATGCGGATCGCGCTGACACCCGACGATACGGCCGCGCACGACGGTTTCGACGACGCCGCGTGGACGGCGCGCGAACTCAGCGCGTGGCTCGGGCTCGTCTATCAGGGGCCGTCGGAAGCCACGCCGTGGGCCGGTTTTCTCGAAGCGATCCGCGTACAGCTCGACGCGAGCTTCACGACGCTCGTGCTGCGCAATCCGGGTGGTTCACGGCACGGGCTCATCATCAACGCATCGACGCACGGGCCGCTGCTGCCCGGCGAGCCGTCGTACAGCGAGCAGTTCTACGCGCTGTGCCCGTTTCTCGACCACCCGCCCGGCCAGGTCTTCACCGCCGACCGGCTGTTCGGCGAAACCACGTGGCGCACGCACGACTTCTACCGGCAGTACCTGCAGCCGCTCGACCTGCGCTACATCCTCGGCGCGAACCTGCGCGGCGAACGCGGCGTCGAATGCGCGTTCTTCGTGAGCCGTGCGCACGGCGGGCGCGATTTCGACGCGGCCGAGCGCGCGCAGGTCGCGACGCTGCTGCCGCACCTGCAGCGGGCGGTCGAGCTGCACGCGGCGCTCGACGTGCTCGATGCCGAACGCGCGCTGTACGCGGGCACCGTCGACCGGCTCGATGTCGGCACCGCGATCGTCGACGAGGACGGCCGCGTGATCAAGCGCAACCGCATCGCGGAGCGGCTGATCGAGCAGCAGGACGGGCTGTGCGTGCGCCAGGAACGGCTTCACGCATCGTGCCCGCTCGACGAGCGCCGGCTGCAGAAGGCGCTGCAGGCCGCGCTCGAGCATTTCCGCGCGGGCGCGCTCGCGCGCATCGAAGCCACCACGCTGTCGCGCCCCGGCGGTGCGATGCCGTTGAGCGTGCTGCTGCGCCCGCTCGCGCCGTACCGCGGCGCCGAGGACCGCCAGCACCGGCCGGCCGTCGCGGTATTCGTCCGCGATCCGGCATCGTCGCCACAGACGTCGCGCGACATGCTGCACCGGCTGTTCCGGCTCACGCCGATGGAAACCGAAATCGCGCTGCTGCTCGTCGACGGGCTGACGCTCGACGAAGCGGCCGCCGCGACGGGCATCACGAAGAACACCGCCCGCGCGCACCTGCGCGGCATCTTCGCGAAAACGGGCGCGACGCGGCAGGCCGTGCTCGTGAAGACGCTGCTCAACAGCGTCGTGTCGATGGCCTAGCGGGCGGCGACCGGGCGTCCGGCGATCGACGTTATCTCAATTCATGTCATACGTCATCAGACATGACTAAATCGAGCATCAGCCTCGTGATATTCCCCAATATTTGCATAATTTCCGGGTAAACCCGCGACGTCTTTACCGGTACTCAGGCGTACCATGTCATACGACGACATACTACATCGATCGCCACCCAGATGCCGACGCGGATTGCAGCCCCGTCCGCCGCCGCCCGACCGGAGACACCCTTGAACCCGCCCTCGCCCGCCCTGCCCGGACGCGACCCGCTCGCGTCCGCCGTCTCGAAAGTGAAATGGCACGTGCTGCCGCTCGTGCTGATCATGTTCATCGCGAACTACATCGACCGCGTGAACGTCGGCTTCGTCGATCGCCACCTGGAAGCGTCGATCGGGATCGGCGCGGCCGCGTACGGGCTCGGCGCCGGGCTGTTCTTCGTCGGCTACGCGCTGTTCGAAGTGCCGTCCAACCTGCTGATGCAGCGCTACGGCGCACGCGTGTGGCTCGCGCGGATCATGGCGACGTGGGGCATCGTCGCGGCCGCGATGGCGTTCGTGTGGAACGACACGTCGTTCTACGCATTGCGCTTCCTGCTCGGCGTGGCCGAGGCCGGCTTCTTCCCCGGCGTCGTGCTGTACCTGTCGCAATGGCTGCCGCCGCAGGAGCGCGGCAAGGCGATGGCGATCTTCCTCGGCGGCTCGGCGTTCGCGTCGGTGCTGTCCGGGCCCGTCACGGGCGCGCTGCTGTCGATCCGCGGCTTCGGCCTCGAAGGCTGGCAGTGGATGTTCCTGATCGAAGGGTTGTTCTCCGTCGCGCTGTGCGGCGCGAGCTGGCTGCTGCTGAAATCGCATATCCGCGACGCGACGTGGCTCACGGCCGAAGAACGCGCGGCGCTCGAACACGCGCTCGACGCGGAACGCGCGGCGCGCGACCTGCGCTCGAACGTTCCCGTACGCACCACCGCGCTGCTGCGCGATCCGCAGATCATGCTGTTCTGCTTCCTGTACTTCTCGATCCAGCTGACGATCTACGCGGCCACGTTCTGGCTGCCGACGATCATCCGCAAGATGGGCGGCCTCACCGATTTCCAGGTCGGCCTCTACAACACGATTCCGTGGATGATCGCGATCGGCGCGATGTACGGCTTCGCGGTGCTGTCGTCGAAGTGGAAGCATCCGCAGCGCTGGCTCGCGTTCGCGCTCGTGCTCGCCGCGTGCGGGCTGTTCGCGTCGACGTCGCACGATCCGGTGTGGTCGTTCGCGTCGATCTGCTTCGCCGCGCTTGGCTTCAAGGCCGCGTCGTCGCTGTTCTGGCCGATCCCGCAGGGGTATCTCGACACACGCGTGGCCGCAGCCGTGATCGCGCTGATCAACTCGGTCGGCAACCTCGGCGGTTTCGTCGCGCCGACGGCCTTCGGCTATCTGAAGCAACATACGGGTTCGATCACGGGCGGGCTGTATGCGCTCGCGATCGCGTCCCTCGTCGCCGCGGTCGCCGCGCTGTTCGCGCGCACGCACCGGCGCAACGATCCGCCGCGCGGCCTGCCGGCCGACGCGTCCTTCACCAACGCTTCGATGCTCCGCCATGCCGAACACTGACCGCCTGACCGTCGTCGTCTCGAATGCCGCCGACGCCGACCTCGCCACGTTCTCCCTCGCGGCCGACGGCACGCTCGCGCCGCTCGCCCGCTATCCGGCCGCCGACGTCGCGATGCCGATCGCCGTGCAGGCCGACCGCGCAAGGCTTTACGTCGCGACGCGCGGCGAACAGCCGACGATCGTCGCGTTCCGGGTCGTCCCGGCCACGGGCGCGCTCGCGCGCATCGGCACGACCGCGATCGACGCGAGCCACGCGTACCTGTCGCTCGACCGCAGCGGCCGCTGGCTGCTCGGCGCGTCGTACGGCGGCAATTCGCTGAGCCTCTATGACGCCGCGCGCGTGCGCGACGGCGACGGCACACCGCTGCAGGTAGCCGGCGGCATTGCGAACGCGCACGCGGTGATCGTGTCGCCCGACAACCGTTTCGCGTACGTCAGCTCGCTGGGCTCGGACCGCGTGTTCAGCTTCACGCTCGTCGAGGACGCGGCCGGCCTGCGCGCGCTCGAACACGGCGAAACGCGCGTGCCGGCCGGCTTCGGCCCGCGTCACCTGCGCTTCGCGAGCGACGGCCGCGCGCTTGTCGTCGTCAGCGAATTCCAGGGCACGCTCGCGACGTTCGCGCGCGATCCCGACAGCGGCCGGCTCAGCGATGCGCATGTGAGCGCACCCCACCCGGCCGTCGCCGAACTCGCGCAAGGTCACGCGCGACCACCCGCGCCCGCCGACCCGTCCGTGTGGGCCGCCGATCTCCATCTGACGCTCGACGAGCGTTTCGCGTATGTCAGCGAACGCACGTCAAGCCGGCTGCTCTGCTATCGCCGCACCGCCGACAACACGTTCGAACCCGCGCACGCGACCGCCACCGAGACGCAGCCGCGCGGTTTCGCGATCGATCCGTCGGGGCGCTGGCTCGTCGCATGCGGCGAACAGTCGGAACACGTGTCGGTGTATGCGATCGCGCCGGACGACGGCGCGCTGTCGCTGCACGCACGCGTGCCGGGCGGCCGCGGCGCGAACTGGGTCGCGATCGTCTGACGATGCCGCGCCTGCGCGGGATCCGGCAGGCGCGCCGCGAAGGCCGGTGCCTTCCCGCGTTCAGCGCCGCTCGCTCGGCGCAACGCCCGTCCAGCGCTTGAACGCGCGCGTGAAATTGGCGCGGTCCGTATAACCGACGCGCGCCGCGATCTCGTCGACCGGCAGGCGCGTGCCCTCGAGCAGCCGCAGCGCGTCGCGCAGCCGGATCTCGTCGAGCAGCGTCGAATAGGTCGCGCCGTACTCCGCGAGCTTGCGCTTGAGCGTGCGCGCCGACACATGCAGTTCGCGCGCGATGTCGTCAACCGACGGATAACCGCCATCGCCGCAGATCAGCAGATTGCGCACGCGCTCGACGATGCTCTCCGCATAACCGAGCCGCGCGAGTTCGGCCTCGCACTGCTGGACGATCATCTGCGCGGTCTGCGCGTTCGCGGTGCCGATCGGCTCGTCGAGCAGCGCGGCGTCGCAACGGATGCGGTTCGCGCTCGCGTCGAAATGGCAGCGCGGCAACCGCGCGCGATAACGCTCGAACCACGGCGGCTCGGGCCATTCGAAGTGGAGTTCGGCGCGCGACTGCAGCGTGCTCCCCTGCGCCGGATACAGCAGCGAATTGAACAGGATCGCGGTCTCGACCAGGAAGTTCTCGACCGCGAACTGGCGCAGCCGGCCAAGCGGAAATGCTTCGAGCACGTCGATGTCGACGATTCCGTCGAGCTGCGCGAGCCGCACCGAGAAAAACGGCACGCGCGTCGGCAGATAGCGGATGCCGAGCGCGATCGCCTCGCCGAGCGTCGCGCAGCTCATCAGCCCGAAGCCGATCAGTCCCGCTTTCGTCAGGCTGCTGCGCAGGCCGATCTCGATCGCGATCGACGGGTCGTCCGTCGCGTCGAGCAGGTTGAACACGATCGCCGCCTGTTGCAGCGGCGTGATGCGTGCATCGGGTTGCGCGAGCCGCTCGCGCTCGACGCCCGAGCCCGCGAGTATGCGGCCGCCGTCGATGCCGCGCTCCTCGGCCAGCATCAGCATGAACAGCGCATACGCGGACGACACCGTCGCCTTGTTCAGCTGGCGCGCGGCATCCGGGACGGACAGGACCATGCGGCGGACTCCGGAGCGGTTTCGGCGGATTGTAGCGTCGCTGGCCCGCAATGACACCACGGCGGCACTCTAGCCGCGCGGTTCCGCATCGTGCGCCCGTGCGTCGGCCAGCATGGCCCGAAATGACACCACCATTGGCACCCGCGGCCCTCGCGTGCGGTCCGGCGCGCGCCTATGCTTGTCACATCGGCATAACGCCCCACTCTTTCCGCACGGATTCCGGTCGATGAGCCAACCCGCACGAACCGCATTTCGCCACGACGCGGACAAGGTCGCGTACGTCCGCCGCGAGGTCAACGCCGCGAGCGACGCGATCCGCGCGCGCTTTCCGCTGCTCGACAACCAGAACCTGGTCGGCGCGACCGTGATGGCCGCGTCGGTCGCCGCGATGCTCGCGATCGCGTGGCTGTATGCGCGCGGCGCGATCGCGTGGTACGTCGCGCTGCCGCTCGCCGCGTTCGTCACGTCGCTGATCCACGAGCTCGAGCACGACCTGATCCACCTGATGTACTTCAAGAAGACGCCGTGGGCCTATCACCTGATGATGGCGCTGTGCTGGCTCACGCGGCCCGGCACGATCAACCCGTGGACGCGGCGGCGCATGCACCTGCATCACCACAAGGTGTCGGGCGGCGAATCGGATCTCGAGGAATTCGGCATCACCAACGGCGAGCGCTGGGGCGTGAAGCGCCTGCTGATGATCGCGGACGGCATGCTGGCCGTCGTGCTGCGGCCGGCCGCGATGCGCCGCAAGGTGAAGCAGTACGTCGCCGCGCAGCCGGTGCAGGATGCGGCCGAACGCGTGCAGCTGCGTGTCGAGCAGGTGTCGTCATACATGCCGGTCGGTCACGTGTATTACGCGCTGTGGCACGCGTTCATCGTCTATCACGTCGGCCTGTTCGCGCTTCATGCGTTCGGCTACGCGGTGACGGTGCCAGCTCTCGTCGAGCGCGCGATGAACGTCGTCGATTTTCTCGCGGTGGTGTGGCTCGGGCCGAACTTCGTGCGCAGCTTCTGCATCAACTTCGTCAGCTCGAACATGCATTACTTTGGCGACATCGATTCGCGCAACGTGATCCAGCAGACCCAGGTGCTCAACCCGTGGTGGATGCTGCCGTTCCAGCTGTTCTGCTTCAATTTCGGCAGCACGCACGCGATCCATCACTTCGTGGTGCGCGATCCGTTCTACATCCGGCAGCTGACCGCGCGCACCGCGCATGCGGCACTGCGTGAAGTGGGCGTGCGCTTCAACGACGTCGGCACGTTCGCGCGCGCGAATCGCTGGGGTGCCTATCGCTCGCCGCGCGGCGAGCGCCGCATGCAGGCCGACGCGTAACGCGGGCGTCCGGCGGCGCGCTGCGCCGCGCCACCGCGGTCCATCAATCGCCGATCGGCGGCATCGCCCCCTGCCCGCGGATCCACGACCAGTTCGCGAGCTCGGCCATTTCCTTGTCGCCGCGGCTGTCGCCATACGCGAACAACTGCTTCGGCGGCCGGTTGCCCCACCACCCACGCAGCCGCACGACCTTCTGCGGCCCCCAGCAGTTCTCGCCGTCGAGCCGCCCGGCGAACGTGCCACGCTCGAACGCAAGCCGCGTTGCGAGCACCGCATCGAAGCCGGCCGTCTTCGCCCACTTCTCCAGATACAGCGACGGCGACGCGCTGACCAGCACGACTTCATGCCCGCGCGCCTGATGCTCGCGAATGCGCTCGAGCATTTCCGGACGCACGAAGCGCGGCAGGTACGTGTCGACGAACGTGCGCGCCTGCGCGTCGAGCGCATCCTCGCGGATCGGCCCGAACGCGAACGACGCGAACTTCGCTTTCGCGTCGCCGCGCGACAGCAGCCCGGCCTTCATCGCGACGATCCAAGGCAGTGCGCGCAGCCCGGCCCATGCGAAACGCGGCGTGCCGACCGCGTAGCGGACGAAATGGCGGAAGCTGTCGGTAGTCGTGATGGTGCCGTCGAAATCGAATGCGGCGACGATGCGGTCAGTCATGGGGAAGCGGTGGGAAAGCGATGAGATGCCCGGGAAGATAGCAGAGTCGTGCCGGCGTGCGAGAAATGGCGTGACGCGATGCGCTCAAGGCAACGAACCCGCGCGCCGCAGCACCCGGGTTCGTACCGTTCGCTCAGCGCTGCGGCCGCGCCGCCAGCGCAGCGGGCAGCACGACGTTCATCAGGTGGTCGGCGCGCGACAGCAGGTCGGACACGCGTTCGTCGAGCCCGCGCAGTTGCGCGGGTTGCATCCGGATCTGCTGGACGGCCTGCCCGACGATGTTGCGGCGGTCGAACAGCGTGCGCTCGACACCCGCGTCGTCCGGCACGTGCACGACGTCCGCCACCGCGCTCAGCGCCGCGAGCACGACCACGAGGTTTTCTTCCGCATGACGGACCTTCGCGGCGAGTTCCTCGGTTCGGCGCGGGAAGAAACCGAGCGACTGCTTGAGCGCGCCGAGTGCCGCGCGATAGTCGACATGGCCCGACGCCCCGCCGAACCAGCGTTCGAACATGCCGGCCTTGCGCGTCGCCTGCGCGAGCATCCCGGCCATCATGTCGGCCGCGCCGAGTTCGTTGAATTCGCGCGTCGTCGCCGCGACGGCTTCGACAAGGTTGCCCGCCGTCTCCAGCGCGCCGTCGCCGATCGTCGCGACCGTCGCGAGCTTGAGCGGCACCAGTTGCCGGATGTGCCGCTCGATACGCGGCGCGTAGTCGGGATAGAGATTCGGGAAGCTGGCTTGCGCGGCGCGGAAGCACGCGTCGAGCTGCGGGTGATTCGAATCGCCGAACAGCGCACGGCCGAGCGCATCGGCCCGCGCCGCGCGTTCGGCCTTGTCAGCCGCCGGCCCGAAGTCGAGCGCCTGCGGCGCCGCTCGCTCGGGCACACGCGCGGCCGGCGCGCCGCCCGCAGGCGGCACGTCGAACGCAAGACGCCCGGGCGTGCGCTCGGGCGTCGTATCGAACTCGAGCCGCTGCGGCTCGTCGGACGGATTCGTCATCGCTGCATCCTGCCCGGCGCGGCGGTGTCCCGCACGCCGAGCTGCGGCCAGTCAGACCGCGCCGCCATAGGCGCGCACGAAGTCGCCGAGGCCGCGGTTGTAGCCGGCGCCCACTGCCTTGAACATGAAGTGACCGTCGCGGCGATAGAAGCTGCCGACCTGCACCGACGTCTCCATCGAGAAGTCTTCCTCGAGCGCGTACTTCGCGATCACCGCGCCCGACACCTCGTCGGCGATCTGGATATAGCTGTTGCGAACCTGGCCGAAATTCTGGCGGCGCGCTTCGGCCTGGTCGATCGTGACGACCACCGAGATTTCCTCGATATCGGCCGCGAGCTTCGTCATGTCGATGAAGATCACTTCGTCGTCGCCGTCGCCGCTGCCCGTGCGGTTGTCGCCGCTATGCACAACGCCCATGCACTTCGACGCGGGCATCCCGCGCTTCGGGAAATCGTCGCCCGGCTGGATGAAGGTTTCCTTGCGCTCCATCGTACGCACTTCGCTGTTGTAGAACACGAAGTGCTGATCCGAGATCAGCTTCGGATTGCTCTGCGCGTCGTACTTGCACAGGAACACCGACACGTCGAGATCGAAATCCGTGCCCGTGTCCGTCGAGTTCGCGTCCCAACCGAGACCGATGCGGAATTTCTGCGTGCCGGGCGCTTCCTTCGACAGGTTGACGCGACCGCCTTTCGACAAATTGATCATCTGAACCTCTTCTGCTGGAACCGCCGTTGCGCCGGCGGTCATGCCAGGCCGCCCTGCGCGGCCCCTCGTTGATGGTGTCCGTGCCGCGCGCGTTACTCGCTCGCCACCGCGGTCCGGTCTTCCCTGCGTTGCACGACGATCGACGACCACACGGCCGCCGCGATCATCGCCGCGCCGATCAGGCCCGTGACGACCTCGGGCACCTCGAACTTCACGCCGAGGAACATGATCGTTGCGAGCGCACCGATCGCCCAGAACGCGCCGTGTTCGAGAAAGCGATATTGCGCGAGCGTGCCCTTCTTCAGCAGCACGAGCGTCATCTCCCGGATATAGGCCGCGCCGACGCCCAGGCCGAGCGCGATCAGGAAGATGTTGTTCGACAGCGCGAACGCGCCGATCACGCCGTCGAAGCTGAACGACGAATCGAGCACTTCGAGATACATGAAACCCGCAACGCCTTCGCGCACCACGCGCGTGCCCGTCTCCCCGCCGCCGACCAGGTCGCCCACGCCGTGCGCGATCACGAAGCCGATCACGCCGAACGCGCCCGCGAGCAGGAAGCTGACCTGCTCGGCCGCCGGTACGTAGAACGACGCGACGATCACGATCGCGAGCGTCAGCGCCACTTCCAGCGCCGTGATGCGGCCAAGATGGCGCATCGGGCCTTCGAGGAAGCCGATCCAGTGCTCGTCCTTCTCGGTGTCGAGCATGAACTTGAAGAACACCATCAGCAGGAACGCGCCGCCGAACGCCGACACCTGGTGATGCGCGGACGTCAGCACCGCCGCGTACTTCTCGGGCGATTCGATCGCGAGCGTCAGCGCGTCCCACAGGCCGATGTGGCCGATCACCGCGACGATCAGCAGCGGGAACACGAGACGCATGCCGAACACCGCGACCGGCAGGCCGAACACCATGAAGCGGTTGCGCCACTTCTCGGACCAGTTCTTCAGCACGGAGGCGTTGACGACCGCGTTGTCGAGCGACAGCGAGATTTCGAGCACGGACAGGACCGCGACGATCAGCATGTCCTTCACGCCGCCGAGGAGATAGGCCGCGACCAGCGCGAGCACCGTGAGCGACAGCGGGATCTTGAAGTCTTTCAACATGATGGGGATATCGAGTTCTGGAAAAGAGGCGTGCGGGCCGCGCTTACTTCGCGCGCACCCAGTCGCAGAATTCCTGCGTGATCAGTTGTTCGTAGATCTGTTCGTCGCTGACGTCGAGCGATTCGAGATGCAGGAAGCCGACGTTCGGCATTTCGTCCGCGACTTCCGCGAGGAAGCCGAATTCGCTCGGATCGCCGACGCCGACCAGCGACCAGTACAGCGGGAAGTGCTGCGACTCGGCCAGCAGCTGGCGCACGCGCTTGCGGTCGTTCTTCGGGTTCTGGCCGTCGGTGACGAACAGTACCCAGGCGGGCAGATGGCCGTTCACCGGTGCGGATGCGGCCGGCGCGGGCGCTTCGTCCGCGCCGCCGAACAGCCGGCTCAGGAAGCCGCGCTTCGCTTCGCGCTGCGGCTGCGGCTCCGGCGCGCGGAAGAAGAAGTCGACGATGTCGTTCATCACCGGCGCGTACTGCGTGCCGCCCCACTTGTCGATCCGGGCTTCGAGCACGTGATCGGAAATGTACGAGCCGTAGTTGTCCGGCGTCGCGGTCGGCAGGCGGTCGTAGCCTTCGGTGAAGGTCCACGTGTCGACTTCGCCGTTGTCGTCGAACTTCAGCGCGATGCCGAGGATCCGGTCGTGCGTGTCCTGGATCACGCCCGACTGATACAGCGGCTTCGCGGAGCCCGAGATGTCGAGCGCCGCGCCGACGCGCACGACGGGCGGCTTCAGGATCTGGCGTTTTTCGAGGACGATCGCGACCTTCGCCGCGCGTTTCTCAAGCGTAATCATGCGGTGTTCCTCAAGAGTGCTTCGGAGCGAATCGGGTGATCAGGTCCTGTTCGAGCTGGCGCAGGCGCGGTGCGTCCTGGTCGCGCTGGCGCTTGCCGTCGGCGATGATCTGCGTGATGTCGTCGAACGCGCCGAACAGCTGCTGCTGCGCGTATTCGAACGTGTCGGTCGAAATCACCGGGCGCTGGCCGAGCTTCGCGACTTCCTGCGCGTTCTGGCGGTTCAGGTCGGCCTGCGCGCGAATCGCCTCGTCGGCCGCGTCGTACGTCGCGTTCGCGAGCGCCGCCGCGCGCTTCGTACTGAGCTGCTCGAGGTAGAGCGCGAACGCGTTGGTCCACGCGGGGATCAGCACGGTCTTGATCGTCATGAACTTCGACGTCAGCGTGCGTTTCTGGTCCTGCTCCATCCGGATCTGCGGCGCGAGCTGCTTCGACATCAGCATCGCGCGGTCGAGGTCGTCGAGCTTGCTTTCGAGCGCGTCAACCTTGCGCTTCACGTCGAGCAGGCGTTGCGCGCCGAACGCGTCGTCCACCTGCTGCTGGCCGGCCGCGAGATGCGCGCGCAGCGTCGCGAGCGCCGTTTCGCCGTGCGCCTTCGACTGCGCGAGATCCTGGTGCAGCGCGTAGTTGTCGTTGTACATCCGCTCGAGTTCGTCGATGCCGGCCTTCTGGCGCTGCGCGTGGCTCTCGAGCTCGACGACGAGCGTGTCCATCCGCTTGCTCACCGACTCGTATTGCGACAGCAGCTTCTCCTTGGTCGAGCGGAACAGCCGCGTGACCTGCGTGAGCAGCCCGCCCTTGTCGGCGCCGCGCGGGTCGAGCCCCTTCGCGGTCGCGATCAGTTCGTTGAGCTTGTCGCCGAACTGGTCGGCATCCGACGCGCGGACGCTTGCGAGAATCTGCTGCGAGAAGGCGGCGATCCGCGTGCCCTGCGTCGCGCCGAGCTGGTCGATCTCGTCGACGGTGATCAGGCGCGCGTTCTCCATCGGCCGCGCTGCCGGCACGATGGCGGCGGCAGGCACTGCGACGGGTGACAAAGACGGGGTGGAAGGACGATCGCTGACCGCATCGGATTTCTTGTCGTCGAATAGCGGCTTCATGTGGCTACCACGTTTCCTTTTCTGCTTTTTGCTACGTGTTGTCGTGCGCGCGAGGCACGCATCCGCGATAACCGCCGTGCTCTCTCACGGGCGGCAGACGGACAATAAATGGCACGGCCGCATTACGTCAAGCGACGCAATTCTTTCAATTGCCATTCATTTTGTAATGAAGCGCGTGACCACGATGCCAGCCCGTCGTCACTCATGCCGCCATGCGCGTTGGCCGCGTAAGGTTCGGACGCATCCAAACTTACATGTCTGATCAATACGAAAGAAAAATGAAATCGCCGGTATTGGCGCATTTCAGACACCGCGCATGGGCGGCCGAGAGGCTCGCGATCGCCGATCGCGCGCTATCGATCCTGCACGCGATTCATGCCGAGCCGAGGCAGGACGAACGGCACGGAGCGGTCACGAATCGTGAAGTCCCATCGTCCGTCGATGCCCACGAACGTCGCGCTGAAATGCCGGACGTCGGCCCATGTGATGTCATCCAGATGGCACGACGCATACATCGCGCCGACCGTGCGTTGCGCGCACACCTTCAGCGGATCCTTCGACACGAGCGTGAAGGTGACGGCCTCCTCGAACGGGCAGTCGTAGTCGGTGACGAGCAGATAGGCGGCCGGCGTTTCGAACTGGCGCAGCAGCACGAAGCCGGAAATGGCGAGGCCGCAACGCACGTCGTCCACGAGCACATGCGTGCGTGACGGCCACGCTTCGTACGGACCGTCGTGCGTTTCGAGCGTAAAGCGCTCGACCGGCTTCATCGCCGCGTCAGTTCGCGGCCTTGCGATACAGCGCGACGTACCCCGCGAGCATCAGCAGCAGCGACCCGCTGACGCGGTTCAGCCACTTCTCCCCCGCCGCTTTCCACACCCGCACCGAATGCACGCCAAGCAGCGCGTAGCCGGTCATCCCGATGAGGTCGATCGCGACGATCGTCGCCGCGAGGATCGCGTATTGCGGCGCGATCGCGTGCGACCGGTCGACGAACTGCGGCAGCAGCGCGGACATGAACAAGTAGTACTTCGGGTTGCTCATCGCGACGAAAAAACTCTTCAGGAAGGCGGTCCGGCGATCGGGTGTCGGGGGCTCGAGTTCCTCGGCCACGGCGGACCGGCCGCTCGACATCAGCATCCGGATGCCGACATACGCGAGCCACGCCGCGCCGAGCAGCTTCAGCGTCACGAACGCCGTTTCGGATGCGTCGAGCAGCACGCCGAGGCCGAGCCCGACCAGTGCGACGAGCACGACGTCGGCCGTGACGGCGCCGAGCATGCCGACCATCGCGTGACGCAATCCGTAGCGTGAACCGTTGCTCATCGCGAGCAACACCGTCGGGCCGGGCGTCGCGACGCCGACGGACAGGATCAGGGCAAATGCGAGCAACGCGGAGAGCGACATGGCGTGGCGTTCCTTCTGAAAGCGGCCGTGCGAACGGATGGCATCGTCGATCTCGCCCGTGCGGGCCGCAACCGGCGCGCCCGGTTTGCTACGACGAATGTGAACGGCCAATGATCGCACGCTCGTCCCGATGCCGCTCGGCGGCTGGGCAGTGCCGATCGTGCACGGCGATCGCCCGCCATCCCAGATAGTGACGCCATATTTTTGTAAACGACAATCATTCTCGTTTACGTTAGACTCCGCCGCTCGATAAAAACACGTCCGCGACAGCACGGACGCGTCACGCCGCCCGGATTCCGACTTGCCGCCCTGGGATGGATCACCGACTACCTCCGATTTGCGTCCCATGTCGACACTTTCGATACCCGTCCGGCGTCTCACGCCGATTGCATTCGGCATTGCGCTCGCCTGCACGCTCCCTGCCGCCGCGCGTGCCCAGCAGCCCGCCCCCGGCGCCAGCGTCAGCGCTTCGCCCGACGGCGCCGTGCTGCCGTCGATCAACGTGACCGGCGCCGCCGAGCCGCTGCCCGGCGACCTCGCGCCGACCTTCGCGGGCGGCCAGGTCGCGCGCGGCGCGGATTTCGGCGTGCTCGGCCGGCAGAAGGCGAGCGACGTGCCGTTCAGCATGACCACCTACACGTCGAAACTGATCGAGGATCAGCAGGCGCGCACGCTCGCCGACGTGCTCGACAACGATCCGGCCGTGCGCAGCGCGTCCGGGTACGGCAACTTTTCGCAGGTGTTCGTCATCCGCGGCTTCCAGCTTGCCGGTGACGACGTATCGCTGAACGGCCTGTACGGCGTCACGCCGCGGCAGCTCGTCGAAACCGACGCGGTCGAACGGGTCGACGTGTTCAAGGGCGCGAATGCGTTCCTGAACGGCGCGTCGCCGAACGGCTCGGCGGTCGGCGGCGGCGTGAACCTGCAGTTGAAGCGCGCGGACGACAAGCCGCTCACGCGCGTCACCGTCGACGGCGAGGTGTCCGGCTCGTTCGGCACGCATGTCGACATCGGGCGCCGCTTCGGCAGCGAAGGCCAGTTCGGCGTGCGCGTGAACCAGTCGATCCGCGGCGGCGACACGGCCGTCGACGACGAGCGCCGCCGCAGCAACGTGACAGCCGTATCGCTCGACTGGCGCGGCAACAAGCTGCGCCTGTACGGCGACTTCCTGTATCAGCGACAGCGCATCGACAACGGCCGCCCCATCGTGCTGATCAGCGGCAACCAGTTGCCGGCCGTGCCGTCCGCGACCCACAACTATGCGCAGCCGTGGAGCTTCAGCGAGCTCGAGGACACGGTCGGGATCGTGCGCGCCGAATACGATTTCCTGCCCGCGTGGACGGCCTATGTGTCGGCCGGCGCGCGTCATACGAACGAGCACGGCGACTACTACACGCCGACCTACTCGTCGTCCGGCACGACCGGCTCGCGCCTGAGCGTGCCGCACAAGGAGGATGCGCAGTCGACCGAGGCCGGCGTGCGCGGCCGCTTCACGACCGGCCCCGTGTCGCACTTCGTGACGGCCGGCGCGTCGTTCATCCGCATCGACAGCCAGTCCGCATACACGATGTCGAACGCGTTCCCGACGACGCTCTACGATCCGGCGCCGGTCGCCTTCCCGCCGACCGCCTTCGCGGGCGGCAACATGGACGATCCGGGCACGGTCACCAGGACCTGGCTGCGCAGCTTCGCCGTATCCGACACGCTCGGCTTCCTCGACGACCGCGTGCTCTTCACGATCGGCGCGCGCCGCCAGTCGATCTCGGTCGACGACTTCAGCTACACGGGCGCGGCCACCGCGACCTACAGCGACGCGATCACGACGCCGGTATTCGGTCTCGTCGTGAAGCCGTGGCGTAACGTGTCGATCTTCGCGAACCGCAGCGAGGCGCTCGCTCGGGGCGAGACCGCGCCGAGCACCGCGCGCAACGCGGGCCAGGCGCTGTCGCCGTTCCGCTCGAAGCAATACGAAGCCGGCCTCCGCTACGACACCGACAAGTACGGCGCGTCGCTCGCGCTGTTCCAGATCGAGAAGCCGATGGCGTACACCGATCCGGCATCGAACCTGTTCGGCGCCAATGGCACGCAGCGCCACCGCGGCATCGAGACGGCCCTGTACGGCGAACCGTGGAAAGGCGTGCGGCTGATCGCGGGCGCGACCTACCTCAATGCAACGCTGCAGAACACCGCGGGCGGCGCCAACGACGGCAACCGGCCGATCGGCGTGCCGTCGTTCCTGTTCAACGCGGGCGCCGAATACGACGTGCCGATGCTGCACGGCCTCACGCTGACCGCGCGCTGGATCCACACGGGGCCGCAGTATCTGGACGTCGCGAACACGATGTCGATCCAGGCGTGGGACCGCGTCGACCTCGGCGCGCGCTACGCGACGGAACTGTTCGGCAGGAAGACGACGTTCCGCGCGAACGTGCGCAACGTCGCGAACAAGTCGTACTGGTCGTCGACGATCGGCGGGTATCTGACGCAGGGCGATCCGCGCTCGGTGTGGCTGTCGATGACGACGGATTTCTGACGTCAGCGGAAGGGAGTGGCGGGCCGCCACCAGAGTTTGCTATACTCTCGGTCTTCCGGAGAGATGGATGAGTGGTTTAAGTCGCACGCCTGGAAAGCGTGTATAGGTTAATCGCCTATCGGGGGTTCGAATCCCCCTCTCTCCGCCAGAACGCATGAAGCCCCTTGATTTCCCGGAAATCAAGGGGCTTTTCCTTTTGGCGCGCCGACACGCCCCCTATCCGCCCGCCTCCCGCGTCACGGATGCCTGATGTAATCCACCAACGCCCGCGTGTACTCATCCGGCCGCCGATCGCACAGACTCACCACGATCGCCACCGCAAACCCCGCCGGCACGCCGAACACGCCCGAACTGATCGGCTCGATCCCGAACCACGTGCGCCCTGCGAACCCCGTCAGCTGCGTGAAGTACGGATAGGTCGACACGATGTAATACACGCACACCGCGAGCCCCGTCACCATCCCGGCGATCGCGCCGCGCGTCGTCGTGCGCTTCCAGAACACGCCGAGCACGAGCACCGGAAAGAAGCTCGATGCCGCGAGCGAGAACGCCGCGCCGACGAGGAACAGGATCTTCCCCGTATTGAGCGACGCGACATACGACGCGAACAGCGCGACGCCAAGCAGCAGCACCTTCGAGATCGTCACGCGCCGCTGGCTCGACGCATCGGGCGCGACCATGCAGTAATAGACGTCGTGCGACAGCGCGTTCGCGATCGTCAGCAGCAGCCCGTCCGCGGTCGACAGCGCGGCGGCCAGCGCACCGGCCGCGATCAGTCCCGACACGACATACGGCAGCCCCGCGATCTCCGGCGCGGCCAGCACGACCATGTCCGGCTGCATCTGGATTTCCGACCAGTGCACGATGCCGTCGCGTATCACCTCGACGACGCTGATCAGGTCCGGTTCGAAGTGATGCCATTGCGTGACCCACGCCGGTAATTCGGCGAATGGCCGCCCGACAAGATTCGCGAGGATCTCGTACTTGATCAGCACCGCGAGCACCGGCACGCTGAGGTAGAACAGCGCGATGAAGAACAGCGTCCAGCCGACCGAGCGCCGTGCCGACGCGACCGACGTGGTCGTGTTGTAGCGCGTCAGGATGTGCGGCAGGCTCGCGGTGCCGAGCGACAGGCACAGCAGCAACGCGAGAAAATTCCGCTCGCGCGGCTTGCGTTCGTCGTCGCTCGCGGCCGGAAACGGCTCGTGCATCGGCACGGGCGGCTCGGCACGGGCCAGCAGATCGTCGCGCGCCTGCGTCCACGCGACGCGCGCCGCCGCCGGATCGCGCGGGAAATCGGCCAGCTCGCGCTCGCGCTGGCTGATCTCGCGCAGCGGCCCGTTGTGGCGCCGCAGGTCGGTGAGCTGGTCGGCAAGATGCCTGCGTGCGTCCGCATAGGACGCCGGCAACCGGTCGAGCCGTGTCTGGATGTCCGCGGCTTGCCGGCGGTACGCGTCGCGCACCTGCTGCTCCCCGGACGCATCGCGCACCTGCGCCTCGCGCGCCGCGACGCGCTCCATCAGCTTGCCGTAACTGAACTGCGGCACGGGACCGAGCCCGTTCTTCATCGCGATCAGCGACACCGGAATCAGGATCGCGCTGATCAGGATGATGTACTGCGCGACCTGCGTCCACGTGACCGCGCGCATCCCGCCGAGAAAGGAGCACACGAGAATGCCCGCGAGCCCGCAGAAGATCCCGATCGCGAAATCGACGCCGATGAAGCGCGTCGCGATCAGGCCGATCCCCTGGATCTGCGCGACCAGATACACGAACGAACACAGGATCGCCGCGCCGGCCGCCAGCGCGCGCACGGCGGTGCTCGAGAAGCGCGTGCCGAGAAAATCGGGAATCGTGTAGCGCGCGAGCTTGCGCACATAAGGCGCGAGCAGGAACGCAACGAGGCAGAACCCGCCCGTCCAGCCCATCACGTACGCCAGCGCGTCGTAGCCGGTGGAGTAAAGCGATCCGGCCAGGCCGATGAACGACGCGGCCGACAGCCAGTCGGCCGCCGTCGCCATCCCGTTGAACGCGGACGGTACGCGCCGCCCGGCCACGTAGTACTCGACGAGATCGGACGTGCGCGACAGCAGCCCGATCACCGCATAAACGGCGATCGGCACGAACAGAAACACGTAGCCGATCCAGACGCCGGAGCCGGTCGCGCGCTCGATCCGCCACATCAGCAGCACGAACCCGAGAAACCCCAGCGTGTAGAGCGCATACGCGCGTATCAGTCGATGCGTCAGCATGAATCAGCGCCCGCCGTGTGCGTTGGCGGTGCGCGCCGCATGGTCGTCATACGCGCGGCGCAGCGTGCGGTCCGCGCGTTGCATCAGCACGATGTAGACGACGATCAGCACGAGATACACGAGAATCGCGCCCTGCGCGCCGACATAGAACGGCAGGCTGAAACCCGCGAAGCGCACACCCGCGAGCGCGGGCGCGAAGAACGGCACGACGAACGACACCGTGAAGCCGATCGCCATCAGCACCACGATCAGCGCGACGTTGAAACGCCAGTAGCGCGAGTGGGCACGCGCGAGCGGTTCGGGAACGGGCGGTGGCGCAGCGGGCGCGGGGCGGGTCGGAACGGTCATGCCGTTATGTAGCAAAAAGCCCCTGCGCGGACAATCGGGATTGCCGCGCAGGGGCTCATGCGCGCGTGGCGCAACGCAGGTGCGATCAGCGCACTTCGGTGAGCTGGTCGAGGATCGCCGGGTTCTCGAGCGTGGACGTGTCCTGCGTGATCGCCTCGCCCTTCGCGAGCGAGCGCAGCAGGCGCCGCATGATCTTGCCCGAGCGCGTCTTCGGCAGGTTGTCGCCGAACCGAATGTCCTTCGGCTTCGCGATCGGACCGATCTGCTTGCCGACCCAGTCGCGCAACGTCTTCGCGAGTGCCGCGGCTTCCTCGCCTTCCGGACGCGAACGCTTCAGCACCACGAACGCGACCACGGCCTCGCCCGTCGTGTCGTCCGGGCGGCCGACCACGGCCGCCTCGGCGACGAGCTCGTGCGAAACCAGCGCCGACTCGATCTCCATCGTGCCGAGCCGGTGGCCCGACACGTTCAGCACGTCATCGATCCGGCCCATGATCGTGAAGTAGCCGGTGTCCTTGTCGCGCACGGTGCCGTCGCCGGCGAGATACAGCCGGCCACCGAGTTCCTCGGGGTAATAGCTCTTCTTGAAGCGCTCTGGGTCGCCCCAGATCGTGCGGATCATCGCGGGCCACGGGCGCTTGACGACGAGGATGCCGCCCTGCCCGTTCGGCACGTCCTGGCCCGTCTCGTCGACCACCGCGGCCATGATGCCCGGCAGCGGCAGCGTGCACGAACCGGGCACGGTCGGCGTCGCCCCCGGCAGCGGCGTGATCATGTGGCCGCCCGTCTCGGTCTGCCACCACGTGTCGACGATCGGGCAGCGCTCCTGGCCGACGTGCTTGTGATACCACATCCATGCTTCCGGATTGATCGGCTCGCCGACCGTGCCGATGATGCGCAGGCTCGACAGGTCATGGCTCTTCGGATGCACCTTGTCGTCGGCTTCGGCCGCCTTGATCAGCGAACGGATCGCGGTCGGTGCGGTGTAGAACACGGTGACCTTGTGATCGCCGATCATCTTCCAGAAGCGGCCGGCGTCCGGATAGGTCGGCACGCCCTCGAACACGACCTGCGTGCCGCCGCACGCGAGCGGCCCGTAGGTGATGTACGTGTGGCCCGTGACCCAGCCGATGTCGGCCGTGCACCAGAACACGTCGGTCGGTTTCCAGTCGAAGGTCCACTTCATCGTCTGCGCGGCCCACAACAGGTAGCCGCCCGTGCTGTGCTGCACGCCCTTCGGCTTGCCGGTCGAGCCCGACGTATACAGGATGAACAGCGGATGCTCGGCGCCGACCCATGCCGGTTCGCATTGGTCGGATTCTCCGTCCGACAGTTCGTGCATCCACAGGTCGCGGTCCGCATGCCAGTCGATCTTGCCGCCGGTGCGGCGATAGACGATCACGCTCTTCACCGCTTCGCAGCCACCCAGCGCGATCGCCTCGTCGGCGATGCTCTTGAGCGGCAGCGTCTTGCCGCCGCGCGCCTGCTCGTCGGCCGTGATCAGCGCCACCGCGCCGACGTCGACGAGCCGCTCGTTCAGCGATTTCGCGGAGAAGCCGCCGAACACGACCGAGTGCGTCGCGCCGATGCGCGCGCAGGCCTGCATCGCGACGATGCCTTCGATCGACATCGGAATATAGATGACAACGCGATCGCCCTTGCCGATCCCGCGTTTCTTCAGCGCATTCGCGAAGCGCGACACGCGCGCCAGCAGATCCGCATAGGTGACGCGCGTGACGGTGCCGTCGTCGGCCTCGAAGATCACCGCGACGCGCTCGCCGTTGCCGGCGTCGACGTGGCGGTCGAGACAGTTGTACGACGCGTTCAGCTCGCCGTCGTCGAACCACTTGTAGAACGGCGCGTTGCTCTCGTCGAGCACCTTCGTGAACGGCTTGTGCCACGCGAGGCCCTCACGCGCGAGACGCGCCCAGAAGCCTTCGTAATCGGCCTCGGCCTCGGCGGCGAGCGCGCGATAGGCCGGCATGCCGGAAATGGTTGCCGCCTTCTCGAGCGCCGCGGGCGGCGCAAACTGACGGGTTTCGTGAAGAACCGATTCAATCGCAGACATCGACTACCCCTTGGTGAACATGAATCCTCTGCATGGCGGCGCGATCGTGCGCGCCGCGCGTCTTGGCCGGCACATATGCGCCGCTGTCTCCCACCCATCCGCGCACGGCCGCGAAGGCTGCGCGCGATGCTGCACCGCACCACGTCACGCGTTGGCGAACGTGCGGCCCGGTAGTTTGCACGATAAGCGCTTCAACTTACCCGTCACTTACGCGGCATGGCCGTTGGCAGAGCCGTTTCGCATGTCGGGCGGCGCTTTACGCTGTTACAAACGCGACCCTACAATCCTAACTGAACTCGCCTCCCGGATTCCAGCTTGAATCGCTACGCCCTCTTCCTCATCCTGTCGATGCTGTTCGTCGGCAGCAACGTCGGTATCGGTAAATCCATCGTTGCATTCGTCCCTGTCGCCATCCTCGCCACGCTGCGCTTCGTGATCGCGATCGCCGTGCTGTGGCCGCTGTTCAGCCCCGTGAAAATGCGCGCGGTCAAGCGCGGCGAGTGGCTGAACCTGTTCCTGCAGGCCTTCTTCGGCACCTTCATGTTCACGCTGCTGATGCTCAACGGCGTGCAGCGCACCAGCGCGGTGGCGGCCGGCGTCATCACCAGCACGATCCCGGCCATCGTCGCGCTGTTCGCGTGGCTGGTCCTGCGCGAAAAACCGAACGGCCGTGCGCTCGTGTCGATCGCGCTCGCGATCGTCGGGGTCGTGACGATCAACCTCGCCAACGGCGGCGCGGCCGGGCACGGCGCCCACGGCGAAGCGTCCGGCTCGCTGACCGGCAACCTGCTGATCCTCGGGGCCGTGTGCTGCGAATCGATCTACGTGATCCTGTCGCGCCGGCTCACGCAGACGCTCGCGCCGATCGACATCTGCGCGTATACGCACCTGTTCGGCCTGTTCCTGATGCTGCCGCTCGGCGCGACGGCGCTGTGGCACTTCGATTACGCGAGCGTGCCGGCCGGCACCTGGACGCTCGTCGTCTGGTACGGGCTGTCGGCCAGCATCTTCTCGTTCTGGCTGTGGATGAAAGGCATCCGGCACGTGCCGGGCAGCCTCGCCGGCGTGTTCAGCGCGGTGCTGCCGATCGCCGCCGCTGCGTACGGCATCGCGTTCCTCGGCGAACGCCCGACGCTCGCGCACGGCATCGCGCTCGCGTGCGTCGTCACCGGCATCGTGCTCGCGAGCCTGCGCGTGAAACCCGTGCCGGCCGCCGCCTCCTGATCGGTCCCCGGCCGCGCCGGCGCGTCGCTGCAGTCGCGCCGGCCGACGCGTTACAATAGCGCGCCTTTTCAAGATTACCCCCGATACCTGCGCACCGCGCCCGCACCGCCATCATGTCCGCCCCGCATTCGCCCGGCCGCCCCGCCCGTCGCCCGCTTCGCCCGCTTCCCGCGCTGATCTTCATGAGCCGCTGGCTCCAGGTTCCGCTGTACCTCGGCCTGATCGTCGCGCAGGCCGTCTACGTGTTCCTGTTCCTGAAGGAAGTCTGGCACCTGCTGTCGCATGCGACCAGCCTCGACGAAATCAGCGTGATGCTCGCGGTGCTCGGTCTGATCGACGTGGTGATGATCTCGAACCTGCTGATCATGGTGATCGTCGGCGGTTACGAAACGTTCGTGTCGCGCCTCGGCATCGAGGGCCACCCCGACGAGCCCGAGTGGCTCGACCACGTGAACGCGGGCGTGCTGAAGGTCAAGCTGTCGATGGCGCTGATCAGCATTTCGTCGATCCACCTGCTGAAGACGTTCATCAACCCCGACCAGCACACGATGCACGCGATCATGTGGCAGGTGATCATCCACGTGTCGTTCCTCGTGTCGGCGCTCGTGATGGCGTGGGTCGACCGCCTGACGACGCACACGCATCCCGCCCATTTCCACGAGACGCATGCGCCCGTCGCGGTCGCGTCCCGGAAACCGGCCGAAGCAGCCGTGAACGCATAAAACGCATTCCCCACTGTCCCCACAGAGTCTCAGCCATGACCGTCATCAAACAGGAAGACCTGATCCAGAGCATCGCGGATTCGCTGCAGTACATCAGCTACTACCATCCGCTCGACTACATCCAGGCCCTCGGCCGCGCGTACGAGCTGGAAGAGAGCCCGGCCGCGAAGGATGCGATCGCGCAGATCCTCACGAACAGCCGCATGTGCGCGGAAGGCAAGCGCCCGATCTGCCAGGACACCGGCATCGTCACGATCTTCGTGAAGGTCGGCATGGACGTGCGCTGGGACGGCGCGACGATGGGCCTCACCGACATGATCAACGAAGGCGTGCGCCGCGGTTACACGCACCCGGACAACGTGCTGCGCGCGTCGATCGTCAATCCGCCGGAAGGCGCCCGCAAGAACACGAAGGACAACACGCCGGCCGTGATCCACTACGAGATCGTGCCGGGCGACAAGGTCGACGTGCAGGTCGCGGCGAAGGGCGGCGGCTCGGAGAACAAGTCGAAGTTCGTGATGCTGAACCCGTCCGACTCGATCGTCGACTGGGTGCTGAAGACGGTCCCGACGATGGGCGCGGGCTGGTGCCCGCCCGGCATGCTCGGGATCGGCATCGGCGGCACGGCCGAGAAGGCGATGTTGATGGCGAAGGAATCGCTGATGGATCCGATCGACATCCAGGAAATCATCGCGCGCGGTCCGCAGGACTGGGTCGAGGAACTGCGTGTCGAGCTGCATGAAAAAGTCAACGCGCTCGGCATCGGCGCGCAGGGCCTCGGCGGCCTGGCGACCGTGCTCGACGTGAAGATCATGGCCGCACCGACGCACGCGGCGTCGAAGCCGGTCGCGCTGATCCCGAACTGCGCGGCCACGCGCCACGCGCACTTCGTGCTCGACGGCTCGGGCCCCGCGAAGCTCGAGGCGCCGTCACTCGACGCCTGGCCGAAGGTCCAGTGGGAACCGAATACGGAAACCAGCAAGCGCGTCGACCTGAACACGCTGACGCCGGAAGAAGTCGCCAGCTGGGCGCCGGGCCAGACGCTGCTGCTGTCGGGCAAGATGCTCACCGGCCGCGACGCCGCGCACAAGCGCATCGCCGACATGCTCGCGAAGGGCGAGAAGCTGCCGGTCGACTTCACGAACCGCGTGATCTACTACGTCGGCCCGGTCGATCCGGTCCGCGACGAAGTGGTCGGCCCGGCCGGCCCGACGACGGCCACACGCATGGACAAGTTCACCGAGACGATGCTCGCGCAAACGGGCCTGATCTCGATGGTCGGCAAGGCCGAGCGCGGCCCGGTCGCGATCGAGGCGATCAAGAAGCACAAGGCCGCGTACCTGATGGCGGTCGGCGGCGCGGCTTACCTCGTGTCGAAGGCGATCCGCGGCGCGAAGGTGCTCGCATTCGAAGACCTCGGCATGGAAGCGATCTACGAGTTCGACGTGCAAGACATGCCGGTGACGGTTGCCGTCGATTCGTCGGGCACGTCGGTGCACCAGACCGGTCCGAAGGAGTGGCAGGCGAAGATCGGCAAGATCCCGGTCGCAACCGCGTAAGCGCGATCGAACGAAAGGCCGGACGCGAGTCCGGCCTTTTTGCTTCTCGTTCTCATTATTGTGCACGGCCGGTTATTCGAGGCTGATTCTCATTACATGCAAAAGGCAGGCCCGGCAAGGCTTCGAGGCTTGGCTTTTCTCGTTCGAGCGATTATCGTTCGGTTTCTGAAGCCCCACTGAACAAGGAACAGCCATGCAAGGCGACAAGAAAGTCATCGAATATCTGAACGCCCAGTTGAAGAATGAGCTCACGGCGATCAACCAGTACTTCCTGCATGCCCGCATGTACAAGCACTGGGGCCTCGACAAGCTCGGCAAGCACGAGTACGACGAGTCGATCGGCGAAATGAAGCACGCCGACTGGCTGATCGAGCGCGTGTTCATGCTCGACGGCCTGCCGAACCTGCAGGACCTGCACAAGCTGCTCGTCGGCGAGGAAACCGAAGAGATCCTGAAGTGCGACCTGAAGCTCGAGCAGATCTCGCAGACCACGTGCAAGGAAGCGATCGCCTACTGCGAATCGGTTCGTGATTATGTGTCGCGCGAGATCTTCGAAAAGATCCTCGACGACACCGAAGAGCACATCGACTGGCTGGAAACGCAGATCGACCTGATCGGCAAGGTCGGCCTGCAGAACTACCAGCAATCGATGATGGGTTCGGCCGAGTAATCGGCCCACTCGCCGCCGCGCCGTCCGCATGACGATGACGAACCAGCCAGCCGCTGCCGCGATGCGTGCCGCCGCCCCCGTCGGGATCTTCGATTCGGGGCTCGGCGGCCTGTCGGTGCTGCGCGCCGTGCGTGCGCACCTGCCCGGCGAGTCGTTCGTCTATACCGCCGATACACGCTACATCCCGTACGGCGAACGCGACGATGCATTCATCCTCGAGCGCACACTCGCGATCGGCGAGTGGTTCGTCCAGCAGGGCGCGAAGGCGCTCGTCGTCGCGTGCAATACGGCAACCGCGCAGTCGATCGCGGCGGTACGCGAGCATCTCGCGATCCCGCTCGTCGGCGTCGAGCCGGGCATCAAACCGGCCGTCCAGCAATCCGCGAGCGGCGTCGCCGGCGTGCTCGCCACCCAGGCGACGCTGCGCAGCGCCCGGTTCCAGGCATTGCTCGAACGTCATGGCGCCGGTTGCCGCTTCATCTGCCAGCCGGGCCACGGGCTCGTGCAGGCGATCGAGAGCGGGGACACGGGCTCGCCCACGCTGCGCGCACTGCTCGACAGCTACCTGCAGCCGATGCTCGACGACGGTGCCGATACAGTCGTCCTCGGCTGTACGCACTATCCGTTCCTCACGGCAACCATTCGTGACATTGTCGGCGACCGCATGTCGATCATCGACACG
The DNA here is from genome assembly GCF_052952715.1 of Burkholderia sp. YIM B11467. Taxonomy (NCBI): domain Bacteria; kingdom Pseudomonadati; phylum Pseudomonadota; class Betaproteobacteria; order Burkholderiales; family Burkholderiaceae; genus Burkholderia; species Burkholderia sp. YIM B11467. The sequence goes on from NZ_JBQVSQ010000006.1 coordinate 481,136, forward strand.
AGCGACGCGATCGCGCGCCAGCTCGCGCGCGTGCTCGACCTGCACAGCCTGCGCGCGCCCGCCGGCACGCCTGTCGCGCCGCCCCGCTTCTGCTCGACCGGCGACGGCCGGCAGTTGCAGGCACTCGCGTCGACGCTGCTCGGCCTCGATGCGCCGGTCGAATCCGTCACCATTTCCTCGCCGAACGCGCGCGCCTGCGCGACCGCCTGACGCAGGCCGGCACGCCCTCTCCCGCCGCGGCCCCGCCGCCCCCGCCGTTTCAAGGGTCCGATGAGCTTAAAAAAAGCCCGACCCAGGCTTGTCAACGTCCGCAAAATTAATGATAATAATTCGCATTAACGTTAGCTATCGCAACTCATCATGATCGTCTGCGTGTGCAAGTCTGTTTCCGATCGCAAGATCCGCGCGTCCCTCGCAGAGGGCGTGAACTCTTTCGATGAACTCCAGTTCGAGCTCGGCGTGGCCACGTGCTGCGGCAAGTGCGAGGAGTCCGTACGCGACCTCATGGCCGAGCAAGGCGTCTGCGCGAGCCGGTGCGGTGTCGAGCATCACGCTCACCCGATCCCGGTCACGTTCTACGAACGCAAGGCTGCCTGACCGGCGCCGAGTGTGCGCATGCGGCCCAGGCCGCATTTTTTGTTTTGACCGTCAGCAAGCCACCGTCCGCGCGAGCCAGCGGCTTACCTGCCAAGGAGCCTGTCATGGAATTGCTGATCGGATTTGTGACCACCGTTTGCATCTCGCTGCTGATCTTCCGCAAGTGATGCCGATTCACCCGCCGCGCCCCGGGTGCGACATCGTTCTTTCAAGCTAACATGCAGGCTTCGCATTTCGCTCCTGCCGGCGCCTTGCCGGCTGCACCACGTATGAATCCCCGAGTGATCGTCGTCGCGGTCGGTGTGCTTGCCGCACACGCGATCATGCTGACGGCCGCCTGGCTCCATCGCAACGCGCCGCCGCCGAAAACGGTCGAGGCCCAGTCGATCACCGCGCAGCTCATTGCGCCTGCACCAGTCGCCAAGCAGGTCGCGGCCGAATCGCTTCCGCAGCCCGCGCCGCCGAAGCCTGTGCCCAAGGTAAAGCCGAAGATCGAGCCGAAGCCGGTGCCGAAGGCAGCGACGCCGACGCCGCTCGCACAATCGCCCGCTCCGTCGCCCATCCCCGCACCGGCGGCCGATCCAACGCCCGCACCCGCTGCGCCAGCGCCTGCCGCACCGGCCGCCACGCCCGGCCCGGCCCGTGAGACGATGCAGGTCAGCGCGCCGAAGAACGTGTCGACGCTGCAGTGCAATTTCGTGAAGCCCGACTACCCGTCGATGTCGCGCCGCCGCGGCGAGACGGGCGCGGCCTACGTTCGCTTCGTCGTCGGCGTAACCGGCAAGCTCGAAAGCATCACCCTGCAGAAGAGCAGTGGCTATCCGCGCCTCGACGATGCGGCTCTGGACGCGACGCGCGCCATCACCTGCCAACCGTATCTCGAGAATGGCCAGGCAATCCGTGTCACGCACGTCCTGCCCTACAACTTCACGCTTAACGACTAATCCGCCTCATCCGGAAGATTCAAAGGAAACAAAAAATGCAAAGCTACGGTATCGCGCACGTCTGGGCGCAAGGTGATTTCGTCACGCGCGCCATTGCGATCACGCTGCTCGTGATGTCGGTTCTGTCGTGGATCGTCATCGTCGTCAAGGGCTGGAACGTGGTTCGCCTGAACCGCCTCACGAAGAACGCCGAACAGGCATTCTGGCATTCGGACAATTTCGACGACGGCATCAAGAAGCTCGGCCTCGCCGCATCGACGCCGAACGACAACCCGTTCCTCGCGCTCGCGCTGTCGGGCAAGGAAGCTGCCGACCATCACCACCAGACGCAACCGCACCTGCACGACCGCATGGACGTGTCGGACTGGGTCACGCGCTGCCTGAAGGACACGATGGACGAAGGCATCTCGCGCATGCAGAGCGGCCTCGCGGTCCTCGCGTCGATCGGCAGCACGGCGCCGTTCGTCGGCCTGTTCGGCACGGTCTGGGGGATCTACCACGCGCTGCTCGTGATCGGCGCAACCGGCCAGACGTCGATCGACCAGGTCGCGGGCCCGGTCGGCGAATCGCTGATCATGACGGCCTTCGGCCTGTTCGTCGCGATCCCGGCCGTGCTCGGCTACAACGCACTGACCCGCGCGAACAAGGGTGTCGTCAGCAAGCTGCGCCGCTTCGCGCACGGCCTGCACGCCTACTTCGTGACCGGTGCGAGCCTCGCATCGTCGTCGACGCGCGACGGCCTGCGCCTCGCGACGCGCGCCAGCTGAGACGGGGTGAACCATGGCAATGAACACTGGTTTCAGCGACGATGACGACGATGCCGTGATGAGCGAGATCAACATGACGCCGCTCGTCGACGTCATGCTCGTACTCCTGATCATTTTCCTCGTGACGATCCCGGCGATGCAGCATGCGGTGAAGATCGACCTGCCGCACGCCAGCAGTCAGCCCGTCGACGAAAAGCCGCAGACGGTCGACGTCGCGATCCAGGGCGATGGCACGATCCTGTGGGACGACCACACGGTCACGCGCGAACAATTGCAGGCGCGCATCGCGGAAGCGGCGCAACGCAAGCCGCAGCCGGAGTTGCACCTGCGCGCGGACCGCAAGGTTGCATACGAGCATGTCGCCGAAGTGATGTCGGATGCGCAGGCAGGCGGCCTGACGAAACTCGGCTTCGTGACGGAGCCGGCCGCGAAAGCGAAGTAACGCACGCACGTCGCGCTCCTCGCCGAGCACAAAGTAAAAGGCCTTCATCGCCAGATGAAGGCCTTTTTTCATGCGCACGCGGGCGCCTTCGGGCGGCGGGCTCTTTGGCGGTATCGGTTGCGCCTCGAGCAACGCAAATGCGACTCTGCCGTGGTCTGCACGGACTGCGCGTTCTGCCCTATCTGGCTCACAATATATGCGGCCACCTGATTTCGCTCAGAACTTCCTTCACGAAATGGGATTTCAATATAGGCCCGCGCGCGCGCGCATTCAAGGCCCCGGCGATTGAAACTTGCGATTGCAGACGACGCTTCAATGACAAAACAAATTTGCCTCGTCGTGCGCGTCGTGTTCAGGTCGCCGAAGCATCGGCCGCGGCTTCCTTCTTCGCACGCTCGGGGCACCCCTGCTCCTTGTAGGCGCCGTGATCGAGCTTCTCGACCAGGTAGTCGACGAACGCACGCACCGCGGGCGGCATCCCCTGCCGCGACACGAACACCGCATACAGTTGCGGCACCGGCAGCGTCCAGCCCGGCATCACGGGCGACAGTTGCCCCGCACGCAGCGCATTGCCGTACATCATCTCCGGCAGCGCCGCGATGCCGAGGCCGTCGAGCACGGCCTCGCGGATCGTCATCAGGTCGGCCGTCACGAGCCGCGGTTCGTGCTCGTGCACATGACGCGTGCCGTCCGGTGCGATCAGGTTGAACACGTGCCGCCCGTCGACGCTCGGCGTATCGAGCGTCTCGAAGCCGGCCAGATCGTCCGGCACCAGCGGCGGCGCATTCTGGCTCAGCAGGCTCGGCGCACCGACCAGCATCTGCTCGGTACGCCACAGCGGCCGCACGACGATGTTGGCGTTCTGCGGCGGCTCCGAGCGCACGCGCAGCGCGACATCGATCGAGTCCTCGAACAGATCGATCACGCGATTCGTCACGCGCACATGCACCCTCACCTCGGGATAACGACGCAGGAATTCGGGCAGGATGCGCGACAGCATCGTCTGCGACAGCGTGACAGGCACGCTGACCCGCACCGAACCGCGCGGCGACGCGCGCAACTGCTGCACCGCATTCATCGCGGCCTGCGCCTCGGCGAGCATCGCCTGGCAATGCTGGTAGAACAACTCCCCCGCCTCGGTCAGCGCGAGCTTGCGCGTCGAACGCTGCAACAGGCGCACGCCGAGTGCCCCCTCGAGTTCGGTCAGGCGCCGCGACAGGCGCGATTTCGAGATGCCCAGCACGCGTTCCGCGGCCGAGAAACCGCCATGTTCGACGACCTGCGAAAAGTACATGAGGTCGTTCAGGTTATGTGCATCGATATTCATCTCATCGTTCCAATTTCAGAACAATCCATTGCGAACCATCGCAAATCGAACGGGAAAACGCCCAATATAATAGCGCTATGTTTCAAAAATAACGCTATTCCGTTGATTTCGAGGGCCTCCCCATGACGACCGCTCGCTCGCTTGACCGCACCTACCCCGCGCTTCGCACCACCGAAGGCGGCGGCTTTGTGGTTCACCGTCCGTTCCCGACCCGGCTGCTGATGGATTTCGATCCGTTCCTGCTGCTCGACGAAATGGGCCCCGTCGACTACGCCCCCGGCGAAGCCAAGGGCGCGCCCGACCATCCGCATCGCGGCTTCGAAACCGTGACCTACGCACTCGACGGACGCTTCTGCCATCGCGACTCGTCCGGCCATGCCGGCACGCTTGGCCCCGGCGACGTGCAGTGGATGACGGCCGGCGCCGGGGTCGTGCACAGCGAAATGCCGGATCCGGCGTTCGCGCAGGCCGGCGGCCGCTCCCACGGCTTCCAGCTGTGGGTCAACCTGCCGCGCCGCGACAAGCTGATCGCGCCGCGCTACCAGGAGATCCCGGTCGAGCGCATCCCGACCGCGACGTCGCCGGACGGCCGCGCGCGCGTGCGCGTCATCGCCGGCGAGGCGTTCGGCGTCCAGGCCGCGATCGAGACGCGTACGCCGATCCTCTACCAGCATTTCACGCTGGAACCCGGCGCAACGGTCACGCAGCCGGTTCCGGCCGGCTATCGCGTGTTCGCCTATCCGATCGACGGAACAGGCCTCTACGGGCCCGACAGGCAGGCTGTCGACGCACGGCACATGATCGTGTACGGCGACGACGGCGACACGGTCACGTTCGCCGCCGGCGACACGCCGCTCGACCTGCTGCTGATCGGCGGCGTGCCGCTCAACGAACCGATCGTCCGCTATGGCCCGTTCGTGATGAATACCGAGGAAGAGATCCGGCAGGCGGTCGTCGACTACCAGACCGGTCGCATGGGCCGCATCGAAGCCTGACGCCCGATCGGGGGGCGGCAGGTACCGCGAAACGGACGGTTTTGCGTCACAATAACTTCTTGAACCATGTGGCCGCCAACCACCAGAAGGAACCCGTCCCCTTGAACTTCGAACATCTGATCCAGATCAATTCCGATGATTCGGCCGTGCCGGCCCTCACCCGCGACCAGCTCTGGGAAGGTCTCGTGCTGCGCGCCGAACAGCCGCAACTGTTCGTGCTCGGCCTCGACAGCTGCGTCGTCCGCGAACGGACGGATACGACGCTCGAACGCGAACTGCACTACGGTCACGCGATCGTGCGCGACCATGTCACGTTCACGCCGAACCAGCAGGTCCGCTACGACATCCTCGCCGCCGACGGCGAGATCGGCGGCTCGCTGACGATGACGATCGAGGAACGCGAAGACCACCAGCTGTTCCTGCGTTTCGAATACCGCACGACGCTGACCGTCACGGACGACAGCGAAGATGCCCGGCAGACGCACGGGATCGTCAAGGAAGCGTATCGCACGTCGGATATCGACACGGTCCGCCTGATCCGCGAATACGCGCAGGGCCGCAAGGACCCCGATCCGCTGCACTGAACCCGGCGGCGGCCTTCGGGCCGCCTCTTTGACTCAAGCTATCAACTCAGCCATCTCGATCGATAAAGAGTTTTTGCGAATGGGAATGGTTATCATTTAGAATTCATTCCATCGTATCGACAGTCACCGATCAACCGAATGACCGACACCATGCGCCCGACCACGCTGACCTTGCGCCACACAACCGGCACCGCAGGCAGCAGCCGTCAGAAGACGGCAGCGGTCACCACGCCGGCGAAACCCGCCGGCAACCGCGATGCAGGCACGCGGGTCGTCAACAGCGATTCGCTGCTGCAAGGCCACAGCCACATCAGCATCGCGCATAACGGAGAGACTTATCAGCTGCGTGCCACTCGGCTCGGCAAGCTGATCCTGACGAAGTAACGACAGAGTATTGTGGGGACCACCTCCCTGAGAGGTGTTGGGCATTAGCCAGCGCAACGGCTTGCACGCGAGATCTAGACCCCTTCGTGCAAACACACTCAAGCAGCCGCTGCAGCAAGCCAAGCCACTTTTTTTGGTTCTCGCACAAGGAAGAAAAAAAGCGGCACGTCGAACGACGTGCCGCTTTTTCATTTGGGCGGCGAATACGTAACGCATTGCCGCCCGTGTTCGTTGTTGCCCGTCAATGCATGGCCGCCGAAGCGGCACACCCGCCGCTTCAGAAACCCCAGAACATCAACCACCAGGCGCTGTCGACGACGGCAAGCCCGACGGCAAACCACGCGAATGCCGCCAGCCGGCGCGGCCAGGCCGCATAGCGCCCCGTCACCTTCCATGCGAGCCACGCACTCCATGCGTTGGCACCGACCAGGATCGCGACGCGCACATCGGTCGCCCAGCCGAGCGGCACATGTTCGGCGCGCAGCAACGACAGCGTCGTTGCCGACAGCCCGAGGAACACGCCCGCCCCTGCGATCGGAATCAGCGCCTGCGCGAGGTGATGCAACCGCACGCGATCGAAGCGGCCGAGCATCAGCGTGGCACCGGCCAGCAGCACCAGCAGCGCCGTGCCGTACACGAGCCCCGTGCCGACGATGTAGCTGACGATCAGCCCGCCATCGAGCCAGGAAAACACGTCGTTGCGATCCGGGTAATGCGTGAGCAGGAACCACGGCGCATTGGTTTCGAGCGGCCACGTGATGTCACGGTCGATCAGCCAGCCCGCGAGCCATTGCTTGATCTGCACGAACCACGGGCTGACGGTCCAGTGGAACGCACCGATCGCGACGCCGAGCAGGCCGTACAGGATCAGCGCGGTGTCCCACGGGTTCGCCTGCTGCGCGCCGAGGTTCACGACTTCGTCGGACGGCGAGCGCGCCGACAGCGAGATCGCGTCGCGGTGTCCGCTGCAGCGGCCGCACATGTGGCACGATGCCGCGCCCTTCATGCTGCGCAACGGCACGAGCGGCGCGCAGTTGATCGGAATCACGCGATGGCCGTGCTCGCCGTTCTTGTACGAACGGCGCCACGCATCCTCGTCGACCTTGTAGCGCATCGGCGCGAGCCGCGCGAGCAACCCGAACACGCCGTTGACCGGGCACAGGTACTTGCACCACACACGCTTCTCGCGGCCGTACAGCACGCCGATCACGATCGCGCCGACGGTCGAGCCGCCGAGCACGAACAGCACCGCGAGCGGGTACTGGTACACGCTCACCATCTGCCCGTAGATCGTCGTGATCCCGAACGCGACGAACGGCCAGCCGCCCCATCGTATCCAGCGCGGGATCGGGCCGCCGCGGCCGAACTTGCTCGCGTATTCGGTGAGCGCGCCTTCCGGGCACAGAACGCCGCACCAGACGCGACCGAGCATCACCATCGACAGCAGCACGAACGGCCACCAGATGCCCCAGAACGCAAATTGCGCGATGAGCGTGAGGTTGTTCCACAGATGCGCGGAATCGTCCGGCAGCGGCAACACCGCCGGCACGATGATCAGGAACGCGTAGACAGCGACGACGATCCACTGGATGCCGCGGATCAGCGCACCGTGGCGCTGCATCCACTGGCCGGCCTGCGCGAGCCAGCCCGGCTTGGCTGCGGCGACCACGCTCATGCCGCGCGGCCCGCGGCGACGGCCGGACGACGGCTCGCGCGCTTCATCAGCAGCCACACGACCGCCCAGTACACCGCGTAGGCAACCAGGTTGGTCAGTGCCGGGTGCGCGCGATAACCGGTCAGCGTCGCGACGAGCGAGCCGAACGTGCTCGAATCATCGAGGATCGCGGACGTGTCCCACACCTGCGAAATGCCGAGCGGCAGGATTTCCTTGTCGATCAGCTTGTCGACGCCGGTCTGGAACAGGCCTGCGCCGAGGAACAGCAGCATCACTTCGGTGACGCGGAAGAAATGCCGCCACGAGAAGTATTTGCCACCGAGCTGCAGCAGATAAAACGTGAAGAACGCGAGGCCGAGGCCGATCACGACCGCGAGCATCTGGTTGCCGTCGACGTGGCCCGACTGGCCGAAACCGAGGCCGTACAGGAAGATCACCGTCTCGCTGCCTTCGCGCGCGATCGCGAGCGCAACCAGCACGGCGACGCCCCACCAGTTCGAATCGCGTGTGCTCTGCTGCAGCGATTGCTCCATGTCGCGCTTCAGCGTGCGGCCGTGCCGGCGCATCCACAGCACCATCTGCACGATCAGCACGCATGCGATCAGCACCATCGCCGTCTGGAAGTAGTCCTGCGCATCGCCGGACAACACTTCGGTGAAACCGACCAGCGCGGCGCCGAGGCCGACGGCCATCAGCAGACCGGCGCCGACGCCACCCCACAGATAAGGCAGGCCGCGGCGCGCGTCGTCGTCGCCGTTTTTCAGCCATGCATAGAGAATGCCGACGACGAGCAGCGCTTCGACGCTCTCCCGCCAGACGATGAACAAGATCTGACCCATCGATACCTCCTGACGCGCGGGGCAACGGACGTGTGTGCCCGCACGCAGATAAAACGCGTTACTTCGCGACGATCACGCCCTGTGCCTGCTGGTGGAAATCGTCGAAAAACTTGTATTCGCCCGGCGACAGCGGAGCGACGACCACGAACGAATCGGCGCCCGGCGCGAGCACCTTCTCCTTGCGCAGTTGCACGCTCTCGAATTCGGCGGCGCCCTTGCCGGTGTTCTTGATCTCGATCTTGAAGCGCTGGCCGGCCGGCACTTCGATGCGGGCGGGATTCAGCTTGCCGTCCGTCATCTCGAGCTTGAACGTCGGCAGATCGGCAGCGTGCGCTGCGCCGGCAAGCCACAACGCAGCGGCTGCGGCAACGATTTTCTGGGGAATTTTCATTCTGGGTTCTCTACGCCGACGGCGCGCCGAAGCGCGCCGTTCGTGATGCCACCGATCAGTAACCGCCCTTCTTGCCGATACCGGCGAACGGGAAGTCGTACTCGAGGGTAATGGGCTTGAACCACGCGCCCACGCCCGTTTCCTTGTCGATGTGACGGCCGAACGCCATGTGGCCCGACTGCATCGGCGGCTTGACGACCATCGACAGGTGATACTTGCCCGGGCCGTTCAGCTTCACGTTGTCGCCGTAGTGCGGACCATCGCTCGCGACCATGCCCATCAGGTCGCCTTCAGCCTTCCACTTCGTGTCGCCCTGCTTCGTCAGCTTGTACGTGACCTGCAGGTACGGCATCCAGTCGCCTTCCGCGAAACCCGTCGGGTTGTTCTTGACCGCATGGATGTCGGCCTCGAGGTGGATGTCGGAATCCGACGCCTTGCGCATCATCCCTTCCGGGTCCATCGTGATCGGCTGCAGGTACACCGCGCCAATTTCCATGCCGCCCTGGATCTGCTGCTTGCCGATCGGATATTCGGCAGCCGAGGCCGACATCGCGGCAAGCGCCGCTGCTACCGCAACCGTCGTGCGGATGAACGAAGAACCCAACATGGACACTCCTTGTTATTTGTCTGACTAAATGACGACACACGGGCCGCCGCCGGGGCGGCTCGCTGGAAACACTAACGCGACGAAGAACGTTAATGCGAACAATTCTCAATAATTGTGGAGTTTAGCACCGAACCCGTTCCGGAACAAACGAGAGGCCGTGTAAACCCCTGATCCGACAAGGCTTACAGGCCCGTTAGTGCACCGTTTCGGTGACGCTTGGAAAGATTTACCGGCCGCCGCTGATGTGGTCGCCGACATTCGCGCCGAACACGCGCTCGCGCAGCAGCGCAAGCTGGTCGCGGGTCGCGGCGGCCTTCTCGAACTCGAGGTTCTTCGCGTAGTCGGCCATCTGCTTCTCGAGACGTTTGATTTCCTTCGCGAGCTGCTTTTCCGACATGTCCTCGAATTTCGCTCGCTGTTGCGCTTCCTTCAGCTCCGCGCGCGCCTCGTCTGCGTTGTAGACGCCGTCGATGATGTCCTTGATGCGCTTCACGACGCCGCGCGGCGTAATGCCCATCTTCTCGTTGTGCGCGACCTGCTTCGCGCGGCGCCGCTCGGTCTCGCCGATTGCGCGCTTCATCGACTCGGTCATCGTATCGGCATAGAGAATCGCCTTGCCGTTCACGTTCCGCGCGGCGCGGCCGATCGTCTGGATCAGCGAGCGCTCGGCGCGCAGGAAGCCCTCCTTGTCCGCATCGAGAATCGCGACGAGCGACACTTCGGGAATATCCAGGCCCTCGCGCAGCAGGTTGATCCCGACCAGCACGTCGAACGTGCCGAGCCGCAGGTCGCGGATGATCTCGACCCGCTCGACCGTGTCGATGTCGCTGTGCAGATAACGCACCTTGACGCCATGGTCGGCCAGAAACTCGGTGAGCTGCTCGGCCATGCGCTTCGTCAGCACGGTGATCAGCACGCGCTCGCCGGCATTCACGCGCGCGTTGATCTCGGTCAGCACGTCATCGACCTGCGAGCTTGCCGGCCGCACTTCGATTTCCGGATCGACGAGCCCCGTCGGCCGCACGACCTGTTCGGCGATCTGCCCCGTCACGCGCTTCTCGTAGTCGGCCGGCGTGGCCGACACGAACACGACCTGGCGCATCTTGCGTTCGAACTCGGGGAACTTGAGCGGCCGGTTGTCGAGCGCCGACGGCAGGCGAAACCCGTAATTGACGAGGTTTTCCTTGCGTGCGCGGTCGCCGTTGTACATGCCGTTCAACTGGCCGATCAGCACGTGCGATTCGTCGAGCAGCATCAGCGCGTCGGGCGGCAGGTAGTCGACGAGCGTCGGCGGCGGATCTCCCGGCTCGGCACCCGAGAAATGCCGCGAGTAGTTCTCGATGCCCTTGCAGAAGCCGAGCTCCTGCAGCATCTCGAGATCGAAGCGCGTGCGCTGCTCGAGGCGCTGCGCCTCGACGAGCTTGCCGTCGCGGTGGAAGAACTCCAGGCGTTCGCGCAATTCGTCCTTGATCGTCTCGACCGCGCGCATCACGGTGTCGCGCGGCGTCACGTAGTGCGACGACGGATACACGGTGAAGCGCGGAATCTTCTGCCGCACGCGCCCGGTCAGCGGGTCGAACAGGTGCAGCGTCTCGACCTCGTCGTCGAACAGTTCGACGCGCACGGCCATTTCGGCGTGTTCGGCCGGGAAGATGTCGATCGTGTCGCCGCGCACGCGGAACGTGCCGCGCTGGAAATCCTGCTCGTTGCGCGTGTATTGCATCGCGATCAGCCGCGCGATCACGTCGCGCTGGCCGAGCTTGTCGCCGATGCGCAGCGTCAGGATCATCTGGTGGTATTCGGACGGGTTGCCGATACCGTAGATCGCCGACACCGTCGCGACGATCACCACGTCGCGGCGCTCCATCAGGCTCTTCGTCGCCGACAGCCGCATCTGCTCGATGTGCTCGTTGATCGACGAATCCTTCTCGATGAACAGGTCGCGCTGCGGCACGTAGGCCTCAGGCTGGTAATAGTCGTAGTACGAGACGAAGTACTCGACCGCGTTGCGCGGGAAGAACTCGCGAAACTCGGCATAGAGCTGCGCCGCGAGCGTCTTGTTCGGCGCGAACACGATCGCCGGGCGGCCGAGCCGCGCAATCGTGTTCGCCATCGTGAAGGTCTTGCCCGAACCCGTCACGCCGAGCAGCGTCTGGAAGGCAAGGCCGTCGCCGATGCCTTCGACGAGCGTCTCGATCGCGGTGGGCTGGTCGCCTGCGGGCGGATACGGTTGATACAGCTGGAACGGCGACCCTTCGAAGGTGACGAATTTGGATTCGTCGAGCGCGTCGCCGGCTTCGGCATGATGTTCGGACATGGAATGCGGCTGGAGCGAGGGCAAAGGAACCATTCTAGCGCTTCGCGGCCGCGCGAACTGCTGTCGGCTCCTGACGGCCGACGGTCGCCCGAAATCGCGGTTCGCCGCCGAATCGCGCGCCCCCGCCTGCGCGAATTCGCTACAATATCAGGCTGCTGCGCTTTCCGGCGTCGTGCCCATTGGCGCGCGGTCTACTGCGCCCGCACCGCCGGCTGAAAGCCTGACCCTCTTTTCACAACTGCCGAATCATCATGTCGCTCTTCTCCGCTGTCCAGCTTGCTCCCCGCGACCCGATCCTGGGCCTGAACGAAGCCTTCAACGCCGATGCGCGTCCGACCAAGGTCAACCTCGGCGTCGGTGTGTACACGAACGAAGAAGGCAAGATTCCGCTGCTGCGCGCAGTTCGCGAAGCGGAGAAGGTGCGTGTCGAGGCCGGCCTGCCGCGCGGTTACCTGCCGATCGACGGGATCGCCGCCTACGATGCGGCCGTGCAGAAGCTGCTGCTCGGCAACGATTCGCCGCTGATCGCAGCGGGCCGCGTGGTCACGGCCCAGGCGCTGGGTGGCACGGGCGCGCTGAAGATCGGCGCCGATTTCCTGCGTACCGTGAACCCGAACGTGAAGGTCGCGATCAGCGATCCGAGCTGGGAAAACCACCGCGCGCTGTTCGAGGCGGCCGGCTTTGAAGTCGTCGCGTACCCGTATTACGACGCCGCCACCAACGGCGTGAACTTCGAAGGCATGCTGTCGGCACTGAACGGCTATGCGGCAGGCACGGTCGTCGTGCTGCACGCGTGCTGCCACAACCCGACCGGCGTGGACCTGACCGAAGCGCAATGGCAACAGATCGTCGACGTCGTGAAGGCGCGCAACCTCGTGCCGTTCCTCGACATCGCCTACCAGGGCTTCGGCGAAAACATCGAGGCCGATGCCGCCGCCGTGCGTCTGTTTGCCGCGGCCGACCTGAACGCATTCGTGTCGTCGTCGTTCTCGAAGTCGTTCTCGCTGTACGGCGAGCGCGTCGGCGCACTGTCGATCATCACGTCGAGCAAGGAAGAAGCCACGCGCGTGCTGTCGCAACTGAAGCGCGTGATCCGCACGAACTACTCGAACCCGCCGACCCATGGCGGCGCCGTGGTCGCAGCGGTGCTCGCATCGCCGGAACTGCACGCTGCATGGGTGCAGGAACTCGGTGAAATGCGCGATCGCATCCGCGCGATGCGCAACGGTCTCGTCGAGCGCCTGAAGGCAAGCGGCGTCGATCGCGACTTCAGCTTCATCAACGCACAGCGCGGGATGTTCTCGTATTCGGGCCTGACCACGGCGCAAGTCGATCGCCTGCGCGACGAGTTCGGCATCTATGCAGTCGGCACCGGCCGGATCTGCGTCGCAGCGCTGAACACGCGCAACCTCGACGTGGTCGCCAATGCCGTCGCAACCGTCCTGAAGTAACGCGGCGCCAGTGGGCGGCAGCCGTCACCGGCCCCGCCCTGCCGAAATGAAAAACGCGCTCTCCGGAGCGCGTTTTTTTGTGCCGTTCGCGCGCGGGCGGCCATGCTGCCCGCGCCCGCATTACTGCATGAACCAGCCGTGGCTGACGACGAACGACTGGCCCGTGAGCGCGGCGCTCGGGAACGCCGACAGGAACAGCACCGTCTGCGCGACGTCCTGCACCGTCGTGAACACGCCGTCGACCGTGTTGCCGAGCATCACCTTCTTGATCACTTCCTCTTCGCTGATGCCGAGCTCCTTCGCCTGCTCCGGAATCTGCTTGTCGACCAGCGGCGTGCGCACGAAACCCGGACACACGACGTGCGAGCGCACGTTGTNCTCTTCGCTGATGCCGAGCTCCTTCGCCTGCTCCGGAATCTGCTTGTCGACCAGCGGCGTGCGCACGAAACCCGGACACACGACGTGCGAGCGCACGTTGTGCTTCGCGCCTTCCTTCGCGAGCACGCGTGCGAGGCCGAGCAGCCCGTGCTTGGCCGTCACGTACGCCGACTTCAGCGGCGACGCTTCGTGCGAGTGCACCGAACCCATGTAGATCACGACGCCGCCGCGATCGTCCTTGTACATGTGCTTGAGCGCGGCCTTCGTCGTCAGGAATGCACCGTCGACGTGGATCGCCTGCATCTTCTTCCAGTCGGCGAACGAGTAGTTCTCGATCGGGTTGACGATCTGGATGCCTGCGTTCGACACGAGGATGTCGACCGAGCCGAACGCTTCGGCCACCTTGTCGATGCCGCTGTTCACGGCTTCCTCGCTCGTCACGTCCATCGCGACGCCGATCGCCTTGCCACCCGCCTTGATGATCTCGTCGGCGACCGCATTCGCGCCGTCCTGGTTCAGGTCGGTGATCGCGACGGCCGCGCCTGCCTTGGCGAGCTCGAGTGCGATTTCCTTGCCGATGCCGCTTGCGGCGCCCGTGACGACTGCGGTCTTGCCGTTCAGATCTGCTGCCATGTCCGTCTCCTCCCGTTGTCGGATCGATAAAGCATGCGCCCGCCACATCCGCTTTCGTCGCGCGACCGTGCCGGCGGGCCAGCCGTCATTGTGCACGATCGGCCCCGCGGTTCGCGCGCAAAACGTCTAAGCTTAAGGTCGGTTCCGTCACGCAGGAGATTCGCATGCAATATCGACGGTTGGGCCGTTCCGGCCTGCAGATCAGCGCGCTGTCGCTCGGCTCGTGGGTCACGTACGGCAATCAGGTCGACCAGCGGGTCGCGCGCGAATGCCTCGCCGCGGCACGCGACGCGGGCGTCAATTTCTTCGACAACGCCGAGGTCTACGCCGGCGGAAAATCCGAGGAAATCATGGGCCAGGCACTCAAGTCGCTCGACTGGCCGCGCGTCAGTTATATCGTGTCCACGAAGTTCTTCTGGGGGCTCGCGGAAGCGCCGAACCAGTATCACACGCTGAACCGGAAATACCTGCTGAATGCAATCGACGGCTCGCTGCGCCGGCTGCAGCTCGACTATGTCGACCTCGTCTATTGCCATCGCCCCGATCCGCATACGCCGATCGAGGAAACCGTCTGGGCGATGAGCGACATGATCGTACGCGGCAAGGCGCTGTACTGGGGCACGTCGGAATGGAGTGCCGACGAGATTCGCGCCGCATGCGAGATCGCCGAACGGCATCACCTGCACAAGCCGGTCGTCGAACAGCCCCAGTACAACCTGTTCCACCGTGTTCGGGTCGAACAGGAATATGCGCGGCTCTACGACGACTACGGTCTTGGCCTCACGACCTGGAGCCCGCTGGCGTCCGGTCTTCTCACCGGCAAGTACCGCAACGGCGTGCCGCCCGGCAGCCGCGCGCAACTGCAAGGTTACGACTGGATGCGTGACCGATTGACCGATCAGGCCAGCAACGAAATCGTCGAGCGGCTCGGCGGGATCGCGGCCGACCTCGGCTGCAGCACGGGCCAGCTCGCGATCGCGTGGGTCCTCGCGAATCCGCGCGTGAGTTCGGTCATCACCGGTGCATCGCGGATCGAGCAGATCGGCGACAACATGGGCGCACTCGACGTCGCCGCGAAGCTGACGCCGGATGTGAAGAAACGCATCGAGGAAGTGGTCGGGGATGCATACGAATAAGGCGACTCACGGCCACTCGCGTACAATACGCGGCCGCGTCGGCGCCCGGCTTGACGGCTGCGCGCGATCGACCGCTTTCATCGATTCACCTTTCGTTTCAGGCAGCCCGCCATGCTCAGTTATCGTCACGGTTTTCACGCAGGCAACCACGCGGACGTGCTCAAGCACGCCGTCGTCGTCCAACTGCTGCGCTACCTGAACAAGAAAGACAAGTCGTACTGGTACATCGACACGCACGCAGGCGCCGGCGTGTACTCGCTGCGCGACGGCTACGCGGCGAAGACGGCGGAATTCGACACCGGCATCGGCCGGCTGTGGAACGACAAGAACCTGCCGGAAGCGCTGGGCGACTATGTGGACGAAGTACGCGCGCTGAACGACGACGGCGAACTGCGCTTCTACCCGGGTTCCCCGTACATCGCATGGCGATCGATGCGCGAGCAGGACCGCATGCGGCTGTTCGAAATGCACACGACCGAAATCGACGTGCTGCGCCACAATTTCCGCGACGCGGGGCGACGCGCGATGATCTTCGCCGGTGACGGTTTCGAAGGCATCAAGGCGCTGCTGCCGCCGCCGCCGCGCCGCGCACTCGTGCTGATCGACCCGTCCTACGAGGACAAGAAGGATTACGCGCGCACGGTAAGCTGCGTGGCGGAATGCCTGAAGCGTTTCGCGACGGGCTGCTACGCGGTCTGGTATCCGCAGGTCACCCGGCTGGAATCGCAGCGCTTTCCCGAGCAGCTGAAGCGCCTGCAACCGAACAACTGGCTGCATCTGACGCTGACGGTATCGAATCCGCCGACCGATGGGCTGGGACTCTACGGCAGCGGGATGTTCATTCTGAATCCGCCGTATACGCTCGCCCAGAGCATGAACGAAGCACTGCCCTATCTGGTCGAGACGCTGGGACAGGATAGCGGCGCCCGCTTCCAGATCGAGCAGCGCGGAAACTGATCCCGCGACCTGCCGTTATGGCTGCGGTCTAGGCGCAAGCCTTGGCTGGTTGGCTGGCGGCGCGCCACCCCAGCCGGGGACATTGATATACGGCGCGACAAACAGCGGAACCGACGTGTTCGGCGCTTGCCCGGCCGGCGCCCGCATGCCCGCCGGCTCGACGATCGGCTCGGAAGACAACGGCGCGGTCTGCAGCACCAGCCCGCCCTTGCCGTCCTGGATACCGCGTTGCGTATCCAGAATCAACGGTTTGGACGACGTCGCCGCGCCGGCCGCGAGACCATGGACAAGCACCGCCGCGCCAAGAGCGAGACGCGCGCGGGCACTGCGACGCACATCGAGACGCAAACGCATGATCGTGTCCTTCAGGATGAAAAGCAGGCCCATACCATAGCGCTGCGCTGACGATTTCGCCAGATCCGGCGCACAAAAAAACAAAGCCCCGTCAAATACGGGGCTTGCTTTTCGTTCGGTGCCACACGGCACCTGACGGTGACTCGATTACAGCGAGTAGCCGTTGGTTTCGAGCGAGCGGATACGGCTCTCGAGCTGGACGATGTCCGACGACGTGGCGAGGTAAGCCTCACGGCGCTCACGTTCTGCGGATTCGAACCAGTTGCTCAGCTTTTCGACGATGTAGGCGATCATGACGTTCTCCAAGGAAGAGGGACCCCTGGTGAATCGAGATTCAGGGATTTCCCGTATAGGGTATTCCCGAATTATAACGACGCCGCACCAAGATGCTAGTGAAATACTTGCATGGAAGCCATTCCACTTTGGAATACTCGCACGCAAATCCATCGCAAGCCATTGATTTTTATAGATATTGAATCAGACGCCCATTTCAGGCCTCGAGTGCACGCACTAATCTGGTTCACTGACGGGGTCGGCCAGGCGCGCCAAAATCGGGCATTCAGGCCGTCCGTCACCATGGCAGTGCGCGGCCAGGTTGGCCAGCGTATCGCGCATGTCGCTCAGCTCCGCGATGCGCTTGTCGAGTTCGGCCACGTGTTCGAGGGCGATCGACTTCACCTCGGCGCTGGCGCGGGAGCGATCTTGCCAGAGCGTCAACAGCTTGCGGATGTCCTCGACGAGAAAACCGAGCCGTCGCGCCTGACGGATAAAGCGCAGGATATGGATTTCGTCCGCGCCGTAGACCCGGTAGCCGGCGTCGGTACGCTTGCTCGGTGCAAGCAGGCCGACCTGTTCGTAGTACCGGATCATTTTTGCGCTGACTCCGGATTCGCGTGACGCGTCGCCGATATTCATTCCCCGCCCTCTCCATCAAGCCCTGGTTTCGAACATGAGCGTCGACGAAAGCAATCGCCGACGACATTTCGATCGTATCAAATCGCGCGGTTTCGTTCCGTGGTGTGGGTCGGCAGCGGGATGGACGGTGGCTGATCGGGCGTAGGTCGACGCGTCGATTGGGGCACGCTGCACTCGCCCGCCCGGGGCGTATATTTCGGCCGCCGAAATGCAAAAACCCCCGCCTTTCGGGCGGGGGTTTCTGGCTTAGGGAGCCTGACGATTACCTACTTTCACACGGGAATCCGCACTATCATCGGCGTAGAGTCGTTTCACGGT
>NZ_JBQVSQ010000007.1:0-146508 GCF_052952715.1 Burkholderia sp. YIM B11467
GCACGCTCCAGCACCGCGCGGATCACCGTCGCGCCCAACTCCGGCGCCGCAATCTTCGCAAGCGAGCCGCCGAATTTGCCGACCGCGGTCCGCGCGGCCGATACGATCACTACATCCGTCATGTTCAGTTCCTGCATCGAAATCAGTTCGTCGTTCTGACACCGGCAAGGGCCGGCTGCAACTGGCGATCGCGCATCCCGGGGCACCCGGCGCGATGGCGATCGCGCACCGCCGCGCCGCGAGCCACGCCCGGTCGCGCCGACGGCACACCGGCACGGGCCGCCCGTGCACCGGCACCTTGCGGCAAACCGGAGGGTCGCCGGACACCGCGTGGCACACACGGCGTCCGGCGCCATCCGGCACCGATCAATCGTGCCGCGCACTCGCGCGGCACGCTCTCACGTCGTCATGCAGCCGATTCGCGCGCGGCCGCTGCGTCCTTGCGTGCGGCGGCAGCCGTCTGCTTGCCGCCGCGCGTGGCCGTTTCGCTGACCGCATCGAAGCCGCTCTGCGCGGCTTCAATCGCCTGCCCCGTCGCTGCACGCACGGAGTCGGCCGCGGCGGTCGCCGCGGACAGCGCCGAATTCAGCGCAGCCACCACGGACTCCGAGCCGGCCGGCGCATGCTTCGACAGCTCGCCGATCACGTCCTTCAGGCGCTTGTCGTTCTGTTCGTATTGCGCCTGTGCAACCTTCGCCCATTCGGATTGCGTCGACACCGCGATGTCGAACAGATGACGGCCGTACGACACGACCTTGCCTGCCGCTTCCTGCGGTGCGGCCACTTGCTGCGCGAAGCCCACGGCCGGATTGCTGCTGTTGAATGCGTTCTTCAGCTTGTCCTCGTACTCCGTAAGCGCCGTCCGGGCCGCTTGCAGGTTGAGTTCGACGACAGCCTCGAAGCCGTGGATCGCCGGACGGGCGATCGCAAACCATGCGGCGATTCCGGATTGATAATCGGCGGTCAGTTTTTCGGGGGCAAATACGGACATCGGGCACGCTCCTGTTAGCAATGCGAGAGACGACGTAAAGAAAAATGGAAGCCAGATCGACAATCGCTTCCTTATTGGCAACCCGTCACCCATTTGGATGCGGGAAGTTGAAGGAGGCCATTCTAGATCGATTAATTGTCAATTAAATGGCATTAATACTAGGTGTAAACCCTTATTTTCCAATCGGGCGGCCGCTGAAGCCCTCGACGCGTCGACATCGCAGATCGGAACACCGCAGCATCTTGCCCTGGAACGATTTTTACCTTTTTACAGCATAGCGCACCATGACTTTTCGCAACATTTACCTATGCATTATTCCGGTTATTAGAAAACAGGTGCACATTGAAAATGAAGCGGTCGCTTATGTAATCGTTTTTCCAGATTTATCTTGAAATCGTTTTCGGGATTATTAATGACAAAATCAATGATCGGACGAATTGCGGGGCGCAATGAAAAAGCGGCCGTATGAAACGGCCGCGGTCGGCACTGGCACCGGTATGCGCGAGATCAGCCGGCCAGTTCGCGATGCAGCGCGCGGAATTCCTGCGCGAGCTTGTGCCCGGGCTCGAGGTGGATCACCGGCTTCGACTGCTGATGCGACTCGCGGATCTTCACCGACGCGGACAACCTCGACGCCAGTACCGGCAGCCCTTCGTCGACGAGTTCGTCGACCAGTTGTTGCGGCAGGCTCGCGCGCGGCTGGAACTGGTTGATGACGATGCCTTCCACCTCGAGCGCCGCGTTGTGGTCCTGCTGGATTTCCTTCACGTTCTCGAGCAGCGTGTACAGCGCGCGGCGCGAAAAGTCGTCGCAGTCGAACGGGATCAGGCAGCGCTCGACCGCGATCAGCGCCGAGCGCGTATAGAAATTCAGCGCGGGCGGCGTGTCGATGTACACGGCGTCGTAGGTGTCGAGCTCGTTCAGCGCGTCGCGCAGCTTGTAGATCTTGTAGCGCGATTCGAGCTTTCCGTGCAGCGTGTCGAGATCCGGATGCGCCGGCATCACGTCGAGCCCTTCGAACGGGGTCGGATGGATGAACGATGCGACGTCGACCGGACGGAAGTTGAAGGTCAGCGCGGTTTCGAAGAAACCGGCGACGCCCGGTTGCGCGTCGGCCGCGGCGTCGCCGAGCAGATAGCGCGTGGAGTTCGCCTGCGCATCGAGGTCGATGACGAGCGTGCGCAACCCTTCGCTCGCGCTGATCGCCGCCAGGTTGCAGACGATCGTCGATTTGCCCACGCCGCCCTTCTGGTTGAATACGACCCGCCGCATGGTGTCCCCTCGATCGAAACGTCGAAAAAACCAGCTTAGCCGGTCAATCATGGCGTCCGCGTGACGCAGGTCGAATAACGCGCGACTTGTGTGCGGCACGCATCAGGTGCGCGGCAGCGCCCCCGACACATACCGGTTGCCGGGCACGCTCCACCGCCACGGAAGATCCGTGCCGACGCGAATGCCGATGCGCGGCCCACCCGCCAGATCCATGGGCGGCGCCATGCCGTCGTCCACGATCGCGAACCCTTCGCGCGCGCGAACCAGGTCGACGCCGTCCTGGGCGCCGCCGATCCCCATTGCCTGGGTCAGCCGGGCCGGCCCGCGGCACAGATCGCGATCGCGCGTCTGCGGCGGCCGTGCCGTGCGCATGTGCGCGAGCCCCTGCAGCGGTTCCAGCGCACGGATCAGCACGCCCGTTCCCGTGCCATCCGGCCCGCACACGCAGTTGCAGCACCAGTGCATGCCGTAAGTGAAATAGACGTACAGGTGCCCCGGCGGCCCGAACATCGTCGCATTGCGCGGCGTCTTGCCGCGATAGGTATGCGCCGCCGGGTCGATCGCACCGGCATAGGCCTCCACTTCGACGATGCGGCCGGCCCGGCCGTCCGCTGCCGCGAGAATCTTGTTGAGCAGTTGCGGGGCGACGTCGATGGCCATGCGGTCGAAGAACGCGCGCGGCAACACGGTGCCCGGCCACACGGGCGCGGTTTTATTGCCCCGCATCCTGCCCCTCCGGTTGGCGCCCGGAAACGGTCTGCGCCTGCAGATGGAGCTGGCGGTACGCGTCGACCAGATCATCGAGGCCGAACGCAAGATTTCTCCCGCTGGGATTGGGCAGCACCCACACGCTCGCGCGCTGCATGCGGGCCGGCTGCAATCCCCACGCGACTTCGCGCTGACCGGAAAGCGCCGAATACGCCGCCTTGCCGAGAAAGGCGACGAAGCGCGGCCCATAACGCGCCACCTTCTGCTCGAACGCCGCGGCCGCGGCGATGAATTCCGCGCGCGAAAGCTGATCGGCGCTCGCCGTTGGTCGCTTCACCACCGCCGTCAAGCCGCAGCCGTACTGGAGTATCGCGCGATCGTCCTGCGGCGAAATTTCCATCGGCGTGAAGCCGGCAAGATGGATCACGCGCCAGAAGCGGTTGCTTCTCCCCGCGAAGTGATGCCCTGTCGCGGCCGCGGTCAGGCCGGGATTGATCCCGCAGAACAGCACGTCGAGATGCGAAGCGATGAGGTCGGGAAGTTCGTCAGCCACGATTCGTCTGGATTGCGAGGGACAAGGACATCAATGAAAAGGGCCCCGGCGCTCGGCCGATACACGTGAGCGACGCGATCCGGATCACGGCGGACCGCTTGCCGCCTCGTCGACAGGTCGGGGTTCGACCATTTGATCACGCTTTCGCCACACGATGCGCATCGATCCTGCGCAGTCAACCGACTGGCCCGACGGCTAGTCCCCTTCGCGTCGGGACCGGCGAATCAAATGCCACTCCAGATAGGCGCTGTGTCCGAACAGGATCGCCGACGTCAATGCCAGACGCCCCGTCGTGAGCACGCCCGGCGCCACAACACTGCTCAACGCTGCCACCCCGACCGACATCGGAAGCGTTCTGCCAAACGCACCCAGCAAGACGGCAAACCATCCATCGCCGAATTCCTTGCTGAAGCGCTCGGGGTAAAGGCCGTACCTCAAGAACTTCCTGACCGGGCTTCGCGAATCACGAAAATGCATGACGACTCCCGACATTTCAATGCATCGAACACGACAGGCGCGCGAGCAGCGAAATGCTCGCACGCACCCTCCGGACAGGCAAAACTGCCCGTCGATATTCAGAACTTGCAGATCCAGGCCTGTCCGAGGAACGCGCCCGCGCCACTCAGAAGTGCTGCTTGCGGGCCACGGGCGGCGCCCACCAGGGCTGCCCCACCAACCGCCGCCCAATTGATGGGTGCCGGATTAAGTTGACACGAAAAAGCGCCGCTGACCTGTTTCAGGTCGTTCCGTTTGAGCTCACGCATCGATTCGATCTCCTGATAAAAGTTGACTTTGGCCGGCTGCATCTACGATCACACTCAGTGCCGACAACGCACTCTATCCGCAGGAGCCGTCTCGATAAATATGGAATTTCTCATGGGTGTGAAGAAATCCGCGACGAAATCGCTGAACCGCTCCGCTCAAGATGCAGGCTCAAGAATCGAGATAACTGTCGGGTTCAGGGATTCGTAGACCGCACCCGTTTCCCGCCGGCCGGGTATCGGCTTTCGTCTTGCGGAGAAGGGGGATTCGCGGAACCGTGGAAACAAAAAGAAAAACCCCGCACAAAGGCGGGGTTGATCTATACAGATTCTGCTGACGGGAGGTCAGAACGGAATATCGTCGTCCATCTCGTCGAAGCCGCCACCTGCCGGTGCGCTCGGACGGCTCTGCGCGCCGCCGCCAGCACCGCCACGCGCCGCGCCGCCGGCACGACCGCCGCCACCACCGCCGCGCTCCATCTGCTCGCCACGACCGCCGCCGCCACCACCACCGTAGCCGCCGCCGTAACCGCCTTCGTCACCACCACCGCCGCCACCGCCCGCACCGCCGCGGCCGCCGAGCATCTGCATCTGGTCCGCGACGATTTCGGTCGAGTAACGATCCTGACCGTCCTGACCCTGCCACTTGCGCGTGCGGATGCGGCCTTCGATATAGACCGACGAACCCTTCTTCAGGTATTCGCTGACGATCTCCGCCAGACGGCCGAAGAACGCGACGCGATGCCACTCGGTCATTTCCTTGAAATCGCCGCTTGCCTTGTCCTTGTAGCGGTCGGTCGTCGCGAGACGAATGTTCGCAACCGCGTCGCCGCTCGGCAGGTAACGGACTTCAGGATCGGCGCCGAGATTGCCGACGAGGATGACCTTGTTGACGGATGCCATGTGTTTCTCCAGTAAATTCGATGCCGGGCCGCCCGCGCGTGCGTCGGAGCAGCCCGCCGGACAAGCCGGCGACGCCGCCGGTGCCTGCCCGACAATAGGTTCAGGCCTTGCGCGGCGGCGCTTTCATGCTGGCCGCGATTATAAGCCACGCTGCAACGAGCCCAGAACACGCGTAGAACACCGTGTTCGCACCGCCGTGCTTCAGCAGCCAGCCGCCCGCGATGCCGCCGAGCGCGAGCCCGATCGACTGCGTGGTGTTGTAGACGCCCGTGGCCGCGCCCTTGCGCGAACCCGGCGCGAGCTTCGACACGAGCGACGGCTGCGACGCTTCCAGGATGTTGAACCCCAGGAAGTACACGAACAGGATCGCCGCCACAATCATGATGGTATGCGGCGCGCTGCCCAGCAGCAATTGGCCGATCAGGATAGCCAGAATGCCGCCCAGCAGCACCGGCTTCATCTTGCCCCGTTTCTCCGCGACGATGATCGCCGGGACCATCATCACGAACGCGAGCCCCATCACCGGCAGATACACCTTCCAGTGCGCGGCGACCGGCAGCCCGCCGTCGACGAGCAGGCGCGGCACGACGAGGAACAGCGCCGTCTGCGTCGCGTGCAGCACCAGCACGCCGAAGTTCAGGCGCAGCAGCTCGACGTTGTGCAGCACCTCGGCGAACGGCGCGGGCACGTGCACGGGCTTGGCCGCGTCGGGCACGATCCACAGCACGACGCCGATCGCGAGGATCGACAGCACGCCGACGATCGCGAACAGCCCGCTCATCCCGACCCAGTGGAACACGATCGGCGCGCCGACGATCGCGACCGCGAACGACACGCCGATCGACCCGCCAACCATTGCCATCGCCTTCGTGCGGTTCTGCTCGGAGGTCAGGTCGGCGATGAACGCCAGCACCGCGGACGACACGGCGCCCATCCCCTGGATCACGCGACCGACGATGATCCACGTGATGTCGTGCGCGGACGCGGCGACGAAGCTGCCGAGCGCGAAGATCACGAGACCCGTGGCGATCACCGGCTTGCGGCCGAACTTGTCGGACGCCCAGCCGTAGAAGATGTAGAACAGCGACTGCGTGACGCCGTAGGCCCCAAGCGCGATACCGACGAGCAGCACGTTGTCACCGCCCGGGATGGTTTTCGCGTAGACCGAGAACACCGGCATGATCATGAACAGGCCGAGCATGCGCAGCGCGAAGATCGCCGCGAGCGACGTGGTCGCGCGCAATTCGGGCGCAGTCATGCGGGAAGACGTGGCAGACGGATTGGACATCGGGAATGAATTTCGAATGATCGGAATGTCCGCCCGACACCGGGCGGCGGAAGATCAGGACCAGCGGCCCGGGAGGCCTGACGGGCGACACGTCGGGGCAGGATGCCGGCGGCCTGCGGGCCGCCCTGAACCGCGCGGCGCGACCGCTTTCCCCGGCGCAGGCGCCGCCTTGCTGCCACCTGCTGTAAAGGCTGGGGGCCCCAAACGACGGTCTCGAAAAGCCGTTATAGTAGCAGGTTTGGTTCCCTCCATTTTCGCCAGGTTCATGGAACAGATCCGTATCCGTGGGGCACGTACCCACAACCTGAAAAACGTCAATCTCGACCTGCCGCGCCACAAGCTGATCGTGATTACCGGGTTGTCCGGGTCGGGCAAGTCGTCGCTCGCGTTCGACACCCTTTATGCCGAGGGCCAGCGCCGCTACGTCGAAAGCCTGTCTGCGTATGCCCGCCAGTTCCTGCAGTTGATGGAGAAACCCGACGTCGACCTGATCGAGGGTCTGTCGCCCGCGATCTCGATCGAGCAGAAGGCGACGTCCCACAACCCGCGTTCGACCGTCGGCACGGTCACCGAAATCCACGACTACCTGCGACTTTTGTACGCACGTGTCGGCACGCCATACTGCCCCGATCACGAGATCCCGCTCGAGGCGCAGAGCGTGTCGCAGATGGTCGACGCGGCGCTCGCGCTGCCCGAGGAAACCAAGCTGATGATCCTCGCGCCGGTCGTCGCGAACCGCAAGGGCGAGCACGCCGAGCTGTTCGAGGACATGCAGGCGCAGGGCTTCGTGCGCTTTCGCGTGCGCTCGGGCGGCGGCACCGCGAACGAAGGCGTCGCGAAGATCTACGAGGTCGAGTCGCTGCCGAAGCTCAAGAAGAACGACAAGCACACGATCGACGTCGTCGTCGATCGTCTGAAGGTCCGCCCGGACATGAAGCAGCGCCTCGCCGAATCGTTCGAGACGGCGCTGCGCCTTGCCGACGGCCGCGCGATCGCGCTGGAAATGGATACCGACCACGAGCACCTGTTCAGCTCGAAGTTCGCGTGCCCGATCTGCTCGTACTCGCTGCAGGAGCTCGAGCCGCGCCTGTTCTCGTTCAACAACCCGATGGGCGCGTGCCCGGAATGCGACGGCCTCGGCCAGATCACGTTCTTCGACCCGAAGCGGGTCGTCGCGCACCCGTCGCTGTCGCTCGCCGCGGGCGCCGTGAAGGGCTGGGACCGCCGCAACCAGTTCTACTTCCAGATGCTGCAGAGCCTCGCGGCGTTCTACGAATTCGACATCGACGCCGCCTTCGAGGATCTCCCGGAAAAGATCCGGAAGGTGCTGCTGTTCGGCTCGGGCAAGCAGACGATCCCGTTCTCGTACATCAACGAGCGCGGCCGCACGACGATCCGCGAGCACGTGTTCGAAGGGATCATCCCGAACCTCGAACGCCGCTACCGCGAGACCGATTCGGTCGCGGTGCGCGAGGAACTGTCGAAGTACCAGAACAACCAGCCGTGCCCGTCGTGCGAAGGCACGCGCCTGCGCCGCGAGGCGCGCCACGTGCGGATCGGCACGGGCGACTACGCGCGCGGCATCTATGAAATCAGCGGCTGGCCGCTGCGCGACGCGCTCGGTTACTTCGACGGCCTGACGCTCGAAGGCGCGAAACGCGAGATCGCCGACAAGGTGATCAAGGAAATCGTCGCGCGCCTGACGTTCCTGAACAACGTCGGCCTCGACTACCTGTCGCTCGAGCGCAGCGCCGAAACGCTGTCGGGCGGCGAAGCGCAGCGCATCCGGCTCGCGTCGCAGATCGGCTCGGGCCTGACCGGCGTGATGTACGTGCTCGACGAGCCGTCGATCGGCCTGCACCAGCGCGACAACGACCGCCTGATCTCGACGCTCAAGCACCTGCGCGACCTCGGCAACTCGGTGATCGTCGTCGAACACGACGAGGACATGATCCGCACGGCCGACTACGTCGTCGACATGGGCCCCGGCGCGGGCGAACACGGCGGCGTGGTAGTGGCCGAAGGCACGCCGAAGCAGGTGCAGTCGAACCCGCAGTCGCTGACGGGCCAGTACCTGCTCGGCAAGCGCACGATCGAGTATCCGGACGAGCGGCTCGCACCCGATCCCGAGCGCATGCTGCGCATCGTCGACGCGTACGGCAACAACCTGAAGCACGTCGACCTCGAACTGCCGGTCGGCCTGCTGACCTGCATCACCGGCGTATCGGGCTCCGGCAAGTCGACGCTGATCAACGACACGCTGTATCACGCGGTCGCGCGCCACCTGTACGGTTCGTCGGCCGAGCCGGCGCCGCACGAGGCGATCGAGGGCCTCGAGCACTTCGACAAGGTGATCAACGTCGACCAGTCGCCGATCGGCCGCACGCCGCGCTCGAACCCGGCCACCTACACCGGCCTGTTCACGCCGATCCGCGAGCTGTTCTCGGGCGTGCCGACCTCGAAGGAGCGCGGCTACGATCCGGGCCGCTTCTCGTTCAACGTGAAGGGCGGTCGCTGCGAATCGTGCCAGGGCGACGGCGTGCTGAAGGTCGAGATGCACTTCCTGCCGGACGTCTATGTGCCGTGCGACGTGTGCCACGGCAAGCGCTACAACCGCGAAACGCTCGAAGTGCAGTACAAGGGCAAGAACATCAGCGAAGTGCTCGACATGACGGTCGAGCATGCGTACGAGTTCTTCAGCGCGGTGCCGGTCATCGCGCGCAAGCTGAAGACGCTGCTCGACGTCGGCCTCGGCTACATCCGCCTCGGCCAGTCGGCCACAACGCTGTCGGGCGGCGAGGCGCAGCGCGTGAAGCTGTCGCTCGAACTCTCCAAGCGCGACACCGGCCGCACGCTGTACATCCTCGACGAGCCGACCACCGGCCTGCACTTCCACGACATCGCGCTGCTGCTCGAGGTGATCCACCGGCTGCGCGACCAGGGCAACACGGTCGTGATCATCGAGCACAACCTCGACGTGATCAAGACGGCCGACTGGGTGATCGACCTCGGCCCCGAAGGCGGTGCCGGCGGTGGCCAGATCATCGCGCAGGGCACGCCCGAGCAGGTCGCGAAGACCAAGGCGAGCTTCACCGGCAAGTACCTCGCGCCGCTGCTCAAGCGCCCGACCCGCAAGGCCGCGGTCGGCTGACGCGCGTTGCACCCTTCCCGCGCGCGGCCGCCGGGCCGCGCGCGTTCCTCCGCGACGCGCCGCCCGCCTCCCCTCGTTTTCCCTTCTGCGTTTACACCATGCGCCAAACGGCCCGGTTGCGGACCATAATGGCGGCTATACTTTACGGTCGTAAGGTTCGTCCTACGCACCAATCCGGTGCAACTCCGGGCGGGCACCGCTCTGTCGCGCATTCCGCGGCATGACACACGAACGACAGGAATCCACGATGGAGAAGCAACAAGACTCGTCGCGCGATGCGCAGAACCGCGAGCCGCACCTGCGCAGCGTGCGGCTGACGAGCGACTTCAGCCTGCCGAATCTGTCGGCACTCGAAATCGGCAGCTATCTCTTCGCGATCGTTGCAATGTGGCTCGTGATCGAGCTCAAGCTGCTCGGCGGGCTGCTGGCCGGCCTGCTCGTCTATCAGCTCATCCACACGATCGCGCCCGTGATCGAACGCCACACCACGAGCATGCGCGCGCGCTGGGTCGCCGTCGTGCTGCTGTCGATCGTGATCGTCGGCGGGCTCACGGGCCTGACGATCGGCATCATCGAACACTTCGAGCGCACGGTGCCGAACCTGCAGAGCCTGCTCGACCAGCTGATGCAGATCGTCGAGCAAACCCGCGCACGCACGCCGGCCTGGATCGCGAACCTGCTGCCCGTCGACGTCGAACAGATGAAGACCAAGGCCGCCGTGCTGATGCACTCGCACATGGACCAGCTCCAGCAGAGCGGCAAGAGCGTCGCGCGCGGCTTCGGCCACGTGCTGTTCGGGATGATCATCGGCGCGATGATCGCGATCGGCGTCGAACACGGCAAGGTGCGCCGGCCGCTGTCGACCGCGCTCGTCACGCGCGTGTCGCGCTTCTCCGACGCGTTCCGCCGCATCGTGTTCGCGCAGATCAAGATCTCGGCGATCAACGCGGTGTTCACCGGCATCTACCTGCTCGTCGCGCTGCCGCTCTTCCACGAACGGCTGCCGCTGTCGAAAACGCTCGTGCTCGTCACGTTCATCGTCGGCCTGCTGCCCGTGATCGGCAACCTGATATCGAACACGCTGATCGTCGCCGTGTCGCTGTCGGTCAGCATGGGCACCGCGATCGCGTCGCTCGCATTCCTCGTGGTCATCCACAAGCTCGAATACTTCCTGAACGCGAAGATCATCGGCGGCCAGATCGAGTCGCGCGCGTGGGAGCTGCTGCTCGCGATGCTGATCATGGAAGCCGCGTTCGGGCTGCCGGGCGTGATCGCCGCGCCGATCTTCTATGCGTACCTGAAGCGCGAGCTGTACCTGCTGCGGCTGATCTGAAGCCCGCGTATCAGGCGAAAAAAAACGCCGCGCCCCGTAAAGGGCGCGGCGTTTTTATTTGTGCCGGCAGGCCGGCGAGCGCGGCAGCGCCGATCAGCGGAACACGACCGTCTTCGTCCCGTTCAGCACGACCCGGTGCTCGACGTGCCACTTCACCGCGCGCGCGAGCGTCACGCACTCGACGTCGCGGCCGATCGCGGTCAGCTGGTCGGGCGTCATGCTGTGGTCGACGCGCTCGACTTCCTGCTCGATGATCGGCCCTTCGTCGAGATCGGTCGTCACGTAGTGCGCGGTCGCGCCGATCAGCTTCACGCCACGGTCGAACGCCTGGTAATACGGCTTCGCGCCCTTGAAGCTCGGCAGGAACGAATGGTGGATGTTGATCGCGCGCCCGGCGAGCTGCTGGCACATGTTCGGCGACAGGATCTGCATGTAGCGCGCGAGCACGACCAGATCGGCCTGGTGCTCGTCGATCACTTCCAGCACGCGCGCTTCCTGCGCGGCCTTCGCGGCATCGGACGAACCGCCGATCAGCGGGAAGTGATGGAACGGGATGTTGTAGCTCGCGGCGAGCTGGTAGAACTCCTTGTGGTTCGACACGATCGCCGGGATCTCGATCGGCAGCTGGCCGGTGCGATAGCGGAACAGCAGGTCGTTCAGGCAATGGCCGATCTTCGACACCATGATCACGACGCGCGGCTTCACGGCCGCGTCGTGCAGCTCCCAGCGCATCGAGAAGCGTTCCGCGAGCGGCGCGAATTCGTTGCGAAGCGTGTCGAGCGCCGACGCGGCATCCGCGCCGCCGCCGTCCTGCTCGAAGTGCACGCGCATGAAGAATTCGCTGGTGCGGCTGTCGCCGAACTGAGCCGAATCGAGGATGTTGTTGCTGCGCTCGAACAGGAAGCCCGAGACCGCGTGAACGATGCCGTGCCGGTCGGGGCACGACAGTTTCAAGATAAAGCTGTGATCGGTCGGCATGACCGCTACTCCCTTCGTTTCCGTATTCGTCAAATTGCCCGTTCGCGCCGCGGGGCCGCCAGTCGCGGCGCGCGTCACGCGGCCGGCGCGAACAGCGCGTCGATGCCCGCGGCGTCGGCCGCCGCGAGCCAGCGATGGCGCAGCAGCGTGTCGAGCGTCGCGAGGCTCGCATCCATCGTCGCGCGGCCTTCGCGCAACCAGCCGATCACCTCGGGCACGCCGGCCAGCAGGTGCTCGGCCACTTCGCCGTCCTGGTTGCGCGGCGCGAAGTCGTGCGGCAGCGGCAGGTCGTACACGAAGATCAGTTCGGACTGCGTGCCTTCCGGCAGCGAGCACAGCACCTGAACCGCGCGACCCGCGATCGCGCGCACCGCCAGTTCGGCCGGAATGCCGGCTTCTTCCCAGCACTCCTTCGCGAGCGTCTCGTGAACGCCCAAGCCCCAGCCGATGCCGCCCGCGACGACGTTGTCGAGCATGCCGGGATCGGTTGCCTTGGTCGCGCTGCGACGGCCGAGCCACATCTGCGGCACGGCCGCGGCGGACGGCTCGCCCGGCGCAACCGCATATTCTACGATGCCGTTCAGATGCACCGCATAAGTCTGCGTGCCGAAAAAGCGCGACGCGGCGCGCTCGATGTACGCGAGCGGCGGATCGTCGAAGCGGTTGCGGATCGCGTAGATCTCGTCGCGCCAGCCGGGAATCGCGCCTTCGGCCGCGAGCGCGCCGATCGCGCTCGCCAGCGCCATGCTGCGCGCGTCGACCGAGTCGTAACGCGCCGACAGCACGACACGCTCGCCGGTCAGCTCGAACACGTCGGGCCAGCGGGCAAGCTTCGCGACGTCCTGGCGGCGCACCCAGCCAACCGCCTGTCCGGCGATCTCGAAACGCAGGTGCGCGGCCGGATCGAAGCGCCGCGCGGCCGCGATGCACGGAAACGTCATCGCCGTCAGTCCTTCAGTGCGACGCGGATGCCGAGCGCGATGAAGGTCGCGCCGGCCAGCCGGTCGAGCCACACGCCGGCCTTCGGGCGGCGCTTCAACCAGGCGCCGATCGCACCCGCGCCGACGCCGAACAGCGAAAAGATCGCGGCCGTCTGCAGCATGAACAGCGCGCCGAGCTCGAACATCTGCAGCGTCACGCCCTGCACGCCGTGCGGATCGACGAACTGCGGCAGGAACACGACAAAGAACAGCGTGACCTTCGGGTTCATCAGGTTACCGATCACGCTCTGCCGGAAGATCGTGCCGAGCGGCTGCGGCGGGCGCTCATGCGCATTCGCGAGGCCCTGGCTGCGCAGCGCCTTGATGCCAATCCACACCAGATACGCGGCGCCCGCGAGCTTCAGGATCTCGAACGCGACCGGCGACGAACGCAGCAGCGCCGCGACGCCGAGCGCCGCGAGCGTCGTGTGGAACAGGATCCCGGCGCTGAAGCCGAGCGCGGCGACGAAGCCGGCCGCGCGGCCCTGCGAGATGCCGCGTGCAAGCACCTGCAGGTTGTCGGGACCCGGCGCGAACGTGATCGCGATCGACGTGGCGAGAAACAGCATGAAGTTGGGCATCGTGACCTCGCTGGTGAGCCTGCGTTCAGTGGCCGGCGAATTCGGTGACGGTATAGACAGGCAGTCCCGCATTGCGCAACAGCGCCGAGCCGCCGAGATCGGGCAGGTCGATGATCGCCGCGCCTTCGACGACTTCCGCGCCGAGCCGCTGCAGCAGGTTGCGCCCCGCCATCATCGTGCCGCCGGTCGCGATCAGGTCGTCCATGATGATCACGCGGTCGCCGGGGCGGCACGCATCTTCGTGGATCTCGACCGTCGCGCTGCCGTATTCGAGGTCGTACGACTCCGAACGCGTCTTGTACGGCAGCTTGCCGACCTTGCGGATCGGCACGAAACCGACGCTCAGTTCGTACGCGACGATCGGCGCGATGATGAAACCGCGCGCATCGAGGCCCGCGACATAGTCGAGCTTCGCATCGACATAACGTTCGACGAACAGGTCGACGAGGATGCGCAGCGCCTTCGGGCTCTGCAGCAGCGTCGTGATGTCGCGGAACATCACGCCCGGCTGCGGCCAGTCGGGCACCGTGCGAATCTGGCTGTGAATGAAGGCGACCGGATCGAGCGGCGCGCCCGACGACGAATGCGGCATGAAACTCTCCGAAAAAAACGGTGCGCGAAGATCGGGCACCGTTTCTAATAAATACGGGTCAGGTTATTGAATCGTGGCTCACGCGGCCGCGGCCGGCGGATCGCGCCGATGGCGCGACAGCCGCTCCTCCGCGAGCGCGAGCGCCTCGGGCAGCCCGCGCAGCACGACGATGTCGCTCGCGCGCAGCTTGGTCTGCGGGTCGGGTTCGACGCCGCGGATGCCGTGCCGGCGAATCGCCGTGACTTCCAGCCCGAGCGCATACAGCCCGAGCTCCTCCAGCGAGCGCCCGACCGCGTCCGCGCGCGCATCGACCGGCACCGATTGTAGCCGCACCTGCTCGTGGTCGTCGTCGTCCGCGTCGTCCGCGCCGCGGAAATAGCCGCGCAGCAGGCTGTAGCGCTCGTCGCGCATCTCCTCGACGCGCCGCACGACCTTGCGCATCGGCACGCCAACCAGCACCAGCGTGTGCGACGCGAGCATCAGGCTGCCCTCGACGATCTCCGGAATCACCTCGGTCGCGCCGGCCGCGAGCAGTTTCTCGAGATCGGCATCGTCGACGGTACGCACGATCGCGGGCAGCGTCGGCTCGAGCTCGTGCACATGGTGCAGCACGCGCAACGCGGACGGCGTGTTCGCATAGGTGATCGCGACGGCCGCCGCGCGGTGGATACCGGCCGCGAGCAGCGACTCGCGGCGCGCCGCGTCGCCGAACACGACCGATTCGCCGGCGGTCGCGGCCGCGCTCACGCGATCGGGGTCGAGGTCGAGCGCGACATACGAGATGCCTTCCTGCTCGAGCATCCGCGCCAGGTTCTGGCCCGCGCGGCCGTAGCCGCAGATGATCACGTGGCCGCGCTGCTTGAGGCTCTGCGTCGCGATCCGCGTCATCTGCAGCGACTGCTGCATCCATTCGGTCGACGACAGCCGCATCACGATCCGGTCGGCGTTCTGGATCAGGAACGGCGCGGCGAGCATCGACAGCAGCATCGACGCGAGGATCGCCTGCAGCAGCGTCGAATCGACGAGATGCCGGTCGAGGATCAGGTTCAGCAGCACGAAGCCGAATTCGCCGGCCTGCGCGAGCCCGATACCCGTGCGCATCGCGACGCCCGGCGTCGCGCCGAACAGCCGCGCGAGCCCCGTGATCATCGTGGCCTTGAACAGCACCTGGCCGACGAAGAAGCCGAGCACGAGCAACGGATGCTCCCAGATCACGCGCGGGTCGAGCAGCATCCCGGTCGTCACGAAGAACAGGCCGAGCAGCACGTCGCGGAACGGCTTGATGTCCTCCTCCACCTGATGGCGGAACGGCGTCTCGGAGATCAGCATCCCCGCGATGAACGCGCCGAGCGCGAGCGACAGGCCGAACTTGTCGGTGATGAACGCGGCGCCGAGCGTGACGAGCAGCAGGTTCAGCACGAACAGCTCCTGCGAGCGGCGCCGCGCGACGACGTTGAGCCAGCGCGTCATGAAGCGCTGCCCGATGACCAGCAGCAGCGTGAGCGCGATCACGATCTTGACGGCCGCGAAGCCGAGCGTCAGCGCGAGATCCTTCGACGATTCGGCGCCGAACGCGGCGATCACGATCAGCAGCGGCACCACCGCGAGATCCTGGAACAGCAGCACGCCGAAGATGTTGCGGCCGTGCTCGGTCTCGATCTCGAGCCGCTCGGCGAGCATCTTCGACACGATTGCCGTCGACGACATCGCGAGCGCGCCGCCGAGCGCGATGCTGCCCTGCCACGTGATGTGCACCCAGCGCTCGAACAGCGCGCCGAGCGCGAGCGCGAGCACCAGCGTCGCGACCACCTGCAGCAGCCCGAGCCCGAACACGAGCCGCTGCATCGACCTCAGCTTCGCAAGGGAGAATTCGAGGCCGATCGAGAACATCAGGAACACGACGCCGAATTCCGCGAGGTGCTCGGCGCGTTCGAGATCCGCCGCGATCCCGAGCGCATGCGGGCCGACCAGGATGCCGACGGTCAGGTAGCCGAGCATCGGCGGGAGGTTCAGCGAACGGAACACGACGACGCCCACCACTGAAGCCAGCAGCAGCATGAGCGTCATTTCGAGCGGGGAAATCACGGGCAAAGCGTCCTCGTTCGTCGGGGCCACCGCAAAGCGGGCACGGTGGCGTAGCGTGGGATAGGCAACTTCGGACGAGTCCGAAGGCCCGGCGCGGCGAACAAACGCCTTTGCTATACTCCGCGCATGATAGCGAAAATCAATGACAACCGCGCGCTCGCGCTCGCCCGCGACGTGCTCGACATCGAGGCGGACGCCGTGCGCGCGCTGCGCGACCAGCTCGACGGCGACTTCGTCCAGGCCGTCGCGCTGCTGCTCGGCTGCAGCGGCCGCGTGGTGGTTTCCGGAATCGGCAAATCGGGGCATATCGCCCGCAAGATCGCAGCAACGCTGGCCAGCACCGGCACGCCGGCCTTCTTCGTCCATCCCGCCGAGGCCAGCCACGGCGACCTCGGGATGGTCACCTCCGACGACGTCTTCATCGGCATCTCGTACTCCGGCGAATCGGAAGAACTCGTCGCGATCCTGCCGCTCGTCAAGCGGATCGGCGCGAAGCTGATCGCGATCACGGGCCGCGCGGAATCGAGCCTCGGCACGCTCGCCGACGTGAACCTGAACGCCGCGGTGTCGAAGGAAGCGTGCCCGCTGAACCTCGCGCCGACCGCGAGCACGACCGCCGCGCTCGCGCTCGGCGACGCGCTCGCCGTCGCCGTGCTCGACGCGCGCGGCTTCGGTTCGGAAGACTTCGCGCGCTCGCACCCGGGCGGTGCGCTCGGCCGGCGCCTGCTCACCTACGTGCGCGACGTGATGCGCTCGGGCGACGACGTCCCGTCCATCGGGCTCGACGCGACGCTGTCGGATGCACTGTTCCAGATCACCGCGAAGCGCCTGGGCATGACGGCCGTGGTCGACGCCGACGGCAAGGTCGTCGGCATCTTCACCGACGGCGACCTGCGCCGCGTGCTCGCGCGCGACGGCGACTTCCGCACGCTGCCGATCGCCGACGTGATGACGCACAACCCGCGCACGATCGCGCCGGACCACCTGGCGGTCGAGGCCGTGGAACTGATGGAGCGCCACCGGATCAACCAGATGCTGGTCGTCGATGCCGACGGCGCGCTGATCGGCGCGCTGAACATGCACGACCTGTTTTCGAAGAAGGTGATCTGATGAGCGCAGCGTTGACTGCGGCCGAGCGCGCGAGCCGCGTGAAGCTGATGATTTTCGACGTCGACGGCGTATTGACCGACGGCGGCCTGCTGTTTACCGCCGCCGGCGATGCGATGAAGTCGTTCAACTCGCTCGACGGCCACGGCGTGAAGCTGCTCGGCGAAGCCGGCATCGCGACCGCGATCATCACGGGCCGCCGCTCGGAAATCGTCGCGGCGCGCGCCAGGGAAATGAAGATCGCGCACCTGTTCCAGGGCGTCGAGAACAAGCTCACCGTGTTCGCCGACCTGATCGCGTCGCTCGGCCTCACCGCCGACGCATGCGGCTACATGGGCGACGACTGGCCCGACCTGCCCGTGATGCTGCGCTGCGGCTTCGCGACCGCGCCCGCCAACGCGCACCCCGAGGTGATCGCCCGCGCGCACTGGGTGGCCGAGGCCCGTGGCGGCCAGGGCGCCGTGCGCGAAGTCTGCGACGCGATCCTGCGCGCGCAGCGCCGCTACGACGCGCTGCTCGCAGCCGCCTGCGGAGCCTGACGGATGACTACGCATTTCCGCTGGACCCAGCTGCTGCCGCTCGCCGCGGTCGCCGCGCTCGCGGGCATCACCTGGTGGCTGCTGCAGGCCACGCTGCCGCCGCCCGGCGAGGGCGTCGCGCAACCGAAGCGCCACACGCCCGATTATTTCGCGGACAACTTCTCGGTCACCGAGCTCGACCAGTCCGGCACGACCCAGTACCGGCTGACGGCCGCGAACCTGATCCATTACGAAGACACCGAAGACAGCGACCTGGTCGATCCGGCCATGCGCGCATTCCAGCCCGGCAAGCCGGTCGTGACGACCACCGCGAAGCGCGGCACCGTCAACGGCGACGTGTCGATCGTCGACTTGTACGACAACGCGCGCATCCTGCGCGCGGCCGGCGGCGGCGATCCGCAGATGCAGGCCGATTCCCAGCATTTCCGGATCTTCGTCAATGACGATGTGATCCAGACCGAAAAGCCGGTTAAACTTCAGCGCGGCCTGTCGCTCGTCAACGCGACCGACGGCATGAAGTACAACAACGTCACCCGGGTCATCGAGCTTTACGGCAACGTGCGCGGCACGATTGCCGCGGCGGACACGTCCGGCGGCTCGAAAGGTCAACCCAAGTGACGCATCCCTCACGTGACTGCATGAACGAACCGTTCCCTCGACAGAATTCCGGCGGCGCTGCGCGCGCCGTCCGCGCCGCGCTTGCCGCGACGCTCGTGGCGCTCCCGCTGATCGGGCTGGCGCCGCTCGCCCATGCCGAGAAGGCCGACCAGAGCAAGCCGATCAACGTCGAGGCCGACAACCTGACCTACGACGACCTGAAGCAGGTCACGGTCGCGACCGGCAACGTCGTGATCACGAAGGGCACGATCATCATCAAGGGTGATCGCGTCGAAGTGCGCCAGGACCCGGAAGGCTATCAGTACGCCACGTCGTTCGGCAGCAGCAAGAAGCACGCGACGTTCCGCCAGAAGCGCGAAGGCCTCGACGAATATATCGACGGCGACGCCGAGCGCATCGACTACGACGGCAAGCAGGACCTGACCACGCTGACGACCGCCGCGACCGTGCGCCGCCTGCAGGGCACGTCGACCATCGCCGACACCGTGCACGGCAGCGTGGTCACGTACGACGGCCAGCGCGATTTCTACACCGCCAAGGGCGGCAAGGACGTCGCCGCGCCGGGCAACCCGAACGGCCGCGTGCGCGCGATGCTGTCGCCGAAGAACGGCGGCCCCGCTCCGCTGAACGGCGCGCCGGCGAAGCTGTCGCCGTCGACCACCATCCAGGGAGCGCCGGGCCAATGAACGCGCTACCGAACCGCCAGCCGGCCGGCACCACGAGCTCGCTCGTCGTCCGCAACCTGAAGAAGCGCTACGGCTCGCGCACGGTCGTCAAGGACGTGTCGCTCGACGTGAAGAGCGGCGAGGTCGTCGGCCTGCTCGGCCCGAACGGTGCCGGCAAGACCACGTCGTTCTACATGATCGTCGGCCTCGTGCCGCTCGACGCGGGCGAGATCTCGCTTAACGGCAGCTCGATCAGCCTGCTGCCGATCCACAAGCGCGCGTCGCTCGGCCTGTCGTACCTGCCGCAGGAAGCGTCCGTGTTCCGCAAGCTGACCGTCGAGGAAAACATCCGCGCGGTGCTCGAGCTGCAGTACGGCGAGGACGGCAAGCGGCTGTCGAAGGACGCGATCGCGGCACGCACCGAAGCGCTGCTCGACGAACTGCAGATCGGCCACCTGCGCGAGAACCCCGCGCTGTCGCTGTCGGGCGGCGAACGACGCCGTGTCGAAATCGCGCGCGCGCTCGCGACCAATCCGAGCTTCATCCTGCTCGACGAACCGTTCGCCGGCGTCGACCCGATCGCGGTGCTCGAGATCCAGAAGATCGTCAAGTTCCTGAAGCAGCGCAACATCGGCGTGCTGATTACCGATCACAACGTCCGCGAAACGCTCGGCATCTGCGACCACGCGTACATCATCAGCGACGGCTCGGTGCTCGCCGCCGGCGCGCCGAGCGATATCATCGAAAACGAAAGCGTACGCCGCGTGTACCTCGGCGAACACTTCCGCATGTAACTCCCTCCTCGTGGCTGGCTGCACCCCGCCCGGCATCGCCGCGCGGGGCCGTGCCCCGCTTCGCGGCCATGCCCGCGGCCGGGCGGCGCGCCGCGCGTAATCGCGGATGGCTCAACGCGCCTGGGTCGTGGCACACTGCCGGTATGACTCCCTCCTTGCCATGAAAGCCAGCCTTCAACTCCGCCTGTCGCAACATCTGGCGCTGACGCCCCAGCTACAGCAGTCGATCCGGCTCCTGCAGTTGTCGACGCTCGAATTGCAACAGGAAGTCGCGATGGCCGTCGCGCAGAACCCGCTCCTCGAAAGCGACGACGAATGGATCGCGAGCCCGTTGCGCGTTGCATCGGACGGATCGCTGATCGCGCAGACGCCCCCCGCACAGAACACCGAGCCCAGCGCGGCGAACAGCAGCAGCCAGTCGAGCGATCGCGCGGAGCGCGACGAACCGGCCGGCGCGGACGAATACGACGGTTACGGGGCCGGCGACGGCAACGACGGCCCACAATGGAATCTCGACGAATACGGCCGCTCGAGCGGCGCATCCGACGACGACGACCTCCCGCCGCTGCAGGTGCAGGAAGCCGCGACGTCGCTGCGCGACCACCTGTCCGCGCAGTTGCGCGTCACGCAGGCCAGCCCGCGCGATCGCGCGCTCGTGATGTTCCTGATCGAATCGCTCGACGACGACGGCTACCTGACCGCGACGCTCGACGAAGTGCACGCCGACCTGCCGTCCGAGCTGGAGATCGACTGCGACGAACTGAACGCCGCGCTCGCGCTGCTGCACAGTTTCGACCCGGCCGGGGTCGGCGCCCGCTCGGCTTCCGAATGCCTGAAGCTGCAGTTGCTGCGCCTCGATCCGTCCCCGACGCGCACGCTCGCGCTCGAGATCGTGTCGCAGCATCTGGAACTGCTCGCCGCACGCGACTTCACACGGTTGCGCAAGCACCTGAAGGCGAGCGACGACGCGCTGCGCGACGCGCATGCGCTGATCCGCTCGCTGGAGCCGTTCCCCGGCGCCGCGTACGGCAAGGCCGAGGCCGACTACGTCGTACCCGACATCATGGTGAAGAAGGTCGGCCAGGGATGGCTCGCGGAACTCAATCCGGAAGTCGTGCCGCGCCTGCGGATCAACAACCTCTACGCGAACATCCTGCGCAACAGCCGCGGCGATCCGTCGGCCGGTTCGCTGAAGCAGCAGCTCCAGGAAGCACGCTGGCTGATCAAAAATATCCAGCAGCGTTTCGACACGATCCTGCGTGTCGCGCAGGCTATTGTCGAGCGTCAGAAGAATTTCTTTGCGCACGGTGAAATTGCCATGCGCCCCTTGGTTTTGCGGGAAATAGCTGATACGCTGGGCCTACACGAGTCGACTGTCAGCCGTGTGACAACCGGGAAGTACATGCTGACCCCGTTCGGGACGCTTGAATTTAAGTACTTCTTCGGATCTCACGTTTCGACCGACACCGGTGGCGCCGCCTCGTCGACCGCCATCCGAGCCCTCATCAAGCAACTGATAGGAGCTGAAGACCCAAAATCGCCACTTTCGGACAGCCGCATTGCCGAGCTGCTGGCAGAACAGGGTTTCGTGGTCGCACGCCGCACGGTTGCGAAATATCGCGAAGCCCTCAAGATCCCGGCAGTGAATCTGCGCAAGTCTCTTTAGGCCTGCTGCCTGCCCGGCGGCAGGCGTGTTCCGGCCACCGCGCACACGGGGAACAAGCCGGGCGACCTGTCCGCGATACGCCGCTTCGTGCGGCAAGGGCAAGTCGACCGGAGCGCCGCCTCGATGCGGCCGGGTGGTCACTCGCTTGGAGAAGCACTATGAACCTGAAGATCAGTGGACATCATCTCGAAGTCACGCCTGCAATTCGCGAGTACGTCATCACCAAGCTGGACCGGGTGCTACGGCATAGCGATCAGGTGATCGATGGCACTGTGATCCTCTCGGTCGACAATCACAAGGAAAAGGACAAGCAGCAGCGCGCGGAAATCAACCTGCACCTGAAGGGCAAGGACATCTTCGTCGAAAGCGCGAACGGTAACCTGTACGCAGCGATCGATCTGCTGATCGACAAGCTGGATCGCCAGGTCGTCAAGCACATGGAGCGCCTGCAAACGCACGCGCACGACCCGATCAAGCTTCAGCCGTCGATCGACCAGATCGAACTGCCGCCGCAGTAACCGACACCGCAACACGCACGCCGCCCGGTTCGCCGGGCGTTTTTTTTGCGACTCCGCGCCCGTGGTGCGACCGGTCTGTCCATGCTGCGCCACGCACGCGGCTGTGCTCTATAATGTTCCGGTTATCGCCGGGGGGCGTTGAGTGCGGTAGCTGCGTTGCAGGTTGCCGATGCCAAATGCCTTGATATCGCCTGAACATGGAAAATCAGTCTGCCGCCGCAAGGAGACCCCAGGCCGCCCAATCGCCTGCCAACATGAATCGCCTAGCCAAAATCCTGCCCATAGAGAACGTCGTCATCGACCTCTCAGTCACCAGCAAGAAACGCGTCTTCGAACAAGCCGGGCTGATGTTCGAGAATCAGAACGGGGTCGCCCGCAGCACCGTCACGGACAACCTGTTCGCGCGCGAGCGCCTCGGTTCGACCGGGCTCGGCGAAGGCGTCGCGATTCCGCACGGGCGCATCAAGGGTCTCAAGCACCCGCTCGCCGCGTTCGTTCGGCTCGCCGACGCGATCCCGTTCGAAGCGCCCGACGGCCAGCCGGTTGGCCTCCTGATTTTTCTGCTCGTCCCCGAGCAAGCCACCCAGCAGCACCTCGAAATCCTGTCGGAAATCGCGCAACTGCTGTCCGATCGCGACGCGCGCGAGCGTCTGCACAACGAAACCGACATCGCCGAGTTGCATCGCCTGCTCACTCAGTGGCAACCTTGAGTTGATCCGGGCGGAATATTTTCCCGTACGAGGCGGCACGCGCCGCCGACCAGGGCCGCCCGGTGCCGGCCCGGCATGGCGACGTCCGTCGCCGCGCGCATGCGCCGGCCCATTGGAGTGACGAAAGTCATGGATACGTCCAGCATCAACGCCCAGAGCATCTTCGACGACAACGCGGCCACGCTGAAACTGAGCTGGCTGACGGGGCATGAAGGCTGGGAACGCGGCTTTTCGGCCGACACGGTCGGCAATGCGACCTCGAGCGCCGACCTCGTCGGCCACCTGAACCTGATCCACCCGAACCGGATCCAGGTGCTCGGCGAAGCCGAAATCGACTACTACCAGCGGCAGACCGACGAAGACCGCTCGCGCCACATGGCCGAGCTGATCGCCCTCGAACCACCGTTCCTCGTCGTCGCCGGCGGCGCCGCCGCGCCGCCCGAACTCGTGCTCCGCTGCACGCGCTCGTCGACTCCGCTGTTCACGACGCCGATGTCGGCCGCCGCAGTGATCGACAGCCTGCGGCTCTACATGTCGCGCATCCTCGCGCCGCGTGCGACGCTGCACGGCGTGTTCATCGACATCCTCGGGATGGGCGTGCTGCTGACCGGCGATTCGGGCCTCGGCAAGAGCGAACTCGGTCTCGAGCTGATCAGCCGCGGCCACGGCCTCGTCGCCGACGACGCGGTCGATTTCGTCCGTCTTGGCCCCGATTTCGTCGAAGGGCGTTGCCCGCCGCTGCTGCAGAACCTGCTCGAGGTGCGCGGCCTCGGCCTGCTCGACATCAAGACGATCTTCGGCGAGACCGCCGTGCGGCGGAAAATGAAGCTGAAGCTGATCGTCCAGCTCGTGCGCCGCCCCGACGGCGAATTCCAGCGCCTGCCGCTCGAAAGCCAGACCGTCGACGTGCTCGGCCTGCCGATCAGCAAGGTCACGATCCAGGTGGCGGCCGGCCGCAACCTCGCGGTGCTCGTCGAGGCAGCCGTCCGGAACACGATCCTGCAGTTGCGCGGAATCGACACGTTGCGCGATTTCATGGATCGGCAACGACTCGCGATGCAAGATCCCGACAGTCAGTTCCCCGGCAAGCTGGTGTAACCCGCACGCGCCGGCCGCGCAACGCCGACGCGTCGAGCCGGTGCTATGATGAAACGTCAGGATTCTCTGCTTCCCATGCGCATCGTCCTTATCACCGGCATCTCCGGCTCAGGCAAGTCCGTCGCGCTGAACGCGCTCGAAGACGCAGGCTATTACTGCGTCGACAACCTGCCGCCGCACGTGCTCCCCGAACTCGCCCGCTACCTCGCCGAGGACGGCAAGCGTCGGCTCGCGGTCGCGATCGACGCGCGCTCGAGCGCATCGCTCGACGAAATGCCCGGCCTGATCCGCGATCTGTCGCGCGAGCACGACGTGCGCGTACTGTTCCTCAACGCGAGTACCCAGGCGCTGATCCAGCGCTTCTCCGAAACGCGCCGCCGCCATCCGCTGTCCGGCTCGCCGTCGCACGACGCGAACGTTGGCCTGCTGTCGTCGCTGGAGGAAGCGATCGAGCGCGAGCGCGACCTCGTCGCGCCGCTCGCCGAGTTCGGCCACCAGATCGATACGAGCACGCTCCGCGCGAACGTGCTGCGCACGTGGGTCAAGCGCTTCATCGAGCAGAAGGACAACGACCTGATGCTGATGTTCGAGTCGTTCGGCTTCAAGCGCGGCGTGCCGCTCGACGCCGACCTGATGTTCGACGTACGCGCGCTGCCGAATCCGTACTACGACCACGAGTTGCGCCCGCTCACCGGGCTCGACCAACCGGTCATCGCCTTTCTCGACGCACTGCCGATCGTCCACCAGATGATCGACGACATCCATGCGTTCCTGATGAAATGGCTGCCGCACTTCCGCGATGACAACCGCAGCTACCTGACCGTCGCCATCGGCTGTACGGGCGGCCAGCATCGCTCGGTGTTCATCGCGGAAACGCTCGCCGCGCGCGTCGCGCACGAGGCGAACGTGATCGTGCGGCATCGTGACGCGCCAGTGGATGTCGACGCGTCGTCGCGGCTCGTCTCCGAGGTCCACCGACCGTAGCGACGCCCGCTCCTTCGTTAGCGCGCCATGTCCTCTCTATCGACCACCCTGATCGACCTGCCGTTGTTTCCGCTGCATACGGTGCTGTTTCCGGGAGGCTTGCTCCCGCTCAAGGTGTTCGAGGCGCGCTATCTCGACATGTCTCGCGCTTGCCTGCGCGACGATGCGCCGTTCGGCGTGTGCCTGCTGAAGAGCGGGCCCGAAGTCGCGCAGGACGGTGCCGTGTCGGTGCCCGAAACCATCGGCTGCATGGCGCGCATCACCGAATGCGACACCGGTGAATTCGGGATGCTGTATCTGCAGGCGGTCGGCACGCAGCGTTTCGAGCTGCTGTCGTATCGCGTCGAAGGCAACGGGCTGCTGGTCGGCATCGCGGAGCCGCTGCCCGACGACATCCCGCTCGAAGGCGAGCAGACGCTCGCGCAGTTCGGCTCGTGCGCCGAAGTGCTCGAGCGCATCATCGACGCGCTGAAGAAGTCCGAACCGGGCAAGATGCCGTTCGGTGAACCGTTCCGCCTCGACGATCCAAGCTGGGTGTCGAACCGACTGGCCGAACTGCTGCCGCTCGACCTGCGCGCGCGGCAAAAGCTGATGGAGTTTCCGGACGTCGGCGCCCGCATCGACGCCGTGCACCACGTGCTCGACCGGCACGGCTGGCTTTGAGTACCCTCGGCCAGGCCCTGCGCCGACAGCGTCATTCCCCGGGAAAACTTCCCACCTGGAGCGGCCCGGCGCTCTCTTGAGCGCGCGAGCCACGCCCTTCTCCTTTCGTTACAGCAGCGGCCCGCTCAGCGCATCGAGCAGCTTGCGCACCGGCGCCGGCACACCGTACGCGTCGAGCCGGCTCAGCGGCACCCATGTGGTGTCCGCGTCCCGCCCGTGCGGCAGCACACCACCGCCATCCGTCATGTCGCTCAGCCGCGGCTCGATCTCGAGCCGGAAATGCGTGAACGTGTGCGTGAGCGGCGCGAGCGGCACCGGACCGCCGCCGCCGAAGCCACGCGCGAGTTCCGCGAGCGCGGCGTCGCCGTCGGCTTGCGGCAGGCTCCACAGGCCGCCCCAGATGCCGGCCGGCGGCCGCCGCTCCAGCAGCACGGCGTCGCCGTCGCGCAGCACGAGCATCCAGGTCTTGCGCGTCGGCACGGCCTTTTTCGGCCGCGCGGCCGGCAGTTCGCGCTGGCGGCCCGTCGATTGCGCGACGCAGTCGCCCGCGAACGGACAACGCGCGCAATCGGGCTTGCCGCGCACGCACAGCGTCGCGCCGAGATCCATCAAGCCCTGCGTATACGCGCTCACGTCGGCCGCGTTCGCGGCGTCGGGCAGCAGCGATTCGGCGAGCGCCCACATGTCGTTCTCGACGCGCTTCTCGCCCGGAAAACCCTCGACGCCGAACACCCGCGCGAGTACGCGCTTCACGTTGCCGTCGAGGATCGTCGCGCGCGCGGCGTAGGCGAACGATGCGATCGCCGCGGCCGTCGAGCGACCGATGCCCGGCAGTTCGGCCAGCGCGTCGGGGGTCGACGGAAACGCGCCGCCATGCTCGGCGACGACGACCTGCGCGCAACGGTGCAGATTGCGCGCGCGCGAGTAGTAGCCGAGCCCCGCCCACAACGCCATCACGTCGTCGATCGGCGCCGCCGCGAGCGCGGCGACGTCAGGGTAGCGTTCGAGAAAGCGCGTGTAATACGGGACGACGGTCGACACTTGCGTCTGCTGCAGCATGATTTCCGACAGCCAGATGCGGTACGGATCGCGGGTGTTCTGCCAAGGCAGGTCGTGGCGGCCGTGCTCGCGCTGCCACGCGACCAGGCGCGTGGCGAACGTGCGATGCAGCGGCGTGACGGGGAACGGAGCGGGTGCGGTGCGGGGCGGCTTCAAGTTTTCTAATCGTGGGAAAAGGTTTTAACGCTGGGCTTCAACGCTGGCAGGTCGGGCAAAAATAAGTCGACCGCTGGCCCTGCACGATCTGGCGGATCGGCGTGCCGCATACGCGGCAAGGCTGGCC
This sequence comes from Burkholderia sp. YIM B11467, assembly GCF_052952715.1. NCBI lineage: Bacteria > Pseudomonadati > Pseudomonadota > Betaproteobacteria > Burkholderiales > Burkholderiaceae > Burkholderia > Burkholderia sp. YIM B11467. The sequence goes on from NZ_JBQVSQ010000007.1 coordinate 26,881, forward strand.
CGCACGGTCGTAGACGAAGCAGTCGAGCTGGAAATAGCCGCTTTCGCCGTTGCTGCCGACAAAATCGCGCAGGGTGCTGCCGCCGCGCTCGATCGCGTCGGCGAGCGTCGCGCGCACGGCATCGGCCAGCCGTTCGTAACGCGGCAGCGAGACCTTGCCGGCGGCCGTCGTCGGCCGGATGCCGGCGCGAAACAGGCTCTCGGATGCATAGATGTTGCCGACGCCGACGACCATGTCGCCCGCGAGCAGCGCCTGCTTGACCGACACCGTGCGGCCGCGCGTGCGCGCGTGCAGCAGCGCGCCGGTGAACGCCGGCGAGAACGGCTCGACGCCGAGGCTCGCGAGGAGCGGATGCGCATGCACGTCGCCCGCTTCGCGCGGGTGCCACAGCACGGCGCCGAAGCGGCGCGGATCGCGGAACCGCAGCACGAATTCGTCGAAGATCCAGTCGATGTGGTCGTGCTTCGCGGCAACGGGCACGCCGGCCGCGGGCAGCACGCGCAGCGTGCCCGTCATGCCGAGATGGACGATGAACCAGCCCGCGTCGACCTCGAACAGCAGGTACTTGCCGCGACGCTCGACGGCGAGCACCTCGCGCGCGCGCAACTGCTCGGCGAGCCCCGCCGGCACGGGCCAGCGCAGCATCGCGGTACGGACGTCGACACGCTCGACGCGGCGGCCCGCGACAAAGGGCTCGATGCCCCGGCGCGTGACTTCGACTTCTGGCAACTCTGGCATGTTTTGCGGGTCTGAGGCTAGGGTCTGTTTACATAGGGAACGCGCATGCGTTGGCACGAGAACGGCCGCTCGCGAGGCGCGCGCCGCCGCGAATACTGACGTATTCGCAAGGAGCGCAACGCGGCGAGCGGCCGGTCTCGTGGCAACCCCAAATTAAAAAATTCATGTCACGGGCATGCCCGCAATCGCCCGCCTGGTGGCGTCGGGCGTCGCGTGTCTGGCTCGCCAAACGGCCCTCCTCGCTTCTTGCCGTGCGGGCGATTTCGGGCATTCGCATGTGCGTCCCCTATGTAAACAGACCCTATCACGATCGTGCGTGTATTGTAGCGAGCGCGTTACAATCGGTTGAAACATCGAACGGATTTCCATGACCCTGCCCTCGAAGCTGCTTCAGAAGCGCCCCGCCGCCGTGCGCGGCGCGCGCGCCTTCCCGGTCCGCCGTGCACTCGGCGCCGCGTTGTTTGCCGCCTGGACCCTCACCGCCTTCCCGGCTCACGCGCAGGATCCGGGATCGGACGACGCGGAGCCGCAGGGCGCGTTCGAGCATGTAATGCCGGACGAGCAGAAGAATCTCCCCGGCGTCCCGCTGACGAGCCAGATCGTCTACCAGGTGCTCGCCGCCGAGGTCGCGCTCCAGCGCAACCAGCCCGCGCCGGCCTACCAGACCTACCTCGCGCTCGCCCGCGACACGCGTGATCCGCGCATGGCGCAACGTGCGACCGAGATCGCGCTCGGCGCGCAGAGCCCGGCCGACGCGCTGTCCGCCGCGAACCTGTGGCGCCAGTACGCGCCGGACTCGAACCGGGCGTCGCAGGTCGACGCCGCACTGCTGGTGCTCGCCGGCAAGCCGGCCGACGCGCAGCCGATGCTCGCGCGCGAGCTGGCCCGTGCAACCGGCGAGACGCGCGGTCCTGCAATCCTCGCACTGCAGGCGCTGCTCGTACGCGGCCCCGACCGCGTCGGCGGCCTCGCGGTGCTGAAGGACATGCTGAAGAGCGACATGAACCGGCCCGAGACGCAGCTCGCGATCGCGCGGCAACAGCTCGCGGTCGACGATAAAGACGGCGCCGCGCAGTCGCTGAAGCAGGCGCTGCAGCTCCGCCCCGACTATCTGCCGGCAGCGCTGATGCTGTCGCAGATGGGGCCGGCGGAACGCGCGGCGGGCATCGCGTCGTTCGAGAAATATGTTCAGCAGAATCCGAAGTCGCGTGACGCGCGGCTGGCGCTGTCGCAGCTCTATCTCGCCGACGATCGCCTCGAGGACGCGCAGAAGCAGTTCGAGACGATGCGCAAGCTCGATTCGAAGGATCCGACGCCGCTGATGGCGCTCGCGCTGATCAAGATCCAGCAGAAGAAACTCGACGAAGCGACCGCCTACCTGAAGCAGTACGTGCAGCTCGGCGACAAGCAGCCGAACCTCGACGTCGGCCAGGGCTACATCTACCTCGCGCAGATCGCGATCGACCAGGACAACGACGCGCAGGCGTCGCAATGGCTCGACAAGGTCGACCAGACGAGCCAGCACTACCTGCCCGCGCAGATCACGCGCGCGCAGTTGCTGCAGAAACAGGGCAAGACCGACGAGGCGCGCAAGGTGCTCGACGACCTGCCCATCTCGGATCCGCGCGACGCCGCCGTGGTCGCGCGCACCGACGCGTCGATCCTGTTCACCGCGAAGCGCTATCCGGAAGCCGAGGCGCGGCTCGGGCAGGCGGTCCAGGACTTCCCCGACGATCCCGACCTGCGCTACGACTACGCGATGGCGGCCGAAAAGACCGGTCACTACGCAACGATGGAGAAGCAGCTGCGCGAGCTGATCCGCACGCAACCCGACAACCCGCAGGCGTACAACGCGCTCGGCTATTCGCTTGCCGACCGCAACCAGCGCCTGCCCGAGGCCAGTAAGCTGATCGACAAGGCGATGGCGCTCGCGCCGAACGACGCGTACATCATGGACAGCCTCGGCTGGGTGAAGTACCGGATGGGCGATACGGCCGGCGCGGCGACGGTCCTGCGGCGCGCGTACGACCTGCAGCCGAACGCCGAGATCGGCGCGCATCTCGGCGAAGTGCTGTGGAAGAGCGGCGCGCAGGACGACGCGCGTTCCGCGTTGCGTGCCGCGCAGAAGCTCGAGCCCGACAACGACACGCTCGTGCAGACGCTGAAACGCCTCCAGATCAACGGCCTTTGATGCAGATGTTCCCGATGCTTTCCCTGTCTTCCCGCGCACAGCGCACGCTGGCCGCGGCCGGCGCGGCGCTCGCGCTCGCCGGCTGCGCGAGCACGCCGCCGTCGGCCAGCGCGCCGACAGGCGCGGCGCTGCAGACCGCCGCGACGCATGCTTACCATGGCCGCTTCGCGGTGCAATACGACGACCGTCTCGGCAAGCAGCAGAACGTGTACGGCAACTTCGACTGGCAGGAGCACGGCGACGACGTGTCGCTCGAGCTGCGCAGCCCGCTCGGCCAAACGCTCGCGGTCGTGAAATCGACGCCAAGCGCGGCGTCGCTCGAGTTGCCGAACCGTCCGACGCAATATGCGACGGACGTCGGCGACCTGATGCAGAAAACGCTCGGCTTCGACCTGCCGCTCGCGGGCCTGCGCTACTGGCTGCAGCCGACGCCCGCGCCCGCGACGCCCGCCGAGACGGTGCGCGATCCGGCCGACGGCACGCGCGTGAAGCAGATCCGCCAGGACGGCTGGACCATCGATTACCTTGCCTACGCGGATGCCCCGGCCACGGGCGTCAAACGCGTCAACCTCGTGCGTGCGACACCGCCGCTCGACATCAAGCTCGTGCTCGACCAGTGAGCACGCCCAGCCCCGACAACCGCATGACCGATTCGACCCGCTCGCTGCGCAACTGCCTTGCGCCCGCGAAACTCAACCTGTTCCTGCACATCACCGGCCGCCGCCCGAACGGCTATCACGATCTGCAGAGCGTGTTCCAACTGCTGAACTGGGGCGATACGCTGCACTTCACGCTGCGCGACGACGGCCGCGTGTCGCGCGTCACCGACGTGCCCGGCGTGCCCGAGGAAAGCGATCTCGTCGTGCGCGCGGCCAACCTGCTGAAGGCGCACACGGGCACCGCGTCCGGCGTCGACATCGAGATCGACAAGTGCCTGCCGATGGGTGCCGGCCTCGGCGGCGGCAGCTCCGACGCGGCGACGACGCTGCTCGCGCTGAACCGCCTGTGGCAACTCGACCTGCCGCGCGCGGAGCTCCAGTCGCTCGCGGTAAAACTCGGCGCGGACGTTCCGTTTTTTATTTTTGGAAAAAATGCGTTCGCAGAGGGTATCGGAGAAGAATTAGCTGAGGTAGAATTGCCGACTCGCTGGTTCTTGGTTGTGACGCCACGTGTTCATGTCCCGACCGCTGAAATATTTTCAGATGAGTTGTTGACAAGAGATTCGAAGCCAGTCACAATTGCTGACTTTCTTGCACAGCAAAACAGCGATGCGGGATGGCCAGACAGCTTCGGCCGGAACGATATGCAGCAAGTTGTGACAAGTAAGTACGCGGAAGTTGCGCAGGTGGTCAAATGGTTGTATGATGTGACCCCCGCGAGGATGACCGGCTCCGGAGCAAGCGTGTTTGCAGCGTTTCGCAGCAAACATGAGGCAGAAGCGGCGAAAGCCAGGCTGCCCACCGGTTGGAACGGTGCAGTTGCCGAGAGCCTGAACGAGCATCCGCTCTTCGCTTTCGCGTCATGAAGTTTTACTTGGCCGGACGGCCTACACAAGTCCGGTTGAGTTATCAGTTAAGTGTAGGGGAGTCGCCAAGTTGGTCAAGGCACCGGATTTTGATTCCGGCATGCGAGGGTTCGAGTCCTTCCTCCCCTGCCAAAAATTTTTCCCGCATTTCCCGCCTAAGCCTGAAGCAGGTGCACGATGAGCAGCCATGACGGCCTGATGGTTTTTACTGGCAACGCGAATCCCGCGCTCGCCCAGGAAGTCGTCAACATTCTTGGAATCCCCCTCGGCAAAGCAATGGTCAGCCGTTTCTCCGACGGCGAGATCCAGGTCGAGATCCAGGAAAACGTGCGTGGCAAGGACGTCTTCGTCCTGCAATCCACGTGCGCGCCGACGAACGACAACCTGATGGAACTGATGATCATGGTCGATGCGCTCAAGCGCGCATCCGCCGGCCGGATCACTGCTGCCATCCCCTACTTCGGCTACGCCCGCCAGGACCGCCGCCCGCGTTCGGCGCGCGTCGCGATCTCGGCGAAGGTCGTCGCGAACATGCTGGAAATCGCCGGCGTCGAGCGGATCATCACGATGGATCTGCACGCCGACCAGATTCAAGGCTTCTTCGACATCCCGGTCGACAACATCTACGCAACGCCGATCCTGCTGGGTGACCTGCGCAAGCAGAACTACTCGGATCTGCTCGTCGTGTCGCCGGACGTCGGCGGCGTGGTGCGTGCCCGGGCACTCGCGAAGCAGCTCAACTGCGATCTCGCGATCATCGACAAGCGTCGTCCGAAGGCGAACATCGCCGAAGTGATGAACATCATCGGTGAAGTCGAAGGCCGCACCTGCGTGATCATGGACGACATGGTCGATACGGCCGGCACGCTCTGCAAGGCCGCGCAAGTGCTGAAGGACCGCGGCGCGAAGCAGGTGTTCGCTTACGCGACGCACCCCGTGCTGTCGGGCGGCGCCGCCGATCGCATCGCCGCATCGGCACTCGACGAGCTGGTCGTCACCGATACGATCCCGCTGTCGGCCGAATCGCTGGCGTGCACGAAGGTCCGCTCGCTGACAAGCGCGAGCCTGCTGGCCGAGACGTTCTCGCGGATCCGTCGCGGCGACTCGGTGATGTCGCTGTTCGCGGAATCCTGATCGCGACTCGACGCAACCAAGCATTCGCAAAAAGCGAAGCGGCAACGCTTCGCTTTTTGCACAATCGGACGGGATAGACGAAACCCCGGCCGTTTCATCGGGGGCCGCCGTTTGACGGCCCCGTTTTACTGCCTGGTCGCGGGCAGCTATTGGAGAATCACATGAAAGTCGTCGCTTTCGAGCGCCAAGAGCAAGGTACGGGTGCGAGCCGCCGCCTGCGCAACGCCGGTAAGACCACGGGTATCGTTTACGGTGGCGAAGCAGCCCCGCAAAAGATCGAACTCGATCACAACGCCCTGTGGCACGCCCTGAAGAAGGAAGCCTTCCACTCGTCGATCCTCGATCTCGAAGTGGCCGGCCAGTCGCAACAGGTTCTGCTGCGCGACGTGCAATATCACCCGTTCAAGCAACTGGTGCTGCACGTGGACTTCCAGCGCGTTGACGCATCGAAGAAGCTGCACACGAAGGTGCCGCTGCACTTCATCAACGCTGAAGTCAGCCCGGCCGTGAAGCTGTCGAGCGCGATCGTTTCGCACGTCGCGACGGAAATCGAAATCGAGTGCCTGCCGGCTGCCCTGCCGGAGTTCCTCGAAGTCGACCTGTCGAAGATCGAAGCCGGTCAATCGCTGCACGCGAAGGACATCACGCTGCCGAACGGCGTCGCGCTGGTCGCACACATCGATGCGGAAAACCCGGTTGTCGCATCGGCGACGGTCCCGGCTGGTGCCGTGTCGGACGCAGCAGGCGATACGCCGGCTGCCTAAGCGCCCAATCGATCCGTTTCACGAAACGGTCGACGCAACCCGCCGCGGCTTGCCCGGCGGGTTTTTCTTTTTCTGCGCCCAGGCGGCAGTTACCGCCTTCGAAACGTCATGATCAAACTGATCGTCGGCCTCGGCAATCCCGGGGCGGAATACACCGCGACGCGCCACAATGCCGGCTTCTGGCTGATCGACCAGCTCGCCCGCGAAGCAGGCACGACGCTGCGCGACGAGCGCCGCTTCCACGGCTTCTACGCGAAAGCGCGCCTGCACGGCGAGGAAGTCCACCTGCTCGAACCGCAGACCTACATGAACCGTTCGGGCCAGTCGGTCGTCGCGCTCGCGCAATTCTTCAAGATCCTGCCCGACCAGATCCTCGTCGCGCACGACGAGCTCGACCTGCCGCCCGGCACCGTGAAGCTGAAGCTCGGCGGAGGCAGCGGCGGCCACAACGGCCTCAAGGACATCTCCGCGCACCTGTCGTCGCAGCAATACTGGCGGCTGCGGATCGGCATCGGCCATCCGCGCGACCTGATTCCGGAAAGCGCGCGCGCCGGCGCGAAGCCCGACGTCGCGAACTTCGTGCTGAAACCGCCGCGCCGCGAGGAACAGGATGTGATCGACGCGTCGATCGAACGTGCGCTCGCCGTGATGCCGATGGTCGTCAAGGGCGAACTCGACCGCGCGACGATGCAGCTGCATCGCAACTGAACGCGCATCGCACCGGCACGGTGCATCGAGCCGTCCGTCCTCGTCGGGCGGCTCTGCCCTTCCCACCGCTACGTCCACATGCGGTAATCTCGTCGTTTTGCCCGACAGGAGCCAAGCGGTGAGCCGTTACTGGAGCGACGTCGTTCAGCAACTCGTGCCTTACGTGCCGGGCGAGCAGCCCGCGCTCGCGCACCCCGTCAAGCTGAACACCAACGAGAATCCCTATCCGCCGTCGCCGCGCGTGGTCGCGGCGATCGCACGCGAACTCGGCGACACCGGCGACACGCTGCGCCGCTATCCGGACCCGGTCGCGCGCGCACTGCGCGAGACGGTCGCGGCCCATCACCGCATCAAGCCCGAGCAGGTGTTCGTCGGCAACGGTTCCGACGAGGTGCTCGCGCACGCGTTCCAGGCGCTGCTCAAGCACGACCGGCCGCTGCGCTTTCCAGACATCACGTACAGCTTCTACCCGACCTATGCGCGCCTGTACGGCGTCGCGACGACGGTCGTGCCGCTCGCGGACGACTTCTCGATTCGCGTCGACGACTATCTCGATGACGCCGGCGGCGTGCTGTTTCCGAACCCGAATGCACCGACCGGGCGCGCGCTGCCGCTCGCGGACGTCGAGCGGATCGCGGCCGCGAACCCGTCGTCGGTGGTCGTGATCGACGAGGCGTACGTCGATTTCGGCGCGCAATCCGCGATCACGCTGATCGACCGCTATCCGAACCTGCTCGTCGTGCACACGACGTCGAAGGCGCGCTCGCTCGCGGGCATGCGCGTCGGCTTCGCGTTCGGCGATGCGGCGCTGATCGACGCGCTGAATCGCGTGAAGGACAGCTTCAACTCCTATCCGCTCGACCGGCTCGCGCAAGCCGCCGCGCAGGCCGCATACGAGGACGCCGACTACTTCGACGCGACCTGCCAGCGCGTGATCGACAGCCGCACGCGGCTCACGCATGCGCTCGACGCACTCGGCTTCGACGCCGTGCCGTCGGCCGCGAATTTCGTGTTCGCGCGCCATCCCGCGCACGATGCGGGCGCGCTTGCGGCGAAGCTGAAGGAACGGGAAATTTTCGTGCGGCACTTCCGGCTGCCGCGGGTCGACCAGCATCTGCGCATCACCGTCGGCACCGACGCCGAATGCGATGCGCTCGTCGCGGCATTGCGCGAGCTGCTGGCCTGAAACGGAAGAACCGGCGCCGGGCGGCGCCGATTGGGAAGCGAGACACGTGCGCCGGCAGACGAAGGCGCGCGCGTCACCGCAGGATCACGACGCGTCGTCGCCCTTCGCGGCGATCAACACGTGATACTTCTCCATCAATTGCGCGTGCGATTCGTCATGCTGCGGATCGCGCGGAATGCATTCGACCGGACATACCTGCTGGCACTGCGGTTCGTCGAAATGGCCGACGCACTCGGTGCACTTGTTCGGGTCGATCACATAGATGTCCGGGCCCATCGAAATCGCGCCGTTCGGGCACTCGGGCTCGCACACGTCGCAATTGATGCACTCGTCGGTAATCATCAAAGCCATACTGATCTCACTTCTTCAGGCCGGCGGCCGGCTTCGCAACGAAACCGGCCGGCGCCGCGTCACGCGGCAGGGCCTCCCATCGCGGTGACTTTCTCGGTCAGCCATTTCTCGACGGACGGGAACACGAACTTGCTGACATCGCCGCCCAACTGCGCGATTTCACGCACGATCGTCCCCGAGATGAACTGGTACTGATCGGACGGCGTCATGAACATCGTCTCGACGTCGGGCAGCAGATAGCGGTTCATCCCGGCCATCTGGAACTCATATTCAAAATCGGACACGGCGCGCAGGCCACGCACGATCACGCGTGCGTTGTTGGTGCGGACAAAATCCTTCAGGAGACCGGTGAAGCTCATCACCTTCACGTTCGGATAATGGCCGAGCACCTCGTTCGCAATCGTCAGACGTTCTTCCAGCGAGAAGAACGGCTTTTTCGCGCGGCTGTCGGCAACCCCAACCACCAGCGTATCAAAAATGCTCGACGCACGCCGCACGAGGTCTTCGTGCCCGCGCGTCAGCGGATCGAACGTACCGGGATACACGGCGACTACCATGTCGCTCCTCCTGTCATCACGCAAACGGGATGGCAGCCGTGCGATGCGCACGCCACTGCCGAGATGGGCATGCGTCGCCTTTGCGGCGCGCCGCCTCGTATCGAACGCGCATTATTCATCATTTTCGCGCCGCAGCAAATGATAGTGAACCGCACCCGCCTTGCCGTGCTTCACGACCTCCCAGCCCGCCAGCGCGTCGTGCGCGGCCGGATCGAGTTCCGCGCCGGTCTCGACGTACAGCGCGCCGTCCGCCGAAACAAGCGGCGCCGCCAGCGCGAGTGCGCGCTCGAGCACGGCCGGTTCGCCGAACGGCGGATCGAGAAACACGACGTCGAACGCGCCCGGCGAGAGCCCGGCCGCGAGCCGCAGCGCGTCGGCCTCGGCAACCTCGACCGTGCGGGCGCCAAGCTTGTCCTTGATTGCACGCAGCTGCTGCGCGGCGCGCGGATGGCGCTCGACCATCACGACGCTTGCCGCACCGCGCGACGCTGCCTCGAAGCCGAGCGCGCCGGTGCCCGCGAACAGGTCGAGGCAGCGCCACCCGTCGAGATCCTGGCCGAGCCAGTTGAACAGCGTTTCGCGCACGCGATCGGGCGTCGGCCGCAGGCCGTCGAGATCGAGCACCGCGAGCGGCGTGCGTTTCCAGTCACCGCCGATGATGCGGATCGTGTGCGGCTTGCCGCGGCCGGGAGGGGCCGCCGGGCGGCCGGAAGAGGAACGGGACATACGGAATAGTGACAACGGAGGGACCGGGCGCGCGCAGGGGCGCACCGCCAAACAGGCGCACGTTACCACAGCGGCGACGCGCACTGACGCGAGCGCCACGCCGCACTGATAAAATGCACGGTTTCGGCCACCGTGCGCCGCGTCCGCGCGAACGCAGAACGGCCCCTCCGGCACCCCGCCCCTGGCGGCGGCCCGCCCTCTTCCCGACGTCAGACCATGTTCAGCTTCTTCAAACGATTCAAGAAAACGCAGGAGCCCGATCCGGCGGAAGCGCAATCGGCCGACGCGTCGCAAGCGGACGCGTTGTCCGATGCGCCCGCGGTCGAGGCCCCGCCCCCCGCGGCCGACGTGCCGCAAGCGCCCGCGCAACCGGCCGCACCGGCTGTCGTGATGACGGTCACACCGACCAACGACGGCCGCGACGAAGTCGTCGAGACGGTCGAAATCGTCCCGCCGCCAACGCAGGACGCATCCGCGAAGAAGTCGTGGCTTGCGCGCCTGAAAACGGGGCTCGCCAAGACCGGCTCGAGCATCACCGGCGTCTTCGTCAACACGAAGATCGACGAGGAGCTGTACGAGGAGCTCGAAACCGCGCTGCTGATGTCCGACGCGGGCGTCGACGCGACCGAGTACCTGCTCGACGCGCTGCGCGAAAAGGTGCGCACGGGCCGGCTGACCGACCCGCAGCAGGTGAAGAGCGCGCTGCACGACCTGCTCGTCGAGTTGCTGAAGCCGCTCGAGAAATCGCTGATGCTCGGCCGCGCGCAGCCGCTCGTGATGATGATCACCGGCGTGAACGGCGCGGGCAAGACGACCAGCATCGGCAAGCTCGCGAAGCACCTGCAGAGCTTCGACCAGTCGGTGCTGCTGGCCGCGGGCGACACGTTCCGTGCAGCCGCGCGCGAACAGCTGGCGGTCTGGGGCGAGCGCAACAACGTGACGGTCGTGCAGCAGGAAAGCGGCGATCCGGCCGCGGTGATCTTCGACGCGGTCAGCGCCGCGCGCGCGCGCAAGATCGACGTGATGATGGCCGACACGGCCGGCCGCCTGCCGACGCAGCTCCACCTGATGGAAGAGCTGAAGAAGGTGAAGCGCGTGATCTCGAAGGCGCACGACGGCTCGCCGCACGAGGTGCTGCTGGTGATCGACGCGAACACCGGCCAGAACGCGCTCACGCAGGTGAAGGCATTCGACGACGCGCTCGGCCTCACGGGCCTCATCGTCACGAAGCTCGACGGCACCGCGAAAGGCGGGATTCTCGCTGCGATCGCACGGCAACGCCCGGTGCCCGTCTACTTCATCGGTGTCGGCGAGAAGGTCGAGGACCTGCAGCCGTTCAGCGCCGAGGAATTCGCGGACGCGCTGCTCGGCTGAACGCCGCCGGCACGCATTGCACGGGGCGCCTTCGGGCGCCCTTTTTCATGCGCGCCCGCAAACCGGGCGCCACGTTCATTCTGCGTCGGGCTGCGCGCCGGGCTCGGCGGCCTTGAAGGCATCCAGCGTCGCCGCATGATCGGCGATCCGCTGGATCGTCGGGTAGCGCGTCGTGTCGATCGAGAAGCGGTTCGCGTTGAACACCTGCGGCACGAGGCACACGTCGGCGAGCGTCGGCGTGTCGCCGAAACACAGCTTGCCGGTACGCGAATCGTTCGCCAGACGCGTCTCGAGCGTTTCGAAGCCCGCCTCGATCCAGTGCCGGTACCACGCGTTCTTCGCCTCTTCGGGCACTTGCAGCGTGTGCTTCAGATACTTCAGCACGCGCAGGTTGTTGAGCGGATGGATCTCGCACGCGACCTGCAGCGCGACCGCGCGCACATACGCGCGATCGACCGGCTGCTTCGGCAGCAGCGCGGGCTCGGGATGGGTTTCCTCGAGATATTCGATGATCGCGAGCGACTGCTGCAGCGTCGCGTCGCCGTCGGTCAGCGTCGGTACGACCGCATCCGGATTCAGCGCGCGGTACTCGTCCTTCAGTTGCTCGCCGCCGTTGCGCAGCATGTGCACGGGCACATAGTCGAACGGCAGCTGCTTCAGGTTCAGGGCGATCCGCACGCGGTACGACGCTGAACTGCGGAAATAGCTGTAGAGCTTCATGGGATGTCTCTCGTAGTCGTATTCGGCCGGCAACGGCACAGGCGCGGCGCAGCCGGCGCGCGCACCGCCGGGAACCAGAGTGTAGCGCGACGCGATGCGCGGCCGCGCTGACGCCGGCCACGCCCGTGCGATACTCGGGCATTCCTCACCGCTCACCGCGCGGCCCGATGCCGGCCGCCCGCCCCACACCCCGATGACCGCTTCCCACGATCCCGCCGCCGTTCCGTTCCCTTGCGCCCGCTTCATCAAGGAAATCGGCCGCGGCCCGCACGGCGCGCGCGCGCTGTCGTCCGAAGATACGTTCGAACTCTATCGCGCGATGCTCGACGCACGCGTGTCGGACGTCGAACTCGGCGCGATCCTGATCGCCTATCGGCTGAAGGGCGAATCCGCCGACGAACTGGCCGCGATGCTCGCCGCCGCGCAGGCGTCGTTCGAGCCCGTGCACGTGCAGGACGCCGCGTTCCGTCCCGTGTCGATCCCGAGTTACAACGGCGCGCGCAAGCAACCGAACCTCGTGCCGCTGCTCGCGCTGCTGCTCGCGCGCGAAGGTGTGCCAGTGCTCGTGCACGGCGTCGAGCGCGATCCGGGCCGCGTGACGAGCGCCGAGATCTTCACGGCGCTGTCGCTTCCGCCGTCGACGTCGCACGACGCGATCGAGGACACGCTCGCCGAGCGCCGCGTCGCGTTCGCGCCGATCGAAGCGCTGGCGCCGCGCATCGCGCACCTGCTGTCGATGCGCAGCGTGCTCGGCGTGCGCAACTCGACGCACACGCTCGTGAAGATCCTGCAGCCGTTCGCGCCGGCCGGCCTGCGGCTCGTCAACTACACGCATCCGCCGTACCGCGACAGCCTCGCGCAATTGTTCCGCGACCATCCGGACGCCGCGCTCGGCGGTGCGCTGCTCGCGCGCGGCACCGAAGGCGAGGCCGTCGCCGACACGCGACGCCAGGTGCAGGTCGACTGGCTGCACGACGGCGTGTGCGACACGCTGATCGAAGCCGAACGTTCGTCGACCGATGCGCCGCCCGTCGCACTGCCCGAATCGCGCGATGCGACGACGACGGCCGCCTGGACGGACGCCGTGTTGCGCGGCGAGATGCCGGTGCCCGACACGGTCGCGCGACAGGTCGCAACGATCGTGCAGATCGCCCGCATCGCGCGCTGACGGCGCGGCGTCGACCCGCCCCCGCGCCCCGGCCATTTGACACGCGCCCGCAATCTGGCATAGAGTGGCCGCCATGCGTTCCTTTCCGAACACCCTCCGAATTACCTCCGGCCGCCTAGCGCGGCCGCTATCGCTACGACTAGCCTAAGGCTGTCGTAGCGCCGTGTGCTGTCCGCACGGTCCCTCCCAGCAGTTCCTCGCCGTACCCCTCTCGCAGTTTTTACAACCCGAAGTCGTCAGCATTCGTCCGTCTATCCGTCGGTCGATTCGCGAAGATCATCCGCATCCGTAGCGCCATCGTGCGCCGCGGTGCGAGGCAGCGCCAACCGTCGCCCCTGCCGCCCGTCTTCGCTCGCGACTTGAGACCCGAGGTCCCGAAGATGCAGCGCAATCCGCAAGACAAATACCGTCCGTTCGAACCCGTCCGCCTTAATGGCCGCCGCTGGCCGGCCCGCACCATCGAACGCGCGCCCGTCTGGATGAGCACCGACCTGCGCGACGGCAACCAGTCGCTGATCGAGCCGATGAGCATCGAGCAGAAGCTCGAGTTCTTCGAGATGCTGGTCGCGATCGGTTTCAAGGAGATCGAAGTCGGTTTTCCGTCGGCGTCGCAAACGGACTTCGATTTCGTCCGCAAGCTGATCGACGACAAGCGGATTCCGGACGACGTGACGATCGAGGTGCTCGTGCAGTCGCGCGAAGACCTGATTGCACGCACGTTCGACGCGCTCGAAGGCGTGCCGCGCGCGATCGTGCACCTGTACAACGCGGTCTGCCCGTCGTTCCGCCGCATCGTGTTCGGGATGTCGAAGCACGACGTGAAGGCGCTCGCGGTCGACGGCACGCGCATCATCAAGGAGCACGCCGCCGCGCGCCCCGACACGCACTGGACCTTCCAGTACTCGCCGGAAACCTTCAGCATGACCGAGCTGACGTTCGCGCGTGAAATCTGCGATGCCGTTGCGCAGACCTGGCGGCCGACTCGCGACCACAAGATGATCGTGAACCTGCCGGCGACCGTCGAAGCCGCGAGCCCGAACGTGTTCGCCGACCAGATCGAATGGATGGACCGCAACCTCGCGTATCGCGACAGCATCGTGCTGTCCGTGCATCCGCACAACGATCGCGGCACCGCGGTCGCGGCGGCCGAACTCGCGCTGCTCGCGGGCGCCGACCGCATCGAAGGCTGCCTGTTCGGCAACGGCGAGCGCACGGGCAACGTCGATCTCGTCACGCTCGCGCTGAACCTCTACACGCAGGGTATCGACCCGGGCCTCGATTTCTCCGACATCGACGCGGTGCGCCGCGTCGTCGAACGCTGCAACCAGATTCCCGTGCATCCGCGCCATCCGTACGCGGGCGACCTCGTGTTCACCGCGTTCTCGGGCTCGCACCAGGACGCGATCCGCAAGGGCTTCGCGCAGCAGCGCCCCGACGCGGTCTGGGAAGTGCCGTACCTGCCGATCGACCCGGCCGACCTCGGCCGCAGCTATGACGCGGTGATCCGCGTGAACAGCCAGTCCGGCAAGGGCGGCGCGACGTTCCTGCTCGAACGCGGGATGGGCTTCACACCGACGCGGCGCGTGCAGATCGAATTCAGTCACGCGGTGCAGACGCTCGCCGACACGTCCGGCGAGGAAGTGACGGGCGACGCGATCTGCGCGCTGTTCGCCCGCGAATTCTTCGAGACCGACGGCCCGGCCGCACGCCACGGCAGCAACGCGCGCTGGCGGAACCGCGAGATCGCGGCGGCGCCGGCGGCCGACGCGACGCCGGAGGACGCCGTGCGACGTTTGGCCGCGGCATTTGCGGCGGCCGCCGGCGCGTCGATCGACGTCGCGTCGTGCGAACACGCGCGCACGACGGACGGCCGGTTCGCGGTGTCGGTCGGCTGCCGGGTCGGCGATGCACCGCAGCGGCACGGCGTCGGCCTGCACGCGGAAGCGGCGAGCGCCGCGCTCGACGCGGTCGTCAGCGCGATCAACCGCTCGGCATGGCATTGCACGGACCGCCGCGCGGCGGCCTGACCGTCGGGCTTCGATTCAGGGTTCAAACGTCAGCGAACGGGGCGTGACCGCCCGTGCGCCGCGCGATCCGCGTCGCACGAGGCAACAAAAAGCGGCCCAGAAGGCCGCTTCGGTCGGGACATGAAAAAGAGCGCCACGCGCGCTCATGTCTCGGTCGCGCACCGCGTCGCCTGCCAGGCGAGCAGGCTCCAGCGGCCCTGCTCGTGGGTGTGGACCGACGTATAGGCAATCGGGAAGACCAGGCCGCCGTTGTTCGTTTCCATCTCGATCAACGCGCGCCCGGTGACGACGCAGGTTTCGTCGCCAACGGGCAACACGTCCTGCGACTGGATTTCGATCTGACGATAGCGGCGGCGGCCTGCGACGATGGCGTCGATGAACTGCTGCTTGGTTTCACGTTTGCCGTTGGTGTGAACAAAGAACACCTTGTCCGACAACAGCGCGTCGAGCGCCTCGCCGTCCCCGTCCACCATCGCTCGGAACCGATCGCGCTCGAGCGCGCGGATCGCATCGACCACCTTCGCCATCGCCTGACTCCTCGGCAACGCGCACGCCGTGCGCGGGCATGCGGATCAGAAGTTGTACTGCACGTAGAACTGGTGGAAATTTATACCAGGATTCGGCTCTTTGATACCCGCGTTAGACACATGTTGAAAACGGTAACCGACCTGATATTGTTGCCGTTCTCCGAACTGCGCGCCGACACCCACGACGTCCACGAACTGGAACGAGGTCCCCAGCGAAAGATGGGTGGAGATCGTCGGCGAAGTCAGGAAGCGGATGCCGGCGCCGGCCTCGACGAACGGGCGCACTTGGCCCGCGCTCTTGATGAAGCGGAACATCGGCGTCGCGCCGATCTCGCCGAGTCCGCTGTGAACGTTGCCGCCCGTGTGCCAGTAACCGACGTGGCCTTCCATCACGAACGTGAAGTGCCAGCCGCCGATTTCCCACCAGTTCCAGCCCGGATCCCACACCACGCCGAGATCGGCCTTGTCGATCCCGTGACGATCCGAAAACCCGCCGCCCGCCTGGATCCCCCATCGATCCGCAAATGCCGCGCCCGATCCGCCCAGAAGTGACGCCGCCAGCATCGCGTGCAGCGCAAGCCGGCTGCGGGGCCGGCGATTCTTCTTATTGTTCATCTGACACTCCAACTTTTTGGGTTGAATGGAGCCGGCCGCACCGGCCTGGCCCGAGCGAACTGAATGGTATGGTAAAGGACTTTTCGGATCGGCATCACGAAGCGAAATGGCTTCCTTCCAAAACGACAAAAATCGAAATCGTCTACTGATTCCTATCAGAAACAACGGTTTACGGAACTTCGATCCGCCGCTTTGGTCGCAGATTAGACTATCGACTCGACTACTTCGATAGAAAACCGGGAACTCCGATGCCCACGCCCGCTCTAAGGAATTAGCACTCGGATTACGGGAGTGCTAAGATTGGCTCCGGTCTTTCATCCGAGACCCGGGGTTTGTCCCTGATTCCAAAGGAGTTTTTTAGTGAGCAACGCCCTGACCCTTCCGAACACCCTGAGCCCGACGCCGGCCAAGGCCGAATCGGCAGGCTCGCTGGCGCTCGCAGCTCAATCGATGTTGCCGGGCCAGCTGGGCAACATCGACGCGTATATCCAGGCCGTCAATCGCATTCCGCTGCTGACGCCGGAAGAGGAACGCCAGTACGCGACCGAATTCCGCGAAAACAACAACCTCGATTCGGCGCGCCGCCTCGTGCTATCGCACCTGCGGCTCGTCGTGTCGATCGCGCGCAACTATCTCGGCTACGGCCTGCCGCACGGCGACCTGATCCAGGAAGGCAACATCGGCCTGATGAAGGCCGTGAAGCGCTTCGATCCGGCCCAGAACGTGCGTCTCGTGTCGTACGCGATCCACTGGATCAAGGCCGAGATCCACGAGTACATCCTGCGCAACTGGCGCATGGTGAAGGTCGCGACGACGAAGGCGCAGCGCAAGCTGTTCTTCAACCTGCGCAGCCACAAGAAGAGCATGCAGGCGATGACGCCCGAGGAAATCGACGGCCTCGCACAGGAGCTCAACGTCAAGCGCGAAGACGTGTCCGAGATGGAAACGCGCCTGTCGGGCGGCGACATCGCGCTCGAAGGGCAGGTGGAAGACGGCGAGGAGTCGTACGCGCCGATCGCCTACCTGGCCGACTCGCATAACGAGCCGACCGCCGTGCTCGCCGCGCGTCAGCGCGACACGTTGCAGACTGACGGCATCGCGCAGGCGCTCGACGCGCTCGACGCGCGCAGCCGCCGCATCATCGAGGCGCGCTGGCTGCACGTCGACGACGACGGCTCGGGCGGCTCGACGCTGCACGATCTCGCCGCCGAGTTCGGCGTGTCGGCGGAACGTATCCGCCAGATCGAAGCGAGTGCGATGAAAAAGATGCGCACCGCCCTCGCCGAATACGCATAAATCCCCGACGATTTAGAGCGCCTCATCGAAAACCGCTGCCCGACCGGCAGCGGTTTTTTTTCGCCCGTCTTTTGCGCGCGCTTTTCACGCGCTTCTCCGTTCGTTTCTCCGCCGATTAATTGACCTGATTCATCAGGTATTAGGCTGTTTGCGGCCCCCTTCCGCATAACCTTGATCTGCCTCAAGTTTCGGCCCGCGTTTCGCGACGGTCTGCCGCAGCGCAGCACTCGGCATCGGAAAGCAGTCCTTTTAAAATTGGCATGTCCGGCGCAAAAGGATTAAAACAGCTTCACGGCCGTCATAAATCCGACGTAAAGTCGCCCCAAAACCGACCTAAATCGATTCAGGATATTCGCCTTGATCTCGATCAATAAAGAGCCTGCGCCGCCTCCCCCGCGGCCGGCCGGCACGATCGGCTGGCGCGCGCGCATCGCCGCGTGGGCACGCGGCCCGACCCTCGCCCGCGACATCACCCTGGTGCTGATCGTCAAGCTGATCCTCCTGATGTCGCTCAAATACGCATTCTTCAATCATCCGCAGGCCGAGCACATGTCGCTTCCGCCTGCCGCCGTCGCCGAGAAGCTGCTTTCGGTGCCGGCGCCTGCACCCACCGAGGGAGACCACCATGATAAGTAGTGAAGTCGTCGATCTGTCACGTCTGCAGTTCGGCATCACGGCGCTCTACCACTTCCTGTTCGTGCCGCTGACACTCGGCCTGTCCTGGCTGCTCGTCATCATGGAAGCGGTCTACGTGATGACCGGCAAGCAGGTCTACAAGGACATGACCCAGTTCTGGGGCAAGCTGTTCGGGATCAACTTCGCGATGGGCGTGACGACCGGCATCACGCTCGAATTCCAGTTCGGTACGAACTGGTCGTACTACTCGCACTACGTCGGCGACATCTTCGGCGTGCCGCTCGCGGTCGAAGGCCTGATGGCGTTCTTCCTCGAATCGACGTTCGTCGGCCTGTTCTTCTTCGGCTGGAACCGCCTGTCGAAGGTCAAGCACCTGATCGTCACGTTCCTCGTCGCGCTGGGCTCGAACCTGTCCGCGCTGTGGATCCTCGTCGCGAACGGCTGGATGAACAACCCGGTCGGCGCCGAGTTCAACTACCAGACGATGCGCATGGAGATGACGAGCCTGTTCGACGTGCTGTTCAACCCGGTCGCGCAGGTGAAGTTCGTGCACACGGTGTCGGCGGGCTATGTCTCGGCCGCGATGTTCGTGCTCGGCGTGTCGTCGTGGTACCTGCTGAAGAAGCGCGACGTCGACTTCGCGCTGCGCTCGTTCGCGGTCGCGGCCGGCTTCGGCCTCGCGGCGACGCTCTGCGTGATCGTGCTCGGCGACGAATCGGGCTATACGACCGGCGAAGTGCAGAAGATGAAGCTCGCCGCGATCGAATCCGAATGGGAGACGGCACCCGCGCCGGCTCCGTTCACGCTGATCGGCATTCCGAACCAGGAGGAACAGCGCACCGACTACGCGATCAAGATCCCGTACGCGCTCGGCTTGATCGCGACGCGCTCGATCGACGAACCCGTCATCGGCCTCAAGGACCTGATGAAGCGCAGCGAGGAGCACATCCAGAGCGGGATGATCGCGTACGGCGCGCTGCAGAAGATCAAGGAAGGCGACACCAGCGCCGCGACGCACGAGCTGTTCGACCAGCACAAGCAGTATCTCGGCTACGGGCTGATGCTCAAGCAGTTCACGCCGAACGTGGTCGACGCGACGCCCGAGCAGATCAAGGCCGCCGCGAAGAAGACGATCCCGCCGGTCGCGCCCGTGTTCTTCTCGTTCCGGATCATGGTGGCCCTCGGCTTCCTGTTCGTCGCGACGTTCGTTGCCGCGTTCTGGTTCTGCGCGCGCCGCGAACTGCTGCAGGACAACCGCCGCTGGTTCCTGCGCTACGCGGTGTGGGCAATTCCGCTGCCGTGGATCGCGATCGAATTCGGCTGGATCGTCGCCGAGCTCGGCCGCCAGCCGTGGACGATCGCGGGCGTGCTGCCGACGCACCTGTCGGCATCGAGCCTGACGCCGACCGACCTGTACCTGAGCCTCGCGGGCTTCATCCTGTTCTATACCGTGCTGTTCGTCATCGAGATCAAGCTGATGTTCAAGTACGCGCGCCTCGGCCCGTCGTCGCTGCACACCGGCCGTTACCACCACGAACTCGCGGCCGCCAGCGAGCGCGCCCCGGCCTGAGCACGCACCCGAAACGGAACAAGGAATCGCTATGGACTATGCAACTCTCAAGCTGATCTGGTGGCTGCTCGTCGGCGTGCTGCTGATCGGCTTCGCCGTCACCGACGGCTTCGACATGGGAGCGACCGCGCTGCTGCCGTTCCTCGGCAAGACCGACGACGAGCGCCGCATCATCGTCAACA
Organism: Burkholderia sp. YIM B11467; assembly: GCF_052952715.1. Classification (NCBI taxonomy): domain Bacteria; kingdom Pseudomonadati; phylum Pseudomonadota; class Betaproteobacteria; order Burkholderiales; family Burkholderiaceae; genus Burkholderia; species Burkholderia sp. YIM B11467. The sequence continues at coordinate 46,876 of NZ_JBQVSQ010000007.1, forward strand.
CCGTCGGTGCAACGTGGGAAGGCAACCAGGTGTGGCTGATCACGGCCGGCGGCGCGATGTTCGCCGCCTGGCCGCTCGTCTACGCGGCGTCGTTCTCCGGCTTCTACTTCGCGATGCTGCTCGTGCTGTTCGCGCTGTTCTTCCGGCCGGTGGGTTTCGACTACCGCAGCAAGCGGCCTGACCCGCGCTGGCGCGCGGGCTGGGACTGGGGCCTGTTCGTCGGCGGCTTCGTGCCGGCGCTCGTGTTCGGCGTCGCGTTCGGCAACCTGCTGCAGGGCGTGCCGTTCAAGTTCGACAGCGACCTGCGCGTGACCTACTACGGCAGCTTCTGGGCGCTGCTGAACCCGTTCGCGCTGCTGTGCGGACTCGTCAGCCTCACGATGCTCGTCGCGCACGGCGCCGCGTTCATCAAGATGAAGACCGACGGCGTGATCGCACGCCGTGCATCGATCGCGCTGCGCGTGTCAGCGTTCCTCGCAGTCGTGCTGTTCGTGCTGGCCGGCGTGCTGATCGCCTCGTATATCGGCGGCTTCCACATCACGCGCGCCGCGGCGACCGACACGGTCGCGAACCCGCTGCTCAAGGACGTCGCCGCCGGCTCGGGCCTGTGGCTCGCGAACTACAGCCAGTATCCGTGGATGATCGCGGCGCCCGTCGTCGGGATCGCGGGTGGCCTGCTGGCGCTGCTGCTCGCCGGCTCGAAGCAGGAGAAGACCGCGTTCTTCTGCACCGGGCTGATGATCACCGGCGTGATCCTGACCGCGGGCTTCTCGATGTTCCCGTTCATCATGCCGTCGTCGCTCGACCCGCGCAGCAGCCTGACCGTGTGGGATTCGACGTCGAGCCACATGACGCTGCAGGTGATGCTGTTCGCGGTGATCGTGTTCCTGCCGATCGTCCTGCTCTATACGAGCTGGGTGTATCGCGTGATGCGCGGCAAGGTCACGCACCAGACGCTCGAAGAGAACAAGCACTCGATGTATTGAACCGGGCCGGGGCGCGCAGGCGCCCCCGTCCACCGTTTCGCAAGGAGTCGGATCATGTGGTATTTCAGCTGGATTCTCGGTATCGGCGTCGCGCTGTCGTTCGGCATCGTCAACGCGATGTGGCTCGAAGCGCGGCAGAAGACGCAGGAAGCGCCCGTGCGGGCGCGCCGCGACTGACGCGTGACGCGTGCGGCGGATCGCACCGCCGCTGTCCGGACGGAACCTCGCTTCGCGCGAGGTTTTTTTTCGTCCCGGCCGCGCGGACAGGCCCGGCACGCCGATGCCAATTTAGCGCCAGATTGATACCACTTGAATACCAATAAAAGGTTTCATAAGATCTTTGGACACGGCCGCTGACAGGCCGAATCCATCTGGTGGGGGAGACATGCGAATCCCGTGTGTGGCGCGCGCGTGCGCGCCGTGTCGTCATCCGTGGGCGGCCGCGCCCGCCGTCGCCGTCGTGCGCACCCGGTCGAGCGCAGCCGGTTGCGGCCGCCACGCCGCCGCGGCGGTTGCCGCGCGCCGTCGATGAGCACGCGTACGCCACCCCGCCGATCCGATCGGCACGCCTGCCCGCCCCCCGTTCCGTAACGCACGCCCCCGCGTGTCGAATGCGCGCGGTGCGGCCGCATCGCCCCGCGTGCTGTATCTCCCGCAGCTCCATTGAAAGACCCGAACGCAGCGACGTCGCTCCACGACGCCGCCACGCCCCCTTTTTTCTCAGGAGTTCGAATGAAGCGTACCTTGCCATCCCTGTTTGCCGGCCTGTTGATCGCGGCGCTGTCGCCGGTCGCGATCGGCGCGCAGCCTGCGTCGACCGCCGGCACCGCACCATCGGCAGCACAACCGGCCGCGCAACCGGCCAATCTCGCGGCGCTGCTGTCGAACGGCCTCGCGTTGCGCGTCGCCGTCGACAACAACCACGCGGCCGCGGCCGGCGTGCCGTGCGCCGATCTCGGCGCCGACGGCGCGGCCTGCGCGACAGGCCGCCTGATCCTGCAGAACCGCGGCCATCAGGCGATCGCCGACGGCGGCTGGAAGCTCTACCTGCACAGCATCCGCCGCCTGCTGCGGATCGACCGTCCGGGCTTCGCGCTGCGGCGGCTCACCGGCGACCTGTACGAACTGACACCGCAGCCGGGCTCGGTGCGGCTTGCACCGGGCGAACGTATCGAGCTGCCGTTCGTCGCCGAATACTGGCTGCTGCGCTACAGCGACGTGATTCCGCGCCCGTACGTGGTCGTCGACGGCGCGCCGCCGGCCGTGCTTCGTTACAACGACACCGACGACGAGCTTCGCTACGTCGAATCGCTGCCGGCCGACGCGCAGAACAACTCGACCGGCAACGCGCCGCCCGTGGCCGCACGGCCCGACGCAACCCGTGCGCTGCCGAGCGTGAAACGCGAGCAGCCGCTGCCCGGCACGCTCGACCTGCGCGGCGTCGAACTCGCGCTGCCCAACCTGCCTGACGCGCAGGTCGCGGCGCTGCGCGATCGCGCGACGACACTCGGGCTCGACGGCGCGCGCGTGCCGGTGTGGGGCGCGGTCGCGCCGCGCCGCCTGCCGGCCGACATCGCGACGCCGGGCGGCTACCGACTCGCGATCGGGCCGCGCGGCGTGTTCATCGAGGGCTACGATCGCGCGGGCCTCTACTACGGCGTGCAGACGCTCTTCTCGCTCGCGCCGGCCGGCGGCGGCCCGATCCCGGCGATGCTCATCGAGGATGCGCCGCGCTTCACGCATCGCGGGATGCACGTCGACCTCGCGCGCAACTTCAAGCACCCGGCGACGCTGCGCCGCCTGATCGACCAGATGAGCGCGTACAAGCTCAACCGGCTGCACCTGCACCTGTCCGACGACGAGGGCTGGCGTATCGAGATTCCCGGCCTGCCCGAGCTGACCGAGATCGGGGGACGCCGCTGCCATGATCCGAGCGAGACGCGCTGCCTGCTGCCGCAACTCGGCTCCGGCCCGGACAACCGCTCCGGCGGCGGCTACCTGACGCGCGACGACTACGTGGCGCTCGTGCGTTACGCAGCCGCGCATTTCGTCGAGATCATCCCCGAGATCGACATGCCCGCGCATGCACGCGCGGCCGTCGTGACGATGGAGGCGCGCTACCGCCGCCTGCATGCGGCCGGCCGCGAGCAGGAAGCGAATGCATACCGGCTGCTCGATCCGCAGGACACGTCGAACCTGACGACGGTGCAGTTCTACGACCGGCGCAGCGACCTGAACCCGTGCGTACCGGGCGCGCTCAATTTCGCATCGAAGGTGATCCGTGAGATCGCGGCGATGCATGCCGATGCGCAAGCGCCGCTGCACATCTGGCATTACGGCGGCGACGAGGCGAAGAACATCTTCCTCGGCGCGGGCTTCCAGCCGCTGAACGGCACCGATCCGAACAAGGGGCGTATCGATCTCGCCGCGCAGGACAAGCCGTGGGCGCGTTCGCCCGCTTGCACGGCGCTGCTCCAGCGCGGCGAAATCAAGTCGATCGACGAACTGCCGACGCGTTTCGCGCAACAGGTGAGCGCGGCGGTCAACGCGAACGGGATCGACACGATGGCTGCGTGGCAGGACGGCATCAAGCATGCGAACGGGCCGCAGGACTTCAGCACGCGTCACGTGATGGTGTCGCTGTGGGACACGATCTTCTGGGGCGCATCGGACAGTACACGCGACCTGAGCGGCAAGGGTTACCTGACGGTGCTCGCGCTGCCCGACTACCTGTACTTCGACTTCCCGTACACGCTCAACCCGCGCGAGCGCGGCTACTACTGGGGCTCGCACGCGACGGACGAGTACAAGGTGTTCTCGCTCGCGCCGGAGAACCTGCCGCAGAACGCCGAGGTGATGGGCGACCGTGACGGCAACACGTTCGAGGTCACGGGCACGGGCCCCGCGCCGCGCATCGAAGGCATGCAGGGGCAGGCGTGGGGCGAGGTGATGCGCAACGACACCTTCCTCGAATACATGGCCTATCCGCGGCTGCTCGCGCTCGCCGAGCGCGCGTGGCACCGGGCCGGCTGGGAGCTGCCGTACGCGGCCGGCGTGCGCTTCAAGCGCGGCGACACGCATCACGTCGACACGGCCGCGCTGCAGCGCGACTGGGCCGGTTTCGCGACGCTGCTCACGCAACGCGAATTGCCGAAGCTCGACCGGGCCGGCATCGGCTACCGGAAGCCGACCTTCACGCTGACGAACCAGTGAACGGTTGAGCGATACGCGATGCGGGCGAACGCATCGCGCAATCGCCCCGCCAAAGAAAAACGGCTTGCGACGCATCGCAAGCCGCTTTCGTTTTGCCGGCCGACCCGAACCCGCGTCGCGGGTCAGGCCGGCTTCATCGCATCAGGCCGGCTGTGCGGCCGCCCCGCTGCCCGACGGCGGCAGGCGCGCGCCGAGCTGTTCGGCATAACGTGCCGCCGCGTTGCCGCAGACGATGTGGAACGTGTCGAGCGACACCCACGCGACGTCGAGCGCGCCGAGACGATCGCGATCGACCGCCGACGGATCACGCACGACAACGCGCAGGCGCGTGGTCGCGATCGCGTCGAGCGACACGACGTTGGTCGCCCCGCCGAACACCGCGAGCCAGCGGGCCGGTTCCGGATCGAGCGGGCCGGCGGCCGCGCCCGTGACGGGCTGCGCCGCGGCGGCCGTCGCCGTCGCTGCCGCACCGGTCGCGCCGCTGCCGATCGCCGCACGCATCTCGTCGGCAATGATGTCGGCCTCGGGCCCGATGATCACCTGCACGCTGTTGCCGCCACGCTTGAGCACGCCACGCGCGCCGATCGACTTCAGTTCCGGCTCCGAGACCTTCTCCGGATCGACGACGGTCAGGCGCAGACGCGTCGTGCATGCGTCGACGACCGACAGGTTGCCCGCGCCGCCGAGTGCCGCGATGTAGCGCTGCGCACGCGGCGCAGCCGCGGCGGCGCCCGCAGCCGGTGCGACGAAGCCACCCGATGCGTACGATTCGACTGCCGCATCGGCCGATGCCGGCTCACGGCCCGGCGTTGCCATGTTGAACTTGCGGATGAAGAAGCGGAACAGCCCGTAGTACGCGGCACCATACGCGATGCCGAGCGGGATCGCGATCCAGCCCTTCGTCGACAGCCCGTAGTTCAGCACGTAGTCGATCGCGCCGGCCGAGAACGTGAAGCCGAGCTTCACGCCGAGGATCTGGCAGATCGCGAGCGACAGCCCCGTCAGCACCGCGTGGATCACGTACAGCACCGGCGCGAGGAACATGAAGCTGAATTCGATCGGTTCGGTCACGCCGGTCAGGAACGACGTGAGCGCCATCGAGAACAGCAGGCCGCCGACCATCGCGCGGCGCTCCTTCGGCGCTTCGTGCAGCATCGCGAGACACGCCGCCGGCAGGCCGAACATCATGATCGGGAAGAAGCCGGCCATGAAGGTGCCCGCGGTCGGGTCGCCCGCGAAGAAGCGGTGCAGGTCGCCGTGCACGATGTCGCCGCCGGCGGGCGGCGTGAAGTTGCCGAACACGAACCACGCGAGCGAGTTGATGATGTGGTGCAGGCCCGTGACGAGCAGCAGGCGGTTCAGGAAGCCGAACACGAACGCACCGATCGCGCCCGCCGTCGTCAGCCACTGGCCGGCCGCGTCGATCGCGTGCTGGACCGGCTGCCAGACGTACCCGAATGCGATGCCGAGTATCACGCAGACCAGCCCCGTGATGATCGGCACGAACCGTTTGCCGCCGAAGAACGCAAGGTAGTCCGGCAGCTTGATGTCCTTGTAGCGGTTGTACAGCAAGCCCGCTACCACACCCGCGATGATCCCGGACAGCACGCCCATGTTCAGCTTGGGATCGATGTCCTTCATGATCGCGGTTTCGATCAGGTAGCCGATCGCGCCCGCGAGCGCCGCAACGCCGTTGTTGTCCTTCGCGAAGCCGACCGCCACGCCGATCGCGAACAGCAGCGGCAGGTTGTCGAAGATCGCACCGCCGGCGTCGGCGATCATCTTGATGTTGAACACGTCGGGCTGGCCGAGTCGCAGCAGAATGCCGGCAACCGGCAGTACCGCGATCGGTAACATCAGCGCCCGTCCCAGGCCCTGTATTTTCAGAAACGGATTCCCGTTCATTCAGTCCTCCAATCCTTGTCTCGTCGTTAATCGTCGTTGACCTAATTACGCTCTTGTACCGAAACGGGCCGCGCGCCCGCCGTCGACGTTCAGTCGAGCGGCCAGACCTCGCGGCTTGCTGCCCTTACCGCCTGTGCCGAATCGAGCGCGAGCAGATCCTGCGCGCGCTGACGGCACAACTGGTAATCGAGACGGCGCACTCGCGCCTTGATGCCCGGCACCGACACGGGGTCGACCGACAGTTCGGTCACGCCGAGGCCCACCAGAATCGGCACCGCGAGCGGATCGCCGCCGAGCGCGCCGCACACGCCGACCCACTTGCCGTGCTTCGCGGCACCGCGCACCGCGATGTCGATCAGGCGCAGCACGGCCGGATGCAGGCCGTCGGACTGCGCGGCCAGATCGGCCTGGCAGCGGTCCATCGCGAGCGTGTACTGCGTCAGGTCGTTGGTGCCGATCGACAGGAAATCCGCGTGTTGCGCGAGCTGGTCGGCCAGCAGCGCGGCCGACGGCACTTCGATCATCACGCCGACCTCGATCGGCTCGGTGCGGCCCTGCGCGCGCGCGAATTCGTCGATGCGCTTTCTCAGCCGCACGAGTTCGCCCGCGTCGGTGACCATCGGCAGCAGGATGCGCACGGCGCCGAACGGCTTCACCGCGAGCAGGCCCTGCAACTGATCGTCGAGCAGATCGGGGCGCACCTGCGCGAGGCGGATGCCGCGCAGGCCGAGCGCCGGATTCGGTTCGGGCGGCAGCGTCAGGTAGTCGACTTCCTTGTCGGCGCCGACGTCGAGCGTGCGGATGATCGCCGCGCGGCCCTGCAGCGCGTCGACGATCGACTGGTAGCTCTGCTCGTGTTCGGCGACCGTCGGCGCGGCCTGGCGATGGATGAACATCAGTTCGGTGCGCAGCAGGCCGACCGCGTCCGCGCCGTTGTCGACCGCGGTGTTCGCGTCGTCGAGCGTCGCGATGTTCGCGGCGACCTCGATCGCGCGACCGTCGACCGTCTCGGCGGCAACGCCTGCCAACTGCCGGTTCGCTTCGCGCACGCCGTCCAGGCGCTGGCGCTCGTGGCGCGCGCGCTCGACGTCGAGTGCGGTCGGCGCGTGTTCGAGACGGCCCGCGCTCGCATCGACGACGACCTGCGTGCCGTCCGGAATCGCGTACAGCGCATCGCCGACCGCAACCAGCGCCGGAATGCCGAGTTGCCGCGCGATGATCGCCGCGTGCGACGTCGCGCCGCCGCGCGCCATCACGAGCGCGGTCACGCGCTGGCGATCGAGCGACGACAGGTCCGACGGCGTGAATTCCTCGGCCGCGAGCACGGCCTCGTCGGGCAGCGCACGCGCCGCGCCGTTCGTGTGACCGAGCGCGCGCAGCACGCGCTTCTCGATGTCGCGCAGGTCGGCCGCGCGTTCGGCGAGCAAGGCGTCGTCGAGCTTCGACAGCGTGTCGATCTGCGTGCGGATCGTCGCGCGCCACGCGAAGCCCGCGCTCTTGCCGAGGCTGATCAGGTCGCGTGCCGCGTCGATCAGCGTCGGGTCTTCGAGCAGCACGCGATGCACCGCGAAGATGCCCGCTTCGCCGACCGCGCCGCGCGCCGACGCGTTGCGCACCGTTTCGTCGAGTTCGCCGTCGACGGCCTTCAGCGCCTGGTCGAGCTGGCGGCTTTCCGCGGCCGGCGTGCCCGATGCCTGCTCGGGCGGCACGATTTCCGCGTCGTCGAGACGCACCAGCGTGCCGACTGCGATGCCCGGTGCCGCGCAGACGCCCGCGAGCGTGTTCGGATCAATCGGAGCGCCGACGTTGCGCGCGATCGTCTGCGGCGCGGGCGACCTCAGCCGCGCCGGTTTTTCCTCGACTTCGCCGTGCGCTTCGCGCAGCAGCTCGTGCTCGACCGCATCGACGGCCTGCTGCGCGTGCGCGCCCCGGCCGACGAGTTCGACCGTCGCGCCTTCGCCGGCACCGAGGCCGAGCAGGCCGACGACGCTCGCGATCGACGCGTTGCGGCCGTCGAACCGCACGTCGACGGTCGCGTCGAACCCGCGCACGGCTTCGCGTGCACGCGCGGCCGGCCGCGCATGCAGGCCGCCCGGCTGCGCCAGCACGATCTCGCGGCGCACTTCGTTGTGTGCCGCCGCGCCGGCCTGCGCCGCCTGTGCGGCCGCTGCGCCCTTGCCGCGCAATGCGAGCAGCGGCGTCTCGCCGGCCGTCGCAAAACCGCTTGCGCGCTCGACGACCTCGAACGCGTCGGAGTTCGCGATCGCGATCACGGACACGAGCGAATGCGCGCTGCGTGCGACCGTGTCCTGGTCAAACTCGATCAGCAGATCGCCCGCTTCGACGCGCGCGCCGGCTTCGACGTGCGCGGCGAAGCCCTGCCCGTTCAGCTCGACGGTGTCGATGCCGATGTGCAGCAGCACTTCCGCGCCTTGCGGCGTCGTGATCGTCACCGCATGGCCCGTGCGTGCGAGATGCGACACGATGCCCGCGCACGGCGCGACGAGCTTGCCCGCGAGCGGGTCGATGCCGATGCCGTCGCCGAACATCCCGCCGGAGAACACCGGATCGGGCACGTCGGCCAGCGCGACGATCGGCCCCGTCAGCGGGGCAAGCAGGACGATCTGATCGTGGGTGGGGCTCTTCAACTGGGACTCCTCGGCGCGTCTCATCGGCTGTCTCGGCTATCAGTGCGTTTCGGTGACTTTGTTCAGGTGGCGCGGCGTGTCGGGATTGCGGCCGCGCGCGACGGCGAGATCCGCCGCCATCACGTAGAACGAAAGAATGGCGGCGATCGGGTCGAGCGCCGAATGGGCGGACTGCGCGAGCGGCAGCGTCGCGCCGGGCGTGCCGGCGGGCGCCGCGAGCAGCACGGCGGCGCCGCGGGCGCGCATGTCTTCAGCGAGCTGCAGGAGGCCGGCCTGTTCGGGCCCCGGCGGCGCGAACACGAGCAGCGGATAGTCGCGGTCGATCAACTCCATCGGGCCGTGGCGGACTTCGGCGCTCGAGAACGCCTCGGCCTGGATGCCGGACGTTTCCTTCAGTTTCAGCGCGGCTTCCTGCGCGATGGCCAGACCGAGGCCGCGGCCGATGACGATCATCCGCTCGATGCCCTCGAGCGCGGCGACGGCCGGCGACCAGTCGAGCCGGCCGGCCTGCGCGAGCACGTCGGGCAGGCCGCGCAGCGCGCTCACCAGCGCGGCATCGCGCTGCCAGTAGGCAACGATCTGCGCGGACAACGACAGCATCGCGATATAGCTCTTCGTCGCGGCGACCGACAGTTCGGGGCCGGCGAGCAGCGGCAACTGATGCTCGCACGCGTCGGCGAGTGGCGACGGCAGCACGTTCACGGCGGCGACGGTGCGCGCGCCGGCTTCGCGCAGCGCGGCCATCGTATTGACGAGATCGGGGCTCTTGCCCGACTGGGAGAATGCGATCGCGAGCTGGTCCTGCACCTTCAGCGGCGCCTGCTGCAGCGTCGCGACCGACATCGGCAGCGACGCGACCGGCACGCCGAGGCGGCTCATCGTCAGGCTCGCGAAATAGCTCGCGGCGTGATCCGAGCTGCCGCGCGCGACCGTCAGCGCAACGGCCGGCGGGTGATCGAGCAATTGGCCGGCGAGCGCTTCGACGCGCGTGGTGTCGGCGATCTGCGCGGCGACGACCTGGGCGGACTCGCGCGCTTCCTTAAGCATATTCGACAATCGATTCTCCTTCGACGTAGGTCGCGGTGAGGTTCAGGTCGCGATCGAACACCGCGAGGTCGGCCCATGCGCCACGCTCGAGGCGGCCGCGATCGGCGACGCCGAGGTAGTCGGCCGCATAACGCGACATCCGGTTCGACACGTCGGCGATCGGCAGGCCGAGCGACACGAGGTTGCGCAGCGCCTGGTCCATCGTCAGCGTGCTGCCGGCGAGCGTGCCGTCGGCCAGCCGCACGCCGCCGAGGCACTTCGTCACGTGCTGGCTGCCGAGCCGGTATTCGCCGTCGGGCATGCCCGTTGCGGACGTGCTGTCGGTCACGACGTACAGGCGCGGAATCGCGCGCAGCGCGGCACGAATCGCACCCGGGTGCACGTGCAGCAGGTCGGGAATGATTTCCGCGTATTCGGCATGCGCCAGCGCCGCGCCCACCAGGCCCGGGTTGCGGTGATGCAGCGGCGACATCGCGTTGAACAGGTGCGTGAAGCCGCATGCGCCGTGCTTGAGCGCGGCGACGGCGTCGTCGTAGGTCGCAAGCGAGTGGCCGAGCTGCACGCGCACGCCGCGCGCAGCCATCTCGCCGATGATCTCGATGTGGCCGGCGATTTCCGGTGCGAGCGTGACGACCCGGATCGGCGCGATCGACAGGTACTTCAGCACTTCGTCGAGCACGGCCGACACGGCCGCGTCGGGCTGCGCGCCGAGCTTGCCGGGGTTGATGTACGGCCCTTCGAGGTGCACGCCGAGCACGCGCGCGCCGCCCGGCGTGCGGGTGCGCGCGACGGTGCCGAGGTTGCCGACGACTTTCATGAGTTCGTCGCGCGGCGCGGTCATCGTCGTCGCGAGCAGGCTCGTCGTGCCGAATTGCGCGTGCGTGCGGGCGATCGTCTCGATCGCGTCGCCGCCTTCCATCACGTCGGCGCCGCCGCCGCCGTGCACGTGCAGGTCGATGAAACCCGGCAGGATGTACGGCGCGTCGTTCTTCGCGGGATCGACGGGCTTGCCGTCGAGCGTGGTGATGCGGCCGTTCTCGCTATCGAGCGAACCGTGAATCCAGCCGTCGGGGGTGAGGATGTTTCCAGTCAGCATGACGTTCTCTTGATGATCTGGTGACGCGGGCATCCGCGTCGTGATTTGCAAATCCGTGTCGTTGCTTCGCGCCTGTCGCGCGCGGGCAGTCTCGCGCGTCAGCGTTTCAGTTCGGCGACGAAGTCGTAATAGTCGTCGCGGCAATACGTTTCGGACACTTCGATCGCGCGCTGGTCGGCACCGTAGCCGATGCGCGTGATCACGAGCAGCGCCGAGCCGGGCTTCACCGCCATCCATTTCGCGATCGCGTGCGTCGCGTTCGCCGCGCGAAAGTGCTGCAGCGCGCGTACGACGGTCATCCCGCGCGCTTCGAGGTATTCGTACAACGACGCGCCGAGCGCCTGCGGATCGGGTACCACCGCGGCCGGCAGCGTCGAATGCTCGACCGCCATCACGATGCCGTCCGCGCGGCGCAGCCGTTCGAGCCGCGCCACCGTCGCGCCGGGCGCGAGACCGAGACGCGTGAGCTCGTCGCGGGTGGCGGCGCGCAGCGTGCGCGACAGCCATACCGAATCGGGCACGAAACCGCGCTGCCGCATCTTCGCGGTGAAGCCGACGAGACGCGACAGCGGATCGGCGACGCGCGGCGTGATGAAGCTGCCCGCCCCACGCGCCCGCTTGATCAGCCCCTGCTCGACCAGCAGCGCGAGTGCGCGGCGTGCCGTGATCCGCGATACGCCGACCGACACCGACAGCAGCCGCTCCGACGGCAGCGCCTCGCCGGCCTGCCACGCGCCGCCGTGTATCGCGCTCGCCAGGTTGCGGGCGAGCTGCAGATAAAGCGGCGTGTCGATGAGCGGATCGGGCGCCAGTTCGGACCAGCTGGTTTCCATGTGTCTCCGGGTGTCGGACGACGACCTCGGGCCGTCGAAAGTGAACGCATTATATAACCACCATAATACCAGTCAACGAAGTGGTATTAGCGGTGCGAAAATCGCCGGAAGCCTTGCCCGGCAAGCGTTTTAGTATCGACAAAGCCTTTGTTTACAACGCAGTGCGGGATAGGGATTTACCCGGATTGGTATGCAAGGGGACAGTTCGAGCGGCCGGTTTGCCGGGTTTTCGGGCGTCGAAATCAGACCAGGATAGAACCACTTTGGGCGACTGGTATGCATCGCGCGGCGGGGGCATGCGCGAGTGCGCTTCCCGCTACCCGGCCGTCTTTCTCCAGGACCGGAACAGCTCCAGCAGCGCGCGGCACGGCGCCGACGTCGCGCCGCCCCGCCGCCACACCGCGCCGACGTCCATCGTCGGCACGGTCACGCTGAGATTGCGACGGCTGATCCGGTTTCCCTCCAGCGACCACGGCCGATAAACGAGATCCGAGAGGATCGTCACCCCGTGCCCGAGCGCGACGAGGCTTCTCACGGCTTCGATCGATTTGCTCTGCATCCAGACGTTCGGCGCGATGCCGTAGCTCCCCCAGTACTTGCCGACGGTTCGCAGGTGCTCGTCCATGTCGAGCAGCAGATAGTTCTCGCGCGCGACGTCCTCGAGGGTGACGCGATGGGCGTCCTGCAACGGATGCCCAGGATGGGTCCACAGCCGGCGCGGCGAGCGAAGAATCGTCTCGTATTTCAGGTCGCCGACTTCCGCGATATTCGACACCAGCAGCAGCGCGATATCGAGGCGATCGTCGACCAGCATGGTCTCGATGGCTTCGCGTTCGCTTTCGACGATGCTGACGCTCAGGTTGTCGAAGCGCTGGGAAATGGCGGACATCAGCGACGGCATCAGATAGGCCGAGATAGTTTCGGTCACCCCGATCCGGACATGCCCGGCGGTCTGCTCCGGCTGCTCCTGCGCGGCCGCCACGGCGCGATCGATCGACATCGTCGCGTGCTGCACATGACGCAGGAACCGCTCGCCGGCCGGTGTCAGGCGCACGCCTTTCGGATGACGCAGAAGCAGCGTGACGCCGACCGCATCCTCGAGGTTTTTCAACGCGATCGTCATCGACGATTGAGACACCGAACAAAGATTGGCCGACTTCGAAATTTGCCCCGTGTCGGCAACGGACACGAAGTATTCGATCTGGCGCAGGGTGACGTGCGTGTTCACGAGAAAGGATCCGAGAAGTCCGGGCAGCTCCGGATCAGCACTGCCTCGAAGGCCCGAACAGTACAACAGGTCGATGGACGCGATATTGATTCAATATATACCGGACCATCGAAAGGATGAATTTGTCATGGCTGCCGCCGCTTCCTAGCATAGTCGCAAACATGAAGCGGACGATGCAAACCGATGGAGACGCAGGAAAAGAAGGGCTACTGCACGTTGTGCCGGTCGCGATGCGGCACGATCAACGTCGTGCGTGGCGACATGATGATCAAGGTCCGACCGGACGATACGCACCCGACCGGCCACGCGATGTGCATGAAGGGGAAAGCAGCCCCCGAACTCGTGCATAACCCGAACCGCGTGCTGTATCCGATGCGCCGCACGCGCCCGAAGAATGCCGTCGATCCCGGCTGGCAACGCATCGGCTGGGACGAGGCGCTGTCCGAGATCGCGGAGCGTCTCGCGTATTTCAAGCGGGAAAACGGCGCCGAGTCGGTCGCCTTCGGCGTCACCACGCCCAGCGGCACGCCGATGAGCGACAGCATCGACTGGGTCGAGCGATTCGTCTGGTTGTTCGGAAGTCCGAATATTTGCTATGCGACCGAGATCTGCAACTGGCACAAGGACAGCGCGCATGCCTTTACGTTCGGCTGCGGCATTCCCGTCGCGGATTACCGGCATGCCGAACTCATCGTGCTGTGGGGAAACAATCCCGCCAACACCTGGCTCGCGCAGGCCGATGCGATCGCAACAGGCCGCCGCAACGGGGCCAGGCTGATCGTCGTCGATCCGCGGCCGACCGCGCTCGCACGGGAGGCCGACCTGTGGCTGCGCGTCCATCCCGGTACCGACGGCGCGCTCGCGATGGCGATCGCGCGGCAGATGATCGCGACCGGCAACGTCGACGATGCATTCGTGCGCGAATGGACGAACGGCCCGTTGCTCGTGCGGGCCGACACCGGGCGGTTTCTGCGCGAGCGGGACCTCGACGGCGATGCGTCGGGCAACCGCCATGTGCGCTGGAACGCGACGCTCGAGCGACTGGAACTCGCCGGAGAGGAAACCGCGCCCCGGCCTGCCGACCTGTTGATGACCGGCGTGCGCCGCGTGGCGATCCGGGATGCGGCGGGCCGCTGCGTGGACGTGGACTGCACGCCGGCCTTCGACCTCTATTCGAAGGCGCTCGACGCCTATACGCCGGACTATGCGGCCACGATCACCGGCGTCGACGCAGCCGACATCGTGAAGGCCGCTGAAATGCTGCGGCCGCATCAGGCCATTGCCTATCACGCCTGGTCGGGTGTCGGCATGCACACCAATGCCACGCAGACCGAGCGATCCATCGCGACGATGTATGCGTTGACGGGTGCGTTCGACACGCGCGGCTCGAATCGGGCATGGACGAAGCAGCCGGCCAACGCGGTCAGCAGCTACGCGATGCTGAACCCGCGGCAACGCGCGAAAGCGCTCGGCCTGGCGGAGCGGCCGCTCGGCCCTCCCGCGCAAGGCTGGGTAACGGCACGCGACGTCTATCGCGCCATCCTCGACGGGGAACCCTACCGCGTGCGCGCGCTGTTCGCGTTCGGCACGAACATGGTGCTGTCCCAGGCGGATGGCGGCCTCGCGCACGACGCGCTCTGCGCGCTCGATTTCCATGTTCACTGCGATCTCTTCGAGACGCCGTCGTCACGCTATGCGGACATCCTGCTTCCGGTGAACACGCCGTGGGAACGGGAAGGTCTGCGACTCGGTTTCGAGATCGACGAGCACGCGGTCGAACTCGTGCAGTTGAGGCAGCGCATGGTGCCGCCGCGAGGCGAGAGCCGGGCGGACTACGACATCGTCTTCGACCTGGCCGTGCGGCTCGGGATGCAGGACGCGTTCTTCGGCGGCAGCATCGAGGCCGGATGGAATCACGTGCTCGAACCGCTCGGGCTGAACGTCGCGTCGCTGCGCGCCCATCCGGAAGGCATCTACAGGCCGTTGCCGCAACGCGAGCGGCAATACGCTGCAGCAACGCCCGACGGCATTCGCGGCTTCGACACGGAGACGCGGCGCGTCGAACTGTATTCCGAGAAATTGCATCGTCACAGCTACCCGCCCGTTCCGCAGTACGTGCCGCCGCAGCATGGCGAGGATGCGCACGCGGACAATCGCCGGCGCTTTCCCTGCACGTTGACCTCGATGAAGAACGGGTACTACTGCCACAGCCAGCATCGCGGCCTGCCGAGCCTGCGTCGCCGCGCGCCGCATCCGATAGCGGAACTCAACGACGAACTGGCGGCCGAACACGGCATCGTCGACGGCGACTGGTGCCTGATCGAAACGACGAACGGCTCGGCGCGCTTCAAGGCGCGCGTCGTACCGGAACTGGCGCGCAACGTGATCGTGGCCGAATACGGTTGGTGGCAAGCGTGCGACGAGGTCGGCCAGGACGCGCTCGCCGTGGGCGGCCGCGACAACAGCAATTTCAACCAACTCGTGTCGGCGACGCAACTCGATCCGGTCAGCGGATCGTCGCCGCTGCGTTCCGTGCGCTGCCGCATCCGGCGCGACCAGTCGGTCGATCCGGCGCGCCGATCGTGGAAAGGCCTGCGGGACTTTGTGGTGTCCGCCATTCGCGAGGAAGCGAGCGGCGTGCGAACCGTCACGTTTCGAGCCGCGGACGGCGGCGCACTGCCGGACTATTTGCCCGGTCAGCACGTGACGCTGCATATCCCGTCGCTCGGCGACGGCGGGACGACGCGCGCCTATTCGCTGACGGGCGCCGCCCGCGAAGACGATCGCCGCACTTACGCCATCTCGGTACGCCACCAGAAAGGCCGGGCCGGCGACGGCACGGCGTTCGAAGGCGCGATGTCGTCCTACATTCACGGCGCGCTCGAGGTCGGCGATCCCGTCTTGCTCGGTGCGCCCGGCGGCACGTTCGTCGTGCCGCCGGCATCGCGGCAGCCCGTCGTGATGTTCGCGGGCGGCATCGGCATCACGCCGTTCATCTCGTACCTGGAATCGATCCGGGATCAGGCGGACCGGGCGCCGGAATCGAGACTCTTCTACGCCAACCTGAACAGCAGGACGCACGCGTTCCGCGACCGCATCGAGACCTTGAAGCGGCGACTGCCGAAGCTCGAAGTCGTCAACTGCTACAACCAGCCGCACGACGAGACGCCGGGACGCGACTATCAGATACACGGCTACCTGTCGGCCGACGTGGTCGCCGACGATCTGATCCGGCGGCGCGCGCGGTTTTATCTGTGCGGCCCCGAACCGATGATGGAGGCGATCACGTCGGGGCTGATCGCGCGCGGCGTGCCGCCTTTCGACATCTTCAAGGAAGCGTTCAGATCGCCGTCCCGGCCGACGCTCGACCCGTCGAAGCGATATGCGGTGCAGTTCACGCGGTCGCGTCGCACGGCCACCTGGACGCCCGGCGACGGCAGCCTGCTGTCGTTCGCGGAGCGTCTCGGCATCGCGTTGCCGAGCGGTTGCCGGGTCGGACAGTGCGAGAGCTGCGCGGTCAAGGTCGTATCGGGCGAAGTCACGCATCTGAGCGGATCCGGGCCGGACGAAGCCGACATGTGCCTCGCCTGTCAGGCCATTCCGGCAACCGACGTCAGCATCGACGCCTAAACCCCGATTGAGGAAAGGTTCACCATGAAACATTTCGACGCCGTCGCGACACGCGACGCGCTGGATTTCGAATCGCTGGTCGCACGCCTGAAGCAAGCGTTCGTCGACGGCTGCCACGTGCCGCTGCGTCATTCGCACGTGCTCAATGCCGGCAGCGAAGACGAAGGCACGGTGCTCATCATGCCCGCGTGGGAAGACCACGGCTATCTGGGCATCAAGACGGTCAACATCTTCCCGGGCAATGCGGAACACGGCATGCCCGGATTGCACTCGACCTACGTGCTCTATGACGGGCGGACGGGCAACCCGGTCGCGCAACTGGACGGAAACGAAATCACGTCGCGCCGCACCGCTGCTGCGTCGGCGCTGGCCGCCACCTATCTGGCCCGCCCCAACGCATCGCGCCTCGTGCTGATGGGTGCCGGCCGGGTCGGCAGCCTGGTGCCGCTCGCGTATCGCAGCCAGTTGCCGATCTCGCACGTCGAGGTGTGGGACAAGGATCCCGACGCAGTGGCTCGACTGGTCGACCGGCTGACCGGCGCCGGTTTCGATGCAGCGGCCGTCACGAATCTCGAGGAGAGCGTCCGTCGCGCGGACGTCGTCACCTGCGCGACGCTGGCGACGGAACCGATCGTCTGCGGCAAGTGGCTCGCACCGGGCTCGCATCTGGACCTGATCGGCAGTTTTACACCGCGCATGCGCGAAGCGGACGACGACTGCTTCCGGCAGGCGGAGATTTATGTCGATACGGACGAGGCCGCGCAAAAATCCGGCGATCTGCTGGGTCCGCTGGCGCGCAGCGTCATTGCGCCCGACCACCTGAGCCGGACGTTGACGGCGCTGTGCCGGGGCGAAGCGCAGGGGCGGACGAACGCTCTTCAGCGCACCGTGTTCAAGGCCGTCGGCACCGCGCTGGAAGATCTGGCCGCGGCCATTCAAATTTATGAAAAAACAAACTGAAGCCGTGACGGGCAAGGAGATCGAGATGAAAGAGCTGATGGGCGTGCAGCGCGGCGACGCGCCGGCGGCTGACCGCGAACGCGTGCTTGAACGGATGGCCGCGGGCATGGCTCGCTGGTCGGAGAAGTGGTTCCCGGACGCCTATATCTTCGCTGCGCTCGCGGTGATGATCGTGGCGGCGGGCGCACTGGCGGCCGGTGCGCCGATCACGCGGGTCGGCGTGGCGTTCGGCGACGGCTTCTGGAGCCTTATCCCGTTCACGATGCAGATGGCGATCGTCGCCATCTCGGGTTATGTCGTCGCGGTATCGCCGCCCGCGTCGAGGTTAATCGGTGCGCTCGCGCGCGTGCCGTCGTCGGGGCGCGCAGCGGTGACGTTCGTCGCGCTCGTCAGCATCGTTGCGTCATTGTTCAACTGGGCAATCAGCCTGATCTTCAGTGGCCTCCTGGTTCGTGCGCTGGCGCGCCGTACCGATCTGCGCATGGATTACCGCGCAGCAGGCGCGGCCGCTTATCTCGGCATGGGCGCGACGTGGGCGCTGGGTTTGAGTTCATCCGCGTCGCAACTGCAGGCGAATCCGGACAGCCTGCCCAAGGCGCTGCTGGCGATCTCCGGCGTCATCCCCTTCACCGAGACCATCTTTCTCCCGCAGTCGATGCTGATGGCCGCGGTGCTGACCGTCGCGTCGCTGCTGATCGCGTATCGGTCCGCGCCCAACGACGCGCGGGTGAAGACCGCGACGGAGCTGGGCATTGCGCTCGACGAAAGCCATGCCACGCTCGCCCGCCCGACCCGCCCGGGAGACTGGCTCGAATACAGCCCGCTCGTCACCGTCGTGATCGTGGCGATCGGTGCGATCTGGGCCTGGCACGAGTTCACGACGAAAAACCCGCTGATCGCGATCTCGAACCTGAACACGTACAACTTTCTGTTCCTGCTGCTAGGGATGCTGCTGAACTGGCGACCGCGGCGATTCCTCAATGCCGTCGCGCGTTCGGTGCCGTCGGTTGCGGGTGTGCTGATCCAGTTTCCGCTGTACGGCGGGATCGCCTATATCCTGACCAAAGCGGCGGCGCCCGCCGGGCTGCCGCTCTCCGATCACCTCGCCCACTTCTTCGTCGCGATGTCGTCGCATGCGTCGTTTCCCGCGGTGATGGGCGTGTATTCGGCCGTGCTCGGGTTCTTCGTGCCCTCCGGCGGCGGCAAGTGGATCATCGAGGCGCCGTACGTCATCGAGGCGGCCAAACTGCTGCAGGTTCATCTGGGCTGGGCCGTGACGGTCTACAACGCGGCGGAGGCATTGCCGAACCTGATCAACCCGTTCTGGATGCTGCCGCTCCTCGGCGTGCTCGGCTTGCGGGCCCGCGACATTGTCGGTTTCACGTTCACGCAACTGGTTGTTCACCTGCCGCTCGTGATCTTCATGCTCTGGGCACTCGCAGGCACGCTCGCCTACCATCCGCCGGTGATGCCGTAACGCGTATCGGGGTCGGCTTCCGGCCTTTGGAGGCGGTGCGGCGCGGCGATGATCGGACGGTGTCGCGCCCGTCGTGCCGCGTGCATGCCGGCCTTAGTGGAATTCGCGGCTCGACGTGCGCAGGCCGCCGAGCAGCGGCGTCAGATCCTCGAAATGCTGCGCGACGAGGTGCCTCACGTCGCTCGCGACCTGCCACACGCCGGACGCGGCGAGCAGCCGCGAATCGAGCGTTTCGCGGCGCTGCCGCGCGAGCAGCTCGGGCCGGACGATCACGTTCACGCAGCCCGTTTCGTCCTCGAGCGTCATGAACATCACGCCTTTCGCGGTGCCCGGCATCTGCCGCGCGGTCACGAGCCCGCATGCGCGGGCGAGCCGGCCGTCGGGACGGTCGTGCAGTTCGGCCGCGGACGACAGCCGCCGCGCGCGCAGCGCGGGCCGCAGCAGCGCGACCGGGTGGCGGTTCAGCGTGAGGCCGGTGGTGTCGTAATCGGCGAGGATGTCGTCGGCTTCGGACGGCGCGCCGAGTGCGGGCTTCTCCGGCTCGTCGATCGGCGCGGCGGCGAGCAGGTCGCGCTCCGGCGCCGCGGCGACGGCCTGCCACAACGCATCGCGGCGATGGCCGGCGAGCGTCGCGAGCGCGTTCGCGGCGGCGAGCGCTTCGAGATCGCGGCGCTCGAGCTGCGCGCGGCGCGCGAGTGCGTCGACGTTCTCGAACGGGCCGGCAGTGCGCGCGGTTTCGATCCTGCGAACGGCGGCTTCGCCCAGCCCGCTCACGAGCGACAGCCCGAGCCGAACGGCCGGCTGGCCATGCGGAGGTGGCTGGCCGGGCAGCGCTTCGAGCTGCGCTTCCCAATTGCTTTGTGTGACGTCGATCGGCAAAACCTGCACGCCGTGCCGCTTCGCGTCCTGCACGAGTTGCGACGGCGGATAGAAACCCATCGGCTGGCTGTTCAGCAACGCGGCGAGGAAGATCGCCGGTTCGTGGCATTTGAGCCAACTGCTGGCGTAGGCGAGCTTCGCGAAGCTGGCCGCGTGGCTCTCGGGGAAACCGTAATCGCCGAAGCCCTTGATCTGCTCGAAAATCTGCTCGGCGAATTCGGGCGGATAGTCGCGCTCGCGCATCCCGTCGACGATCCTGCGGTGATACTGCTCCAGATTGCCCTTGCGCTTCCACGCGGCCATCGCGCGACGCAGTTCGTCGGCCTCGCCGGGCGTGAAACCAGCCGCAATCATCGCGATCTGCATCACTTGTTCCTGGAAGATCGGCACACCCTGCGTGCGTTCAAGTGCGGGCTTCAGGTCTTCCTTCGGGTAACTGACTTTTTCGATGCCCTGGCGCCGTTTCAGATAGGGGTGCACCGCGCCACCCTGGATCGGCCCCGGCCGCACGATCGCGACCTCGATCACCAGATCGTAATAGGTGCGCGGCCGCAGGCGCGGCAGCATCGACATCTGCGCGCGCGATTCGATCTGGAACACGCCGACCGTATCGGCGCGGCAGATCATGTCGTAAGTCGCTTCATCGTCCTGCGGAATGTGCTTCAGCGTGAACGGCTCGCCGTCCGGCTCCGGCGGCCCGCGCCACGCGGTGCGCATGTCGAACGCACGATGCAGCGCCGACAGCATGCCGAGCGCGAGCACGTCGACCTTCATCAACCCGAGCGCTTCGAGATCGTCCTTGTCCCACTGGATCACGCGCCGCCCGTCCATTGCCGCGTTCTCGACCGGCACGAGCCGCGTGAGCTTGCCGCGGCTGATCACGAAGCCGCCCGAGTGCTGCGACAGGTGGCGCGGAAAGTTGAGCAATCGCCCCGACAGTTCGGCCCATGCGCGAATCATCGGCGTCGCCGGGTCGAGCCCGGTCGTCGCGAATTGCTGCAGCAGATCGCGGCTGCCGTCGAACCAGCGATGCCCCTTCGCGACACGGTCGATCAGCATCGGATCGACACCGAGCGCCTTGCCGGTTTCGCGCAGCACGCCGCGCGGTCGGTATGTCGAAACGGCCGCCGCGATTGCGGCGCGATCCTTGCCGTATTTCCTGTAGATATGCTGAATGACTTCTTCCCGGCGCTGATGCTCGAAGTCGACGTCGATATCGGGCGGCTCGCCGCGCTCCTCGCTGATGAAGCGCTCGAACAGCATCGTGCTCTGTTCGGGATTCACCTCGGTGATGCCGAGGCAGAAACAGACAACCGAGTTCGCTGCCGAGCCTCGGCCCTGGCAAAGAATGTTCTGGCTGCGCGCGTATTTGACGATGTCGTAGACGGTCAGGAAGAACGGTTCGTAACGCAGCTTCTCGATCAACGCCAACTCGTAGTCGATCCGCTCCTGCACGTGCTCGGGTATCGTTCCGGAGTAACGTTGAAGTGCACCGTCCCGAGTCTCCTGCTTGAGGTAACTCGTTGGCGTATGTCCCTTCGGCACGATCTCGTCGGGATACTCGTAGCGAAGCGTGCCGAGGTCGAAATGACACGCATCGAGAATCGCGCATGTCTCCGCGATCTCCTCCGGCGAAAACAGCTTCGCGATCCGTCCGCGCGAACGCAGATGCTGTTCCGCATTCGGCGCAAGCGCATAACCGCACTCCGAAACCGGCAGGCCGACGCGGATCGCCGTCATCACGTCCTGCAGCGCCTTGCACGAACGCCGGTGCATCGTCACATCGCCGAGTGCAACGACGCGCACGCCCCGCCGCTCGCCCGCCGCGCGAATCTCCTCGCGCTGCACACCGTCCAGCGCACGCTGCAATTGCACGAGCCCAAGCCGCGCACGCTCGCCGAACGTCGCACGAAACCATGCGACCTGCGCATCGAGCACGTTCGCGCGAACCGGATACGCGGGGACAAGAATCGCGAAGCAATCCGGCATCCCGCGCAGATGTGCGAATTCCTCGGGGGGTGCCGACAGCATCCGCGACGTCAGCTTGTAGGTGCCCTTCGGCGCTGCCATCCGCCGCCACGAAATCAGCTCGGACAGGTTGCCGTAACCCTCGCGGTTCTGCGCAAGCAACACGAGCCCGAACGCACCGGGGCCCGGATCGTGGCCGGGCGCGACTTCATCCGGCGTGACGTCGAAATACGAACCGATGACGAGCGGCAGCCCCGGCAGCCCTTTCGCCTTCGCCTCTGCCTTCGCCGCGACATGCATGCGTGGTGCGCCTGCGAGCGAGCATTCGTCGGTGATCGCGATCCCGCGATAGCCGAGCTCGATCGCACGCTCGACCAGTTCCTCCGCATGCGACGCGCCATGCAGGAACGAAAAATTCGAACGGCAGAACAACTCCGCGTAGTCAGGAAGAAACTTGAATTCCGCAGCCATCACCACTCACCCGAACAGGCCATGCAGGAACCAGCGCGGCTCGGACTCGCTCCCCGCTCGCTCCCTGAACACCCAGTAGCACGCACCGGCTTCATCCTGCGCAACGTGGTAATCGCGCGCGGCAAGCTGACCGTCGAACCACCCGGCCTCGATCCGCTCGGGCGACGACATCATCCTGAGCGGCGTATGAAATACCGGCCGGTTCTCGCGCATCAACAACGGCTGCGGCTCGGCCAACAGCCACGCGGGGCGCGGCGGCACGGCCGGCGGCCCGCCGGCCGGCTTGCCGGCCTGCGCATCGAGCGGCAGCCAGCGGTTCGCGGCCTCGGGCCGGTGATCGGCAACAGGCGCCGCGCGCAGCACGTTCTCCGCGCCGAGCCGCGCGACCAGCAACTCGAACAACCGCGCACGCGTCTCGCGCGTGCCGCCCGGCTCGGGAAAAAGATCGTCGGCCGGCGGCGCGACCGATTCGACGCGCGTGGCCTTCAGACGCACCGCGATCACCGCGGCCGGCAACTCGACGCGCGCGAGCCGCTCGCCGAGCAGCCGCATGAAGTGCACCTCGTCGCGCACGGGCGCGGCGAACGCGAGTTCGAGCGGTGTCGGCGGCACGGCCTGGCGGCCGCGCTCGTGCTCGAGATCGAACGTCATCGCGGCCAGCGACAGTTGCCGCGCGGCCAGCCAGCCGCAGAGCTGCACGACGAGCCGCCGCGCGGCGAACAGCACGGCTTCCGCGTATTCGACCCGCTCCGGCAATTCGAGCCGCACGTCGAACACGGGCGGCACCGCCATCCATGCAAGCGGCTCGACCGCCTCGCCGTATGCGCGATCGAGCGCGGCCAGCAGCGCGGGACCGCAGCGGCGCTGCAGCCCCGCACGCGGCAGCCCGCGCAGATCGGCGAGCGTGCGGCAACCGAGGCCGTCGAACCAGCCTGCATACGGACGCGCATCGGGCAACAGCACACAGGGCAGCCCGTCGAGCGAGCGGACGAGCGAGGCCTGAGCGGCGATGCGGCGCCGGATGCGCGCACGGGCCGACGTGCGCGCGAGCAGCCACGCGCCGCGCCCGGTCGGTGCGGCGGACAGGCGCGCCGCGTAGCCGAGCGCCGCGAGCGTCGCGCGCACCTGGCGGCACAGCGACGGCAAGCCACCGAACAGGCGCAGGCTCGGGCCGACGTCGACGATCAGCGTGGCTTCGTCGTCGAGCGCGACGCACGGCGAGAAGCGCAGCAACGCGAGCGCGACCGCGCGCAGCGCATCGGCCTCGCGCGCGGGATCGCGTTCGACGAGCTGCGTCTCGGGCGCGAGCGTCAGCACGCCGCCGCGCTTCATGCCCGCGCGCACGCCGTGCCGCTGCGCGAGCGCATCGGCGATCAGCACGACGCCCTGCTCGAGCACCGCGCAGCCGGCGCCGCCGGCCTCCGCGTCAGACGGCTGCGGGGCGCACACGTCGAGCGGCAGGCGCGGCAGATGGATGCCGAGCAAGACGCGCATAACGACTCTCCACGATGGGCGACGGCAGGTCGAGCGCGAGCGGCTCGCTGCGTGCGGGCCCGCGACGCTTGACGATGTCGAGCGAGACGCCGCCCGGCACGGGATACAGCGCGACGCGCAGCACGGCCGGCGACGGCTGCCGCGCGGCCGACAGCGGGCGCAGCATCACGAACAGCGTGTCGCCCGTGCGCGCGGCCGCGAGATGCAGGCGCCGCAGCGCATCGGGCCGCGCGTCCTGCCAGAGCAGCAGCGCGCCGCAGCAGCCGGTCTTGAGCGCCTGCTCGGCGGCCCACAATGCATCCGTGCGGCTGCCGGCGCGCAGCCACAGCAGCGCGTCGGCCGGCACGCCGAGACTGGCGAGCGCGGTCGCATGCGGCGATTGCGGCGGCGCGACGAGCGCGAGCGGACGCCGGGCGCTGACGGTGCGCGCGAGCGCAGGCGCGAGCAGCCGCATCTCGCCGCAACCCGGCTGCGCGGACAGCAGTTCGACGAGCCCGCCGACCGGCCAGCCGCCGCCTGGCAGTTCGGCGGTCAGCGACGCGAAGCCGGTATCGATCGTGCGCGGGCCGCCGCGCGCGAGCTGCGAGCCGCGCCAGAGCGACGGATGAAGGGATTCGGGAGAAATGGAGGATGCGAGCATGACGCCACCCACAACTGTATGGATATACAGTATATGGCAATGCGCTCGCGCCGCACAGCACCGGTGCGAAACCGGTGTTTCGTCAGAGGAAAACAGGGAGGAAGGCCGGCGCGCGTGCCATGTTACGGCGCGCCGGCCCGCCGGTCAGCTCAGCAACAACGCGTCGTCGTCGAGCTGCTCGTGACGCACCCTCTCGAACATCTGCAGCAGGTCCGGCACGTCAAGCCCCTTGCGCGCGTCGCCCGACACGTCGAGCACGACCTGCCCCTGGTGCAGCATCACCGTGCGGTCGCCGTAGTCGAGCGCCTGCCGCATGCTGTGCGTGACCATCATCGTGGTCAGCTTGCTCTCGGCGACGATGCGCGCGGTCAGCTCCAGCACGAACGCGGCCGTCTTCGGGTCGAGCGCGGCCGTGTGCTCGTCGAGCAGCAGGATCCGCGACGGCCGCAGCGACGCCATCAGCAGGCTGACGGCCTGCCGCTGGCCGCCCGACAGCAGCCCGATCCGGTCGGTCAGCCGGTTCTCGAGGCCGAGATTCAGCAGCCGCAGCTTGTCGCGGAACAGCTCGCGCGACGGCCGGTCGAGCGCGGCCCGGAAGCCGCGCCGCACACCGCGCGCCGTCGCGAGCGCCATGTTCTCCTCGATCGTCAGCGCCTCGCAGGTGCCGGCCATCGGATCCTGGAACACGCGCGCGACGAGGTGCGCGCGGTCCCACGCGGCTTGCCGCGTGACGTCCGTGCCGTCGATCGAGATGCGCCCCGAATCGACGCGCTGGTCGCCGCTGACCGCATTGAGGAAGGTCGACTTTCCGGCGCCGTTCGAGCCGATCACCGCGACGAACTGGCCGTCGGGGATCTCGAGCGACAGTCCGCGCAGCGCGCGCGTCTCGATCGGCGTGCCGGGATTGAACGTGAGTTTCAGGTCTTGTGCGGACAGCATGTCATGCCCCTCCGTTCTTGCGCGCGAACAGCTTCTTGCGCGTCGCCGGCAGCACCAGCGCGATCGTGACGAGCGCGGCCGTCACGAGGTTCAGATCCTGCGCCTTCAGGCCGATGAATTCGCTGTTCAGCGCGAGCGCGATGAAGAAGCGGTAGACGATCGCGCCGAGCACGACGGCGAGCGTCGTCAGCACGAGCCGGCGCGCCGGCAGCAGCGTCTCGCCGATGATCACGGCGGCCAGCCCGATCACGATCGTGCCGATCCCCATCGAGATGTCCGCGCCGCCCTGCGTCTGCGCGAACAGCGCGCCGGCGAGCGCGACGAGCGCGTTCGACAGCGCCATCCCGGCGAGCGTCGCGCGGCCCGTCGCGATACCTTGCGCACGCGCCATCCGCGGGTTCGCGCCGGTCGCGCGCATCGCGAGGCCGAGCTGCGACGAGAAGAACCAGTCGAGGCCGAGCTTCGCGACCACGACGACGATCGCGAGCAGCGCCGGGCGCAGCACGTAGTCGGGCATCCAGTCGGGTTGCAGCACGGTGAAGAGCGTCGGCTCGGTGATGAGCGGCACGTTCGGCCGGCCCATGATCCGCAGGTTCACCGAATAGAGTGCGATCATCATCAGGATGCTGGCGAGCAGATCCATGATCTTCAGGCGCACGTTGAGCCAGCCGGTGATGAAGCCGGCCACCGCGCCCGCGACGATCGCGAACGCCGTCGCGGTGAACGGGTCGTAGCCGGCCGAGATCAGCGTCGCGGCAACGGCGCCGCCGAGCGGAAAGCTGCCGTCGACGGTGAGGTCGGGAAAGTTGAGGATGCGAAACGAGATCAGCACCCCGAGGGCGACGAGACTGAAGATCAGGCCGATCTCCAGGGCGCCCAGTAACGAGAACAGAGACATGATGGGGAATCCTGTTGCTTCCCGGCCGGACGTGTACGGCCGGGCGAAGCGGACGGGCGGCCCCGGGTGGGAGCCGCCCGTCCGGCGGTGTCGTTCAGGCCCGGATCGGGCCTGCCAGCGCGGCGGTCGGGCCGCGGCTTACTTGATGACCGTCTTCGCTTCCTTCACGAGATCCGACGACAGCGTCACGCCCTGCTTCGCGGCCGCGCCCGTGTTGACGAACAGCTCGAGGTTGCTGCTCGTCTCCGACGCGATCGCGCCCGGCTTCTGGCCCTTCAGGATGCGCGCGACGACCTTGCCCGTCTGGCGACCGAGGTCGCCGTAGTTGATGCCGAGCGCCGCGATGCCGCCACGCTTCACGCTGTCGGTATCGCCGGCGACGAGCGGGATCTTCGCTTCGTTCGCGACCTTCACGAGCGCTTCGTACGCGGACACGACGTTGTTGTCGGTGTTCGTGTAGATCACGTCGACCTTGCCGATCAGGCTCTTCGCGGCCGGCCCGATGTCGACGGTACGCGGCGCGGCCGCTTCCTTGAGCGTCATCCCCTGCTTCGCGAGGAGCTCCTTGAGCGCTTGAACGACGACGACCGAATTCGCCTCGCCCGGGTTATAGACCATGCCGACCGTCTTCGCATTCGGCACGACGCGCTTGATCAGCGCGACCTGGCGATCGAGCGGCAGCTTGTCGGACACGCCCGTCACGTTGGTGCCCGACGGGCCCCAGCCCTTCACGAGCTGCGCGGCGACCGGATCGGTGACGCCCGAATAGACGACGGGCACGCTCTTGGTCGCCGCGACGACCGACTGCGCGGCCGGCGTCGCGATCGCGACGATCACGTCGGGCTGGTCGCCGACGAACTTGCGCGCGATCTGCGCGGCCGTGCCCGTGTTGCCCTGCGCGCTCTGGTATTCCCACTTGAGCTTGTCGTCGCCGAAGCCTTCCGCCTTCAGCTCGGCGCGCACGCCGTCGCGGATCGCGTCGAGCGCCGGATGGTCGACGATCGACAGGACCTTGACGGTCTGCGCGTGCGCGGCGCCTGCCAGCGCGAGTGCGGCCACGCCGGCCGTGATCGAACGGATCGCGAAAGTCTTGAATCGCTTCATGGGTGAGTCTCCCCCGTATTGTGTCGGTTCTGGATGATGGATTCCCGCCGCCGTCATGCGGGCGCGCCGCGCGTGAAACGCAGCGGCGGCCGGCCCGCTCGCGCCCCGGGAAGGCGTGCGGCGGCGAACGCACGAGGATACCATTTCCGCAGACCACCGCCTGACTCCGCGCTTTCGCTCGATGCACCGAATCGCACCGCCCGTGGAAGCCCCGCGCCCCCGCGCGAAGCCCGCCCGGCGGCGGCTTCCGCCGGTGTCCGCGCAACGCGTCAGCCGCGCTTGCGGCTTTACGTTATGCTGTCGGCCGACCCATTCCACTCCATCGGAGGACAGATGAAACGGGGGATCCGTGCAATCGCATTCGCGGCCGTCGCGCTGGCACTGCCGGGGGCGGCGTTCGCGCTGACCGACGGCAGCGAGCAATACGACGACTGCATGCTCAACGCGCTGCGCGAAAGCCGCAACGGCGCGGCGGCCCAGTTGATCCAGCGCTCCTGCGACGCGCTGTACCGCAACAACGCGATGCTGCTGCCGCGCGAGCGGCGCTATCACGAGTGCGTCGTGCAGTCGCTGCCGGGCGTGCGCGACAACTACGCGATCCAGCAGATCATGTCGATCTGCTCGCGGCGCGGCGAGATGTGAGCGAGCGCTGAACGCCTGGCGCCGCGCGGCCGTCGATCGGCTGCGCCAATGAAAAAGGGCCTGCGCGATGCAGGCCCTTTTCATTCAGCGGTCCGACCGGTGTGCGGCGTTCAGAACGACGCGACCATCGAGCCCTTGAACTGCTTCTTGATGAATTCCTTCACTTCCGGCGACTGGTACGCCTTGACCAGTTTCTTCACCCACGGCTGGTCCTTGTCCTTCGCGCGCACGGCGATCAGGTTCGCATACGGGCTCGTCAGCGCTTCGAGCGCGATCGCGTCCTTGGTCGGCTGCAGGTTCGCGGCGAGCGCGTAGTTCGTGTTGATCACGGCCGCATCGACGTCCGACAGCACGCGCGGCAGTTGCGCGGCGTCGAGTTCGGAGATCTTCAGCTTCTTCGGGTTCTCGGCGATGTCGAGCACCGTCGCGTTGTTGCCGCCCGTGCCGGCGCCCGCCTTCAGCTTGATCACGCCTTGCGTCTGCAGCAGCAGCAGCGCGCGGTTCTCGTTCGACGGATCGTTCGGCACCGCGAGCTTCGCACCTTGCGGCAGGTCCTTCAGCGCCTTGAACTTCTTCGAGTACACGCCGATCGGCGAGATGTAGGTCAGGCCCGCGCTGACGATCTTGTAGCCGCGCTGCTTCACCTGGCTGTCGAGGTAGGGCTGGTGCTGGAAGCTGTTCGCGTCGAGGTCGCCCGAGTCGAGCGCCGCGTTCGGCTGCACGTAGTCGTTGAACTCGATGACCTTCACGTTCAGGCCTTCCTTCTCCTTCGCGACCTTCTGCACGAGCTGCCACACTTCAGAATCCGGACCGGCGACCGTGCCGACCTTGATCACCTTGTCTTCGGCGTGCGCGCCCGCCGACAGCGTCAGCGCTGCACCGGTAGCCAGCACGGAAAATACCTTCAGGAGACTGCGACGCTTCATCTGTTTCTCGCTTTCTTGCTTACTGGAAATAGGGCGCGATACGGGTAAGCCCCGACTCGCAGGAAGGCGCAAATGGTGTCACAGGATCGGCGGGAAGTGAAATACATCCCGCTCATATGGGTATGCACCGCAGCGGTGCTGGCGGCGGCGGCATGACCCGGCCGTTAGTTGCGTTTAAACCGCCATCGTCAGGCCGCCATCTGGTCGGCCGCCTTCGCGCCGAACGCGGGTTCGGCCGCCCGTGCGCCGGCCCGGCGCGGCGACAGGCCGCCCGCGTCGCCGGTCCGGAACGCGCCGACCGCGTCGCGCAGCCGCGCGGCCTGTTCCTGCAGCGATGCGGCAGCCGCGGCGGCCTCCTCGACGAGCGCCGCGTTCTGCTGCGTCACCTGGTCCATCTGCGTGACCGCGCGCCCGACCTGCGTGATGCCGCTCGCCTGCTCCTCGGACGCGGCCGCGATCTCGCCCATGATGTCGGTCACGCGCGCGACCGCCTGCAGGATCTCGCCCATCGTCGTGCCGGCCTGGCCGACCAGCGTCGAACCGTTGCGCACGCGCTCGACCGAGTCGACGATCAGCTCGCGGATTTCCTTCGAGGCCGTCGCGCTGCGCTGCGCGAGCGAGCGCACCTCGCCCGCGACCACCGCGAAACCGCGGCCCTGCTCGCCCGCGCGCGCGGCCTCGACCGCCGCGTTCAGCGCGAGGATGTTGGTCTGGAACGCGATGCCCTCGATCACGCCGATGATGTCGGCGATCTTGCGCGAGCTGTCGTCGATCTCGCCCATCGTGCCGATCACGCGGTTCACGACGTCGCTCCCCGTGCGCGCGATGTCCGACGCGTTGTTCGCGAGCCCGCTCGCCTGCCGCGCGTTGTCCGCGTTCTGCTTCACCGTCGCGGTCAGCTGCTCCATGCTCGCGGCCGTTTCTTCCAGCGACGCGGCCTGCTCCTCGGTGCGCTGCGACAGGTCGTCGTTGCCGGCCGAGATCTCGCGGCTCGCCGACGCGATCGCCTCGGCCGACTGGCGAATCCCGCCGATCGTCGCCTGCAGCCGCGCCTGCATGTCATGCATCGCGGCCATCATGCTCGTGCGGTCGCCCGCGCGCACGGGCACCGGCTGCGTCAGGTCGCCCTGCGCGATGCGCGTCGCGAGCGCGGCCGCTTCGTCGGGCTCGCCGCCGAGACTGCCGCGCACGTTGCGGATGATCACCAGCATCGCCGCGCTGATCACGAAGCCGATCACGAACACGACCGCGAGGTGGCCGAGCAGCGTGCGGTAGTAGATGGTGTCGATGTCCTTCAGGAACACGCCGCTCGAGATGTTCCAGTCCCACGGCGCGAAACGCGTGACGTAGCTGATCTTCGGCACGGCGGTCTCGCTGTGCGGCAGCCGCCCGCGATATTCGGCGAAACCGCTGCCGGTCGCCTTCGCCGCGTTCAGGATCGTGACGAACAGCGGCTTGCCGTCCGGATCGAGATAGTCGCCGACCTGCGTGCCGACCAGCTTCGGCAGCGTCGGATGCATCAGCACGACCGGCTTCGAGTCCATCACGAACACATAGCCCGAATCGCCGTAGCGCATCGCGGCGAGACTCGCGAGCGCGTCGCGCTTCGCGTCGGCCTCGGGCAGCGTGCCGCTCTGCGCGAGCGCGTGATACGCCGTCACGATGCCGGCCGCCGAATCGACCAGGTTCGCGATGCCCGCCTTGCGTTCGGCGAGCATCGTCGCGCGCGTCTCGTAGGCGCTCCATGCGCCAACGCCCAGGAGACCGATCCATACCAGCGCAAGCGCGAGCCACAGCTTGCGGTTCAAACTCATTCTGCTCATCTGCGTGCCTTGTTGTCGATGTCGATGCGCACGAACGGCCCGCCGCGCGCAAACGGTTGCCCTTTTATTTACGGCAACGAGCCTTACAACTTGAATACACGCCGGTGCGACGTACCGGCGGCCGACACGCAGCCGTCACCCCGCCACGCGCCCGCCGGCGCGACAGCCCGCATCCGCTGTGCTACAAAGACCGGCTGGCCGGCGCGCGCAGCGCCGGCGATATTCCAGGGCCATCCATGTACGTCATCGACATCCACTACACCGCGTCGCTCGAGCGCATCGACGACGCGCTCGAACGCCACCGCGCGTATCTGCAGCCGCTGTTCGACAAGGGCATCTTCATCGCGGCCGGGCCGAAAGTGCCGCGCGAAGGCGGCGTGATCCTCGCGGCCCGCATCGATCGCGACGAGCTGGACGCGATCTTGAAGACCGATCCGTTCGTCACCGAGGGGCTCGCCACGTATCGCGTGACGGAATTCCGGATCACGCGCGCCGCATCCGGCTTCAACGTGCCGGCGCTGCCGTAACGCGACGCCTGCACGGCACGCCTGCGCAACGCACGCGCAGGCCGACGCGCCGCCCGACGGGCAGCGCATGCAAACAACGAGCGGGAAAGAGAGAAGGCGTGACGGCGCGTGACGGCCGTCAACGCGATCGCCGGGCCGCGCGCCCGGCGGATGCCGCTCAGTCGACCAGCAGCTTCAGGTCGTGGACCCACGGGCCGGGGCCCTGGCCGTCGCGCACGAACAGGCGCAGCTTGCCGTCGCGGTCGAACACGTAGCTCGCGGCGGTGTGATCCATCGTGTAGCTGTCGGGCGTCTTGCCGGGCACCTTCGCGTAATAGACGCGGAAATCCTTCGTGACCTTCTTCAGCGCCGCTTCGTCGGCCGGCCGCAGGCCGATGAACGACGGATCGAACGCGGGCACGTACTGGCCGAGCAGCGCCGGGGTGTCGCGCTCCGGATCGACGGTGACGAACAGCACCTGCACGCGCTTCGCGGCATCGGGCCCGAGCTGCTTGAGCGCCTCGGACAGCTCGGCCATCGTGGTCGGGCACACGTCCGGGCAGTGCGTATAGCCGAAGAACATCACGACAGCCTTGCCCTTGAAGTCGGCGAGCGTGCGCACCTTGCCGGCCGTATCGGGCAGCGAGAAGTCGTTGCCGAACTGCGTGTTGCCGGTGATGTCGAGATTCTGGAATTTCGGCGCGTTGTCGCATCCGGCGAGCAGCAGCGCTGCCGTGAATGCGCACGCGAGCATCCAGCCTTGGCGCGCGCGGCGCCCGAACCGTGAATGGAGCATTGCGTTCAAACCGTGCGGTTACACGCCGAGCAGCGGGCGTGCGTAGTGATCGACGAGCAGCGCGGCGAACAGCAGCGACAGATAGACGATCGAGTAGCGGAAGGCCTTGCGGGCCAGTTCGTCCGAATAGTCGCGGTAGATCTTCCACGCATACGCGAGGAACACCGCGCCGAGCAGCACCGCGCTCGTCAGGTAGACAGCCCCGCTCATCCCGGAGATGAACGGCATCAGCGTGACCGCGAACAGGATCACCGTGTACAGCAGGATGTGCAGCCGCGTGAATTTCTCGCCGTGCGTGACGGGCAGCATCGGCAGCCCCGCGCTCTCGTAATCCTTGCGGCGATAAAGCGCGAGCACCCAGAAATGCGGCGGCGTCCACACGAAGATGATCAGCACGAGAATCCACGCGTCGCCGGGCACCGCACCGGTGACCGCGGCCCACCCGAGCGCCGGCGGCATCGCGCCCGACGCGCCGCCGATCACGATGTTCTGCGGCGTCATCGGCTTGAGCAGCAGCGTGTAGATCACCGCGTAGCCGACAAACGTCGCGATCGTCAGCCACATCGTCAGCGGGTTCGTGAACGTGTAGAGCGTCCAAGCGCCGACGCTGCCGAGCACGGCCGAGAACACCAGGATCTGCGGCGTCGTGATCTCGCCGCGCGCGGACGGGCGCCACGCGGTACGGCGCATCATCGCGTCGATCTTCTGTTCGACGAGGCAATTGATCGCGAACGCGGCGCCGGCCAGCAGCCAGATGCCGACCGTGCCGCCGATCAGCACATGCCACGGCACCATGCCCGGCGTCGCGAGGAACATGCCGATCACCGCGCAGAACACCGCGAGCTGCGTGACACGCGGCTTCGTTAGCGCCATGTACTGGGAAAACCGGCTACCGGGCGATTGGGAGAGGGTGCTTTGCATGGGGGCGGTCACGCCGGGGCGGCGTCGCGCGCAGGCTGCGCGACACGGCCGGGGCGGCTTGAAAGGATGCGAAAGTTTAACATGACGACGAGCAGCAGCAGGATCGCGGCCCCGCCGTTGTGCGCGACGGCGACCGGCAGCGGCCACTGCAGCACGATGTTGGTCAGGCCCGTCACGAACTGCAGCAGAACGACCAGCAGCACGCCGTTCGCGGGCCGCCGCAGCGACTCGAAGCGGCGCATCTTCAGCGCGAACGCGACCAGGTACGCGACCACGACGAACGCGAACGTGCGGTGCGTCCAGTGGATCGCGACCAGCGCGTCCTGCGTGATCGCGTCGCCGTCCTTCGTCATCCCGAGCGCGCGCCACAGGTGGAAGCCCTGCCCGAAGTCCATCGGCGGAATCCACTGACCATTGCAGGTCGGGAAATCGGTGCACGCGAGTACCGCGTAGTTGGTGCTCACCCAGCCGCCGAGCGCGATCTGCACGACCAGCAGCACGAGCGCCGCGAGCGCGGCCGCGCGATAGCGTCCGGCCTCCGGGTCATGCGACGGCAGCGGCGTCTGCCGCGCCGCGAGCCAGCCGAGCGTGCCGAGCAGCGTGAGGCCGAGCAGCAGGTGGGTCGTGACGATCACGGGCTGCAGCTTCATCGTGACCGTCCACGCGCCGAACACGCCCTGCACGACGATCAGCAGCAGCAGGCTCGTCGGCCACCACGGCGACACGTGCAGCGGGCGGCGGCGCAGCCGCGCCGACCACGCGATCACGACCTGCGCGATGATCAGCACGCCGATCGCCATCGCGAAATAGCGGTGGATCATCTCGATCCACGCCTTGGTCATGCTGACGGGCCCCGTCGGCATCGCCTGGTGCGCGGCCGTGATCGCGGCGTGCGCGATGAACGGCGACGACGTGCCGTAACAGCCGGGCCAGTCGGGGCAGCCGAGCCCCGAATCGGTCAGCCGCGTGAAACCGCCGAACATCACCAGATCGAGGGTGAGGAAGGTGGTGATCCACACGAGCTTGCGGAACTTGTTGTCGTCGGCCTTCACCCACACGTACGACAGCGGCAGCAGCGCGATGCAGAAGCCGATCAGGCCGAGTTGCAGTAGATACGACATCGGAATGGTGCCTCGTTCTCTCGCCTTAGCCGATGCTCGACCACTTCAGCAGCTTCGTGACGTCCGCCTTGATCTTGCTGGGATTCGGGTCTTTCGGGAAACGCATCATCAGGTTGCCGTTCGGGTCGACCATGTAGATGTGATCGCTGTCCTTCGTGCCGGCGTCGGCCGGCAGCCACGCGGCAATCGCCGCCGGATCGGCGACGAGCCGGCGCGTGTCGGGATACGCATCCAGCACCTTCTGCGGCATCGCGCCCGCATCGCCGCGCAGCCACACCATCGTGATCCGGTGTCGTTCGCCCGCCTGCGTGACGCGGATCTGGCGCATGAAATAGAGCTTCTGCGCGCACGCTTCGTCGCACGCGCTGCGGTCGGTCATCACGAACAGCCATACGCCGCGCAGCGACGACAGCGGCACGGTCTTGCCGGTTTCGTCGGTGACCTGCAGATCCGCCGGAATCGGCCGCTGCGGCTCGATCAGCGTGCCGTAGTTCGTCGAGCCGCCCTTCGGCTTGATCACGTAATAGGTGAAGTACGACGCGAGCATCGGCGCGGCGCACACGAGCCCGAGCAGCACGAGCATCCAGCGGCCGCGCTTGCGGGCCGCCGGCGAAACCGGCTCGGCGGCCGGACCCTGACGGGAAGATTGCATGGACAAATCAGACCTCTCGAAACGAACCCGCGGCACTTGCGCCGCGTCCTGGCATGGCACTCACGCGCCGGCCGACTTCTTCGCGGCACGCCGCGCGGCGTACAGGCCGAAGCCGAGCGCGGCCGCCGCCATCGCCCACCACTGAAACATGTAACCGTAATTGCGCTCGACGCCGGTCGTCGCCGCCGGCCAGTCGCGCACCAGCTTGTCGCCGTCGTCGCTCGTCTGCTGGATCACGAACGGCTGCAGCGGCAGCCCCGTTTCCTGCGCATACGCGCCGACGTCCAGGTTCTGCCGGATCTTCTGGTGCGCCGCCGACCCGCCTTCGCCGAGTTCGAACGCGCGCGACGCGTCGGCGCGCGCGATGCCCACGATCTCGACGTCGCCCGCGGGCGTCGCGAACGGCTCGATCGCCGTGCGATCGGCGATGCTGCGCGGCAGCCAGCCGCGGTTGACCAGCACGACGCCGCCGCCCGTGAGTTTAAACGGCATCACGACGTAAAAACCCGGCTGGTCGTTATACGGCCGATTGTCGAGGAACACGGCTTGCTCGGGCACGAACCGGCCCTTCGCACGCACGCGATGAAACTCGATCGACGCCAGCGGAATCGGCTGCGCGCCGATGTCGACGGGCGCCGCATGCTCGAAGCGCTCGATGCTCGCCTGCAGCGCTTCCTTCTGGTGCGCACGGTCGCGCTGCCAGAAGCCGAGACGGATCGTGACGGCGACAACGACGAGGATCAGCAGCGCAGGCAGCCAGCGAATCTTCATCATGCCGCCCGCCCGGCACATGCGCGAAAGCGAAGTGCGATAATTATCCCCTTCCTTTCGAATTGCCGTCGTCCGGTTCGTGTCATGCACATACTCGTTCCCATCGCCTTCGTCCTCATCATTGCCAGCATGGGCTCGGCGCTCTACTTCATGATGCACGACCGCGGCCACACGAAACGCATGGTCTGGTCGCTCGCCACCCGCGTCGGGCTGTCGGTCTCGCTGTTCCTGCTCATCCTGCTCGCGAACTGGATGGGCTGGATCCATCCGACCGGCTTGCCGATCGGGCGCTGATGCATGTGCCGCCACGGCCGCTGCCACCCGCTGTGACATTTCGCCGCATGGCCGCGGCACCAAGCAAAAGCGCCGCCTGACTGAGTCGCGGCGGCGCCAGGGTGGTGTCGGCAGGCAGCCAGCCGCTGCCCGCTCGACACCAATGAAAACGGCCCGCGCATTGCTGCGCGGGCCGTTGTTCCATTTACAGCCAGTAGACGACGACGTACAGGCCGAGCCAGACGACGTCGACGAAGTGCCAGTACCACGCGGCGCCTTCGAATGCGAAGTGATGTTCGGGCGTGAAGTGGCCGCGGATCATCCGCACCAGCACCACCGCGAGCATCGTGCCGCCGAGGAACACGTGGAAGCCGTGGAAGCCGGTCAGCAGGAAGAACGTCGAACCGTACACGCCCGAATTCAGCGTCAGGTTCAGTTCGTTGTACGCGTGGTAGTACTCGAAGCCCTGCAGGAACAGGAAGCAGATACCGAACGCGAGCGTCGCGGCCATCCAGGCGATCGCCTTCTTGCGATGATCGTCACGCAGTGCGTGGTGCGAGATCGTCAGCGTCACGCCGGACGACAGCAGGAATGCCGTGTTCAGCGTCGGGACCGGCCACGGGCCCATCGTCTTGAAGTGACCGGCGAGTGCTGCGGGGCCTTCGTTCGGCCACACGGCGGAGAAATCCGGCCAGATCAGCTTGTAGTCGAGGCTGCCGAGCTGGTGCAGCGCGATTTCACGCGCGTAGAACAGCGCGCCGAAGAACGCGCCGAAGAACATGACTTCCGAGAAGATGAACCAGCTCATGCTCCAGCGGTACGACTTGTCGACGTTCTTGCCGTAATGACCACCTTCCGATTCGGCGATCGCGTCGCCGAACCAGTGATACAGCGTGAAGAGCAACCACAGCAGGCCGAGCAACGCCGTAAACGGCGCCCAGTCGTGACCGTTGATCCACAGCGCCGCCGATCCGAGCATGACCAGCAGGCCGGTGGCCGCACTGATCGGATGGTGCGACGGATGCGGCACGAAATAGTACGGGGTCTGGTTTTGACCGCTCATGCTTGATTCTCCACTTCAGTCCAATTTGTGTACCGGAAACCGCTCCGGCTTTATTTCTTGCGCGGCGTGACCGCCACCGCACTTATCCGCACGCGTCGCCGTGGCGCCGCGCACTGCATT
This sequence comes from Burkholderia sp. YIM B11467, assembly GCF_052952715.1. NCBI lineage: Bacteria > Pseudomonadati > Pseudomonadota > Betaproteobacteria > Burkholderiales > Burkholderiaceae > Burkholderia > Burkholderia sp. YIM B11467. Next base: position 83,906 of record NZ_JBQVSQ010000007.1, read on the forward strand.
CTTTCGTTGCCGCGGGCTTCAGCCCACGACCGCACGCACGATCAGGATCAGCACGCCGATGAACACGCCGGCCGCGATCAACGCGACGATCAGCACGTGCAGCGGATTCAGCTGCGTCGCGTCGGCCTCCAGGTCGCGCCGCTTGCGCACCCCGAAGAACGACCACAGCACGGCCTTCACTGCCTGGCCGAACCCGCCGCGCTTGACCTCCGTCATCGCCCCGCCTCCGTCGTCATGCACCCGGCGTCGCCGCGCCCTGCGATGCCGTGCTGCGCGTCGCCGGCGCCGGTGCGGCCGGCGTATTCAGTTCGAAGAACGTGTACGACAGCGTGATCGTCTTCACGTCCTTCGGCAGTTTCGGATCGATCACGAACACCACCGGCATCTTGCGCGACTCGTTCGCGGCCAGCGTCTGCTGCGTGAAGCAAAAGCATTCGATCTTCTTGAAGAACTCCGTCGCCTGCTTCGGCGCGTAGCTCGGAATCGCCTGTGCAACGACCGGCCTGCCCTGCCCGTTCGTCACGTCGTACACGATCGTCGTCAGTTCGCCCGGATGCACGTCGAGACTGTTGTGCTCCGGCTTGAAACCGAGCGGCCCGCGCGCGTTCGCATCGAACTCGACCGACACCGTGCGGCTATAGTCGACCTGCGAGTTCTTCACCTCGCGCTCGCTGACGTCGCGCTGCACCAGGTTGTTGATGCCGGTGATCTGGCAGATCGCCCGATACATCGGGATCAGCGCGAAGCCGAACCCGAACATCAGCCCGGCCACGACGAAGAGCTTCACCAGCATCGAACGATTGAACGCGCGATCGACGGCGCCCTCTTCCGGCTTCGACATACGACAACTTCCTCGCTACTGCGTCAGTTACTGCTTCAGTGAGTGGACAGCCACCACTGCTTGATCACGACACCCACAAAAAAAACGGCGGCGATGACGAGCAGGATGAGGCCGAGCCGCTTGTTGCCCGCGCGGATCTGCTCGGGCGTTCGTCTTTCTTGTGGATTCCGGGTCATCTGAAACTTCGGTTCGGCGCCCGCCGCGCCTGCCTGCGCGGCGGGCAGCGGCGGAACGCACGGTGAAACTTACTCGACGTGCGGCGGTTGCTCGAACGTGTGGAAGGGAGCCGGGCTCGGCACCGTCCACTCGAGGCCCGTCGCGCCATCCCACGGCTTGTCCGACGCCTTTTCCAGCTCGCCGCCGCCACGGTAGGCCGGCAGCGCGACCGCGAACAGGAAGTACACCTGCGCGAGGCCGAAGCCGAATGCGCCGATCGTCGCAACCTGGTTGAAGTCCGTGAACTGCGCCGGGTAGTCCGCATAACGACGCGGCATGCCTGCGAGACCGACGAAGTGCATCGGGAAGAACGTCAGGTTGAAGAAGATCATCGACGCCCAGAAGTGGATCTTGCCGCGCGTCTCGTTGTACATCCAGCCCGTCCACTTCGGCGCCCAGTAATACCAGCCCGAGAACAGCGCGAACAATGAACCCGCCACCAGCACGTAGTGGAAGTGCGCCACCACGAAGTAGGTCCCGTGATACTGGATGTCGAGCGGCGCCATCGCGAGCATCAGGCCCGTCAGGCCGCCGAACGTGAACACGAACAGGAAGCCGATCGCGAACAGCATCGGGGTTTCGAAGGTCATCGAGCCGCGCCACATCGTCGCGAGCCAGTTGAACACCTTCACGCCCGTCGGCACGGCGATCAGCATCGTCGCGTACATGAAGAACAGCTGGCCGGTGACCGGCATGCCCGTCGCGAACATGTGGTGCGCCCAGACCATGAACGACAGGATCGCGATCGAAGCCGTCGCGTACACCATCGAGCTATAGCCGAACAGCGTCTTGCGTGCGAACGCCGGGATCACCTGCGACACGATCCCGAACGCCGGCAGAATCATGATGTACACCTCGGGGTGGCCGAAGAACCAGAAGATGTGCTGGTACATCACCGGGTCGCCGCCGCCTGCCGCGTTGAAGAACGACGTGCCGAAGTGGCGATCGAACAGCACCATCGTGATCGCGCCTGCCAGAACCGGCATCACCGCGATCAGCAGGTACGCCGTGATCAGCCACGTCCATGCGAACATCGGCATCTTCATCAGCGTCATGCCCGGTGCGCGCATGTTCAGGATCGTCACGACGATGTTGATCCCGCCCATGATCGACGATGCACCCATCAAGTGGACTGCGAAGATCGCGAAGTCCATGCCCGGGCCCATCTGCGTCGACAGCGGTGCGTACAGCGTCCAGCCGGCGGCCGTCGCGCCGCCCGGCGCGAAGAACGAGCCGACCAGCAGCACGGCAGCAACCGGCAGCAGCCAGAAGCTGAAGTTGTTCATCCGCGCGAACGCCATGTCGGATGCGCCGATCTGCAGCGGAATCATCCAGTTCGCGAAGCCGACGAACGCCGGCATGATCGCGCCAAACACCATGATCAGACCGTGCATCGTCGTGAGTTCGTTGAAGAACTCCGGACGCATGATCTGCAGGCCCGGCTCGAACAGCTCGGCACGGATGCCGAGCGCCATCACGCCGCCCGACAGGAACATGATGAACGAGAACAGCAGGTACAGCGTACCGATGTCCTTGTGGTTGGTGGCGAACAACCAGCGCCGCCAGCCGTGCGGTGTTTCGTGCGCGTGGTCGTCGTGCGCGTGGTCCGCGGCTACGTCGTGCCCGATGCTAGACATGAGAATCTCCTAATGCGAATACGTCGACTAACTGAGCGACACGTCAAGCCGCCGGACCGATCTCGACCCGCCGGGCTTCCTTAGCGTCAGCCCCGCCCGTGATCGTTTCCGGCTTTTTCATGATGATGTGGTCTTCCGCCACGCCGGCCGCCTTCAGCGCGTCGCGCACAGCCAGTGCGCGCTGCTTGGCCAGTTCGGCGTTCGCGTCGGCCGAGCCCGTCTTGTCGGTGAAGCCCGACAGCGCGAGCTTCGCGTCCGGATGTGCCTTCGCATAGTCGGCCGCGGCGGCGATCGCCGCCTTCGCGTCGGCCGGCAGCGCGCTCTTGCCCGTTTCGAAGTAGATCGTCGACAGCGCGGCCGATGCCGATGCTGCCGCCGGCTGCTCGGCTGCGCCCGACGCGGCTTGCGCCGGCGCCGCTTCAGCCGGCGCCGCTGCGCCCGCCGTGTCTTCCGGCATCTTGCCGTTGCGCGCGTCAGCCACTTGCTTCGGCTGCAGCAGGTCGTTCTTGTGGTTGCCCCACGAATTGCGCTCGTACGTGATGACCGATGCGATGTCGAGGTCCGACAGCGATGCCCACGACGGCATTGCACCCTTGCCGTGCAGCACGCGCTCGACGTGTCCGGCGATCGGGCCGTTCACGATCGGGCTGCCGTCCATCGCCGGGAACGCGCCGAGGCCCTTGCCGCTCACCTGGTGGCAGGCCGCGCAGTTCGCCTTGTAGACTTCCTCGCCGTGCGCGACGAGTTCGGCCATCGTGTAAACCTTGTTCGGATCGACCGACGCGCTGGCCATCTTGGCCTTCTGCGCGGTCACCCACTTCGCGTAGTCGTCTTCCGACAGGACTTCGACGACGACCGGCATGTACGCGTGTTCCTTGCCGCACAGCTCGGTACAGAAACCGCGGAAGGTACCGACCTTGTCGGCCTTGAACCACGTGTCGCGCACGAAGCCGGGAATCGCATCCTGCTTCACGCCGAACGCGGGCACGTACCACGAGTGGACGACGTCGTTCGCGGTCGTGATGATGCGGATCTTCTTGTTGACCGGCACGACGAGCGGGTTGTCGACTTCCTGCAGATAGGTGTCGGTGATCGGCTTCTTGCCCATCACTTCGTCACGCGGGGTGCTCAGCGTCGACAGGAAGCCGATGCCCTCGCCCGGGCCCTTCACGTAGTCGTAGCCCCACTTCCACTGGTAGCCGGTGACCTTGATCGTGAGATCGGCGTTCGTCGTGTCTTTCATCGCGACGACGGCCTTCGTCGCCGGCAGCGCCATCAGCACGACGATGACGAACGGCACGATCGTCCAGATGATCTCGACGGTCGTGCTTTCATGGAAATTGGCGGCCTTGTGGCCCTTGGATTTGCGGTGCGCGAAGATCGAATAGAACATCACGCCGAACACGCCGACGAAGATCACCGTACACAGGATCAGCATCATCGTGTGGAGATCGTAGAGCTCCTCGGCGATTTTCGTGACCGGCGGCTGAAAGTTGATCTCGTTGACGCGGGGGCCGCCCGGGCTATCACCGACCGCCAGGGCGGCACCGGCAAAGAGCAAACCGCTGCATGCCAGCACGCCCGTGAGGGCTCGCTTGATTGTTTTCATAGCATCCTTACCCAAAATTTCCATTCAAACCCTCCCCCGTCGCAAGCCGCCGGCCTGTTCCCGGCCGGTGCCCGCGCCTCGTCAGCCGCAGCGCCTGAGCGACACGCGCAGTTCGTCGGCGAACTGCGCACGCTTGTACTGCGCGAGATGCTGCCCGATTACGACGGTCTGCCCGCGCGATACCAGTCGAATCGGATCGCGTGGCGTCGCACCCGGCTCGACCCGCACCCAGCGCGGGTTGAATTCGATCTGCGTGAGCCGCTCCGCATCCATCCGCTCGATCACGAGCCGGTGCGGAAACAGCCTGATGCGTTCGTAATCGACCGCATGGCGAGCATAGATCGCAAATGCGACACCCACCACCAGCAACTCGATTCCGGTGAAGGGCATGACGAGCCAGGCCCCCCTCCACATCAGCAACGTCGCAATCACCAGCGAGAAGCCCGCAAGCGACGCGTAAAACAGCACGAACTGGCGTGGCGACACCGAACAGTTGCGTTTGATCAGCCAGTCTTCGAGGACCGGCTCGCCGTTCGTCGTCTCCGCCGAAACACTCGCTGCTTCCATCGCCGCCTCACGCGAATGGCATGCGATGCATGCCTGCATCGGACTCGTCGCCCCGTATTGCGGGGACCCCGGGACGACAAGCTGACGCATTATAGGCGGGTTCAATGGCATCCACAAGCAAGCGCCTATCGCCCCGCAAGCCAAGCGCGACAAGCTTTCCGGCCGTTTTTGGCGCCAATTCGACCCCGCTTTGCGCCGCTAATTTCAGACATAACAAAACCCCTCTTTACCGCTTTACCGATTCTTCGGACGGCCCTTCCCGATGTCCTCGATGCGCACGATCCCGTGCCCTTCGGCGGTCGTGCGCGGCACGGCCTTCCAGGCGTGGCCGTAGATCACCTCGAAGGTCAGCGGAATCGTGCCGTCCGCGCGCCGGCGCGCCTCCAGCGCGTCGCCGAGCGCCGCGCGAAAGCGCCGCGTCGCGCGCTGCGGCGCCGCGCGCTCGAACGGATAGGCGCCCCAGCGGCGCACGTCGGCCAGCAGGGAGTCGGGGGATTTGTAGGTGACGGTCAGCACTTCCTGATCCATCACGGGAATCTCGAAGCCGCTCTCGACGAGCATGTCGCCGAGGTCGTGCATGTCGACGAAATCGATCACGCGCGCGGCGGGCGGCGCAATGCCGAGCGCCGCTTCGGCGTCCGCGCAGGCCGCGCGCAGTTCGCGCAGCGTGTCGGGGCCGAGCGTGCTGAACATCAGCAGGCCGTTGACGCGCAGCACGCGCTGCCATTCGGGCAGCACCGCGTCGGGGCGCGAATGCCAGTGGAGGGCGAGGTTCGACCAGATCAGGTCGAACGCGCCGCCCGGAAACGGCAGCGCGGCGAAATCGGCCTGCGCGACGCGCGGGCCGCGCTGGCCCAGTGCCCGGCCGAGCGAAGCCGGCAGCCAGCGGCGCCAGCTCGTCTGCTCGACCTCGCGCTGGCCGGCCCGCGCGAGCATCGCGCCGGACAGGTCGACGCCGAATACGGGCGCTTCCGGAAAGCGCGCGCGCAGCGCCGGCAGGTCGTCGCCGGGGCCGCAGCCCGCGTCGAGCACGGCCGTTGGACTCACCTTGATGTATTCGAGGCGTTCGTTCATCCGCTGCGCGATCTCGCGCGGCAGGAACGCGACCGCGTCGAACGTGGCGGCACGGCGGTCGAAGATCCGCCGCAGGCGCCCGGCGTCATTGGCCGGACGGCTGGTTGAAGTCGAAGCTGGGGACATGTCGGGCACACTGGCGAAGAGCCCGAAGTATACTCGCTCGCCCCGCAGGCTTCATCGAGACGGGGCGGCCAGGAGTGTTCGCGATGATCCGCAGTTCCGCTCCGCGCACGATGCGCGTCGTTTTGTCGCAGGTTCGCGCGCTGGCGGCACGCATCGCCGCGGTCGCGCTGCCGAATCGCTGCGCACTGTGCGGCAATTTGTCACACGCCGTGATTTGCGGCGCTTGCGACGCCGCGTACTGGAATGAAGCGCGGCTGCGCTGCGACGTCTGCGCGCTGCCGCTGGGCACCGGGCGGCCGCGTTCGGACCCGTCGTCCCGCGGCGGGCACACCCGAGCCGGCCGCGCTGCCGCCTACCGGTGCGACGCGTGCCGCACGGCGCCACCGCCATTCGATGCGACGCTCGCGCTCGCGGATTACCGCGCGCCGCTCGACGGGCTCGCGCGCGGCCTGAAGTTTCATGCGCGACTCGCGATCGGTGCCGAATTCGCAACGCGGCTCGCCCGGCTGGTCGACGATACGCACGGCGCAAGCGGCTTCGACCTGGTCGCGCCGGTGCCGTTGTCGCACCGGCGGCTCGTCGCGCGCGGCTACAACCAGGCGTGGGCGATCGCGCGTCCGCTTGCGAGCCGGCTCGGCGTCCGCGCGGATGCGGTGCTGCTCGCGCGCGTCACCGACACCGCGCCGCAGTCGCGGCTCGACCTTCGCGCGCGACGCGACAACGTGACGGCGGCGTTCGCGGTGGCCGGCGACGTCGCCGGCCGTCACGTCGCGCTCGTCGACGACGTGATGACGTCCGGCGCGACGCTCGCGGCCGCCGCGCATGCGCTGAAGACGGCGGGCGCCGCGCGCGTGACGAATCTGGTTGCGCTGCGCACCGCCAGGGATTAATTAGATACAGAGGCCGGCCGCCCGAACGCGGCCGTCACGAACCGGCCGGCCGGGAACGAGCGCGTTGCTCCGCCCCGGCCGGCCCAGCCAAACCGAAACATGTTCAACGTCGTCCTCGTCGCCCCCGAAATTCCGCCGAACACCGGCAACGTGATCCGCCTGTGCGCCAACACAGGCGCGCGCCTGCACCTGATCGAGCCGCTCGGCTTTCCGCTCGACGACGCGCGGATGCGCCGCGCCGGCCTCGACTATCACGAATATGCGCAGATGCGCGTGCACCGCGACTGGGACGCGTTCGTCGCGGCCGAATCGCCCGATCCCGCGCGGATGTTCGCGTTCACGACGCGCGGCTCGGGCCGCTTCCACGATCACGCGTTCCTGCCCGGCGACTGGTTCGTGTTCGGCTCGGAGACGCGCGGCCTGCCCGCCGAGCTGCTCGAACGCTTCCCGAACGAACAGCGCGTGCGCCTGCCGATGCGGCCGGACAACCGCAGCCTGAACCTGTCGAACACGGTCGCGGTGGTCGTGTTCGAGGCGTGGCGCCAGGCCGGCTTCGAAGGCGGCGCCTGACGCGTGCCGGGCGCGGCCCGCGCCGCGCAATGCGTCAGGTCCGCGCGAGCCGCGCGCGATACAGGTCGTGGATGTCGGAGGAAAAGCACGCGAACACCACGCGTGTGAGGCTCGGTGCCTGCGGCAGCATTTCGGCGACGGTGCCGACCGCGATGTCGACGGCCTCGCCGGCCGGATAGCGGTAGATCCCGCAACTGATCGCCGGGAACGCGATCGACGTCGCGGCAACCTCCTCGGCCAGTTCGATCGCGCGCCGGTAGCACGACGCGAGCAGGTCGGGCTCGCCGCGCCCGCCGCCGTGCCACACCGGCCCGACGGCATGGATCACGTAGCGCGCCGGCAGCCCGTGGCCGCGCGTAAGCTTCGCGTCGCCCGTGTCGCAGCCGCCGAGCGTGCGGCACTCGGCGAGCAGGCCGGGGCCGGCGGCACGATGAATCGCGCCGTCGACACCGCCCCCGCCGAGCAGCGAACCGTTCGCGGCGTTGACGATCGCGTCGACATCGAGCGTCGTGATGTCGACCAGCTGCGCATCGAGCGTGGTGGAATGGATCTGCAGCATGACAACCTCCCGGAACGCCGGAGACTGTTCAAGCGTAGTGCGCTTTGGCGCCGCGCGCTTGGCGCGGCCGCACCGGCCGGTGCCGGCCCGCGCTACTCGGCGCGCGCGTCGCGCCGCAGCAGGCCGCTGACGGCGTCGCGCGGCGCGATGCCGTCGAACAGCACACCGCACACGGCTTCGGTGATCGGCATTTCGATCGATTGCGCGCGCGCGATCGCCAGCACGGCTTGCGCGCAACGCACGCCTTCTGCCACGTGGCCGAGCGCGCCGAGGATGTCGTTCAGCGAGCGGCCGGCCGCCAGTTGCAGGCCGACCGTGCGGTTGCGCGACAGGTCGCCCGTCGCGGTGAGGATCAGGTCGCCGAGGCCCGTGAGGCCCGTGAAGGTTTCCGCACGGCCGCCGAGCGCGACGCCGAGCCGCGACATTTCGGCGAGGCCGCGCGTGACCAGCGCCGCGCGTGCGTTCAGCCCGAGGCCGAGGCCGTCGGCGATGCCGGTCGCGATCGCCAGCACGTTCTTCACCGCGCCGCCGACTTCGACGCCGACCACGTCGTCACCGGTATAGATCCGCATCGCGCCGTGATGGAACGCGGCGACCGTGCGCTCGCGGCATTCGGCGGACGCGCTCGCCACCGTCAGCGCGACGGGCAGCGACTGTCCGACCTCGCGCGCAAAGCTCGGCCCCGACAGCACGCCGCTGCTGTGCTGTTCGGGCAATTCGGCCGCGATCACCTGATGCGGCAGCAGATGCGTGTCGGCCTCGAAGCCCTTGCAGACCCAGACGACGTGCGCGGGCACGCAGCCCGCGTCGCGCATCGCGTGACACAGCGTGCGCAGCCCGGCCACCGGCGCGGCGATCACGCACAGCGCGTCGTCCGCGGCGCCATGCGCGAGCGCGGCGCCGAGATCGGCGTCGTAGCGCAATGCGTCAGGCAGCGCGATGCCGTCCAGATAACGGGAATTCTCGTGCCGAGCCTGCAGCTCGGCGATGAGCGCGGCGTCGCGCGCCCACAGAAGCGTATCGTGCCGCGCGGCCAGATGGCCCGCGAGCGCGGTGCCCCAGGCACCGGCGCCGAGAACGGCTACTTTCATACCCAGCACCGGTCCGAGTGATACGTCAGTTCAGCGTCGTGCCGTTCGGCGCGCCTTCTGCGCCGGCGTGCTGCTGCTGAAGCTGCGCGAGACGCTGCTCGTACAGCGCCTGGAAGTTGATTTCCGCCAGGTGGATCGGCGGGAAGCCCGCGCGCGTGATCGCGTCGGCGATGTTCGAACGCAGGTACGGGAACAGGATCGTCGGGCAAGCGATGCCGACGAGCGGGTCGAGCTGTTCGTCGGGAATGTTGCGAATGTCGAAAATGCCGGCCTGCTTCGCTTCGATCAGGAACGCGACCTTGTCCTTCACCTTCGCGGTGACGGTACCCGACACGACGACTTCGAACACGCTTTCCGCCAGGCGGTCGGCCTTCACGTCGACTTCGACTTCAACCGACGGCATGTCCTGCTCGAGGAAGATTGCCGGCGAATTCGGCTGCTCGAGCGACATATCCTTCAGGTAGACGCGCTGGATGTTGAAGAACGGTTGGTTTTCGACGTCGGACATGGTGTTTCCCTAAAAGTGGTGACGGGGCGGCCCGGCTTCTCGCCGGCCGCCGCGGATGAATCCTGCGCGCCCAAGCCGTGGCGCGGCCGGCGGCCATTCTGCCTTAATCAGGCCGCTTGCAGAAGCGGTTCGAGCCCGCCTTCGCGGTCGAGCTTCGACAGATCGTCGTAGCCGCCGACGTGCGTGTCGCCGATATAGATCTGCGGCACCGTGCGGCGCCCCGTGCGCGACATCATTTCGTCGCGGCGGGCCGGATCGCGATCGATCAGCACCTTTTCGATCTGCTCGACACCGCGCAGCTTCAGCAGGCGCTCGGCCTGCATGCAATACGGACACACCTGCGTGCTGTACATCAAAACCTTGTTCACTTCGCCGCTCCTTGTTTGACGACCGGCATCCCGGCCTGCTGCCAGGCGGCCACGCCGCCCTCGAGCACGTGCACCTCGGCATAACCCGCCGCCTCGACCTCGCGCGCCGCCTTCTGCGACTGCTGGCCGTTCTGGCAGACGAGCAGCACGGGCGTGCTCTTGTTCTTCGCGACCTGCGCGATCTTCGCGCCGATCTCGCCCGCCGCGACCTGACGCGCCGACGGCAGGTGGCCGGCGGCGAAATCGGACGCGGCGCGCACGTCGATCACGACGGCGTTGCGGCGGTTGATGAGTTGCGTCGCTTCTGCGGCCGACAGGCCGCCGCGGCCGCGGCGCAGTGCGGGCCAGGCCAGCAGGCCGCCGGATACGACCAGGATGGCGATAAGGGCCAGGTTCGTGTAATCGGTAAAGAACGTCACGGAATTCCGCCGGAAAAAGAGAAATCGGATGAGGACAATCCCGCCATTATAAAATAACCGTCTTGCGCGATGGCGGGCCCGGGTCGGGTCCCGTGCGATGCGCACCGCTTCCTTCACTACCGACCGCAAGATCCATGTACAAACTCGTTCTCATCCGCCACGGCGAATCGACGTGGAACAAGGAAAACCGCTTCACCGGCTGGGTCGACGTCGACCTGACCGAACAGGGCCGCAACGAGGCCTACCAGGCTGGCGAATTGCTCAAGGAGGCCGGCTACACGTTCGACATCGCGTACACGTCGGTGCTCAAGCGCGCGATCCGCACGCTGTGGCACGTGCAGGACCGGATGGACCTCATGTACTTGCCCGTCGTCCACTCGTGGCGCCTGAACGAGCGCCACTACGGCGCACTGTCGGGCCTGAACAAGGCGGAAACGGCCGCCAAGTTCGGCGACGACCAGGTGCTCGTCTGGCGCCGCAGCTACGACACGCCGCCGCCCGCGCTCGAGCCGACCGACGAGCGCGCGCCGTTCAACGACCCGCGTTATGCGAAGGTGCCGCGCGAGCAGCTGCCGCTCACCGAGTGCCTGAAGGACACGGTCGCGCGCGTGCTGCCGCTGTGGAACGAGTCGATCGCGCCGGCCGTGCGCGCCGGCAAGCAGGTGCTGATCGCCGCGCACGGCAACTCGCTGCGCGCGCTGATCAAGTATCTCGACGGCATCTCGGACAGCGACATCGTCGGCCTGAACATCCCGAACGGCGTGCCGCTCGTGTATGAACTCGACGAGAACCTGAAGCCGATCAAGCACTATTACCTCGGCGACCAGGACGCGATCGCGCAGGCGCAGGCCGCCGTCGCGAAGCAGGGCAAGGCGGGCTGACGCCCGTCGGGCCGGGCGGGCCGCGTCCGGCGCGGCGTGCCCGGCCCCGGCCCGGCGCGCCGCGCGAACCTTCGCGGCCCCGCTGCTGTCGAACCCGCTTTCGAACCCGCAGCGCGCCCGGCGGTGCCCGCCCGGCCTTCTCCGGGCCCTTTTCGCGCCGTTCCACTGAGTCATCGGACGAACAGTTATACTTGTCCGCTACATCCCCGCTACCGCCACGCGCTTCCCGACCGCACCAGATCTCTATGCGAATGAAATTGAAGAACATCGGCCTGATTGCCGCGGGCCTTGCCACGGGCGTGTTCGCCACGCTGCAGGTTTCCGCATCGGCCGAGCAGACCGCCACGGCGCCGCTTCCCCTCGACCAGCTCCGCCTGTTCGCGGAAGTATTCGGCCAGATCAAGCGCGAGTACGTCGAGCCGGTCGACGACAAGAAGCTGCTGACGGCGGCGATCAAGGGCATGGTGTCGAGCCTCGACCCGCACTCGTCGTTCCTCGACAAGACCGACTATGACGAGCTGCAGGAGCAGACCAAGGGCCGCTTCGCGGGTCTCGGCATCGAGATCTCGCAGGAAGACGGCCTCGTGAAGGTGATCTCGCCGATCGAGGACACCCCTGCCTTCCGCGCCGGCATTCGTCCGGGCGACCTGATCACGCGCATCAACGACAAGCCGGTGCGCGGCATGACGCTCGACAAGGCCGTCAAGCAGATGCGCGGCGAGCCGGGCACCAAGGTCACGCTGACGATCTTCCGCAAGAGCGACGACCGCACGTTCCCGGTCACCGTCACGCGCGCGATCATCAAGGTCCAGAGCGTCAAGATGAAGATCCTCGATCCGGGCTACGCGTATGTCCGCATCACGAGCTTCCAGGAACGCACGACGCCCGATCTTGCGCAGAAGCTGCAGGACATCGCGCGCCAGCAGCCGAACCTGAAGGGCCTCGTCCTCGACCTGCGCAACAACGGCGGCGGTCTGCTGCAGAGCGCGGTCGGCGTCGCCGGCGCGTTCCTGCCGCCCGACTCCGTCGTCGTGTCGACCAACGGCCAGATCCCCGATTCGAAGCAGGTCTACCGCGATACGTACGACAACTATCGCCTGCCGTCCTTCGACGGCGATCCGCTGAAGAATCTGCCGCCGGTCTTCAAGACCGTGCCGATGATCGTGCTGACGAACGCCTATTCGGCGTCCGCATCGGAAATCGTCGCCGGCGCGCTGCAGGATTCGAAGCGCGCGCAGATCATGGGCAAGACGACGTTCGGCAAGGGTTCGGTGCAGACGGTTCGCCCGATGACGGCCGACACCGCGCTGCGCCTGACGACGGCGTACTACTACACGCCGAGCGGCCGTTCGATCCAGAACAAGGGCATCACGCCCGACGTGCCGGTCGATCAGTACTCGGACGGCGATCCGGACGACGTGCTCGTGACGCGCGAGGTCGACTACTCGAACCACCTGGCGAACACGCAGGACCCGAACGAGAAGAAGGAACAGGAAGACCGCGAGCAACGCCGGATGGATCAGTTGCGCGTCCTCGAAGAGCAGAACGACAAGAAGACGCCGGAGCAGCGCCAGAAGGACCGCGATCGCAAGCCGATCGAGTTCGGCAGCGCCGACGACTTCATGATGCAGCAGGCGCTCAACAAGCTCGAGGGCAAGCCCGTCCAGCAATCGAAGTCGCTGCTCGCCGACAGCACGACGAAGAGCCCGGCCGGCAAGGCCACCGCGGCTCCGAAGGCATCGGGCGCAAGCGCGAAGCCGAGCGCCGCACCGAAGCCCGCGTCAGCGCCGCAGTAAGCGCCGACCGGCATCCGACGGGCCATCGCGGGAAGACCGCGATGGCCCGTTTTTCATGCGCGCCTAAAATAACGCTACGTCCGCCCGCCTCGCCCACGACTCCCCATGAACGACGATCAACTCCTTCGCTACTCCCGCCACATCCTCGTCGACGAAATCGGCATCGAGGCGCAGCAGCGCTTTCTCGATGCGCATGCGATCGTCGTCGGCGCGGGCGGCCTCGGCTCGCCCGCGGCGATGTACCTCGCGGCATCGGGCGTCGGCACGATCACGCTCGTCGACGCCGATACGGTCGACCTCACGAACCTGCAGCGGCAGATCCTGCACGTGACGGCATCGGTCGGCCGCAGCAAGGTCGAATCGGGGCGCGACACGCTCGCGCAACTGAACCCCGGCGTGAAGGTGAACGCAGTCGCGGAACGCGTCGACGACGCATGGCTCGACGCGCACGTGCCGGGTGCGACCGTCGTGCTCGACTGCACCGACAACTTCGCGACGCGGCACGCGATCAACCGCGCGTGCGTCGCGCATGGCGTGCCGCTCGTGTCGGGCGCCGCGCTGCGTTTCGACGGGCAGATCAGCACGTTCGACTTCCGCGATCCGGCCGCGCCCTGTTATGCGTGCGTGTTTCCGGAAGATCAACCGTTCGAGGAAGTCGCGTGCGCGACGATGGGCGTGTTCGCACCGACGGTCGGGATCATCGGTGCGATGCAGGCCGCCGAAGCGCTGCGCGTGATCGGCGCGATCGGCACGACGCTCAACGGACGGCTGATGATGCTCGATTCGCTGCGGATGGAATGGACGACGATGAAGATCGCGCGCCAGGCCGACTGCCCCGTGTGCGGGGGCCGGCACTGACGCGCGACGGGCATGCGCCAGCCGGCGCATGCGTGACGCTTCGCTGCGGTTAGCAGCGCAGCGGGTGCCTAAGCGGCGGCGTCCGCGCGCGGCACGGCGACCGACAGGCGCTGCAGCGCCGCCTGCACTTCCTCCGGCTCGAACGACGCGAGCACGTCGGCCGTCGGCTTCTCGAGCGCCTTCAGGTGCGCGCGCAGGATTTCCTGCTTCACGACGAGCAACTGGCTCGGGTGCATCGAGAACTCGGTGAGTCCCATCCCGAGCAACAGGCGCGTGAGCGCCGGATCGCCCGCCATCTCCCCGCACACCGACACCGGCACACCCACGCGCTTCGCCTCGCGCAGCGTGTACGAGATCAGATGCAGCACGGCCGGATGCAGCGGGTCGTACAGATGCGCGACCGCGTTGTCCGCGCGGTCGATCGCGAGCGTGTACTGGATCAGGTCGTTGGTGCCGATCGACAGGAAATCGAACCGCTTCAGGAACAGCGGCAGCGCGATCGCCGCGGCCGGAATCTCGATCATCGCGCCGATCCGCACGTTCGGATCGTATGCGAGCCCCGCGTCGTCGAGCTGGCGCTTCGCCTCGCGGATCAGGTCGAGCGACTGGTCGATCTCCTGCGCGTGCGCCAGCATCGGAATCAGGATCTTCACCTGGCCGAACGCGGACGCGCGCAGGATCGCGCGCAACTGCGTGAGGAACATCTGCGGCTCGGACAGACTCCAGCGGATCGCGCGCAGGCCGAGCGCGGGGTTCGGCGCGGTTTCGTAACCTTCGTCGAGCGCCTCGAGCGGCTTGTCCGCGCCGACGTCGATCGTGCGGATCGTCACCGGCATGCCCTTCATCCACTCGACGGCCCGCTTGTACGCGGCGAACTGCTCCTCCTCCTCCGGCATCTCCTTCTGATGCATGAACAGGAACTCGGAGCGGAACAGGCCGACGCCGACCGCACCGGCCTCGACCGCCGCCTTCGCGTCGTCGGGCAGCTCGATGTTCGCGTACAGCTCGATCTTGGTGCCGCACAACGTTTGCGTCGGCGAGAACTTCAGACGCTGCAGCTTGCGTTGCTCCAGCAACTTCTCGGACTGCCGGTACGAATATTCCTCGAGGACGATCGGCGCGGGATCGACGATCACGATGCCCTGGTCGCCGTCGACGATGATCAGATCGTCCTGACGGATCAACGCGCTCGCGTGCTGCACGCCGACCGCGGCCGGAATGCCGAGGCTGCGCGCGACGATCGCCGTGTGCGACGTGCGCCCGCCGAGATCGGTGACGAACGCCTGGAACGACTGCGTCTTGAACTGCATCATGTCGGCCGGCGCGATGTCGTGCGCGACGACGATCATCTCGTTCGTGCCGTTCGCGGCCGCGCGATCGAGCGCCTGCGACGCGGACGGCGCACCGGCGAGGGCCTTCAGCACGCGCTCGACCACCTGCTCGATGTCGGCCTTGCGCTCGCGCAGGTATTCGTCCTCGATGTCGTCGAAGTGGCGCGTGAGCAGCCCGAGCTGCTCGGTCAGCGCCCATTCGACGTTGTAGCGGCGCGTGCGAATCAGATCGATGGTTTCCTGCACGAGCATCGCGTCGCTGAGGATCATCGTGTGCACGTCGATGAACGCGCCCACTTCGCTCGGGGTGTCGTCGGTCAGGTCGGCACGCAACGCCGCGAGTTCGTGATGCACGACGTCGAGCGCCGTGCGGAAGCGTTCGACCTCGGCGTCGATCTGGTTCGCCTCGATCAGGTAATGGGCGACGTCGAGCGCCGCCGGCGCGATCAGATACGCTCGCCCGATCGCGATACCACGTGAGACGGGAATGCCATGCAGCGTGAAGGACACGCGCACCTCCTCTGTACAAGTAAAGCCGCGGCACACTGCTGCGATGCGCTTATGACCCCGGTTAGTGATTATAAATTCCGCGACTCCCCGCTGACTGCATGCACCGCAACATTGCGCATTCCGCATCAATGCTTCCGACGAAAAAAATGCCGCGAAATCCGCGGCATTCTGACTGGAAACGGCAACGATCCCGCGCGATGATCACTGGCCTTCGCCGAACTTGTCGGCGATCAGTTTCAGCAGCGCGTCCATCGCTTCCCGTTCGTCGGCCCCTTCGGTCTCGATCGTCACGGTACTGCCGATGCCCGCCGCCAGCATCATCACGCCCATGATGCTCTTCGCATTGATCTTGCGCCCATTGCGTGTCATCCAGACTTCCGACTGGAAGTTGCCGGCCAGTTGCGTAAGCTTGGCCGATGCGCGCGCATGGAGCCCCAATTTATTGACGATGGTGGTTTCTTGTTGAAGCATGATTCTCGGTCGGGTCGGTCTAAAACTGAAAACGAATGATCAGTGCGATTCGGTGCGCGGCTGCGGTTCGGGCGGAATCGGCGCGCACTGGCCGCAGCCGGCTTCCGTCGGCGGCGGCGGCGTGCCGGTCGCCACTTCATGGACGCCCTTCGCGCCGCCGGACAGCGCCTTGTCGACGAGCTTGTCGAGCGGCACGGTGCGGTAGCAGACGGCCCGCACGAGCATCGGCAGGTTCACGCCCGCGAGCACGCGCACGTTGTCGATTTTCGCGAGCTGGCCCGCGATGTTCGCGGGCGTCGCGCCGTACATGTCGGTCAGCACGACCACGCCGTTCTCTTCCTTGAGCCGCGCGAGCTCCGCGTGCGCGAACGCCATCACCTGGGTCGGATCGCTGTCCGCCATCACGTCGATACAGCCGATGCGTGCGGGCACGCCGCCGTAGATGTGCGCGATGCAATCCCGCAGCGCGGTGGCGAGCGGGGCGTGCGCGATGATCAGGATCCCGGCCATGTCAGATCGCTCCCGGCCGCCCCTGGCGGGCCGACACCCCGCGGCGGGGCAATGAGCGTAGCGAGTGTGGGAAACGTTTCATGTTCAGCCTTGCGACAGTTTCGGCCCGACCGCCGGGCCTTCGGTGCGCCGATCTCGGCACCTGGCAAGCGGGCATTGTAGCAGGCCGGTCAAGCTGCTCCGGCGACGGGGGGCCTGCGCGGCCGCCGCCGGGGTTGCGCGGGAAGCGGCCTACGCGGCCGCACGCTCCAGCGCGTCGATGAACATCGCGGCGACGTCGAAGCCCGTCTGCTCCATGATCTCGCGGAAGCACGTCGGACTCGTGACGTTCACCTCGGTCAGCCAGTCGCCGATCGCATCGAGGCCGACCAGCAGCAGCCCGCGCGCCGCGAGCACGGGCCCGAGCGTCCGGGCGATCTCGCGATCGCGCTCGGTCAGCGGCTGCGCGACACCCAGCCCGCCCGCGGCGAGATTGCCGCGCACCTCGCTGCCCTGCGGAATCCGCGCGAGCGAATACGGCACGGGCTCGCCGCCGATCAGCAGGATGCGCTTGTCGCCGGCCTTGATCTCGGGAATGAACTTCTGCGCCATCACCGAGCGCGTGCCGTCGTGGCTCAGCATCTCGACGATCGAGCCGAGGTTCATGCCGTCCGGCTTCACACGGAACACGCCCATCCCGCCCATGCCGTCGAGCGGCTTCAGGATCACGTCACCGTGCTCGGCGTGGAATGCGCGCAGCCGTTTCGCGTCGCGCGTGACGAGCGTCGGCGCGACGAACTGCGGAAACTCGCCGATCGCGAGCTTCTCCGAATGGTCGCGGATCGACTGCGCCTTGTTGAACACGCGTGCGCCGGCGCGCTCGGCCAGCTCGAGCAGCCACGTCGACGTCACGTACTCCATGTCGAACGGCGGATCCTTGCGCATCAGGATCGCGCCGAACGATTCGAGGCGGCGCGCGTCGACCGGGCCCGCTTCGAACCAGGTCTCGCGATGCAGGTCGTCCAGTTCGCCGACGAACGTGATGCGCCGCACGTCGGCTTCGACGGCCGACCCCGTCCACGCGAGGTGGCCCGGCTCGCACGCGTACACCGCATGCCCGCGCCGCGCGGCCTCGGCCATCATCGCGTAGGTCGAATCCTTGTAGATCTTGAAGCGCTCGAGCGGGTCGGCGATAAAGAGAATGTCCATGCGGGTCCTGTACGTAGCGAAGGTCCGTTACACCTGGATGGCTTCGGGATCGGTCTTTTCCAGTTCGATCGACGACGCGATCAGCGACAGCCGCGCGACGACGCCGTACATGTAGAAACGGTTCGGCGGCGCGGCACCCGGCTTGGCGCCGGCATCCGGCAGCGCGGTGTGCTCGAAGCCGAGCGGCACGTAGTGCATGCCGGGCGCGTTCAGGTTCTGGTCGCGCTCGCGGCCGCCGTGCGTGCGGTAGAAACCGCCGACCACGTAGCGGTCGATCATGTACACGACCGGCTCCGCGACTTCGTCGCCGACGCGCTCGAACGTATAGACGCCTTCCTGCACGATCACGTCGCGCACCGTCAGGCCGGCCTTCGTCTCGGCCATCTGCGCGCGCTCGGCCTTCGACATGCGGCCGATCTCGGCCGCGTCGTGCACGGTCATCACGCCGCGCCCCGCCGTGCCCGCGTCGGCCTTCACGACGACGTACGGCTTCTCGCTGATCCCGTATTCGCGATACTTGCGCGCGATCTTCTTCAGCACGCCGTCGATCGCGTCGGCGAGCGCCTGCTCGCCTTCATGCGCCTGCCAGTCGACGCCCTCGACGTGCGCGAAATACGGATTCACCATCCATGGATCGACGCCGACCATCTTCGCGAACTTCTTCGCGACGTCGTCGTAGCACGAGAAGTGCGTCGACTTGCGGCGCACGGCCCAGCCCGCGTGCAGCGGCGGCAGCAGGTACTGCTCGTGCAGGTTTTCCAGCACGGCCGGGATGCCGGCCGACAGGTCGTTGTTCAGCAGGATCGAGCACGGATCGAAATTCTTCAGGCCGAGGCGGCGCTGCGAACGCTCGAGCGGTTCGAGCACGATCTTCTGGCCGTCGGCCAGCGTGATCGGCGTCATGTCGGTGATGCTCGGGTCGAGCGAGCCGAAGCGCACGTTCAGTCCGGCCTGGCGCATGATCGTCGCGAGGCGCGCGACGTTTTCCAGGTAGAACGCGTTGCGGGTCGGCAGCTCGGGAATCACGAGCAGGTTCTTCGCATCCGGGCAGATCTTCTCGATCGCGGCCATCGCGGCCTGCACGGCGAGCGGCAGCACTTCGGACGGCAGATTGTTGAACGCGCCGGGAAATAGGTTCGCGTCGACGGGCGCCAGCTTGAAACCGGCGTTGCGCAGGTCCACCGAACAATAGAACGGCGGGGTGTGTTCCTGCCATTCGAGCCTGAACCAGCGTTCGATCGCAGGCGTCGCGTCGAGGATCTTCTGCTCGAGTTCGAGCAGCGGACCGTTCAACGCGGTAACGAGGTGGGGAACCATGAATCACTCGCGAGCGGGAGAATGAAGATTGTAGAGCAATTGCCCTGCCCATTTGGGGATTGTTCCCGGCTTCGCAAGGGTTTGGAGGAAGTTTTCGGCTATTGACCCGATAGTGCGCAGGGTTATGCGCTACGGCAGTCGATGACAGGAGAAAAAAAGCCCGCCGGGTGGGCGGGCCGAAGTCGCTGCGCTCATTCGTGGCGGGCGCCGTCGTCGCGGCGGCCCGCCGTTCATCCTTACGACTTATTCGACGTGCTCGCCGTGCAGGATCACGTCGAGGCCTTCGCGCTCTTCCTCTTCGGACACGCGCAGACCGATCGTCATGTCGATCAGCTTCAGCAGCACGAAGCTCAGCACGCCGCTGTAGACCAGCGTGATCAGCACGCCCTTCGCCTGCAGCAGCAGGCTGCCGTCGGCACCGCCGATGTCCTTGACCGCGAACACGCCCGTCAGCAGCGCGCCGAGAATCCCGCCCACGCCGTGCACGCCGAACGCGTCGAGCGAATCGTCGTAGCCGAGCTTCGACTTGAGCCACGTCGCCGACCAGAAGCAGACCACGCCCGCCGCGATGCCGATCACCAGTGCACCGGTCACGCCGACGAAACCGGCGGCCGGCGTGATCGCGACGAGACCCGCGACCGCACCCGACACGATGCCGAGCACCGACGGCTTGCCCTTTGCGATCCACTCGGCAAACATCCAGCCCAGCGCCGCGCAGGCCGTCGCGACTTGCGTCGTCAGCATCGCGAAGCCGGCACGGCCGTCGGCCGCAACCGCCGAACCCGCGTTGAAGCCGAACCAGCCGACCCACAGCATCGAGCCGCCGATCATCGTCAGCACCAGGTTGTGCGGCGCCATCGATTCACGGCCGTAGCCGACCCGCTTGCCGAGCACCAGGCACGACATCAGGCCCGCGATACCGGCGTTGATGTGCACGACGGTGCCGCCCGCGAAGTCGAGCACGCCGTCCGACGACAGCCAGCCGGTCGGCTCCCACACCATGTGCGCGATCGGCACATAGACGATCAGCGACCAGAGCGTCATGAACACGAGCATCGCCGAGAACTTCATCCGGTCGGCGAACGCGCCGCAGATCAGTGCCGGCGTGATGATCGCGAACGTCATCTGGTAGACGAAGTAGACCGTCTCCGGAATCGTCGGCGCCAGGTGGCTGACGGTCAGCGTGGTCGCCTTGTCGCCGTGGATGTAGTTCATCCCGTGCAGGAACACGCGCGACAGGCCGCCGATGAAGCCGTTGCCCGGCGTGAACGCGAGGCTGTAGCCCACCACCGTCCACAGCACCGTGATCAGCGCGGTGATCGCGAAGCTCTGCATCACGGTCGCGAGCACGTTCTTCTTGCGGACCATGCCCGCGTAGAACAGCGCGAGGCCCGGGACCGTCATGAACAGCACGAGCGCGGTGGAGGTCAACATCCACGCGGTGTCGCCCGCGCTGATCTTCGACGAATCGACCGAGAACGGCGCGGTCGGCGCGGCGGGTGCGGCCGGCGCGGACGCGGCAGCGGCGGCCGATGCGTCGGCGGCGCCCGAAGCCGGGGCGGCTGCCGCGGCGGCGGGTGCGGATGCGTCAGTGGCGGCCGGCGCGGAAGCAGCCGGAGCGGCCGCAGCCGATGCGTCGGAAGCCGTTGCGGCGGGCGCGGACGCAGCCGCGGCGGACGCCGCGTCGTCCGCGAGCGCGGAACCGACGCCGGTCGCGATCAGCGAGCCGGCCATCAGCAGGGACATCAGAAGTTTGCGCATCTTGGGTTTCCTCTTGTCGCTTGTCTTGTCTGTTCTGTTACAGCGCGTCTGCGCCGGTCTCCCCGGTGCGAATCCGGATCACCTGTTCGATTTGCGTGACGAAGATCTTGCCGTCGCCGATCTTGCCGGTACGTGCGGCCCGCTCGATCGCCTCCACCGCCTGGTCGACGAGATCGTCGGACACGGCCGCCTCGATCTTCATCTTCGGCAGGAAATCGACCACGTATTCGGCGCCGCGGTACAGCTCGGTATGCCCCTTCTGGCGCCCGAACCCTTTCACCTCCGTCACCGTGATGCCCGAGACACCAAGCGCCGACAGCGCTTCGCGTGTCTCATCGAGCTTGAACGGCTTGATGATTGCGGTAATGAGTTTCATGAAGTCCTCTCGCTGGGTTGTCCCGTCGAATTGGTTGGAATGTTGTAACGGACTCTTCTCAGCAACTCGCATGCCATGTCTGTCCGAGCACCGTCTCGAACGGCTCATGAACGGGGTCGTATCCCGTGATGTAAGGTGCGGAAGCCCGGCCGAATGGCCAACGTGGCGCGGTTTGCTGGCGCGGCGAAAGGAACGTTGCTAGAGTGCACGCACGCCCCGGATCGCCGGGACATTCACCCATGCGGGCGCCATGCCCGGAATTCGCGCCCCGGGCGCACCATTTCCGGTCATGCGTGCATCATGGGCACGTACGCAACTGAAGATGCACAATTTTTGTGCAAGGAAGGGGAATCACATGAAGCAACCCAGCGACGTTTTCAACGATCTGCAGTCGCGCGTCAGCGATCTGCTGAAAAACTCGCCGGCCAAGGACGTCGAGCGCAACGTGAAGGCCATGCTGTCGCAAGGCTTCTCGAAACTCGATCTCGTCACGCGCGAGGAATTCGACACGCAGGCGCAGGTGCTCGCCCGCACCCGCGTGCGCCTCGAGGAACTCGAAAAGCGCGTCGCGGAACTCGAGCAGAAGCTCGCAGCGCCGCAGGCCTGACGCCTCCACCCGGGCCGCAAGGTCCGGGCGCGGGCCGCCTCGCGCGGCCTGCGCCCGCCGCCCCGAAGCCGTTTTACCGCTTTTCGTAGTCCGTCGTTCTCCGCAGCACCCCCGCTCTTCGCAACACGCCCGCTCTTCGCCGTTCATCGCTCTTCGCAGTTCGTCGTTCCGCAGCGCCTCGTTCTTTCCCCGCGCCACGCCGGCAAGCGCGCACCGATTCCTCCGATTCCCGCGGCATGCGGCCCCGAACGGCCGTCGTCCGTCTGCTTACAGGAGCCTCGCCATGTCGCTCGCCGTGGTGCGCAGTCGCGCGCCCGCATCCGGCCGCGCGCCGGATGTCACCGTCGAAGTCCATCTTGCCAACGGGCTGCCGTCGTTCTCGATCGTCGGCCTGCCCGATCTCGAAGTCCGCGAAAGCCGCGAGCGCGTGCGCGCCGCGCTGCAGAACTGCGGCTTCGAATTCCCCGTGCGCCGCATCACCGTCAACCTCGCGCCGGCCGATCTGCCGAAGGAATCGGGCCGGTTCGACCTGCCGATCGCACTCGGCATCCTCGCCGCGAACGGCCAGATCCCGGCCGACGCGCTGGCCGGCCGCGAGTTCGCGGGCGAGCTGTCGTTGACCGGCGCGCTGCGGCCGATGCGCGGTGCGTTCGCGATGGCGTGCGGCGCAGCGCGGGACTGGCGCGCCGGCGAGACCGGATCGGGCCTCGGATCGAGCCCGGATTCCGTCGCCCTGTCCGGCTCCGCGGCGACGTCGCGCCCGCCCGAGCTGTACCTGCCGCTCGACAGCGCGGCCGAGGCAGCGCTCGTGCCGGGCGTCACGGTATATGGCGCGCGTGACCTGCCCGCGCTGTGCGCACATCTCGCCGATGCGCCGGACGGGCGGCTCGCGCCGGTCGCGGCACCGTGCCTCGACGGCCTGCCGGCGCCCGCCGCACCCGATCTCGCGGACGTGGTTGGCCAGCGCGGTGCCCGACGCGCGCTCGAAGTCGCTGCCGCGGGCGGCCATCACATGCTGATGGTCGGGCCGCCGGGGGCCGGCAAGTCGATGCTGGCCGCGCGGCTGGCCGGCCTGCTGCCGCCGCTGACCGACGACGAGGCGCTGGCGTCCGCCGCACTCCTGTCCGCGAGCCGCGTCGGCTTCTCGCCCGCGCAGTGGCGCCGGCGGCCGTTCCGCTCGCCGCATCACTCGTCGAGCGCCGCCGCGCTGGTCGGCGGCCGCAACCCGCCGCAGCCGGGCGAAATCACGCTCGCGCACCTCGGCGTGCTGTTTCTCGACGAACTGCCGGAATTCGACCGGCACGTACTCGAAATGCTGCGCGAGCCGCTCGAAGCGGGCCGCATCACGATCTCGCGCGCGGCCCAGCAAGCCGACTTTCCGGCCGCGTGCCAACTGATCGCCGCGATGAACCCGTGCCCGTGCGGCTGGCATGGCGATCCGTCCGGGCGCTGTCGCTGTTCGCCGGACGTCGCCGCGCGCTACCTGCGCAAGCTGTCGGGGCCGCTCCTCGACCGCATCGACATCCAGATCGACCTGCCCGCGCTGTCGCCGGCCGAACTCGCATCGCGCGCATCGGCGCCCGGCGAACCGAGCGCCGCGGTGGCCGCGCGAGTCGCGCAGGCGCGCGCGCTGCAGCTCGGCCGGCAGGGCAAGACGAATCACATGCTGAGCGGCCGCGAGACCGACGACCTGTGCCGGCCGACCGACGAAGGCGAGCGGCTGCTGCGCGAGGCCGGCGAGCGCTTCGGCTGGTCGGCGCGCGCGTATTTTCGCGTGCTGAAGGTCGCGCGGACGATCGCCGACCTGGCGGGCGACCCGCTGCCGACGGCCGCGCAGATCGCCGAGGCGATCCGCTACCGGCGCGCGCTCACGGGGCTCTGAACGCCCTCAGGGGACAAAAAACGGCTGTCAAGACTTGACTTATGCACAATTTCTCGAATCCGGCCCCGGATCGCACCTCGCCGGGGCCTTTGCCGGACGGAATCCGTATCTCGTTGTTTTGATTGATTTTTCTCAAACCGCACGCGAGCGACCAAACGAGCCGGAAGGCCGTCCGGCGCGGCTTAGCGGGAAATCCGGCCGACTTTTCAACAAAGTTATCCACATGCGCTGTGGATAGTCGAAAAACCCCCGCAAAATCCGGCGATTAGCGTCGAAAGCTGCGAATGAACTTTCAGTTGCGACACAGAGTCTGAGCGCCCTCGCCGGCCATCGTCAGTCGAGTTTGAACGAGCCGAAAAACTGGTCGAGCTGCTCCTGCGCAAGCGGCCCGTCGGCGATCACGACCGCCTGGTACGCGTGCCGGCCGCGCGCGGCGAGCCGCGCGACGATCGTCTTGCGCGCGCGATCGCCGCCGGCGGCCGCGCCCGCGATGCGCAGCTCGAGCCCGTTCACCGCGCCGCCGGCCGCGCGCGGCGAGCCGCGCGACGATCGTCTTGCGCGCGCGATCGCCGCCGGCGGCCGCGCCCGCGATGCGCAGCTCGAGCCCGTTCACCGCGCCGCCGGCCGCGAGCGGCACCGGCACCGAAGCCGTCTGCGGCGCGCCTTCGAGGTTGCGGGACAGCCCGGCGCGCAGGAAGTCGAGCGCCGCGCGGCGCGTGTCGTCGCGGTCGTCGGGCAGCGTCAACGTGCCGACCGCGAACACCGCGCCATCGACGTGCGCGGCCTGCATCCGCATCGGCATCGACGCGCCGCCGATCGCTACCGGCTGCTCCTCGACGGTCGGCTTCGCCGGCAGGTCGATCGTGTAGCCGGCGTCGTTGTGCAGCGTGCGCCAGTCGTACGACGGCGAGCACGCGGCCAGCGCGACGCTCGCGCAGGCGAGCGCGGCGAAGTGTCGCAGAGGACGAAAAAGGGGGCGCAACGAATCGATGACTTCCTTCGGCATGGCGTGGATCGGGCAGGAAAAACGGGCATTATCCGCCGAACGTGAAAACCGGGATGTGCGGCCGCCGCCGGTGCGCGCGCCGCATTCGCGTTAAAATGAGCGACGAATTTCGACGTCCTTTGCATTGATCCGCGTCATCGACCGACTCCGAGAGCACCGAAGATGAACACCACGCCTCCCGCCCGCCGCAGCACCGGCCCCGTCCGCTACATCGTCGCGGCCGCAATCGTCGCGGCCATCGCCGTAGCCGGCTTCTTCGCGTTCAACGGCAAGTCCAGCGTGCCGGATGCGACGTTCACGCTGCTGTCGGGCCAGAAGGTCTCGACCGCCGGCGACCTGAAGGGCAAGGTCTATCTCGTGAACTTCTGGGCGACGAGCTGCGCGACCTGCATGCAGGAAATGCCGCAGATGGTCGATACCTATAACCGCTTCAAGGGTCAGGGGCTGGAATTCGTCGCGGTCGCGATGAACTACGATCCGCCGATGTACGTCGCGAACTACGCGCAGACGCGCCAGTTGCCGTTCAAGGTCGCGCTCGACGACGGCAGCGTCGCGAAGCAGTTCGGCAACGTGCAGCTCACGCCGACGACCTTCGTCGTCGACAAGAATGGCAAGATCCTGAAGCGCTACGTCGGCGCACCGCAGTTCGCGGAACTCGACGCGCTGCTCAAGAAGGCACTCGACAGCAACGCGGCCTGAGCGCCGCCCGATCCGGATCGAAGGGCCGCGCGCCCTTCGCCGACCACGGACCGCACGACCGGCCAGCCCGGTTCCGCGGTCCGTTTGCTTTTCAGCGCTCGGTTTCGCCTTTCGCCGACAGCCCGTAGCGCTTCATCTTCTCGTAGAGCGTCGCCTTGCCGACATGCAGCCGGTCGGCCGTCGCGGCGACCGCCCCGCCCGTCTGGTTCAGCGCCTCGGCGATCACCGCGCGCTCGAACTGCTCGATGCGCTCCTTCAGCGTCTGCTCGTTGTCGGTTTCGTCGCCGCCCGCGCCCGTTTCCTGCGGCATGTCGGCCACGCCGAGCACGAAACGGTCGGCCGCGTTGCGCAGCTCGCGCACGTTGCCGGGCCAGTCGCGCTGCATCAGGCTCGCGCGCTGCCGGTCGGTCAGCACGGGCGCCGGCCGCCCGTAACGCACGGCTGCATCGAGCATGAAGTGCTCGAACAACGGCACGATGTCCTCGCGGCGCTCGGCGAGCGGCGGCAATGCGATCGTCACGACGTTGAGCCGGTACAGCAGGTCGCGCCGGAACGTGCCGGCCGCGACGAGCTCGCTCATGTCGCCCTTCGCGGCTGCGACGACGCGGCAGTTCACGCGGATCGGCTGGTTCGAACCGAGCCGCTCCAGCACGCCGTCCTGCAGCACGCGCAGCAGCTTCACCTGCAACGCAAGCGGCATGCTTTCGATTTCGTCGAGGAACAGCGTGCCGCCGGACGCGTATTCGAGCTTGCCGACACGCCGCTTCGCGGCGCCGGTGAACGCGCCGGGCTCGTAGCCGAACATTTCCGACTCGAACATCGGCTCGGGCAGCGCGCCGCAGTTCACCGCGATGAACGGCTTGTCGCGGCGCGGCGACAGCTCGTGCAGGCTGCGCGCAATCAGCTCCTTGCCGGCGCCCGTATCGCCGTTGATCAGCACCGACGCGTCGGTGGGCGCGACGTTCGCGATCAGCTTGCGCACCTGCTCGATCGCGGGGCTGCGGCCGATGATGCGCGGCGCGACGACGTCCTTCCCGGCCAGCTCGCGCCGCAGCGCATGGTTCTCGAGCACGAGCTCGCGCCGCTCGAGCGCGCGGCGCACCGTCTCGATCAGGCGCTCGGCCGCGAACGGCTTTTCGATGAAGTCGTAGGCGCCGTCGCGCATCGCCTGCACGGCCATCGAGATGTCGCCGTGCCCGGTGACGAGGATCACCGGCACGTCGGGCACGCGCTCGCGGCACTGCGCGAGCACGTCGAGGCCACTGGCGCCGGGCAGCCGGATGTCGCTGACGATCGCGCCGGCGGTGTCCGCGACAATCGCCTTCTCGGCCGCTTCGGCCGACTCGAAGCCGGCGACGTCGAAGCCCGCCAGCTGAAGGCTTTGCACGCTCGCCCGGCGAACGAGCGCATCGTCTTCGATATAGATCACTTGCAGCCGGTTGGCCATCGTACTCACTTGCTCCTGACGGGCCGCGCGGCGCTGTCGCGCGCGCGGCGGCGTTGATGCCGGTCGTTCGCCGACCGGGCCTGCGACTGACGTGTGCTCAATGCGAGCCCGCCGGCTCGGACACGGAGTCCGGATGATGCGTGCGTGCGCGCCGCAGCGTCAAGACGAACTGCGCGCCGCCCGACGGCGCGTTGCGCGCGGTCAGCGCGCCGCCCGCGTCGCTCGCGATCGACGACGAGATCGCGAGACCGAGCCCGAGCCCGCGCCCCATTTCCTTGGTCGTAAAGAACGGCTCGAACAGGCGCGGCAGCAGGTCGGGCGCGATGCCGGACCCGTTGTCGCGCACCTCGATCGCGAGCGTCGCGGCCGACACCGCGATCGTCACCTCGATGGCGGGCGCGGCGACGCCCGCGACCGCGTCGAGCGCGTTGCCGAGCAGGTTGATCAGCACCTGTTCGAGCCGCAGATCCTCGCAACGCGCGACGAGTTCGGGATAGTCGCAAGCCAGATCGAGCGGCGCGTCGTGTGCGGGCGACACGATCGTGTCCTGCAACGTCAGCGTGAGCGCGACGCCGCGCAGGCGATCGCCGAGCAGCGACAGCACGCTGCGCAGCGCACGCACGACGAGCGCCCGTTCGTTGCGCGGCTTCGCGCGGCCGACGAACAGCTTCAGCTGGTTCGTGATCTTGCCCATCCGCTCGGTGAGCGCGGCGATCGCCTCGAGGTTCTCGCGCGCAGCCGCCTGCTCGCCGCGATCGAGCAGCACGCGTGTGTTGTCCGAGAAGCTGCGCAGCGCCGCGAGCGGCTGGTTCAGTTCGTGCGTGATGCCGGCCGCCATCTGGCCGAGCGCGGCGAGCTTGCTCGCCTGGATCAGTTCGTCGTGCGCGGCGCGCAGTTCCTGCTCCGCGCGAATCCGGTCGCCAACCTCCTTCTGCAATTGCTCGTTCGCTTCCGACAGGTCGACCGTGCGCTCCTCGACGCGCCGGTTCAGCTCCGCATAGGCCTGTTGCAGCAGCGCACGGCCGCGGATCATTTCGCGCACGCGCGCACGGCGCATCCGCCAGTAGAACGCGAACAGCGCGACCGACACGAAGCCGAAGCCCGTGACGATCGTCGCGTTGCGCGCATCGGCGTCGACGGGCGCGACCGGCGCGAGCGTGACGAGCAGCCAGTCGGGCTCGCCGATCCGGCGCTTGCTGGCCAGGAAGCGCGGCGCGCGCAGGCCCGCACCGAGCCGCACGATCTCCGCATCGGCGCCGAGTGTCTGCTCGATGCGCAGCGGCAGCGGCGTGACCGGTTGCTGCGCGTACTGGCGCGTCTCGTAGATCGACGCGGCGACGGGCCCCGTCAACGGACGCAGCGTGTGGTACTTCCACGCGGGCACCGACGACAGGAACACGACGCCGTGATCGTCCGCGACGACGAGCGGCTCGGACGCGTCGGCGCCCTGGAACCATTCGAGGTTGAGCTTCACGACGACGACGCCCGCGATCTTGCCGTCGCGCCACACGGGCTGCGAGATGTAGTAGCCGGGATCGCGCGAGATCGTGCCGATCCCGAAGAAGCGGCCGACCTGGCCGTGCATCGCGTCGAGGAAATACGGGCGGAAGCGGTATTCGATCCCGACGAAGCTGTCGGGCGCGCGCCAGTTGCTGGCGGCGACGCACAGGCCGTCCGCGCCGATCACGTAGGTGACGGTCGCGTGCGCGTGTTCGTTGAGATCTTCGAGATAGCGGTTGACGCGCGCACTGTAGTCGGCGCGCTTCGGCTCGGCGAGCAGGTCCTGCACGTACGGATGGCTGCCGAGCAGATAAGGCAGCGACTCGTAGCGGTCGAGCGTGCTCTTGAGCGCGCTGGTGGTGCGGTCGACGCGCACGGCAGCGTTACGCTGCAGTTCGGCGACGCCGCGCCGCCAGGTGATGGTCCACGTCAGCGTGCATGCCGCGGCGAGCGCGGCGGCAAGCACGACGAGGATGAGCAGGCGGCACGTCACGGTCGAGGCTTCCTGGCGATGCGGATCGCCTATTGTGTCATAGGCCTCCGGATTGCCGCCGCGTGCCGCGCCGCCGGCGGGCGGTGCCGCCGCCTGCTCCTTCATGATGTCAGACGCCGGCCGTCTCGGTCGCCGCGACTTCGCCGCCGCCCTTCAGCGCCTGGCGCAGCTTGTTGCGGTCGAGCTCCTTCTCCCATGCGGACACGACCACCGTCGCGACGCCATTGCCGACGATGTTGGTCAGCGCGCGGCATTCGCTCATGAAGCGGTCGATACCGAGGATCAGCACCATGCCCGACAGCGGGATCGTCGGCACCACGGCCAGCGTCGCGGCGAGCGTGATGAAGCCCGCACCCGTGACGCCGCTCGCGCCCTTCGACGTCAGCATCGCGACCGCCAGCAGCGTGAGCTGCTGCATCCACGTCAGTTCGATGTTGGTCGCCTGCGCGATGAACAGCACGGCCATCGTCATGTAGATGTTGGTGCCGTCGAGGTTGAACGAATAACCGGTCGGCACGACGAGGCCCACGACCGAACGCGAGCAGCCGGCCTTCTCGAGCTTTTCCATCAGCTGCGGCAGCGCGGCTTCCGACGAGCTCGTACCGAGCACGATCAGCAGCTCTTCCTTGATGTAGGACACGAAGCGGATGATCGAGAAGCCCGTGAAGCGCGCGATCGTGCCGAGCACGACGAGCACGAACACGACCGACGTCAGGTAGAACGTGCCGATCAGCTTGAGCAGCGGCACCAGCGAACCGACGCCGTACTTGCCGATCGTGAACGCCATCGCGCCGAACGCGCCGATCGGCGCCAGCTTCGTGACGATGTGCACGATGCCGAACAGCACGCGGGTGAGCCCGTCGATGAAGTCGGTGACGACCTTGCCGCGCTCGCCGAGGTGCGCGAGCACGCTGCCGAACAGCAGCGCGATCAGCAGGATCTGCAGGATTTCACCCTGCGCAAACGCATCGACCATCGTGTTCGGGATGATGTGCATCAGGAAGTCGACCGTCGACTGCCCGTGCGCCTTCGCCGCGTACGACGCGACGGCCTTGCCGTCGAGCGTCGCCGGATCGATGTTGAAGCCGACGCCCGGACGCAGGATGTGCGTGGCCGCGAGGCCGAGCAGCAGCGCGAAGGTCGACACGATCTCGAAGTACAGCAACGCCTTGCCGCCGACGCGGCCCACCTTCTTCATGTCCTCCATGCCGGCGATGCCGGTGACGACCGTACAGAAGATGATCGGACCGATCACCATCTTGATCAGCTTGATGAAACCGTCGCCGAGCGGCTTCATGTCGGTGGCGAGCGCCGGGTAGTAGTGGCCGAGGATCACGCCGACGATGATGGCGAAGATCACCTGCACGTAGAGGACTTTGTAGAAGGGTTTCTTCTTCACGATGGTTCCTGCTGAAGTAGATGAGCCGGTGGAAACGGCGTCACGCGCGCGGGCGAATGCCAGGGGAGTCATTCGCCCGCGCGGCTGCCGTGCCGCAACAAGCGATGCCTCAAGACGTCCGGAGGGGGAGGAAGGCAGCGGTCATCGATTGTCTCCTTGTTTAATAGTCAGGCCGGTGGGCGGCCATGCGTTTTATATTGCAAGGTCGATGCCAGGTTCCCGAAACCCCTCAAGCCGTTGTTTTCATTGTATTTCTCACAATGCGGCAGGCAAGGAAATCCGGGATTCCGGATTTCCGGAAAATATCCGTCCGGCGATCCGGACGGATACGCGCATTCATCCGACGAATCAGTGCTGCACGGCCTTGCCGGCCAGCAGGCCCGTCTGCGCGTAGAACTCCTGCTGCTCGAACGCGGCACGCTCGCGGCGCGCGCGCTCGCCGCGATCCGCGAGCGAGCCGACGATGATCCCGATGAACGCGAGCGGCACCGACACGAGCGCCGGGTTGTCGAGGAACACCGGCGCGTGCGCGTGGTGCAGCACGTCGACCCACACCGACTTCGACAGCACCGTGAGCGCCACCGCCGACACGAGGCCGAGGCCGCCGCCGAGCACCGCGCCGCGCGTCGTCATCCCGCGCCAGAAAATCGACATCGCGAGCACCGGGAAATTCGCGCTCGCGGCCACAGCCGCGACGAGCCCCACCATGAACGCGACGTTCACGTGCTCGAACAGGATCGACAGCCCGATCGCGACGGCCGACAGCACGATCGTCGCCGCGCGCGAGATGCGCATTTCAAGGCGCTCGTCCGGCTTGCCGCGTGCCCACATCTGCGCGTACAGGTCGTGCGAGATCGTCGTCGCGCCGGCGAGCGTCAGGCCCGCGACCACCGCGAGGATCGTCGCGAACGTAACGGCCGCGATGAAGCCGTAGAACCAGTTCCCGCCGACCGCCTGCGCCAGCTTCACCGCGACCATGTTCGAGCCGCCGAGCAGGTCGTGCGTCAGGTTGAACGTGCCGTTCGCGGCGAGCCGGAAGAATTCCGGATGCTGCGCGAGCAGCACGATCGCCGAGAAGCCGATCACGAAGGTCAACAGGTAGAAGTAGCCGATGAAGCCGGTCGCATAGAGCACCGACTTGCGCGCCTCCTTCGCGTTCGGCACCGTGAAGAAGCGCATCAGGATATGCGGGAAGCCGGCCGTGCCGAACATCAGCGCGATCCCGAGCGACAGCGCGTTGGCCGGATCACGGATCAGCTTGCCGGGCCCCATGATGCCGAGCGCGCCCGGGTGCACGGCCACCGCGCGGCGGAACATCTCGTCGACACTGAAGCCGAATTCGCCGAGCGCGAGCAACGCGAGCAGCGTCGCCCCGCACAGCAGCAGCACGGCCTTGATCACCTGCACCCAGGTCGTCGCGGTCATCCCGCCGAAAAACACGTAGACCACCATCAGCACGCCGACGATCAGCTCGGCCGTGCCGTACGACAGCCCGAACAGCAGCTGGATCAGCTTGCCCGCGCCGACCATCTGCACGACGAGGTACAGCACGACGATCGTCAGTGCGTTCGCGGAAGTCATCAGCCGGATCGGCCGCTGCGCGAAGCGGTACGCGACAACGTCGACGAACGTGAACTTGCCGAGGTTGCGCAGCGGCTCGGCGATCAGGAACATCACGAACGGCCAGCCGACCAGAAAGCCGATCGAATAGATGAGCCCGTCGAAGCCGAACATGAACACCATCCCGGATAGCCCGAGGAACGACGCGGCCGACATGTAGTCGCCCGCGATCGCGAGGCCGTTCTGCAGCCCGGTGATGCCGCCGCCGGCCGTGTAGAAATCGCGCGTCGAGCGGGTGCGGCGCGCGGCCCAGCGCGTGAGCGCGAGCGTCGCGAACACGAACGCGAAGAACATCCCGATCGCGACCGGGTTCAGCTCGACCTTGTCGGGCATCGGGCCCGCGACGGATACCGCATGGGCGGCGGAGGAAACGAGAGAAGCAAGCGCGCCGAGCGCGATCGATGTGCGTCGCATGTCGGCCTCCATCACGAGCGCTGCAGAATCGCGTCGACCCGGCGGTCGAACACGCGGTTCGCGCGCAGCACGTAGCACGCGGTCAGGCCGATCGCGACCAGGATGATCGCGACGCCCGCGGCGATCCCGACCGTCGTCGTCGCGCCGCGGTACAGCGGCGTCGCGAGCACGTGCGGCGCAAGCGCGACGAACAGGATGAAGCCGTAGTAGGTGGCGATCATCAGCGCCGTCAGCACGAAGCTGAAGCGGCGCCGCGCACGCACGAGCTGCTGGTAGTCGCGGCGCGCCGTGACCGATTCGATGACGGAAAGCTCCATGGTGTCTCCAATGTCTTCTCGTCATGTCGCGAGAAGTGTCTTGTGGATGGCCGGCGCGTCAACCGATCCGCCCGCGCCGCGGCGGCAAATAAACGCGTTACACGATGCGATCCGCACGCAGCCGCGCGACTTCATCAGCCGACATCCCGAGCCAGCCGCCGAGCACCGCCTCCGTATCCGCGCCCAGCACCGGCGGCGCGCCGCGCACCGGCAGCCGTGCGCCGTCGAAGCGGTACGGCGGTGCCAGCAAGTCGACCTCGCCCGCGACCGGATGCGGCTGCCGCGTGACGAGCCCGGCGCGGGTCGCGCGCTCGGACGTCAGCGCTTCGTGCAAGCCGAGCACTTCGCCGCACGGAATGCCCGCGTCGGCGAGCGCCGCGAGCAGCGTCGCGCGCGACCGGCGCGCGAGTTCGCGGCGAATCTCGGGCAACAGGTCCGCGCGGTTTTCCGAGCGGCCGAGGTTGGTCTTGTAACGCGCGTCGGCCGCGAGGTCGGGCCGTTCGATCGCATCGCAGAAGCGCGCGAACTGCGTGTTGTTGCCGACCGTGATCACGAGCGGGCCGTCGGCCGCGTCGAACACGCCGTACGGCACGATCGACGGATGCGCGTTGCCGTAGCGCGGCGGGTCCTCGCCCATCAGCAGCGCGTCGAGCCCGTAGTACGCGGTGATCATCAGCCCGCAGTCGAACAGCGCCATCTCGATGCACCGCCCGCGCCCGGTCGCATGGCGCTCGTACAGCGCGGCGAGGATCGCCTGCGCCGAATACATGCCGGTGAACAGGTCGACCGCTGCGACGCCGAACTTCAGCGGCGGCTGGTCGGCCTCGCCGTTCAGCGCCATCAGCCCGGCCTCGCCCTGCACGACGAGGTCGTAACCCGGCCGCGCGGCCTCGGCGCCCGAACGATCGTAGCCCGAGATCGCGCAGTGCACGAGGCGCGGATTCAGCTCGGCCAGCGCGTCGTAGCCGAGGCCGAGCTTTTCCGCGCCGCCGAACTTGAAGTTGTGGATCACCACGTCGGCCTGCGCAGCCAGTTCGCGCGCGACGCGCTGCCCGGCCTCCGTCTGCAGGTCGACGCAGATCGACCGCTTGCTGCGGTTCACGCTGTTGAAATACGTGGTCTCGGTGTCGCCGATCCGCAGCCCCCAGTCGCGCGTATCGTCGCCGCGCGCCGGATGCTCGACCTTGATCACTTCCGCGCCGAAATCGGCGAGCACCATCGCGCACCACGGGCCCGCGAGCACGCGCGAGAAATCGAGCACCTTCACGCCGGCCAGCGGCAACGCGCGCGGTTCGTTCGTCATCCTTGTCTCCTCCATTCGCGTTATGCGTTTTTTTACTGTTTCGACAGCGCGATGTAGCGCGCGAGATGGTGATCCTCGTCGCCGAGCTGGTGATCGATCATCACGAGACGTTTCGCGTAATGCGACAGCGGCAGCTCCCACGTCATTCCGATCCCGCCGTGCAACTGAATGCTCTCTTCGGCGACGAGCGTGCCGATCCGGCCGATGCTGACCTTGGCTGCCGCGAGCGCGCGTTCGCGCGTCACGCGCGGCGCATCGAGCTGCGCGGCCGCGTTGATCACGGCCGAGCGCGCCTGCTCGACTTCGAGCAGCAGGTCGGCCATCCGGTGCTGCAGCGCCTGGAAACTCCCGATCGGCATGCCGAACTGCTTGCGCGTGCGCAGGTATTCGAGCGTGTGCTCCTTCGCGACGTCCATCGCGCCGAGCGCTTCCGCCGACAGCGCGAGCAACCCGTAGCCGAGCACGCGTTCGAGCAGCGCCGCGCCCGCTTCGCCGTCGTGATCGCCGAGCGCGGCATCGGCCGGCAGCGCGACGCGCTCGAAGCGCACCTCCGCCGCGCGGCCGCCGTCGATCTTCCGGTAGTCGCGCAGCGACACGCCCGGCGCGTCGGCCGGCACGACGAACAGGCCGATGCCGGCCGCATCGTCGTCGCGGCCCGACACGCGCGCGCTGACGACGAAGAACGCCGCCTGCGCGGCCTGGTCGACGACGCCCTTCGCGCCCGTCAGCACCCAGCCGTCGCCCGAGCGTTCGGCGCGTGTGCGCACGGTCGTCAGCTCGTAGTGCGAGCCCGGCTCGTCGTGCGCAAACGCGGCGCTCGCGCTGCCGTCGATCAGCGCCGCGAGCTTGTCGCGATGCGCGTCGCCGCCGGCCAGCGACAGCGCTCGGCCGGCCAGCAGCGCGCCGAGGAACGGCTCGACGACGAGCCCGCGGCCGAGGCATTCGAACACCACGGCGATGTCGAAACCCGCGCCGCCGAAGCCGCCGTCGGTTTCGGGAAACAGCGCGCCGACCGTGCCGAGCTCGGCAAGGCGCTGCCACATCGTGCGGTCGAAGCCTTCGGCCGACTGCGCGATGCGATCGCGCACCGGAAACGCGTACTGTTCGGCGATGAAGCGGTTCAACGTGTCCGCCAGCATCCGGCGGTCTTCTGTGTGCTGGAAATCCATCGTCGCGTCCCTCGTTACAGCCCGAGCATCATCTTCGCGATGATGTTCTTCTGGATCTCGTTCGAGCCGCCGAAGATCGACAGCTTCCGGTTGTTGAAGTACTGCTGCGCGGCGCTCGCGGCGTCGTCCGGGCCGACCGGTTCGCCGGCGTAGTCCGCATCGAGCGCTGCGTCGACGAACGGCTGCGCATACGGCCCCATCGCGCGCCGCATCAGCGACGTGATCTCCTGGCGGATCTGCGTGCCGCGAATCTTCAGCATCGAGCTTTCCGCGCCCGGCGCGCCGCCGCCCGCGACCGCGGCCAGCACGCGCAGGTTGGTCGTGCGCATGTTCTCGAGCTCGATCTCGACGCGCGCGACGCGCGCCGCGAAGAACGGATCGTCCGCGAGCGGCCTGCCGTTCTTCGTCACCTTCGCGGCGACCGCGCGCAGCCGGTCGAGCGCGGCCGTCGAGAAGCCGATCCCGGCGATGTTGGTGCGCTCGTACGTGAGCAGGAATTTCGCGTAGGTCCAGCCGCGGTTCTCTTCGCCGACGAGGTTGTCCGCCGGCACGCGCACGTCGGTGAAGAACACCTCGTTCACCTCGTGCTCGCCGTCGAGCGTGATGATCGGGCGCACGTCGACGCCCGGCGTGTTCATGTCGATCAGCAGGAAGCTGATGCCTTCCTGCTTGCGCACGTCGGTCGCGGTGCGCACGAGGCAGAAGATCATGTTCGCGTAGTGGCCGAGCGTGGTCCACGTCTTCTGGCCGTTCACGATGTAGTGCTCGCCCTGCGCGTCGATCCCGCGCACCGCGCTCGTCTTCACCGCCGCGAGATCGGAACCGGCGCCCGGCTCCGAGTAGCCCTGGCACCACCAGTCGGTGCCGTCGAGGATGCGCGGCAGCCAGTGGCGCTTTTGCGCTTCGTTGCCGTACTTGATCAGCACGGGGCCGAGCATGTTCACGCCGAACGGCACGATGCGCGGCGCACCGGCGAGCGCGCATTCGTTGTCGAACAGGAACTTCTGCGCGACGCTCCAGCCGGGGCCGCCGTATTCGCGCGGCCAGTGGCTCGCGAGCCAGCCGCTTGCGTTGAGGATCGCGTGCCATTCGCGCATGTCGTCGCGCGTGAGATGCAGGCCGCCCTTCACCTTGCGCGCGATGCGCTCGGGCAGTTCGGCTTGCAGGAAGCGCTGCACTTCCGTGCGGAACGCTTCCTCTTCGGGAGTGAAATTGAGGTCCATCTTCGATCCGTTGCGAATGCGGTTGGCGTTCAGTCGACGCGGTTCAGGCTCGCGAAATCCGCGCCGCGCGCGACGAGGTCGACGAGGAGCGGCGAAGGCTTCCAGAACAGCGGATCCTCCTTCGCGAACGCGCGGATATCGGCGAGCACGTTCGCGAGGCCGAGCGTGTCCGCGTAGTGCATCGGACCGCCGCGATAGCGCGGGAAGCCATAGCCGTACAGGAACACCGCGTCGACATCGAGCGGACGCAGCGCGATCTTCTCGTGCACGACGTTCGCGCCTTCGTTGATCATCGCGGCGAGGTAACGACGCAGGATTTCGTCGTCGCTGAACGTGCGCGGCGTGATGCCCTTCTTCGCGCGCTCTGCCGCGACGATCGCGTCGACTTCAGGGTCCGGCGTACCGACGCGCACGCCGTCCGGATACAGGTAGTAGCCGCGCGACGTCTTCTGCCCGAACCAGCCGCGCTCGCACAGCCGGTCGGAAATCTCCACGTAGCGCGCATGCGGGTCGCGCGTTGCTGCGCGGCGCTTGCGAGTCGCCCAGCCGATGTCGCCGCCCGCGAGGTCGACGACCTGGAACGGCCCCATCGGGAAGCCGAATGCGCGCACCGCGCGATCGATCTGGTACGGCGACGCGCCGTCTTCCATCAGGTAGTCGGCCGCCGTGCGATAGACGGCGAGGATCCGGTTGCCGATGAAGCCGTCGCACACGCCCGCGCGCACCGGCGTCTTCTTCAACTGCTTCGCGAGCGCGAACGCGGTCGCGACGACGTCGGCACTCACACGCGCCGGCACGACGATCTCGAGCAGCTTCATCACGTTGGCCGGCGAGAAGAAATGCAGGCCGATCACGTCGGTCGGCCGGTCGATGCTCGCGGCCAGCGCGTCGATGTCGAGATACGACGTGTTGGTCGCGAGCACCGCGCCCGGCTTGCAGACGCGCGCGAGCTCGGCGAACACGGCCTGCTTCACGGCCATGTCCTCGAATACGGCCTCGATCACGACGTCGGCCTGCGCGAGCGCGTCGTACGACGTGCTGCCCTTGAAGCGCGCGAGCCGCGCCGCGTGCGCGGCCGGCGTCATCCGCCCTTTCGCGACGAGGCCGTCGTACACCTTCTCGACGTGCGCACGGCCGCGCGCGAGCGACGCTTCGTCGCGTTCGATCATCGTCACCGGCAATCCGGCGTCGAGCGCCGCGACCGCGATGCCCGCGCCCATCGTGCCGCCGCCGACCACGCCGATCCGCTCGACCGGCCGTGCGCTCGCCCGCCGCGCCTCGGGCGCCTTCGCCGCTTCGCGCTCCGCGAAGAACGCATGCACGAGGCCCGCGCGCTGCGGGCTGTCGATGCACTGCAGGAACAGGCTGCGCTCGAACTTCATCCCCGCGTCGAACGACTGCGTGAGCGCGGCCTCGACCGCGTCGACGATCTTCGCCGGCGAGAACAGCCCACGCGATTTCTTCGGCAGCTCCGCGCGCGCCGCGTCGATCGCGGCCTGCGCGGCCGCGCGATCGGCGAGCCCCTGCGCATCGCGCGTGCGGCGCACCGGCGCGCCGAGCGACAGGAGTTCCTGCGTATAGGCGAGGCCTTCGGCGAGCGTGTCGTCGCTGTGCGCGACGCGGTCGACGAGACCAAGCGTGAGCGCTTCGTCGGCGCTCGCGTGGCGGCCCGTCAGCATCAGGTCGAGCGCGGCCTTCGCGCCGATCAGGCGCGGCGCACGCTGCGTGCCGCCCGCGCCGGGCAGCAGGCCGAGCGTGACTTCGGGCAGCCCGAGCTTCGCGCCGGGCACCGCGAGCCGGTAATGCGCGGCCAGCGCGACTTCGAGGCCGCCGCCGAGCGTCGCGCCGTGCAGCGCGACCACGACCGGCTTCGTGCCCGATTCGATCCGCTCGCACACGTCGGGCAGCGACGGCGGCACGGGTGGCTTGCCGAATTCGCGGATGTCGGCGCCCGCGATGAAGTTGCGGCCGGCGCCGACGATCAGCACCGCGCGAATCGCGTCGTCGGCCTGCGCGGCGTCGAGCGCGTCGGCGAGGCCGCGCCGCACGTCGGCGGACAGCGCGTTGACGGGCGGGTGGTCGATCGTGACGACGAGCACCTTGTCGCGCCGCTCGCGCGTGACGGTGCCGGCCTGCGGTGTGGCGGGAGATGCGGAGGAATTCATGGTGTCTCCTGTGGTGTGTGCACCAAGCATGTCCCGATTCTCGATTGATCGAGATTCATTGACAATTCCCGCACGCCTTTACAAGCTGTCAAGTCTGATTTGACACTGAATGCTTTCCGACCGTTAAACGGGACGGATCAGGAGCACACGCATGGACCTGAACGCGCTGACGCTGCTCGTCGAGATCCTCGACGCCGGCAATCTCAGCAAGGCCGCGCAGCGGCTCAAGATGAGCCGCGCGAACGTCAGCTACCGGCTGAACCAGCTCGAGCGCTCGATCGGCCAGCAGCTCGTGCGGCGCACGACGCGGCGCATCGAGCCGACCGAGATCGGGCTGAAGCTGTACGAGCACGGCCGGCGCATCCGCAACGAGTTGCTCGCCGCGGAGGAATCGGTGACGACGCTCGGCCAGGACCTGCAGGGCCGCGTGCGGCTGTCGGTGCCGAGCGGCTACGGGCAGATGGTGATGTCCGAATGGCTGCTCGCGTTCAAGCGGCTGCACCCGGGCATCGTGCTCGACGTCGTGTTCGAGAACCGCGTGGAAGACCTGATGCGCGACGAGATCGACATCGCGGTGCGCGTGATGCCCGAACCGCCGCAGAACCTCGTCGCGCGCGACATGGGCGCGGTGCGCTACGTTGCCTGCGCGTCGGCCGCGTTCGCGGCCGCGCACGGGATGCCGTCGAGCCTCGGCGCGCTCGCGGCCGCGCCGGTCGTCACCGCAACGGTGATGGGCCGTCAGCTCAGGATCGCCGCGTATCTCGGCGACGAGCGGCACGAGGTGCTGCTCGAGCCGACGCTGATTTCGGAGAACTTCCTGTTCCTGCGCCAGGCGATCCTCGCGGGGATCGGCGTCGGCATCGTGCCCGACTACGTGGTGCAGGACGACATGCGGCGCGGCGCCGTCGTCACGTCGCTCGACGCGTACCGGCTCAGCATCTTCGGCACGCACATGTACATGCTCTACATGCCGAACCGGCACCACACGCGCGCGACGTCGACGTTCATAGAGTTCATCCTCGAACAGGCCGGAAAGACCGGCCGGGGCGGGCCCGGCGGGATGCGTCAGGGTTTCCTGTCGGGTGACAATCCGCCGGCCACGCGGCGACAATAGCGCGCCGGGGCGCGCACGGCGCGCAGCCTGCGCGGGCAGCCCCGTTGCGCCGGCACCGCCGCCGCCATCGAATTCACTGCTGCCGAGGGTTCAATGTTCGACCGGATTCGTCCGCACTCGCGTCCCTGGACGCTGCTCGCCGCCGTCGCGCTCGTCGCGTTCAACGCCGGCTGCACGTCCCCGTCCACGCCGTCGGGCGCCGTCGTCCCGGTTGCCGCCGCGTCGGGCGCCGCCGTCCCGCTGCCCGGCGTCCACGCGCCCGAGCAGTCGTCCGGCTGGACCGACAAGCCGGGCTGGACCTCGCAGCACTTCATGATCGCGGCCGCGAACCCGCTCGCGACGCAGGCCGGCTACGACATGCTGAAAGCCGGCGGCACCGCGATCGACGCCGCGATCGCGACGCAGATGGTGCTCGCGCTCGTCGAGCCGCAATCGTCGGGGATTGGCGGCGGCGCGTTCATGCTGTACTTCGACGGCAAGGCGACGCAAGCGTACGACGGCCGCGAAACCGCGCCGGCCGCCGCGACCGATCGCCTGTTCTACGGCCCGACCGGCCAGCCGATGGGCTTCTACGAAGGCGTCGTCGGCGGGCGTTCGGTCGGCGCGCCGGGCGTGCTGCGCATGCTCGACGCCGCGCACCGCGCGCACGGCAAGCTGCCGTGGCGCCGGCTGTTCCAGCCGGCGATCCGGCTCGCCGAGCACGGCTTCACGATCAGCCCGCGACTCGCGATGCTGATCGCGAACGACAGGTACCTGAAGAACGACCCGGCCGCGCGCGCGTACTTCTACAACCCGGACGGCACGCCGAAGGCGGCCGGCACGGTGCTGAAGAACCCGGCGCTCGCGACCGTGCTGCGCCAGGTCGCCGACCGCGGCGCGAACACGTTTTACACCGGCGCGATCGCGCGCGACATCGTCACGAAGGTGCGCAAGCACCCGACCAATCCGGGCCTGCTGTCGCTGCAGGATCTCGCGCGCTACAAGGCGAAGGTGCGCACGCCGCTATGCGCCGACTATCGGCGCTCGGTCGTCTGCGGGATGCCGCCGCCGTCGTCGGGCGGCCTCGCGATCGCGCAGATGCTCGGCATCCTCGAGGCGATGCCCGACTGGCAGCAGATCGGCGCGCAGAAGCCGGTGCGCAACGACGTCGGCTACGAGCCGACGCCGTTCGCCGCGCACCTGTTCAGCGAAGCCGGACGCCTCGCGTATGCGGACCGCGCGCGTTACGTCGCCGATCCCGATTTCGTGCCGCTGCCGGGCGGCAACTGGGCGAGCCTCACCGACAGGACCTATCTCGCGCAGCGCGCGCGCCTGATCGGCGACAACAGCATGGGCGTCGCGCAGGCCGGCACGCCGCAGGGCGCGACGCTCGCGATGGCCGACGACCGCAGCCCCGAGTTGCCGTCGA
Organism: Burkholderia sp. YIM B11467; assembly: GCF_052952715.1. Taxonomy (NCBI): domain Bacteria; kingdom Pseudomonadati; phylum Pseudomonadota; class Betaproteobacteria; order Burkholderiales; family Burkholderiaceae; genus Burkholderia; species Burkholderia sp. YIM B11467. The sequence goes on from NZ_JBQVSQ010000007.1 coordinate 125,146, forward strand.
CGTCCGACATCGCGATCGTCGACCGCTACGGGCAGGCGCTGTCGATGACGACCAGCGTCGAGGATGCATTCGGCTCGCGGCTGATGGTGCGCGGCTTCATGCTGAACAACCAGCTCACCGACTTCTCGTTCGTGGCGAACGACAACGGCCGGCCGGTCGCGAACCGCGTGCAGCCCGGCAAGCGGCCGCGCTCGGCGATGTCGCCGGAACTCGTGTTCGACAAGAAGACGAAGCAGGTGACGATGATCGTCGGCTCGGCCGGCGGCCCCGCGATCATCAATCACGTCGCGAAAGCGCTGGTCGGCGTGCTCGACTGGGGCATGACGATGCAGCAGGCGATCGCGCTGCCGAACTTCGGGTCGATGAACGGGCCGACGCAGCTCGAGCGCGGCCGCGTGTCGGACGCGCTCGCCGACGGGCTCAAGGGCCGCGGGCATGACGTGCAGGTCGTCGAGATGAACTCGGGGCTGCAGGGCATCCAGCGGCTGAACGTGCAGGGGCAGACGGTGTGGTTCGGCGGCGCGGATCCGCGCCGCGAAGGGATCGTGATGGGCGAATGAGCGCGGCAGGCCGGGGCGGCGTGTGTGCGTCGCCCGCGTAATCTGCGCCGCGTCAGCCTCTCCCCTTCCACGGCACGATCCGCCGCTCGACCCATCGCATCGCGAGGTCGAACAGCCACGCGATCGCGCCGATGATCAGGATGCCCATCACGACGATATCCGTGCGCAGGAAGCTCGATGCGTTCAGCACCATCTGCCCGAGCCCGGCCGTCGCGGCAACCATCTCGGCCGCGACGAGCGTCGTCCAGCCGAACCCGATCGCGATCCGCAGCCCGGTGAGAATCTCCGGCAGCGCGGCCGGCAGCACCACGTGGCGCACGATCTGCGCGAAGCTGCCGCCGAGCGAATACGCGGCGTTGATCTGCTCGACCGTCGCCGCACGCACGCCGGCGCGCGCGGCCATCGCGATCGGCGCGAAGCACGCGAGGAAGATCACGACGAGCTTCGCCGTTTCGTCGATGCCGAACCAGATCACGACGAGCGGCAGATACGCGAGCGGCGGCAACGGCCGGTAGAACTCCAGCAGCGGATCGAGCACGCCGCGCGCGATGCGGCTCACGCCCATCAGGATGCCGGCCGGCACGCCGAGCGCGGTCGCGAACAGGAACGCACCGAACACGCGCGCGGCACTCCACAGCAGATGCTCGGACAGCGGCAGGCCGCCCTGGATGCGGCCGTGCCATGCGTCGACGAATGCCGTCCATACGGCTTCCGGTGTCGGCAGGAACAGCGGCGGCAGCCACTGACGATGCGTCGCGACCCACCACAGCGCGGCCAGCGCCGCGACCGTCGCCGCGCTCAGCCAGGCGGTCTTCCCCTGCCCCGGCAACCGGTACCGGTGCGACGCGCGCGCGGCGCGCGCCGCCGCAGGACGCCGCGTCGTGCGCTCGTCCTGCTCGAAACCTGTGGCCGCGCGATCGGCCGCCCACGAATCCTGCGTGCTCATGTTGTCCTGCCTGGTCAAAGTGCTGTTCCGGCCGCGCCCGACGGCCACGCCTTGCCGCGCGAGCTCGCGCATCACGCGGGCTCCGCGACCGCCTCGTCGCGATGCAGGTACGCGATCAGCCGCTCGCGCCACGCGATGAAATCCGGCGACGACTTCACCGCGCGCGCATCGCGCGATTCGACGTAACGACGCGCGAACGGCAGTTCGAAGGTTTCCGCGATCCGGCCGGGGCCCGGCGTCATCACGACGAGACGCGTCGCGAGGAACAGCGCCTCCTCGACATCGTGCGTGATGAAGAACACCGTCTTGCCGGTGCGCGCCCACACGTCGAGCACGAGCGCCTGCATCGTGCCGCGCGTCATCGCGTCGAGCGCGCCCATCGGCTCGTCCATCAGCAGCACGCGCGGATCGCTCGCGAGCGCGCGTGCGATGCCGACCCGCTGCTGCATCCCGCCCGACAGTTCGTACACGCGCGCATGCGCATGGCCGTCGAGCCCGACGAGCGCGAGCATCTCGCGCGCCCGCGCTTCGCGTTCGGCCTTCGACACGCGCGCAAAGCGCAGCCCGAGCGCGACGTTGTCGAGCACGTCGAGCCACGGCAGCAGCGCGTATTTCTGGAACACGACGCCGCGATCGGCACCGGGGCCCGTGACCGGCACGCCGTCGACGCGCACGTCGCCGGTCGTTGGCGCGACGAACCCGGCCATGCAGTTCAGCAGCGTCGTCTTTCCGCACCCGGACGCGCCGAGCGCGACGACGAATTCACCGGCGTCGATGCGCAGGTCGACGCGCGCGAGCGCCTGCGTCGTCGGCCGTCCGCGCTCGCCCGGATAGGCAACCGATACCTGACGGACTTCCAGCGTGCTCATGGTCGATGGCTCCGCGATGGGTCGCCGCGCTCAGCGCGCGGCCTTCTGCACGAACTGCGGATCGACGCCGGCCGAATAGTCGGACAGCACCGTCTGGATCGTGCCCTGCGATTTCAGGAACGTGGCGGTGGCCGCGAGCGACTTCGCGGCGCCCGATTGCGCACCGCCGCCGAGCCACGTCGGCGACGCCTGCTCGGCCGCCGTCGGGAACGCATAGAGCGCGAGGCTGGCCGGCACGTCCTGCGCGTTCGCGCCCGACACCTTCGCCACCGCCGCGACCTGCGGCGAGCCGACCTTCCACGCAGCCGCATGCGCGCGGTAGTCGGCATCGGCGGCCGCGAGCACCTTCACGAAGCGCGTGACGAACTCGGGGTTGTCGCGCGCGAACTTGCGGCTCACGACGAAGCCGTCGAAGGTCGCCTTGCCACTTTCTTTCGCAACCTGGCCCGACGTCGTCAGCACGGTGCCCGATTGCTTGACCTTCGCGAGCACGGGATCCCAGATATAAGTCGCGTCGATATCGCCGCGCGCCCAGGCGGCCGCGACTTCCGGCGGACGCAGGTTGACGATCTTCACGTCGTTCGGATTGACGCCCGCGGCCTGCAGCGCGACGAGCGTATGGAAATGCGACGTCGACACGAACGGCACACCGATCTTCTTGCCCTTCAACGCCGCGATGCTGGTGACGCCCGAGCCGTTGCGCGCGACGAGCGCCTCGGCATCGTTGATGTTGTCGAGCACCCAGAACAGCGAGATGTCGAGCCCCTGCGACAGGCCGGCCGCGATCGGGCTCGAACCGGCTTCGCCAAGCTGCACGGAGCCCGACGCGAGCGCGCGGATCACGTCGGCGCCGCTGTCGAGCTTGCGGAACGTCACCTTGTAGCCGGTTGCCTTTTCGACTTCACCGCTCGCCTGCGCGTAGCGCCACGGCACGACCATGTCCTGGTACGCGATCACGACTTCGCGCGATTCGGCGTGTGCCGCGCCGAACGCGGCCAGGGCGGTCAGCGCGACGACGGCGCGGCGGATGAAGCTGAAACGGGACATGCGGCTCTCCTTCGGAATGCGGGCATTGCTGCGGGAGAGCCGACTATAGGAGCTTTGCGCGCGGCGGGAGCGAACTTATCCTGCGAAGCTATCGATGCCGTTTCAGCTTTGCTTTCCACGCTCGACCGGATTGCGCGTCCGGTCGGGTGGCGGTTGCGGTGCGGGGGCGCGGGTGGCACGTTTCATTGAGAACATGCCCGACTTGAGTCATGCGCGGCCTTGATGGGCGTGAATCGGTCAGCCTTCGTGTGCGATGCGGCGCAGCGGTCTGCCGAGAAGCGCGCGCGCCCGCTCCGTCTGAGCGTGTTCGAACGCATCCTCGAGATCGTCGAGCTCGCGGGCCGTCATGCCGATATCGGCCGACTGGCCAACGCGCCGCCAGCCCTGAATCCCATCGAACACCTCGCCCGTCACGGCAAGCGCCTGCTCGCGCGTCAATGCGAAATAGCCGCATGTTTCGAGCAGCATGTCGATCGAATCGATAGGACCGGCATCCTCGGTAAGCCACGTTTTCGATTCACGCAGCTTGCCGGGCATCGGATTCACGTCGAACGCGGGTGCGAGCCTCCAGCGCCCGTCGCCGTCGTACAGAAAACCGAGATTCTGCAGATGGTCGTCGGTGTTCGTGATGAGCAGGTTGAACACCAGGCGCCGCCAGAGCTGGCGGACGTCGTCGAGCGGACGCGCGCCGCGCTGCTGCATGACGTCCACGATCTCGGTATAGGCATGCTCTTCATGACGGGATGCCTGAAGCATCGATGCGGCAGACAGATACGGAATGCGAAGACCGTCGTCGGTTCGGTCGAACCGCTCGATGAGCGCGACTGGCGTGCCGCCTACCTTCACGCATCGCGCCCCCGCCGCGTCGATCCCGGCCGCGCGCGCGAGACGCAGCGCGAGCACTTCGGCCCGCGTCACGCTGATGGTGTCGCCGATACTCGGAAACTTGCCGATCGCCAACCTGCCATGCTCGTCCAGTACCGTGCATTTCGGGCGCATGCCGCCCAGCGACGTACCCTTGCCCTGCAGGTAACGCAGATCGGCGGTCGTGTCGGTGCCCGCCTCGAGCGCGCGAGTGGCATCGGCGATCCGCTCGAGCTCGATGAACGGCGGAGTGGTCCGGCGACCACCCTCTTCGGTCCGCAGGTACTGGCCCGCACGACAGAGGCGCAGCGCACCGACCCGGCTGAAGTCGTCCACCGCACACAGATAATCCAGCTCGTTGAGTGGCCTCAGGTCGGGCTGGGTACGGCGCAGCTTCGCGTGCGCGCGATCGATGACGCGCCGGCCCCATGCATCGGGCTCCGTATCGGCGAGCGCGAAGTGAAAAACCGAATCCACGGCACGCGGCGCGCGACGGGTGTGATAGCCGGGTTGCAGCGGCAGGTCGGGAGAAATCTCGAAGCGATCGGGATGCGTCAGCCAGGTCTCGTCGTAGACGAACTGGGACAACTCACGCCGCCCCTGACTCACGTACAGCACCTGCCCGACAGGCAACCCAGCCGTGCCGATATGCAGGTCCAGCGCCTCGCTGATATCCGGTTTGATCGCTTTGCCGTTCATTCGCTACTCAAAATGCGTGGGTGGTTTTCTTGCGCGTGCGAATCCGCCGCGGCAGTTGCTCGTCCATCAGCGCAAGCCCGACGTCGTCCTGTGCGCTGTCGAGGAGATCGCTCAGCCGGTCGAGTTCACCGAACACCTGGAGCACGCGCGCGAGCACATGCAGTTGCATGCGCGGATCGCCGGCCTCCAGACGCTTGATCGTGCTGAGCCCCGCACCGACTCGCTCGGCCAGTGCCTGTTGCGTCAAGCCGCGCCGACGCCGGCCGCGATTGATGTCGCTGCCCAGTTTCTTGAGCGTACGCTGCACGGTGACAGGCAGAGGTCGCTCGTCCTTATGGCTCTCACCCGGACCTTTATCTCGATTTACGGTTTCCATGAGACCCATTATAGGAGGAGATACAACGATCTCAAGATCATTGGATCCGTAATGGTCCTCATGAGAACCGTGACATCGTATAAAAGCTCCCATCGAACACTTTAAAGAATATCGCCGAGAAACAGCATGCTGTCGCGCACAACGCGAACACCATCGGCAGCAACCTTCGCGTGTCACACGGACCGACACTTCGTCGTCACCACCCATGCTCGAGCACAACCGGCCGGAGATCAATTCGGCCGGTTGGGCATATTCCGAGCGGCAGCAACAAAAAAGCCCGCATCGCTGCGGGCTTTTTCGACTGCGTGAATGCAGCGGGAACGCGACGCTCAGACCACGCCGGCCCCATGCGCCTGCAGATCGGCGTGATAGCTCGAACGCACCATCGCGCCAACGGCCGCGTGCGTGAAGCCCATCTTGTACGCCTCTTCCTCGTACATCTTGAACGTATCCGGATGCACGTACGCACGCACCGGCAGGTGGTGCTCGGACGGTTGCAGGTACTGGCCGATCGTCAGCATGTCGACGTCGTGCGCGCGCAGGTCGCGCATCACCTGCAGGATTTCCTCTTCGGTCTCGCCGAGGCCGACCATCAGGCCCGACTTCGTCGCGACGTGCGGATGCAGCGCCTTGAAATCCTTCAGCAGCTTCAGCGAGTGCGCGTAGTCCGAACCCGGGCGCGCTTCCTTGTACAGGCGCGGCACCGTTTCGAGGTTGTGGTTCATCACGTCGGGCGGCGCGGCGTTCAGGATCGAGATCGCGCGGTCGAGACGGCCGCGGAAGTCCGGCGTCAGGATCTCGATGCGCGTGTCCGGCGACTGCTCGCGCGTTTCGCGGATGCACTCGACGAAGTGGGCGGCACCGCCGTCGCGCAGGTCGTCGCGGTCGACGCTCGTGATCACCACGTACTTGAGCTTCAGCGCGGCGATCGTGCGCGCGAGGTTCTTCGGTTCATCGGTGTCGAGCGGATCGGGGCGGCCGTGGCCGACGTCGCAGAACGGGCAGCGGCGCGTGCACTTGTCGCCCATGATCATGAACGTCGCGGTGCCCTTGCCGAAGCATTCGCCGATGTTCGGGCAGCTCGCTTCCTCGCACACGGTATGCAGGTTGTGCTCGCGCAGGATCGTCTTGATCTCGTTGAAACGCGAGCTGCCGGTGGCCGCCTTCACGCGGATCCACTCGGGCTTCTTCAGCTTCTCGATCGGAATGACCTTGATCGGGATGCGCGCCGTCTTCGCCTGCGCCTTCTGCTTGGCGGTCGGATCGTAGGCCGGGGTCGCGGCCGAATCGGCCGGTGCGGGAGAAGCGGTAACGTCAGTCATTCGAATGTTCCAGTGCCTGCGGCTTGTCGGCGGCCGCGGATGCGCCGTCGAGGTTGGCGATCAGACGGCGCACCAGCGTGTGGGCGACGTCGTTCCAGTCGGCGGCAACCTCGAGGCTCGCCATGTCGACAGTTTCCAGTCCGGCATAGCCGCACGGGTTGATCGCAAGAAACGGGCGCAGATCCATCTTCACGTTCAGGCTCAGCCCGTGATAGCTGCAGCCGTTGCGGATCTTCAGGCCGAGGGCCGCGATTTTCGCGCCTTCGTGCGCGCCGGATGCCACGTAGATCCCGGGCGCGCCCGCCTTGCGGACCGAAGCGAGATTATACGCCGCGAGGGTTTCGATCACGGCCTCCTCGATCTTCGTCACGAGCGTGCGCACCATCAGCTTGCGCCGGCGCAGGTCCAGCAGCAGGTAGACGACGATCTGGCCGGGGCCGTGGTAGGTGATTTGTCCGCCGCGGTCGACCTTCACGAGCGGCACGCCGCTGTCGGCCACCAGCAGGTGGGCCGGGTCACCGGCCTGGCCGAGCGTGTAGACGGGCGAATGCTCGACCACCCAGATCTCGTCGCCGGTGTCGGCCGTGCGCGTGTCGGTGAACGCGCGCATCGCGTCGAAGCTCGTTTCGTAGGGCTCGACGCCCCGCCAGCGCACGGTGACCGGGTGAACCGGCGATTCGGCGGGCGTTGCGGAAACGGCGACAGGCGTGGACACGATGGAAACCGGCGAAACGAACATGGGCGGTAGTTTACCGAAAACCCATGGGTCTCGCCGGCCCTGGAAAGGGACGGATAACCGGTATCCGTCAGAGGAAATGCCGGTCAGACGGTGCGCCATCCGTCATGGAACAGCGCGGTGACGCGTTCGCGCAGCCGTGCCAGCCCGCCGAGCGCGACCTCCCGGGTCGGCCGCGACACCGAGAACGCGACGCACGCGCCCTCCCGGCCTTCCGCGCTGAGCCACAGCCGCTCGCCGCGGCGCAGCTTCAGCGTCTCGCCGTCGACCAGGAAGTAGTCGTCGACGTCGTTGCTGCGCGTGGCCCACACCGGCCCGCACTGGACCACCAGCCGCGTGCTGCGTTGCACCTTCATCGGCACCGTTTCGCCCGCGGGGATTTCGAACGTGATGCTTGAAGAAATTTCTTGCATGATCGACTCCGCCAATAAATGCTTCGATGGCTACAATCGTAGTCACTTCAAGGCGTCCGACCAAACGACCAATTTTCACGTCGATGTGAGGAAAATTAGCAAATGGACCTCCGACAGCTACCTGCGCTGAATGCGATTCGCGCGTTCGAAGCCGCCGCCCGTCACGAGAATTTCTCGCGCGCCGCCGACGAGCTGTTCGTCACGCACGGCGCGGTCAGCCACCAGGTGCGCGCGCTCGAGGAAGAGCTCGGCGTGCAGCTTTTCACGCGCAACGGCAAGCGGCTGTGCCTGACCGACGCCGGCATGCGCTACGCGCAGCAGGTGCGCGGCGCGCTGATGGTGATCGCCGACGCGACCCGCGACGTGCGCGCGAGCGACCGCGACCGGCGCCTCGTGGTGTCGATGCTGTCGTCGTTCGCCGCGCGCTTCATCACGCCGCGCATCGGCCGGTTCATCGAGCGGCATCCGGAAATCGACGTCGAGCTGCAATCGACCAACTCGCTCACCGATTTCGCGCGCGACGACGTCGATCTCGCGATCCGCTTCGGCTTCGGCACCTATCCGGGGCTGCATGTCGAGCCGCTGTTCGAGGAAGTGTTCTTTCCGGCGTGCGCACCGACGCTGAACGGCGGCAAGCTGCCGCAGACGCCCGCCGATCTCGCGCACTACAACCTGCTGCGCTCGGACGACGAGCTGTGGCGGCCGTGGTTTGACGCGGCGGGGCTCGATACGCTGACCGAGCCGAAGCGGGGGATTCTGTACCAGGATTCGTCGAACCTGCTGCTGGCCGCGATCGACGGCCAGGGCATCGCACTGGTGCGCCGCTCGCTCGCGGTGCACGACCTGCTGGACGGGCGCATCGTGCGCCTGTTCGACATCGACGGGCCGAGCCCGTGGCACTACTTCTTCGTGTGTCCGCCGCCGCTGCTGAACACACCGCGCGTGCAGGCGTTCAGGACCTGGCTGTTCGAGGAAGTCGCCGAATTCAAGCGGCTGTGCGACGAGCTGGACGCGCGGCGCGCGGCGGGGAAGACCCCCGCCGAGTGCGCGCAGGAAGGAGGAACTTAGAGTACGACCTTGACCATCGGATGGCCGGTCAGTGCGCGGTAGATGTTGTCGAGCTGTTCCTGGCTCGTCGCGCGCACGGTGATCGTGAGGCCCGTGTAATTGCCGCCGCTCGACGCGCGCTCCTCGATCTTCTCGACATCGATCTCGTTGTCGTGCACGGCGACGACCTTGAAGATCGTGTCCTTGAACTCGGGGTGCGCCTTGCCCATGATCTTGATCGGGAAATCGCACGGGAACTCCAGCAGCGACTCCTTCCGGGTCTCGATCGCGCCGGTGACCTCGACGGTTTTGGTCGGTTCGCTCATCATTTTCTCCGGGTTAGGTCAAACTGTTCAAACTCGCGTGCCTTCGCACGCTGGTACGCGTCGTACAACGCCGCGAACACGGGGCCCGGCTTGCCGCCCTGCACGGGCAGATCGTCGAGCGACGTGACGGGCAGCACTTCCTTCGTGGCCGACGTGATCATGATCTCGTCCGCGGCACGCAGCTCGACCTCGCTGATCTCGCGTGCGACGAACCGAATGCCGCATTCGTCGGCAAGCTGCTCGACCAGCGCATAACGGATCCCTTCGAGGATCTTGTTGCTGCGCGGCGGCGCGAGCAGTTCGCCGTTCTTCACGATCCACACGTTCGACGACGAGCCTTCGGTCAGGTAGCCGTCGCGCAACTGCAGCGTCTCGAACGCGTCGCGTTCGGCCGCATGTTGCGCCATCAGCACGTTGCCGAGCAGCGAGATCGACTTGATGTCGCAATGCAGCCAGCGGCGATCCTCGGCCGTCACGCAGCGCACACCCTTCGCGCGCTCCTCTTCCGGCGGCAGGCGCAGCGGGCTCGTCATCGCGAACACCGTCGGCACCGTGTTCGCCGGGAACGCATGGCCGCGCTTCGCGACGCCGCGCGTCACCTGCAGATACACGAGTGCGTTGCCGTCGCCGAGGCCGTCGGCATTCGCCGCGACGACGCGCTCGATCAGCGCGCGCCAGCCGGCCGCGTCGTGCGGGTTCTCGATGCCGATCTTCTTCAGGCTGCGCGCGAGCCGCTCCAGATGCTGCTCGATCCGGAACGGCACGTGCGCGCCGTCGTGCGCATAAACGGGGACGACTTCATACACGCCGTCGCCGAAGATGAACCCGCGGTCGAGCACCGGGACACGGGCTTCCGACAGCGGCACCAGTTCCTCCTGCGACGAGACGCTGAGGTAGACGATCGGTTCGAATTCGGCTTGGCTCATAGCTATGACAGATGGGGATGAAGTCGTGAAAACAAAGGCCCGTCGTGCTTACTTCTTCTTGCTGAACATCAGCAGGATCGAGTCCCAGATACGCCCGAAGATACCCGCTTCCGGCACCGCCTGCAGCGCAACGACCGGGAATTCGGACAGCGTCTTGCCGTCGGCGACGATCTTCACGGTGCCGACCTGCTGGCCTTCCGCGAGCGGCGCGATCAGCGGCGCATTGACGTCGACTTCCGTCTTGACCTTGTCGCCGAGGCCGCGCGGCACGGTCGCCCACTGGTCGCTCTTCACGCCGACCTGCACGGTGTTTTCCTTGCCCTTGTAGATGCGCGGCGTCGAGATCGCCTGGCCGCCCTTGAACAGGCGCACCGAATCGAACGCGCTGTAGCCGTAGTTCAGCATCTTCATGCTGTCCTGCGTGCGCTCGCCTTCCTTCTGCTCGCCCATCATCACCGACACCAGGCGACGCTGGCCGTCCACGCCCGGAATCGCGCGCTTGGCCGATGCGATCAGGCAGTAGCCGGCCGCTTGCGTATGGCCCGTCTTCAGGCCGTCGACCGTCGGGTCGAGCCACAGCAGACGGTTGCGGTTGCCCTGGCGGATGTTGTTGTACTTGAATTCCTTCTCCGAGAAGATGCTGTAGTACTGCGGAAAATCGCGGATCAGGTGGGCCGACAGGTTCGCGAGGTCGCCGGCCGTCGTGTAGTGGTTCGGGTCGGGCATGCCGTTCACGTCGGCGAAATGCGTGCCCTTCATGCCGAGGCGCTTGACCTCGTCGTTCATCATGTTGACGAACTGCCCTTCGCTGCCGCCGACGAGTTCGGCCAGCGCGATCGCGGCGTCGTTGCCCGACTGGATGATCATCCCGTACACGAGGTCGTGCACCGACACCGGCTTGTTCGCCTCGATGAACATGCGCGACTCGTCGCGGCCGACGCGGCGTACCGCGTCGCTCGGCGTGACGATCTGCTCCATCGAGATCTTCTTCTTGTCGAGCGCCTCGAACACGAGGTAGGCCGTCATCAGCTTGGTCAGCGACGCGGGCTCGACACGCTCGTCCGCATTGCCCGACGCAAGCACCGTGTTGCTCGTCGCATCGACGAGCACCCACGAGCGCGCGTTCACGCCCGGCGGCGGCACCGCGCCCGGCATGTAGGTCGCGGGCGCGCCGGTGAACTGCTCGGCGGCGGCGGCCGGCGCCGCATGCGCGGCCTTGGCCTTGGCGGCCGGCTTCGCCTCGGCGACGACGATCGTCGACGCGAGCGCGACAGGCAGCATCACGCCGAGCGCGACGTTACGCGCGGCGGTGCCAAAGGCGATGGAGGAAGCGAGGGACTTGAGGCCTTGGGGAGACAGACGCATGATCGATTCAGGCTGATGGCAGAAAGTGCGGTGCGAAACGCGCAGGGTTGAACGGCAAGGCGGCGGGCGTTTCGGGCACTCGCCCGAAATCGTCGGGCGACGCGAAACGCGCCGGTTGGACTCGTGCGGACGCGTTCGGTTCGCGGCCGTCGCGAGCGGGCGGACAGGCGGCGAAACGAGCGCCGCATGGGCCCAGCCGGGCCGCGGGCGACGCGGAATGCGGCCATTATACGTGGCCGCGAAGGGCGTTTTCGCGAACCGGGTGTCGTGCCCGCTGCCAGGCGGTGCCGATGTGCCGGCGGATTCACGCTCGCGGCAACGCGCAAACCGCGGCGATGCGCAGCGGCATCGCGAGGAATTGCCACGCCGCCACGGGCGCGAAGGTGCAGCACATCAGTACGGATTGGCGTCGGACACGGCACGGTCGCCGGACGGCCGCATACCGGCTTCGAGAGCATAGCGCGGGTGCGCCGCCGGTCATCACGCTCGAAGCCGCGCGAAAGGCGCGCGCAGGCGGTGTGCAAGTCGGGTTGCGCCGCACGCTGCGGCGCGATGTCGCGCGGGTGAAGTGGCGCGTCCGGCGAGTGCCGGGTGCGCGAGGTGAGCCGTCGGCGGTCAGCCGGTCAGCGCCACGCGTCGACGATGATGCGCTTCAGCACGTGCAGCTTGCGATGGAGGAAATGTTCGGCGCCGGGGATCACGACGACCGGCAGTTCCTGCGGCCGCGCCCAGTCGTACACCGATGCGATCGGCACCGTATCGTCGGTTTCGCCGTGAATCACGAGCGTGTTCTCGGGCACGTCGGCCACCTGCCAGCGGCTCGCGGCCGTACCGACGAACACCATCCGCTCGATCGTCTCGCCCGCGTCGCGCAGCCGCTTCGCGACGTGCGACAGCACGAAGGTGCCGAACGAGAAACCCGCGAGCACGAGCGGCAGGTCCGCATACGCGGGCTGCGCGCGCATGTGCGCGAGCACCGCGAGCAGGTCGTCGGCTTCGCCGGTGCCGTTGTCGTGCACGCCTTCGGTCGCGCCGACGCCGCGGAAGTTCGACCGGTAGACGACGTAGTCGAGCTGGACCAGCGTGCGCGCCAGCGTTTGCGCGACCTTGTTGTCCATCGTGCCGCCGAACAGCGGATGCGGATGCGCGACGAGCGCGATGCCGCGCGGCGCGGCACCGCCTTCGCGCACGGCATCGGGCAGGTCGACCGCGATTTCGATCTGCCCGACCGGGCCCGCGATCAGCGACTTCTGCGTATGAACGTTCATTCGGCCGACCCGCTCAGATCTTCAGACGGTCGACGACCTTGCCGTCGCGCAGGTGCGATTCGACGATCTCGTCGATGTCGGCCTGGTCGACATACGTGTACCACGTGCCTTCCGGATACACGACCATCACGGGCCCTTCCTCGCAACGGTCGAGGCAGCCGGCCTTGTTGATGCGGACCTTGCCGGGCCCCGCGAGGCCGAGTTCCTTCACGCGCTTTTTCGCGTATTCCTGCATGGTCTGCGCGTCGCATTGCGCGCAGCTCGGGCGTTCGGCGTCCGGGTCGCGCTGGTTCAGGCAGAAGAAGACGTGGTGCTGGTAGTAGGAATCCATGATGGTGGCGAGCGGCCCGGCGCGATGCCGTGCGGAAAGAGGAGCGATTGCCGTTGCACGGGGCAACGGATGATGGTCCGGACGATTATAGCGACCGGCGCGCACCGCTGCCCGCGACGAAGCAGCGGCCGCCCCGCCCGAAGCGCCGCGTCAGCGGCGCAACGCGGCCGGCAGCCACGCGTGCTCGACGCGCTGGCCGAGCCAGATCAGCGCCGCGTAGGGCCAGATCCACGCGAGCCAGCGCGCGATGCTGTTGAAGTGCACATAGCGGCCCTGCCGCCAGCCCGACAGCGTGAAATCGAAGAACGGATTGACGGGCAGCAGGTTGACGAGCGCCACGCCGGCCAGCAATGCGAGCGCCGCGAGCGTTGCGCGCCACGTCGCCGGCACGCGCAGCGCGACGAGCGCGGCCGCGAAACCGAGCTCGATCCCGAGCCGCGCGCCGGGCGTCGCCCACACGACGACGAGGCCGGTGGCCGACTGCATGAACGTCGCGGCCGCCTTCAGCACCAGCGTCGCGGCGACGAACGCGATCAGGAGCCGGATGCGCGGCGCGCGCGGCCGCATCGCGAGCGACGCGATCGCCAGCGCGGCGAACAGCATCAGCCCGCCGAGCGCGGCTTCCCACGCGGCGTCGGACAACCAGCCGTCGACGCGCTCGGGCCATTCGCTCACGCGCCACGCGGCCGGCAGCCACGCGAGCAGCGCGTCCTGCATCGACGCGTCGGCGCGCTCCCACAGCGCGGCCGGCCAGTCGCCGATACCGAACAGGAACGGCGACGGAAACAGGATCGCGAACGGCCACAGCCCGGCGAGCAGCAGCGGCGTCGCGCCGTCCACCTCGAACCACGCGAAGCGCAGCCGGCGCAGCGCGCCGCGGTCGAGCAGCGCGCCCGTGGCCGGCGCGACGAGCGCCGCGCCCAGCAGCGCGCCGAGCGCATTGGCCGCGAGATCGAGATTCGACGCGACGCGCGTCGGCAGGTAGGTCTGCAGCGCCTCCATCGAGCCCGACAGCAGCACGCCGAGCCCGCCCGCGATCAGCGTCGCGGCCACGCCGCGCCAGCGTGGGTGCAGCGCGAGCACACCGAGCGCGCCGAACGGCAAATAGCCGAGCACGTTCGTGACCACGTCGAATGCGGTCACGTAGCGCTGCATCGGCGCGAACAGGTAGTCGAACGGCCCGATGCCGAGCGACACCCAGCCTTCGAACGGATACAGCGATGCGTAGACGATGAGCGCCGCGTAAGCGGCAAAGGCCTGCCGCGCGAGCGACGACGCGCGGGGCGCGCCGGGCGCGTTCATCGCGGCTGCGCGGCACGCGTCACGGCGTGCCCGCGTACGCCTGCATGCCGACCCACGCGGCGATCTGCGACACGAGCTCGTCGCTCGCCGCCGCGAGCGCGCGCGCACCGCCGGCCGCATCGGGCGTGCTCGACGGCGCACGCGCGACGAACGTGCGCTGGCCGAGCACCTTGCCGTCCAGCGTCAGCGTCGCGCGCGCGGTGACGGCGCCGTGGCTCTGCGACTGGCCGTCGAACACCTGCTCGAATTCGTTCAGGTCGACCTTGAGGGTCGGTGCGCGCACGCCGTCGGAGCCTTCGAGCACCGCGCCGCGCGCCGACAGCGCGCCGCGCAGCCGCTGCGTGAGCAGTTGCGCGGGCGGTGCCGTCCAGCGGCTGTCGCGATAGACGGCCACGTGCTGCGCATCCGCGTACGCGAGGCGATACGCGAACTTGTCCGAATCGAGCGCATCGGGCGCGGCGACGTCGAGCACCTTCAGCGCGGGGCCCGCGCCGGCCGTCACGACCGAAGCAGCCGGCCCGAGGTCGTAATGGACATTCGACAGCGCCGCGCTGTTGCCGGCGCACCCGGCCGCAAGCGAGAGCGTCAGCACGGCGAGCGCGGCCGCGGCCGGACGCAGCGCGCGGTCAAGGATTCGTGGCATGGCGTGTTCCTGCATGATGTTTCCGGTTTCGATGGGCGTCACTGCCCGGCCGTCGCACCCGGCCACACGAAGCCCGCTTCACCGGGCCCGGGCGCCGAGCCAGGCGTACCGAACAACAGACTGCGCGGGTTGCGGCCGAGTTCACCGGCGACGTCCTTCAATTGCCGCGACGCGTCGCCGACACTGCCGGCCAGCGCATTGAAGCGCGGCAGCGTGTCGTACTGCACGCGCGCGTTGAGATCGTTCAGTGCGACGCCGACCTGCTCCGCGGCCGTGCCGGCCTTGTTCAGGTTCGACACGAGCGGCCCGTTCGGCTGCAGCAGCGTGTTCGCCGACGCCATCGTGCGGTTCACCTGGTGCATCGTCTCCGGCAGCGCGGCGACGGCCGGGGCGAGCTGCTTCGACAGCGTCGTCGCGCCGTCGGCCGCGTGCTGCAGGCTTTCGGCGGTCGCGCGCAACTGCTCGCGCATCTCGGGCGACATCAGCGCGTTCGCGCTCTTCGCGGCCAGTTCGAGCTGCCGCAGCAGCACGTCGCCGCGCTCCTGGATCTGGTCGAACAGGCTCGGCCGCATCGGGATCTGCGCGATCGCCTTGGGCGACGACGGCAGCGGCGCCAGGTCGCGGCCCGTATCCTCGAGCTGCACGAACGCGATGCCCGTCACGCCCTGGAAACCGAGACTGCCGTAGGTCGACTGCGTGATCGGCGCATCGTGGTCGACGAGAATCCGGATCCGGATCTGGCCCGGATGCGTGCGATCGAAGCCGATCGACTGCACCTTGCCGACGTCGAGGCCGCGAAACCGCACGGCCGCGTCCGGGAACAGCCCCGTCACGTTGGTGCGCGCGAGCAGGTCGTACGGCACGCGCACGGTGCGGTCGACGTTGAACCAGAACACGGTGCCCGCGATCGCGAGCGTCAGCGCGATCGTGAACAGGCCGGCCCAGAACGCATGTGATTTGTTTTCCATTCGCGGATTCCTTGCTCCTTGCCTTGCCTACAGCTCGACGCTCGACAGCGCCGGTTCGAGGGCCGCCTTCGGCAGCTTCGCGCGCCGCTCGGGCGGCAGCGCCTGCAATGCGCGGCGCCCGCGCAGCCCCAGGAAATATTCGTGGATGAACGGATGGTCGACGTTCGCGACCTCCTCGACCGGCGCGGCGACCAGCACCTTGCGGTCGGCCAGCACCGCGACGCGCGTCGACAGCGCGACCATCGTGTCGAGATCGTGCGTCACCATCACGACGGTCAGCCCGAGCGTGCGGTGCAGCGTCGCGATCAGCTCGACGAATTCGTCCGATGCCTGCGGGTCCAGGCCGGCCGTCGGCTCGTCGAGGAACAGCAGTTCGGGCTCGAGCGCGATCGCGCGCGCGATGCCGACCCGCTTCACCATCCCGCCCGACAGCGCGGCCGGCATCTTCGACGCGTGCTTGCACGGCAGCCCGACCATCTCGAGCTTCAGCATCACGATGTCGTGCAGCAGGTCCGGCGGCACGCGGCCGAGCTCGCGCAGCGGCTGCGCGACGTTGTCGAACACCGTCATCGACGAGAACAGCGCGCCCTGCTGGAACAGCATCCCCGAGCGCGTGCGCATCATCCGCGCGCTCGCGTCGTCGATCGTCGCCGTGTCCTCGCCGAACACCTTGATCGTGCCCGACGTCGGCCGCTCGAGGCCGAGGATCTGCCGCACGAGCGTGGTCTTGCCCGAGCCCGAACCGCCGACGACCGACACGATCTCGCCGCGCCGCACGTCGAAGTCGAGCTTCTGGTGAATGATGTTGCGCCCGTAGCGCTTCGTCAGGTTGCGCACCTCGATCACGAGGTCGCCGGTATCGGCCGGAGCGGCATCGGCCGCCGATTCGTTCGACGCGTTCATCCGAGCCCCACGTTCTGGAACAGGATCGCGAACACCGCGTCCGCGAGGATCACGACCGTGATCGACGACACGACCGACGTGGTCGTGCCTTCGCCGAGGCTCTGCGAGTTCGCCTTGATCCGGAAGCCGAAATGGCAGGCGACCAGCGCGATCAGCATGCCGAACACGACACCCTTGCCGACGCCGATGTACAGGTTGGCGATCGGCACGACGCCCGGCAGCGAGCGCACGAAATAGTTGACGTCGATCCCGAGCACGAGCTTCGCGGCGAGCGCGCCGCCGGTCAGCGCGATGATGTTGGTCCACATCACGAGCAGCGGCATCGCGACGCCGAGCGCGAGCACGCGCGGCAGGATCAGCCGCAGCCCGTGCGGGATGCCCATCACGCGCATCGCGTCGAGCTCTTCGGTCACGCGCATCACGCCGATCTGCGCGGTGATCGCCGAGCCCGAGCGGCCCGCGACGAGGATCGCCGACAGCACCGGCCCGAGTTCGCGGATCACCGACAGCCCGAGGATGTTCACGATGTAGCGGTTCGCGCCGAACATCTGCAGCTGCTGCGCGGACAGGTAGCTGAGCACGATGCCGATCAGGAACGCGACGAGCGCGGTGATCGGCAGCGCCTGCGCGCCGGCGCTGTAAATGTTCGCCGAGGTTTCCTTCCACGGCATGGTCCGCGGGCGGCGCAGCACCGACAGCGCATCGAGGATCACGAGGCCGAACATCGCGATGCCGCCCTGCAGGTGTTCGCCGAACGAGAAGATCGCCTGGCCGAGCCGCGTGACGGGATCGAAGCGCACGACGCGCTCGGGCGCCTCGCGCGCGCTGTCGAGCCGCTCGATGCGCTCGAAGATCGTGCGCTGCGTGGCGCTCAGCGCGACGCCGGCCGGCAGCTTGCGGCCCCACACGCGCCACAGTGCCTGGCCGCCGACGTGGTCGAGCCGCTCGATGCCGGACAGATCCCATTCGCTCACGCGCCCGGAGCCGATGCTCGCGACGCGGCGCGCGACCGCGCCGCGATTGCGCGCGAGCGCGAGCGCGGTCCACTGGCCGTACAGGCGCACCGTCCGGCCCTGGCCGCCGGCGTCGACCGACAGGCCGGGAGGAGTCTCGAAGTCCAAGGGCAGGTTGTTTGCAAAAGGATGACAGCGGCCATTGTAGCGAACCGCCCGGCGCCGCGACGTGAGGATTTCCGTGGGGGCGCCTGGCTGGGGGCGCCCGGCCCGGGTCTGCTCGTCGGCCGCCGCACACCGCCGCCCGCGGCCGGCGTCATCACCTTTCATTCTTCCGTCACGTTTCCTTTCGATACTCTCACGCGCCGCA
Source organism: Burkholderia sp. YIM B11467 (assembly GCF_052952715.1). Taxonomy (NCBI): domain Bacteria; kingdom Pseudomonadati; phylum Pseudomonadota; class Betaproteobacteria; order Burkholderiales; family Burkholderiaceae; genus Burkholderia; species Burkholderia sp. YIM B11467. The sequence goes on from NZ_JBQVSQ010000007.1 coordinate 143,380, forward strand.
CCTCAGGCCGTCGGCGCCCCGCGCCGCCATTGTGTTGCGCACCTCGCCAAAACAGAACAGAACACCGAACAGGACAACCGATGCGTTTCCCCCCGCTTTCCCGCCGCCGCGTACCGGCCGCCACCGCGCTCGCCAGCCTCGCCTTTGCCCTCGCCGGCTGCGGCGGCGACGACATCTCCGCCCCGCCGCCGTCGCAGCCGCAGGCCCAGACGCCGGTCGGCACGAAGGCCACGCTCGCGCTGCTCGAGACGACCGACCTGCACACCAACGTGCTGTCGTACGACTATTTCAAGCTCGCCGCCGACAATTCGCTCGGCTTCGAGCGCGTGTCGACACTGATCGCGCAGGCGCGCGCGCAGTATCCGAACACGCTGCTGCTCGACAACGGCGACACGATCCAGGGTACCGCGCTGTCGGACTACCAGGCACTCGTGAAGCCGGTCGGCTGCGACCAGACGCTCGCGATCTACAAGGTGATGAACGCCGCGAAATTCGACGGCGGCGGGATCGGCAACCACGAATTCAACTACGGGCTGCCGTACCTGTCGCAGGTGACCGGCAACACGTTCGAGGTCGACGGCCTGCCGGCCCCGGCCCAGCAGAAGAAGTGCGCGGGCCCGAACTTCCCGCAGGTGCTCGCGAACGTGATCAGCGCAAAGACCAACGCGCCGCTGTTCACGCCGTACACGATCCTGACCCGCACGGTGACGGCGACGACGCCGGACGGCAAGACGGTCAGCGCACCCGTGAAGATCGGCATCATCGGCTTCACGCCGCCCGCGATCATGAACTGGGACAAGCGCTGGCTCGACGGCAAGGTCTACACGACCGGCCTGAAGGAAGCCGCCGAGAAGTACATTCCCGAGATGCGCGCGAAGGGCGCCGATCTCGTCGTCGCGATCTCGCACGGCGGCCTCGACAACTCCGCGTATTCGCCGACGATGGAGAACGGCAGCTGGTGGCTGTCGACCGTGTCCGGCATCGACGCGATGCTGATCGGCCACTCGCACCAGGTGTTCCCGGACGCGAACAGCACCGTGTCGCAGTTCAACCTGCCGGGCGTCGACAAGGTCAAGGGCACCGTCAACGGCGTACCGACCGTGATGGCCAACTACTGGGGCAAGCACCTCGGCGTGATCAAGCTCGGCCTGAAGTTCGACGGCAAGGCGTGGAGCGTCGACAAGTCGCAGACGACCGTCGAGGCGCGACCGATCCAGAACGCCGACAAGTCCTACGTCGCGGCCGATCCGTCGGTATCCGCGGCGATCGCCGCCGAGCATCAGGCGACGATCGACTACGTGAAGACGCCGATCGGCTCGACCGACTACCGGATGAACTCGTACTTCGCGGATGTTGGCGATCCGGGCGCGATCCAGATCGTCAACGAGGCGCAGGCCGACTACGTGAAGACCTACGTGCAGACGAACCTGCCGCAGTACGCGTCGCTGCCGGTGCTGTCGGTCAGCGCGCCGTTCAAGAGCGGCTTCGGCGGCGGCAGCGACTACACCGACGTCGCGCCGGGCGCGCTCGCGATCAACAACGCGGCCGACCTGTACCTGTATCCGAACACCGTGTACGCGGTGAAGGTCAGCGGCGCCGACGTGAAGAACTGGCTCGAGACGGCCGCGAAGCGCTTCAACCGGATCGACCCGACCAAGGCGACCGTGCAGCCGCTCGTCAGCACCTTCCCCGGCTACAACTTCGACATGTTCACGTCCGCCGATCTCGCGTACGAAATCGACGTCACGCAGCCGCTCGGCAGCCGGATCAGGAACCTCACGTACAAGGGCGCGCCGATCGACCCGAACGCGCAGTTCATCGTCGCGACCAACAACTACCGCGCGAGCGGCGGCGGCAACTTCCCGGGCCTCGACGGCAGCAAGACGATCTTCGCGTCGCCGGATGCGAACCGCGACGTGCTGATCGCGTTCGTGAAGCAGCGCGGCAAGATCACGCGCACGGCCGACGGCGCGCAGCGCAGCTGGCGCTTCACGAAGCTCGCGAGCTCGGTCGCGCACGTGCAGTTCGCGTCCGCGCCGAACCGTCTCGGCGACGCGGCGGCGGCCGGTCTGGCCGGCATCACGCAGGTCGCGGCCGACGACGGCTCGGGCAAGAACCTCGCCATTTACGAGATCGACCTGACGCAATGAGACACGCGATGCAACCGATCCGGACGATGCGGCCGGCCGAAACCGGCCTCGCCGCCGCCGCGCGGCGCCTGCTGCGCACGAAACTCCCGCCGGCCGCGCTGCTCGCGGCGGCGGCCGTGACCGTCGCGGCCGTCGTCGCGGCGACCGGCCTGCGCGGGGCCGGCCCCGCGCCGAGCGCCGCGCAGCTCGACGAGTGGCAGGCGATGGTCACGCAGGCCACCGAGCCGCACGCGCTCGCGCAATTGCGCACCCTTGCACGCCGCGGGTCGGGCGCCGCGCAGGCGGCGCTCGGCATCGCGCTCGTCGACGCGCGCGAGCCGGGGCTGCGCGACGAGGGGCGCGGCTGGCTGGAAACCGCCGCGCAGGCCAACGGCAAGGCCGACGCAGCGGCCGCGCGGCGCGCGCAGCTCGCGCTCGGCAAGGCACTGCTGCTCGGCAGCGGCGACATCCCGAAGGACTACGCACGCGCCCGCGCGCTGCTCGGCGAAGCCGCCGAACAGGGCGACCCGGCCGCCGCGTATTACCTCGGGCTGATCTATCGCAGCGGCTACGGCATCGCCGCCGATCCGGTGCAGGCCGCGCACTGGTTCGGGATCGCGTCGCGCGCGGAGATCCCGGCCGCGGACTTCATGCTCGCGAACGCGTACCGCGACGGCAGCGGCGTGCCGCGCGACGACGCGCACGCACTGGCGCTGTATCGCCGGGCCGCCGAACACGAGTTGCCGGAAGCCGTGCAGACGCTCGCGATGGCCTATCGCAACGGCGAGCTGGGACTCCGGCCCGACGCGGACGAATTCCACGCGCAGTGGATCGAAACCGCGCATGCGCTGAAGCACCCGGTCGTCGCGCCGTGACGGTTCGCCTGACCGCACCAACGCCAACGCCCGCCAGCGGGACCGCGGCCGCCTGACGCGCATGACCCGCGCCCCGCGATCGTCCGGAACCGGAACCGATCGCGGGGCGCGGGCGTGGGGGGGCG
>NZ_JBQVSQ010000007.1:146601-300476 GCF_052952715.1 Burkholderia sp. YIM B11467
GGGGCGCGGGCGTGCGCGCCGGTCGATCGGCGCGCGCCAATGCCTTAACATGCAGCCTCACAATAAAATCTGAGAGAACTGCACCCATGTCCGATCGCCTGTCCCGGCTTCGCGCCGCCGTCGGCGCTGCTGCCATTTCCGTCGCCGCCGCCCCGCTCGTCGCACTCGCCGCGCCGCCCGCCCATCCCGACATCTTCAACGCCGCGCTCTGCAAGCCGCCGTTTACGTCGGACATGATGGATTCGATCTACAACACCGCGAAGGCAACCGATCCGAAGCCGGACGAGTCGATGCTCGGCGCCGCGGTCTTTCGTCTGCCGGAGCCGATCCACCGTGACGGCTTCACCACCCAGCACGTCGTGTTCGTCAGTACCGGGATCGGCGTGCTCATCGACGGCGAAGTCGCCGATCGGCTCGCCGCGCGCTACCAGCTCACGCCCGAGAAAGGCCACCTGCTGGGCGCGTCGTCGGTCGGCTATTCGCGCCGGTTGACGGTCCGCGGGCCGGGGGGCGCGCTGATCCTCGTGTCGGCCCGCCAGGGCCCGGCGCTGAAGGGCAAAACGCTGCTTGCCTGCGAAATGACGTCCGAAGAAGACATCAAGGCGCTCGAGCAGATGGAAAAGCACTAAGCGGCGGGGCGACACGCGTCGCCCTGCGGGTCGCGCGCACCGCCCGGCGCGCGACAACGCCCCCTGTCGCTACAATAGGCGCCATGAACGCCCCCACCTCCTCCGACACGCCCGATTCCGGCGACGCGCACATCGCGCGCAACCGGCTCGAGGCGCACCTGGACGCCGCGCCGCGCGCGTGGCCGCTCGACATCGTCGCCGCCACCGGCTCGACCAACGCCGACGTCGCGACGCGGCTCAAGGCGCTGCCGCGCAACGCGAATGCGTTGCCCGCGCCGCTCGTGCGCGTCGCGTTCGAGCAGACGGCCGGCCGCGGCCGGCAGGGCCGCCCGTGGTTCGCGCAGCCCGGCAATGCGCTGCTCTGCTCGGTCGGCTGCATCGTGCCGCGCCCCGTCGACGCGCTCGCCGGCCTCAGCATCGCGATCGGCGTCGCGCTCGCCGAAGGGCTGGCCGCGCTGCCGCTCGATGCCGGCATGCGCGTCGCGCTCAAATGGCCGAACGACCTGCTGCTGACGGCCCCCGGCGACGACACGCCGCGCATCGTCGGCAAGCTCGCCGGGATCCTGATCGAAACCGTCTGGACCACCGCCGACGCGACCGCCGTCGTGATCGGCTTCGGCATCAACGTGCGCGGCGCGGAAGCCGTCGCCGCGCAGGTCGACGCGCTGCGCGCGCGCGAAGCGACGCTCGCGAGCGGGCTGCCGCCCGCCGCGCTGTCGATCGCGTGCGCATCGGCCAATCTCACCGATACGCTCGCCGCGTCGCTGAACGCGCTCACGCCCGCGCTCGCGCAGTACGGCGCCGACGGGCTCGCGCCGTTCCTGCCGCGCTGGCACGCGCTGCACGCGTTCGCCGGCCGCGAAGTCGTCCTGCTGGAACAGGGCGTCGAACGCGTGCGCGGCATCGCGACGGGGATCGATGCGACCGGCCAGTTGCTGCTCGACACGCCGAACGGCGTGCAGGCGATCGCGGCCGGCGACGTGTCGCTGCGCGAGGCGCAATGAGCGAGCCGCACCTGCTGATCGACGCCGGCAACAGCCGGATCAAGTGGGCGCTCGCCGACGCGCGGCGCACGCTCGTCGATACGGGCGCATTCGGCCACACGCGCGACGGCGGCGCCGATCCCGACTGGTCGAACCTGCCGCGTCCGCGCGGCGCATGGATCTCGAACGTCGCGGGCGCCGACGTGGCCGCACGGCTCGACGCGCTGCTCGACGCCCGCTGGCCGGGCCTGCCGCGCACGACGATCCGCTCGCGCGCCGCACAATGCGGCGTGACGAACGGCTATACGACGCCCGAACAGCTCGGCAGCGACCGCTGGGCCGGCCTGATCGGCGCGCGCGCGGCATTTCCGGGCGAGCATCTGCTGATCGCGACGTTCGGCACCGCGACGACGCTCGAGGCGCTGCGCGCGGACGGCCGCTTCACGGGCGGGCTGATCGCGCCGGGCTGGGCGCTGATGATGCGCGCGCTCGGCACGCACACCGCGCAGTTGCCGACGCTGACCACCGACATCGCAAGCGGGCTGCTGGCGGGCGCGCAAGCCGAACCGTTCCAGGTCGACACACCGCGCTCGCTGTCGGCCGGCTGCCTGTACGCGCAGGCCGGGCTGATCGAACGCGCATGGCGCGACCTCGTCGACGCGTGGCAGGCGCCCGTGCGGCTCGTGCTGGCCGGCGGTGCGGCGGACGAAGTCGCGCGCGCGCTGACGGTCCCGCATACGCGGCACGACGCGCTGATCCTGTCCGGGCTCGCGCTGATCGCCGAGGACGCGACCGCGCAGGATTGACGGAAATTCGCCGGCTTCGCCGCCGCGGCGGCGGATTCGACGAACGCCCATGCAGGGCTTCGTCGCGGTGACGATGGGGAAGTGTGCGCCGCGGCGATACAGGCGGCAGGCCGTTCGCGCGGCCAGGATCGATGGGGTGTTGCCTGACTGTTGCGAACCGTCATGGAAGCAACGAAAGGGCCGGCAATGCGGCCGATCCGACTGAACGACGAAACGACTGAACGAAGGACCGACGAAAAGGAGTGTCGACGATGTTGCGCTGGCTGATCGCTGTTCTCTTTCTCGCCAACATGCTGGCGTTCGTGGTGGCGCGCGGCGTGTTCGGGCCGCTGCCGGCGGCCGGCCCGCGCGAACCCGGCGTGCTGTCGCGGCAGGTGCAGCCCGACGCGCTGCGCGTGACGCCGCTGGCGCAGGCGACCGACCAACCCGTCGTCGGCGGCCCGATCGTGCCGCCGGCCGTCACGGCCGCGCCGCTCGCGGCGCCCGCGCCCTGAACTCGTCAGGCCGCGCTCAGGACTGCTGCGCGCGCACCTTCTTCAGCAACGCGGTGGTCGAGCGGTCGTGCTCGAACGGAATCGCCAGCGCGCGGCCGCCCCAACCGCGCACGAGCGCCGATTCCGGCAGCGCATCCATGTCGTAGTCGCCGCCCTTCACGAGGATGTCCGGACGGACGGCCTCGATCAGCGACACCGGCGTCTTTTCCTCGAACTTCACGACCCAGTCGACGCTTTCCAGCGCCGCGAGCAGCGCCGCGCGGTCGTCCTCCCGGTTGATCGGCCGATCGTCGCCCTTGCCGAGCATGCGCACCGATGCATCGCTGTTCACGCCGACGATCAGGCGTGCGCCGAGCGCTTTCGCGTCGGCGAGATACGTGACGTGGCCACGGTGCAGGATGTCGAATACGCCGTTGGTGAACACGACGGGCGACGGCAGCGACGCGCGCAGGGCGACGAGGGCATCACGGGTGATCAGCTTGCGTTCGAAAGTGGCGGACATGATGGCGATCGGACGGAATGAGCAACGGCGCGCGCGGCGGACCTGACGGCAGGACGCGGCGGCGGCGCCAGATAAAAAGCCCGCCGGACCGGCCGGGCGGGCTTCATGCAACGGATGCGAAACGGCGCAACGCGGCGCCGTGCGGCCTCAGGCCGGCTGCGCGGCCGACGACGGGCCGCTCTCGGCCTGCAGGCGGCCGGTGACTTCCTTGCGATACCGGTTCAGTTCCTGCGCGGTCGCGAACGTGCGCTCGAACAGGATCGACAGGTTGTGCAGGATGCGCTCGACGACCTTCTTTTCCCACTCGCCGTCGAACCGGATCTGTTCGTCGAGCCAGCGCTCGAGCCATTCCGGATCGGGTAGGCGCGACTGCACGGTGTCGCGCGGGAACAGCGCCTGGTTCACGTGCAGGTTGGTCGGGTGCAGCGGCTTCTCGGTGCGGCGCGCCGACGCCATCAGCACGCCGATCTTCGCGAACGCGGCACGCGCGACGTCGCCGCAGTTGTTCAGCGCCTTCTTCATGTAGCGCAGGTACGCGCCGCCGTGGCGCGCTTCATCGCGCGAGATCGTTTCGTAGATCTGCTTGATGACGGGTTCGGTGTGCCAGTCGGCCGCGCAGCGATACCAGTGATTCAGGCGGATCTCGCCGCAGAAGTGCAGCATCAGCGTCTCGAGCGGCGGCGCCGGATCGAACTGGAAGCGCACCGCGTGCAGCTCCTCTTCGGTCGGCACCATTTCCGGCTTGAAGCGGCGCAGGTATTCCATCAGCACGAGCGAATGCTTCTGCTCCTCGAAGAACCACACGCTCATGAATGCGGAAAAGTCGCTGTCGTGCTGGTTGTCGCGCAGGAACATCTCCGTCGCGGGCAGCGCCGACCATTCGGTGATCGCGTTCATCTTGATCGTCTTCGCCTGCTCGTCGGTGAGCAGCGAAGCGTCGAACTTGTCCCACGGAATGTCCTTCTCCATGTCCCAGCGGACGGCTTCGAGCGACCTGTAAAGTTCCGGATAAAGCATCGTGTTCATGATGGTCCCACCCCTGTTCTGCGCAATGCGACTTCTCTAAACGTGACTGTTGCCGCGAAAGCGCACCGAGCGCGCTTTTTGCAGCCAAGACTGTAATTTTACGCGTGAAACCGACCCGCCGGACGCTGATTCCACGTCCGGCAGCCGGGCGGCCGCGCCGCCGCCGTTGCGGCATCCCGCCGCCCCGCACCGTTCGAACGGTGCCGGCCGCGCTTGCCTGAGTTGGGGGCCGGCGCTGGCCGGCTCGTTGGCGCCCCCGTCCCCTGCCCCAGGCGGGTTCCCGGCAGGGTTCCCGTGCGGATGCCGGATCGGCGGGCTGCTCGATATGGTGTATACGGCGGCGGCCATGATATCACGCGTACATGTCGGTTCCGAGACGCCTGCCGGCCCGCGCGCCGCCCATCGCGGTGCGGCGATCGGTCGCGGCCGACCGTCGCGAAAACACAACCTCGCGCGATCCACGCGCGTCAGACCCGTATTTCGCCCGTCGCGCGGCCGTCTTCCGGCGGCGTGCCGGCCGCCGGCGCGCTGCCGCCGTCCGCCAGCGCGATCCAGGCGGCGAGCGTGTCGCGCTGCGCGCGCCCGTCGCGGTAGCCGAGCTCGATCAGTTCGCGCGTGAACGCCTCCTCGAACAGCAGGTAGCTCGCGAACGACGCGCCGGCCGGCTGGCTGCCGCCGATCGCGCCGAGCAGCCCGCGCATCGTCGCCGGCATCTGCTTCAGGTGTTTCGCGGCGATCAGCTCGATGCGCTCGGACGGCGCGATCGCGAGCACGTCGACGTGCCGCCAGCCGCTGTCGACCTCGACCTGGTGCGGCAGGTGCTCGATCATCCGGTTGATGTGCTCGATCCGCTCGATGTCCGAGCCGATCGAGTCGAGGAACACGCTCGCGAGCACCTGCTGGCCGATCTGCGCGAGCGTCGGGTAGCCGCGCACCAGGCCCGCGCCGTTCGCGGCCGGAATCTCGGGCCGCGGGTCGGCCGCGCCGACCACGACGATCCGGTCCGCGCCGAAGTGGATCGCCGGCGACAGCGGCGCGATCTGCCGGATCGAACCGTCGCCGAAGTACTCGATCTGCCCGTCGAGCACGAGCGGCACGGCCGGGAACACGAACGGAATGGCCGACGACGCGAGCAGGTGCGACGCCGACAGGTCGACGAGCCGCGCGGTGCGCTGCGCGCGCCGCCACGCCTGGATCGGCTCGGCCGCCTGGTAGAACGTGAGGTGCCGGCCGCTCGAATAGCTGAGCGCCGTCACGGCGAGCGCGTGCAGCAGGCGCGCCTCGAGCATCTGCTCGATCCGGTGGAAGCTCAGTTCGCGGTGCAGCAGGTGCGCGAGCGGCGTGTTGTCGAGCAGCCCGCGCGGCGAGCGGCGGGACGCCCAGCCGAACGTCATCGCCGCGAGCCAGCGGGCGCCGGCGGCCGCGACGCCGAGCCAGTCGGTCCGATACACGTAGTCGGCACGCAGCGGCTCCCAGAATTCGAGCAGGCGCCGCACACCGTGCGAAAAGTCGTCCGCGTGGCTCGCGATCGACGTCGCGTTGATCGCGCCGGCCGACGAGCCGCACACGACCGCGAACGGCAGCGTGTGCCGTTGCGGATCGGCCTCGCGCGCGATCTCGGCCAGCGCCTTCAGCACGCCGACCTGGTAGGCGGCACGCGCGCCGCCTCCCATCAGAACAAGCGCGAGCCGCATGATCGACCTGCTATCTGCGCCGCGTCACGTCGAGCGCTTCGGCGGACGGGTTGCGGGCGACGACGCGGCTGCCGCGCGTGCCGCGGCCGAATCGGCCGGCTTCGCGCGCTTCGCCGCGGGCTTGCGCGGTGCGGCGGCAGCCGGCGCGGGCTTCGCGGCCGGCTCCGGCGGTGCGGTTGCCGCATCCGGCGGTGCGTCGCCCGGCGCCGCGGGCTGCATGCCCGGCTGCGCCATCGCGAGGCTCGCGAGCTGGTTGAACTGCGACTGCAGCAGGTTCCACCAGCCGGACGGGTCGAAGGCCTGCTGCGCGGCGTCGCCTTCCGGCGGCGCATCCGCGGCGGACGCGGAAGCCGCGGCGTCCGGCGATGTCGATGCGGCTTTCGCCGCCTGCGCCGCCGCGACGGCCGCTTCCTCGGCCGCCGACATCGAGCTTTGCGCGAACGCGCCGAACGCCCGCAGCGTCGCGAGCGTCGCACGCTGCACTTCGAGTGCCTGGATCGCGGACTGCAGCATCCCGAGATTGAGCTTCAGCCACTGCTCGACCGCGCGCAGATCGGTGATCCGCTTGTCGAGTTCCTCGACGCTCGTGAGCGGCGCCATCATGTCGGACATGCTCGACAGCGACGGCGGCAGCCCGTGCGCGGCGCCCGGAAACGACGCCATCCCGCCGAACGGCGACATCCGCATCATGTCCCACATCCGGTCCATCATGTCGGCGGGCTTGAAACCGGCAAAGCCGGCGAAAGGGTTGGAGCCGGAGGCATCGGTCGTCATACGGGCGTCCTGGTTGACTGGGGGAGCGAGGCGGCCGCCATGCGTCGCGCAGCCGCGCGTGGTTCGATCATAGCGCGCGTCAGAACGGCGCGTCGCCGGGGAAGTCGGGCGGGCGCCGCTCGCGCAGCGAACGGATGCCTTCCTGCACGTCGGGCCCCGAGAAGCCCATGAATTCGAGCGCGAGCGACGTATCGAAGGTCGGCCCGGCCGTGCGCAGCCAGTTGTTCAGCGCGTACTTGGTCCAGCGGATCGCCGATTGCGAACCGTGCGCGAGCCGCTCGGCCACTTCGTACGCCTTCGGCAGCAGGTCGGCCGGCTCGACCGCGAGCGACACCAGGCCGATCCGCTCGGCCTCCGCGCCGCTCACGGGCTCGCACAGCAGCAGGTAGTACTTCGCCTTCGCCATCCCGCACAGCAGCGGCCACACGATCGCCGCGTGGTCGCCAGCCGCGACGCCGAGCCGCGTATGGCCGTCGATGATGCGCGCATCCTTCGCGGCGATCGAGATGTCGGCGAGCAGCCCGGCGACGAGCCCCGCGCCGACGGCCGGGCCATGCATCGCCGACACGATCGGCTTGCTGCAGTTGATCACGTTGTACACGAGGTCGCGCGCCTCGCGCCACACGCGGGCGCGCACGTCGAAGTCGTTCGCCATGTCCTCGACGAGCGCGAGATCGCCGCCCGCCGAAAAGCCCTTGCCTTCGCCGCGGATCACCGCGACGCGCGTGTCGGGATCGCGGTCGACGTCGCGCCAGATGTCGGCCAGCTCGCGATGCATGCGCGCGTTCGCGGTCGCGAGACCGCTGCGGTTCGCGCCCTCGCCGCTCATCACGATGTCGAGCACGCCGTGGTCGCGGCGCGTCACCTTCAGTGCTTCGTAACCGCCGTACGCGGCGAGATCTGACATGGGCTGCTCCTATGCTTGATCGAGTGTAGCCAAGCCTGCGCGAGCAAACATCAGGCGAAACCCGGCGCGCGGGCCGGGATCGGGTTTCGCGCGGGCATTGCGTGGCTTAAGCCGCGCCGTCGGGCGGTGCGACCGACTGTTCGATCGCGCCGAAGATCGACTTGCCGGCCGCATCGAACATCTCGATGCGCACGGTGTCGCCGTAACGCATGAACTCCGTCTGCGGCGCGCCGTGTTCGATCGTCTCGAGGCAGCGCTTCTCGGCGATGCAGCAGTAGCCGCGCTTCGCGTCCTTGTTCGACACCGTGCCCGAGCCGACGATCGAGCCGGCGCGCAGGTTGCGCGTCTTCGCCGCGTGCGCGACCAGCTGGCCGAAGTGGAACACCATGTCGGTGCCCGCATCGGGCTGGCCGACCTTCTTGCCGTTCCAGTGCACGATCATCGGCCGGTGCACGCGGCCGTCGCGCCATTCGTCGCCGAGCTCGTCGGGCGTCACGGCGACCGGCGCGAACGCGGTGGCCGGCTTGCTCTGGAAGAAACCGAAGCCCTTCGCGAGCTCGGCCGGAATCAGGTTGCGCAGCGACACGTCGTTGACGAGCGTGACGAGCCGCACCGCCTTCAGTGCGTCGTCGGGCGAAACGCTCATCGGCACGTCGCCGGTGATCACCGCGACTTCCGCCTCGAAATCGATGCCCCACTCCTCGGACGGGCACACGACGTCGTCGCGCGCGCCGAGGAAATCGTCGCTGCCGCCCTGGTACATCAGCGGGTCGGTCCAGAACTCGGGCGGCATCTCCGCGCCGCGCGCGCGGCGCACGAGCTCGACGTGGTTCACGTACGCGGAGCCGTCCGCCCACTGGAACGCGCGCGGCAGCGGCGCCATGCAGTTGGCCGGATCGAACGTGAACGCGTTGCGCGCGCGGCCGTGGTTCAGTGCGTCGTACAGGTCGCGCAGCTGCGGCGCGTAGAACGCCCAGTCGTCGAGGACGCGCTGCAGCGTCGGCGCGATCGCGTCGGCGATCGCCGCGGTGTGCAGGTCGCGCGACACGACGATCAGCTGGCCGTCGCGCGTGCCGTCCTTCAGCGAAGCAAGTTTCATAGGGAGTTCTGCCGTTGTAGTGACGATGGAAGGAATCTATTTTACGATGGTGAATCCATGCGGCGCGCCACGATCGCGCACGCCGTCTTCGCTCCGATCCTTGCCGCATTTTCGCGCACCCGCTGCCCATGCCCGCCAACCCGCTTCCCGACGACGATCTCGCCGACTCCGACACCGATGACGCCGGCTCCGGCGAGCACGGCGAGAAGGTCCGTTCCGGCATCCAGTCGATCGAGGTCGGCTTCCGCCTGCTCGACGTGCTGACGAGCGAGCCGCGCGCGATGATGCTGCGCGACCTCGCGCAGCGCGCGGGCATGAGCCCTGCGAAGGCGCACCGCTATCTGGTCAGCTTCTCGCGGCTCGGCGTCGTGTCGCAGGACCCCGTCTCGGGCCGCTACGAACTCGGCGGCTTCGCGCTGCAGATGGGGCTCGCGCGGCTCGCGCGCGTCGACGGCGTGAAGCTCGCGCGGATCGCGCTGACCGAATTCCGCGACCGCCTCGACCAGACCGTCGGCATCGCGGTGTGGGGCAACCAGGGGCCGACGATCGTGCACTGGATGGAGTCGAGCCATCCGGCGAAGGCGTCGCTGAAGCTCGGCGACGTGATGCCGCTGCTCGGCTCCGCGACGGGGCTGCTGTTCGCCGCATACCTGCCGCGCGGCAAGACCGCCGCGATGCTCGAGCGCGAACTCGCGGATACGCGCCGCTCGCCGCACCACGGCGGCCCGCGCACGCTCGACGAGGTCGACGCGGTGCTCGCCGACGTGCGCGAACACGAGGCCGCGCGCGTCGAGGGGATGCTGCTGCCGACGATCCACGCGTTCTGCATGCCCGTGTTCGATGCGGTCGGCGAACTCGCGCTCGCGATCGTCGCGCTCGGGCAGGAAGGCTCGTTCGACATTGCGTGGGGCGGCGAGATCGACACGGCGCTGCGCGCGTGCGCGCGGAAACTGTCTTACGAACTCGGCTATAGTCCCGACGCGCGCGACGCCTGACTCGCGCGCGACACCCCGGTACACGCCGCGCACCGCGAACGCGCGGCGCATCCGACGGTCCGACTCCTGTGGCGCGCACTGCGCGCCCGACGTCACGCGCTCGCCCCGATCCTGTTCCGATGCCCATGCAGCCTGCCGACATTCGCCCGCGTCACGCCCTGCCCCGCCGCTGGCTGCGCGTGGGTATCGCGCTCGTCGTCGTGCTGGTGCTGCACGCGCTCGCCGCGCTCTGGCTGATGCGCAACCGCGATTCGTTCACGCCGCCCGCGCCCGCCGAAGTCCCCGTGCAGATCGAGCTGCTGAAGCCGCAACCGATCGAGCGCCAGCCCGCGCCGGCCGCGCCGAAGCCGGTCGAGCATCCGGCCGCGGCCGCGGCGGCCACGCCCAAGGCCGCCGCACCGAAACCCGCGCCTGAGCCCGTCCTCACATCGACACAGACCGCCGAGCACGCGGAGCCGCCACCGGCCGCCGCATCCGCGGCAAGCGGCGTACCCGGCGCATCGGGCACATCGGGCGCGCACGCCGCGTCGGCCGCCGGCGCCGCCAGTGCCGTGACGCCGGGCCCCGCGACGAACGGCGTGAAGTTCTCCGCGCCGCCGTCCGGCGACCTGCAGTACGACACGTTCTACAACGGGATGCAGAACATGATCGGCACGATCCACTGGCGCACCGACGGACGCACCTACGACCTGTCGGTATCGATGCCCGTGCCGTTCGTCGGCCCGTTCAACTATCGCAGCGAAGGCCGCATCGACGCATTCGGCGTCGCGCCCGACCGTTACGTCGAGAAGCGCGGCAAGCGGCCGGAAGACATCGCGATCTTCAACCGCGAGATCCGGCAGGTCGTGTTTACGCGCACGCCGAACAACGCGCCGCTGCCCGACGGCGTGCAGGACCGCTTCAGCATGCTGATGCAGTTGTCGGGGCTCGTGCGCGGCAATCCCGCCGCCTACAAGCCGGGCGTCACGCAGCAGTTCTTCGTGATCGACAACAACAGCGGCGAGACCTGGCCGATCACGGTGATCGGCGACGAGCAGGTGCAGACACAAGCCGGTATCATCAATGCGCGGCACTTCATGCGCCTGCCGCGCCGCGACGGCGACACGCGCCGCATCGACATGTGGCTCGCGCCGTCGCTCGACTGGCTGCCAGCACGGCTCGTGCAGACCGAGCCGAGCGGCGCGCAGATCGAACTGCTGTGGCACGGCCGGATCGCGGCGCCGGGCGCGCCGTCCGATGCCGCGCCGGCAGGCGGCGCAACGAACCCGCCCGCCGCCGCCGCGGCGCCCGACACATCAACCGACGAACCGGCACAACCCGCGCAGCCGGCCGTCGTGCAACCGCCGGCACAACCGGCTGCACCGCCCGCATCGTCACCGGCTGCACCGTGAATGAACGCCCGCGATTCGGCAATTTCGACCGATTACAGATTTCCGCGAAATGGCCGATGACACTCTTTAACAACTATTTCCGTACACCGGCAGACAATAAGAAACGTTTCATAGACATCGGCTTCTAACCGATACACCCTACACAACGGGAACAGGGTGTGCAGCGCAAGCCCCTTGAAACCGGCAAGGCTCGCCCCACCTAGGGGACAACAAGGCCAGATGCCACTGCGAAGAGGAGTGCCGCCATGCAAATGATCTACAACAGCCCCAACTACTGCGTCGTCGAATTCGCGCCGCAGGCCGGCCACCATCTGATGAATGCCGGTGGGTACGAAATCGTCGACAAGAACGCGCAGCGCGAAATCTTCATCGACGGCGAACTTGCCGAACGCTTCCGCGCACACGTGAAACAGCTGATCGAGGATGAACCGTCGCTCGACGAAGTCGACGAATTCCTCGGACAATTCGACAGCCTGATGATGATGCCGGTCGTGCTGCACTGACGACCTCAGCCCGGCACCTCGCGCGGCCGGGCCATTCGCCGCGCACCGACGCGGCGCCGCGAGCACTCCGATCATGCCCCCGCCCGGTTCGCCGCGCGGGGGTTTTCATTTGGCGGGCACGCCGCCGGCGCCGCGCAAGGCCGGGCGACGGCCAGGCGCACCGGCTACAATGACGGTTTTCCCGTCTTCGCCGGTCCATCGCCCATGTCTGCGACTCCTCTCGCCGCTTCCGCCCCGCTCGACGCGCGCTACACGCGCGGCGCCGCACTGCCCGCGCTGCTGAAATCGCGCATCCTGATCCTCGACGGCGCGATGGGCACGATGATCCAGCGCTACAAGCTCGACGAAGCCGCGTATCGCGGCGAGCGCTTCAAGGATTTCCCGCGCGACATCAAGGGCAACAACGAGCTGCTGTCGCTCACGCAGCCGCAGATCATCGGCGAGATCCACGACCAGTACTTCGCCGCCGGCGCCGACATCGTCGAGACCAACACGTTCGGCGCGACGACCGTCGCGCAGGCCGACTACGGGATGGAAGATCTCGTCGTCGAGATGAACGTCGAATCGGCGCGGCTCGCGCGCGAATCGGCCGCGAAATACGCGACGCCCGACAAACCGCGCTTCGTCGCGGGTGCGATCGGGCCGACGCCGAAGACGGCGAGCATCTCGCCGGACGTCAACGATCCGGGCGCGCGCAACGTCACGTTCGACGAACTGCGCACCGCGTACTACCAGCAGGCGAAGGCGCTGCTCGACGGCGGCGTCGATCTGTTCCTCGTCGAGACGATCTTCGACACGCTGAACGCGAAAGCCGCGCTGTTCGCGCTCGACGAGCTGTTCGAAGACACCGGCGAGCGCCTGCCGATCATGATCTCGGGCACCGTCACCGACGCGTCCGGCCGGATCCTGTCGGGCCAGACGGTCGAGGCATTCTGGAATTCGCTGCGCCACGCGAAGCCGCTCACGTTCGGCCTGAACTGCGCGCTCGGCGCGGCGCTGATGCGCCCGTACATCGCCGAGCTCGCGAAGCTGTGCGACACCTACGTGTCGTGCTACCCGAACGCGGGCCTGCCGAACCCGATGAGCGACACCGGCTTCGACGAAACGCCTGACGTCACGTCGGGCCTGCTGAAGGAATTCGCGCAGGCCGGGCTCGTGAACCTCGCGGGCGGCTGCTGCGGCACGACGCCCGAGCACATCGCCGAGATCGCGAAGGCGCTCGCCGACGTGAAGCCGCGCCGCTGGCCGAACCAGTACAGCGACAACGCCTGACCCGACCGCCCACGCCCTTCATTACACGAATTCGCACACCATGACCGATCACATGATGCGCCTTGCCGGCCTCGAGCCGTTCAACGTCACGTCCGGAACGCTTTTCATCAACGTCGGTGAACGCACCAACGTCACCGGCTCGAAGGCGTTCGCGCGAATGATCCTCAACGGCCAGTTCGACGACGCGCTGGCCGTCGCGCGCCAGCAGGTCGAGAACGGCGCGCAGGTGATCGACATCAACATGGACGAGGCGATGCTCGATTCGAAGGCGGCGATGGTGCGCTTCCTGAACCTGATCGCGTCGGAGCCGGACATCGCGCGCGTGCCGATCATGATCGACTCGTCGAAGTGGGACGTGATCGAGGCCGGCCTCAAGTGCGTGCAGGGCAAGGCGATCGTGAACTCGATCTCGCTGAAGGAAGGCGAGGAAGCGTTCCGCCACCACGCGAGCCTGATCCGCCGCTATGGCGCGGCCGCCGTCGTGATGGCGTTCGACGAGACGGGCCAGGCCGATACGTACGCGCGCAAGACGGAGATCTGCAAGCGCTCGTACGACTTCCTCGTGAACGAAGTCGGCTTCCCGCCGGAAGACATCATCTTCGACCCGAACATCTTCGCGGTCGCGACCGGCATCGAGGAACACAACAACTACGCGGTCGACTTCATCGAGGCGACCCGCTGGATCAAGCAGAACCTGCCGTACGCGAAGGTGAGCGGCGGCGTGTCGAACGTGTCGTTCTCGTTCCGCGGCAACGACCCGGTGCGTGAGGCGATCCACACCGTGTTCCTGTACCACGCGATCCAGGCGGGGATGGACATGGGCATCGTGAACGCGGGCCAGCTCGGCGTGTATGCCGATCTCGACGCAGAGCTGCGCGAGCGCGTCGAGGACGTGATCCTGAACCGCCGCGACGATTCCACCGACCGCCTGCTCGAGATCGCCGACAAGTTCAAGGTCGGCGGCGCGAAGAAGGAAGAGAACCTCGAGTGGCGCAACCAGCCGGTCGAGAAGCGGCTCTCGCACGCACTCGTGCACGGCATCACGACCTTCATCGTCGAGGATACCGAGGAAGTGCGCGCGAAGATCGACGCGGCGGGCGGCCGCCCGATCAACGTGATCGAAGGCCCGCTGATGGACGGGATGAACATCGTCGGCGACCTGTTCGGCCAGGGCAAGATGTTCCTGCCGCAGGTCGTGAAGTCGGCGCGCGTGATGAAGCAGGCCGTCGCGCACCTGATCCCGTTCATCGAGGAAGAAAAACGCCTGCTCGCGGAAGCGGGCGGCGACGTGCGCGCAAAAGGCAAGATCGTCATCGCGACCGTGAAGGGCGACGTGCACGACATCGGCAAGAACATCGTGTCGGTCGTGCTCCAGTGCAACAACTTCGAAGTGGTCAACATGGGCGTGATGGTCCCGTGCAACGAGATCCTCGCGAAAGCAAAGGTCGAAGGCGCGGACATCATCGGGCTGTCGGGCCTCATCACGCCGAGCCTCGAGGAAATGGCCTACGTCGCGTCCGAAATGCAGCGCGACGACTACTTCCGCGTGAAGAAGATCCCGCTGCTGATCGGCGGCGCGACCACGTCGCGCGTGCACACGGCCGTGAAGATCGCGCCGCACTACGAAGGCCCGGTCGTCTACGTGCCCGATGCGTCGCGCTCGGTGTCGGTCGCGTCGAGCCTGCTGTCGGACGAAGGCGCGACGAAGTACCTCGACGAGCTGAAGTCCGATTACGAACGCATCCGCGACCAGCACGCAAACCGCAAGGTGCAGCCGATGGTCACGCTGGCCGAAGCGCGCGCGAACAAGGCGAAGATCGACTGGGCGAACACCACGCCCGCGAAACCGAAGTTCATCGGCCGCCGCGTGTTCAAGAACTACGACCTGAACGATCTCGCGAACTACATCGACTGGGGCCCGTTCTTCCAGACGTGGGATCTCGCGGGCCCGTACCCGGCGATCCTGAACGACGAGATCGTCGGCGAATCGGCGCGACGCGTGTTCTCCGACGCGAAATCGATGCTCGCGCGCCTGATCCAGGGCCGCTGGCTGACCGCGAACGGCGTGATCGCGCTGCTGCCGGCGAACACCGTCAACGACGACGACATCGAGATCTACAGCGACGAGTCGCGCTCGGAAGTGCTGCTCACGTGGCGCAACCTGCGCCAGCAGAGCGTGCGTCCGGTGGTCGACGGCGTGATGCGGCCGAACCGCTCGCTCGCCGACTTCATCGCGCCGAAGGAATCGGGCGTCGCCGACTACATCGGGATGTTCGCGGTGACGGCCGGCCTCGGCGTCGACGTGAAGGAAAAGCAGTTCGAAGCCGACCACGACGACTACAGCGCGATCATGCTGAAGGCGCTCGCCGACCGCTTCGCGGAAGCGCTCGCGGAAGCGATGCACGCGCGCGTGCGACGCGAGCTGTGGGGCTATGCGAACGGCGAAACGCTCGACAACGACGCGCTGATCGCCGAGAAGTACGCGGGCATCCGCCCGGCGCCCGGCTACCCGGCCTGCCCCGACCACCTCGTGAAGCGCGACATGTTCGACGTGCTGCGCGCCGACGAGATCGGCATGAGCGTGACCGACTCGCTGGCGATGCTGCCGGCCGCAAGCGTGTCGGGCTTCTACCTCGCGAACCCGGACAGCCGGTATTTCTCCGTCGGGAAAATCGGGCAGGATCAACTCGAGGACTACGCGCAGCGCATGGCGCTGTCGCTCGACGACGCGCGCCGCGCGCTCGCGCCGCAGCTCTGAGCGGCGCCGGCGGGCGCCCCCGCCCGTTTGGTCAGACAAAAAGAAAAAGCCCGCTCGAAAGCGGGCTTTTTCCTGCCTTTCCGACCCGCTTACCGCCGGGCAAGGAAGCTCAGAAACCCCAGTGCACGTCGGCCTCGCCGGCCTTCGCTTCGCGCAGCATCATCAGGAACGGCGCGACGCGCTGTGCCAGGTTCGGCGGCACTTCATGGTGCGCATGGTCGGCTTCGTCTTCGTGGAAATGGCCGGCGTGCTCGGCGCGCTCCTGCTTCGCCTGCGCAACCGCCCCTTCCAGCTTCGCGATCGCGCTGTCCAGTTCGTCGTGCGTAATCACGCCGCGCTCGCCCAGCTGCTTGCCGACGAGGCTCAACACATATACGGCGAAATCCTTCAGCACGTCGAGATCCTGTGCCGCCTTGCTCTTGAACGTAATCATGACTATTCCCTTTTCTCTTGTTGTGCCTGCGCGATGCCGTTGGGGAACGCCGGCAGACCGGCGCCCGGCCTCGCGGACACGGGCCGCCTGATCGGCATATTAGCACCTGTTAAAATTCTGCGATCCCTGAAACGCGCGCTTAAAAAGCGCGCCGGCGGGCCGGCGTTTCCGGCCGCCACCAACCAAGCCTTCTACCAGCATGCTGCCAGCACACAAACAGACCCTCGAAGCCCTGCTCGCGGATAGCGTCAAGCAGGTCGCACACGCGCTGAAAGGCGCCGACGCGGCGTTCGTCGCCCCGGCCATCACGCTGGAGCGCCCGAAGGTCGCCGCGCACGGCGACGTCGCGTGCAACGTCGCGATGCAGCTCGCCAAGCCGCTCGGCGCGAACCCGCGCCAGCTCGCCGAGCAGATCGTCGCCGCGCTCAACGCGCAGCCGGCCGCGCAAGGGCTCGTCGAAGCCGCCGAAATCGCCGGCCCCGGCTTCATCAACCTGCGCCTGTCGGCCGCCGCGAAACAGGCGGTGATCGCCGCCGTGTTCGCCCAGGGCCGCGCGTTCGGCACGTCGGATCGCGAGAAAGGCAAGCAGGTGCTGCTCGAATTCGTGTCGGCGAACCCGACCGGCCCGCTGCACGTCGGCCACGGCCGCCAGGCCGCGCTCGGCGACGTGCTCGCGAACGTGATCGCGAGCCAGGGCTACGCGGTGCACCGCGAGTTCTACTACAACGATGCGGGCGTGCAGATCGGCAACCTCGCGATCTCGACCCAGGCGCGCGCGCGCGGCCTGAAGCCGGGCGACGCGGGCTGGCCGGAAGCCGCGTACAACGGCGAATACATCGCCGACATCGCACGCGACTACCTGAACGGCGAAACGGTCGCCGCGTCCGACGGCGAACCGGCGAAGGGCACGGGCGACGTCGAGGATCTCGACGCGATCCGCAAGTTCGCGGTGACGTACCTGCGTCGCGAGCAGGACATGGACCTGCAGGCGTTCGGCGTGAAGTTCGACCAGTACTACCTCGAGTCTTCGCTGTACAGCGAAGGCCGCGTCGAGAAGACGGTCGACGCGCTGATCAAGGCCGGCATGACCTACGAGCAGGACGGCGCGCTGTGGCTGCGCACGACCGACGAAGGCGACGACAAGGATCGCGTGATGCGCAAGTCGGACGGCACCTACACGTACTTCGTGCCGGACGTGGCGTACCACGTGGCGAAGTGGGAGCGCGGCTTCACGAAGGTGATCAACATCCAGGGCTCGGACCACCACGGCACGATCGCGCGCGTGCGCGCCGGCCTGCAGGGGCTGCACGTCGGGATCCCGAAGGGCTATCCCGACTACGTGCTGCACAAGATGGTCACCGTGATGCGCGACGGCCAGGAAGTGAAGCTCTCGAAGCGCGCGGGCAGCTACGTGACGGTGCGCGACCTGATCGAATGGTCGGGCGGCGCGGCGCCGGGCCAGGAAGCGGCACCCGACCTGATCGACGAGGCGACCATCACGCGCGGCCGCGACGCGGTGCGTTTCTTCCTGATCTCGCGCAAGGCCGATACCGAGTTCGTGTTCGACATCGATCTCGCGCTGAAACAGAACGACGAAAACCCGGTCTATTACGTCCAGTACGCGCATGCGCGGATCTGCTCGGTGCTCAACGAACTGAAGTCGCGCTACAACGTCGACGTCGCGCAGCTGCCGGGCGCCGACCTGTCGCAGCTCACGAGCGCGCAGGCCGCGTCGCTGATGCAGAAGCTCGCCGAGTACCCGGACATGCTCACGCACGCGGCGAACGAGCTGGCGCCGCACGCGGTCGCGTTCTACCTGCGCGATCTCGCTGGCGAATTCCACTCGTTCTACAATGCGGAGCGCGTGCTGGTCGACGACGAAGCGCCGCGCAATGCGCGCGCCGCGCTGCTCGCCGCGACCCGGCAGGTGCTCGAGAACGGTCTGGCGGTGCTCGGCGTATCCGCGCCCGCCAAGATGTAAGGATGTAAGCGGCCCGAACCGGGCAGCGAATGGCCGCGGCAGCGCCCGCCGCGGCCTTTTCACGATTCTTTTTGCAGGTGACTCAAGCAATGGCACAACCACGCCGAACTTCGAAGCAATCGAAACAAGCCGGAGGAACATTTCTTGGAATCGTGCTGGGCCTGATCGTCGGCCTCGCAATTGCCGTGGTGGTGGCGCTCTACATCACGCGTTCGCCGTCTCCGTTCGTGTCGAAGGTCGCGCCGCCGCCGGCCGACGCCGGCGCGAGCCAGCCGCAGCAGTTCGACCCGAACCGCGCGCTGCAGGGCAAGACGCCCGGCCAGCCGGTGCCGCAGGCCGCGCAACCCGCGCCGCCCAACACCGCGCCCGGCCAGGCCGCGAACCAGACCCAGGGCGGCCTGCTCCCCGAGCCGCAGATCGTCGAAGTGCCGCCGTCGGCCAATGGTTCGAACGGTTCGAACAGCACCGGCAGCTCGAACAGCACGACCGCGTCGAACAATCCGTCGTCGAACAACGGCGTCGCCGTCGCGCCAAAGCCGGCCGACAACACGCCGCCGAAGAAGACGCCGCCGGCGCAGCAGCAGCAACAGCAGCAGGCAGGCGAGGACGACCTCGCGCGCTTTGCCGCGCAGAAGCAGGCGCAGCAAGCCGCCGCGCAAAAGCAGCAACAGCAGGTGGCCGCCAACACGCCGAAACCGACGTCGTCGGCCACGGCCGCCGCGGCAGCGAAGCCGCCGACCGCGAGCGACGCGAATACCGGCTACTTCCTGCAGGTCGGCGCGTACAAGACCGAAGGCGATGCCGAGCAGCAGCGCGCGCGCCTCGGCTTCCAGGGCTTCGAGTCGAAGGTGTCGAAGCGCGACGTCAGCGGCGTGACCTATTTCCGCGTGCGCGTCGGCCCGTTCTCGAAGTTCGAGGATATGAACTCGGCCCGTCAGCGCCTGTCCGATGCAGGTGTCGACACGGCAGTGATCCGCTTCACGAAGCAGTGAGCCGCCGGCCGAGCCCACGCAGAACCCGCTACGTTTCGCAACCCGAGCAACTGATTCGACGTTCACAACATGAAAAAACTGCTTAGCACGCTCCTTCTGTCCCTGGGCCTCGCGGCCGGCTTCGCCCAGGCTTCGCCCGCCGCGCCGGTCGCCGGCAAGGACTTCGAGGTGATGAAGTCGCCGCAGCCGGTGTCCGCACCGGCCGGCAAGGTCGAGGTGATCGAGTTCTTCTGGTACGGCTGCCCGCACTGCTACGAATTCGAGCCGACGATCGAGGCCTGGGTGAAGAAGCAAGGCGACAAGATCGACTTCAAGCGCGTGCCGGTCGCCTTCCGTGACGATTTCGTCCCGCACTCGAAGCTGTACTACGCGGTGTCCGCGCTCGGCATCTCCGAGAAGGTCACGCCGGCGATCTTCAACGCGATCCACAAGCAGAAGAATTACCTGCTGACGCCGCAGGCGCAGGCCGACTTCCTGGCCACGCAGGGTGTCGACAAGAAGCAGTTCATGGACGCGTACAACTCGTTCAGCGTGCAGGGCGAGGTGAACCAGTCGGCCAAGCTGCTGAAGGACTACGCGATCGACGGCGTGCCGACGGTCGTCATCCAGGGCAAGTACAAGACGGGCCCCGCTTACACGAACAGCATCCCGGGTACGGCCCAGGTGCTCGACTTCCTCGTGAAGCAGGTTCAGGACAAGAAGCTCTGATCCCCGCCCGCGCGCCGGCATGACTACTCCGCTGAAGGTCTTCATCACCGGCGCGTCGAGCGGCCTCGGCCTCGCGATGGCCGAGGAATACGCCCGTCAGGGCGCCACGCTCGCGCTCGTCGCGCGCCGCACCGATGCGCTCGATGCGTTCGCGCGGCGGTTCCCGAAGCTGTCCATCTCCGTCTATTCCGCCGACGTGCGCGATGCCGACGCGCTCGCGACGGCCGCCGCGTCATTCATCGCGACGCACGGCTGTCCCGACGTCGTGATCGCGAACGCGGGCATCAGCCAGGGCGCCGTCACCGGCCAGGGCGATCTCGCGACGTTCCGCGACGTGATGGACATCAACTACTACGGGATGGTCGCGACGTTCGAGCCGTTCGTCGGCCCGATGACGGCTTCACGCCACGGCACGCTGGTCGGCGTCGCGAGCGTCGCCGGCGTGCGCGGCCTGCCCGGCTCCGGCGCGTACAGCGCGTCGAAATCGGCCGCGATCAAGTATCTCGAATCGCTGCGCGTCGAGCTGCGTGCCGCCGGTGTCGGCGTCGTGACGATCGCGCCCGGCTACATCCGCACGCCGATGACCGCGCACAACCCGTACCGGATGCCGTTCCTGATGGACGCCGACCGCTTCGCCGCGCGCGCGGCGCGTGCGATCGCGCGGCAGCACGCGTTCCGCGTGATTCCGTGGCAGATGGGCGTCGTCGCGAAGGTGCTGCACGTGCTGCCGCGCTGGCTCTACGACCGCCTGTTCGAGAAGGCGCCGCGCAAGCCGAAGGCCGGCGCGCACTGACACACCGGCGGCCCGGCCCGCGCGACACGCGCCGGGCCGTATCGCCGCCTCGAAGCTTCGATTTCGCGGCAACTCCCGCTGCGTCAGCGCCGCTCCCGCCGCAATCCCTGACGGCGCCGTGCCCCGTCCCCGCCGCCCGCCTCTCCCGCCGCCACCGCGGCACCCGCCGCCGCATCAACACCCGTTCCGTCGCCAACGCAGCCGTTTGTCGGCCAATTCGCCGCGTTCCGGCGCCTTTTTTCACGCGTCGTATGCTTTGACGGTATGCTATTCGTCAGCCGCGCCGGCCCTGTCCGCTTCCGGGCCGCGCCCGCATCCCGTTACCCAGCAAAAAACACAAGCCACGTGGGAGATCCTATGCACGTCAAGCTGTTCGCCGCGGCCGCGATCGCCGCCGCACTCGCCGCCCCCGGCCTCGCCGCCGCCAAGCCGCTCACCGTCTGCACGGAATCGAGCCCGGACGGCTTCGACGTCGTGCAGTACAACTCGCTCGTCACGACCAACGCGTCGGCCGACGTGATCTTCAACACGCTCGTGTCGTACGACGAAGCCGCGAAGAAGGTCGTGCCCGCGCTCGCCGACAAATGGGACGCCAGCGCCGACGGCCTCACCTACACGTTCCACCTGCGTCCGAACGTCGCGTTCCAGACCACCGACACTTTCAAGCCGGGCCGCGCGCTCGATGCGGACGACGTCGTGTTCACGTTCAGCCGGATGCTCGACGATGCGAACCCGTGGCACAAGGTGGCCGGCGCGAGCGGCTTCCCGCACGCGCAGTCGATGGGCCTCGTGAAGCTCGTGAAGTCGGTCACGAAGGTCGACGACAGCACCGTGAAGTTCGTGCTGAACGAGCCGAACGCGACGTTCGTGCCGATCCTGACGATGGGCTTCGCGTCGATCTACTCGGCCGAATATGCGGACCAGTTGCTGAAGGCCGGCAAGCAGGCCGACCTGAACGCGAAGCCGGTCGGCACGGGCCCGTTCGTGCTGAAGAGCTACACGAAGGACGCGCTGATCCGCTATGACGTGAACCCGACGTACTGGGGCACGAAGCCGAAGGTCGACCGGCTGATCTATGCGATCACGCCCGACCCGTCGGTGCGCCTGCAGAAGGTGAAGGCCGGCGAATGCCAGATCGCGCTGTCGCCGAAGCCGCAGGACGTGCTCGCCGCGAAGGGCGAAAGCGCGCTGAAGGTCGTGCAGACGCCCGCGTTCATGACCGCGTTCGTCGCGCTGAACACGCAGAAAAAGCCGCTCGACAACGACAAGGTGCGCGAGGCGCTGAACCTCGCGTTCGACCGTGCGACCTACCTGAAGGTCGTGTTCGACAACACCGCGACAGCCGCCAACAACCCGTATCCGCCGAACACGTGGAGCTACGCGAAGGACGTGTCGCCGTATGCGTACGATCCCGCGAAGGCAAAGCAGCTGCTCGCGCAGGCCGGCTTCCCGAACGGCTTCTCGACGACGA
Organism: Burkholderia sp. YIM B11467; assembly: GCF_052952715.1. Taxonomy (NCBI): domain Bacteria; kingdom Pseudomonadati; phylum Pseudomonadota; class Betaproteobacteria; order Burkholderiales; family Burkholderiaceae; genus Burkholderia; species Burkholderia sp. YIM B11467. Next base: position 168,813 of record NZ_JBQVSQ010000007.1, read on the forward strand.
TCTGGACGCGCCCGACCGGCAGCGTGCTGAACCCGAACCCGAAGGTCGGCGCGGAGCTGCTGCAGGCCGACCTCGCGAAGATCGGCGTGAAGGCCGACGTGAAGGTGATCGAATGGGGCGAGCTGATCAAGCAGGCGAAGCTCGGCCAGCATGACATGCTGTTCATGGGCTGGGCCGGCGACAACGGCGATCCGGACAACTACCTGTCGCCGCTGTTCAGCTGCAACGCGGTGAAATCGGGCATCAACTTCGCGCGCTTCTGCGACGCGCAGCTCGACAAGCTGATCGCCGACGGCAAGTCGACCGCCGACCAGGCCAAGCGCGCGAAGCTGTACGAAACCGCGCAGAAGATCATCCACGACCAGGCGCTGTGGATCCCGCTCGGCTACCCGACCGCGGCCGCGCTCACGCGCACGAACGTGAGCGGTTATCACGTGAGCCCGTTCGGACGACAGAACTTCACGACGGTCTCCGTGCAGTAATCGCGCGTGGCGCGCAAGCGACGGCGTGCGCGCCCGTCGCTTGCGGCCCGCGTGCGGCGCTTGCTACACTCCGCTTCTATTCCTCATACCGGACGCCAGCCAAAGTGAACAACTAAGCCTTCCCAAAATGTTTTCGCCGCCGTGCCACGCACGCCGCGCGAAGGTCTTCACGCATTTTCGGAGGTGCTTATGGCTGCTGCCACGCCGACCGGCGCGCTCGTCGCGCTTCATCACGTTTCCTTTCGCTTCGACGACGGCGTCACGCTGTTCGATTCGCTCGACCTTTCCATCGACCGCACGCCGACCGGCATCGTCGGGCGCAACGGCATCGGCAAGAGTCTGCTCGCGCAGCTGATCGCCGGCCGCCGTGCGCCGAGCTCGGGCACGATCGACCGGCACACGCCGGTCGTCTACATCGCGCAGCAGCACGACGATGCGTCGGCCGGCCCGCGCACCGTCGCGCAAATCGCCGCGCTCGATGCGCCGCTCGGCGCGCTTGCGCGACTCGCCCACGGTCGCGCGGAGCCGCACGACTTCGACCTGATCGGCGAGCGCTGGAATCTCGCCGAGCAGCTGCGCGCGGCGCTCGACGCGGCCGGCCTGCACGACGTGCGGCCCGCCACGCCCGCGCAGGCGCTGAGCGGCGGCCAGCTCGCGCGCGTCGCGCTGATCGGCGCGTTGCTGTCCGGCGCCGGCCTGCTCGTGCTCGACGAACCGACCAACCATCTCGACGCGCCCGGCCGCGCGTGGCTGCGTGCGGCGCTCGACGGCTGGCGCGGCGGCCTCGTCATCGTGAGCCACGACCGCGCGCTGCTCGCCGGCGTGCAGCGCATCGTCGAACTGACGCCGCACGGCGCGCGCTCGTACGGCGGCAACTACGCGCTCTACCGCGCGCAGCGCGACGCGGAACAGGATGCCGCGCACGCGGCACTCGATCATGCGCGCAGCGAGCGCGGGCGCGTCAGGCGCAGGCTCGAACAGGAACACGACACGATCCAGCGCCACGCGGCCGGCTCGCTGCGCGACGCAAAGACGGCAAACCTGTCGTCGATGGCGAAACAGAGCCGCAAGGGTGCGGCGCGCCACATCATGGGGCAGGTTCGGCGTCGTCAGGACACGTTCAAGGCGACGCTCGACGAACGCGTACAGCAGGCCGCCGCGCGCGTCGAAGCCGATGCGCCCGTGCTCGTGTCGCTGCCGGGCACCGAGGTCAGCGCACGCCGCCAGCTGTTCACGCTCGAACACGCGCGACTGCCGTGGCGCGTCGCGGGCGACGCCGAAACGATCACGTGGTCGGCGAGCGGCGCCGTGCGCATCGCGCTGACGGGCCCGAACGGATGCGGCAAATCGACGTTGCTGCGGATGCTCGCGGGCGAGCTCGCGCCGCGTTCAGGCGCATGCGCGACGCACGTGAGCGCCGCGTATCTCGACCAGCGGCTCGCGCTGCTCGATCCCGAGCGCTCGATCGTCGAGCAACTGGGGCTGCTCGATACGCCGCTCGCCGAAGGCGATCTGCGCAGCCGTCTCGCGCTGTTGCAGCTCGACGCGGCGCGCGCGACGCAGCCGGCGCGGCAGCTGAGCGGCGGCGAACGGCTGAAGGCCGCGCTCGCATGCGCGTTGTGGCGCGGCACGCCTGCGCAACTGCTGCTGCTCGACGAGCCGACCAATCACCTCGATCTGGAATCGGTGCGCGCGATCGAAGCCGCACTGGCCGGCTTCCCGGGCGCGATCGTGGTCGCGTCGCACGACACCGCGTTTCTCGCGGCGCTCGCACCGACGCACACGATGCAATGGCATCACGACGGGTGGCGTTACGAACCCGTCGTGTGAGGACAACGAAGCGGTATCAGCGGGCGGTGAGGAATCGCAGCACGCCGTCGTCGCCCTGCTCGCGCACGAGTTCGCCCGCGAGCCACAGCAGGTTCAGGTGCGCGAGCGCCTCGCCGAGCGCGAACGTCATCTGGTGGATATCGAGCTCGCGGCGGCGGAACATGATCGGCACGATATCGGCCGCGCTCGTCGGCTGCTCCGCGCACGCGACGCGTACTTCGTCGAGCCGCGCGTCGTGGTGCGCACGCAGTTGCGCGATGCGCGTGCGCACGCCGCGGAACGGCTTGCCGTGCGACGGCAGCACGAGCGTGTCGGGCGCCATCGTCTCGTAGCGGCCGAGCGACTGCAGATACAGCGCGAGCGGGTTCGCTTCCGGCTCGAGGTCGAACACCGACACGTTGGTCGAGATGCGCGGCAGCACCATGTCGCCGGAGATCAGCACGCCGTCCGCGTCGCTGTGCAGCGCGCAATGTTCAGGCGAATGGCCGAAGCCGGTGACGACGCGCCATGTGCGCGTGCCGATCGTCACCGCGTCGCCTTCGCGCAGGCGCCGGTAGCGCGGCGGCACGGCCGGCACGAGATCCGAGTAGTAGTTGCGGCGGTTGCGCAGCTTGTCGAGCGCGGCGGGATCGGTCAGCCCGTGGCGCGCGAAGTGATCGGCGGCCGCCGCGCCGCCCGCGTTCGAGCCGTTGCCGGCCGCCATCAGGCAGCCGAACATGTACTCGCCGAGCGTCATCCACAGCCGCACGTTCCAGCGGCCCCGGTCGCCACCTTCGCACAGCCAGTTCGCGAGGCCGAAGTGATCGGGGTGGCAGTGCGTGACGAGCACGCGCAGCACCGGCAGGCCGTCGAGATGCGTGTCGAAGATCTGTTCCCAGTGCGTACGGATCGCGTCCGACGAGATCCCGCAATCGACGATCGTCCAGCCGGCCTGCCCGTCGATCTCGTCGCGCAGCAGCCACAGGTTGATGTGGTCGAGCGAGAACGGCAGCGGCATGCGCAGCCAGCGCACGCCGGGCGCGACCTCGAACGTGTCGCCCGCGGCGGGCAGCGTGTCGGCGAAGGGATAGTCGAGTTGGTGTTCCAGTGCGTTCATCGGTGGGGCGTCTCGTCGTTATCGGTGCGAATGCGCGCCGGCGGCAGGCCGCGGCGGGCGATCCGTCGATTCTATCGCCGTCGCACGGAACGCGTGCCCGGCGGCAGCCGGCCCGTCAAAAAAAGTTCGTGTCAGAATCGGTTCCGTACCCGTATCTTTACGCGAAGATGCACCGAACAGCCCCCAACGGCGAATAACGCGCCAATTGACGACCGCCGGTGCGTCCCCGCTAAAGTCATTGAAACGCCGACTTGGGCGCTAAAATGGCGAGTGCTTACAGCCCCTCCCGAACGAGCCTGCACGCGATGAATCACTTCCCCAAACTGCTGTCTTCGCAGATCGGTTTCGACGTCGCGCAGACGATGCTCGAAAACTTCGACCGCCACTACCGGATCTTCCGCGAAGCCGCCGTCGAGGCGAAGACGCTGTACGAGCGCGCCGACTGGCACGGGCTGCAGCGGCTCGCGCGCGAGCGGATCACGTCGTACGACGAACGCGTGCAGGAATGCGTCGAGTGGCTGGAGGACGAATACGACGCGGAGAACATCGACGACGAGGTCTGGCAGCAGATCAAACTGCACTACATCGGCCTGCTGACGTCGCACCGCCAGCCCGAGTGCGCGGAAACGTTCTTCAATTCGGTGTGCTGCAAGATCCTGCACCGCTCGTACTTCAGCAACGATTTCATCTTCGTGCGCCCGGCGATCTCGACCGAATATCTCGAGAACGACGAGCCGGCCGCGAAACCGACCTATCGCGCGTACTATCCGGGCACCGACGGGCTCGCGGTCACGCTCGAACGCATCGTCACGAACTTCCAGCTCGAGCCGGCGTTCGAGGATCTCACGCGCGACATCGCATGCGTGATGCAGGCGATCGACGACGAATTCGGCCATTTCGACGAAGCGCCGAATTTCCAGATCCACGTGCTGTCGTCGCTGTTCTTCCGCAACAAGAGCGCGTACATCGTCGGGCGCATCATCAACGCCGACCGCGTGCTGCCGTTCGCGGTACCGATCCGCCACGTGCGCCCGGGCCTGCTCGCGCTCGACACCGTGCTGCTGCGCCGCGACCTGCTGCAGATCATCTTCAGCTTCTCGCACTCGTATTTCCTCGTCGACATGGGCGTGCCGTCCGCGTACGTCGACTTCCTGTGCACGATCATGCCCGGCAAGCCGAAGGCGGAAATCTACACGTCGGTCGGCCTGCAGAAGCAGGGCAAGAACCTGTTCTACCGCGACCTGCTGCACCACCTGTCGCATTCGAGCGACCGCTTCATCATCGCGCCCGGGATCAAGGGCCTCGTGATGCTCGTGTTCACGCTGCCGTCGTTCCCGTACGTGTTCAAGATCATCAAGGATCACTTCCCGCCGCCGAAGGAAACGACGCGCGCGCAGATCATGGAGAAGTACCAGCTCGTGAAGCGCCACGACCGCCTCGGGCGGATGGCCGACACGCTCGAGTATTCGAGCGTCGCGCTGCCGCTCGCGCGGCTCGACCACGCGCTGGTGCGCGAGCTGGAGAAGGAAGTGCCGTCGCTGCTCGAATACGAGGACGACAATCTCGTGATCAAGCACCTGTATATCGAGCGCCGGATGACGCCGCTCAACCTGTACCTGCAGAACGGCACCGACGCGGACATCGAGCACGGCGTGAAGGAATACGGCAACGCGGTGAAGGAGCTGATGAAGGCGAACATCTTCCCCGGCGACATGCTGTACAAGAACTTCGGCGTCACGCGCCACGGCCGCGTCGTGTTCTACGACTACGACGAGATCGAGTACCTGACCGACTGCAACGTGCGCCGCGTGCCGCCGCCACGCAACGAGGAAGACGAGCTGTCCGGCGAACCGTGGTATACCGTCGGCCCGCACGACATCTTTCCGGAGACCTACGGGCCGTTCCTGCTCGGCGACCCGCGCGTGCGGGGCGTCTTCATGAAGCATCACGCGGACTTTTTCGATCCCGCGCTGTGGCAGGCAAGCAAGGACAAGCTGCTGCAGGGCGAATTGCCCGATTTTTATCCGTACGACGCGGCGCTGCGCTTCAGCGCGCGCTACCCGGCGCGCTTCGGCGCGACGGACCAGAACGACGGCGAAGGCGACGCGCAGCGCGCCGCCTGACGCCGGTGACACCGAATCCGATATCGACCTGATTTCCGCACACGGAATCCACACCGATGAACACCCAAGACAACCCGCTTTCACACCTGTTCGACAACAACGACGCGTGGGTCAAACGCAAGCTCGCCGACGATCCCGAATTCTTCACGCGCCTCGCCGACCAGCAGGCGCCCGAATATCTGTGGATCGGCTGCTCGGATTCGCGCGTGCCCGCGAACCAGATCATCGGCCTGCCGCCGGGCGAAGTGTTCGTACACCGTAACATCGCGAACGTCGTCGTGCACAGCGACCTGAACTGCCTGTCGGTGATCCAGTTCGCGGTCGACATCCTGCGCGTGAAGCACATCATGGTCGTCGGCCACTACGGCTGCTCGGGCGTGAACGCGGCGCTGCACAACCGCCGCGTCGGCCTCGCGGACAACTGGCTGCATCACGTGCAGGACGTACGCGAGCGCCACGCGGCGCTGCTCGACGAATGGCCGGTGGGCGAAGCGCGTTATCGCCGCCTGATCGAACTGAATTCGATCGAGCAGGTCGTCAACGTGTGCCGCACGACGATCGTCAACGACGCGTGGGCGCGCGGCCAGTCGCTCACCGTGCACGGGCTCGTGTACGGCGTGCACGACGGCCGGATGCGCAACCTCGGGATGGCCGTGTCGAGCTTCGACGCGCTCGACGAAACCTACAAGCGCTGCGTTGCCGCGCTCACCGCACGCGGCGAGCATGCACCCGACAACGACATGGTCGCGGCGGACGCCGCGCGGCTCGACGGCGTCGCGCAAGCAGTCGCCGACACGCTGAAGCCGTGCGGGGACGCGCAGTAACGTCCCGCTGCCGCGGCGAGGCTGCCACGACACGCATCGAACGGATCTGACACCGGCACCGCCGCCACGGCGGTGCCCAGGAAAGGAGCGACGGGCATGAAAACCGTACTGATCGTCGGCGCATCGCGCGGCCTCGGCCGCGAATTCGTCAGGCAATACCGGCGCGACGGCTGGAACGTGATCGCCACCGCGCGCGACGAAGCGTCGCTCACCGAACTGCACGCGCTCGGCGCGCAAGCGCATGCGCTCGACATCGCGCAGCCGGAGCAGATCGCGGCGCTCGGCTGGAAGCTCGACGGCGAGCGGCTCGATGCGGCCGTGCTCGTGTCGGGCGTCTACGGGCCGCGCACCGAGGGCGTCGAGACGATCACCGCGGAGGATTTCGACGCGGTGATGCACACGAACGTGCGCGGACCGATGCAGTTGCTGCCGATCCTGCTGCCGCTCGTCGAGGATGCGCGCGGCGTGCTGGCCGTCGTGTCGAGCCGGATGGGCAGCATCGCCGAGGCGACCGGCACCACAGGCTGGCTGTATCGCGCGAGCAAGGCCGCACTGAACGACGTGCTGCGCATCGCGTCGCTGCAAACGCGTCACGCCGCGTGCATCTCGCTCCATCCCGGCTGGGTGCGCACCGACATGGGCGGCGCGCAGGCCGCGATCGATCCGGAAACCAGCGTGACCGGCATGCGCCGCGTGATCGCCGAAGCCAACGCGGACGTGTCGCAGGCCAACGGCCGTTTCTTCCAGTACGACGGCATCGAGCTGAGCTGGTGAGCCGAGCCGACAACCCGGCGTCGTTAATTCCCGTTTCGCATGATTTTGACCCGACCTGACGCGTGCCCGTGCGGCGGCGCGTCCCCCGCACCCGCCGGCAAAGCCCCGGCGCCCCGCTATGCGGCCTGCTGCGGCCGCTTCATCGACGGCGGCGCCGCCGCGCCGACCGCGCTCGAGTTGATGCGCTCACGGTACAGCGCGTACGTGCTCGGCGCGACCGACTACCTGCGCGCGACGTGGGCGGCGCGCACCTGCCCGCCCGATCTCGACACCGACCCCGAAGCGCCCGACGCGCCGCGCTGGCTCGGCCTCGCGGTGAAACGCCATGCGCCGCTCGACGAACGGCACGCGGAGGTTGAGTTCGTGGCCCGCTACAAGGTTGGCGGACGCGCTTACCGGCTCCACGAGACGAGCCGTTTCGAGCGCGATGAGCAGGGTTTCTGGCGCTATGTCGACGGCGAAGTAAGTGAACGCTGACAAATAGTTGCTGTGTCAGACGCCGGGTAATTCCCGCATTGCACAACCCGAATTTGTCGGGCTACGATGACCTCGAATTGGTCATGTTGCATGGCAGGGCTTACGAATGGCGTTCAGCAAGGTATTGGTGGGATGGATGGCGGCCTGTGCGCTGTCGGCCGCTCAGGCCGGTACGCTGCCGAACGCGAATACGGGTGCCGGCACGGCAACCGGATCGCTCGCCCACGCCGAGCGCTTCGATTACAGCGACGCGAACCTGCCGCAGGTCGCGGCCGACCTCAACGAACAGATCCTCCGCATTCCGGCCGATGCTTCGGGCTCCGTCACGCTCGAAGCGACGCTCTTCAAGCCGGACGGCCCCGGCCCGTTCCCGCTCGTCGTCTTCAATCACGGCAAGAACACCGGCGATCTCCATCTGCAGCCGCGCAGCCGGCCGCTCGCGTTCGCGCGCGAATTCGTGCGCCGCGGTTATGCGGTGATCGCGCCGAACCGCCAGGGCTTCGCCGGCTCGGACGGCACCTACCAGCAGGAAGGCTGCAACGTCGGGAAGAACGGCCTCGCGCAGGCCGCCGACGTCGACGCGACGGTGCGCTACATGTCGCGCCAGTCTTACGTCAATGCGTCGCGCATCGTCGTCGCCGGCACGTCGCACGGCGGCCTCGTATCGGTCGCGTACGGCACCGAAGCCGCACCGGGCGTGCGCGGCATCATCAACTTCTCCGGCGGGCTGCGCCAGGACCTGTGCGACGGCTGGCAACGCAACCTCGTCGACGCGTTCGACCAGTACGGCGCGCACACGGCCGTGCAGTCGCTGTGGCTGTACGGCGACAACGATTCGGTGTGGACGCCCGGGCTCGTCGCGCAAATGCACGACGCGTACGTGTCGCACGGCACGCAGGCCCAGTTCATCGATTTCGGCCGCTACAAGGACGACGCACACCGGCTGATCGTCGATCGCGACGGCGTGCCGATCTGGTGGCCGGCCGTCAACGCGTTCCTCGCGAAACTGAACCTGCCGACCACGGTGCACTATGCGGTCGCGAACCCGCACGAACCGAAAGCCACCGGCTATGCGGCCATCGATGCGGTCAACGCGGTGCCGTATGTCGACGAAGCCGGCCGTGACGGCTATCGCCGCTTCCTGAACCAGCATCCGAGCCGCGCGTTCGCGGTGTCGTCGGAAGGTGCGTGGTCGTGGGCCGAAGGCGGCGACGACCCGATGGCGCTCGCGCTCGACAACTGCGCGAAGCAAGGCGCGGGCGCGTGCCGGCTGTATGCGGTCAACGACCGCGTCGTGTGGAACACGACGCAGACGGCCGACAACGGCGACGACAATACGCGCGACACCGCTACGCCCGCGCTGGCTTCGCGCTGACACTGACGCGCGGCGGGTAGTAGGCCGCGCCTGTTTCGCTGCTGTTCCCGCTTCCCGTCTCGCCCCTCATCCCTCATTCTTCCGTGCGTGATCGCCTCGCGCGTCGCCGTCTACGCGCTTGCGCCGTCTCGCCATCACCTGCCGTTCCGGCGGTCCGCTCCCTCGCCTGATTCCGCAGACCATTCCGCCGCCACCCTTCGCGCGTGGTATCGCTTCCCTCCGCCGCGCCCCTTCGATCCCCGATTTTTCGCGATCGCACCGCATGCCGCCCCACGATTTTTTTCTGTCGGGGGGTCTTACTCGAACGTCGTCATCTGCCGTCATTTCCGGGCATCCGATCCGTTCCGTTCCGAGCCGCTCCGATCTGCGCCGAACTCCCGCCCCGTAAGGCTTTGCGGTGTTTGTAACCGCTAGTGCAACGTCGCGCGGAACACGCTAATCTCAGCGCGTTTTCGTATCTGCCGCGCGGCATCCCGTCGATGCCGCGCGGCCGTTTTAGCCTCCGGAGTTGCCTTGAGTACGCCAGCCACCGACGACTGGGTCGCGCGCAGCCTGCGCGCGGTCTGGCACCCCTGCACCCAGATGAAGCACCACGAGCGCCTGCCGCTCGTTCCCGTCGCGCGCGGTGCGGGCGTATGGCTGTACGACCGCGACGGCCGCCGCTACTTCGACGCGATCAGCTCGTGGTGGGTCAACCTGTTCGGCCATGCGAACCCGGACATCAACGCGGCGCTGAAGGACCAGCTCGACACGCTCGAGCACGCGATGCTCGCCGGCTGCACGCACGAGCCCGCGATCGAGCTCGCCGAGCGGCTGCACGCGCTCACCGCGCGCACGCTCGGCCATGCGTTCTTCGCGTCGGACGGCGCGTCGGCCGTCGAGATCGCGCTGAAGATGAGCTTCCACGCGTGGCGCAACCGCGGCCGCGCGGGCAAGCAGGAATTCGTGTGCGTCGCGAACAGCTATCACGGCGAGACGATCGGCGCGCTCGGCGTGACCGACGTCGCGCTGTTCAAGGACGCGTACGACCCGCTGATCCGCCATGCGCACGTCGTCGCGTCGCCCGATGCGCGCGGCGCGCTGCCGGGCGAGACGGCCGCCGACGTCGCGGGCCGCGCGCTCGCCGACGTGCGTCGCCTGTTCGTCGAACGCGGCGACCGGATCGCCGCGCTGATCGTCGAGCCGCTGGTGCAGTGCGCGGCCGGCATGGCCATGCACGATCCGTCGTACGTGCGCGGCCTGCGCGCGCTGTGCGACGAATTCGGCGTGCACCTGATCGCCGACGAGATCGCGGTCGGCTGCGGCCGTACCGGCACCTTCTTCGCGTGCGAGCAGGCTGGCGTCTGGCCCGATTTCATGTGCCTGTCGAAAGGCATCAGCGGCGGCTACCTGCCGCTGTCGCTCGTGCTCACGCGTGACGACGTGTTCGCGGCGTTCTACGACGACGACACGACGCGCGGCTTCCTGCACTCGCATTCGTACACCGGCAACCCGCTCGCGTGCCGCGCGGCGGTCGCGACGCTCGACCTGTTCGCGCGCGACGACGTGCTCGCGGCAAACGCCCGCAAGTCGGCCGCGATGCGCACCGCGCTCGCGCCGCTCGACACGCACCCGCAGGTGCGCCACCTGCGCGAGCGCGGCACGCTGTTCGCGTTCGACGTCGCGCTCGACGGCGGCGCGGCGCGCGGCTTCTCGCGGCGCTTCTTCGAACGCGCGCTCGAACGCGAGCTGCTGCTGCGCCCGATCGGCACGACCGTGTACCTGATGCCGCCGTACGTGATGAGCGACGACGACATCGCATGGCTCGCGCAGCGCACGCGCGACACGCTCGACGCAACGCTGGCGGAGGTTGCACGATGAGCCTGCTCGACACCCTGCAGCGCGGCCTCGCCGATCTCGATGCGCAAGGGCTGCGCCGCGTGCGACGCACCGCCGATACCGCGTGCGACGCGCGCATGACCGTCGACGGCCGCGAGATCGTCGGCTTCGCGAGCAACGACTACCTCGGCCTCGCCGCGCATCCGGCGCTCGTCGCCGCATTCGGCGAAGGTGCGCAGCGCTATGGTTCCGGCAGCGGCGGCTCGCACCTGCTCGGCGGCCATTCGCGTGCGCACGCGACGCTCGAGGACGAACTCGCGGGCTTCGCGGGCGGCTTCTCCGACGCGCCGCGCGCGCTGTACTTCAGCACCGGCTACATGGCGAACCTCGCCGCGATGACGGCACTCACCGGCAAAGGCGCGACGATCTTCTCCGACGCGCTGAACCACGCATCGCTGATCGACGGCATGCGGCTGTCGCGCGCGAACGTGCAGGTCTATCCGCACGCGGACACGGCCGCGCTCGGCGCGCTGCTCGACGCGTCCGACGCCGAAACGAAACTGATCGTCAGCGATACCGTGTTCAGCATGGACGGCGACCTCGCGCCGCTCGCCGAACTCGTCGCGCTGGCCGAACGCCACGGCGCGTGGCTCGTCGTCGACGATGCGCACGGCTTCGGCGTGCTCGGCCCGCAGGGCCGCGGCGCGCTCGCGGCCGCCGCGCTGCGTTCGCCGAATCTCGTCTACGTCGGCACGCTCGGCAAGGCGGCCGGCGTCGCGGGCGCCTTCGTCATCGCGCACGAGACCGTGATCGAATGGCTGATCCAGCGTGCGCGCAGCTACATCTTCACGACGGCCGCGCCGCCCGCCGTCGCGCATGCGGTATCGGCCAGCCTGAAGGTGATCGCGGGCGACGAAGGCGACGCGCGCCGCGCGCATCTCGCCGCGCTAATCGAGCGCACCCGCGCGCTGCTGCGCAACACGCGCTGGCAGCCGGTCGATTCGCACACGGCCGTGCAGCCGCTCGTGATCGGCAGCAACGACGCGACGCTCGCGGCGATGCGCGCGCTCGACGCGCACGGCCTGTGGGTGCCCGCGATCCGGCCGCCGACGGTGCCGGCCGGCACGTCGCGACTGCGCGTGTCGCTGTCGGCCGCGCATTCGTTCGACGATCTCGCGCGACTCGAGACTGCATTGATCGAAGCCAGCGAGAAGCCGGACCACCCCCACGCTCACTCTCGTTCGCTGCCCCCCGAGGGGGCTGCAGCCTCCCTTGGGGCGGCCCGGCGGGAGACTGCAGCATGACGGCCCCCCTTTCGCTCTTCGTCACCGGCACCGACACCGAAATCGGCAAGACCTTCGTATCGGCCGCGATGCTGCACGGCTTCGCACGGCTCGGCCTGCGCGCGGCCGCGCTGAAGCCCGTCGCGGCCGGCGCGTACGAGCGCGACGGCGTCTGGCACAACGAGGATGCCGACCAGCTCGACGCGGCCGCGAACGTCGTGCTGCCGCCCGAACTGCGCACGCCGTTCCTGCTGAAAGCGCCGGCCGCACCGCACATCGTCGCCGCACAGGAAGGCGTGACGCTCGACATCGACACGATCGTCGCGTGCCATCGCGAGGCGCTGACGCGCGCGGACATCGTCGTCGTCGAAGGCGCCGGCGGCTTTCGCGTGCCGCTCACCGACACGCGCGACATGGCCGACCTCGCGGTCGCGCTCGGCGTGCCGGTCGTGATGGTGGTCGGCGTGCGGCTCGGCTGCATCAGCCATGCGCTGCTGACGGCCGACGCGATTCGCCAGCGCGGCCTCACGCTGGCGGGCTGGGTCGCGAATCATGTCGACCCGGCGATGTCGTTCCCGGACGAGAACGTCGCGACGCTGCGCGACTGGCTCGCACGCGAGCACCGCGCACCGCTGATCGGCCGCATTCCGTACATGGCGCCGGCCGCGCCCGAATCCGCCGCGGCGATGCTCGACATCGACGCGCTCGTCGAGTCGCTGCGTACCGCACAGCGTTGACCCAACCGAATCCCCACTCCCGCCCAGGACAGGAAAACGAAATGACCCAAGCCCAGACCGCCGCCGTGCAACCCGACGCGATTCCCGTGGCCGCACCGGCCCCGCAGCGCTGGCGCGTCGCCGACGTCGTCGCGCTGTTCGCACTGCCGTTCAACGATCTGATCTTCCGCGCACAGCAGGTGCATCGCGAGCACTTCGATGCGAACGCGGTGCAGTTGTCGACGCTGCTGTCGATCAAGACGGGCGGCTGCGAGGAAGATTGCGGCTACTGCTCGCAGTCGTCGCATCACGACACGGGCCTGAAGGCCGAAAAGCTGATGGACGTCGACGCGGTGCTCGACGCCGCGCGCGCGGCGAAGGCGAACGGCGCGAGCCGCTTCTGCATGGGCGCCGCGTGGCGCAACCCGAAGGAGCGTCACATGCCGGCGCTGACCGAGATGGTGCGCGGCGTGAAGGAACTCGGCCTCGAAACCTGCATGACGCTCGGCATGCTGGAAGACGAGCAGGCGCAGCAGCTCGCGACCGCAGGCCTCGACTACTACAACCACAACCTCGACACGTCGCCGGAGTTCTACGGCCAGGTGATCTCGACGCGTACGTACCAGGACCGCCTCGACACGCTCGACCGCGTGCGTGACGCCGGCATCAACGTGTGCTGCGGCGGCATCATCGGGATGGGCGAATCGCGCCGCGAACGCGCGGGCCTGATCTCGCAGCTCGCGAACCTGAACCCGTATCCGGATTCGGTGCCGATCAACAACCTCGTCGCGATCGAAGGCACGCCGCTCGAAGGCACCGCGCCGCTCGACCCGTTCGAGTTCGTGCGCACGATCGCGGTCGCGCGCATCACGATGCCGAAGGCTGTCGTGCGCCTGTCGGCCGGCCGCGAGCAGCTCGACGACGGGCTGCAGGCAATGTGCTTCCTCGCCGGCGCGAACTCGATGTTCTACGGCGACCAGCTGCTGACGACCAGCAACCCGCAATCGCAGAAGGATCGCGCGCTGTTCGAACGCCTCGGCATCCGCGCAAGCGACGCGGACGCGATGTCGGCCAGCGCGTAAGCGCAACGCACGGCGGATTCGTCCACCGAAGAAAAAAGCCGGGATGCGTCCCGGCTTTTTTCATGCGGGTTCGCCGCGCACTCAGGTCGCGCCGCCCAGCGCGCGCGGCTCCATGAACGTGTGCCTGAAGTAGTCGCGCACCGCGTGCATCGCGGGGCTCAACTCGATGTTCTTGCGCCACGCGAGGCCGACGCTCATCGGCGGCACCGGGTCGCGCAGCACGATCGTCTCGATACGCCGCCCTTCGAGCGACCACGGGCGATACACCATGTCGGACAGGATCGCGACGCCGCTGCCGTTCGCGACCATGCTGCGCACGGCCTCGACCGACGACGTGCGCAGGATCACGTTCGGCCGGTACGGCGTCTCGTTCCAGTAGCGCAGCGCCGTCTGTCCGGCCTCGTCGACCGTCAGCATCACGAACGGCTCGTGTGCGACCTCCGCGAACGTGACGCTCTCGCGCCTGAGCAGCGGATGATGCGCGCCGACCCACAGCCGGCGCACCGAATGGATCACCGGCTCCAGCACGAGCTCGGGATTCGACACGTTCGACGTCAGCAGCACGGCCATGTCGTAGCGGCCCGCGATCAGCCCTTCCTCGATCGACTCGCGGTTCAGTTCATGCAGGTGGATCGTCAGGCGCGGATAGAGCGTCTTCAACCGCAGCACGTGATGCGGCAGGAAGTAGCCGAGCACCGTGTAGCTCGCGGCGATCGCGAGCGTGCCCGTCAGCGTGCTTTCGAGGTTCGGGATCCGCATCGCCTCGTCGACCGACGACAGGATCGTGTACGCATGATTGAGAAAGCGCCGCCCGGTATCCGTGAGCGTCACGCCCGCCGACGTGCGCAGGAACAGCTGCGTGCCGAGGCTGTCCTCCAGCTCCTTGATGGCGCTCGTCACGGCCGACTGCGAGATCGTGAGCTGGATCGCGGCCTGCGAGATCTGTCCGAGCTCGGCGGTCGCGACGAAGTACTTGAGCTGTCTGAGAGTCAGGGCCATGTCCGGTGGAAAACTGATGGGCACACGGCAAACATCATATCAACCGCTCCGCCGGCGGCAATCCGTGACCGCCCGACCCACGCACACGGGCCTGTGGCGGCGCTGCGCGGCCGATTCCCGCGATATCTGAAAAATCGATACGGTCGCATATAAAAATAGAACTATTTTGACGCACCCCGCACGGCTAACCTGCGTTCAACACGGTTTCGGCCCGCGCCCCGGCGCAAACGAGACCGGAGAACCTGGAGGAACGAACCGTATGAGGAAGCACAGTGTCGACCTGAATTCCGACATGGGCGAGGGTTTCGGCCCGTGGACGATCGGCGACGGCGTCGACGAGCAGATCATGCCGCTCATCAGCTCGGCGAACATCGCCACCGGCTTTCATGCCGGCGATCCGAACATCATGGCGCGCACGGTGCAACTCGCGCGCGACGCCGGCGTCGGCATCGGCGCGCATCCGGGCTTTCGCGATCTGGTCGGCTTCGGCCGCCGCACGATCACCGAAACGCCGCAGGCGCTCGTCCACGACATCCTGTACCAGCTCGGCGCGCTACGCGAATTCGCGCGCCTGAACGGCGTGAGCCTGCAGCACGTCAAGCCGCACGGCGCGCTCTACATGCATGCGGCATCCAATGAAGCGTTCTCGCGGCTGCTGATCGAGACGCTGCAGCGCGTCGACCCCGGCCTGTGGCTGTACTGCATGGAAGCATCGGTTACCTATCGCGTGGCAATGGAGTACGAACAGCCGGTGATCCGCGAGTTCTACGCCGACCGCGACTACGACCGCAGCGGCTCGATCGTGTTCACGCGCCGCGTCGGTCGCCTCGACCCGCAGCAGGTCGCCGACAAGGTGCTGCGCGCGTGCATCGACGGCAAGGTGCGCACGATCGACGGCGACGACATCGACATCGATTTCGATTCGGTCTGCATCCACAGCGACACGCCGGGCGCGCTCGACCTCGTGCACGCGACGCGCGATGCGCTGGTCCGCGAAGGCATCCGGACCGCGGGACCGCGACCGCTCGCCGCCCATCACTGAACCCGATTCAAGGAGACGCCAGATGGCATTGCACGATATCGTCAGCCCGTTGCCGGGCACGTTCTACCGGCGCCCGTCGCCCGATGCGGCCTACTACGTCGCGGTCGATGCGACGGTCGCCGCGGGCGCCGTGGTCGGCCTCGTCGAAGTGATGAAGCAGTTCACCGAGATCGAAGCCGACGCGGCCGGCCGCGTCGTCGAGCTGCTCGTCGAGGACGGCGAACCGGTCGACGCGGGCCAGGTACTGATGCGGATCGAGGGGTGACGCGATGAAGCCGGCAACCTCCCCCGACACGTTCTATCGCCCGTCGCGGATCAAGACCGTACTGGTCGCGAACCGCGGCGAAATCGCGGTGCGCGTGATTCGCGCGGCACGCGAGCTCGGCATGCGCGCGGTCGCCGTGGTCAGCGACGCGGACCGCGACAGCCTCGCCGCGCGCATGGCCGACGAAGCGATCCACATCGGCCCGTCGCACGCGGCGAAGAGCTACCTGAATCCCGCCGCGATCCTCGACGCCGCGCGGCAATGCGGTGCGGACGCGATCCATCCGGGCTACGGCTTCCTGTCGGAGAACGCCGCATTCGCCGCCCAGGTCGAGGCGGCCGGGCTGATCTTCGTCGGCCCGGATTCTCAGGTGATCGCGACGATGGGCGACAAGGCGCGCGCCCGCGACACCGCGCGGCGTGCGAACGTGCCGACGGTGCCCGGCAGCGACGGCGTCGTGCAGTCGCTCGACGAAGCGCGGGAAGTCGCCGCGCGCATCGGCTATCCGATCATGATCAAGGCGGCCGCGGGCGGCGGCGGGCGCGGCATCCGCGTCGCGCACGACGCCGCGCAGCTCGACGCCGAGCTGCCGCTCGCGCAGCGCGAGGCGCAGGCCGCGTTCGGCGACGGCGGCGTCTATCTCGAACGCTTCATCGCGCGCGCCCGGCACATCGAGGTGCAGGTGCTCGGCGACGGGCATGACGTCGTCCACCTGTTCGAGCGCGAATGTTCGCTGCAGCGCCGCCGCCAGAAGATCCTCGAGGAAGCACCGTCGCCGTCGCTCGCACCGGCGCAGCGCGACGCACTGTGCGCATCGGCGACGCGCCTTGCGCGCGAAGTCGGCTATCGCAGCGCGGGCACGCTCGAATACCTGTTCGACGACGCGCGCGGCGAGTTCTACTTCATCGAGATGAACACGCGCATCCAGGTCGAGCATCCGGTGACCGAGGCGATCACCGGCATCGATCTCGTGCGCGAGACGCTGCGCATCGCCGACGGCGAACCGCTGCGCTTCGTGCAGCAGGACATCGCGATGCGCGGCGCGGCGCTCGAATGCCGGATCAACGCAGAGGACCCGCTGCAGGATTTCCGCCCGAATCCCGGCCGGATCGATGCACTGGAGTGGCCGACCGGCCCCGGCGTGCGCGTCGATTCGCTGCTCTATCCGGGCTACGTCGTACCGCCGTTCTACGATTCGCTGCTCGCGAAGCTGATCGTGCACGACGAGAGCCGCGCGGCCGCGCTGCAACGGCTCGCACGCGCGCTCGGCGAACTGCACGTCGGCGGCGTGAAGACCACCGCGCCGCTGCACGTGGCGCTGCTCGCGGACGACGATGTGCGCGCCGGACGCTACCACACGAATTTTCTCGAAGCGTGGATGCCGCAGTGGCGCGAAGCCGCGACGGACGCCGCGCGCGAGCATGCAACCGAGGACGCCGTGCGCGTCGGGGAGGCCCTGTGACGACCCGCTATACGTTCGGCGGCGACGAGTTCGTGTTCGTCGAAATCGGCGAAGCCATGTCGCTCGACGCGTTCTTCAAGGGCACGGCAATCACGCGCGAACTGCAGCGGCGCGCGGTGCCGGGCATCACCGAGATCTGTCCGGCGAACGCGTCGTACCAGGTGCGCTACGACCCGGACGTGATCGATCCCGACGCGCTCGTCGCGCTGCTGAAGACGGTCGAGGCCGACGTCGGCGAAGCATCGCTCGAACTCGACACGCGCATCGTCGAGATACCCGTGCTCTACAACGATCCGTGGACGCATGAAACGCTGATGCGGTTTCGCGAGCGCCACCAGGATCCGTCGTCAACCGATCTCGAATATGCGGCGCGCATCAACGGCAAGCAAAGCGTCGACGAATTCATCGCCGCGCATTCGGGCTCGCCGTGGTTCGTGTCGATGGTCGGCTTCGTCGCGGGCCTGCCGTTCATGTACCAGATGGTCGAGCGCGCGCGCCAGCTCGAAGTGCCGAAATACCTGCGGCCGCGCACCGACACGCCGAAGCTCACCGTCGGCCACGGCGGCTGTTTCGGCTGCATCTATTCGGTGCGCGGCGCGGGCGGCTACCAGATGTTCGGCGTGACGCCGGCGCCGATCTTCGATCCCGCGCAGCGGCTCGACTACCTGCACGATTTCATGGTGTTCTTCCGGCCCGGCGACATCGTGAAGTTCACGCCGATCGACCGCGCGGCGTACGACGCCGCCGTCGCGGCGGTCGATGCCGGCACCTTCTCCCTGCGCGTGCGCCCCGTGAAGTTCTCGCTCGACGCATTCCTGCGCGATCCCGACGCGTACAACCGCTCTCTCGTCGAGGTGCTGCATGCAAGCTGACGCGCACAACGTGATCGAGGTCGTGAAACCCGGCCTCGCGACATCGGTCCAGGACACGGGCCGGCAAGGCTATTACCACGTCGGCATTCCGCCGTCGGGCGCGCTCGACCAGTACGCGTCGCGCGCGGCGAACCTGCTCGTCGGCAATCCCGAACAGGCGGCCGTGCTCGAATGCACGCTGCTCGGCCCCGAGCTGATGTTCCATGTCGACGCGCTGATCGCGGTCACCGGCGCCGAGATGACGCCGAAGATCGACGGCGTCGGGCAGCGCTGCAACGTCGCGCTGCGGATCCGCGCCGGCAGCGTGCTGTCGTTCAACTACGTGAAGGGCGGCGCACGCGCGTACCTCGCCGTCGCGGGCGGCATCGACGTGCCGGTCGTGCTCGGCAGCCGCTCGACGTATGCGCTCGGCGCGATCGGCGGCCATGCGGGCCGGCGTCTGCAGAAAGGCGACCGGCTGCCGATCGGCGCCGCGCACGGCACCCACCGCGAGGGGCGCGAACTGCCGGCGGCCGTGAGCCGGCCGCTCGACAGCCAGGTCGAGCTGCGCGTGCTGCCGGGCCTGTACCACTACCGGCTCACCGACGCATCGGCGCAGACGTTCTTCGACGATGAATGGACGGTCGCGCCCGAAGCGGATCGCATCGGCTACCGCTACAGGAACGGCCGCCCGCTGCAGTTCCGGCCGCGCGAGCAGCCGTTCGGCGCGGGCGCCGATCCGTCGAACATCGTCGACGCGTGCTACCCGATCGGCTCGATCCAGGTGCCGGCCGGACTCGAGCCGATCATCCTGCATCGCGATGCGGTGTCGGGCGGCGGCTATGCGACGATCGGCACGGTCATCAGCGCCGACATGGACCTGATCGGCCAGATGCAGCCGAACCACCGCGCGCGCTTCGTGCGCGTGACGATGGCCGACGCGCTCGCGGCGCGCCGCGAATACCAGCGACGCCTCGCGCTGCTGCGCGCCGTGCTGCGGGACTGATCGCCGCGCGCCCGGCCGTCGCGCCGGGCGCTGTTTGCGGCCGCACGCCGCCAGCGCTTCACGCGTTCCGTTTTTCGCTATCCGTTTCCCGCCCGCGCGGCCATGCGCCGCGCGGCGGGGGCGCTTGCGCGTTTTTTCTGCCGGACCGGTTGCCCGCCCGACGTCGGGGCAGCCCTGCGGATCGCATGTGCCGCGGCCGAGACGTCGTTCGCAATTTTGCTCATCGAGGAGCACGATCATGGCCAACCTGGCTCAGGCACGCACCGACGAGGATCTCGACCTGTCGACGCTCGCCATTCCCGATCACGCGCGCATGCCGCCCTTTTCGCTGACGATGGCGTGGTGGGCCGTGTGCAGCGCGGTGTTCTACATCGTCGTCGGCGCGACGCTCGCGCTCACCTACGGTGCGCGCAACGCGCTGATCGGGATGGCGCTGTCGGTCGTGTCGTACGGCGTCGTCAATTCGATCATCAGCCGCTACGCGATCCGCACCGGCCTGTCGGTCGCGCTGTTCTCGCGCGTGCTGTTCGGCAGCGCGGGCGCGGCACTCGCGACGCTGATCTTCTTTGCGACGGCGATCTACTACGCGGTGTTCGAAGGCTCGGTGATCGCGGTCGCCGCGCACCACCAGTTTCCGGCGCTCGACTACAAGTGGGCCGCGCTGATCGTCGTTTGCTACAGCGTGCCGCTCGTGTTCGGCAGCGTGCAGCACTGGCTCGACAAGTTCAACGGCGTGCTGCTGCCGTTCTACCTGCTCGGGCTGCTCGCGGCCGTCGGGCTCGCGACGGCCGAGTACGGCTACCACGCCGCGTGGCTCGATTTCGGCCCCGCCGGCGGCGCACCGGCCGGCGGCTGGTGGCACTGCTTCGTCTACTACATGGGCGTGTGGGTGCTGATGATGTTCACGTTCGACTATGCGCGTTTCGGGCGCAAGGAAGACGCCGACTATCACGGCCGCTTCAACTTCGGGATGCCGTTCTATCTCGTCACGTTCCTCGTCAACGGCGCGGCCGGCATTTATCTCGTCAGTACGATTCCGGGGCTCGGTACGCTATCCGAAGTGTCGGTCGTGCTCGCGCTGCTGAAGCTGATGGGGCTGTGGGGGCTGCTGTTCGTGTGGGTCACGCAATCGCGCATCAACACCGCGAACTACTACCTCGCGACCGTCAACATGCAGGCGTTCTTCCTGAAAGTGGCCGGCCTGCGCGCGCCGAAATTCGTCTGGGCGCTCGTGGTCGGCGCGGTCGTCTATGCGCTGATGATGGCCGACATCTTCTCCCGGATCCTGCAGGCGCTCGCGTACCAGGGCATCTTCGTCGTCGCGTGGGTCGGCGTCGCGCTCGCGCACATCCTGTCGACGCGTTACGGGCAGCTCGTCGGCGACGACGTCGAATGCCGCGACGCGCATGTGCCGACGTTCAACCCGGGCGGGTTGACCGCGTGGTTCTCCGGCGCGTTCGCGGGACTCGCGCTGAACCAGGCAACGGGGTTCGCCGCATCGCTGTCGGCGCCGGCGACCTTCGTCGTGTCGTGGGTGGTCTATCGCACGTTGCTGGGCACCGCGAAACGAACCTGGTTCGTGCGCAATACGTGACGGTGAAGACGTAGCTCGAACGTGCGCCGCCGCGTGTCACCCGATCGTCTGCACCGCGTTGCCCTGCGCGTCGCGGATCACGGTCTTCTCGACACGCCAGCGCACGCCGTCGAGCCCGTCGACCGCATACTCGCCGGCGCGCGGCTGCAGCGTGCGCGCCAGCGCCTGCACGGTCGTGTCGGTAAGCTGCAGCGTCAGCGTGCCGTCCTCGTCGGTCACGCCGTTCGCGTCGCCGCGCACGAACCGTACCGCGCCGGCCTGACCGACCAGCCGGAACGGCCGGTCGAACGGCAGCCGCAACGGCAACAGCGTGACGAGTTCGTCGACCTGCCGCGCGCCGACGGTAATCTCGACGACCGGCGCGCGCAGCAGCCGCTTGCGCGTTTCCCAGCCCAGCACGTCGGTGAACAGGTAGCCGCTCGCCGAGCCGTCGCGCTGCGTGCCGGCGTCGACCTGCGCACGCACGTCCGCGCGCTCGAGCAGCGACGCGCGGCCGAGATCGGTCACCCACAGCGGCAAGTGCGGCAGCAGCGTGTCGAGCAGCGCGCGCGTGCGCCAGCGCTTCGCGGCGCGCTCCTCGTCGAGCGTCAGCCCGACGATCTGCAGGAACGCCAGGCGGCCGTGCGGCGTGTCGATCGCCGGCAGTTCCGGATCGAACGCGAAGCCCATCGAGCAGAGCGCCGTGTCGGTGTCGAGCGCGATCGGGCCGTTGGCCGTCATCCAGTGGCCGTCGTCGAATGCGTTGCCGCTCTGGAACACGTAGCGCGCGAGGTTCTGCAGGAAGCTGAACGCCCAGCGCGGCGGCTCCTCATCGCCGGCATCGCAGGCGACGCGAATCGTCAGCTCGAACCCGAAGCCGCTGACGGCCGGATCGTCGGACTCCTTCGCATACAGCTCGCTCAACCCGTACGTGACGAAATGCCAGTGCGGCACGGGTTCCGCGCGCTTCCACACGCTGATCCCGTCGAGCGGATCGGGGCCGCCGAGCCGCCACTTGATCAGCGTGCCGTAATGCTTCGGCTCCTGGCCCGGATAGAGGCGCGCGAGCGCACCGTCGATCGCGTCCCAGCCCGGCGCGCCGTCATCGTCCGCGCCGCCCTGCGTGTCGTGTGTTGCGTCCGTCATGTGGCCCTCTCTCCCAAGTGGAGTCTTTGCGTGTCGGGCACGCGCGTGCGGCGGCCGTGCGCGTTACGCGCGGATCACACGTGCGACGCCGCGCCGTCGAGCGCTGCGCGCACCCTTTCGACGAGCTGCACGTCGACGCCCGCCAGCACCTCGCCGCGCGGCCGCACGCCCGAGCCGAAATGCACCGCGCGTACGCCGGTCGCCAGGACGAACTCGCCGACTGCGTCGACCGTGAGCCCCGAGCCGGCCAGCACCGTGCACGTCGAACCTTCGGCCTGCCGCACCATCCGCGTGATCGTCGCGGCCGCGTCGAGCACCGACGGATGGCCGCCCGACGTCAGTACCGACGTGACGGCCGGCACGCGCAGCAGCGCGTCGAATGCGGCGTTGAGGTCGCGCGACACGTCGAACGCACGGTGGAACGTCAGCGCGCGGCCATCCGCGGCCGCCGCGATGCGGGCCAGTGCGCCGACATCGATGTCGCCGCGCGCGTCGAGCGCGCCGAACACGACACCGTTCGCGCCGGCCGCTACGGCCGCGCGCACGTCGCGCTCGATCACGCGCAGGTCGTCGGCGTCGTAGACGAACGACCGGCTGTGCGGGCGCACGATCACGTTGACGGGAATCGGCACGGCGGCCACGACGGCCTCGATCAGGCCGACGCTCGGCGTCAGCCCGCCTTCGGTGATCGCGGTTACGAGTTCGAGGCGGTCGGCGCCCGCGCGGGCGGCGGCTTTCGCATCGCCGACTGTCGTGGCAATCACCTCGAGGAGGACGGAGGAAGCGGCGTTTCGGTTCATCGGCGGCTCGCGATTCGTCAGGACAATTCGCGCATCCTAGCCGAGCGGCGTGACGGGCGCCAGCGTACCGGGCGCCGCGAAAGTCAGCCGCGCCGCACGAGCCACATGCCGGCCAGCGCGGACAGGGCCGTCACCACGGCGCCCGGCGCGAACCGGAACATCCGCGCGTTCAGGTCCAGGCCCTGCTGCTGCATCACGTCGACGATCCCGGGCGCCAGCATGAACGACGCCCAGCCCATCATCCCGAGCGCGGTGGTCGCGGTCGCGATGAGCAGCGCAATGCCGGCACCCCGCGCGCGCGGCCGGAACGCACCGGCGAACGCGCCCGCGGCGAAGAGCACGGCCGAAAACGCGAACAGCGCGGCGATGAATCCGGACATCACGCCCGTTTGGCCGACCCGCATGAACGCACCCATCTGCGCGGTAATCACGCACATGCCCGCAATCGTGAACAGCACGATCGCCAGCGCATTGCGCACGAAGCTCATGCGAGCGACTGGCGGAAATACGCGGTCGCCGGACGCCGGAACAGCAGGTAGATGAACAGCGCGAACAGCAGGAAGCCGGGAATCAGCACCGCGAACATCGATGCCGGCATGTTGACGAACGAGAACGCGAAGCCCAACACGGACGTCGCGATGTAAGCCTTGCGCGACCACTCGCGGCCCTTGAGGATCGCGATGCCGATCACGACGTTCGCGGCTTCGATGATCACGCTGACGCCGAGCGTCGCCCAGACGGGCAGCAGGTAGTGCGACAGCAGCGCCTGGGTGGTCGGCATGCCGATCGAGAACGGCGTATAGACGCACGTGATCGCGTTGGTCACGATGATGATCCACGCGAGGATGGTCAGCGAAATCGGTCTTTTCATTGTGTTGTCCTTTTATTCGCCGCCATGGTGGCCCCCGGGACGGCGCGATCGCGGTCACGACGGCCGCGATCGGGCCATTCTCGGGGAAGCGCGCGGCGAATGCAACGGCCGGCCGGCGCCGGTGCGCCCCGGTCGCCAGGATCGCCGCACGCAGCGCAGGCGACGCTAACCGGCGTCCGCTTCGTCGTCGGCCCAGTCGATATCGCCGCACAGCACGCGCTGCGCATCGCCGACGCGCACGGCCACCGACAGCGTCACGCACGGCTGCGCCTCGTTGATCGACAGGTACGGCCGCGTGACCTGCACGCGCCCCGGTTCGGCGATCGCCGAGCGGAAATACGGCCGGCGCAGCCAGTTCGCGCCCTGCGCGTCCGCGAGCGGCGAGAAGCGCGCCTCGCTCAGCGCGCGATCGGCGCGCAGCACGACGTTGCGGCCCGACTGCCGCCCGTGCGCGTCGAGCAGGAAGCAGCGCGCGGCCGCGTCGAGCGCGAGGAAATTCCAGCACACCTCGTCGAGCGGCTCGCCGGACGCGAGACGCTCGGCCGCGCGCTCGAACGCGCGCAGGTACGGTGCAAGCCGCTGCGCGTCGCGCCGCTCGCGCACTTCGGTTTGCTGACGAAAGCGCTCGGTCAGCTCACCAATGCAGCCCGTCGCAGCCGCACTGTCGGGCAGCCCGGGGGCCGGGCGGCCGAAGTAATAGCCCTGCACGAAATCGGCCTCGCACGACAGCGCGATCTGCGCTTCGTGCTCGGTCTCGATCCCCTCGACGAGCACGAGCTTGCCGGCCTCGTGCAGCAGCGTCACGAGCCCGTGCAGGATCGCGGTGAGCCCCGTGCGGTGTGCCGCGTGCGACAACATGATCCGGTCGAGCTTCACGATGTCCGGGTTCAGTTGCCAGATCCGTTCGAGGTTCGAGTGGCCCGCGCCGAAATCGTCGAGCGCGATCAGGAAGCCATGCGTGCGGAATTCGCGCACGGCCTCGGCGAGCCGCTCGACGTCGTCCGCGCGCTGTTCGAGCACTTCGAGCACGATGCGGCGCGGCGGCATGCCGAGCCGCTTCAGGTTCGCGAGCAGCGCGGCCGCCTGGAACGGATCGGTGAGCACGCCCGGATGGACGTTGAGAAACAGCCACTCGCGCTCGGCGCCGAGCAGCGCGAAGTTCTCGAGATGCAGCGCCTGCGCGAGCCGGTCGAGCTGCAGCAGCTCGCCCTGGCGCGCGGCTTCGCCGAACACGTCGAGCGGCGACACGGGGCGGTCGAGCGCATCGTGTGCGCGCAACAGCGCCTCGTAGCCGACCGCACGCTGGTGCGACAGGCTGAATATCGGCTGGAACACGGTCGTGAGCGTCAGGTCGCGATGTTGCGTCGCCAGACGTTCGAGGCCGGAGCTCATCTCCCGCTCGAACCGGTACGGCGACGCGGCGGCCGGACGCTCCTGTTGCACGATCGTCATGCCTTCCTCCTGGTGATGCACTCGCGCGCGACGACCGACGAAACGGACGACGCGCGCAATGTCATGGTTGGACCCTCGGTTGTCCGGTCGGTGCCGGACGGCTGACCAGCATCAAGCAAGCTCCGTGCAAGGTGCGTTCAGCCCATATGCCGTGCGGGCGCGCCGGACTGCCGCACCACCGTGGCGCACGTCCGATGCACCATTTTCGTGCGCACGCACCGGCCGCTCGAACGCACCCGTCACGCCGCCACGCTACACTCCGTACGATCGTTTCATTCCCCGTATTCGCCGTATCGATGGAAATCGTCTTCACCGTCCTGATCCTGCTGCTGACCGTCGCGCTGTCCGGCGCGGTCACGCGCCTGCTGCCGTTGCAACTGCCGTTACCGCTGATGCAGATCGTGTTCGGCGCGATGCTCGCATGGCCGAAGCTGAACCTGCACGTCACGTTCGATCCCGAAATCTTCATGCTGCTGTTCATTCCGCCGCTGCTGTTCGCGGACGGCTGGCGGATTCCGAAACGCGAGCTGTACCTGCAGCGCCGCGCGATCCTGATGCTCGCATTCGGGCTCGTGTTCATGACGGTACTCGCAGTGGGCTACTTCGCGCATTGGCTGATTCCCGAGTTGCCGCTGCCGATCGCGTTCGCGCTCGCGGCCGTGCTGTCGCCGACCGATGCGGTCGCGCTGGCCGGCATCGCCGGCCGTGGCCGGATCCCGCCGCAACTGATGCACATCCTCGAAGGCGAGGCGCTGATGAACGACGCGTCGGGCCTCGTCGCGCTGAAGTTCGCGATCGCGGCCGCGCTGACGGGCATGTTCTCGCTGCGGGCCGCGTCGGTCACGTTCGTGATCGTCGCCGCCGGCGGGCTCGCGACGGGCGCGATCGTGTCGTGGGTGTTCAGCGCGCTGTCGACGCGCTTCCTGAACGCCGAGCAGGAAGGCGATCCGGCCCCCGGCATCGTGATGACGCTGCTCGTGCCGTTCGCGGCCTACCTGTTCGCCGAGCATCTCGACCTGTCGGGCGTGCTGGCGGCCGTGTCGGCCGGGATGATGATGAACTACACGAGCTTCTCGCGCAAAAGCACCGTCGCATCGCGCGTGCGTGCCGAAAGCACGTGGGCGATGATCGAGTTCGTGTTCAACGGCATGGTGTTCATCATGCTCGGGCTGCAGCTGCCGCACATCATCGGCCGCGCGCTCGTCGACGCGCACCATACGAGCGACGCGCTCGTCGGCCGGATGATCTTCAACGTGTGCGCGATGATGCTCGCGCTGTATGCGATCCGCTTCCTGTGGGTCTGGCTGCTGCGCTGGATCGCGAGCCGCCGCGCCGCGCGCCAGGGCCTCGCGGGTACGATGGCCGGCGTGCGCACGATCGCGGTGATGACGGTCGGCGGCGTGCGCGGCGCGGTCACGCTCGCCGGCGTGCTGTCGATCCCGGTCGCGCTCGCCGACGGCGCACCGCTGCCGGGGCGCGACACGGCGATCTTCATCGCGTCGGCCGTGATCCTCGGCTCGCTCGTCGTCGCGGTGATCGGCCTGCCGCTGCTGCTGCGCGGCGTGCGTTCGTCGCGCAACCCGCTCGCCGACGAGGAGCGCACCGCGCGCTCGGCGGCCGCGCAGGCCGCGATCCGCGCGATCGATTCGTCGCACGACGCGATTTCGGCCGATCTCGACGAATCGGGTGCCGCGCGCTGCGCGGACATCTCCGCGCGCGTGATGGACCAGTATCGCCGCCGGCTCGCCGCGCTCGCCGAGGACGGCCCGACGCCGCGCGCCGAAGCGAAGCAGAGCGAAACGATGGAACTGCAGATGCGGATCGCCGCGATCCGCGCGGAGCGCTCGGTGCTGTACCGGCTGCGCAGCGACAGCAAGATTTCCGACGAGACGCTGACGAAGCTGATCCGCGAGATCGACCTGTCGGAAACCGCGCTGTCGACGCGCAAGAAAGGCATTGTCTGACGGGCCGGCCGATGCCCGCGCGCAGCCGCCCATAAAAAAAACGGCGACGCCGCAGCGTCGCCGTTCTTGCATCCGCCCGCGTTCGCGTTACTTCGCGACGACGACCGGAATCCCCTTCAGCATGCCGGCGCCCTTCATCTCGTCGAGCGCATGCTGCACGGCCGCGCTCGTCGCCGCGTCGATGCCGAGCTGCAGCGCGAGTTCGCGCTCGGCGCGCTTCACGCCGGCCAGGTTGCGCACCTTCACGTGACCGAAACCGCGCACGCGGGCATGCAGGTCGGCCAGCCGCGTGACTTGCTCTGCATTGCCGGCCGTCATCGCGGCCAGCGCACGCGCGAGCGTCGTCTCGTAGTCGTCGGCGAGCGCCCGCTCCATCCTGCGCTCGATGGTGCGACCGAACGGATCGAGCCACGTGCCGCGCAGGCTGCGCACACGCGCCAGCATGCCGAACACCGGCCACATCCACTGGCCGAACACGCGCTTCTTCGGCGCGCTGCCGTCGCTGCCGGCCTTCGCGACCGTCGGCGGCGCAAGGTTGAACTTCACGCGATAGGCCTGCCCCGGCACGCCTTCGAACTGCGCCTCGAGCGCGGTGCGGAATGCGTCGTCCGTGTAAAGCCGCGCGACCTCGTATTCGTCCTTCACCGCGAGCAGCCGGTAGAACGTCGTCGCGACCGCGCGCGTCAGCGCGTCGTCGCCCTTCGCACGCGCCGCCGTCACCAGCACACGATAGCGCTCGACGTAGCGCGCGCCGCCGTACGCGTCGAGACGCGCTTCGCGATCGGCGATCAGTTCGGCGAGCGTCTCCGGCGCGGCGTGCACGGCCACCGTGTGGCGCGCGTTCCACAACGCATCGAGACTCGCCGCGTCACCAGCCGACATCCGGCCGATCGAGAACGCGAGCTTGTTCATCGGCACCGCGACGTTGTTCAGCTCGATCGCGCGCATCATCGCGGCGAGCGACACCGGCACGAGGCCGAGCTGCCACGCATAGCCGAGCATCAGGATGTTCGCGCCGATCGAGTCGCCGAGGAACTTCGCGGCGAGCGCCTGCGCGTCGCAGCTCGACAGGTAGCCGTCGCCGGCCGCGTGATGCATCTTTTCGAGGAGCGCATCCGCATGCAGGTTCGCGTCGGGGTTCTGCACGAACGACGCGTTCGGGATCCGGTGCGTGTTGACGACGATCCGCGAACGCTCGTGACGCACCGTCTGCAGCGCTTCGGCGCTCGCGCCGACGACCATGTCGCACGCGAGCAGCACGTCGGCCTGCTGCGTGTCGATGCGCACCTGGTTCAGCCATTGGTCGCTCGATGCGATCCGCACGAACGACAGCACCGAGCCGCCCTTCTGCGCGAAGCCCATGAAGTCGAGCACCGATGCGCTCTTGCCTTCGAGGTGCGCGGCCATGCTGATCAGCGCGCCGACCGTCACGACACCCGTGCCGCCGACGCCCGTCACGAGCATGTCGAACGGCGCCGCGTCGAGATGTGTCGCCGGCACCGGCAGTGCGTCGACGCGCGCGGCGAGCGCCGCTTCGTCGAACGCCGCGCCCGCGGCCTTCTTCAGCGCCGCGCCTTCGAGCGTCACGAAGCTCGGGCAGAAGCCGTTCACGCACGAATAGTCCTTGTTGCACGACGACTGGTCGATGCGGCGCTTGCGGCCGAGCGGCGTTTCGAGCGGCTCGACCGACAGGCAGTTCGACTGCACACCGCAATCGCCGCAGCCTTCGCACACCGCGTCGTTGATGAACAGACGCTTGTCCGGATCGGGGAATTCGCCTTTCTTGCGGCGGCGGCGCTTCTCGGCCGCGCAGGTCTGGTCGTAGATCAGCACGGTGACGCCCGGCGTCTCGCGCAACTCGCGCTGCACGGCGTCGAGTTCGCTGCGGTGATGGAACGTCGTGCCCGTCGGGAACTGGCCGTGATGGCCGTCGTACTTCTCCGGTTCGTCGGACACGACGACGAAGCGCGACACGCCTTCCGCCTCGACCTGCCGCGCGATCTGCGGCACCGAGATGCTGCCGTCGACCGGCTGGCCGCCCGTCATCGCGACCGCGTCGTTGTAGAGGATCTTGTACGTGATGTTCGCTTTCGCGGCGACCGCCTGGCGGATCGCGAGGATGCCCGAGTGGAAGTAGGTGCCGTCGCCGAGGTTCTGGAACACGTGCTTCGTGTTCGTGAACATCGCGTGCGCGGCCCAGTCGACGCCCTCGCCGCCCATCTGGATCAGCCCCGTTGTATCGCGCTCCATCCACGACGCCATGAAGTGGCAGCCGATGCCGGCCTGCGCGATCGAGCCTTCCGGCACCTTCGTCGACGTGTTGTGCGGGCAGCCCGAGCAGAAGTACGGCGTGCGCTTCACCGCGTCGGCCTCGTTCGACAGGATCTGCGGCGCGACGAGATCGACGACGCGTTCGCGGCGGTCGAGCGCCGGCTTGTGCCGCGCGAGCCATTCGGCGAACACGGGCAGGATGCGCGACGGGCGCAGCTCGCCCAGCTCGGACAGCAGGCAGGCGCCGGCCGCGTCGTGCTTGCCGAGCACGCGCGGGCGCGCACCTTCCGTGCGGTTGTACAGGGTGTCCTTGATCTGCTGCTCGATGACCGGGCCCTTCTCCTCGATCACGAGCACTTCGGCGAGCCCGTCGACGAAGGTCTCGATGCGCGTCATCTCCAGCGGATACGACAGGCCGACCTTGTAGATCCGCACGCCGGCCGCGTCGAGATCGGCCACCGTCAGGTCGAGGCGGCGCAGCGCTTCCATCAGGTCGAGGTGCGCCTTGCCGCAGGTGACGATGCCGACGTTCGCCTGCGCGCTCGGCGCGATCCACTTGTCGATGCTGTTGGTGCGCGCGAAATGGCGCACCGCGTCGAGCTTCGCGGCGAGGCGCGCCTCGATCGTGAGGCTCGGCAGGTCGGGCCAGCGGTTGTGCAGTCCGCCCGCCGGCGGCGTGAAGCCCGCCGGCGCCGGCCACTGCGTCTGCAGCGCGTCGAGGTCGACGGTCGAACCCGACTCGACCGTTTCCGAGATCGCCTTGAAGCCGACCCACGCGCCCGAATGGCGCGACAGCGCCCAGCCGTACAGTCCGAATTCGAGCATGTCGGCGATGTTCGCCGGGTTCACGACCGGCATGTGCCACGCCATCATCGCGAAGTCGCTCTGGTGCGGCATCGACGACGACACGCAGCCATGATCGTCGCCCGCGACGACCAGCACGCCGCCGTGCGGCGACGAGCCGTACGCGTTGCCGTGCTTCAGCGCGTCGCCGGCGCGATCGACGCCCGGGCCCTTGCCGTACCACATCGCATACACGCCCTCGACCGTGCGCTCGGGATCGGCCTCGACGCGCTGCGTGCCGAGTACGGCCGTGCCGCCGAGTTCCTCGTTGATCGCGGGCAGGAAGCGCACGCCGCTGCCGTCGAGCAGTTTCTTCGCCTTCCACAGCTGCTGGTCGACCATGCCGAGCGGCGAGCCGCGATAGCCGCTGACGAAGCCGGCCGTGTTGAGCCCCTGCTCGGCGTCGACCGTGCGCTGCATCAGCAGCAGGCGGACCAGCGCTTGCGTGCCGGTCAGGAAGATCCGGCCGCGCGTCGCAGTCAAGTTGTCGGTCAGGCGGTAGTCGGACAGGGCAGGCGTGCCGTCGATGGGCAAGCGGGCGGTCATGGGGGATGTCTCCTGATTGTGCTGTTCTGGGCTGCGCGGCGGGGCGTCGGGCGACGTATGGCCACCGGCAGCGAATGCCTCTATTTTTTCGTGCGCAGACGAGAATGTTTTTTCTCTTCTTGCTCGGACAGGCCCGCAGCGAGAAAAACTGCGCAGCTTTTTACCGGGATTTGAGAGAGTTTTCGCGCGCGGCTGTGGGGGCGGGATGGGTGGGGTGTCGGGACGGTCGGGCGGCTTGGCTGAAAGCCGGAGCACTTCGGACGGCAACCCGCCGGGGTGGCGACAGGCGCTGGCGTCCCGTGTGACAAGGGTTTTGGCGGCTTGAGGCTGTCACCCTCACCGTCGGAATGCACAGCGTTCCGATTGGTCGATGGCGCGGGATGTCCACAATGCCGCGCCCGCTGGCCGATCGGGCTCGCGCGCTCACCGTTCGATTACACAGCGTTTCGACTGGCGTCTGGGCGGGGATGTCCACATCCTTCATCAGTCTGCGATTCGCTCGGGCGCCGGCCCTCACCGTCGACATTCACAGCGCGGCGAGTGGATTTCGACGGCGGATATCCACATCGGGATTGGCGCATTGTGTCGGTTCGCCGTTCATCGTCACCGTTCGAATACACAGGATCGCGAGTGCGCTCGCCGGCCGGATATCCAGGTCGGACCCGCCTGCCACGCAGTCGCGGGGCTCGCGCTCACCGCTGAAATACACAGGGCTTCGAGTGGCTGCGATGGCCGTTGTTCACACCGGAACCGGCATTGCCACCCGGTCTCGCGCCGACCCTCACCGTTGAAAACCACAGCGCTTCGAGTGGGCCGGAGGGCAGGATATCCACATGAACGAGAATCGGCCGATCGATCGCGGACGCGCGTTTCGAAGCACACCGACGACCGGCAACCCACGCCTGACACCGCGCACCGTCCGATCGGGCGCCGGCGCTCACCTTCAAAATACACAGTGCCGCGAGTTGTTTCAGCGGCCGGATATCCATACTGGAATCCGTGCTGTCTTCGTTCGCGTGCTGGCATCCGAGCCGGACCCACGCAGCATGTCAGACGGCTTCGGCAGCCGAATGGCCACATCCTCGCGGGCTTTCCGCTGATCGCGTGCAGACGCTCACCATTGAATTGCACAGCGCTTCGAGTTGCTTGAGAACACGGGTATGCGCAGCGAAATCTGCACGTTGCAGACCACGCGCCTGCGCTCACCGTTAGAATGCACACCCCTTCGAGCGGCTTGCGGAACTGAATATCCACGTCGCGGCACACTCGCGGTTCAGTCACGCATGCGCGCGTTCGGCTAGAATGCGCGGCGCCCGGAACCACGCCAAAGACCGGGAAACGGCGCTGCAGCGGGCGCGTCGCGAGATCGGGCACCGACACTCACCGTTGGATTTCACAGCATTTCGCTTCGTCTCGCGGACGAGTTGTCCACAACCCTCTTCATGCGTTTCGCGGCATCCGGTCATCCTCACCTGTGAAATGCACAGGGCGCCGAGTCGTTTCGGGGTGTGGATATCCACAACCGATCGCGCAAGGAAACCTGCATCTCCACATCGGCAGAACCGGCCCGCGCATCGGCTCGCGGCAATCGAGCGATAACCGCAAAGCCCCGTCCAGACGGCCTCCGCGGCACCCTCACCGTTCAAATGCACAGCGTTTCGAGTCGCCTTGGCGGTGAGTTGTCCACACCCGTCCGGCCACGCATCGTCGAACAGGCACGCGCTCCCGAGCGGCGCTATTCGGCAATCGACCGGATGACCGTCGCCGGATTGCCGCCGACCAGCGTATTCGGGGGAACGTCCCTGGTGACGACCGCCCCGGCCGCGACGACCGAATTCTCGCCGACCGTCACTCCGCCGATGATCGTCGCGCCGGCGCCGATCCGCACATTCCGTTCGATCAGGATCGGCTTCGCGACAACGAAGTCGCGCCGCCGGGAAGGTTCGACGGGATGACCTGACGTGATGAGGCTGACGTTCGGCCCGATCATCACGTCGTCGCCGATCTCGAGCCCGCCCAGGTCGTAGAACGTGCAGTTCTGGTTGACGAACACGTTGCGCCCGACCTTCATGCCGGTGCCGCCCGTCGCATGAAATGGCGGGATCAGCACGAAGCCGTCGTCCACCTGCGTGCCGACGAGTTCGCTGAACAACGCGCGAACTTCAGCCGCATCGTCGAACGTCAGACGGTTGACCTTCGCGGTGATCGCCATCGCTCGTTTCACCTCGGCGACCATTGCCGCCGATTCCGGTGTTCGTCGCGGAATGCTCGTGGTGCGATCGTCGTTTGCCATGCGTGACTTGTCTCCTTGATTTCAGCGTCTCACGACGCGCGGTGATTGCGGCCAGAGGCTTGTTTTGCCAAGCGCGTGGGTGCTCCGGAATCGGCCGGGGCACATTGTAGAGATGCCGATCTGCGCGTCAGTTTTCGCGTAACTTATAACTAGTTTTAATATAACTAGTTATTTATTGAACTCTTATTGCAGCAGGCTTTGTCCGGCTTTCCGCCCGATTCCCGTTCGACACAACGCGTCGAACCAGACTCGCACACCTGGCCGGGCGCCCCTGTCCGAACCTCCTGCGCTCGGGTACGCTTGAGCATCCACCGGACCGACACCTGCATCCACACGCGGAGGCGCGATGAAGCTCTACTACTGGCCCAAGACCCGGGCATTCCGGGCGTTGTGGATGCTCGAGGAAATCGGCGTGGTGTACGAACTCGTGCCGATCGACCTGCGCTCGCACGAACAGGGCAGCGACGCGTTCGTGCAGGTCAACCCGATGGCCAAGCTGCCCGCGCTCGACGATGGCAACGCACCGTTCGCCGAATCGGGCGCCGTACTGCTCTATCTCGCCGACCGTTGCCCGGGTGCCGGGCTCGGCATTGCACCCGACGATCCGCTGCGCGGCCGTTTCCTGCAGTGGCTGTTCTTCACGCCGACCTGCCTCGAACCGGCGATGGCCGAGAAATTCACGGGCGCGTCGGGCAATCCGGTCGCGTTCGGCTGGGGCAACATCACGCGCGTACAGCGTGCCCTCGCACAAGCGCTTGCCCATAGCCCGTGGCTCGTCGGCGACCGTTTCACCGCGGCCGACCTGCTGCTCGCCAGCACGCTGAAGATCGCGCTCGACGCGCATCTGCTGCCGCACGAAGGCGTGCTCGGCGATTACGTCGCGCGTGCCGAGGATCGCGATGCGTTCCGCCGCGCGGTCGCGATCGAACAGCGCGAAGCGGCCCGCCTGCTGCACGCGTGATGCGTGGGCGCCGCCGCCGGCCGCCCCGGGCACGCTTACGCGGCCGGGCCCGGCGCCGCGGCGCCGGCTTCGACCACCACACCGGGTGAACCGCGCTCGTCGGCGTCGGCATCGACCGGCACGACCTCATGAAAATGCGTGTAGTCGATGTGCGTGATGCCGTCCTCGTCGTGCATCAGGTCGACATAGCGGTGACGCCAGCGGATCTCTCCATGCGCCCACGAGTGACGCGCCTGCATGACCTGCGCGGTCGTCTCGTCCGAACCCTCGATCGTGATCAGCAACGACGCATCGCGCGCGGCGAGCGATTCGGGCGTCTCGCCGAACAGCGCGCTCGATTCGTCGATCACGTGCATCAGGTTCCAGCCGAGCAAAAAGATCGGATGCTCGCTGCGCACGAGCGACAGGTCGTGGATCTTGCGCAGCGAGTAGCCCTCGTGCGTGCCTTCGACGCGCATCAGCCGCAATTTCGCCTGCGCCTCGGCAATCACGTTCTGGCGCGCATTCGCGGCGCGCACCATCAGCGTCATCCGGCCGTTCAGCGGCCGCACGATCGCATAGCGCGCGAACAGGATCTTCGCCTGCGGCCGGGAAAACCGCGCGAACACCAGCCCCGTGGCCAGCGCGATGCTCGACATCCCGACGAAGATTTCGAATGTCGCGACCATGTGCGCATAGAGGGTCTGCGGATGCATGTCGCCGTAACCGACGGTCGCGAGCGTCTCGACGCTGAAGAAGAACGCGCCGCCGAACCCGGCCGGCGACTGGTTCGCGATCGGCGCGCGGCCAAGCAGGTAGAGCGTCGCGAAGCCGCCGTTGAGCAGCAGGAACACCAGCGCGAGCGACAGGAAGAACACGGGCCAGCTCACCGTCAGCGCGCGGTGATAGAAGTCGCGCCAGCCGAGCGGCGGCATCCCGTACGCGATCACCGGGCGGGTGCCCGACCAGATCTTGCGGCCACGACGACGGGGAGCGGAGGAGGACGAATCGACGTTCATCGCACGGTGCCTGTTGCAGGGAGGCGATGAGCGTAGCACGCGCGGCGGCGGCCGGGAATGCGGGCCGGTTCGGAACGAAAATCCGCTGCGCGGCCGTGCAGCGTCGAAAAAAAACCGGCCGCGTGAGCGGCCGGCTGCATCGTCATCGTGCGAACAAGCGCGGTGCGCGCCGTGGTCACTTCCGATCGACGATCACCTGATCGAACGTGCCGCCGTCGGCGAAATGCGTCTTCTGCGCGTTCGCCCAACTGCCGAAGACCTGCTCGACGCTGAACGTCTTCAGCGACTTGAACTCGGCCGCATGCTTCTTCAGCACGTTCGCGTCGCGCGGGCGCAGATGGTGCTGCGCGATGATCTCCTGCGCTTGCGGCGTGTACAGGAAGTCGAGATACGCCTGCGCGACCTTGCGCGTGCCCTTCTTGTCGACGACCTTGTCGACGACGGCGACGGGCGGCTCCGCGAGAATGCTCGCCGACGGATACACGGCGTCGAACTGCGCACCCGACGCGCCGGTGTCCATCAGCGCGACTTCGTTCTCGAACGTGACCAGCACGTCGCCGATCCCGCGTTGCGTGAACGTCGTCGTCGCGCCGCGGCCGCCCGAGTCGAGCACCGGCACGTTGCGGAAGATCGCCTTCTCGAAGTCGAGCGCCTGCTGGTCGGTCGCGCCCTTCTGCTTCTGGAAGCCCCAGGCGGCGAGATACGCATAACGGCCGTTGCCGGACGTTTTCGGGTTCGCGATGATCACCTGGACACCCGGCTTCGCGAGATCGCTCCAGTCCTTGATCGCCTTCGGGTTGCCCTTGCGCACGAGGAACACCATCGTCGTCGAGTACGGCGAGCTGTTGTCCGGGAAGCGCGCGCGCCAGTCCTTCGGCAGCAGCTGTCCGCGTTCGGCGAGCAGATCGATGTCGTTCGGCTGGTTCATCGTCACGATGTCGGCCTGCAGCCCCTGCAGCACCGACAGCGCCTGCGCGCTCGACGCGCCGTGCGACTGCTTGATCGCGACCGTCTCGCCGGTCTTCTGCTTGTAGGCGGCGGCAAAGCTCGTGTTGATGTCCTTGTACAGCTCGCGCGTCACGTCGTACGACACGTTCAGGATCGACGTATCCGCGTGGGCCGCCGTCGCCGCCACGACCAGCGCCGCCGCCGCGCCCGTATGCAGCCAGCGGCCGATCCCCTTGATGCTTGCCATCGTGATATGCCCCGTTCCAGTGGTGGTGAAAGTGCGTGACGGCACGCGTACGCGCTGTCATCGAAACGTAAGCGGGCATTCTAGCGGCCGGGCGCGGCGCGCTTTCCAATCAGTCGTGGAAAGCAAATCTCGAATCCTGCTAAACGGCGGCGGACGCTCGCGCGTGCGTCCGAACCAATGTTAAGATCGCCGCTCAGCCCACTTCACGGTTCATCCATGTCCGCTGCCCTGCGTTCGCCGTCGATCCTTGCCGCCATCGCGGCAGGTGCGCGCGCGGCCGGGCTGAAACTGAAAAAACGACTCCTCGACTGACGGGGACGTCGCGTCCCGTCAGGCGAATGCCGGACGGGATGCCCGCAGGTCGTTTCTTTCTCCTTGCACGCATGCCTCATTCCGGCAAACCGCCGGCGGAACGGTTCCTTCCCACTCCGTTTCCACCATGAGGCTTTGCATGAACACACGTTTCGAAGGTATCTGGCTGCCGATCATCACGCCGTTCCACCACGGCGAAGTCGATCATGCGGCACTCGCGCGGCTCGCGCGCCACTATGCGGCCGCGGGCATCGCGGGATTCGTCGCGGGCGCGACGACCGGTGAAGGCGTGCTGCTCGACGCGCGCGAACAGGACGCCGTGTTCGCGACGCTGCGCGACGCGGCGCCCGGACTGCCGATCGTCGTCGGGCTGACCGCGAGCGCGACGCACTTCGCGGCCGCCCGCGCACACGAACTCGCCGCGCTGCGGCCCGACGGGCTGCTCGTCACGCCGCCCGTCTACGTGCGGCCGACGCAGGACGGCATCCGCCGCCATGTCGAGGCGATCGTCGACGCGGCCGACCTGCCGGTGCTCATCTACAACATCCCTTATCGCACCGGCGTGAACGTCGAACTGGACACGCTGCAGGCGCTTGCGCGCGACCCGCGTGTCGCGGGCATCAAGGAGTGCGGCGGCACGCTCGACCGGATGAGCCGGCTCGTGCACGACACGCCGCTCGCGATCCTGTCCGGCGACGACAACCAGAACTTCGCGGCGCTGTGCGCCGGCGCGCACGGTGCGATCGCGAGCAGCGCGCACGTGCTGCCCGAATGGCATGTGCGCATCCATGCGCTGCTGCGCGACGGGCGGCTCGCCGATGCGCGGCGCCTGTCGGTCGCGCTGCAGCCGCTCGTCGCGGCGCTGTTCGCGGAGCCGAACCCGGCGCCGGTGAAGGCCGTGCTGGCCGCGCAAGGATGGTGCGAGGATGGGTTGCGGCTGCCGTTCGTGCCGGCGAGCGAAGGGCTGCGGGAGCGGCTGGCAGCACTCTGCGCGGCACTCGACGAAATCGAGTCGAACGTCGCGGCGGCATAGGCTGCCGCGACTCCCCAGGGCGCAGGCGACGAGTGAATCTCGACCCGGAGACTATTTCAAACTGTCAGAACCAGAGACAGGCCGTACCGCGCAAGAAGGGCGTCGGCGGTCACGAGCTGAAGCGGCTCGTGCCGCGCCTGCGCGACCAGCAAGCGATCGAACGGATCGCGATGGTGGTGGGGCAAATCACGGACTGCCGCCCCATGCACGGCTCTGACCGGCAACTCGCGAATCCCGCTTGCGCCGATCGCGCGGGCCAGCTTGCCCACGTCGATGTCGAGCTTTCCCAGGCCGGCCTTGATGGCGGCTTCCCAGATACTCGCGCTGCTGACGAAACGTTCGTCGGCAGCCGAGATCAGTCTGCGCGCCCGTGCGCTGAGCCTCGGGTCATTGGTCACGATCCACAAGAAGATGTGCGTATCGAGCAGCAGCCGCATCAGCGCCC
Source organism: Burkholderia sp. YIM B11467 (assembly GCF_052952715.1). Lineage (NCBI taxonomy): Bacteria > Pseudomonadati > Pseudomonadota > Betaproteobacteria > Burkholderiales > Burkholderiaceae > Burkholderia > Burkholderia sp. YIM B11467. Next base: position 207,021 of record NZ_JBQVSQ010000007.1, read on the forward strand.
TTCGAAAGCATCCAGCAGGTAATCGGGAAGCGGAGCGTCGAAGTCGTCCGCGATCCACGCCTGCCCTTGCAGGACGCCGAACCGAATGGGTTGCGTGGCAGATGCGAGTCGATCGGCTGCTGCCCCGTCACCGTGGATCGGGGCGTCGGCCCGTGGATCGATCGCGCCCGCGCCGGGAATGTTTGCGTTCTGCATGTTGACCTCCGTTACAGGTGACCCTCACTGTAGTCAGGTTCTCGCGATCGATCCATTCGACCGATCGGCAGATGGGACTGTCGAGTCGCAGCCCGCCGCGGCAATCGAGCGTCTCGTCACGCCGCCAGCGCCACCGCCGCCCCCTCCGTCGCCTCCCGCACCGCCTGCGTCACGATCTGCGCGAGCCGGTCGATGGTCGGCGTCGCCGACGACGTGCGCCGCAGCAGGATCAGCGGCAGGCTCGGCAGTGCCGGCAGGCCGAACGACGCCGCGTCGAGCACGCGCACCGACGCGGGGAGCCCGTAGTGCGAGCGCACCGTCAGCCCGAGGCCGGCCGCCGCTGCGGCCCATAGCCCGGCAAGGCTCGGCGTCGTGAACGCGACGCGCCACGGCACGCCCGCGCGGTCGAGCGCGCCGGTCGCCGCGCCGAAGAACCGGCATGGCCGGTCGAACACGACGAGCGGCAGCGGCTCGTCCGGCGCGCGCACCGCACGACTGCCCGTTTCTCCCGCACCGCCGCCTGCGCCATCCTCCGCGCCGCCGTCCGGCCCCCCGAAACCACCCGCGCCCACCGCGCCGATCCATTGCATCGGCACCTGCGCGATCACTTCGCCGTCGATCCCCGTTCGCGCGACGAACGCCGCCGACGCCGGATCGCCCCACACGAGCGCGAGATCGAGCTGGTTCGCGTCGAGCCGGTCGAGCAGATCGGCATTGCGCGCCACGCGCGCCTCGATCTTCACCTTCGGATGCGCACGCGCGAATCGCCCCAGCACGTCGGGCAGGATCGCCTCGCCGAAGTCCTCCTGCAGCCCGACCCGCACCCAGCCGTCGAGATTCACGCCGCGCACGGCCGCGGCCGCCTCGTCGTTCAGCTCGATCATCCGCCGCGCATAGCGCAGCATCGCGTCGCCGGCGTCGGTCAGCGCGAGCCCGCGCCCGGCCTTCACGAACAGCGGCGTGCCGGCCTGCTCCTCGAGCTTGCGGATCTGCGCGCTCACCGCCGACGACGAACGCGCGACGCGGTCGGCCGCCTTCGCAAAACTGCCGAGATCCACGCCCGCGACGAGGCTGCGCAGCGCCGCCACGTCGAAGTTGGGCCGGGCCAGCGCGGCATCGGGCACCGCGAGCGACTCGCCGCCGCCGCGCGGGATATCTTGTCCGGACATATCAACCATCCCGTTTTATCGAATGATTCATCAAAAACTTTCCGATTTTCAGGATGAATGTAGGCCGCCACACTGTCGATGTCAATTTCCAACCGGGACTGCCGCCATGGACACCTCGTGCATCGCTTCTCCCTCCTCGCCCGTCCGCGCCACGCGCGGCCCGGCCCATCGCTGGCGCGTGCTGGCCGCCGGCGTCGCCGCGAACATGAGCTTTTCGGCCGCCGCGGCCGGCATTCCGACCACGGCCGTGTGGATGCGCACGGCCTATCACCTCGACAACGGCGCGCTCGGGCTCGTGCTCGGCGCACTCGGCTTCGGCGTCGCGCTGTCCGAGCTGCCGTGGGGGATCGCCGCCGACCGCTTCGGCGATCGCCGCGTGCTGCTGACCGGGCTCGTCGCGACGGCCGCGATGCTCGCGTTGATGGTGTGCACGATCATCCCGACCGCGCACGCGGTGCCGCCGCTGATGCGCGTCGTCGTGGCGATGTGCGGCGTCGGCCTGCTCGGCGGCAGCGTGAACGGGTCGAGCGGGCGCGCGGTGATGCGCTGGTTCGGCGAACGCGAACGCGGGCTCGCGATGAGCATCCGGCAGACCGCCGTGCCGCTCGGCGGCGGCGTCGGCGCGGCGCTGCTGCCGTCGCTCGCGTCGCATCTGGGTTTCGCCGCGGTGTTCGGCGCGCTGATGCTGCTGTGCGCGGGATCGGCCGCGCTGACCTGGCGCTGGCTGCACGAGCCACCCGCCGCACCGGCTGCCGCGCACGTCGCCGCGCCTCGCCCGATCGAGCAACAACATCAGTCTGCGCGGCACTCGCGCAGCCCGCTCGCAAGCGGCGCCGTGTGGCGCATCGTGCTCGGCATCGGCGCGCTGTGTGCGCCGCAGTTCGCGGTGCTCACGTTCGCGACGGTGTTCCTACACGACTTCGGCCGGCTCGGCCTCGCCGGCATCAGCGCGGCGATGGTCGCGCTGCAGCTCGGCGCGATGGTGATGCGTGTCTGGAGCGGCCGCCATACCGACCGGCACGGCAACCGGCGCGCGTATTTGCGCGGTTCGGTGCTCGTCGCGGCCGGGTCGTTCACGCTGCTCGCGGCCGCGACGGCCGGCAGCGCGCACGTGCCGCTCGCGGTAATCGTCGCGATTCTCGTGTTCGCCGGCATCTGCGTATCGGCGTGGCACGGCGTCGCGTACACGGAGCTCGCGACGCTCGCGGGCGCGAACCACGCGGGCACCGCGCTCGGGATGGCGAACACGATCGTCTACCTCGGGCTGTTCGCGACGCCGCTCGCGATTCCGCCGCTGCTCGCCGTCAGTTCGTGGAGCGTGGTGTGGCTCGCGGCCGCGCTGGTCGCGGGCGCGACCTACCCGCTGTTCGCCGCGCGATAGCCACCGCGCGTTGCTTGCGGGCGTCGTGGCAAACACCGCGACGCCCGCCGCTGCGTCAGCCCGCCTCGCGCGCCAGCGCACGCCGCGCGGCCGGCCGTTCGGCCTCGCGCTGCGCATGCGCGGTCCACGCGGGATGCCGCGCCATGTCGAGTCCGATCGCGACGCCCCAGCGATACAGCACGAACAGGAACGGATCGACGATCGAATGCGCGCCCGGCTCGGCCCACGTGCGGCCGTCGGCGAGCGCGGCTTCGATCGACGCGTTCGCGGTTTCGATCACGCCGCGACCGTGCTCGCTGACCGCACCGTGCAGGGCCGGATCGCCGATGAAGCGGCCGGGCCGCCACAGCGCGCCGTAACCGACGCCATGCACCCAGCCGACCAGCCAGGCGAGCCATTCATGGCAACGCGCCTCGCGCAGCGGATCGCCGAGCGGCAGCAATTGCGCGTCCGGATAACGGCGCGCGAGATACGTGAGGATCGCGGGCGTTTCGGTCAGCACGCGCGGTTCGCCCGGAATCGCGAGCACGGGCACGCGTGCCTTCGCGTTGATCGCGAGATAACGCGCTTCGAGGTTCTGCTGCTTCTGCACCGAGACGATCTCGACGTCGAACGGCGCGCCGGTTTCCTCCAGCGCGATGTGAGCGGCCAGCGAGCAGGCGCCCGGCGAAAGATAGAGACGATATGCGTTCATGGTGGTGTGGCCCGACGGGGCTGTGGAAGACGGAACCGAGTGTAGGAACGCGTGCCCGTGCGCCGCAAACGATGAATTGTCGTGCTCGGACATTAGTGTTACTAATACCCGCATGCGACGCATCCACCTTCCTCCACTGCAGACGCTGCGTGCGTTCGAGACCGCCGTGCGGCTGCAGAGCTTCACGCGCGCGGCCGATGCACTCGCGCTCACGCAAGGCGCGGTCAGCCAGCACATCCGCGCGCTCGAGGCGCAACTCGGTTATCCGCTCTTCACGCGCGAACGCAACGGCGCGACCCCAACGCAGGCCGCACATGCGCTCGCGCTGCAGGTACGTCAGGGCCTGAGCGTGCTCGAACGCGCATTCGAGCCGGCGCTCGCCGTGCGCAGCCGCCCGCGCACCTGCGACGTCACGCTGAACGTCAGCGTGCTGCCGAGCGTCGCCGAGCGCTGGCTCGCGCCGCGCCTGCCGCGCTTCGCGGCCGCGCATCCGCACATCGCGATCGCGCTGCATCCGGACGTGGCGCTCGCGCCGCTGCGCAAGCGCGACCGCATCGACGTCGCGCTGCGCTACGGGCCCGGCACGTGGCCGGGCGTCGTCGCCGAGAAGCTGATGAACGAGACGATCTTCCCGGTCGCGAGCCCCGCGTACCGCAATCGCGACGGCGTCGCGCCGCGCGCGCCGACCGACCTCGTGCGCGCAACGTTGTTGCGCCACCCGGCGCAGCCGTGGGAACCGTGGTTCCAGGCCGCACGGCTCGACCTCACCGAATCCGCGCGCGCGCCGCGCTTCACTGATGCGAACGCGCTGATCGACGCGACGCTGAAAGGACGCGGCGTCGCGCTCGCGCGTCGCTCGCTGATCGAACCCGAACTCGCGGACGGCACGCTGGTGCGCGTGTCGACGGTGCGCGTGACCGACGTGTATGCACACTACGTCGTGTGGCGCCCCGGCCATCCGCACGAAGCGGCGATCCGCACCTGGCTCGACTGGCTGCGCAGCGAGGTGCGGCGCAAAACGCCACGGCGCTGACAGGCGGCACGCGGCGATGGCCGCACGCCGCCCGCACGCGCACGCGCGAAAGCAATTAGTCGGCTTGACGAAAGCATTTCGCGATCACGCACCGGTCGCAAACGATTCACCGAAACGTCGCATCGCTTCGGCATACTCGAGAACGTTTCCCGATCAGCCTGCCAGGAGAGAAGTCATGCGTCGCGTTTTCGTCGCCGTCGTTCTGTGTGCCGCCGCTTTCGTCGCCGCCTGCAGCGATGACGCGCAGCACGATGCGCACGCGACCGACGCCTCGCAGCAGGCCGGCGCATCGGCCGGCTCCGCCAGCGCGTTCAACAGCGATGCATCCGCGAACGCCGCTGCGTCCGATGCCGCCCCGCTCGCGCCGCCGGTCGTGCATTACCCGCCCGATGACGACGACGATGCGAAGCCCGCGATGAACGCGGCCGCGTCGAGTGCCGCCGCGTCGTCGCCGGGCTGATCCCGCCGCTTCCGTCCCCCTGACCGCAGAACCGAGGTGAACAACATGCCGTCATCGAGCCGCCGCCGTTTCCTGCATACCGTCGCACAATCCGCGGGCGCCGCCGTTGCGCTCAACGCGTTTCCCGAATCGATCCGCCGCGCGCTCGCGATTCCCGCCGCGCGCGGCACCGGCACGATCCGCGATGTCGAGCACATCGTCGTGTTCATGCAGGAAAACCGCTCGTTCGATCATTACTTCGGACACCTGCGCGGCGTGCGCGGCTACAACGACCGCTTCCCGATCCCGCTGCCGAACGGCAAGCCGGTGTGGTACCAGCCGTCGAAGGCCGATCCGGGCAAGCCCGTGCTGCCGTTCCGGCTGAATACGCTGACGACGAGCGCGCAGTGCGTCGGCGACCTCGACCACTCGTGGTACAAGACGCACGCGGCGATCGACGGCGGCCGCTACGACCAGTGGCCCGCGAACAAGACCGACATGACGATGGGCTATCACGTGCGCGAGGACATCCCGTTCCACTACGCGCTCGCCGATGCGTTCACCGTGTGCGACAACTACTTCTGCTCGCTGCCGGGCCCGACGCACCCGAACCGTTCGTACCTGATGACCGGCACGGTCGACCCGACCGGCAAGTTCGGCGGCCCGCTGCTCGACAACAGCGACTATGTCGACGGCGACGGGCCGCCCGCCTACCAGCTGCTGTCGTGGACGACCTTCCCCGAGCGCCTCGAGGCACACGGCGTGTCGTGGCAGATCTACCAGCAGGGCACGACGGGCAACGATCCGTACAACGGCAACTACGGCACGAACGTCCTGCAGAACTTCGCGAACTTCATCAACGCGAAGCCGGGTTCGTCGCTGTACCAGCGCGCGCAGACGGTGCGCACGCTCGACAACCTGAAGGACGACGTGATCAACGACCGTCTGCCGCAGGTGTCGTGGCTGTGCCCGCCCGCCGCCTTCTCCGAGCATCCGAAATACACGCCCGCGTACGGCGCGAACTACACGTCGCAGATCCTCGACGCGCTCACGTCGAACCCGGACGTATGGCGCAAGACCGTGCTGTTCATCATGTACGACGAGAACGACGGCTTCTTCGATCACATCGTGCCGCCGCAGCCGCCGACGTCGGCCGCGCAGGGCGCATCGACCGTGACGACCGACGGCGAGCTGCATACGGTCGTGAACCCCGGCCGCGGCGGCAGCTACACGGCCGACGGGCTGCCGTACGGCCTCGGGCCGCGCGTGCCGATGACGGTCGTGTCGCCGTGGACGAAAGGCGGCTTCGTGTGCTCGCAGGTGTTCGACCACACGTCGGTGATCCGCTTCATCGGCGAGCGTTTCGGCGTCGACGAACCGAACATCACGCCGTGGCGCCGCACGATCTGCGGCGACCTCACCGCCGCATTCGACTTCCGCTCGTCCGACGCGTCGTTCCCGCCGCTGCCCGACACGAGCCAGTACCGCTCGATCGCGGACCAGCAGTGCACGTCGCAGCCCGCGCCGACCGTGCCCGCGACGCCGTCGCCGGTCGCCCCGCAGGAGCCCGGCGTGCGTCCGGCGCGCGCGCTGCCGTACGAACTTCATGTGAACGCGAGCGTCTACGGCGGGAACACGCTGCGCATCGAATTCGCGAACCGCGGCAACCAGGGCGCGCACTTCCACGTGTATTCGACGAACCGCACCGACGGCCCGTGGCGCTATACGGTCGGCGCGCGCCGCCTGCTGCATGCGGATTTCGACCTGACGGTGACGAACGGCGCGTATGCGTTCTCGGTGTACGGGCCGAACGGCTTCGTGCGCGTGTTCTCCGGCAACGTGTCGGCCGGAACCGCGCCCCACCGCAAGCCCGCGCAGCCGGAGGTGAAGGCCGGCTACGACGTCGCGAACGGGAATTTGTACCTGAAGCTGCACAACCATGGCGGAGCCCACGTCACGCTGACGCTGACCGACAACGCGTACGGTGCGCCGGCGCGGCAGGTCACGCTGCACGGCGGCGACGAGCGCGTCGAGCAGTGGGCGCTCGCATCGAGCCACCAATGGTATGACGTGACGGTGAGCGACGGCGCGAACGGCACGTTCTCGCGCCGTTTCGCGGGCCACGTCGAGAACGGCCGGCCGAGCTATTCGGATCCGGCCGCGGTGCAGCCCGTCTCCGCGTCGTAAGCGCGACAGCGCGACGTTGCGCGGCACCCGCCGCGCAGCGCGCGCTAGCTGGCCCGATCCGTCAGACCGCGTGCGCGAGCGCGCGGTCGACGAGCGCGGCTTCGAAGCCGTCGTCCGCGTCGCGAAAGCGCAGCGGCGCCGCGCAGTGCACCAGCGTGTCGATGAAGTACTTCGCGCGCGGCCACGGTCCGAAGCCGGCGGCCGTGTTGATGTGCCCGGCGTCGCCGAGGTTCACGAACGCGCTGCCCAGGCGCTGCGCGAGCGTGCGCGCATCGGCGAGCGGCATCCACGGATCGGTCTCGCTGCCGATCACGATCGACGGCGCCGCGAGCCGGCGCGCGTCGAACGGCCCGGCGAACTTGAATTTCGCGGGGCTGGCGGGCGCGACGAACAGCACGCCCGCGACGTCGCCGGCATGCGGCCACTGCGCGAGCGCATGCGCGGTCGCGAGGCAGCCGAAGCTGTGCGCGGCCAGCACGAACGGGCCGCGCTCGCGGTCGAGCAGCGCGCGCACGGATTGCGCCCAGCGCACGAGATCGGGTGCATCCCAGTCGTCCTGCTCGACCCGCAGCGAGCGCGGGAACTGTCGTTCCAGCCAGGTCTGCCAGTGAGCGCCTTCGCTGCCGTGCAGGCCCGGAACGGTGACGAGCCGCGGCGGCCACGCCGATTTGCTGCATGCGCGCATGATTGCCCTCGCTTGCTTGAAGACGGGGTTCGATTGTGGCGCGCCGTATCCGGCGGCCGAACCAATATTTTGTGCTTTGCTTTTGCGCGGGGCGGGCCACCCCGCGCCGGGCGGCCCGTCCGCGCAGCGGCGCGCGATGCGCCGCGAAACCGTAGAATGTGGGCTTCCCGTCAGCTTCACACGGAACCGGACCGGGCGCCGACGCGCCGGGCCCGGTCGTCAGGAGACGCCCCGATGTCCGCTACGCCCGCCGGCGCGCTGCGCCCGGTCCACCCCGCCTGTCCCGCGACGCGCCGCACCGGCGTGCGCGAAATCACGCGATGAGGATCCTTTTTTATTCGCCTCATCAGGAAGCCGGCGCGTGGCGCGACGAGATCGCGCACGCGCTGCCGGAAGCCGAACTGCGCGCATGGCAGCCGGGAGACACGGCCGCCGCCGACTACGCGCTCGTCTGGCGTGCGCCGCGCGAGTTCTTCGCGCCGCGCGACGGCCTGCGCGCAATCTTCAACCTCGGTGCGGGCGTCGACGCGCTGCTCGCGCTCGACCGCGCGCATCCGGGCACGCTGCCGCCGCACGTGCCGCTCGTGCGGCTCGAGGATTCAGGCATGGCGCAGCAGATGGTCGAATACGTGACGCATGCAGTGCTGCGCTACCTGCGCCGCTTCGACGAATACGACGTGCAGCAGCGCGAGCGCCGCTGGCACCCGCTCGAACCGCATCCGCGCGCGAGCTTCACCGTCGCCGTGCTCGGCCTCGGCGTGCTCGGCGCGCAGGTCGCGCTCGCGCTCGCCGCGCTCGGCCTGCCCGTGCGCGGTTACAGCCGCAGCGCGAAGCAGCTCGACGGCGTCACGACCTTCGCCGGCGACGGAGCGTTCGACGCGTGCATCGACGGCGCGAAGGTGCTCGTCAACCTGTTGCCGAGCACGCCCGACACGGACGGCATCCTGTCGGCGCGCACGTTCGCGCGGCTCGCGCCCGGCGCGTATGTCGTCAACGTCGCGCGCGGCGCGCATCTCGTCGAGGCCGACCTGCTCGACGCGCTCGAGAGCGGCCGGATCGCCGCGGCGACGCTCGACGTGTTCCATCGCGAGCCGCTGCCGGAAGACCATCCGTTCTGGCGCGCGCCGCGTATCACCATCACGCCGCACAGCTCGGCCGAGACATTGCGCGCGGAGGCCATCGAGCAGATCGCCGGCAAGATCCGCGCATTCGAGCGCGGCGAGCGCGTCGGCGGCATCGTCGACTACGCGCGCGGCTATTGAATTCCGCCTTGCACAGATATCAGGAACCAGGAGACAACCATGACGTTCCCCACCGCCGTCAAGATCGTCGAAGTCGGCCCGCGCGACGGGCTGCAGAACGAGAAAACCTTCGTGCCGACCGACGTGAAGATCGCGCTCGTCGACCGCCTGTCGCGCGCCGGCTTCCGCAACATCGAGGCCGCGTCGTTCGTATCGCCTAAATGGGTGCCGCAGATGGCCGACGGCGCCGACGTGATGGCCGGCATCGAGCGCCGCGCGGGCACCGTGTACTCGGTGCTCACGCCGAACCTGAAGGGTTTCGAGAACGCGCTCGCCGCGCGCGCCGACGAAGTCGTGATCTTCGGCGCGGCAAGCGAGGCGTTCTCGCAGCGGAACATCAACTGCAGCATCGCCGAAAGCATCGCGCGCTTCGAGCCCGTCGCGAAGGCCGCGAAGGATGCGGGCCTGCGGCTGCGCGGCAGCGTGTCGTGCGCGCTCGGCTGCCCGTATCAAGGCGAGGTGCCGGTCGCGTCGGTCGTCGACGTCGTCGAACGCTTCGCGGCGCTCGGCTGCGACGAGATCGACATCGCCGACACGATCGGCGTCGGCACGCCGAACCGCACGCGCGAAGTGCTCTCGGCCGTCACGCGCGTGTTCCCGCGCGAACGCCTGTCGGGCCACTTCCACGACACCTACGGCCAGGCGCTCGCGAACATCTACGCGGCGCTGTTCGAAGGGATCGAGATCTTCCACGCGTCGGTCGCCGGCCTCGGCGGCTGCCCGTACGCGAAGGGCGCGACCGGCAACGTCGCGACCGAGGACGTGCTGTACCTGCTGCAGGGCCTCGGCATCGACACGGGCGTCGATCTCGCGCAGGTGGTGGCCGCCGGCGACTTCATCTCGAACGCGATCGGCCGCACGAACGTGTCGCGCGCCGGCCGCGCGCTGATCGCCAAGGCGCAGAGCGCGGCCGACGCCGCGAACTGCGTCTGACCCCCGGCATTCCATGGATTCCTCACTATGACGACACCTGCTTCATTCGATTCCCTCCCTGATTCCGCGCGGCGCGTCGCGCTGCTGCTGCGCGAGCGCGGACATGCGAAAGGCATCGTGATGCTCGCCGAAACCGGCAAGACCTCGGCCGAGGCCGCAGCCGGGCTCGGCTGCTCGGTCGCGCAGATCGCGAAGTCGATCCTGTTTCGCCGGCAGTCGGACGGCGCGCCCGTGCTGGTGGTCGCGAGCGGCGTCAACCGGGTCGACGAGAAGAAGGTCGCCGCGCAGGTCGGCGCGGTCGGCCGCGCGGACGCGAAGTTCGTGCGCGACAACACCGGTTATGCGATCGGCGGCGTCTGCCCGATCGGCCATCTCGTCGAACCCGTCACGCTGATCGACGCCGATCTGCTCGAGCTCGACAGCCTGTGGGCCGCCGCCGGCCATCCGCACGCGGTGTTCAACCTGTCGCCGCACGAACTCGTGTCGCTGACGGGCGCGCCGGTCGCGGATGTCGCGTTGCGGGACCAGGCATGAGCGACGTGCCGGTGGCAGTGGTAGTCGGCACGGTCGCATCGCCGTGCACGGACGTCTGCAGGATCGATCCGCGCACCGACTGGTGCGCGGGCTGCCTGCGTACGCGCGGCGAGATCAAGGCGTGGCGTGCGTCGGACGACGACGCGAGGCGCGCGCTGCTCGCGCGGCTCGATGCGCGGCGGCGTCTGATCGCCGGCAGCGAGACATAAAAAAAAGCCGTTCAGCCTCACGGGCGAACGGCGTCGAGATCGGAATCCTGTGAACGTGATCAACGTCACAGCCCGCATCATACGAGCGACGCGGCCGCATCGCATCGGGTGTTTCCCTACAACTTCTTACAGCGTCTTTCACGCGTGCGCGCGGGCCCCATTCGTGAGCAGTCCGCACGCAATCCTCGTTCTCGACAAACACCCCAGACAAGCCGCGGCGCGGCCCCCGCAGCGGCGCCGAATCGTACGATCGTTTCAGTTGCCGACCGCCGCGCGACGCACGGGCACGATGCGCCAGCCGAGATTCACGCCGGCCGCCGCGAGCAGGATCAGCAGCGCGCCGAACACCTGCGTCCACGCGAGCGTCTGCCCGAACGCGACGTGATCGACGACGATCGCGACGACCGGATAGACGAACGACAACGCACCGGTCATCGCGGTCGGCAGCTTCTGGATCGCGCCGTACAGCAGCACATACATCAGGCCCGTGTTCACGACGCCGAGCACGACGAGGTCGAGCCACTGCGCGGCGGTCGCCGGCAACGTGCCGAAGTGCGCGAACGGTGCGAGCAGCACGACGCCGAGACCGGCCTGCAGCAGCGCGAGCAGATGCGGCGGCGTGCCCTTCAGGTGTTTCGTGACGATCGACGAGATCGCATACAGGAATGCCGCGCCGAGCGACAGCGCGACGCCTTCCAGATATTCGCCCGGCACAGCGAGCACGGCAGGCTCGACGCGCACCACGAAGACGAGCCCGGCGAACGCAAGCGCGAGCCACGCGATCGTCGACGCGGAGATCCGTTCGCGGAACACGATCGCGCCGAGCGCGACGAGCATGAACGGCTGCGTGTTGTAGACGGCGGTCGCCATCGAGATCGACGCGCGCGAATAGGCGGCGAACAGCAGCAGCCAGTTCGCGACGATCGCGACGCTGCCGAGCGTCGCGAGCGCGAGCATCCGCGGCGAGAACAGCGAGCGGCGCAGGAAGCCGAACGCCGCGCAGACGATCGCGAGCGTCGCCGCGCCGAACAGGCAGCGGAAGAACACGACGTTCGTCAGCGGCTGCTTCGACGACATCACCAGCCAGCCGATCGTGCCGGACATCATCATCGCGACGATCATCTCGGCGGCACCGCGGCGCATTTCATTCGAGGCCATCATGAACTCCGTTGAAGAGAGTGGATGACTTCGATTCTAGAAACTTGCTTTCGTCGCAACCATGGCTAAACTGAAGTGAAACAATCGATTCACCTTCGAAAGCAAAGCGATCATGCCGAAACGCCTTTCCCCGCCAGCCGTCACGTCGCTCGACGCGACCGACCGCGCGATCCTCGCGGCGCTTGCCGACGACGCGCGCATCGCAACCAGCGAACTCGCGCGGCAGATCGGGCTGTCGGCACCCGCGACCGCCGACCGTGTGCGGCGGCTCGAGGCGCAAGGCGTGATCGCCGCGTTCACCGTCGAGCTCGACCCGCGCGCGCTGGGTTACACGCTGCAGGCGATCGTCCGCGTGAAGCCGCTGCCCGGCCAGTTGCATCTGGTCGAGGAGTTGTTGCGGCGGATTCCCGAATTCGTCGAATGCGACAAGGTGACCGGCGAGGACTGCTTCATCTGCCGGCTCTACCTGCGCACGATCGAGCACCTCGACGACATCCTGTCGAAGGTGACGGAGCGCGCGGAGACGAGCACCGCGATCGTGAAATCGACGCCCGTGCCGCGCCGGCTGCCGCCGCTCGCCGAGGACGACGGCGCGCACCGCTGAGCGGCCGGCCCGCGCCGCCCGTGCGCGCCCCTTATGCGGCCGGATCGCGCGCCTCGAAGAACGCGAGCAGTTCGTCGATCAGCGCGACGGGCGCCTCTTCCGGAATGTAGTGACCGCAGTCGAGCGCACGGCCGCTGACGTCGCGCGCGACGCGCCGCCATTCGTCGAGCGGATCGAAGCAGCGGGCGACGACTCCGTTCGCGCCCCACAGCACGCGCAGCGGGCACGCGACCTTGTTGCCGCGTTCGAGATCCGCACGGTCGTGCTCGAGATCGATCGTCGCCGATGCGCGGTAGTCCTCGCACATCGCATGCACGGCGCCCGGCTGCGCGAGCGCGGCACGGTACGCGTCGAGCGCCTCGGGCACGAACGGCGCAAGCCCGGCGGACCGGTTGCCCATCACGCGCTCGATATACGCATCGGTATGCGCGCCGATCAGCGTCTCGGGCAGCGGTTCCGGCTGGATCAGGAAGAACCAGTGGAAATACGCGGTCGCGAACGCGCGATCGGTTTTCTCGTACATCGCGAGCGTCGGCGCGATGTCGAGCAGCATCATCCGCTCGACGGCGTCCGCGTGATCGAGCGCGAGCCGGTGCGCGACACGCGCGCCGCGATCGTGCGCACACACGTGGAACTGCTCGAAGCCGAAATGCCGCATCACGGCGACCTGGTCGGCCGCCATTGCACGTTTCGAATACGGCACGTGCTGCGCGTCGCTCGGCGGCCGGCCCGATGCGCCGTATCCGCGCAGGTCGGTGGCGATCACCGTGAAGTGATTCGCAAGCGTCGCGGCAACGCGATGCCAGATCATGTGGGTTTGCGGATGCCCGTGCAGCAACAGAAGCGGCGGGCCCGCGCCTCCTTTGACACCGAAGATGTCGGTGTCCTGCACCGTCACGCGAAACGGTGCAAACGCCTCAAACGACATGGTTTATTTCTCGTTGGTTTGTTATGGCGGCTATTTTAGGAGCGCTTGCGCGTCTTCACAGCGGGGTAGCCGCCAGAATCCGTAGAAAGAGAACACTCACTCGATTGCCGCCACACCGCGCAGTTTGTTAAGCTCGCGTAGAATCGCACGACCGTTCGTATTAATATGAGCGAACGAAGTCGTTCCGCAGCTACACTCGAATCACCGTTCGAAACGCAAAGCATGGTGTCGGCGTCAGCGCGACCGCGCAGGTGCCGACCGCCCCTGGAGACTGGAGACATCACATGGCATTGCCCACTGTCCTGCAGAACCTGACGCTGCCCGTCATCGCGTCGCCGATGTTCATCGTCAGCTACCCCGAACTCGTGCTCGCGCAATGCAAGGCGGGCATCGTCGGTTCGTTCCCCGCGCTCAACGCCCGTCCGGCCGAACTGCTCGACGAGTGGCTCACGCAGATCCAGTCGGCGCTCGCCGACCACAAGGCGCAACACCCGGACGCGGTGATCGGCCCGATCGCGGTGAACCAGATCGTCCACCAGTCGAACGCGCGGCTCGAGCACGACGTGCGCGTCTGCGTCGAGCACAAGGTGCCGATCTTCATCACGAGCCTGCGCGCACCGGCGCGCGAGATCGTCGACGCGGTGCACAGCTACGGCGGCATCGTGCTGCACGACGTGATTAACCTGCGCCACGCGCAGAAGGCGCTCGAAGCCGGCGTCGACGGGCTGATCCTGGTCGCGGCCGGCGCCGGCGGCCACGCGGGCACGACGTCGCCGTTCGCGCTGGTCGGCGAAGTCCGCAAGATCTTCGACGGCCCGATCGTGCTGTCCGGCTCGATCGCGAACGGCGGCTCGATCCTCGCCGCGCAGGCGATGGGCGCCGATTTTGCGTACATGGGCACACGCTTCATCGCGACGCAGGAAGCGCACGCGATCGACGACTACAAGCACGCGATCCTGAACGCGAAATCGTCCGACATCATCTACACGAACCTCTTCACGGGCGTGCACGGCAACTACATCCGCGAGAGCATCGAGAAGGCCGGCCTCGATCCGGAAGCGCTGCCGGAATCCGACAAGACCAAGATGAATTTCGGCGGCGACAAGACGAAGGCGTGGAAGGACATCTGGGGCGCCGGCCAGGGCGTCGGCCTGATGGACGACCTGCCGAGCGTGGGCGCGCTCGTCGAGCGTCTGAAGCGCGAGTACGACGACGCGAAGGCGCGGCTCGGCATTACGCGCTGAAGGATGCGGCGGCCATGATCCGGCCGCCGCCGCCGCGATAACGTCGGACCCAACAAAAAGCGCGAACCGCAATGGTTCGCGCTTTTTTATGGCCCCGTCGCAGCAGGACGCGCCGCTCAGCCCGTGCGCTTGATCCGCGTGATCGGCAGCACGCGCAGGCGCGACTCGATCGACGGGCACAGCGACTGCCCTTCGAAACGCGCCGCCAGGAAATCGACGAACGAACGCACCTTCGCGGACACGTGCCGGCGGCTCGCGTAGACCGCATAGATCGGCGCCTCGTGCGGCGGCACCGAATCGAGCAGCACCGGCACGAGCCGGCCGGATTCGATGTCGTCGCCGACCACCTCGGTGCCGAGCAGCGCGATGCCCGCGCCCGCGAGCACGGCCGCACGCAGCCCTTCGAGATGGTTCACGATCAGGTTGCCGTTGAGGTTCACGCGTGACGCGGCCGCCGCGTCGATCACCATCGAGTCGAGCATCGTCGAATTCGAGTCGCGCCGCAGGTAGTTGTGGTGCGCGAGATCGGCGATCGTGTCGGGCGTGCCGTGCTTGTCGAGATACTCGGGCGACGCGACCAGCAGGATGTGCGCGGTCGCGATCTGCCGCGCGACCAGCGACGACGATTTCAAGCCGTTCGGCGCCGCGCGCACCGCGACGTCGTAGCCTTCCTCGATCAGGTCGACCACGCGATCGGACAGCGTCATGTCGACGGTCACGTCCGGGAACCGGCCCGCGTAATCGGTGACGGCCTGCATCACGTGCCGCAACCCGAACGCGGACAGCGACGTCACGCGCAGCCTGCCTTGCGGCACCACGCTCGCGGCGCCGACAGCCTGCCCGGCTTCGTCGAGTTCCGACAGCGCCTGCACGAGGCGCTCGTAATATTCGCGTCCGGCCTCGGTAGGCGCGACGCGTCGTGTCGTGCGATGCAGCAGCCGTGCGCCGAGCTGCTGCTCGAGATGCATCACGTGCTTGCTCGCCATCGCAGCCGACATCTGCATGCGCTCGGCCGCGCCGACGAAGCTGCCCACTTCGACGACGTAGCGAAACACATTCATGCTGACGAGGGTATCCATCGAACTAGCTCGTAATGACGGGGGAATGGTCCAATTACGAGATAGGGTAACAAAGGCAGGGAAACAGAAAGGTCAAGAAAGGCAAAACGGCGCCGCGGGTGGCGGCGCCGTTTCGGGCGGGAAAACATGCAGCCGGAACACGCGATTTACGCGCGCGTCCGGCACACCGATCGCGCGTACGCGTCAGAACTTCGCGCGGATGCCTGCGCCGAACGTGTTGCCGCTCGACAGGCCGCTGATGTGATCGTTCATGTACGCAGCGTAGACGTCCGTGCGCTTGGACAGCGGATAGTCGTAGCCGACGGCCCAGGTCTGGCGCGTCTGGTCGAGGCCGCCCGCGTCGCGCGAATACGCGTACGACGCCATCGCGCTGCCCACGCCGAGCGGCACCGACACGCCGCCTTGCGCGGTGTTCACGTGCCAGCTGCCCGCGACCTGGTCATTCTTCGTATACATGTACTGGCCGAACAGCTTCACGAGCTTCAGGTCGTAGGTCGCGCCGACGAGCGCGATGCCCTGGCTCTTCATGCCGGCGACGAGCGCGCTCAGGTCCTGCGGGCCGTTGTTGAAGTTCACGTACTGATACGTGGCGGTCGCCGCGAACGGGCCGTTCGCATAGTTGAACTGCGCGCTCCACTTCTTCGAACGGCTGTCGCCGGCCTGGTTGCCGAGCGCGTACATCGCGCCGAAATTCAGGCCACCGAACGACGGCGACGTGTACGACAGCGCGTTGTTCCAGCCCGAATCACCCACCGCGCCCTGATCGCTCGGGTAGGTCGGGAACGTGCCGAGGCCGAGGAACACGTGGTACACCATCGGCGAGAAGGTGTACGAGTCGTAGAACGGGTTGAACAGGATCGTCGACAGGAACAGGTGCGTCGTCAGGCGGCCGGCCGTCACCGTGCCGTACGGCGAATCGATGCCGACATACGCGTTGCGCGCGAAGAACGTGTCGCCCTGGAAGCGGCCGAACTGGCCGTTCTGCGCGCGGAAGAAGCTTTCCAGCGTGAAGATCGCCTTGTAGCCGTTGCCCAGGTCCTCGGTGCCGTGCAGGCCCCAGTACGACGTCGACATCCCGCCGCCGCTCACGTTCCACGCGCGGTCGCCGCCCGGGAACTTGGTTGCGCCGACCCATTCGTCGACCTGACCGTAGAGCGAAACGCTCGATTGCGCATGGACGGGAGCGGTAGCCGCCACGCAGGCGGCGGCTGCGATCAGCTTGACGGACGTGCGCGACGCACGGCGGGCGAATGCTTTCATGGGATCTCCAGGTTTTGTCGAATAGTCGATAAGTGGCGCGAGCGTTGTTTTATGGAGCCGAGTGCTTGCGTCGTATGGGGCGCAGCCATCTTTACGGATCATTCGTCCGGTCAAAATTGCGCACACTTATTGCTGGTATAGCGCCAGCATTAACTTCGAGGAATTGATACATGGCCGGGTACACGTCGGCGGCCCGGCGCTAAAGCGACGGCGCGGCGGGACGGCGGCGTGGCACACGCGAGCCGGGCGCGAAAGATAGCGCAATGCGACGGGAAAATCAGCGGAAATCTGCGCGCGACTGTGGCGAATTCGCATCAGCCGGCGGGGGGACGAGCGCGCGGGCGCTCAGTTTCGGTAGAACGGGGAGAACAGCGGCGAGTGTGCAGGCTCTTCCTGCGAGCGGGGCGGCGGCATCGGACGGCCGCCGCGCTCCTCGTTGTAGCGCGCGACGTCGGCACGGATCGAACCGGCGCGCAGCGGCACGTTGCCGCCGCCCGGCGGGCGCGGCATCTGGCGCGCGTCGGCGCTGATCGGGCGATACGGGCTTTGCGCGGCGTAGTGGCCGTACGACGGCGTCGGCCGCAGCCCCCAGCGGGAGCCGTAGCTGCTCACGCCGCCGGGGCGTACACCGGCGGGGGGCGGAACGCGGCGCCAGACGGGCCCGCCGCCGGCCTGGCCGTACGCTTGACCGTACGCGCGCATGTCGCCGCCACCGAAGCCGTGGCCGCCGAACCCATGACCGCCGTGGGGCGGTTGCGCGAGCGCGAGCGGCATCAGCAGCGCGCCGAGCACGCCTGCCACCCATCGTCCGATCTTCCGTTTCACCCGTTCCGTCATCGTTCAGTGCCTGTCCACGCCCTGCGTCGGCTCCTTTCGGCCGACCCATGGCTTTCAGCAGTAATTTATGAGCGGGCCGAAAGTGTGTCGAGCCAAAAAGTGTTATGTCGCGGGCATCGGTGTAACACCATGTTACTGCTAGGTTTTTTCACTTCAGGGCGCGAACGCGACAGAACATTCTTCTGCCGTTTTGCGCATTGCCGGGCGCGAGCGATGGCCTGCATTGCATGCAGCAGATTCATCAATCGATTCCCACAATGAATTTGTGTAGTGAATGGCCAACCGGGACAATAACGCGATCCGCGCGCGCGACGCGCGCCTTTGTCGTTTCCGAATCGAGTTTCCGATGGCCCGTCCCCGTTTTCTTCCCGACAACTTCACGCTCGCGCTCGTCGGCACCGTCGTGCTCGCGAGCCTCCTGCCGTGCCGCGGCCCGGCCGCCCATGCGTTCAACTGGGCGACCAACATCGCCGTCGGCCTGCTGTTCTTCCTGCACGGCGCGAAGCTGTCGCGCGAAGCCGTCGTCGCGGGCGCGACCCACTGGCGGCTGCACGCGGTCGTGCTGCTCAGCACGTTCGCGCTGTTCCCGCTGCTCGGCCTCGCGCTGAAACCCGTGCTGCAGCCACTCGTCACGCCGACGCTTTATGCGGGCGTGCTGTTCCTGTGCACGCTGCCGTCGACGGTCCAGTCGTCGATCGCCTTCACGTCGATCGCGAAGGGTAACGTGCCGGCCGCCGTGTGCGCGGCATCCGCGTCGAGCCTGCTCGGGATCTTCGTCACGCCGGCGCTCGTCGGGCTGATGATCACGTCGCAGTCGGCCGCCACCGCGTCGCCGTGGAGCACCGTCGGCAGCATCGTGATGCAGTTGCTCGTGCCGTTCATCGCCGGCCAGTTGCTGCGCCCCGTGATCGGCGGCTGGATCGAACGCAACCGCGGCGTGCTGCGCTTCGTCGACCAGGGCTCGATCCTGCTGGTCGTCTACGTCGCGTTCAGCGAGGCCGTCAACCAGGGCCTGTGGCACCAGATTCCGGCCCACGCGCTCGGCGGCCTGCTCGTCGTCAACCTCGTGCTGCTCGTGATCGCGCTGCTGCTGACCGCGTTCGTCAGCAAGCGGCTCGGCTTCAACCGCGCCGACCAGATCACGATCATCTTCTGCGGATCGAAGAAAAGCCTCGCGGCCGGCGTGCCGATGGCGAAGGTGATCTTCTCGGCGAACGCGGTCGGCGCGATCGTGCTGCCGCTGATGCTGTTCCACCAGATCCAGCTGATGGCGTGCGCGGCGCTCGCGCAGCGCTGGGGTGCGCGCGACATGAGCGGCGAGCGCGGCGGGCAGGACGACGCGGCATCGGCGCCCGGCGCGCTGAACGCGGGCAAGCGCTGACGCACGCAGCGGCGCGACGGCCGCCGGAAGGCGGCCTTCCGTCACCCGCCGGACGCGCACCGCTGCGCGCCCCGGCGCGATGCACCACCGGCGCGCATCGCGTCACGAAATCTTCATTCAACTCTCCGCGAGCGGTGCCGTTAAGCCGGGCGTCCCGTCGATTCGGCTGCCCTCGCCCATGCCCGCGCTCCACCCCGCCCCCGCTGCCGTCAGCACCGCGCGCCTGATCGCGGACCGCGCGCTCGCCGCCGTCTTCCAGCCGATCGTCGACCTCGGGTCGGGGACCGTCGTCGGTTACGAGGGCCTGATACGCGGCCCGCGCGGCACCGACCTCGAGCCGCCCGCCGCGCTGTTCGCGCAGGCGGCACGCGAAGGCGCGACCATCGCGCTCGAACAGGCCGCCGCGCGCACCTGTCTCGACGCGTTCGCGGCGCTCGGCTGCGACGGCAAGCTGTTCCTCAACTTCAGTGCCGGCACGATCCTGCAACTCGCGCGCGAACGCGAGCGCGCACGCGCGCTGCTCGGCCGTGCGCGGGTCGGCGCCGAGCGCATCGTGATCGAGCTGACCGAGCAGAACGCGGTGCCGGACATCGCGCACATCGGGCCGGCGGTCGCCTCGCTGCGCGACGCCGGCATCCAGTTCGCGCTCGACGACTACGGCACCGCGAACGCGAGCATGAACCTGTGGCTGCGCCTGCATCCGGACGTCGTGAAGATCGACCGCTTCTTCATCCACGACATCGCGCGCGACCCGCTCAAGTTCGAGGCCGTGAAGGCGATGCAGCACTTCGCGCACGCAAGCGGCGCGCAATTGATCGCGGAAGGCATCGAGAACGAATGCGACCTGATCGTCGTGCGCGACATGGGCATCTGCTGCGTGCAGGGCTTCCTGCTCGGCCGGCCGAACGCGCAGCCGTCGCGGGTCGTCGCGCCGGCCGCGCGCGACGCGATCCGCGCGCCGCACATCGCGGTGTTTCCCGGCGCGACGCGCACCGTGCGGCCGGCCGGCACGATCGCCGCGAAGATGCTCGTCTCCGCGCCGGCGCTGCCGCGCGACGCGATCAGCAACGACGTGCTCGACCTGTTCAACCGGATGCCCGAGCTGCACGCGGTCGCGCTCGTCGAACGCGGGCGGCCCGTCGCGCTCGTGAATCGCCGCGGCTTCATCGACCGCTTCGCGCTGCCGTACCACCGCGAGGTGTTCGGGAAGAAACCGTGCCTGCAGTTCGCGAACGACGCGCCGCTGATGATCGACAACGCGACGACGTTCGAGGAACTCGCGATGCTGCTCGCGAGCCACGACCAGCGCTATCTCGCGGACGGTTTCGTGATCACCGAACATGGCCGCTACGTCGGGCTCGGCACCGGCGAGAGCCTGGTGCGCGCGGTGACCGAGATGCGCATCGAGGCCGCGCGTTACGCGAATCCGCTGACGTTCCTGCCCGGCAACATCCCGATCAGCGCGCACATCGACCGCCTGCTGCAGCGCGACGCCGGCTTTCATGCGTGTTACGTCGACCTGAACCAGTTCAAGCCGTTCAACGACCAGTACGGCTACTGGCAGGGCGACGAGGTGCTGAAGTTCGCCGCGACGGTGCTGGCCGGCGTGTGCGATCCACAGCGCGACTTTCTCGGGCACGTCGGCGGCGACGATTTCCTCGTGCTGTTCCAGCGCGACGACTGGCACGCGCGTGCCGCCGACGCGATCGCGCGCTTCAACGAAGGCGCGCAGCTCTTCTACACGCAGGCCGACCGCGAGGCGGGCGGGCTGCACGGCGAGGACCGCCACGGCAACCCGGCGTTCTTCGGCTTCGTGACGATGGCGATCGGCGCGGTCGGCGTGCCGGCCGGCGCGCACGGCGCGCAGCGCTACGGCAGCGACGAGATCGCGTCGGTCGCGGCGCTCGCGAAGCGGCGCGCGAAGCAGCAGCCGGATGGGCTCGCGGTCGTCGATCTCGACGCGGGGCGCGCCGCGCTGCGCAATCGCGGCGAACCGCCGGCTGCGGCGATGCGCTGAACGGCCGGCGACTGCCGTTCGCGGCTACGACCGCGCCCCGTGCGACGGGGGCGACCGTCCGCCCTTCTTCCGCCGGACCGTAGCGCGCCGGCTTCCGACCGGCCGGTGCAGGCCACCGGGCCCCCGCGCGGACGCACGAAACACGAGCACTTCCCGTTCACTTCCCGCCCGCCGAGCGCGCCGCCAGGCACCCGCACGGTCACCTTGCCTTTTTCGCGTTTTGTTTAGTATTTTTAGTAACGTCGTTTTCGCAGATTAGCGCTTAAATGCCCGTAATTTTCGGGTATTCCCCGGTTATCCGGCCCGAATTCCGCGATACGTTTTACTATACAATCGCTTTCATCCTAAACAAACCGGACCCCGAACGATGGGTACCACCATTCGCGATGTGGCGCGGGCGGCAGAGGTCTCGATCGGCACCGTCTCCCGCGCGCTGAAAAACCAGCCGGGCCTGTCCGAAGCAACGCGTGCGCGCATCGTCGAGATCGCGCAGCAGCTCGGCTACGATCCCGCGCAGTTGCGGCCGCGCATCCGCCGGCTCACCTTCCTGCTGCACCGCCAGCACAACCGCTTTCCCGCAAGCCCGTTCTTCTCGCACGTGCTGCACGGCGTCGAGGATGCATGCCGCGAACGCGGCATCGTGCCGACGCTGCTCACGGTCGGCCCGAACGACGACGTGCTGCGCCAGATGCGTCCGCACGCGCCCGACGCGATCGCGGTGGCCGGCTTCATCGAGCCCGAGACGATCGAGGCGCTCGCTGCGACCGGCCGGCCGCTCGTGCTGATCGACCTGTGGGCGCCCGGGCTGCGCTCGGTCAACATCGACAACGCGACGGGCGCCGCGCTCGCGATGCGCCACCTGCTGGCCACCGGCCGCTCGCGAATCGCGTTCATCGGCGGCTCGCCCGCGCACTACAGCATCGCGCAGCGCGCGATCGGCTACCGGCGCGCGTTCTTCGAAGCCGGGCGGCTGTTCGATCCCGCGTACGAAGTGACGATCGACGCGGGGCTCGACCCCGACACGGGCGCCGCGCGAGCGATGGAGCAACTGCTCGACGCGCCGGGCCCGCGCCCCGAAGCCGTGTTCGCGTACAACGACGCGGCCGCGCTGGCCGCGCAGCGCGTGTGCACCGCGCGCGGCCTGCGGATTCCGGATGACATCGCGATCGTCGGCTTCGACAACATCCCGGCCGCCGCGCACGCGAGCCCGCCGCTCACGACGCTCGCGGTCGACAAGGAAGCGCTCGGCCGTCGCGGCGTCGAGCTGCTGCTCGCCGAATCGCCCGAGCGCACCGAGCTTTCCCTGCCCGTCGAGCTGATCGTGCGGGCCAGCAGCCAGCCCGCCGGCTCCCCGGCACTCGATATCGCAACGGCCACCGAATCATGAACATGCCCCCGGTCCAACCCTGCACGGCCGCGCCGGCCGCCCACACGCAAGCCGCGCCGTTCGTCGCGAGCTTCCGCGATCCGTCGTTCCTGCTGTCGCACATCGAGGACACGCTGCGCTTCTACGCGACGAACGCGTTCGACCCGACGGGCGGCTTCTACCACTACTTCCGCGACGACGGCAGCATCTACAACCGCACGTCGCGCCATCTCGTCAGCAGCTGCCGGTTCGTCTTCAACTACGCGATGGCGTACCGGCATTTCGGCGATCCGCGTCACCTCGAATACGCGCGCCACGGGCTGCGCTTCCTGCGCGACGCGCACTGGGACGACGAACTGCAGGGCTACGACTGGGAACTCGACTGGCGCGACGGCGCGAAGCGCGCGACGCTCGATGGCGCGCGCCACTGCTACGGGCTCGCGTTCGTGCTGCTCGCGGCCTCGCACGCGACGATGGCCGGCATCGACGAGGCGCGCCCGCTGATCGCGGCGACCTACGAACTGGCCGAGCACCGCTTCTGGGACGCGGCCGCGGGCCTGTACGCGGACGACGCGACGCCGAACTGGATCGTGTCGTCGTACCGCGGCCAGAACGCGAACATGCACATGACGGAAGCGCTGCTCGCGGCCTACGAGGCGACCGGCCACCTCACGTACCTCGATCGCGCGGAAAAGCTCGCGAGCCACATCACGCAGCGCCAGGCCGCGCTGTCGGGCGGGCTCGTGTGGGAGCACTACCATGCGGACTGGTCGGTCGACTGGGACTACAACAAGGAAGACAGCTCGAACATCTTCCGTCCGTGGGGCTTCCAGCCCGGGCACCAGACCGAATGGGCGAAGCTGCTGCTGATCCTCGAACGGCACCGCCCGCTCGACTGGCTCGTGCCGCGCGCGGCCGAGCTGTTCGACGCGGCGCTCACGCACGCGTGGGACGCCGATCACGGCGGCCTGTACTACGGCTTCGGCCCCGACTTCACGATCTGCGATCACAACAAGTACTTCTGGGTGCAGGCGGAAACCTTCGCGGCGGCCGCGATGCTCGGCGCGCGCACCGGCAGCGAACGCTTCTGGGACTGGTACGACGAGATCTGGCGCTATAGCTGGGCGCACTTCGTCGATCACCGCTACGGTGCGTGGTACCGGATCCTCACCTGCGACAACCGCAAGTACAGCGACGAGAAGAGCCCGGCCGGCAAGACCGACTATCACACGATGGGCGCGTGCTACGACGTGCTCGCGACCCTCGCGCGCACGGTGCGCAGCGAGCCGACGCAATGAGCGGCGGCACGTTTCCGGCTTTCGTGTCGGCAGGCGACATCCTGACCGACATGGTGCGGGCGGGCGATGCGCAGTGGACGTCGGTGCCGGGCGGTGCCGGCTGGAACGTCGCGCGCGCGGTCGCGCGGCTCGGCGTGCCGAGCGCGCTCGCGGGCTCGATCGGCGAGGACTGCTTCTCCGACGCGCTGTGGCGCACGAGCGAAGCGGCCGGGCTCGACCTGCGCTTCCTGCAGCGCGTCGCACGGCCGCCGCTGCTCGCGATCGTCCACGAGACGCGCCCGCCCGCGTACTTCTTCATCGGGGAGGCAAGCGCCGATCTCGCGTTCGATCCCGCGCGGCTGCCGGCCGGCTGGACCGACCAGGTGAAATGGGCGCATTTCGGCTGCATCAGCCTCGTGCGCGAACCGCTCGCGGGCACGCTGGCCGCGCTCGCGGCCGAGCTGCATGCGCGCGGCGTGAAGATCAGCTTCGACCCGAACGTCCGGAACCTGATGACGGCCGCGTACCGGCCGACGCTGGAGAAGATGGCCGGCCTCGCCGACCTGATCAAGGTGTCCGACGAGGATCTGCGGCACCTGTTCGGCGGCGACGGCCCCGACGCGGTCGCGGCGGTGCGCGCGCTGAACCCGCGCGCGGCCGTGCTGGTCACGCGCGGCGCGCAGGCGGCGACGCTCTACGCGGACGGCGACATGCACGAAGCCAGCCCGCCGCGCGTCGAGGTGGCCGATACCGTCGGCGCGGGCGACGCGTCGATCGGCGGCATGCTGTTCAGCCTGATGGCCGCGCCGCAGCGCGCGTGGCGAGAACATCTCGTGTTCGCGCTGGCGGCCGGCGCCGCCGCATGCCGGCACACGGGCGCGCACGCGCCGACGCTCGACGAGGTGGTCGCGCTGATCGAAGGGTGATCGAGCGCCGACCGGGCCGTTCGGTCACCGATAAGCCCCGCTGTACATGCTGCGCCGCAGTGCTACGATGAAGTGTCCTTTTGCGGGAGAGGCACGATGGACACCAACACGTTCACGAAAGGCATCTACACGGCCAAGGCGCATACCCAGCATTCGGCCAACGGGCAGTTCCAGGGTTACGTGATCCTCTCGCGGGACGATGGGGACGATACCGAGAACACGCGCTACGACGTCCACTCGACGAGCCCCAGCGAGGAAGAAGCGTTCGACGAGGCGAAGGCGCTCGCGCACCGGATCCTCGGCGAGATCGAGTTGTAGCGCGCGTCGCCGATTCGGCGCGGCTCAGAGCAGCCGCGCCACCATCGATAGCAGCATCGTCAGTACCAGCGTCGACATGAACGGGAACGGGTAGCGCCGCCCGCCGAACGTCAGCGTGACGTCGCCCGGCATCCGCCCGATGCCGAGCTTGCCGAGCCACGGCCAGCAGCGCGTCAGGATCATCACCGCGACGAACGACGTCATCAGCCAGCGCAGCATGTGCGGCCCCCCGTCAGAGTGCGTGCGAGCGGTCGCCGCGCGCGAACGCGTCGAGCGTGCCGTCGATGCCGCGCGAGAACGCGATCACCTTGAACAACTCGCCCATCTCGGCTTCGGAGATCAGCTTCTGCACCGCGTTCGCGGCCGGCAGGAACTGCCGGATCTCGGACGGATCGATCGCGGCCAGCGCGTCGGTGATGCCCGCGTTCAGCAGGAAGCGCGCCTGCGACGTGTAGCCGAGCAGGTCGACGCCGGTGGCGACGGCCGCATCGTAGATGCCGGTGAATTCGACGTGCGCGGTGATGTCCTGCAGCCCCGGGTACAGGAACGGGTCGTCGTGCGCGTGGTGGCGGTAGTGGCACATCAGCGTGCCGCGGTCGCGCTGCGGATGGTAGTACTCGTGCGCGGGAAAACCGTAGTCGACCAGCAGCACCGCGCCGCGCTCGAGCATCGTGCAGACGGTGCGCGTGAACGCCAGCGCGGCCTCGTGCGTCTCGGTCGCGTAGCCGTCGGCGACCTCGGCGGCGAGCGCCGCGAGCACCGGCGGCTGGCTGGCCGGCGCGGCCGGCCGGTCCTCGAACACGAACGCCTGCCGCGCGTCGAGCGCGACACCGCGCTCGTGCCATGCGCCGTCCGCCCTCGCGAACAACCGCACCGGCATCGCATCGAGCACCTCGTTGCCGATCACGACGCCCTCGAACCGCTCGGGCAGCGCGTCGAGCCAGCGCACCTTCGCCGCGAGCGCCGGCGCGGCCGTCGAAATCGTGTCGCGCTGCCGCTCGCGCAACTCGCCGGACAGGTCGACGATCAGGTATTCGTCGAGTTCGGCGCCCAGTGCGTCGAGCGCCACGAGCAGCCCGGCCGCGAGCTTGCCCGTGCCGGCGCCGAATTCCATCACGCGGCGCGTGCCGCTCGCCGCGAGCGCTTCCGCGACCGGTTGCGCGAGGGTCTGCGCGAACAGCGGCGACAGCTCGGGCGCGGTGACGAAGTCGCTGCCGTCGTCGGCGCGGCGCCCGAACTTGCGCGCGCCGCCGCTGTAATAACCGAGGCCCGGCGCATACAGCGCGCGTTCCATGAAGCGGTCGAACGGCAGCCAGCCGCCGGCCGCCGCGATCTCGTCGCGCAGTTGCGCGGCGAGGGTTTCGGACTGCGCGAGCGCGTCAGGGCCGGGAGCAGGTAAACTAGCGGGTTCGTGAGCTTTCGGGTTCATCCCGGCATTGTAAATGACCGTTTCAGCCGATACGTCGACCCTGCGCGTGGTGCTCGTCGCGGGTGCCCTGGGCAGCGCGGCCGACGCCGCGTCGATTGGCCGTGCGCTCGCGACGGGATTCGCGCGGCACGGCTGGGACGTCGCGCTGCAGCGCAGCCAGGGCGCGCCGCGCGCGGCCGCCGACGCGATCGTCGCCGAAGTCGCGGCGCTCGGCCGCCGCGCGGCCGTGCTCGACGCCGATCTGGCCCTGGAAGCCGACGCCGCCGCGCTCGTCGCCGCATGCGGCGCGGCGCTCGGCCGGCCCGCGTGCGCGGTGTTCGTGAGCGCCAGCGCGGGCGCCGACGACGCGCTCACGGTGGACGGCGCGTCGCTCGCCGGTGCGCTCGCCCGCAACGTGACGGCGCCGCTCGCGCTGGCCCGCGCGCTCGCCGACGCGACGCCCGACGCCGCGCGCGCGCACGAAGCGCTGCGCGCGTGCGCGATCCACGTGCTGGACCAGGCGCTGTTTCACCCGGCGCCGGAACAGCTGTCGCACGCGCTGATGCAGGCCGCGCTGAACCGCGCGACGGCGGCGCTGGCGGTCGCGCTCGCGCCGAAGGTGCGGGTCGCGGCGCTGGTGCGCGGCCACGCGCCGCATGCGGACGACATCGCGGCGGCCGCCTGCTATCTCGCGAGCGCGCCCGGCGTCACGGGCGCGACGCTGACCGTCGACGGCGGCGAGCACCTCGTGCCGCCCGCCGCCGGCCCGAATGAATGAACTGCGCGGATCGCGCGGCCTTGACCGCCGCCGCCCGCGCCGCTTTGCGTGCGCGCACGCCAATTTGACTGGGACGACCATGTTTTCCGCTCTCCTGCACCCCCGCCTCGCGGATTGCCGCAGGCTCTACCTGCGCGATTACGAGGTGCACATCAACATCGGTGCCTTCGAACACGAGAAGCGCGGCGAGCAGCGCGTCGTCATCAACGTCGACCTGTTCGTGCCGCTCGCGCTGTCCACCCCCGTCGACGACCGGCTGCATGAAGTCGTCGACTACGACCTGATGAAGCAGAGCGTCGCGCAATGCGTGGCGCGCGGCCACATCCACCTGCAGGAAACGCTGTGCGACTCGATCGCCGCGCACCTGCTGGCGCACGATGCCGTGCGCGCGGTACGCGTCTGTACCGAGAAACCGGACGCTTATCCGGACTGCGACGCCGTCGGCGTCGAAGTCTTTCGCATCAAGGACGAGGAGCGCGCATGAACGCCCCCCACATGAATGACACGGCGGCCGATGCCGCCACCCTCGACGCGGCCACCGCCCCGGCCGGCCGCCAGGTGCTGACGCGCCGCGAGCAGAAGGAAGCGTACGAGAACAACAAGCTGTTCAAGCGGATCGTGCGCCAGGTCGGCCAGGCCATCGGCGACTACAACATGATCGAGCACGGCGACAAGGTGATGGTCTGCCTGTCGGGCGGCAAGGACAGCTACGCGATGCTCGACGTGCTGCTGCGCCTGCGCGAGCGCGCGCCGATCGACTTCGACATCGTCGCGGTGAACCTCGACCAGAAGCAGCCGGGCTTCCCGGAGCACGTGCTGCCCGAATACCTGAAGCAGGTCGGCGTGCCGTTCCACATCGAGAACCAGGACACCTACAGCATCGTCAAGCGGCTCGTGCCCGAGGGCAAGACCACCTGCTCGCTGTGCTCGCGGCTGCGCCGCGGGATCCTGTACCGCGTGGCCGGCGAGCTCGGCGCGACCAAGATCGCACTCGGCCACCACCGCGACGACATCGTGCAGACGCTGCTGCTCAACATGTTCTACGGCGGCAAGCTGAAGGGGATGCCGCCGAAGCTGCAGTCGGACGACGGCAAGAACATCGTGATCCGCCCGCTCGCGTACGTGAAGGAAACCGATCTCGAGAAATACGCGGAGCTGCGCGAATTCCCGATCATCCCGTGCAACCTGTGCGGCAGCCAGCCGAACCTGAAGCGCGCGGAAATGAAGGCGCTGATCCGCGAATGGGACAAGCGCTTCCCGGGCCGCGTCGAGAACATGTTCAACGCGCTCGCGAAGGTCGTGCCGTCGCACCTGATGGACGCGACGCTGTTCCCGTTCGCGTCGCTGCGCGCGACCGGCGAAGCCGATCCGCACGGCGACATCGCGTTCGACGAGGAACCGTGCGCGTCGGGCGACGACACCGCGGCGCCGGGCGCCGCCAAACCGATCTCGATCGTCCAGTTCGACGATCTGTAAGCGGGGCCGGAACACCCGCCGGAACGGGGCGCCGGCCGCCGATTCCGGCGCTGCCGCACCGGCGCGGCGGCCCCGGAACGGCAGGGGCCGCATGCTAAAATGGACGGCTTCGAACTCCTCTGACAAGCTGGCGCCATGAATATCGTGATTTTGGCGGCAGGCACCGGCAAGCGCATGCGTTCCGCGCTGCCGAAAGTGCTTCACCCCCTGGCCGGCAGGCCGCTCCTCTCCCACGTCATCGACACCGCGCGCACGCTGCAGCCGTCCCGGCTGGTCGTCGTCGTCGGTCACGGCGCCGAGCAGGTCCAGGCCGCCGTCGCCGCACCCGACGTCCAGTTCGCGGTGCAGGCCGAACAGCTCGGCACCGGCCACGCGGTGCGCCAGGCGCTGCCGCTCCTCGATCCCGCGCAACCGACGCTCGTGCTGTACGGCGACGTGCCGCTCACCCGCGCGTCGACGCTGCAACGTCTCGTCGAAGCCGCGCGCGAAGGCCGCTACGGGATTCTGACCGTCACGCTCGACGATCCGACCGGTTACGGCCGCATCGTGCGCGACGTGTCCGGCTTCGTCACGCGCATCGTCGAGCAGAAGGACGCATCGCCGGAACAGCTGAAGATCGCCGAGATCAACACGGGCATCATCGTCACGCCCACGGCCCAGCTGTCGATGTGGCTCGGTGCGTTGAAGAACGAAAACGCGCAAGGCGAGTACTACCTGACCGACGTCGTCGAACTCGCGATCGAGGCCGGCTTCGAGGTCGTCACGTCGCAGCCCGACGAGGAATGGGAAACGCTCGGCGTGAACAGCAAGGCGCAGCTCGCCGAACTCGAGCGCATTCATCAGCGCAATGTCGCGGAAACACTGCTCGTCGACGGCGTCACGCTCGCCGATCCGGCGCGCCTCGACGTGCGCGGCACGCTGCGCTGCGGCCGCGACGTGTCGATCGACGTGAACTGCGTGTTCGAAGGCAACGTGACGCTCGCCGACAACGTGACGATCGGCGCGAACTGCGTGATCCGCAATGCGTCGGTCGGCGCCGGCACGCGCATCGACGCATTCACGCACATCGACGGCGCCGAGCTCGGCGCGAACACCGTGATCGGCCCGTACGCGCGGCTGCGCCCCGGCGCGCAGCTCGCGGACGAAGCGCACGTCGGCAACTTCGTCGAGGTGAAGAACGCGGTGATCGGCCACGGCTCGAAGGCGAACCACCTGACGTACATCGGCGACGCCGACATCGGCGCGCGCGTGAACATCGGCGCGGGCACGATCACCTGCAACTACGACGGCGCGAACAAGTTCCGCACCGTGATCGAGGACGACGTGTTCGTCGGCTCCGACACGCAGCTCGTCGCGCCCGTGCGCGTCGGCCGCGGCGTGACGATCGCCGCCGGCACGACGATCTGGAAGGACGTTGCCGACGGTCTTCTCGCGTTGAACGACAAGACCCAGACCACGAAGAGCGGCTACGTCCGCCCGGTCAAGAAGAAAAGCTGAACCTTTTGCGGGCGCCCGGGCGGCGCCCGCATCGACTTACAGGACTGATCCTCATGTGTGGCATTGTCGGCGCAGTTGCGCAACGTAATATCGTTCCGGTGCTGATCGAAGGTTTGCGGCGCCTCGAATACCGTGGCTACGACTCGTGCGGCGTCGCCGTGCTCGAGCCGGGCGCACCGAAGCGCGCGCGCAGCGTCGCACGTGTCGCCGATCTCGACGCACAGGTGCGCGAGTCGCACCTCGAAGGCACGACGGGCGTCGCGCATACGCGCTGGGCCACGCACGGCGCGCCCGTCACGCACAACGCGCACCCGATCTTCTCGTCGGACGCGCTCGCGCTCGTCCACAACGGCATCATCGAGAACTTCGAGCCGCTGCGCGAAGCGCTGCGCGCGAAAGGCTACGAATTCGTGTCGCAGACCGACACCGAAGTGATCGCGCACCTCGTGCACAGCCTGTATCGCGGCAACCTGTTCGACGCCGTGCGCGAAGCCGTGCTGCAGCTGCACGGCGCGTATGCGATCGCCGTGATCCACAAGGACCAGCCGCACACCGTCGTCGGCGCGCGCCAGGGTTCGCCGCTCGTCGTCGGCCACGGCGACGGCGAGAACTTCCTCGCGTCCGATGCGCTCGCGCTCGCGGGCAGCACCGACCGCTTCACGTTCCTCGAGGAAGGCGACGTGTGCGAGCTGTCGCTCGACGGCGTGAAGATCCTCGACCGCAACGGCGCGCTCGCGCAGCGCGAAGTGCGCGTCGTCAGCGCATACGGCGGCGCGGTCGAGCTGGGCCCGTATCGCCACTTCATGCAGAAGGAAATCTTCGAGCAGCCGCGCGCGATCAGCGACACCGTGCCGCAGACCGACGCGTTCGACGCGACGCTGTTCGGCGACGCCGCGCCTGCCGCGTTCGCGGACATCGACAGTCTGCTGATCCTCGCGTGCGGCACGAGCTACTACTCGGGCCTCACCGCGAAGTACTGGCTCGAATCGATCGCGAAGATCCCGACGCAGGTCGAGATCGCGAGCGAATACCGATACCGCGAATCGGTGCCGAACCCGCGCCAGCTCGTGCTCGTGATCTCGCAGTCGGGCGAGACGGCCGATACGCTCGCGGCGCTCAAGCATGCGCAGTCGCTCGGCCACACGCATACGCTCGCGGTCTGCAACGTCGCGACGAGCGCGATGGTGCGCCTGACCGAAATGCAGTTCCTGACGCACGCGGGCACCGAGATCGGCGTCGCGTCGACGAAGGCGTTCACGACGCAGCTCGTCGCGCTGTTCGTGCTGGCCGCGACGCTCGGCAAGCTGCGCGGCCACGTCGACGCCGCGCAGGAAGCCGAATTCCTGAAGCAGCTGCGCCACCTGCCGGCCGCGCTGAACAGCGTGCTCGTGCTCGAGCCGCAGATCATCGCGTGGTCGGAGGAGTTCGCGCGCAAGGAAAACGCGCTGTTCCTCGGCCGCGGGCTGCACTACCCGATCGCGCTCGAAGGCGCGCTGAAGCTGAAGGAAATCTCGTACATCCATGCCGAGGCCTATCCGGCCGGCGAACTGAAGCACGGGCCGCTCGCGCTCGTCACGGAAGCGATGCCGGTCGTCACGGTCGCGCCGAACGACACGCTGCTCGAGAAGCTGAAGTCGAACATGCAGGAAGTGCGCGCGCGCGGCGGCGAGCTGTACGTGTTCGCGGATGCCGATACGCAGATCGTCAACGACGACGGCCTGCACGTGATCCGGATGCCGGAACACTACGGGCAGTTGTCGCCGATCCTGCACGTGGTGCCGCTGCAGCTGCTCGCGTATCACACCGCGTGTGCACGCGGCACCGACGTCGACAAGCCGCGGAACCTCGCGAAATCGGTGACGGTGGAGTAAGGCAGGACGCTGATCGGCGCGGCCGGCCCGGCGCGCCGACGAGACAGACGGAGACACAATGGCAGTAAGACTGTTTGGATGCGGATTGCTGGCGCTGACGTTCGCGTCGACCGGCTGGGCCGCCGAGCACTACGTCGAAGTCTGGAACCCGCCCGAGGCGCGGCAGCCGGCAGCACATGCGCCGGCCGCGCATGCGGGCGCCGATGCGCACGCCGGCAAGAGCGCGGAGAAACACGCGAGCGCAACGCCGAAAACCGCCGTGAAGGCACACAAGCGCCGCGTCGCGCAAACCGTGAAAGCCGGTTCGCACCGTCCCGCCGCCACGGCCGTGGCGCCCGCCGCACCGCGCCCCGTCGCACAGCCCGCGCCGGGCCGCCTCACGGTGATGCAGCCTGCCGATCCCGACGCAACGCACACGCTCACGTTCTCCAACATCCCGCGGCAATACACGCCGGACGGCAACGTGCTGCGGGTCGGCACGCACAACCGCTCCGCGGAGGTGACTCGATAATGGAAGCGCAAACCTACCTCGGCTACCAGATCTGGGGCCACGCGATCCTGCAGCAGGACGAAATCCTGCAACCCGAACGCTTCGCGGCGAGCGGCACGATCACGCAGAACAACCGGCTCGTCGAAGCGTCCGGCGTGCTCGGCGTATTCGACACCGAGGACGACGCACGCGAGGCCGGACTCGAATGGGCCCGCGCGTGGATCGACAGCCACCGCTGACCGGCACGGCCGCGTCTATCCGGCACGTCGCCGAACACGGGCCGGCCGCGAACCGCAAACGAAAAAAGGGGCGTCCATGACGCCCCTTCTTTCGTGCTGACCGGAACCCTCACGCGGCAGGCCGCGGCGGCCTCACCGCCGCGTGCGGACGGCCGGCGAGCCGCGTCAGCACGACGATCGCCACCAGGGTCGCGACGTACGCGGCGATCTGGATGCCCGCCGGACGCGCGGTATAGCCGATCAGCGTATGCAGCGCCTTGCCGACGATGCTCGTCTCCTTCAGCAGCCACGACGTATCCCAGATCATGTCGCCCCACGACGGCACGAGGCCGGCCGCCAGCAGGAAACCGACACACTGGCTCGCCATCCCGGCCGCCAGCAGCACGATCAGCGCGTTGGTGACGGAGAACAGGCGCTTCAGCGGAATCTGCAGCAGGCCCGCATACATCGCATAACCCAGCCCGGCCCCGCCGAGCACGCCGAGCAGCCCGCCGGCAATCATCTGCGGCGTCTGGCCCGGATCGCCCGCGGCGATGCCGTACAGGAACAGCACGGCCTCGGAGCCTTCGCGCAGCACCGCGACGCCGACCACGATCGCCAGCCCCGTCAACGGCCGGCTGCCGGCCGCGACGGCCCGGCCGACTGCGCCCATGTGCAGCGCCATCTCACGGCCGTGCCGGCTCATCCAGATGCAGTGCCAGGCCAGCATCAGCGTCGCGACGAACATCACGCCCGCGTTGAAGACTTCCTGCCCCATGCCGGACGCCCACTGCGAGATCACGTCGGCGAACGCCGCGATCAGGCCCGCGCCGATCACGCCGCCGACGAGCCCGCCGCCGACCCACCAGCCGCGCCGCGGCACGCCCTTCGTGGCGGCCATCACGATCGAGACCACCAGCGCGGCCTCGAGCACTTCACGAAAGACAATCAGCGCGGTAGACAGCATGGCGGGATTCGCTTATTTGACGGTCAGGTGGGTCTTCGACTGCGCTTCGTGATACTCGTCGTGAAACTCGTAGGTGCCGGCCTTCAGCGGTCCGACCAGGATCTCGGCCAACTTGCCGGCAGGAATGACCTTCTCGGCCTTGAAGTCGTCGCTCTCGAATTCCGCGGGCGTCGCATCGAGGTTCTTCACGACGAACTTCACTTTCTTGCCGGCCGGAATCGTCACGCCATCGGGCGAAAACTTGTGGTCCTTCAGCGTCAGGTTGACGACGTCGTCGGCGGCGAATGCGGTGGCGGCGGACGCGCCCAGCAGGACAGCGGCGAAACCCAGTGCGAAACGGTTCATGTGCGTAACGAAATGAAATATCGAAGGGCATTGATACTAAGATCGATTCGCATTTTCATATCGCGCGCCCTTACTGGCAATATGGAGATAGCGTTTCACAAGATCGCACTGTGCGTTGCCTGGCAAGGCTCCCGTCGCATGGCGCCGGTGGCGCATCGGCGTCAATCGGGAAAGATTCCGACTGACTCATGCGGCTGCCTTCCGATTCGTCTGACTTCACGCAGGCGACGGGTCTCGCCGCGCGGGGTGACCACGCCTGTGCCATGCTGCATGAATGCGCTTGACCTTCCCACCATGGCAAGCTTCATGCTGACCCTACTCGTCAATCGTCAACTCAGGAGAACACGATGGAATTCGAAGTCCAGGACATGACCTGCGGCGGCTGCGCCAATGCGATCACGCGCGCGGTGACGGCCGCCGATCCCGCCGCGAAGCTCGACATCGACGTCGCGGCGAAGCGCGTCACGGTCGAATCGGCGCAAGGCGCCGAGCGCGTGCAGTCGATCATCGAAGCTGCGGGCTTCCACCCCGCGCTGCGCAGCGCGTAACGCGGGCTGCGGGCGCACCGCCGAACGGCGATGCGCCCCCGGTAGCGCGTCAGCGCAGCCGGATGAGCGTCGACTTCAGCTCGGTGTACTTCTCGAGCGCGTGCAGCGACTTGTCGCGGCCGTTGCCCGACTGCTTGTAGCCGCCGAACGGGAAGTTCATGTCGCCGCCCTCGTCGTAGCAATTCACCCACACCGTACCCGCGCGCAAGCGGCGCGACACGTCGTGCGCGGTCGTCAGGTTCGACGTCCACACCGCCGCGGCGAGCCCGTATTCGGTGTCGTTCGCGATCCGCACGGCCTCGTCGACGTCGTCGAACACGATCACCGACAACACGGGCCCGAAGATCTCCTCGCGCGCGATCTTCGCATCGTGCTTCACCTCGAACACCGTCGGCTCGACGTAGAAGCCGCCGGTTTCCTCCTTCACGCGCGCACCGCCCGTGACGAGCTTGCCTTCGCTGCGCCCTGCCTCGATGTAGCCAAGCACGCGCTCGAGCTGGATACCGTCGACGATCGCGCCCATCGACACCGACGGATCGAGCGGATTGCCGGGCACGTAAGCGCGCGCGGCCGCCACGAGCTTCTCGATGAACGCGTCCTTGATGTCGCGATGCACGAGCAGCCGCGAGCCGGCCGTGCACATCTCGCCCATGTTGTAGAAGATCGCGCCGGCCGCTGTCTGCGCGGCGCGGTCGAGATCGGGGCAATCGGGCAGCACGATGTTCGGCGACTTGCCGCCGAGTTCGAGCCACGCGCGCTTCAGGTTCGATTGCGCGGCGTACTGCATGATCAGCTTGCCGACCGCCGTCGATCCCGTGAACGCGATGCAGTCGACGTCGCGATGCAGCGCGAGCAGCTTGCCGGGTTCGCCCGCGCCCGGCACGACGTTGAACACGCCGGCCGGGATGCCGGCTTCATATGCGAGTTGCGCGACGCGGATCGCGGTCAGCGGCGATTTCTCCGACGGCTTCAGCACGACGCTGTTGCCGGCCGCCAGCGCGGGACCGAACTTCCACGCGGCCATCAGGATCGGGAAGTTCCACGGCACGACGGCCGCCACCACGCCGACCGGCTCGCGCGTGACGAGACCGACGAGATGATGATCGGCCGGCGCGACCTCGCCGCCGACCTTGTCGATGGCTTCCGCGAACCATTCGACGCAGTACGCGGCGCCCGGCACGTCGACCGTCGTCGTGTCGCCGATCGGCTTGCCCGCGTCGAGCGTCTCGAGCAGCGACAGCTCGTCGAGATGCTCGCGCATCAGCGCGGCCCAGCGCAGCAGCACCGCTTTGCGCGCACGCGGATTCAGGCCGGCCCACACGCCCGCATCGAACGCGCGGCGCGCGGCCGCGACGGCCGCGTTCACATCGGCTTCGCCGCAATCGGCGACCTTCGTCAACACGCGGCCGTCGATCGGGCTCACGCAGTCGAACGTCTTGCCGCCGTGCGCGTCGCGCGACGCGCCGTCGATGAATGCGCGCCCTTCGATCTTGAGCGACGCCGCCTTGTCCTGCCAGTCAGCCAAAGTCAACTTGTTCATCAGGATGCCTCAATGTTGTGACATTCGCGATGCGACACGCCGCGCGCCCGATGCGCGGCCGGCCGTCAGCGAATGCGGTGGTGCGCGGTCAGAAGGTCGCCGGCGAATTGGCCGAGACGACCTCGCAGATCAGTTCCGCGCTGGGATTGCGAAAACGGTGCGGTAAACGGCTCTCGAAGTAGTAGCCGTCTCCAGGGTCGAGCAGCCACGTCGCGCCGTCGACGGTCAGCTCGAGCCGACCCGACACGACAACGCCGCCCTCGTGCCCCGCGTGCACGAGCATCTCGGGCCCCGTATCGGCGTGCGGCTGGTAGATCTCGCGCAGGATGCACATGTTGCGGTCCTTCACGCTCGCGCCGACCAGATGAAACGCGAGCGTGTCGTTGCCGAGGTTCGGCATGTCGTCGCGACGCGACACGACCGAGCGCGATTCGACGAGCTCGAACGTGAAGAACTCCGCGAGACTCATCGGTATGCATTCGAGCAACTTCTTCAGCGAGCCGACCGACGGGCTCACGCGGCCCTGTTCGATCAGCGAGATCGTGCCGTTGGTCACGCCGGCCCGCTTCGCGAGTTCACGTTGCGACAGGCCATGCTTGTTGCGCACGTAACGCAGGCGCTCGGCGACTTCGGTGGACATCGATTCGGTTTCGGACACGATAAGTGCGATGACAAAGTGAAACGACGCAGTGGACAGCCGTTGAATATTCTAATCACTTTATGCCGCGTATTAACGGGGAAAACCCTGAAAGGCGTTCGAAATAATGAACACGCCGCGGATCATTCCAGTTGCGAATCTTTTGTTCGCACTGCTCGGGAAACCCCTGATGCAGGACCGTTAAAAAACATTTGACGCCGTTTTTGGCTCGTATATGCTGGCTCTCAGGTCAGCGTCATTTAGTTTTCATAGGCAGCAAAACGCGTTACTGCAACGCAAAAATTGATGCCCATCAATGTAAATGACGCGTAACCGGCGCCTTGATTATTTTAAACGCCCAGCGCGTCGAGAAGGTCGGGTGTTCAATACTTTCAACAACCCAGTCGAGTGTAATCGTGAGAGTCCGTGGCCCTCTGGTGAGGTGGGATCGAAGCGTGGCGCGAAGTTCGCGCAGCGCGGCGTCCCCTTCCGATGGCAGTTGCGGCTGGCATAGTCCTCGCCTGCAGCATCTGTCGATCTACACCATCCTGTCCCGTCGTTCCGTTCGGCGTCACAACGCCGTATCCGCACGCGCATTCGTCGCCGTCGATACCGACGAAGTGGCGTCGCTGCTGCCGTAGCGCCTCTCCTTTCTTTACGTCGTTCGTTTTGTCTGCTGATTCGCCAACCGCAAGGTCCATGCGGTGACGGAACGCGTTCGCGCATTCGTTGCCGCGTCGCGTATCGCAACCCAACGAACGACGGCCTGATCGTCGCGCGCAGCGCGGATCGCCACGTCATCCCGCTGCGCCCATTCACCAGCGGCCTTGCGCTGTTCGCCAGGCTGCGGGGCGGCTGCGCGCCTGCGTTTTGTCGAATCGGGCAACGCGCATGCAGCAGTCCTCTGGATAACTGATTGACGTCATGGAAAGGAAACCCCTCGTCGGCATCACCGCCGACCTCACGCAAATCGGCGCGCACGCGTCGCATACGGTCGGCGACAAATACGTCGCCGCGATCGTCGACGGTGCGCAGGCGCTCGCGATGGTGCTGCCTGCACTCGGCGAGCGCCAGTCGGTCGACGACATCCTCGACACGGTCGACGGCCTGCTGTTTACCGGCAGCTACTCGAACGTCGAGCCGCACCTGTACGGCGGCGAGCCGAGCGCGCCCGGCACGAAACACGACCCGGCCCGCGATGCGACGACGCTGCCGCTGCTGCGCGCGGCGATCGCCGCGGGCGTGCCGGTGCTCGCCGTCTGCCGCGGCTTCCAGGAGCTGAACGTCGTCTGCGGCGGCACGCTGCACCAGCGCGTGCATGAAGTGCCGGGCCTCGCCGATCACCGCGAGGACGACGCCGCGCCGATGGACACGCAATACGGCCCCGCGCACGTCGTGCACCTGACGCCCGGCGGCAAGCTGCATGCGCTCGCCGGCGGCCGCGACGAAGTGAACGTGAACTCGCTGCACAAGCAAGGCATCGCGCAGCTCGGCTCCGGCCTCGCCGTCGAGGCTGTCGCGCCGGACGGCCTGGTCGAGGCCGTGAGCGTCGTCGATGCCCCCGCTTTCGCACTCGCCGTGCAGTGGCATCCGGAATGGCGGCATGCGCATGACCCGCTGTCGAGCGCGATCTTCCGCGCCTTCGGCGACGCATGCCGCGCCCGCCGGAATGCCCGCACGCGAACCCTGGCCGCTGCCGCGCTCGCCTGAGCGCGCCGACCAAACAACGAGAACAGACATGCAAGATATCGAAAGTTTTCTGAAACAACACCGGATCACCGAAGTCGAGGCGATCATTCCCGACATGGCCGGTATCGCGCGCGGCAAGATCACGCCGCGCAACAAGTTCACGTCCGGCGAATCGATGCGCCTGCCGCAGGCCGTGATGGTGCAGACCGTCACCGGCGAATATCCGGAAGACGGCTCGCTGACCGGCGTGACCGACCCCGACATGGTGTGCGTGCCCGATGAATCGACGATCCGCCTGATCCCGTGGGCCACCGACCCGACCGCGCAGGTGATCCACGACTGCGTGCACTTCGACGGCTCGCCGGTCGAGATCTCGCCGCGCTACGTGCTGCGCCGCGTGCTCGACCTGTACAAGGCGAAGGGCTGGAAACCGGTGGTCGCACCGGAGCTCGAGTTCTACCTGGTCGACATGAACAAGGACCCCGACCTGCCGCTGCGCCCGCCGGTCGGCCGCACGGGCCGCCCCGAAACGGGCCGTCAGTCGTATTCGATCGAGGCCGTCAACGAGTTCGATCCGCTGTTCGAGGACATCTACGAATACTGCGAAGCGCAGAACCTCGACATCGACACGCTGATCCACGAAGTCGGCGCCGCGCAGATGGAGATCAACTTCATGCACGGCGACGCGCTGTCGCTGGCCGACCAGGTGTTCCTGTTCAAGCGCACGGTGCGCGAGGCCGCGCTGCGTCACAACATGTACGCGACGTTCATGGCCAAGCCGATGGAAGACGAGCCGGGTTCCGCGATGCACGTGCACCAGAGCATCGTCGACGAGGAAACGGGCCAGAACCTGTTCACGTCGCAGGAGACGGGCGGCGCGACGTCGATGTTCTACAACTACCTCGCGGGGCTGCAGAAGTACACGCCGGCACTGATGCCGATCTTCGCGCCGTACATCAACTCGTATCGCCGGCTGTCGCGCTTCATGGCTGCACCGATCAACGTGCAGTGGGGTTACGACAACCGCACGGTCGGCTTCCGCATCCCGCACTCGGGCCCGTCGGCACGCCGTATCGAGAACCGCATCCCGGGCGTCGACTGCAACCCGTACCTCGCGCTCGCCGCGACGCTCGCAGCCGGCTACCTCGGCATGACGC
Organism: Burkholderia sp. YIM B11467; assembly: GCF_052952715.1. Lineage (NCBI taxonomy): Bacteria > Pseudomonadati > Pseudomonadota > Betaproteobacteria > Burkholderiales > Burkholderiaceae > Burkholderia > Burkholderia sp. YIM B11467. Next base: position 246,797 of record NZ_JBQVSQ010000007.1, read on the forward strand.
AGCGCCTGGAGCCGACCGAGCCGCTCGTGAGCGACGGCTACGACTTGCCGTACCAATTGCCGCGCAACCTCGAGGAAGGGCTGACGCTGATGGCCGCGTGCGAGCCGCTCGGCGAGATCCTCGGCCACAAGTTCCTGAAGGCGTATTTCGCGCTGAAGGAAACCGAATATGAAGCGTTCTTCCGCGTGATCAGCTCGTGGGAACGCCGCCATCTGCTGCTGCACGTCTAAGCGCGCACAACCGCATACGGAATCACGGAGGAAACATGACTTACCGCAACGAATCTGCCTGGATCCAGCCGGCCGCGCCGGCTGCCGCGCCGCGCGCGACGCAGGCACGCTCGACCGCCGAATACCGCGCGCTCGACGCCGCGCACCACATCCACCCGTTCTCGGACATGGGCGCGCTGAACCGCGCGGGCAGCCGCGTGATCGTGAAGGCCGACGGCGTCTACCTGTGGGACTCGGACGGCAACAAGGTCATCGACGGGATGGCCGGCCTCTGGTGCGTGAACGTCGGCTACGGCCGCAAGGAACTCGCCGATGCCGCGTATCGCCAGCTGCAGGAACTGCCGTTCTACAACACGTTCTTCAAGACGACGCACCCGCCGGTGATCGAGCTTTCCGCGATGCTCGCGGAAGTGACGCCTGCCGGCTTCAACCACTTCTTCTATTGCAACAGCGGCTCGGAAGGCAACGACACCGTGCTGCGCCTCGTGCACCAGTACTGGCGCGTGCAGGGCAAGCCGCAGAAGAAGGTTGTGATCTCGCGCAAGAACGGTTACCACGGCTCGACGATCGCCGGCGGCACGCTCGGCGGGATGGGCTACATGCACGAGCAGATGCCGTCGAAGGTCGAGCACATCGTGCATATCGATCAGCCGTATTTCTTCGGCGAAGCGCAGCCGGGCGAAACGCCGGAAGCGTTTGGTCTCGCACGGGCGCAGCAGCTCGAAGCGAAGATTCTCGAGCTCGGCGCGGAGAACGTCGCGGCGTTCATCGGCGAGCCGTTCCAGGGCGCGGGCGGCGTGATCTTCCCGCCGTCGACGTACTGGCCGGAAATCCAGCGGATCTGCCGCAAGTACGACATCCTGCTCGTCGCCGACGAAGTGATCGGCGGGTTCGGCCGCACTGGCGAATGGTTCGCACACCAGCACTTCGGTTTCGAGCCGGATCTGATCACGATGGCGAAGGGCCTCACGTCGGGTTATGTGCCGATGGGGGCGGTCGGTATCCACGAGCGTGTTGCACGCCCGATCATCGACAACGGCGAATTCAACCACGGCCTCACGTACTCGGGGCACCCGGTCGCGGCGGCCGTCGCGGTCGCTAACCTGAAGCTGCTGCGCGACGAAGGGATCGTCGAGCGCGTGAAGAACGACACCGGCCCGTACTTCCAGGCGCTGATGCGCGAAACCTTCGCGCGTCACCCGATCATCGGCGAAGTGCATGGCCATGGCCTCGTCGCGAGCCTGCAGTTGTCCGAAGCGCCGGCTGAACGCCGCCGCTTCGCGAACGGCGGCGACGTCGGCACGATCTGCCGCGACTTCTGCTTCAACGGCAACCTGATCATGCGTGCGACCGGCGACCGGATGCTGCTGTCGCCGCCGCTCGTGATTTCGCGTCCGGAAATCGATGAACTCGTGTCGAAGGCGAAGAAGGCCGTCGATGCAACCGCCCAGCAACTGGGTATTTCGTAACGGCTTTGCCTATAGGCGTGCGGCGGGCGCCGCACGCCGCCATAACCAGGGGAATTCCACCATGCGTGCCTGCTTTCTTCGCCAAGCCTGTTCTGTTGCCGCCCTCGCCGCCGCGGCAGCGTTCACGTCAGTCGCCAGCCCATCGGCGCATGCCGAGGACCTGAATGTCTACAACTGGTCCGACTACATCGCGCCGGACACGATCCCGAACTTCCAGAAGCAGACGGGCATCCACGTCAAGTACGACAACTACGACAGCGACGACACGCTTCAGGCGAAGCTGCTTGCCGGCAGTTCGGGTTACGACATCGTCGTGCCGACGTCGAACTACATGGCCAAGCAGATCCAGGCCGGCGTGTACCAGAAGCTCGACAAGTCGAAGCTGCCGAACCTCGCGAACCTCGATCCGCTGCTGATGAAGATGATCTCGGATGCCGATCCGGGCAACCAGTACGGTGTCCCCTGGGCCTACGGCACGGACGGCATCGGCTACAACGCGCAGGCAGTGAAGAAGGCACTCGGCGACAAGGCGCCCGTCGACAGCTGGGCACTGGTGTTCGACCCGGCCAACATGGAGAAGCTGAAGGGCTGCGGCGTGTCGTTCCTCGACCAGGCCGTCGACGTGTTCGCCGCCACGCTGCAATACATGGGCAAGGATCCGAACAGCAAGAACCCCGGCGATTACCAGGCTGCATTCGAAGTCCTGAAGAAAGTCCGCCCGTACATCACCCAATTCAACTCGTCCGGCTACATCAACGACCTCGCGAACAACGACGTGTGCGTCGCGCTCGGCTGGTCGGGCGACGTCGGCATCGCGCATCGCCGCTCGTCCGAAGCGAAGCGCTCGTACGACATCAAGTTCTCGAACCCGAAGGAAGGCGGCCTGCTGTGGTTCGACGTGATGGTGATCCCGAAGGATGCGCCGCACCCCGAGGCTGCACTGAAGTGGATCAACTACATTTCCGATCCGAAGGTCAACGCGGCGATCACCAACACGGTGTTCTACCCGACCGCGAACAAGGCCGCGCACCAGTTCGTCACGCCGGGCGTCGCGCAGGACCCGACCGTCTACCCGCCTGAAGACGTGCTGAAGAAGATGGTGCTGATGAAGCCGATGCCGGCCGACATCCTGCGTCTCCAGAACCGCCTGTGGGCGCAGCTGAAGACCGGCCACTGATCGCCAGGCATCACGGCGGCGCAGGCATCGCTCCACGCCTGCCCGCCTGAGATTCGCGGACCTCCGTCCGCCCGCGCGCGCCGCGCGCACTGTTCCATCCGGCACGAGCCGTTGTCCGCGAGTCGCGTTGCGCGCCTCGCGCGGGGACGCTCACGCCTGCAATCCGTGAAGAACGAATGGTGACTCCCATGCAATCGATACCCTCTTCCGCTGCTGCACGACAGACCCAACCGGCCGCCGCGCCCCGTACGCAAAACGACGCCTTCGTGCGAATCGAAAACGTCGTGAAGAAATTCGGCGACAGCACGGCCGTCGACAACGTGAACCTGACGATCGCGAAGAACGAGCTGTTCGCGCTGCTCGGCAGCTCGGGCTGCGGCAAGTCCACGCTGCTGCGCATGCTTGCCGGGCTGGAAACGGCCACCTCCGGCAAGATCTTCGTCGACGGCGAGGACCTCGCGGCGCTGCCGCCGTACCGCCGCCCCGTGAACATGATGTTCCAGTCGTACGCGCTGTTCCCGCACATGTCGGTCGAATCGAACGTCGCGTTCGGCCTGAAGCAGGAAGGCACACCGAAGAACGAAATCAAGGAACGCGTGGCCGACGCGCTCGCGCTCGTGCAGATGAGCAAGTACGCGCAGCGCAAGCCGCATCAGCTCTCCGGCGGCCAGCAGCAGCGCGTCGCGCTGGCTCGCTCGCTGGTCAAGCGCCCGAAGCTGCTGCTGCTCGACGAGCCGATGTCCGCGCTCGACAAGAAGATCCGCCAGAAAACCCAGCTCGAACTCGTGAACATCATCGACAAAGTCGACGTGACCTGCGTGATGGTCACGCACGATCAGGAAGAGGCGATGACGATGGCCAGCCGCCTCGCGGTGATGAGCGAAGGCAAGATCGTGCAGATCGGTGCGCCGGGCGAGGTGTACGAGTTTCCGAACAGCCGCTTCTCCGCCGAATTCATCGGCTCGACCAACCTGTTCGAAGGCCGTGTCGTCGAGGACGAGCCCGATCACATCTTCGTCGAAAGCGACGACCTCGAAGCACGCATGTACGTGAGCCACGGCATCACCGGCCCGCTCGGGATGCCGGTCGGCATCTCGGTGCGCCCGGAACGCGTGCACGTGTCGCGCGAGAAGCCGGGTTCGAAGCACAACTGGGCGCGCGGCGTCGTGACCGACATCGCGTACATGGGCAGCTATTCGCTGTATCACGTGCGCCTGCCGAGCGGGAAGACGGTCGTGTCGAACCTGTCGAGCTCGCACCTGATGAGCGACACGGCCCCGGCGTGGAACGACGACGTGTTCGTGTCGTGGTCGCCGGCCAGCGGCGTCGTGCTGACGCAATGAGGACGACACGATGAGAACCTCTGCTTCCACTCCGTCCACGCCGGTGTCGCCCGGCGCCACGAGCACCGGCGCCGGCCGGGCCCGCCCGGGCCGCTTCGCCGCGCTGTCGCGGTTGCTGCCGTCGGGCCGCAGCGTCGCGATCGGCGTGCCGTTCCTGTGGCTCGCGGTCTTCTTCGCGCTGCCGTTCGTGCTGGTGCTGAAGATCAGCTTCGCCGACCAGGTGATGGGCATCCCGCCGTACACGTCGCTCGTCGAGTTCAAGGACGGCGTCGTGCACTTCGCGCTGCAGCTGTCGCACTACGCGTTCCTGCTGCAGGACGACCTGTACATCGCGACCTACCTCAGCTCGCTGAAGATGGCCGCCGTGTCGACCGTGCTGTGCCTGCTGATCGGCTACCCGATGGCGTACTACATCGCCCGCTCGGAGCCGAACCGCCGCAACGTGCTGATGATGGCCGTGATGCTGCCGTTCTGGACCTCGTTCCTGATCCGCGTGTACGCCTGGATCGGCATCCTGAAGGACGACGGCCTGCTGAACCACACGCTGATCGCGCTCGGCATCATCCACACGCCGCTGCGGCTGTATCACAGCGATGCGGGCGTCTACATCGGGATGGTCTATTCGTACCTGCCGTTCATGGTGATGCCGCTGTACGCGCACCTGGTGAAGATGGACCTGACGCTGCTCGAAGCCGCGTACGACCTGGGCGCGAAGCCGTGGGTCGCGTTCACGCGGATCACGCTGCCGCTGTCGAAGAACGGGATCATCGCCGGCAGCCTGCTGGTGTTCATCCCGGCGGTGGGCGAGTACGTGATTCCGGAACTGCTCGGCGGTGCCGACACGCTGATGATCGGCCGCGTGATGTGGGATGAATTCTTCAACAACATGGACTGGCCGATGGCGTCCGCGGTGACGGTCGCGATGGTGATGCTGCTGCTGGTGCCGATGGCGCTGTTCCAGTACTACCAGGTCAAGGAACTGGAGGAAGCGAAATGATCAAGCCGAGCAAACCGCTGTCGACGGGCGTCCTCGCCTTCGGCTTCCTGTTCCTGTACATCCCGATCATCAGCCTGGTCGTGTACTCGTTCAACGAGTCGAAGCTGGTGACGGTGTGGTCGGGCTTCTCGCTGAAGTGGTACGCGGCGCTGCTGGAGGACGACGAGCTGCTGACGGCCGCGTGGCTGTCGCTGAAGATCGGCCTGCTGACGGCCACCGCGTCGGTCGTGATCGGCACGTGGGCGGGCTTCGTGCTCGCGCGCTTCGGCCGCTTCAAGGGCTTCACGCTGTACACGGGGATGATCAACGCGCCGCTGGTGATTCCGGAAGTGATCCAGGGCATCTCGCTGCTGCTGCTGTTCGTGGCGCTGGAGCAGATGTTCGGCTGGCCGAAGGGGCGCGGGATGCTGACGATCTGGATCGGTCACGTGATGCTGTGCGTGTCGTACGTGGCGATCATCGTGCAGTCGCGCGTGAAGGAGATGAACAAGTCGCTGGAGGAGGCGGCGCTCGATCTGGGCGCGACGCCGCTGAAGGTGTTCTTCGTGGTGACGCTGCCGCTGATCTCGCAGGCGCTGCTGTCGGGTTGGCTGCTGTCGTTCACGCTGTCGATCGACGACCTGGTGCTGTCGGCGTTCCTGTCGGGGCCGGGGTCGACGACGCTGCCGCTGGTGGTGTTCTCGCGCGTGCGGCTCGGGCTGAACCCGGAGATGAATGCACTGGCGACGCTGTTCATCACGGCCGTGACGATCGGCGTGATCGTCGTGAACCGGATGATGATCGCGCGCGAACGGCGCCGGGTGGCCGACATGAAGGCGGCGTTCGCGGTGGCGTGACCCTCCCCTTTCCCTTTCATCGATAACAAGACCCGCGCGCCGCGTGATGCGGCGCGCAAACCGATCGCACTTTGACAGGCGCACGACAAGGAGAATCCGCAATGAAGAAGAAACTGATCTGCCTGCTGGTGGCCGGCGCGTTGCCGGGCATCGCGCTGGCCGACTCGACATCAGCCGAGATCAAGGCGCTGCAGGCGCAGGTCGCGGCGCTGCAGAAACAGATGAAGGCCATGCAGGCGCAGCTCACCGCGAAGCCGGGCGGCGGCGCCGTCGCGCAGGCCGGTGCGAAGGCCGGCGCGGCGCCGGTCGCGGTGGCCGTCGATCCGGGCTCGCCGGATTACGGCAAGGCGCAGGCCACGCTGACCAACGACGAGGTCGGCGAAATGAAGCAGCAGATCGCGAACCAGCAGCTGAAGGTCGACTCGCTGACGGACGCGGCCAACACGGGCCCGCTCGCCGGCCTGTCGGTGACGGGCTACATCGATCCGACCTACATCTACAACCGCGCGGCCGGCACGTCGTCGTTCCTGTTCGCGAACCACGAGAGCGCGTACAACTACTTCAACAGCACGTTCGGCGATCTCTACCTCGACATCAAGAAGACGTTCGGCGTCGGCCCGATGGCGCCGTCGGCGGAAATCACGCTGATGCCGAACCGCGGCAACGGCATCACGCTGCTGCAGAACTCGCGCGGCAACATCGGCAACAACATCCTGAACACGGCGGTCGTCAACGTGCCGATCACGGCCGAGACGACACTCGTGGCCGGCCTGATCCCGAGCTTCGGCGGCTACGAGGTGCAGCAGTCGAACCAGATGCTCACGCTCACGCACAACCTGCTGTACGACTTCTCCGATCCGGGCAGCTACATCGGTGCCGGTGCGAACTACACGAAGGGCAACTGGGCGTGGAAGTTCTTCGTCGGCAACGAGCAGTACCGCACCTACGGCTCGGTCACGCAGACCGGCACCAATGCGCTCGGCGACCCGATCAGCACCAGCAACAAGGTGCCGACCTTCACCGCGCGTGCGGACTACACGTGGTCGAGCGCGCTCGACATCGGCGGATCGTTCAACATCGGCCGCCAGACGCTGTCGAGCGCGATCGATTCGAACGGCGTCGTGCACTACGGCCCGGGCGGCAACGCGCCGAGCGCGTATGGCTCGTTCTTCTTCGGCGAGCTTGACGCGACCTACACGCTCGCCGACATCCAGTACAACGCCGAAGTCGACTACGGCCGGCAGGATCATGCGGCGTTCAACGGCGGGCTTGCTCAGTGGTACGGGCTGTCGCTGCTCGCGCACCGCAAGTTCAACGCGCCGGTGGTCGGCCGCATGGGCGTCACGCTGCGCTACGATGCACTCGTGAACAGCAAGAACGGCGGCGGCGGTGGCGGCATCTCGCTGAACGGCAACGGGATGGATCCGAACAACGGCTTCGGCGTCGATTCGGATTGCCTCGCGACGTCGAAGGCCGGCGGTGGCCTCGGCTTCGAGTGCAAGGGCGCGATCCGTCAGGACGTTGCGCTCGACCTGCTGTTCTATCCGACCCAGCAGATCACCGTGAAGGTCGAATACCGGCACGACTGGGCGAACAACAAGGTGTTCCTGCGCAACGACGGTTCGTACAGCAAGTCCAACGACCTGCTCGCGACGCAGTTCATCTATTCGTTCTGACGCAGCACACGCGGGACGCCGTGCCGCGCGCACGGCGTCCCGCGCCATTTTCAAGGGCGGCTGCCGGCAAGTCGCGGCCGTGGCAGCCTTTTCGAGGGAGTCGGTTTGATGACGCAGTCTTTCACCCTCCGCGCCGATGCGCTCGCGCGCGACTCGTACTACGAAGCGACGGCCACGCGGCCCGTGGTTGACGACCCGGTGCTCGACGACACGATCGACGTCGACGTCTGCGTGATCGGCGCCGGCTTCGCGGGCCTGTCGACCGCGCTCGACTGTCGCGCGCGCGGGCTGTCCGTCGCGGTCATCGATGCGCACCGGCCCGGCTGGGGTGCGTCGGGCCGCAACGGCGGACAGGCGATCACTGGCTTCGCGAAGGACGAGGAGATCGAGCGGCAGCTCGGCGCCGACGGCGCGCGCGCCGCGTGGTCGCTATCGCTCGACGGCGTCGCGCTGATCGCCGAGCGGATCGCGCACTACGGGATCGACTGCGACTTCACGCGCGGCTACCTGACGGTCGCGACGAAGCCGCGCCGCATCGACGACCTGCGCGCGTGGATGGACGCCGCGACGTCGCGCTGGGGCCATCCGTCGCTCGCGTGGCTCGACACCGGCGAGATCCGCGCGCGCATCGCATCGACGCGCTACCTGGCCGGTGTGCACGATCCGCTGTCGGGCCACCTGCATCCGCTCAAGTACTGCCTCGGCCTCGCCGATGCGGCGCGCCGCGAAGGTGTCGCGCTGTATGCGCACACGCCCGCGCTCGATGTCGTGCGCGGCGCGCGGCCCGTCGTGCGCACGCCGTCGGGCGAGGTGCGCTGCCGCTTCGTCGTGTCGTGCTGCAACGCGGGCCCGGGCGGCGTGCTGCCCGCCGCGACCGCCGCCCGCATCGCGCCGATCGCGTCGTACATCATCGCGACCGAGCCGCTCGGCCAGGCGCGCGCCGATGTGCTGATCGCCCAGCGCGAAGCTGTGTGCGACAACAACTTCTTCCTCGACTACTTCCGGCTGTCGGCCGACCACCGGATGCTGTTCGGCGGCCGCGCGAACTCGGCCGGCGCGTCGCCCGCCACGCTCGCCGAAACGATCCGGCAGCGCATGGTCGGCGTGTTCCCGCAGCTCGGCGACGTACGCGTTGACCACGCATGGGGCGGCTTCGTCGACGTCACGCGCAACCGCGCACCCGACTTCGGCACGCTCGATCCGAACTTCTTCTACGTCCAGGGCTTCAGCGGGCACGGCGTCGCGCTCACCGGCATCGCCGGACGTGCGGTCGCCGGCGCGATCGCAGGCGACACGCGCGCGTTCGACCTGTTCGCGCGCGTGCGCCACCGGCGCTTCCCCGGCGGCGACGCATGGCGGCAACCCGCGCTCGAACTCGGGATGCTGTACCACCGCGTGCGCGAGCTGTTCTGAGCCCACTTTATCTGTCATCCTAAATATGCAGACATTAGCCAACCAGCCGCACGTCGCGTCCTACTACGCGGCGACCGCCAACGATACGACCCGCCACGCGCCGCTCGCCGGCACGATCGACGCCGACGTGTGCGTGATCGGCGCGGGCCTCACGGGCCTGTCCGCCGCGCTCAACCTCGCCGAGCGCGGCCATTCGGTGACCGTGCTCGAAGCGTCGCGGGTCGGATGGGCAGCGAGCGGCCGCAACGGCGGCCAGTTGATCGGCGGCTTCGCGTGCGACATCGACACGTTCGGGCAATTCATGCCGGAAGGCGACGTGAAGCGCATCTGGGACATGGGGCTCGAAACGCTGTCGCTCGTGAAGTCGCGGATCGCGCAACACGACATCGATTGCGCGCTGGTGCCCGGCTACCTGACCGCCGCGAACACCGAGCGCGACGCCGATGCGCTGAAGCGCTGGCGCGACGAAGCCGCGAAGCGCTTCGGCTATGACCGTTTCCATTTCGTCGAAGCCGACGAGCTCGGCGACTACGTGCAGTCCGCGCGCTATTGCGGCGGCCTGTACGACCCCGACAGCGGCCACCTCCATCCGCTCAACTACACGCTCGGCCTCGCACGCGCGGCGACCGGCGCGGGCGTGCGCATCCACGAGGACAGCTGCGTGACGCGCGTGCGCGACGTCGCGGGCGGCCACGTCGTCGAGACGAGCGGCGGCAACGTCCGCGCGCGCTTCGTCGTGCTCGCGTGCAATACCTACGTCGGTACGCTCGCGCCCGCGTTGTCGAAGAAGATCATGCCGGTCGGCACCTACGTGATCGCGACCGAGCCGCTCGGCGAAGCGCGCGCCGCCGCGCTGATGCCCGCGCGTGCGGCGATCTGCGACAGCCGCTTCGTACTCGACTATTTCCGGCCGGCCCCCGACACGCGGCTCGTGTGGGGCGGCAAGGTCAGCTATTCGACGCGCGAGCCGCGCGATCTCGCGGAAGCGATGCGCCAGGACATGCTGAAGACGTTCCCGCAGCTCGCGGATGTGAAGGTCGACTACGCATGGGGCGGCTTCGTCGACATCACGATGAACCGCGCGCCGCACTTCGGCCGCGTCGCGCCGACGATGTACTTCGCGCAGGGCTTTTCCGGGCACGGCGTGAACACGACCGCGCTCGCGGGCAAGCTGATCGCCGAGGCGATCGACGGGCAGGCGAGCCGCTTCGACCTGTTCGACAAGATCCGGCATCGCGACTTCCCGGGCGGCGCGGCGCTGCGCACGCCGGCGCTGGTGCTCGCGATGAGCTGGTACCGGCTGCTCGACGCGTTCGGCGTGCATTGAGCGTTACGAGGCAGCGGCGCGATGCGGGCGGCGAACGCAGCGGCGCGACCATGCAAAACGGCCGCGCGTTCGCGCGGCCGTTCGATCGGATGGCGGGGCTTCGATGCGGCGCCCGCGCCGTTCAGTCGGTGCCGTACTTCGGCGAGTGCGGACCGTACAGCAGGCCGCTTGGCGGCCCTGCCATCAGCAGCCGTCCGCTCGTAAACGCGGCGACATCGTGGCTCTGGTCCATCAGCGTGTTCGCGATCTGCTTGACCGCTGCCGTCACGAGCATCCCGATCAGGCCGCCACCGCCGCTGTTACCGCCTTCGTCACTGGCCGCGCTGGCGCTGCCCTGCCACAGCACGTCGCCCGTGCGCAGGTCGACGAGCTTCGCCGACGCGGACACGACCGTCGCGCTCGCGAGGATCCGGTACACGGTGCCGTATTTCGAAACCTTCGAATACAGCGCGGCGTCCGCGCCGAAGATCTCGCGCAGCTTCGCGGGCGGCGTCTCCTGGATCTCGGCCGCGTTGGTCAGGCCGTTCTGCTTGAAGGTCTCGTCCATCACCGCGACCGGCACGACGTAATAGCCGGACTCGGCGAGCGGCAGCGTCATCTGCGACAGCATCCCGTAGGTCGCGCCGACGTCGGAGGTCTCGTTGACGGGCGGCAGCACGAGAATCGAGCGCGGCTGGCTCTTCTTGAACGCCGTGTAATCGGGCCGTTTCACCGGCTGCGCGCACGCGCTCAGCAGCGCGACGATCGACAGCACGGACATCAGCTTGAATGAAAGTGTCTTGAACATGGCGGGCGCGTCACTGTTTGGCGGGGTTCGAATCGGCGTTCTTCTGCCCGGCGATCGTCTGGTCGGCCCCCTTCTGGCCGGCAGCCTTCTGATCCGCGGGTTTCGCCGCGCCGGTCTTCTTCTTCAGCAGGAAATCCATGTAGGTCGACGATTCCGGGAACAACTGCTTCTCGGCCTGCAGTTCCTGCTCGGCCTGCTGCTCGTTGCCGACGCTCGCGTACAGCATCCCGAGATGCGCATGGAAGCCCGGCGGCGGCGTATGGCCCTTCCCGCGGATGTCCTGCAACGCTTTTTCGAGCGCGTCGATCTGCTCCTGCGGCGACTTCTGCCCCTTGAAGTATTCGTACACCTGTGGCTGATAGCCCGTCCACTGATAGAGCGGCGGCGGCGAGCTCGCGCAGCCGGCGAGCAGCAATGCGGCGGCCGTCGCCGGCAGCCAGATACCCCGTTTCATGGTCTTTTCTCTTTTGATGTCGTGGTGAATCGCTCGAGCGCGACGCCGGCCCCGGCGCCCGCTGCGGCACGTCCTTCGATACTCGCTGCGGTACTTACTGCGGTACCTTCAGCGCCCCGGCGTCAACCTGCTCGGCCAGATGGTTCACGGCTTCCTGGATCGCGAGGTCCAGCACCTTGCCGTTCAGCGTCGAGTCGTATCCCGCCGTGCCGCCGAAGCCGATCACCTCGCGATTCGACAGGCTGAACTCGCCGGCGCCCTGGCTCGATGCCACGACTTCCGACGTCGTCGTGTCGACGATGTTCAGGTTGACCTTCGCGTACGCGACCTGCGTCTTGCCGCGGCCGAGGATGCCGAACAGCTGGTGATCGCCGACGTCCTTGCGGCCGAACTCGGTCACGTCGCCCGTCACCACGTAGTTCGCGCCCTTCACGGCTTGCGCCTTCTTCATGAAGCCGGCTTCCTGCTTGATCTCGTCGAGGTTCTCGCGATCGAGCACGTTGAAGCGCCGGCTCTGCTGCAGGCGCGTGACGAGGATCGTCTTCGCTTGTCCGCCGAGGCGGTCGATGCCGTCCGAGAAGATGCCGCGCATGTAGCTCGAGCGGTTGTCGAACTTGCCGACCGCGATCGCGACACGCTTGCCTGCATACGGCTTCTGCGCGCTGCTCACGGCCGGCACGTCGAGCGTGCGCGACGATTCGGTCGCGCAGCCGGACAGCGCTGCGACAACCGCTGCCACCACGAGAACGGTGCGTCGTGTCTGAATGTTCACTGCTGGTCTCCTTGCGTGGAAAGATTGCCCGGAACGGGTGCGCGTGCATCGGCGCGATGCGCGCGCACGCGAACTCATCGCCGGGCCGGCGATAGCTAGATGTGAAGAAGTGGAATGCGCAACCGATGTGTTGCGGCAAAAAGCGGATGGACGACGCAGTGCGCGACAGGCTCGCGCGCGCCGGTTACATCGTGACGCTGGTTACTGCGCTGTTGATCGCGCATGATCGGCCCCGTATATGATTTTTCGCGATCATATCAAGCCTGATTATTGAGACGGGCAATCTTGATAATAGTTGACGATTTTCGTATCTATATGAAATGCGCGGCCGAATCAGGCGGAATGCCCTGTAGATAAATGCTTCGCCTGTATATAACCCGAGTGCGGCGATTTTCTTTGGTTGCGGCGGCGAACGGGGCGCCGATCCGTCAATATCGAGACATATTGCCCGCGCAGTCAGCCCGGATTACCAATATCTCGAAAATAATCGCCGAATATCGTCGGGCCCTGCCACGCAAAAAGCAGTATCCCGGCCAATACGCAATCCGGCCGCACGCGCGCGTGCAGACGCGCGCGCCCTTCCCGCTAGTCGGCCACCTTCTGCCGCATCGTCACGAACTCCTCGGCCGCAGTCGGATGGATGCCGATCGTGTCGTCGAACTGCGCCTTCGTCGCGCCCGCGCGAATCGCGATCGCGATGCCCTGGATGATCTCGCCCGCGTCGCGGCCGACCATGTGCGCGCCGATCACGCGCTGGCTGTCGCGCGCGACGACGAGCTTCATCATCGTGCGCTCGTCGCGGCCCGACAGCGTATGGCGCAGTGCCTTGAACGACGTGCGGTAGATGTCGACGTCGCCGTGCGTGCGACGCGCATCCGCTTCGGTGAGGCCGACCGTCGCGACCTCGGGCTGGCTGAACACGGCCGACGGCACCCATGCGTGATCGGCCGCGACGCGTGACCCGCCGAACAGCGTCCGCGCAAGCAGCCCGCCGTCGCGTGTCGCCACCGGCGTGAGCTGCGGACGCGACGTAACGTCGCCGATCGCATGGATCGACGCAACCGACGTCGCCGAATACGCATCGACGGCGATCGCACCACGTGCGTCGAGCATGACGCCCGCCTGTTCGAGTCCGAGCCCGTCGACGTTCGGCACGCGGCCGGTCGCATAGAGCACCGCGTCGTACGGCCCGTGCCGCGCGTCGCCGACGCGCACGCTCAGCGTGCCGTCGTCCGCGCGGGAAATCGATTCGACCACCGCGCGCGAATGGATCGTGACGCCCTGCTTCGTCATCTCGTCGGTCAGGAACTGACGCACGTCGTCATCGAAGCCGCGCAGGATTTTCTCGCCACGATAGAACAGGTCGACGTGGCTGCCGAAGCCGTTGAAGATGCCCGCGAACTCGACCGCGATATAACCGCCGCCCACCACCGCGATACGCTTGGGCAGCGTCGCGAGCGACAGCGCCTCGCGCGACGTGATCGCATGCTCGATGCCGGGCCGCGGCGGCAGCGACGGACGCGAGCCGGTGGCGATCGCGATGTGGCGCGCACGAATCGTGCGCTCGCCGATGGCGACCGTGTGCGCATCGACGAGCGTCGCGCGCCCCGCGTGCATGTCGACGCCCGATTGCCGCAGCAGGCTGATGTAGATGTCGCTCAGCCGATTGATCTCGCGATCCTTCGCGGCGATCAGCGCGGACCAGTCGAGCGTGCCGGCGCCGAAGGTCCAGCCGAAGCCCTTCGCGTCCTCGACTTCGTGCGGGTAGTGCGATGCGTAGACGAGCAGCTTCTTCGGAATGCAGCCGCGCAGCACGCAGGTGCCGCCGATCTGCTCCTGTTCCGCTATGCCGACGCGCGCGCCGTATGACGCCGACATCCGCGCGAGCCTCACGCCGCCCGAGCCGGCCCCGATGACGAACAGGTCGTAGTCGAAATCCATCGCATTGCCTCATCGCAGTTCGGATGACGGCACGATAGCAAGATTCCGGAATTCTTGCGGGCCGCGGTACGACCCGGCGCGCGCCCAATAAAAAACGGCGAGAGACATTGCCTCTCGCCGGTCAACCCAGCTGCCGGGTGTGTCATGCGTCACCGATCGACCGCATGCCCGACCTGCCGGCCGCGCGGCACCGGTCCGCCCGGGCGCGCGAAGTGCGCGCCCGCGGCCGGACCAGCCGCCATGCTCATGCCTGCGACGTGTCGCTGCCGTCCGTCGCCTGCGTATCGTCTGCCTGCTGCTCGGGCTGGTCTTCCTTCTTCTTCTCGAGCAGGCCTTCGACTGCCTCGGCGCCCTTGAAGCCGGCGACGGCCGCTGCCGCCTTGGTCAGCAGACCCGCATCCGGATCCAGCTTTTCCGCGCCTTCGACAGCCGCCACTGCGCCAGCGATTTCACCTACCGTGTTCAGGATACCCATCGTCATCCCCTTTCAAGAAAATCGTGAGCGCATCGTCCCACGAAAAAAACCGGCGCACCGCGATTGTCATCACCGGATACACAAGTTACGCACCAGGCCGGCCGCGCTCGCCGAGCGCCTGCCGGAACAGCGCACGCGCGCGCACGACGGCACGCAACGGGCGATGCACGCAGCGTAGCGGAAAGCCTACGCGCGTACTGTAAAAGTATGTTCTGGATTGCCGACGGATGGCTTACGGCGCGGGCATTGCGTGATGGAGCGATCGCTGAATAGTCGTGCGCGCATATGAAGGCCGCGTGACGAAAAAAAAGAGGCCCCTTGCGGAGCCTCTTCGATGCGTGCCAGACAGATGCCGGCGCACGTGTTCCGACGTTCGTCAGAAGATATTGCGCAGGCCGATCGCGATGCCGGTCTGGTTGCTGCGACCCGGCAGCTCGACGTTCGCCGCGCCGTTCGTCTTGTTGAAGTCGACGGTGCCGTAGACTTCGGTGCGCTTGCTCAGCGCGTACTCGGCGATGCCGACGACCGCATAGCGGTTGCCGCTCGCGAGCGTGCCGTTCGCGGTCATCGCATTGCGCATGTGGTCGTAGTAGAACGCGCCCGTCAGCGTCAGCGGCGTGCTGACCTGCCAGCTCACGCCCGCGAACGGACCGTCGTCGATCCGGCCGGTGCCCTTCGCGACCGGAATCGTCTGCTGTGCGAGCAGGCTGTCGACGAAGCCCGTGTCGTCCTTCGAGCGCAGGTAGCCGGCATAGACCTTCGCCTTGCTGAACGCGTACACGACGTTCGCGTGGTAGATCGTCTGCTTGCGCGCCGAGTTGTCGCTGTTCTGCTGCGCGCCGGCCGCGATGCTGAGCGGACCCATCACGTACGACAGCGACACGCCCCATGCGTTGCCCTTGCCGAGCGAACCCGGAATCTGGCCCGAGAAGCCGCCGGCGCCGGTCGATTCGTAGTTGGTGCCGGTCGAGTACATCGCCTTCGCGGTCAGGCCCGCGAACTTGCCCGTGTACTTGATCTGGTTGTCCGCATACAGGCCGCCGCCGAGTGCAACCGGCAGCCATGCGTTCTCGAGGTAGTTGCCGACCGTCAGCGGATCGTAGGTGTCCGACAGCAGGTCGAACAGCGGCGTCTTCTGGCGACCGAGGGTCACCGTGCCGTACGGGCTCTGCAGGCCGACGTATGCCGCACGGTTGAACAGGCGGCCGCTGTCGGCGAATGCGCCGTTCTGCAGGTTCACGCCGCTTTCGAGGTTGAACACGGCCTTCAGGCCGCTGCCGAGGTCTTCCGTGCCGTAGATGCCGAAGCGGCTGTTGGTGATCGCGCCGTTGGTCATCGACAGCAGGCCGTCGTTCTTGGCGTTCGCGTTGGTCAGGTAACGGACGCTGACGTCGGCGACGCCCCACAGCGTGACCGAGCTTTGTGCCGCCGCGTACTGGCTGGCGAATGCGAGCGCGGCGCCCCCTGCGATGGCTGCGAGTCGGGTGGTCTGCTTCATGAGCTTTCCTTTTTGTAGGTGTCTCCGTTCATTGCCGGCCGCGTGCGCAGCCGGGTGGCGATCGCGCACGTTCATGGCGCACGCGATGTGGCCTGAATCATATGACGAGTGCCTTCGCTGAAAGAAATTGAAACGCGCCGTAATGGCGCGACTGTCGCCCGGGAACAACGTTTCCCGCGCCGGGCTTGCCTGACGCGGCGACGCCACGGGTCGCGAGGCCATCGGCATTTGCGTGCCGCGCTGTAAGGATCGGCGATGGTGCGGCGCGGTGAAAGCGGTATCGTGGCGGGCCGGCCCGCGCGATCGAACGCAACCGGAAGATGCCGCGCATACCGACAACGGGCGCGGCCAGTGCGACCGGCCCGCGTCGGGGTGCGCCGGCGGAACAACAATGGATCGATGAATCGGTGACGACGGAACGCGGCGCCAACGGCTGCCGCGTGAAGCGTGCGGTCAGGCCGTTTGCGCGGCCTCGCCGTCGCCATCGCCGCCGTTCCCCGCGCGACGCCACGCACGCCGCACGATCTCCGCGAATGCGCCGACGAGCAGCAGCACCGCGCCCCACAGCGCGATGTCCGGCACGAGCCGCGTCACGAGGCCGCCGGCCACCGCGCCGGCCAGGAAGCAGAAGCTGATCGTCGCGAGCAGCGCCGAGTCGTGCAGCGCGCCCGCGTCGTAGCGCGGGATCAAACCGACGAACAGCTTCTGCGCGGCGCGCCGCAGGTTGCCGGTCGTCATCACCGACGTGTACGACAGTTCCTCGAGATGGGTGAACGACAGCGTCTGCAGCGTCGCGACGAACGAGATACCCGGAATCAGCCAGGCGCTCGATGCGCCGACGAGGCCGCTCGCCGCGACGCAGAGAAACGCGATCTCGACGATCAGGCACGCGAACGCCGTGTGCCGCATCCAGCCGCGCTGCGCGGCGAGGCCGAGCAGGTGTGCGACGAACACCGCGATCACGAAGCCGACGAGCGGCGGCACGTGATGCAGCGCGGCGGCCCATTCGCCGGCCGACAGGTTGATGCCGAGCAGCGCGACGTTGCCGGTCATCGTGTTCGCGAACACGTGGCCGTGGCCGACGTACGTGTACGCGTCGAGGTAACCGCCGGACAGCGTCAGCAACGCGGCGACAGTGAGATTGCGGCTGGCGCCGTCGAGATCCATCGATCCTCCCGTGGTGCGCGCCGCGCACGGCGGGCGGTGCGAAATTCAGTCCCGCCGGCCGGCGCGGGATGCCGTCGGCGCTGCGCGGCCGGGCCTCGCCGCTTGCCGCGCGCCAATATAATGCTCGCCGTCAGGGTGCGGATTGCCGCCGCGTATCGCCCGGCGGGAACGTGTCGTCCGGGCGGGTTTCGCCGCCGACGGACCGGCCGAGTATACCGGGCCGGTTGCGGGCCGATTACGGCCCGCCTGGAGCCGATCGCCGCCCCGCGCCTCTTCATCGAGCCTTCGAATGACACTCGCGAAGTTCTTCCTGCGCTTTACCGTCATCCCGCTCGCCGCGATCGTGCTGGTGGCCGTCTGGGCGTTCAACCGCGAATCGGGCGAGATCGATGCGCGCCAGTATGCGGCGCTGGTGGCGGCCTATCCGTCGTTCACGCCGAAGCTGAAGCACGAGGTGGCCGACGCGTTGCGCGGCGGCAGACTCGCGAAGGCCGATTACGGCACGATCATGCGCGATGCGCTCGAGGCGGGATACGTGGTCGACTGGCCGACAACGACGGACGACGTCTACAGCGAGCGCGGCCGGCTGCTCGGGATGGTGAACAGCGACCTGCCGGCGCCGCAGTAGCCTGCCATGGCCGGCGATCGCAACCGGCAACGGCCGGCGGCACGGCGGCTCACTGCCCGATGCCCGTGAGCCCGATCAGCGCGCCGCCCGCGAGCAGCCACAGCGGATGGATGCGCGTGCGCCATGCGAGCACCGCGCACGCGGCCGTGATGCCCCACTGGATCGCCGTACGGTTCGACGCCTCGGAGATCAGCACCGCGCTCGCCGCGACGAGCCCGGCCGTGACGGGCATCATCCCCTGCTGCACGTAACGACGCCACGGCCGGTCGCGAAAGCGTTCCCACGCATGCAGCGCGAGCACGGTGACGATCGACGACGGCCCGAACTTCGCGAGCGACGCGACGAGCAGCCCGGCCCAGCCGGCCACGTGCCAGCCGACCAGCGACACGATCATCATGTTCGGCCCGGGCGCCGCCTGCGCCAGCGCGAACAGCGCGGTGAACTCGTGCGCGCTCATCCAGTGATGCACGTCGACCACCTGCCGCTGCATCTCCGGCAGGATCGTGTTGCCGCCGCCGAACGCCAGCAGCGACAGCTGGCTGAAAATCGTCGCGATCGCGACCAGCGTGTCGTTCATCACCGGCCTCCGTGCTGCGCGTCGCGCGCGGCAGCCGGCGCCGGCCGTGGCGTGCCCGCATCGCGACGCCGCGACGCGAGCCACACGCTGACGGGCGTCAGCACCAGCATCGTGGTCAGCAAAGGCATGCGCAGCACCGCGATCGCGACGAACGCGAGTGCCGCGATACCGGCCGCCGTGCGCGCATGCCGCAGCTGCTTCGCGACCTTCACGGCCATCGCGACGAGCAGCCCGGCAGCCGCGGCCGCGAGCCCCGCGAACAGGTGCTGCACGTGCGGATCGTTCTGCGTCTTCGCGTACAGCACGCCGAGCGCGACGACGACGAGCGTCGGGCCCGCGATCAGCCCGAGAATGCCGGCGAACGCGCCGGCGACACCACGAAAGCGCATGCCGACGGCGACCGACAGGTTGATCACGTTGCCGCCCGGCAGGAACTGGCACAGGCCGAGCAGATCGGTGAATTCGTCGGCGGAGAGCCACTTGCGCTCGTCGACGATCGTACGACGCGCGAACGGCAGCGCACCGCCGAACGACATGAGGCCGAGCGACAGGAAGCCGGTGAACAGCTCGACGAGGCCGACGCTGCGGGGTGACGCGGCAGGCGGCGGGGAAACGGATTGCATGGGGCTCCTCATCAAACGGTCAGCCGAGATTACCGCCGTTCAGGAATCCGGCAAAACGATTTTATCGACGCGTCCTTGTGATCTAGAATCACAAGCATGGCACGCGATCTCCCGCCCTTTTCCGCGCTTCGGGCCTTTGAAGCCGCGGCACGACATGAAAGCTTCAGCGCCGCCGGCGACGAGCTGCATGTGACCCACGGTGCCATCAGCCGGCAGATCGCCGGGTTCGAGGCCTGGCTCGGCAAGCCGGTGTTCCACCGCTACGGCAAGCGCGTGAAGCTCACCGACGAAGGCCGCCGCTACCTGGACACCGTGCGCGCCGCGTTCGACAGCATCGCGCACGCGACCGAGCAGTTGCGCAACACCGGCGCGGCGCGCGTGCTGCGCATCAACGCGCTGCCGACCTTCGCGATGAAATGGCTGCTGCCGCGCCTGTCGCGGTTCCAGCGCGACGTGCCGAACGTCGAGCTGAAGCTGTCGACGTCGAACGCGCCGCTCGACGCGCTCGACGGCTTCGATGTCGCGATCCGCCGCGGCCCCGGCCACTGGCCGAACTGCACGAGCGGCCACTTCCTCGACGAAAGCGTGATTCCGGTCTGCAGCCCTGCGCTGCTCAAGCGCACGCCGATCGCGCGCGCGGACGACCTCGCACGGCACGTGCTGCTGCATTCGGACACACGGCCGGAGGGCTGGCGCGACTGGTTCGCGGCGGCCGGCGTGACGATGAGGGGGCGCAAGCGCCAGTCGTTCGACCACTTCTACCTGGCGCTGCAGGCGGCCGTCGACGGGCTCGGCGTCGCGCTCGGCCCGTTGCCGCTGATCGACGACGAACTCGCGAGCGGCCGGCTCGTGATGCCGCTCGACGGGCCGCGCATCGCGACCCGCAGCTACTGGTGGATCGCGCCGCGCGCGCCGGCCGACGATCCGCTCGTCGCGCAGTTCTGCGCGTGGCTGCAGGCGCAGTCCAATACCGGCGCGTGAGTGCGCGCCGGCAGGCGGCGGTGCGCCGCCCGTGTCTCGTTCAGACCACCGGGCCCGGTTCCTTTTCCTTGCGCAGGATTGCGTACAGGATGATCGCGCCGAACGTCGCGGTGCCGATCCCGCCGAGCCCGAAGCCGCCGATCTTCAGCGAGAAGTCGCCGGCGCCGAGCACGAGCGTGACGGCCGCGACGATCAGGTTGCGGTTGTCGGAGAAGTCGACCTTGTTGACGACCCAGATCCGCGCCCCCGTCACCGCGATCAGCCCGAACACGACGATCGACACGCCGCCGAGCACCGGGCCCGGGATCGTCTGGATCACCGCGCCGAACTTCGGCGAGAAGCCGAGCACGATCGCGATCAGCGCGGCGACCGCGAACACGAGCGTCGAATAGATCCGCGTGACGGCCATCACGCCGATGTTCTCCGCGTAGGTCGTGACGCCCGTGCCGCCGACGCTGCCCGACACGATCGTCGCGAGGCCGTCGCCGATGAACGCGCGGCCGACGTAGCGGTCGAGGTTGTGCCCCGTCATCGCGCTGACGGCCTTGATGTGGCCGAGGTTCTCGGCAACCAGGATCACCGCGATCGGCGCGAGCATCAGCATCGCGTGCGGGTCGAACACCGGCGCGCGGAAGGCCGGCACGCCGAACCACGCGGCATGCCCGACGATCGCGAAGTCGATCGGCTTGCCGAGGCCCATCCCGTTGGTCGCGATCGCGTAGATCGCATACGCGATCATGAGCCCGACGAGGATCAGGAGGCGCTGCATCATCCCGCGCGCGAACACCGCGACCAGGCCGACGCAGAGCACCGTGACGAGCGCCATCACCGAATCGAAGGTCGACGCCGACACGCCCTTCACCGCGATCGGCGCGAGGTTCAGCCCGATCACCGCGACCACCGCGCCGGTGACGACGGGCGGCATCAGCGTCTCGATCCAGCGCGTGCCGATCGCCTGCACCAGCGCGCCGAGCGCGACGTACACGACGCCGCACGCGACGATCCCGCCGAGCGCGACCGGGATGTTCGGGTTCGGGCCGCTGCCGCCGTAGCCCGTCACCGCGATCACGAGGCCGATGAACGCGAAGCTCGAGCCGAGGTAGCTCGGCACGCGGCCGCCGACCAGCGCGAAGAACAGCAGCGTGCCGATGCCCGACATGAAGATGCACAGGTTCGGGTCGAAGCCCATCAGCAGCGGCGCGAGCACGGTCGAGCCGAACATCGCGACGACGTGCTGCACGCCCATCGCGACCATCTGCGGCCACGGCAGGCGCTCGTCGGGGCCGACCACGCGCGACGCCGCGCCGGTCGATTGCACCCGCCAGCGCGGGAAGTAGGAATCGGACATGGGGAAAGGGCTCCTGTCGGTCGCCGGCTGCGGAGGGTGCGCCGGTCTGGAATCTGGCGCGAGTTTACGGAGCGGGAATGGGGCTGGCAAGCGCGGCAAGCCCGAACGGTCGACTGAGCAAGCAGGCGCTCATCGGTCAAAATACGGGTTCGGATTCTCCGACCTCGGACAGTCGAGGAAAACGCGCTTCTGGGAGATCAAGTGAATCGCGCAGTCTCGCTTCTCGCATTGGCCTTTGCCGGCACCGCTTCGGGATACGCCGCCACCAAGCTGATTCTGGCCTTTGCCCCGGTGTGCGGTTACGACTGCGAGAATCGGTCCGCCGGCATATTCATCATGGTGGTCGGCACATGCCTGCTCAGTTTTGTTTTGATTGGCCACCTTGCCACGCGACGCGCACAGGTCACCGTCAAGCGGCTCTCGCTGACAGCCCTATTCCTGTCTGCCACAGCGCTGCTTGCCGGAAGCGGCTACTACATCGCGGAACTTCACCGACACTACCGGGAAGCCGACGCCGCCCGCCCCGTCCAAGCGAATTTCGATTTCATGTATATGGCCATCACGACGCGCGAGGTTCCAACATACAGCAAGGCATCGCGCGGCTCCGTCGCGATATCAGGCGCGATTCCGCGCTGGCAGCGATGTGCAATAGACGGCGCATGGTGCGATACGCGGCCGCGCCAGGCACACATGCGGTGCAAGACTGGAGAGGTCTATGTCGATGAAGCGGACTGGCCAGCATTCTCCCTCATTCCCGAAGAGAATATCCGAGGCGCGGTGCCCATGAAATCGATGAAACTGTGCGCGCCGGGAAACATCCCGGATGACTGAGCGAGCGCGCATTCCTGCCGGACCGAAATCGACGCCTCCGCTCGGTCCCTGTCCATCCCAACCCGCGACCCGCGCGATGTGAGCACACGCTCACATCGCCGCGGACGCGCCGTGCATCAAGGGTTGATGTACTGGAACAGCGACAGGTTCTGCAGCTGCGAGTAGGCCTTCTGCGAGCCGGTCAGCGCGTTCTGCATCTGCAGGAACTGGCTGATCGTCGACACCATGTCGGTGCTCGTCAGGTCGGCCAGGTTGCTGGTGACCTGCAGCGTGTTGGTCTGGTTCACTGTCTGCATCGCCTTGACTTCCTGCTCGCGGCCGCCGACCGACGCCTGCACGGTGAGCACGTTCGTCATCATGTTGTTCAGCTTCGTCGTGCCGGTAGTCATCGCGTTCTGGAGCGCGGCGGCGGCCGTCGTGTTGCTGCTGACCGGCACCTTCAGCGCGGCGATCATCGTGTCGAGCGCCGCGAACACGTCGGTGCCGGCCTTCGGCGCGGGCGTGACCGTGAACGAGTCGCCGGGCGCGGGCGAACCCGACACGGGCACCGACAGGCCATTGCCGAGCGCGATCCCGGCGCCGGCCGAATACGGCTGCGCGGCGGTCGTGGTGGGCGGCACGACGGAGTTGTCGGTGACCGTATAGGTCGGCGCGGCCGCCGTGCCGCCGAACGTGATCTTGAACTGGTCCGCATTGGTCGCGGCCGACGGGCTCGTGATCGATACCGCGCCGATCGTGCCCGTCCCCGTGTTGGTCGCGGCGGCGAGCGGCACCGGCTGGCTGCCGAGCATCGGCACCGACAGGAACACGTTCGCACCGCTGTCGCCCTGCGAGATCGCGCGCGTGTCGGCGATCTGCACCTGCCGCGTACCCGCGTCGCCGCTGTAGGTCACGCCGCCGCCCGGTGCGTTCGAAAACGGCGCCGTGGTCGACTGAAAGCCCGAGAACAGGTAGTTGCCCGAGCCGTCGGTCGAGTTCGCGAGCGTCAGCAGCTGGTCGCGATAGCCCTGCAGCTGCGTCGACAGCGCCGAGCGATCGCTGTCGGACAGCGAGCCGGCGCCGGCCTGGATCACGACCGTATGAATGCTGTTCAGCAGGTTGTTGACGCTGATCAGCGTCTGGTCTTCCTTCTGCAGCGACGACAGCGCGGCGTTCTGGTTCGACGCGTACTGCGACAGCGTCGCCGACGTCATCGACAGCTGCACGGCCTGCGCGGCGCCGAGCGGGTTGTCGCCCGGCGTCGCCAGGCTCACGCCGCTCGAGATCTGCTGGTACAGCTGCGCGAGCTGCGCCTGCTGGTCGCTCATCTGAGCGACGTTCATCTGGTAGAACTGGGTGGTGGAAATCCGCATCGCTTCGATCCCCGAAATCAGTTGAACAGGCCGAGCACGGTCTGGAACAGCGTCGACGCCGTCTGAATCACCTTCGCGTTCGCCTGGTAGAGCTGCTGGTACTGCATCAGGTTGGCCGCTTCCTCGTTCTGGTTCACGCCCGACGCCGACTGCTGCGCTTGCGTGATCTGGCCGACCAGCGCGGTCTGCGCGGCGCTCGACGACTTCAGCTGGCTCGTCGTGTTGCCGATGCTGTTCACGTAGCTCGCGTACGCGCCGGTCAGTGTGCTCGAACCATTACCGAACGTCTTCGAGTTGACGAGCTTCGACAGCGCGAGCGCGTTGCTGCCGTCGTTCGTGCCGCCCGTGTTCGGCGCGACCGTGAACGTGTCGCCCACCGCCGGCGACCCCGACACCGTTACCGTGACGCCGGCCGTCAGCGTGATCGGCGTGCCGGCCTGGTACGGCTGCGCGCCAGTGGTCGTCGGCGGCACGGCCGTGTTGTCGGTGACCGTGTAGGTCGGGCTGGCCGTGGTGCCGCCCATCGTGATCGTGTACTTGTGCGCGTTGGCCGCGGCCGCCGCGCTCGTGACCGACAGCGCGCCGATCGTGCCGGTGCCCGTGTTCGTCGTGGTGGCCGACGGCACGTACGGCGCGGCCGCCGCGATCGCGGAGCCGTTCGACGTCGCGAGGCCGAAGCCGTTCAGCGCGCCGCGCGTCGGCTGCACGGTGAACTTGTCGCCGGCGCTCATCGAGCCGGACGAGAACGAGAAGTTCAGCCCGCCGATCGAGGCCGGCATCGAGGTCGACGTGCCGACCACCGTGCCGCTCGCGCGGTCGGTCAGCGTGTAGTTCGTGCCGTCGTACGACAGCGTGTAGTCGCTCGCGGTCGGTTGCGATGCGTTCGCGAACGACACGGACAGCGCCGCGTTGCCGGTATTGCCCTGGTTCGCATAGGTGACCGGCGCGCCGGTCGTGAACAGGTTGCCGCCGGGCTTGCCCGACAGGTCGATGCCGAGCGCGTTCTGCGCGTTGACCTGCGCGGCGAAGCTGGTCGCGATCGCGCCGAGCTGGGCTTCGGCCGGGTCGAGCGTCTGGCTGCGGAACGCGAGCAGGCCGCCGAGCGTGCCGCCCGACAGCGACGCGTCGGACAGGAACTGGTTCGGCCCCTGCGGGTTCGCGCCGGCGATCCCCTGCGACACGACGGTCAGCTCGCTCGGATCGGACGGCGACGTGACGGTCGCGAGCTGGTAGCTCTTGTTCGCGACGACGAGCGGCGTGCCGCCCGCGAGAAACACGCTGTAGCCGTCGCTGTTGCGCACGACCTGCACGCCCGCGAGGTTCGACAGGTTCGACACCGCGAGGTCGCGCTGGTCCATCAGCTGGTTCGGCGGCTGGCCCTGGCTGCTCGCGGACGCGATCTGCTGGTTCAGCTGCGCGATCTGCGCGGTGTACGTGTTGATCTGCGTCACGGTGCTCGTGAGCTGCGTGTTCACGCTCTGGCGCAGCGCGTCGTACTGCTGGCCGGCCGCCGTGATCTGGTTCGCGAGCGTCTGCGCGTTGCTCATCGCGGTCTGCCGCACCGACGAGTCGGACGCGCTGTTCGCGACGTTCTGCAGCCCGGTGAAGTAGCTCGTGATCGCGGTCGAGATCCCCGCCGTCGGGCTGCCGACGTAGTTGTTCAGCTGCGTAACGAGCGAGTACCACGTCGACAGCGCGCCGCCCTGCGTCTGCGCGCCGTTCAGCTGGTCGCCCAGGTACTGGCTGTACTGCCGCTGCACGGTGACGGTGTTGACGCCTTGCGGCATGTAGCCGCTGCTCGTGTACTGGCCGCTCGCCTCGGCATAGACGGGTCGTTCGACCGAATAGCCGGGTGTCGCGGCGTTGCTGATGTTCTGGCCGGTCGTCGTGAGGCCCCAGAGCGCGGCATTCAGGCCGCTGACGCCGAGGTTCATGAGTGAGTTGGACATGCGCGATCCTGATGAGCCGGCCGCGCTGCGGCCGCCGGGTTGCGTGACTCCCGGTATAACGGCCGCCGATTGAAAAAATTGAGGAAAAAATGCACGCGCGACGCGCACTCGCGCGTCGCCGATCAGGGCGCCCGGCAACCGGTGCCGGCGAAGGGGCGCGGGGCGGCCCGTGCGGGGCCGGTTCCCGCGTGCGCGTCAGGCCCGCGCGAGCGAGCGGCGCTTCATTTCGAGCTGCGTGATCAGGCGCTGCAGCGTGTTCTCCGCGCTGCCCGGCAGCGACATGTAGCGAAAACCGAGCTGGTAGCGCCGCGACCCGTTCGGCATCTGCGTCGAACGCTGCGACACGAGCTGCAGGTCGAGCGACAGCTTGCCGTGGCCGGTCAGCTCGAGCTCGACGTCGGGCAGCAGCGTGCCGACCTCGAGCGCCTCGACACGTTCGTCGGCCGTGCGCAGCCCCACGCCGCCGAGCGACAGGTTGTGCACCTCGAACAGGAAGCTCTCGCCGTCCGGCAGCTTGCCGCGGCACAGGAACGGATCGACGATCGGCGCGTCGACGCGGAAATATTCGCGGCGCTGGATGCAGACCAGCACGTCGGGGAAATCGGCGACGAACGCGGGCAGCCCCTCGTAGCGCGTCTCGCGCGGCGTGCCCGTGGTGAATTCGACGCGCACGCCCTCCGGCGAGGCCGCGAACGTGCAATGCGACGCGCCGAGGATGCCGGCGTTCTGCTCGGACAGCGCGCCCCAGTCGAACGTGAACGTCCGCGCGCCGACGTCGACCTCGAGCAGGCGCGTGACGAGCTGGCCGCCCGGATACTGGACGGTCAGGAAATCGCCGCGATTCACCAGGTTGCGCAGCTGCACGCCGATTTCCAGCGGATTGCGGCGGGCAAAGTCGGGCCCGGAGTGGCCTGCATCCAGGCTGGGGTCGGTCGACGTTTCGATATTCATGGCTAGCCGGTCTTTCTTGTCATGGGCGCCCGGACAACCGGTGCGCAGTAAAACCGGGCCAGAACGGGGGCCCGGTCGCAGGTCTCTCACACTTAGCGGCAGTGCTGACCGAAAGTTTAGATCGAATTGGCGATTTTTTTCGCGCAAACGTTGAAACCGCGCGCGGCGGGCTGCCGGGCGCGGTCCGAAAGGAGGCTGCAGGCGGCCGGCGGGCTCGTCAGCCGATCTGCTGCATGATCGAGATCAGCTTTTTCGCGTAGTTCGGGTCGGTCGCGTAACCGGCCTTCTGCATTCCGTGCGCGAAGCCTTCGACGCTGCGGCTGGCGCTCAGCACGCCCGAGTAGCGCGGATTGTTCTTCAACAGGCTCGCGTAATCGGTCATTGCGTGCTCGTACGAGTCGTACGCGCGGAATTTTGCCACCACGCGGCGCGGCGTGCCGTTCACGTATTCGGTCGTCAGCGCCGACACCGTGCGCCCGGTCCAGCCCTTGTTCGCCTTGATGCCGAACACGTTGTAGCTGGTCGAGCCGTCGGCGGCGCGGATCTCGCGCTTGCCCCAGCCCGATTCGAGCGCGGCCTGGCCGACGATGAAACGCGCCGGAATGCCGGTCGACGCGCTGGCCGCCTGCGCGGGGCCCGCGAGCCGGTCGACGAACGCGTCGGCGTCCGGCGCGCCGCTCGCGCCCTTCAGCGGCGGCGTCAGCGCGCTGCCGGCCGAGTAGCCGCGCGCGCCGGCGAGCCCGCCGTTGTTCGACGCGTTCGCGTAGGCCTTCGCCATCGCGTTCATCGCGGCGAGGCTGCCTTCGTTGCCGCCCGCGCCGAGGCCACCCGCGCCGACGTCGGCCGCCGTGTCGCTGCCCGCGCCCTGCCCCGCGTTGCGCAGCAGCTGCTTCATCAGCGCGTCGGCGACGCCGATCCCGCGCGTCGACATCTGCTGCGCGAGCTGCTGGTCGAGCATCGACGTGTACATCTTCGACGTATGCGAATCGAACAGCCCGCCGTCGGGCGACGCGTCGCGCATGCTCTTGAGCATCATCTGCGTGAACATCGCGTCGAACTGGCCCGCGACGGCCTTCGCGCCGGCCTGCGGCGACTGCTTCGCCTGCGCGCGCAGCGCGTCGAAACCCTGCACGTCGAGCGCGAAGCGCTGCGTGAGGTCGTTTGCGTTCGGAAGGTTCGCCGCCATTTAGATGACCTCCAGGTCGGCGCGCAACGCGCCGGCCGCCTTCATCGCCTGCAGGATCGACATCAGGTCCGCGGGCGTCGCGCCGAGCGTGTTCAGCGCCTTCACGACGTCGGCGAGGTTCGCGCCGGCCGTCACCATCTTCAGCGCGCCGTTGTCCTGCTTGAGCTGGATCTGCGACTGCTGCGCCACCACCGTCTGCCCGTTCGAGAACGGCCCCGGCTGCGACACGACCGGCTGCGTGTTGACGACCACCGACAGGTTGCCGTGCGCGACCGCGCAACTCTGCAGCGTGACCATCTGGTTCATCACGATCGAGCCGGTGCGCGCGTTCAGGATCACCTTCGCCGCGGCCTTGTCCGGGCTCACGTCGAGGTTCTGCAGCCGCGCCATGAACGCGACCTGCTGCGCCGAGTCGGCCGGCGCGGCGAGCTGGATCGTGCGGCCGTCGAGCGCCGTCGCGGTGCCCGGGCCGAAGCTCGAATTGACCGCGGACACGATCCGCTGCGCGGTGCCGTAATCCATGTCGTTCAGCTGCAGCTGCAGCATGCCGTTCATCTGCGCGATCGCGTTCGGCACCCCGCGCTCCACGATCGCGCCGCCGACGATCCGGCCGGCCGCGAGCTGGTTCACCTGCACGCGGCTGCCGTTCGCGCTGGCCCCCGCGCCGCCGACCGCCATGTTGCCCTGCGAAAGCGCGTACACCTGCCCGTCCGCGCCTTTCAGCGGCGTAAGCAGCAGCGTGCCGCCGCGCAGGCTCTTCGCGTTGCCGAGCGACGACACGGTGACGTCGAGCGCCTCGCCGGGCCGCGCGAACGGCGGCAGCGTGGCGGTCACCATCACGGCCGCGACGTTCTTCAGCTGCATGTTGCTCAGCGACGACGGGCCGCCGTTGGCCGAACCGTTGTTGATCGAGATGCCGAGGTTCGCGAGCATGTTCGCGAGCGTCTGCGTCGTGAACGGCGTCTGCATCGTCTGGTCGCCGGTGCCGTCGAGACCCACGACGAGGCCATAACCGATCAGCGGGTTGTCGCGCACGCCCTGGATCTGCGCGAGATCCTTCAGGCGTTCCGCGTGCGCGGGCGCCGCGCCGAACACGCAGGCGGCGGCCACGGCCGCGAACGCGACGGCGAGCCGCGCGGCGGCATGCGCGCGGGCCGACAGGCGGTTGAACAGGGTCGTCTGCATCGTCATCACCACGGCGCGATGTTGAGGAAGAAGCGCTGCAGCCAGCCCATCGTCTCGGCTTCGTTGATGTAGCCCTTCGCCGAATATTCGATCTTCGCGTCGGCGACCTGCGTCGAGTAGACCGAGTTCGCGCCCGAGATCGTGTTCGGGTTCACGACGCCCGAGAAGCGCACGAATTCGTTGCCCTGGTTGATCAGCATCTGCTTCTCGCCGCTGACCACGAGGTTGCCGTTCGGCAGCACGTTGGTGACGGTCACCGTGATCGTGCCGTTGAACGTGTTCGCCGCGCTCGCGCCGCCCGTCGACGCGAACTTGTTGTTGCCGGTCGCCGACAGGTTCGCCTTCGCGAACAGCCCGCCGAGGAAACCGGCCGTCGGCACGTTGAAATCGGTGTTGCCCTGCCGGTTCGTGTTGGCGCCCGACGATTTGGTCGCGTTGATGTTCTCCGCGATCATGATCGTCAGGATGTCGCCGACGTTGCGCGGCCGCTGATCCTCGAACAGCGGCCGGCCCGCGTAGCCGGGGTTGTAGATCGAGCCGGGCGCCTGCATCGACATCGGCACCGGCGGCTGCGCGGTCATCGGCTGCTGGATGATCGGATCGCGCGGAATCTGCGCGCAACCGGCGAGCGCCGCCACCGCGAGCGCGCCTAGGGCGCGGACGGTGGCTGACGGGAGGAGGCGAACCTGCTTCATGGCGACGACGGGTATTCCGGTTAGCTCTTCATCTGCGTGACGGTCTGCAGCATCTGGTCGGACGTCGTCACGGCCTTGCTGTTGATCTCGTAGGCACGCTGCGTCTGGATCATGTTGACGAGCTCCTGCACGACGTTCACGTTCGACGCTTCGACGTAGTTCTGGTTGAGCACGCCCGCGCCGTTCAGGCCCGGCTGCGACACGTTCGGCGCGCCCGACGACGTCGTCTCGGAGAACAGGTTCTCGCCGCGCGCCTCGAGGCCGGCCGGATTGATGAAGGTCGCGATCTGCAGCGAGCCGATCTGCACCGAATTGGTCGAGCCCGCCTGCGTGACCGACACGACGCCGTCCTTGCCGATCGTCAGCGACGTCGCGTTCTGCGGGATCGTGATCGCGGGCAGGATCTGGTAGCCGCTCGACGTGACGAGCTGGCCCTGCGCGTTGGTCTGGAACGAGCCGTCGCGCGTGTACGCGTTCGTGCCGTCCGGCATCAGCACCTGGAAGAAGCCCGCGCCGTTGATCGCGACGTCCTTCGAGTTGCCGGTCTGCGTGAGGCCGCCCTGCGTGTACAGGCGCTCGGTCGCGACCTGCTGCACGCCGGTGCCAAGCTGCAGGCCCGACGGCAGCTCGGTCTGCTGCGTCGAGTTCGCGCCCGGCTGGCGGATCGTCTGGTAAAGCAGATCCTCGAACACCGCGCGCGACGCCTTGAAGCCGTTCGTGCTGGTATTCGCGAGGTTGTTCGAGATCACGTCCATCTGCGCCTGCTGCGCATTCATGCCGGTGGCGGCGATGTAGAGCGAACGGTTCACTTGTCGATTCTCCTGCGTAAGCTGGCGCGGGCGCTCAGCTGAAGTTGAGCAGCTGGTTCGCCGACTGCTCGTTCTGGTCGGCCGTCTGGATCAGCTTCTGTTGAAGCTGGAACGCGCGCGCGTTGTCGATCATCGCGACCATCGCGGTCACCGGGTTGACGTTGCTGCCTTCGAGCGAATTCGGCGTGACGACCACGTTCGCGTCGGCGTCGGCCGGATTGCCGTCGGCGGTGCGGAACAAGCCGTCATTGCCGCGCGTGAGCGTGGCCGGATCGGGATTGACGAGCTTCATCTGGTCGACGATCGCGACCGCCGTCGGCGGGTCGCCCGGCATCAGCGCGGAAACGGTGCCGTCCTTGCCGATCGTCACTTCCGCATTCGGCGGCACCGAGATCGGGCCGCCGTTGCCGATCACCGGCAGGTTGCTCGCGTTCACGAGCTGGCCGTTCTCGTCGACGTGCAGGTTGCCGGCGCGCGTGTACGCCTCGCTGCCGTCGGCCGTCTGCACCGACAGCCAGCCCGCGCCCTGCACGGCGACGTCGAGCGGATTGCCGGTACGCGTGATCGGACCCGGCGCGAAATCCGCGCCGGGCGTCGACGCGAGCACGTAGGTGCGCGTCGTCGTCGGGTCGCTCGTGCTGCCGTCGCCGAAATTCATCGGCACCGCGCGATACGTCGCGAGCTGCGCGCGAAAGCCCGTCGTCGACGCGTTCGCGAGGTTGTTCGCGACGGTCGCCTGCTGGTCGAGCGACTGCGACGCGCCGGTCATCGCCGTGTAGATCAGTCGGTCCATGGCTGCCCGTTATCCCTGGGTTACAGGTTGATGAGCGTCTGGTCGACGGTCTGCTGCGTCTTGATCGTCTGCGCGTTCGCCTGGTAGTTGCGTTGCGCGGTGATCAGGTTCACGAGCTGCGACGTGAGGTCGACGTTCGAGTTCTCCAGCGCGCTGCCCTGCAGCGTGCCGTGGTTCGTGCTGCCCGGCGCGGAGACCTGCGGCACGCCCGATGAGGCGGACTCCGCATACTGGTTGCCGCCAAGGTTCACCAGCCCGTTCGGGTTGTTGAAGTTCGCGAGCGCGATCTGGCCGAGCACGGCGGTCTGGCCGTTCGAGTAGTTGCCGGTCAGCTTGCCGTCGGTGCCGATCGTGTAGGTCGTCAGCGTGCCGCTCGCGTAGCCGTCCTGCGCGAGGTTGTTCACGCCGTCCTTGCCGCCGTACTGCGTCGTGCCGGTCAGGTCGAGCGTGAGGCCCTGCGGCGTCGCCGAGCCGTCGGTGTTCGGCACGGTGAACTGGAACTGGCCGAGCGACGCGGTCGGTGTCGCCGGCGTGCCCGTCGTCGTGCTCTGGATCGCGCCCGACGAGTTGAACGTGACCGTGCCGAGATCGGTCGTGGCGCCGCCCTGGACGCCCGCGTAGGTTTCCCACGTGCCGGCCGCCGACTTCACGAAGTACATGTTGACCGCCTGCGAACCGCCGAGCGAGTCGTACACCTGGATCGACGTCGAGTAGTTGTACGTCGTGTTGTCGGTCGCGCTGAACGGCGTCTTGGCCGGCACCGTGTCCTGCGAGTTCAGGTTGAACTGGCCGGTGATCTTGGTCGTCGCGGTCGGCGCGATGTTGTTGGTCGGCGCCTGCAGCGGCACGGTCTGCGCGGTGTTGATCACGCCTGCCCCGTTGGCCGCGTAGCCCATCAGGTTGCGGCCTTGCGAGTCGATGATGTAGCCGTTCTTGTCGCGCTGGAACGTGCCGTCGCGCGAGTACGTCGTCACGCCGTTGTTCGACATCTGGAAGAAGCCGTTGCCGTTGATCGCGACGTCGAGCGACGAGCTCGTCGTATTGATCGTGCCCTGGCCGAAATTCTGCTCCACCGAGTTCAGCGCCGTGCCGATGCCGATCTGCGTGTTGACCGACGTCGCGACCGAGTTCGCGTACATGTCGGCGAACTGCGCGGTGCTCGACTTGAAGCCGACCGTGTTCGCGTTCGCGATGTTGTTGCCGATCACGTCGAGCGCGTTCGATGCGCCGGCGAGGCCGCTCAGACCCTGTTGATAACCCATTTCGGTCTCCGTTTCGAGAAAGCTCGATCAGTTGGTGGCGGTGCCGCCGGACGAGGAAGAGGACGACGCGGACGACGTCGTGTTCGGAAAAATCGACGCGACCTGACTGAGCCCCACCGTCGTGCCGTTCGACAGCACGAGCCCTGCGGTGCCGTCCGCCTGCTTGATCACGCTCTGCACCGTCGAGGCCGCGAGCGTCGTGGCCGGCTGCGGCGTGCCGTTGCTGTCGGTGTACGACGCGCTGACGGTGTACTTGCCGTCCGGCAGCGCGTTGCCCGCCGCGTCGGTCGGCTTCCAGTTGAACGGCACGGTGCCGGCCGACTGCGCGCCCGCGTTGATCGTGTTCACGACGGTGCCCGCCGAGTTCTTCACGGTGATCGTCAGGTTCGACACCGAGCTCGCCAGCGACACGCCGAACGGCGACGCCGCGCCGCTCTTCACCGCGACGGCGTTGCCCGGCGCGAGCACGTTCGTGCCGATCAGCATCGCGGCCTGCGTCTGCTGGCCGGCTGCCAGCTGCGTCGACAACGACGTGAGCGACGTGTTCAGCTGCGCGATGCCGCTCACCGTGTTGATCTGCGCGAGCTGCGAGGTCATCTGCGAACTGTCGACCGGGCTGGTCGGATCCTGGTTCTGCAGCTGCGTGACGAGCAGCTTCAGGAACGTTGCCTGCAGGTCGCTCGCTGACGTGCCGTTGGTCGACGACACGTTGTTGGTGTTCATCGTGTCGGTCGGCAAGGTCGACACGTTCGTGCCGTTGCTGCCGATCGTCGTGTTGGAGGAGGTCATCCTGGCTAGCCTTCTGTCGGAACTATCGGAACTGTCGGGTCGGTAAGATCGGGCGGCGCGCGGCTTACGAGCCGATCGTCAGCGTCTTGAGCATCAGCGTCTTCGCGGTGTTCAGCGTCTCGACGTTGGCCTGGTACGAGCGCGACGCCGAGATCATGTTCACCATCTCCTGCACCGGATCGACGTTCGGCATCTGCACGTAGCCGTTCGCGTCGGCGGCCGGGTTCGCCGGGTCGTAGGTCGACTTCATCGGCGACGGGTCGTCCATCACCTTCGTCACGCGCACGCCGCCCACGCCCTGGCCGGACGCGGTGCGTGCGCCGCCCATCGGGTCGGTCGCGAACACGACCTGCTTGGCCTTGTACGGCTTGCCGTCGGGGCCGGTGGCGCTGTCGGCGTTCGCGAGGTTCGACGCGGTGACGTTCAGGCGCTGCGATTGCGCGGACAGCGCCGAACCGGCGACGCCGAAGATGTTCATCAACGAAGGCATGGAGGCTCCTGGTGCGTGTGCTTGTGCTCGGGTTCGGAAGCGGCGCGCTTACGAGTTGGTCGTGATCGCGGCGATCATCGCCTTGATCTGCTGGGTCATCACGGTCATCCCGGTCTCGTAGTGCAGCGCGTTGTTCGCGAACTGCACGCGCTCGACGTCGAGATCGACCGTGTTGCCGTCGAGCGACGGCTGCAGCGGCATCCGGTACTGCGCGCGGCCGTAGTCGTCCGCCGGGCCGCCGGTCGGGATCAGCTTCGCCGTGCCGGCCATGTGGCCCTGCGCCGTCGACACCATCGACATGCCGCTCGTCACGCCGGCCGGCTGCGTCATCGGCAGTTGCCCTGCGTTGCTCGGCGCGAGGCCGCCGTTCGTCTGCTTCAGCGAGCGCGCGAGCGTCGACGCGAAATCGACGTCGCGGGCCTGGTAGCCCGGCGTGTCGGCGTTCGCGATGTTCGACGACAGCAGTTCCTGCCGGTAGGCGCGCACGTCGAGCGCCTGTCGGCCGAACGCGAATTCCGCATCGAGTTTGTCCAGCATGTGTGCGTCTCTCCGTATGAAGCGCTGCACGCCCCTCGCGCCGGATGGCGACCCGAGAGGCTTTTTTCCATGACAGCGATGGTAGGCGTCGCACGCAACCGGCAATCGGGCGAATAACGCGGCAAAGCCCCCCTCTATTCATCGTTTGCGCGACGGCCCCGCTCCCTAGAATGCGAAGCGGAGCAACAGATCGAGGACACGGCGATGACGGGCAGCGCACTTCGCGGCAGCAACGGGCGGCTCACGCACGTCCGGCGTGCGTTTGCGCTCGCCGCGGCGCTGTGGATCGCCGTGCCGGCCGCGCACGCGGACGACGGGATGATCGTGATTCCCGGACGCGGCGAGACGGCCGAAACGGCGCTCGCGCACGCCAACGCGGCGAGCGGCGGGCAGGTCGGCGGGAATGCGGGGATGGGTTCGGGTCCGGGCATCGCGCCGGATGCCGGGCGCGCGGCAGCGGGCGCCAGTGGGTCGGCCGGTGTGGCCGGTGCTGCCGCGGCCGGCTACGCGGCGCAACCGTCCGGCGCGATGGTCGTGACGACCGTCCCGCCGCCGGCTTCCGTGCCGGCCCCGGCATACGCAACCGCCCGCGCGAAGCCCGCCTACGGCGCGCCGCGCGCTGCCGATCCCAACGCCATCGCGACGGTCGTCGCCGGTACGGCCGAGCCCGCATCGAATCCCGCGCGGCCGACGCCGCAGGCAAGCGCCGCGCGCATGGCGGCGGCCCGCGCCGCGTCAGCCGCGCCGGCGCCGCGCACGGCGGCGGTGGCCGCCAACCCGGCCCAGGCGGCCCCCGCGGCCCAGCCCGCGACGCCGCCCGGCCAGCAGGACCCTGAAGCGCTCCGCCGTGCGGCCCTCACGTTCCTGCAGCAGCAGATCGCGGGCCTGCCCGGCAAGACCACCGCGACGGTCACGACCGCCTTCCCGCGCGGGCTCGCCGCGTGCACGACGCTCGAACCGTTCCTGCCGACCGGCGCGCGCCTGTGGGGCCGCACGACGGTCGGCGTGCGCTGCGCGGGCGAGCGGCCGTGGACCGTCTACCTGCAGGCGAAGGTCACCGTGCAGGCCACCTATTACGTCGCCGCGCGCCAGATCGCGCCCGGCGAGCCGCTGAGCGCGGCCGACCTGGTCGCGCGCGACGGCGACCTGACGGTGCTGCCGCTCGCGGTGATCACCGATCCGGCGCAGGCGATCGGCTCGACCGCGCTCGCGCGCATCTCGGCCGGGCTGCCGCTGCGGCAGGACATGCTGAAGAGCGCGGCGTCGGTGTCGGCCGGCCAGACGGTGCGGGTCGTCGCGGCCGGGCCCGGTTTCACGATTTCGGCCGAAGGCAGCGTGCTCGCGAATGCGGCGCCCGGCCAGTCGGTGCGGGTGCGGATGGCGGCGGGCCAGATCGTCACGGCGATCGTCAAGGACGCCGGCACCGTGGAAATTCCGCTATAGGGACGGATATCGCCGCAAGATTGCAAAGAATTGTTTATTCGGAGAATTTCGGGCTCA
Source organism: Burkholderia sp. YIM B11467 (assembly GCF_052952715.1). Classification (NCBI taxonomy): domain Bacteria; kingdom Pseudomonadati; phylum Pseudomonadota; class Betaproteobacteria; order Burkholderiales; family Burkholderiaceae; genus Burkholderia; species Burkholderia sp. YIM B11467. Next base: position 282,845 of record NZ_JBQVSQ010000007.1, read on the forward strand.
CGATGCTAAAGTTCGGGCCGACCCGGCCGTTATCTGGGTCATACCGTACAGGAACCCCATCGTGAAGATCGATTCCACTCCGAAACCGAGCCCTCTCGCGCCGACCGGCAACGGCGCGACCCGTGCGCAATCCGGCGCGGCCCCGTCGTCCGCGCAGGCGGCCGACGCAGGCACGACCGGCGGCGACACGAACGTGAATCTGTCGGGGCTGTCCGGCCAGTTGCGCTCGGTATCCGCGTCCGGCGGCGCCGATATCGACACGGGCCTAGTCCAGTCGATCAAGGACGCGCTGAACAACGGCACGCTGACGATCGACGCGAACAAGATTGCCGACGGCGTATTGAATACCGCCCGCGAGCTGCTGCAGCAGCAGCGCCCGGGCAGCTGAGCCGGCCGCCTCGCGGCCGGTCCCCCGGTTTGCCGGCGCGCCGCACCCCGCGCACCGGCGCGACGAGCATGACGCGATGAGAGAAGAGCTGCTGGCCACGGTCAACGACGAACACGCGACGGTCGAGGCGTTCGCGTCCCTGCTCGTCTACGAGGAAAAGGCGCTGACGACGGCCGAGCCGCTCGAGATGCTGCCCGGGATCGTCGAGAAGAAAAGCGCGCTGATCGACCGGCTCGCGCAACTCGAACGCACGCGCGACACGCAGCTTTCCGCGCTCGGCTTTCCGGCCGGCAAGAAGGGGATGGACCAGGCCGCCGAGCGCGATGCGCGCCTCGCCGGCCGCTGGCAACTGCTGCAACAGGCCGCCGAACGCGCGCGCCAGGCCAACGCGAACAACGGCATGCTGATCCGGATCCGGATGGACTACAACGAGCGCGCCCTCGCGGTGCTGCGCTCGGCACCCGCGCCGGCCGGCGTCTACGGCCCCGACGGGCGCGTGTCGGCGCTGACGCGCTGACGCCCCGCGGCGGCCCGCAGTCCGGTCCGCCGCCGCTTCACCCGCCTTACCCGCTTCACCCCGAATTCCGCTTCGACAGACCGGGCTCCAGCCCGGCGCAACCGTCCCCCCGATACGCGGCAGCGCAGCCGCGCTGCCTGATCCAACAACAACCGATCGGAGGGCATCGATGCATCATTCCCGTTTTGAATCCGCACGCCGTCAGGCCGCCGTCGCCACGCTCGGCGCCGCACTGACCTTCACCGCGTCGCTCGCGCTGGGCGCCCCGGCCCCGGCCCCGCTGCCGACGCCGACCGGCGACATGACGCTGTCGCCGGCCGGCCCGCTCGCGGCACCGGCTTCCACTCCGCCCGGCAGGGCGCCGCGCGCCACATCGCGCGGCAGCGACACCTACACCTACCTGCGTTGCTGGTACCGGATCAGCGACGATCCGCTCAAGCCCGAGGCGACCTACGAGTGGGCGCGCGATCCGTCGGGCGGCGACTGGTATCGCGTGCCCGGCTACTGGTGGGCGGACGGCATCACGCAGTGGAAGAACATGTTCTACAGCGCGACGACGCAGGACACGCTCGCCGACGTCTGCCGCCAGACGCTCGCCGCGCGCGGCATCCGCGCGAACCTGACGCAGGCGGTCGCGGCCAACAACGCGCTGTCGTTCAACTACACGGTCTGGACGATCGACGCCGCGCAGCAGGACACGCGGGTCAACAAGCTGATCGTGTTCGGCGACAGCCTGTCCGACACGCAGAACATGTTCAACGCGAGCCAGTGGAAGCTGCCGAACGGCACGAGCTGGCACGCCGGACGCTTCAGCAACGGGCCGGTGTGGGCCGAATACGTCGCGAACACGCTGCGGCTGCCGTTCTACAACTGGGCAATCGGCGGCGCGGCGACCGACCAGCACCTCGTCGTGCCGGGCCTGGTGCAGGAGGTCGACTCGTGGCGCGAATACATGGATCGCGCGCCGAACTACCGGCCCGCCAATACGCTGTTCGTGGTGTTCGCGGGCGGCAACGATCTGGTGAACTACGGCCGCACGCCCGAGCAGGCGGCGAACGCGGTGCGCGACAGTCTCGAGCGGCTCGCCGCGGCTGGTGCGACGCGCATCCTGCTCGTCACGCTGCCGGACGTGTCGCGCGCGCCGGTGTTCGCGACGCGCACCGACACCGCCAGCGTCGCCGCGCAGGTCAAGGACTACAACCAGCGGCTCGCCGACGCGGCCGCCGCCGTCCGGGCCCGCTACGGCGCAACGCTGCGGCTCGAGGTGTTCGATGCGTACGCGCCGTTCGACGATCTGCTGAGCCGCCCCGCGCAATACGGCTTCGACGATTCGAAGCGCTCGTGCCTCGACATCCCGAAGCCGTCGTCGTTCACCTATATGGCCGCGCAGACGCCGCGCGCGGACTGCCGCGACCCGGCGCGCTTCGTGTTCTGGGACACGCTGCACCCGACGACGCGCACGCACGCGTGGCTCGCCGAGCGGATCGCGCCGTTCGTGCGCGCGCGGTTGCTGGACTGAAATGGAGCCGGATCCCGATCCGGCTCTGATGACCGGTCATCGATGACCGGGGGCAAGCGGGCGGCCGATGCCGCCCGCGCCGGCCCCGCTTACAGCAGCGGGCACGCCGTCACCTGCGTGCCGCGCTCCGCACACAGCCGCTCGTAGTCGCGCAGGTACGCGCGCTCGTCGTCGTCCAGCAGGTCGAGATCGATCAGGTCCCAGTCGTAGCCGACCGTCACAATGTTCTCGAACGTCACCGTGTCCGGCTGCGTTTCGTCCGGCCGGATGATCACGATGTTCTCGATCCGCACGCCGCCCTTGCCCTGCACGTAGATGCCCGGCTCGACTGAAATCACCGCGTTCGGCACCAGCCCGTACTTCGCGCCCGGCGCGAACCGCACGCCGCCCTCGTGCACGTGAATGCCGACGCCGTGCCCGGTGCCGTGACCGAAATCGTGGCCATGGTCGAGGCACACCTGCCGCACGACCGCATCGACGTCGCCGCCCGTCGCCGTGCTCGGAAAGCGCGTGACGAGCCCCTTGATGCAGGCCTTCAGCGCGACCGTGTAGATCTCGCGCTGCCACGGCTGCGCGACCGTATCCGCGTGCGTCCGGCGCAGCACGACGCGCGTGCAGTCCGTCGCGAAGCCGGCTTCGTAGTACGCGCCGCTGTCGAGCAGCACGAGTTCGCCTTCCGTCAGCTCGACGTCGGCGCTCGCCGCCGTGTAATGCGCGAACGCACTGTTCGCGCCGTTCGCCGCGATCGACGGAAACGTCAGCGCCACCGCCGAGCGCGCGCCGTACGCGTCGTTGATCGTGCGCGCCAGGTCGTATTCGGTGTGGCGTGCGCCCGGCTCGCCGGTCTTCGCCCAGCGCATCGTCTCGGCGATCGCCGCGGAACTGCGCGCGAACGCGTCGCGGAACCGGTCGAGCACCGCCGGCGTCTTGGCGGCCCGCATCGCCTCGACCGGGTTGAAGTCCGCATGCCGCGCCCGCGGCCACACACGGCTCACCGCGTCGACGAGCGCGCAGTTCACCGATTCGAAGCCGTAGCACACGTGATCGACTACGAACTGCGCGAGAAAGCGCTCGAGCGCCGCGACATCGCGCCGGATCACGTGCAGCGCCGGATACGATTCGAGCGTGACGTCGCAGCGGTCGCAGCCTTCCGGCAGGAACAGCGCGACCTGCCCGCCGACCGCGAACAGGAAGCCGAGGTGCGACGACGCGTTCGGGATGTGATAACCGCGGCTGTTCAGCAGATACGCGAGATCGTCCGACGCGCACGAGAAGAACGCGGTCTTGCCGTCGGCCGCGCCGGTATGCGCGGCGAGCTTGCGGCTCAGCGTGTCGAGGTTCTGCGCGACGCTCAGGCCGGTCATCGATTCCGGCAGCTCGAAAATCGGCCGTTCGACGACCCAGCCCGGCAGCGCGATCGCGCGGTCGATCTCGCGCTCGGCGAAGCTCGTCCAGTCCAGCCCCGCGGCCTGCGCCTGCTCGAACAACCGGTCGCGCTGCGCGACGCTGACCCGCAGCGCGTCGTAGCCGACCCGCGCGAGCCGGCTCGCGTGCGCGACCAGCCAGTCGGCCAGCGCCTGCCAGATCGTCACGCCCATCCCGAGCTTCTCGATGCGCACGCGCGCCGGATCGCACTGCTGGTCGGCCTGAAAGTGATACCGGCCGTCGACGAACAGCACGAACGGCGGCACGCCGAGCGCCTGCGCGGTCGCCGTGCTCAGGAAGATCCCGCAGCCGGCCGAACCGTCGAAGCCCGACAGCGCGTAGCGCGGGTTGTTGCTGCGCGGCAGGTACTCGGTGACGTATTCGTCCTGCGACGTGACCACCACCGCGTCGAGCCGCGCGGCGTCGAGCAGGCGCGCCAGGCCGGCCTGCGTGTCGGCGACGGACGCGTCGTACGGGGGAAGGCCGGAGAAGTTGTATTGCAGTCGATCGATCATCGGATCCCCACGTTATTCATTGTTGTCGGCGGTCGGCGATGCGACGCGGCGGGGCGCACGCCTGAAACAGGCGTAACGCGACACGGCGCCGCTGCACGGACGACGCGCGGCACTGCACGTCGCCGGGCCACTGGGCTATGCCAGCGGCAGGTCCGCGGAAATTTTTGTCTCACTTAACTTTTTTTGATGCGCGCGACAGAATCTAGAGCAGGCGGAAATTGAGGTCAAGCTAAAATTTTCGTAGGACTAAAATCGGCGACACGGTGCCGCAGGCCCGCGCAACGCGGCTTCGCGCGGCCAAGCCGCGCGGTACAATGCGCCGGCATCGGCGTCCCGACGGCCGTGCTTCGTGCGATTCGCGGAACCCAGCTTCCCGGCGACTGCACCGCCCCTCCGCTCGCCTCCCGACTCGTTGCCACGAAAGAGATTCATGGATTCAGACATCATGCGTATCGGCCAGCGCATTCGCCGCCTGCGCCGGGAAGCAAAGAAGACGCTGCTGGAAGTCGCGACCGAAGCGAAGCTGTCGGTCGGGTTCCTGTCCCAGGTCGAGCGCCATCTCACGGGCATCTCCCTGTCGTCGCTCGTCAACGTCGCGAAGGCGCTGGACGTGCCGCTCGGCGCGCTGATCGACCAGCCGCGCCAGGCGCAGCCCGATTCGCACGCGGGCAGCCGCGAGCCGTACGCGGTCGACAGCACGTCGCAGTGGTACGAACGCCTCTCCACCACGTTCGACGGCAGCCTGATCAACGCGGTGAAGGTGCGGATGATGGAAGGCTATCGCTCGGAATGGGTGTCGCACGGCGGCGACGAATTCGTGTACGTGCTGACCGGCCGCATCTGCTACACGGTCGGCAAGAAGGATTACCCGCTGTCGCCCGGCGACTCGCTGCACTTCGATGCGCGCAAGCGGCATCGCGTCGCCAACGTGGGCGACGGGCCCGCCGAGCTGATCGCGGTCGGCACGCTGCCGCTGTTCGACGACAGCTGCGCCGAATTCGTATCCGCGACGATGGAAATCAGGCAGCCCGCGCCGGGCGAGCCGCGCGTGAGCCGCCGCGAGCCGGCGCCGAAACGCGAGCGCGACGCCGACGCGGCACGGCCGGTCAGCACGGTGGAAAAAAAGAAGGCATCGGCGAAGCCGCGCGCCACCGCCGGCAAACGCCCGGCTGCCGCCACCCCGGCCCGCAAGGCGGCCACGCGCAAGAAGTCGTAACGGCGGCTTGCGGGCGCGCGCCGCCCGTCCTTATTCGCCGATCTCGAGCGCCTGCGCGACGGCCTGGATCCGCGCGCGATGCACGGCATCCTTGATCTTCTCCGTATCGGCGCCGATGCCGCGCGCGATTGCGCCGGCATCGACGCTGCGCGCGGCCGCGAGCGCCACGCGCAGCCGCTCGGCCTGCGGATACGGCTGCGTGTCGAGTCCGAGCCGCCCGCGCGCATCCGATTCGCAGGCCTGCAGCATTTCGGCGAAACGCGCGGGCTTGCGCAGCGCGTCGCTGCGCTCGAACAGCCGCACCAGCGCGGCCGCGCCCATCTCCATCACGCGATGCAGGTTGCCGTGCTCGCGCGCGACCACCAGCGCGAGATCGCGGCATTCGTTCGGCACGCGCAGCCGCTCGCACAACGGCTTGAGCAGGTCGACGCTGCGGCCTTCGTGGCCGACGTGGCGCGGCAGCACGTCGGCGGGCGTCGTCGCCTTGCCGAGATCGTGCGTGAGCGCCGCGAAGCGCACCGGCAGCGAATAACCCTGCTTCGCCGCATAGTCGACGACCATCATCACGTGCACGCCCGTGTCGACTTCCGGGTGGTAGTCGGCGCGCTGCGGCACGCCCCACAGCGCATCGACTTCGGGCAGGATGCGCGCGAGCGCGCCGCACTCGCGCAGCACCGCGAACATCCGCGACGGCTTCGCCTCCATCAGCCCGCGCGCGATTTCCTGCCACACGCGTTCCGGCACCAGCGCATCGACCTCGCCCGCGTCGACCATCCGGCGCATCAGCGCGAGCGTTTCGTCCGCGACCGTGAAATCCGCGAACCGCGCGGCGAAGCGCGCAATGCGCAGGATCCGCACCGGATCCTCGACGAACGCGTCGCTCACGTGCCGGAACACGCGCGCGAGCAGGTCGGCCTGCCCGTCGAACGGATCGATCACGGGCCCGACCAGCACACCCTCCGGGCTCACCTCGCGCGCCATCGCGTTGATCGTCAGGTCGCGCCGCGCGAGATCCTCGTCGAGCGTCACGTCCGGCGCGTAATGGAACTGGAAACCGTGATAACCGGCCGCCGTCTTGCGCTCGGTGCGCGCCAGCGCGTACTCCTCCTGCGTCTGCGGATGCAGGAACACCGGGAAATCCTTGCCGACCGGCCGGAAGCCCTGCGCGGCCATCTGCTCGGGCGTCGCGCCCACCACCACGTAGTCGCGGTCCTGCACGGGCACGCCGAGCAATTCGTCGCGGATCGCACCGCCTACCGCATAGATGTTCATCGCGTCGGCTCGTAGTCGGCGATCACGGTCGTTTCGCGGCGCGCCGCGTCGATCCAGCGCTGGACGGCCGGCAGCGCCGTCACGCGCGCCGCGTAACCGGCCGCTTCCGGCGACAGGCCCGGCGCGTACGTGTTGAAGCGCATCACGACGGGCGCGTACATCGCGTCGGCGATCCCGAATTCGCCGAACAGGAACGGCCCGCCCGACGCTTCGAGGCATGCGCTCCACAGCGCATCGATGCGCGCGACATCGGCGAGCGCGTCGGGCGTCGCGCCGCGCCCCGGCATCGACGCGCGCACGTTCATCCCCATCTGCGTGCGCAGCGCCGCGAAGCCCGCGTGCATCTCGGCCGCGACGCAGCGCGCATGCGCGCGCTCGAGCGGGTCGGCCGGCCACATCGGGAACTGCGGATAGCGCTCGGCGAGCGTCTCGGCGATCGCGAGCGAATCCCAGATCGCGACGCCGTGGTCGTCGACCAGGCACGGCACCTTGCCGGACGGCGAATACTCGAGGATGCGCGCGGTCGTGTCGTCGCGGCGCAGCTCGACCGCGATCTCGTCGAACGGGATGCCGAAATGCGTGAGCAGCAGCCACGGACGCATCGACCACGACGAGTAGTTCTTGTCTCCAATGACGAGTTTCATGACGGTGTTCCGGAAAACGCGAAGGTGAAAAAAGCGGTGCCGAACAACGGCGCCGGGCGGGCCTAGTGGCGACGCGAGCGGAACCAGTCGAACCGGGACCGCTGCGTGGCGTTGCCGAGATAGGCGGGCGCGATGCTTTCGAGACTCGCGGGCGAGATCCCGAGTTCCGGCGCGAGCGGCCCCGACAGCACGTTCGGCACCGACATCGACGCGAGATTGTCGCGCGTGATCACGGGCTCGCCGGGCAGGCACTCGAACACGCTGGCCTGCAGCCGCGCGAGCGCGTCGGGCAGCCGCACGATGCGCGCCTGCCGGCCGACCAGCGTGCCGCAATAACGCACCAGTTGCTCGAGCGTATAGACGGTCGGGCCGCCGAGCTCGTAGGTCTTGCCATGCGCGGCCGCGAGATCGAGCGTGTTGACGAACGCGCGCACGACGTCGCCGACGAACACGGGCTGAAATTGCGCATCGGGCATCGCGAGCGGCAGCACCGGCACCGTGCGCTGCAGCTTCGCGAACGTATTGAGGAACGCGTCGCCAGGGCCGAACACGACCGACGGGCGGAAGATCGTCAGCGCGAGCGAATCGGTCGCCGCGATCGCATGCAGCGCCGCTTCGCCGTCGCCCTTCGAGCGCTGGTACATGCTCGCGCCGCGCGAATCGGCGCCGAGCGCGCTCATGTGCAGCAGGCGTCGCACGCCGACCTCGGTGCAGGCGCTCGCGAGCGCGGCCGGCAGCGCGACGTGCGCGCGCTCGAAGCCGGGCCCGTACGGCGTGCCGCGGCCGCCGTGCAGCACGCCGACGAGGTTGATCGCCGCGTGCGCGCCGGCGACGAAGCGGGCGAGCGTGCGCGTGTCGAGCGCCTCGAGCTCGACGATCTCGACCGGCAGCATCTGCAGGTGACGCGCGTGGTCGCGCCGCCGCGTGCCGATCCGTACCTGCTTGCCGGCGTCGATCAGCGCATTGACGAGCCGGCTGCCGATGAAGCCGGTGCCGCCCAGCAGCGCGACGGTCTGGCGATCCATGTTCGACACCTCAAAAGAACACTGCCGCGTCTCGCGCGGCAGTGTGAAGATTGCGGATCAGGGCGAGATCATGCCTAGACGTTTCTTCAACGACTGCGGTTTGCCCTCGAAGAGCGCCGCGTAGTAGACGGTATTCGACAGCACGTTCTTCACGTAGTCGCGCGTCTCGTTGAACGGAATCGTCTCCGCGAAGATCGCGCCTTCGACCGGCTGCGTCAACACCTGGCGCCACTGGCGCGGCCGGCCCGGGCCCGCGTTGTAGCCGGCGGTGGCCAGCACCGGCGAGCTGTCGAAGTTATTGTAGATGTCCGACAGATACCAGGTGCCGAGCTGGATGTTGGTATCGATGTCGTGCATCTGCGCGCGCGTGATCGCGCCCATGCCGAGCTTCTTCGCGACCATCTGGGCCGTCGCCGGCATCAGCTGCATCAAGCCACCCGCGCCCACCGACGAACGCGCGCTCGTGATGAAGCGCGATTCCTGGCGGATCAGCCCGTACGCCCATTCGACGTCGAGGCCCGTCGATTGCGCATAGCGCTCGACGATGTTGCGGTACGGCGACGGGTAGCGCAGCGTGAAGTCGTGCTCGGCCTTCGTGCGGTCGGCCGTGTTGACCGTGCGGTCGAGCAGCTCGACGCGCTTGCCGTACTCGGCGGCCGCGAGCAGCTGACGATCGGTCATCCCGCGCAGCGGCCAGTTCCATTCGCGGTTGCCTTCGAGGCGCAGGTTCAGCGCGTAGAAGCGCTGCGCGAGCGCGAAGCCCGGAATCTTGCTCATCGCGTCGATCTCGGCGTCGCTCACCTTCGTGCGCGGCGGGATCGTCGTGCGCTGGCCGAGTTCTTCGCCGGCGAGCTGCCCGTAGAAGTTGAACTGGCCCGCGACCTGCTCGAATTCCTGGTTCGCCTGCAGCGTGTCGCCGCTCTGCTTGAGCGCGCGCGCATGCCAGTAGATCCATGCCGGATCGTCGCGCAGCGACGGCGGCATCTGCTCGATCGACCAGCGCACCATCGGCCAGTTGCCGGCGAGCAGCGCGGCGCGCGTGCGCCATTCGTAGCCCGGGTTCGACAGCGGCGCATTCGCGGATTTCGCATACCAGACCGACGCGAGCGGCGAGCGCTTGATCGCGCCCTGGTAGCCGATCGCACCCCACGCGATCGCCTGCTCCTGCTTCGTGAGCGAGCCGGCGACCGACGTCAGCATCCCGGCAGCCGCGTCCGGATCGTTGCGCGCCATGCGGCCGAGCGCGATCAGCGCAAGCTGGTGCGACGCCGCGTCGGGGCCGACGCCGCGCGCGAGGTACAGCGGCGGCGCGCTCGTCGCCTGGTCGAAGCCGACCGGTCGCGGGCCGAGCGCGTCGACGATCTTGCCGCCGAGCGTCGTGTAGTTCTGTTCGTACGCGAGACGCGCCTGCTGCCACACGTCGTCGTTCGTGAACTGCTGGTTGACCGTGAGCGCGGTGATCAGGTCGACGCACGCGTCGCCGTAGTTCTTCGGCTCGACGAGCAGCGCGCGCGCGGCCTCGGCGACGTTCTCGCCGCGCGCCGCGCGCGATTCGAGCGCGTAGCACTTGACCTGCGTGTCGTCGTCGAGCACGAAGCGCTTGTATTGATCGTCGAAGCTGCGCCAGTCGTGGCGCGCGCCGAGCACGAGCAGGTAATCGTTGCGCAGGCGGTCGGCGATCGCCTGGCCGTCGTAGCGCTGCAGGAACGACTGCACGGGCGCGTCCGGCGCATCGACGCGCGCGCGGCCCGTCGAATCGAACAGCTGCGGCTTGATCTGGAAATACTCGACGTAGGACGGTACCGGATAGTTCGGGATCATCGACGCGAGCTGCGCGGCTTTCGCGGCGTCGTTGCGGCGCGCGGCTTCGCGAAGCTGCACGAAGGTCTGGTCATCCCCGGCGACCGTGTCGTCGCCCGGTGCCGCGCACGCGGTCGTGCCCGCGACGAGCGCGGCGGCGGAAAGCGTCAGCGCGACCGCGCGATATACTCGAAAAAGGCTGTTCGACATCGTTTTGAATGGAGCACGAATTGAGCGAAAGCATAGCACGCAACCCTGTGCCGAACCCGAAGGTTGCGCTGCGCAAAACGCTGTCCGGCGCGCGCCGCGACGCCGCGTCGCAACCCGCCGCGAACGCCGCGCTCGACGCGCGGCTGCGCACGCTGCTCGAACGGCTCGCGCCGCGCACGGTGGGGTTCTACTGGCCGCTGCCGGGCGAATTCGATGCGCGCGACGTGGTGCTCGCGTGGTGCGCGGCAGGCGCGGGCCGGCGCGCCGCGCTGCCGGTGATCGGCGAGCGGCACGCGCCGCTCGCGTTCCATGCATGGGATGCGCACACGCCGATGCGCGAAGGTCATCACCGGATTCCGGAACCGGCGTCGGGAATCGACGTCGTGCCCGACCTGTTGCTGATTCCCTGTGTGGGATTCGATCCGCAGCGCTACCGGCTCGGTTATGGCGGCGGCTACTACGACCGCACGCTCGCCGCGTGGCCGGGCGACGCGCTGCCCGTGACGGTCGGCATCGCCTATGAAGCGTGCCGCGTCGATGCGCTGCCGGCCGAAGCGCACGATCTCGCGCTGCGCTGGATCGTGACCGACGGCGCGCTCTACCCGGCCGCCGGATGACGCGGCGCGGCGCGCCACGGTCGTCGCCGCACGCCCGTCAGCGCCTGGCCGCGCGCAATTGTTTCCGCAATCGTTTACAGCGACGCCGCCGCGCGCGCGGCCGTGTCGTACAGGCCCGATGCGTGGCGCAGCAACTGCGCCGCGTCGCCGATCTGCGCGTTGGTGAGCCCGCTGTCCTTCAGCGTCTCGATCAGGCAGTGCTCGCGCACCTCGCGATACTTCAGGCACAGTTCGCGGCCCGCGTCGGTCGCGAAGAAGAACACTTCCTTGCCGCTCTTCTCGCTCTTCACATAGCCGCGGGCGATCAGTTTTTTCAGCGCATAGGTCGCGACGTGCGTATCCTCGATATTGAGCACGAAGCAGATGTCGGCAAGCTTCTTCTTGCGTTCGCGATGGCTGACGTGGTGCAGCAGCGATACCTCGACCGCCGTCATGTCCTTCGCGCCGGCTGCCGACATGCAGCGCACCATCCAGCGGTTGAACGCGTTGCCGGCCATGATGAGCCCGTATTCGAGCTCCGACAGCTCCGCGCTCGAATCGGAAACGAGGTGTTCGGATGACACGATCTTGGTCGGAGGACGCTTCATGGAAGGGCGGCGCAAGCAGGATGTCAGGGTTTGCCGAGTGTACGTCAGAAGCCCGGGTATACGGGCTAGGCGAAAACGCTTATTGGGAAGTTATCGATATCTTATTGACAATGTGCGCTAACATTGCCGTCCGAACCGTGCCAGTCCGATGACGCAACCCCGCATTTATCCGCTCGGCGATGCCGCCCTCGTCTGTGAGGTGCCGCCGCCCGCCACGCTCGATTGCCAGCGCCGCGTCTGGGCCGTTGCCGAGGCCGCGCGCGCGTGGCCCGACGTGATCGACGTCGTGCCGGGCATGAACAACCTGACCATCGTATTCGACCCGCTCGCCGCGACGGCCGCGTCGCTCACGCCGGCGCTGCGCGACGCGTGGGAAACCGCCGACGTCGAGCACGCCGACGGCCGCGACGTCGAGATCCCGGTCGAGTACGGCGGCGCAGCCGGGCCCGACCTGCCGGCCGTCGCCGCGCACACGGGCCTGTCGGCCGACGAGGTCGTCGCGCGCCATGTTGCCGGCGAATACGTCGTGTTCTTCGTCGGCTTCCAGCCGGGCTTCGCGTATCTGGGCGGCCTCGACGCGTCGCTGCACACGCCGCGCCGCGCGGCGCCGCGTCTCGAGGTGCCGGCCGGCTCGGTCGGCATCGGCGGCGCGCAGACGGGCATCTACCCGGCCACGTCACCCGGCGGCTGGCAACTGATCGGCCGCACGTCGCACGTGCTGTTCGATCCGACGCGACCGCAGCCGACGCTGCTGCTGCCCGGCGACCGGGTCCGCTTCACCATTGCGGGAGTCGACGCACGATGACCCAGAGCAACGCACCGGGCACCATCGAAGTGTTGCGGGCCGGCCCGCTGTCGACCGTGCAGGATCTCGGGCGCCGCGGCGCGCGCCATCTCGGCGTCGCGCAGGGCGGCGCGCTCGACGGCCTCGCGCTCGAGGTCGGCAACCGGCTCGTCGGCAACCGCCCCGACGCGGCGGCCGTCGAGATCACGATCGGCCCGGCCGCCTTCCGCTTCACGCGGGCCACCCGCATCGCGATCACCGGCACCGAGTTCGGCGCGACGCTCGACGGCGAACGCGTGTATTCGTGGTGGAGCCTGCCGGTCGACGCCGGGCAGACGCTCGTGCTGCCGGCCGCGAAACGCGGGATGCGCGGTTATCTGTGCATCGCGGGCGGCATCGACGTGCTGCCGATGCTCGGCTCGCGCAGCACCGATCTCGCGTCGCGCTTCGGCGGCCTCGGCGGCCGCACGCTGCGCGACGGCGATCGGCTCCCGGTCGGTGTGCCGCCGGCCGGCGCGGGCTGCCTCGCGGCCGATGCGCCCGAATTCGGCGTGAAGGCGCCCGCGTGGTGCGCGTTCGTGCGCATCGACGAGCCGCCGCGCCGGCACCGCCCCGCACATGCGCCGTGGGCGATGCCCGTGCGCGTGCTGCCGGGCCCCGACTACGCGTCGTTCGCGGCCGATTCGCAGCAGGCGTTCTGGGACGAGGAATGGCTCGTCACCGCGAACAGCAACCGGATGGGCTATCGCCTCGCCGGCGCGGAGCTCGTGCGCGAGCGGCCGGTCGAGCTGCTGTCGCACGCGGTACTGCCCGGCACGATCCAGGTGCCGCCGAACGGCCAGCCGATCGTGCTGATGCACGACGCGCAGACCACCGGCGGCTACCCGAAGATCGGCACGGTGATCCGCGCCGATCTGTGGAAGCTTGCGCAGGCGCGGCTCAACCTGCCGATCCGCTTCGTGCGCACGACACCCGACGCCGCGCGCGCCGCCCTGACCGCAGAACGTGCCTATCTGCGGCAGATCGACGTCGCGATCGACATGCGCGAGGAAGCGCGCCGCCGCGCGCAATCGCGCGCAGCGTGACAATGGCGGAAGCAGTACGAAAGACGCGCCACGCAATCAGTGGACGAGGAACATCATGGAAATCGATCTGAATGCCGATCTCGGCGAAGGATGCGGATCTGACGAGGCGCTGCTCGACCTCGTCACGTCGGCGAACATCGCATGCGGGTGGCATGCAGGCGGCGCCAATGCGATGCGCGATTGCGTACGCTGGGCCGTGCAGAAGGGCGTGTCGATCGGCGCGCACCCGAGCTTTCACGATCCGGAGAATTTCGGCCGCAAGGAAATGCAACTGCCGGCCGGCGACATCTATGCCGGCGTGCTGTACCAGCTCGGCGCGCTGTCGGCGATCGCGCAGGCCGAAGGCGGGCGCATCGCGCACGTGAAGCCGCACGGCGCGCTGTACAACCAGGCCGCGCGCGACCCGATGATCGCCGATGCGGTGGTGTCCGCGATCCACGATTTCGATCCGTCGCTCGCGGTGTTCGGGCTCGCGAACAGCGTGTTCGTCGCGGCCGCGCGGCATGCGGGGCTCGCCGCGGTGGAGGAAGTGTTCGCCGATCGCGGCTACCGGGCGGACGGCTCGCTCGTGCCGCGCAGCCAGCCCGGCGCGCTGATCGACGATGAAGACGCGGTGCTCGCGCGCACGCTCGACATGGTGCGCAACCGGCAGGTGCGTGCACTGAGCGGCGAATGGGTGCCGCTGAATGCGCAGACCGTCTGCCTGCACGGCGACGGGCCGCACGCGTTGGCGTTCGCGAAGCGGATCCGCGCGGCGCTGGAGGCCGCCGGCGTCGACGTCGTGGCGCCGGGTGCGCTGCAGGCGGACGAAGGCGCGTAGCGCGGTCGTGGCCGTGAGCCACTGTCACGTCAAACCGACGGATCATCGAAGCGGCAGCGCGCCGCGTTGTTTTCGTCGAATCGTCGGTTTGGCCCCAAAAACGTGAGAAATTCCATATTTCCTGAGGAAAGGGCCGGTGATAAGTTAGGTGCCTGAGCAGGTCGATCGGATTGGCCGGTCACTTGCCTCAAATTTATAGGATACCTAACTCATGCGCGCTTTGACGAAGAACGAACTCGATCAGGCCAGCGGCGCAACTACGTGCACGCTGAATCCGGAGCCGATCGCCCCTTCCTCGCGTGCCATGTCGATAGCGACAGGCACATTGGCCAGACGACAGATGGCCATCATTACCGGCGGGCGAACGACAATTCCCAAAGCTGGATTTATCGGTTCTGTTCCAGAGTGAAGGCACGCGTTGCCATGGCGGAACGATTTGTCGTTCCCGCTGGTAACACCTGACCGGGAGAATCCAGTCAATGAAATTCCGTGCTGTCGCAAACATATTGAAACGATACTGGGCTTACAACATTTTCCCTGCACCGCTTGCCCCTCGCTTCGGAGGCGGATGGATCGGCATCCTGACGGGCGGTGCTTTCAGGAGTCTCGTCGTTTCCGCCCCATACGCGCTCTTGTTGTACCTGCTGGGCACATGGGACCTGTTCAGATGGAGCGTGGTGACGGTCGTTTTTCTCGTCTACTCGGTCTTGCTCGAAATCGACCTGAGCCGGCAACGACGACGCTGACTGCTCATCGACGCGCTCGTTCACGCCGACATCGCACCGCGCCTGCGAGCGACAGCTTCGCCCGGTTCGCCTCCCCATCCCCCGCCCTCGCATGCATCGATCATCCCGAGCGCGAGTGCCCGCGTAATGGCGTGCGTGCGATTCCTCACGCCCAGTATCCGCATCGCGCTCGCAATGTGATTGTCGACCGTGCCGACGGCCAGACTCAGCATCACCGCGATTTCCTTCGTCGAATACCCCACGCAAAGCAACTGCAGAACATCCTGCTGGCGCCCCGTCAATCGCATGCCCGTCGCGATTTCCGGAAACGCAGGGCGCCCGTCGAGTATCGACTGCAATGCGCCGGAGAACACGCCGAGCGGCGCATCCTTGACGACGTACGCGATCATGCCGAGGCGCTTCGCCTCGGCGATCCACGACGGCCGCGCGCCGGCCGTGACGATCGCGCATCGATCGGCAATACCCGACGCGTGAAACTGTCGTGCCAGCGCCAGCCCGCCGCAGGGCATCTCGAGATCCACAAGAATCCGGAACCACGTGGGCACCCGACGAAAAGCGTCGATCGCACCGACTGCACTGTGACAAACCGTCACGTCGAGCCGGCTGTCGAGGTCAACGAGCACCCCGCCGATCGCATCCGCGACGATCGGGTGCCCATCGACCACCAGCACCGGCAGGCGCTCGCGTCCTTCTCGTTGCATCCGTCCACTCCTGTTCGCACCTGGGGCAGAACGTCGACGGTGCCATCGCGGGCATCTCGAAACAATCGCATACCGTCCAATCCGCCAATTCGTGGAGCGTGGTGCACGCCTGACGTACGTACAGGGTGCGATTCGACGATGGAACAGATGCGCCCGCAGGCGGTGTATGGATCATGCCGGCGTGCCCGGCAAGCGAGGGGGCGATGCGCAGCAGCGCATCAGGACGCGCGCGATCGCAATCGGAACGGATCGGCGGCCCAAAAGAAAAAAGCGCCCTCGTGGCGCTTTTCCGTTGGTGCAATCGGTGCGGCTTCGCCGTCTGTCGATTCACCCCCCGAAACCGTCTTTCGACGGTGACCGGAAAAATCTTCCGGATTAAAAAACGTCCGCCGCCGCCCGATTCACTGCTTACCCCGGTTGGACGACGGAGCGTTGCTTATTCGCAAGTCGGCCTGCATGCCTTGTTGTTGTCCGACGATGATTGGCCCCGCCGTACATGCAGACACTTTCCGCGGCCGGCACGTGTGCACCACGTGCCGGCAACGCGCTCACCCCGCGCTTTCTTTTCTGCTACCCCGTAGAACTTTTTCTATTCTTTTCATTTTTTCAACTTGTGGATCGAAGAATAGATATTGGCAGAACGGGATGTCAATCGTTTGAAACGCTATTTTCCGACGAATCGAGGGTTTTCCTTATCGAATGGCACGCCCATACAGGCGTTTGACGCGATCCGGACGGCGTCGATCAAACAGGGGAGGATCGGTTCGGGCGCGACGGCGACGTTCAGTTCGCGTCGACGCTGTAACCTTGTTGACGCAACAATTCGAGCACGCCGCGCGGGCCGCCCAGATGCAGCGCGCCGATCGCAACGAACAGCGGCCGGTTCGGCGCGGCGATTGCGGTCATCCGTGCAACGAAGCGCCGGTTGCGCTCGTACACGATCTTGTTGTCGATCGACGCCGACAACGCCTTCGAACGCGCGAGCCGCTCGGTCTTCGCGACCGCCCACGCGGAGATTGCATCGGCGTCGCCAATTCGCCACAGCCGATGCAGCGACTTGATGTCGTCGGCGTTCTGCGCGGGTGTCTGCACCATGTCCTGCGCGAGCATCTCGCGCTGCTCGGCCAGCGTGAGCCCGGTGAACGCGCGCATCTGTTCGGCGAGCGTCTCGAGCCCGATCACGCGGCCGCCCTTCTTCTTCAGGAACACGTTCTGCAGCTGCGCCTCGGTGCCGTATTCGGTCTGCAGGCCGGCCGACAGCGAATCGTAGGTCTCGACGACGAGCGCCGCGAGCCACGGCCGCATCTTGCGGATCTCGGCGAGCGCGGCCGGGTTGCCGTGCAGGCGCGCCGCGAGCCGCAGCCACAGCGGCTCCGGCAGCAGGCGCTGCAGGCACGGGTAACGACAGATGCCGTACTTCGACACGTCGTCCTGCGATTCGAGCAGATCGTCCGGCGACAGCTCGAGCGCGAGCGTCGGCGACGCGGCGAGCGCCGCGAGGATGCGCGGCCGGAACGGCTGCGCGCTCGGGTAATCGGACGGGTCGCCCGTGTGCAGCGTGCCGAGCACGTAGAGCGTGACCTTGCCCTTGGTCGCGACGTAGAACGGCATGCGCGCGGGCTGCACGCGCACCGTGCCGCGCGCGACCGTGCCGTCCGACACGGCAGGCGCGTGGAAGCCCGGCAGGCTCATGCCGGGCGGCGGGACTTGCGACGGATGAATCGGCGAGGTGGCCGGGGGGCGCCCTTCGGCGCGCGCGGA
>NZ_JBQVSQ010000007.1:300590-459003 GCF_052952715.1 Burkholderia sp. YIM B11467
CGGACTCGACGGGAACCACGAAGCCGACCGCCACGCACGCGCCGGCCAGCGCCGCGCCCGTGACGGTACGCACGCCCCAGCGGCGTGCGTGGCGGTACGCGCGCATCACGCGCGCACTGCCAGCCCCCGAACGGCGCACGCCGGACGCGCGCGCCGCCAACGCTTCAGGCATTCGCCTCCCCTACCTCCTCGGCGCGATGGCAAGCCACGCGCCGGCCGTCGACGTCGCGCAGTTGCGGCTCCTCGGCGCGGCAGCGCTCGACCGCGTACGGGCAGCGCTGGTGGAACGCGCAGCCCGACGGCGGGTTGAGCGGCGACGGCAGCTCGCCCTGCAGCTTGATCTGCACGCGGCGGTCTTCCTCGAAGATCGCCGGCGTCGCCGACATCAGCGCACGCGTGTACGGATGGCGCGGCCGCGCGTAGATCGTCGCCTTGTCGCCGAGCTCGGCGACGCTGCCGAAGTACATCACCATCACGTCGTCCGCGACATGCTCGACCACCGACAGGTTGTGCGAGATGAACACGTAGCTCGTCTTGAACTGCTCCTGCAGATCCATGAACAGGTTCAGGATCTGCGCCTGGATCGACACGTCGAGCGCGGACACCGGCTCGTCGGCGACGACGATCCGCGGATCGAGGATCATCGCGCGCGCGATCGCGACACGCTGCCGCTGGCCGCCCGAGAACATGTGCGGATAGCGCTTCGCGTGCTCGGGCCGCAGGCCGACCGTGCGCATGATCTGCGCGACGCGCTGCGCGCGCTCGGCGGCCGTCAGGTTCGCGTTGATCTCGAGCGGCTCGGCGAGCGTCTGCTCGACGGTCTTGCGCGGGTTGAGCGACGCGAACGGGTTCTGGAACACCATCTGCACGCGACGGCGCAGGTCGGCGACCCGGTGGCGATCCGCGCCCGCGACGTCCTTGCCGTCGATCGACAGGTGGCCGGACGTCGGCGTCTCGATCATCGTCAGCTGCCGCGCGAGCGTCGACTTCCCGCAACCGGATTCGCCGACGACGGCGAGCGTCTTGCCGCGCTTGAGCGAAAACGACACGCCGTTGAGCGCCTTCACCGTGCCCTGGCCGAACATGCCGCGTTTCACCGAGTAGTGTTTCGCGAGCTGGTCGGCGACCAGGACGACATCCTCGTCGTGCGGCGCGCTCGTTTCGTGGACTGCGTTCATCGCGCGCCTCCCGTCAGGTCGAGGTTGGAAACATTGAGCGGCTTGATGCAGCGCGCGCGCATCGCATCGTTGCCGGACACCAGCGTGTCGAGCGCCGGCCGCGCCTTGCGGCAATCGTCGACGACATACTTGCAGCGCGGCGCGAACAGGCACCCGGACGGGCGATCATCGCGGCCGGGCACCATGCCGGGCAATGCGGCAAGGCGACGCGCCCCCTTATTGTGCTCGGGAATCGCCGCGAGCAGCGCTTCCGTGTACGGATGATGCGGCGCGCGGAAGATCTCGGGCACGCTGTTGGTCTCGATGATCTCGCCCGCGTACATCACCGCGACGCGCTGCGCGACCTCCGACACCACGGCCAGGTCGTGCGAGATCAGCACGAGCGCCATCCCGCGCTCCTTCTGCAGCTTCACGAGCAGATCCATGATCTGCGCCTGGATCGTCACGTCGAGCGCGGTGGTCGGCTCGTCGGCGATCAGCAGCTTCGGGTTGCACGCGACGGCCATCGCGATCATCACGCGCTGGTTCATCCCGCCCGACATCTGGTGCGGGAACGACGTGATGCGGTTCTTCGCATCGGGAATGCCGACCTGGTCGAGCAGTTCGAGCGCACGCCGGTTCAGCGCGTCGCCGCGCAGGCCTTCGTGCAGCTTCAGCACTTCCTTGATCTGGTAGCCGACCGTATAGCTCGGGTTCAGGCTCGTCAGCGCGTCCTGGAACACCATCGCGATGTCCTTGCCGACGATCTTGCGGCGCGCCTTCGGCGATGCCTTCAGCAGGTCGACGCCGTCGAACGTGACCTCGTCGGCCGTCACCTTGCCCGGCGCGTCGATCAGGCCCATCAGCGCCATCATCGTCACGCTCTTGCCCGAGCCCGATTCGCCGACGACGCCCACCACCTCGCCCGGCGCGATCGACATGTTGATCCGGTCGACGGCGGGCAGGCCGTTGAAGTTCACCGCGAGATTGCGGATGGTCAGAAGATTCTGGGTCATGTCACGCCATCCGTTTCAGTTTGGGATCGAGCGCGTCGCGCAGCCCGTCGCCGAGCAGGTTGATCGCAAGCACCGAAATCAGGATCGACAGGCCGGGCATCGTCACGATCCACCATGCGTTGTCGATGTAGTCGCGTGCGGACGCCAGCATCGCGCCCCACTCGGCCGTCGGCGGCTGAACGCCGAGACCGAGGAAGCCGAGTGCGGCCGCATCGAGGATCGCCGACGAGAAACCGAGCGTCGCCTGCACGATCAGCGGCGCCGTGCAGTTGGGCAGCACCTGCGAGAACATCAGGCGCAGCGTGCCGGCACCGGCCACGCGCGACGCCGTCACGTATTCCTTCTGCAGCTCGCCGAGCGCCGACGCGCGCGTGAGGCGCACATAGGCCGGCAGCGCGACGATTGCGATCGCGAACATCGTGTTGATGAGGCCCGGGCCGATGATCGCGACGACCGCGACCGCGAGCAGCAGCGACGGCAGCGCGAGCAGCACGTCCATGATGCGCATCACGGGCGTGTCGGCCCACTTCTGGAAGAACGCGGCGACGAGCCCGAGCACGATGCCGGGGATCAGCGCGAGCACGACCGACACGAAGCCGATCCAGAACGACATCCGTGCGCCGTACATCAGGCGCGAAAGAATGTCGCGGCCCGCTTCGTCGGTGCCGAGGATGAATTTCCAGTTGCCGCCATCGAGCCACGCGGGCGGGATCTTCACGTAGTCGCGGTATTGCTCGACCGGGCTGTGCGGCGCGATCAGCGGCGCGAGGAGCGCGATCAGGATCAGCGTGAGCACGACGATGCCGGCGCCGACGGCGCCGCGGTTGCGCGAGAAGTTGGCCCAGAACTCGCGCAGCGCGAGCGCACGGCCGCCGGCCGGCGCGGTTTCGGTCGGCAGGGTGTTTTGCAGATTGCTCATGGGATTACCTCGTGTGGCGGATGCGCGGATTCAGCACGCCGTACAGCAGGTCGACGACCAGGTTCACGACGATCACGAGCGTCGCGATCAGCAGGATGCCGCCCTGGACGACCGGATAGTCGCGGCGGCCAATCGCATCGATCAGCCACTTGCCGACACCGGGCCACGAAAAGAGCGTCTCGGTCAGCACGGCGCCCGCGAGCAGCGTGCCGATCTGCAGGCCGATCACGGTGACGACCGGGATCAGTGCATTGCGCAGCGCATGCACGACGACCACGCGCGCGGGCGACAGCCCCTTCGCGCGGGCGGTGCGGATGTAGTCCTCGCGCAGCACTTCGAGCATCGACGAGCGCGTCATCCGCGCGATCACCGCGAGCGGGATCGTGCCGAGCACGATCGCGGGCAGGATCAGGTGGCTGACCGCCGACTTGAACGAGCCTTCGTCCGGCGCGAGCAGCGCGTCGATCAGCATGAAGCCCGTCGGATGCGGGAAGTCGTATTCGACGGCGATGCGCCCCGACACGGGCGTCCAGCCGAGGTATGACGAAAACACCATGATGAGGATCAGCCCCCACCAGAAGATCGGCATCGAATAGCCGGTGAGCGCGGTGCCCATCACGCCGTGGTCGACGACCGAGCCGCGCCGCAGCGCGGCGATCACGCCGGCCGGCAGCCCGACGGCGAGCGCGAACACGAGCGCGCACAGCGACAGCTCGACGGTCGCCGGGAAGCGCGCGAAGAACTCGCCCGCGACGCTCGTGTTGGTGATGATGGACGTGCCGAGGTCGCCATGCAGCGCACGGCCGATGTAGTGGAGGTACTGCATGGGCAGCGGCTGGTCGAGCCCGAGGCGTTTCATCGCCTCCGCATGCATGGCGGGATCGACGCCGCGCTCGCCCATCATCACTTCGATGGGGTCGCCCGGTATCAGGTGAATCAGCGCAAACGCCAGGATGGTGATGCCGATGAAAGTCGGGATCACCATGCCCACGCGGCGCAACACGAATGTGAACATGATGCGTCTCGTATTTTCTTGTGGGAAATGTGCGACCGGCGACGGGAAGCTCGTGGCCTCCCGCCGCCGGATGAATTACCGGTTTCGGTCTTCGTAGACAGCTTACGCCGGTCGTATTACTTCACGCCGACACCGTCGAAGCGTGCATAGCCGAGCGGCTCGATACGCATGTCAACGACGTTCTTGCGCACCGGCTGGTAGACCGTCGAGTTCGCGATCGGCGAGAACGGCAGCTGCTGCGCGAAGATCTGCTGTGCCTGCATGTAGAGCTTCGTGCGCGCGTCCTGGCCCGTCGTCGTGCGGCCCTTCTGGACCAGCTCGTCGAACGGCTTGTAGCACCAGTGCGAGAAGTTGTTGCCCTTGATCGCTTCGCAGCCGAGCAGCGTGCCGAGCCAGTTGTCGGGGTCGCCGTTGTCGCCCGTCCAGCCGATCAGCATCGTGTCCTGCTCACCCGTGTGCGCGCGCTTGATGTACTCGCCCCACTCGTACGTGACGATCTTCGCCTTCACGCCGATCTTCGCCCAGTCGGCCTGGATCATCTCGGCCATCAGGCGGGCGTTCGGGTTGTACGCGCGCTGCACGGGCATCGCCCACAGCGTGATCTCGAAACCGTTCGCATAACCGGCCTTCGCGAGCAGCGCCTTCGCCTTCGCGGTGTCGTTCGCGGCCATCTTCAGGTTCTTGTCATACGACCATTGGGTCGGCGGCATCGGCGCGCTGGCGGCCTGGCCGGCACCCTGGTAGACGGATTCGAGAATCGCCTTCTTGTTGATCGCCATGTCGAGCGCCTGACGCACCTCGAGCTTGTCGACCGGCTTGTGCTCAACGTTGTACGCGAGGTAGCCGAGGTTGAAGCCCGCCTGCGACGGCATGTCGACGCCCGAATCGGCCTTCAGCGTCGCGATGTCGGCCGGACGCGGATAGCTCATCACCTGGCATTCGTTGCGCTTGATCTTCTGCACGCGCACGCCCGGATCCGGCGTGATCGAGAAGATCAGCTTCGAGATCTTCACTTCGCCCTTCTTCCAGTAATCAGGATTGCCGTCGAATCGGATCGTCGCGTCCTTCGTGTAGCTGCGGAAGATGAACGGACCCGTGCCGACCGGCTTCTGGTTGATGTCGGCGGCCTTGCCGGCCTTCATCAGCTGGTCGCCGTATTCGGCCGACAGGATCGACGCGAATTCCATCGCCATGTTCTGGATGAACGGCGCGTTCGGCTCGGCCAGCGTGAACTTCACCGTGTACGGATCGACCTTCTCGACCTTCGTGATCAGCTTGTCGAGGCCCATGTCCGTGAAGTACGGGAACGACACCGGATACGCCTTGCGGAACGCCTGGTTCGGGTCGAGCATGCGCTGGAACGAGAACAGCACGTCGTCCGCGTTGAATTCACGCGTCGGCTTGAAGAAGTCGGTCGTGTGGAACTTCACGCCGTGGCGCAGGTGGAACGTGTACACCTTGCCGTCGGGCGATACGTCCCATTTCTCGGCGAGCCCCGGCTCGACCTTGGTGCCGCCGCGCTCGAATTCGACGAGACGGTTGTAGACGGTGAACGTGGCGGCGGTGAAATCGACGCCGGTCGTAAATTGCGCGGAATCGAAACCCGCCGGGCTGCCTTCTGAGCAGTAGACGAGCGTTTTGTTCGGGATCTGTGCGAATGCAGAGCCCGCGACGCCGAGCGATGCCGCTGCCACGCCTGCAATGGCGGTAACACGCAGGGTGTGCAACAGACGGTTGTATTCCATGTTTCCTCCAGGTCTCCAGATCGGAACCGGTCCCGCCAGGGGCCGGTGTACGCGGATATTACTTGAGCTAACGATAGTGCAACAAGCTGGAGAAAAAACTCTTCTAGACACGCACGCGCGGGTTTTTGCGGATGTATCGCGCCGGCGAAAAATGCGAAAACGCGCGCGAGCGACAGTTCCGTTCATCCCGCGCAAGTTTCCTTCGACCACTAAACAATTCGGGCGCGAATGCGAACGCGAACCGCGACGTTTTCCGCGTCGGGCAGCACATCATTGCGTTTTGCGAAACGATCCGATGACGCGCCCGTAGGCCATCAGGCCGGCGCGTCGAGGTCGGCGCTGCGCGCGGGCACGAACGCGACCGCGACGATCGACAGCGCGAGCCCCGCCATCACGTAATAGGTCGGCGCGAGCGGCGTGCCCGTGACCTTGATCAGCCACGTGACGATGAACTGTCCGAAGCCGCCGAACAGCATCACCGCGACGTTGTAGGCGATCGACAGCCCGGTCGAGCGCACGTTGGCCGGGAACAGCTCGGCGATCATCGCGCCGAACGGCCCGTAATAGCCGGCGAGCGTCACCGACAGCACGGCCTGCACCGCGATCAGCCGCCCGATGCTCGGCGCCGCGTCGAGCCATGCGAACAGCGGATACATCAGCGCGAGCGTCAGCACGAGCGACCACAGCGACAGCCCCTTGCGGCCGATGCGGTCCGACCACGCGCCCGCGACCGGCGACAGCACCATCAGCAGCAGGTTGCCGACGATCACCGCATAGAACGATTCGGCGTAGGGCAGCTTCAGCTGCTTCACCGCGAAGGTCGGCAGATAGCTGATCAGCACGTAGATCGTCACCGTCAGCGCGATCACCGAGCCGAGCCCGCACAGCACCTCGCGCGGGTGGCGCGTGAACACGTCGCCGAGCGTCGCGCGGGGCGCGCTCTGCTGCGCATGCAGGAACGCTTCAGAATCGGCGAGATGGCGGCGGATGTAGAAACCGATCGGGCCGATCACGAGCCCGAGGACGAACGGCACGCGCCAGCCCCAGCTGTGCAGCGCGTCGTGCGACAGCCCGCGCGTGACGGCCGCGCCGACGAGCGCGCCGATCAGCAGCGCGGCCGCCTGGCTCGCCATCTGCCAGCTGCCGTAGAAACCGCGCTTCGAGAACGGCGCGGCCTCGATCAGCAGCGCCGTCGCGCTGCCGAATTCGCCGCCCGCGGAGAAGCCCTGCAGCAGGCGGCCGAGCACGATCAGGATCGGGCCGCCGATGCCGATCGCCGCATACGGCGGCGCGATCGCGAGCAGGAAGATGCCGGCGGTCATCAGCAGGATCACGAGCGACAGCGCGGCCTTGCGGCCGGCGCGGTCCGCGTACAGCCCGAACATGATGCCGCCGATCGGGCGCATGAAGAACGCGACGCCGAACGTCGCGGTGGTCAGGAGCAGCGACGAATATTCGCTGGAGGTCGGGAAGAACAGCTCGGCGATCACGACCGTCATGAAACCGAACACCGTGAAGTCGTACCACTCGAGCGCATTGCCGATCACGGCAGCCGCGACCGCACGCCGGTTCAGCGCACGCTCGGGCCGGATCGTTTTCGTTGAATTCGCAATCGTCGCCATGCTGCCTCGTCCTCGTGAATTCGCCGTGTCGGCCGGCGCGGCACGCGGTGTGCCGCAGCGCGCTGGTTTGCAGCGAGTGTAGAAAGCGACGGAACCGTTTTCAAGCAATAAAAACGCCCGCCATCTTTCGATGGCGGGCGTTTTGCGGTTTTCGCCACATTGCGGCATCGCACGATGCCGCCGCGGCCTCAACCCATCTTCGAGAATGCGCTGCACCAGCCCTTCGCCGACACCTGCTTGCCGGGGAAGGCACCGCACGGGCCCGAAGCCGAACCCTTCTTGCCCTGGTACAGCATGCAGGCCGCGCAATCCTGGCCCGCTGCGTATTTCGGGTACTTCGTCTTGTCGACCTTCGTGGCATCGGCCTTGTAGCCAAGCGCCACCGCGGTCGGATCGGTTTCCGACAGCATCGGCGCATCGGCCAGCGCTTCGCGCGACAGCGCCAGCGCGGAGACGACGCCAACGCTCGTAATCAGGAAACTCCGACGGGATGTTTTCATGGGGGACTCGCTCCAACGTTATCGGTTTGAAAGCTGTTCTGGCGACAGCCGTTCGACAGAATAACGCTCAAGCGAATAAATGTGCGCGCCGAAATCCTGGAGATAAGGGATTTCACACGGCCGGCGCGCACGCCGCGTCACCGGTAAGCCGCCATGTCGCCCACGCGCTGCGCGAGCGCGAGCGACGCGGTGAGCCCCGGCGACTCGATGCCGAACAGGTTCACGAGCCCGCGCACGCCATGCTGCGCGGCGCCCTGCACGATGAAGTCGGCCGGCGGCTCGCCGGGCCCCGCGAGCTTCGGCCGGATGCCCGCGTACGCCGGCTGCAGCGCGTCGTCGGGCAGGCCCGGCCAGAATGCGCGGATCGACGCGTAAAACGCGCTCGCGCGGGCCGGATCCACTTCGTAGCGCAGCGAATCGCACCATTCGACATCCGGCCCGAAGCGCGCCTGCCCGGCAAGGTCGAGCGTCAGGTGCACGCCGAGCCCCGCACGGTCGGGCATCGGGTAGATCAGGTGCGAGAACGGCGCACGGCCCGACAGGCTGAAGTAATTGCCGCGCGCGAGATAAAGCGGCGGCACCCAGCGCGGGTCGAGGCCGCGGGTGCGGCGCGCCAGCGCCTGCGCACCGAGGCCCGCGCTGTTGATCACGCAGGCGGCTTCGATCTCGGTCGGCGCATCGCCGCCCGTCCGAACGACGAAACGCCCGCCGCGCAGCACGTCGATCGATTCGACCGGGGATTTCAGCGCGCACACGGCGCCGTCGCGTTCCGCGGCGCCGAGCAGCGCGAGCATCAGCTGGTGGCTGTCGACGATGCCGGTGGACGGCGAGAACAGCGCCGCCACGCATTCGAGCGCGGGTTCGAGCGTCTGCGCCTCGGCATGCGTGAGCGGCAGCAGGTCGAGCACGCCGTTTTCGGCCGCGCGCGCAGCGATCGCCTTCAACTGCTTCACCTGCGCGGCGCTCGTCGCGACGAGCAGCTTGCCGGTACGCCGGTGCGGCACGTGATGCGTCTCGCAGAATTCGTACAGCAGGTCACGCCCGTGCACGCACGACATCGCCTTCAACGACCCGCGCGGATAGTAGAGCCCCGCGTGGATCACTTCGCTGTTGCGCGAGCTCGTGCCCGTGCCGATCGCATCGGCGGCCTCGAGCACGAGCGTGTCGCGCCCGCGTGCGGCCAGTTCGCGCGCAATCGCAAGACCGACCACGCCCGCGCCGATGACTACACAATCCATCTGCTCCATGACGTTTCGCGTCGCTAACGCGTCGAGGGGAGAGAAGAGAATTGTACGTCCCGGCTCATTCGCTTGCCGAACGGATGCGCATCGCACCGCCGCGGCGCGCGACGCGGCGTGCGGATCCCGTCGCCGTGCGCGCGCCGCCGGCTCAAAAGCCGATCGGTCGGCGCTTCGCGGCGCCCTCGTCGGCGCGGATGTCGCCCGGCGCGATCGCGTCGCGACCGTCGAGCCGCGCGGCGCCGAATGCATGCAGCAGCGCGCGGCGCATCGTGCGCGGCGGCGTCGCGGCCAGCACGTCGAGCGCGTCGTCGCCGAGCATCTCGGGGAAACGCCGCCCCCACGCATGCGACGTGCGGATCTCGTCGTAGATCGTCTGCGCGATCCGGCGCGCGCCGGCTGCATCGGGGGGCGCGATCTCGTACACGTTCATCCGGTTGAGCAGCGGCTCCGGAATCGCCTGCGCGTCGTTCGCGGTCGCGATCCAGATCACGTTGCCCGCATCGATCGGCACTTCCGCGAATTCGTCGACGAACGCGCGCGCGGTGTCGTGCTCGAGCAACGCATACAGCGCACCGAGCGGATCGTATTGCGCATCGCTGCCGGCCTTGTCGATCTCGTCGACCGCGATCACCGGGTTCGCGTAGCTGCCGTTCACCAGCGCCTCGAACACCTTGCCCGGCTTCGCGTTCTTCCATTGCGACGACGCGCCCGACAGGATCCAGCCGGCCGTCAGCGAACTCATCGGCACGTAGTGGTATGCGGTGCCGAGCAGTTGCGCGAGCGCCTTCGCGAAATGCGTCTTGCCGATGCCGGGCGGCCCGAGCAGCAGGATCGGCATCAGTTCGAGCCGGTCGTCCGTTTCGAGGCACAGCGCGACCTGCTTGCGCACGTCGCCGAGCGGCTCGGTGAAATTGGGCAACGCGTCGCCGAGCGTGTCGAACGACGGCATCCGGTTCGGCTTCACGCAAAAGCGCAGATTGCCGGTCTTGAGCATCCTCTCGTAGGTCGCGCGCAGTGCGTCGCTCGCGCTCTCGTTCAGGTCGCTCAGCGCGGTCTCGACCTGCTCGAGGTCGTACACCGTGCTGAAGGACGCCACCGCCAGTTCCTGTTTCACCATCGCCGTCGTCATACCAACCTCGCTGCCGCTTGCTGTCACACAACCATCAGACCCTTACGATTTCAGTGTAGCGGTCCCGTATCCGCACGCAAGCAAGCAGCCGCGCGAGTGTGCTGCTAACAGCCGGCGCGCGCTGCACGCCTGCGCACCGCGGCGTATGATCGTCGGTTCACCCACCCATTCAACCGCCGAGCCGGCCCTCGCCGACGGCGCCCGCGCGGCGCGTCGCGCCCGGTCCCGAAGGTATGCCGATGTCCGTCCCCACTGCCTCTGCGCGCGTCGATGCCGATGCGATCGGCGCCGTCGACGCGGCGCTCACGTCGCGCCGCGCGATCCGCGCGTTCCTGCCGACACCCGTGCCGCGCGACACGCTCGAGGCGATCCTCGAAGCCGCGAGCCGCGCGCCGTCGGGCACCAACATCCAGCCGTGGCGCGTGTACGTCGCGACGGGCGCCACGCGCGATGCGCTCGCCGCCGCGCTGAGCGCAGCCCACGACGATCCCGCGCGCGACGAGAAATACGTCGCCGAGTACGACTACTACCCGCGCGAATGGGTGTCGCCGTACATCGACCGGCGCCGCAAGGTCGGCTGGGACCTGTACGGCCTGTTGAACATCGGCCGCGACGAAAAAGCGCGCATGCACGCGCAGCACGCGCGCAACTTCCGTTTCTTCGATGCGCCGGTCGCGTTGTTCTTCACGCTCGATCGCGTGATGACGCACGGTGCATGGCTCGATTGCGGGATGTTCCTGCACGGCGTGATGACGGCCGCACGCGCACGCGGGCTCGATACCTGCCCGCAGGCCGCGTTCGTGCCGTTTCACCGGATCGTCGCCGAACATCTCGGCATTCCCGCCAACGAACAATTCATCTGCGGCATGTCGCTCGGCCATGCGGACCCCGACGCGATCGAGAACCGTCTCGTCACCGAGCGCGCGCCGGTCGCCGAGTTCGCGCGCTTTTTCGCTTGAAAACACGTGACGCGGCCCTACCTTTCGAAGAGGGCCACCTCGCGCGGCGAACCTGTCGCGGCGGGTCCTGTCACATCACGATCGAAATCGTTCGGGCGTAAGATGTGCGTCCGTTCCCCGCTATTCCGCGTTTCCGGAGACGTTTCATGCTGAAACACGGCCTGGCCGTCCTGCTCGCGAGCATCGCGCTCGCCGCCCATGCGCAGAGCCCCGCGCCGGCCTCCGTCGCGTGGGAGATCCAGGTGGTGCGCGACGGTCAGACGATCGACACGTTCCAGCAACGCACCACCGTGGGTCAGACCCGCACCGATACCCATCGTTATCCTTCCGCCGTGCCGGTCGGCTGCGGCAATGCCGCGCGCGTCGTGCCGACCGAGCGCTCGCGCTCGGTGACGGTCGCGCCGCTCGCGGTCGACGCAAGCGCGAACACGGTGTCGCTCGCGCTCGACGTGCAGGAAACGCTCGACGACGAGAACGCGACGCGCAGCGATCCGTGCGTGCCCGCATCGCCGCGGCAGATCGTCGCAAGCCACCCGGGCCTGTCGGTCGGTGGCGACACGTGGACCGACTGGACGCTCGTCGAGCAGCACCCGCACCTCGTGTACCGCGTGCGTGCGCACGTCGCAAAGGACTGAGCGTCATGTCCGCCGACGCCCTGTCCCTGCCGTTCGCCGAACCGCACGCCGCGCCCGACGAAATCACCGCGGTCAGCTGGAACCTGCACAAGGGCCGCTCGCCGCTCGGCTTCACCGCATGGAACGCGATGCGCAACTGGATGCAGTCGACGCACGCCGACGTGTATTTCCTGCAGGAAGCGATGGCACGCCGCATGCCGCGCCCCGTGCTCGCGCCCGGCTTCGGCGCGCAGATCGACGACGCGGTCGACGACGTGTGGCACTGCCAGGCCACCGAGATCGCGCATGCGCTCGACTGGCAGATCGCGCTCGGGCCGAACGTGTTCAAGCCGTCGTGGCGGCACGGCAACGCGATCCTGTCGCCGCATCCGCTCGACCTCGGCGGCCGCTGGGACATCTCCGCGCACCGCTTCGAGCGGCGCGGGCTGCTCGTCGCGCGTGCAACGCTCGCCGGCGCGCGCCCGGTCACGCTGCTGTGCGCGCACCTCGCGCTCACGCGCGCCGCGCGGCTGCGCCAGATGCACTGGATCGCGCACTGGATCGTGCGCAACGCGGGCGACGGCCCGCTGATGCTCGCCGGCGACTTCAACGACTGGCGCAACGATTCGGTCGCGCTGTTCGGCGAGATCGGGATGTCCGAGGTCGCGACGCTGCTCGGCGAATCGGGCCGCACGTTCCCCGCGTTCTCGCCGGCGCTCGCGCTCGACAAGATGTTCGTGCGCGGCCTGACGCCGCTCGAATGGCGCGCGCCGTCCGGCGAGGCCGCGTGGCTGTCGGACCACCTGCCGTACATCGCGCGCCTGCGCCTCGATCCACCATAACGATCCCGCTCGCGGTTCGATCACGTTCCGCTGAAGCACGACCGCGCGACGCACGTTACATTAACGGCTTGCCCATCCCGCCACCGCCCCGCCTCGGGGGCCGCGCCGCCATGTCCTACCTGCCGATCCTGCTGCAAATCGCCGTCGTTTATCTCGTCGCGGCGATCACACCCGGCCCGAATTTCTTCATGATTTCGCAACTGTCGCTCGCGGGGCGGCGCAGCCTCGGCGCCGCGTCGGCGCTCGGCGTCGGCACCGCGTCGGTTGCGTGGGCCACGCTCGCGATGCTCGGCCTCGCGGCCGTGCTGCACCAGGTCAAATGGCTGTACGAGGCGATCCGGATCGGCGGCGCCGTGTATCTCGTGTATTTCGGCTTCAAGCTGTTGCGCTCGGGCGTGCGCCGCGACGCGGCGCCGGCCGACGCACCGGACGAACGCGCGCCGCTGGCCGCGCCTCACGCGCGCGACTACCTGCGCGCCTATCGCAGCGGCCTGTTCACCTGCCTGACGAACCCGAAATCGTGTGCGTTCTGGACCAGCGTGTTCGCGGCGATGCTGCCCGCGCACGTGCCGCTGTGGTTCAACGGCGCGGTGCTGGTAACGATCGGCGTGCTGTCGGCCGGCTGGTATTCGTGCGTCGCGTACCTGTTCGCAAGCCCGCGCGCGCAGCGCGGCTACCGGCGCGTGCGGCGCCCGCTCGACGCGCTGTGCGGGGTAGCGCTCGTCGGCCTCGGCGCGAAACTCGCGGCCGATCGCTGAAAGCAATTTGAAATAATACGTTGCGCCAAATCCGCGCCACCACGGGGGTCAAGCCCGCGATCAGCGCCAACAGGGTAAAATAACCAGTTCGTCAATCGTCTGTCATCGAGAAGGCGCGTGTCCGACGCGCCGGCCGGCCGATCCGCGATCGGGCCGTCGCACTCGGTTTTTTTGCCCGTTTTTGGGCCCGTTACACGCGTTCGCCACGCGCGTCCGTTTTCAAAGCCATGAGCAAATACGACACCGCCACCGTCCAATCCGTCCACCACTGGACCGACACGCTTTTCAGCTTCACCTGCAGCCGTGAGGCGAGCCTGCGCTTCAACAACGGCGAATTCACGATGGTCGGCCTCGAGGTCGACGGCAAGCCGCTCGCGCGCGCCTACTCGATCGTCAGCCCGAACTACGAAGAGCATCTCGAATTCTTCAGCATCAAGGTGCAGAACGGCCCGCTGACGTCGCGCCTGCAGCACCTGAAGGTCGGCGACACGGTGCTGATCGGCAAGAAGCCGACGGGCACGCTCGTCGCCGACAACCTGCTGCCGGGCAAGACGCTGTGGATGCTGTCGACCGGCACGGGCCTCGCGCCGTTCATGTCGATCATCCGCGATCCGGACATCTACGACCGCTTCGACAAGGTGATCCTGACGCACACGTGCCGCCTGAAGGGCGAGCTCGCGTACATGGACTACATCAAGCACGACCTGCCGGGCCACGAGTACCTGGGCGACATCATCAAGGAAAAGCTCATCTACTACCCGACGGTCACGCGCGAAGCGTTCGACAACGAAGGCCGGATCACCGACCTGATCGCGACGGGCAAGCTGTTCACGGATCTCGACGTCCCGCCGTTCTCGCCGGAAAACGACCGCGTGATGCTGTGCGGCAGCACCGCGATGCTGAAGGACACGACCGACCTGCTGAAGCAGGCCGGCCTCGTCGAAGGCAAGAACAGCGCACCGGGCCACTACGTGATCGAGCGCGCATTCGTCGACTGATCCGCCCCCTAAATTTGTGCGGCATCAAGAACCGGAGCAAAAGCTCCGGTTTTTTTTCGTCCCCACTTGGCGAATTCGTAACAAACTGGGACCATTCCATCTCAAATAGTTACATTTGGATACGTCATCGGCCGGTGCTCGGGTGTCAGTGTTTTTCCTACAACACGTTCACGCCGATTATTCACATTTACCCTTAAATGTCCGCCCGACATGACGTTTTCAGAAATTTTGAGATATTATTCGCCGCGCGTGGTTGCCGTTCGGATGACAGTGGAAGGGTCGGATGCAAGTGTTACAAGACGTAACTTTTGTTACCTCGGTAGGGGGCGATTCTCTGGCGGCGACCGTCATCGAAACGGCAGCCGATCCACGCAGCCAACCGGTGTCTGAACCGCTTTCTGACAGCAGGGAGAGTCATGGATACGTCGCTTAACGCGCCCGCGGGCGCCCACGCCCCGTTCCCGTCGCGGCAGCTCGTGCACAGCGGCGCCGCTACTCCGCCCATTGCCAAAACCCCGTCGAAACGCGACGCATCCGCCGCGCGGATCGCGGCGCTGTCCGCCCAACTTCTGGCCGCCGACGAAGCCGCCCGCCGCCACCTGGCCGGCGAGCTGCACGACGGGCTCGGCGCCGAACTCACCGCCGCGCGTTTCGCGCTCGCAAACGTTCAAACGTGGCTGCCGGCCGATGCGCCGGACGGTTGTTTGCGTGCGCTGGAGCTGGCGCAGCAGGCGCTCGACGCCGCAACCGACGCCAATCGCCGGCTGATCGACGAGCGCGGCACGCCTGCACTCGACGCGGGCGTGGTCGGTGCACTGTCGTCGTGGGTCGACAGCCATGCGACGCGCACGGGCCTGCGCACGAGCTTCGTGTGCGCGGCCGACGCGCGCCTGACGCAGATCGCCGGCGCCAGTGCGCTCGCGGTGTTCCGCGTCGCGCAGGAAGCGTTGTCGAACGTCGCGAAACACGCGCGTGCCGCGTCAGTCGACGTACGGATCGCCACCGACGGCACGCATCTGTCACTGATTGTCTCCGATGATGGGACCGGTTTCTCGCGGTCCCGCCGCACCGGCTACGGCCTCGCCGGCATGCGCGCCCGCTGCGAGGCGTTCGGCGGCAGCTTCGAGACGGCCACGCCGGAAACCGGCCACGGCACGCGCGTCACCGCGCGCTTCGCGTGGGATTCGCTGCTCGCGGTGCCCGTCGCGGCACGCCGCGCGTCGCTTTCGTGAGGTCGCCATGAGCCTGAACATCCTGCTCGTGGACGATCACGCGATCGTCCGGCAAGGGATCCGCCAGTTGCTGCTCGACCGCGGCATCGCGCGCAACGTCACCGAGGCCGAGAACGGCGGCGACGCCATGGCCGCCGCCGACAAACAGGAATTCGACGTGATCCTGCTCGACATCTCGCTGCCGGACACGAACGGCATCGAGGTGCTCAAGCGCCTGAAGCGCAAGCTGTCGCGCACGCCCGTGCTGATGTTCTCGATGTATCGCGAGGACCAGTACGCGGTGCGCGCACTGAAGGCCGGTGCCGCCGGCTACCTGTCGAAGACGGTCAACGCCGCGCAGATGATCGGCGCGATCCAGCAGGTCGCGGCCGGCCGCAAGTACGTGAGCCCCGCGATGGCCGAGGCGCTCGCCGAATACGTGTCGTTCGAGAACGAACCGCTGCCGCACGAGAAGCTGTCCGATCGCGAATACCAGACGCTCTGCATGCTCGCGTCGGGCAAGCGGCTCACCGACATCGCGAACACGCTGTCGCTGTCCGTGAAGACGGTGAGCGTGTACCGGTCGCGGCTGCTCGAGAAGATGCGGCTGTCGAACAACGCGGAGCTGACGTTCTACGTGATGAGCAACCAGCTCGTCGACATGGCGCCCACGGCCGGCGCCTGATTCGCTTGATTCGCCCGAGACACCCGATTCGCCGGATTCAACGGCGCGGCGCGCGCCGCGTCGCCCTCAACCGCCGCCCGTCTTGCGCGCAAGCGCTTGTTTTCTCGGACGATTCCGCGACGCGCCGCTGCATCGCAGCGGGTCTTGTTCGCCAAATCGGCTAAAATTACGGGTTTTCACTCAGTCAGCGCCGCCGCGCTCGCGCGCGCTGGCGATTCATCCGCAATGTCCCTCTTCCGCAAGAAAAACGTCGATCGCATGATCGCCGGCGCACACGCCGCCGGGCTCAAGAAAGCGCTCGGCGCGATCGATCTCACCTTCCTCGGCATCGGCGCGATCATCGGCACCGGCATCTTCGTGCTGACCGGCACCGGCGCCGTGCAGGCCGGCCCCGCGCTGATGCTGTCGTTCGTGATCGCCGCGATCGCCTGCGGCCTCGCGGCGCTGTCGTACGCGGAGTTCGCATCGTCGATCCCCGTCGCCGGCTCGATCTACACGTATTCGTACGCAACGCTCGGCGAGCTCGTCGCGTGGATCATCGGCTGGGACCTGATGCTCGAATACGGCCTCGCGGCGTCGGCCGTGTCGGTCGGCTGGTCGGGCTACCTGCAGTCGCTGCTGCAGGGCTTCGGGCTGTCGCTGCCGGCCGTGCTGACGGCGGCGCCCGGCGCGGTGCCGGGCGTCGTCACGTGGTTCAACCTGCCCGCGTTCCTCGTGATGCTCGTGATCACGACGCTGCTGTCGATCGGCATCCGCGAGTCGACCCGCATCAACAACATCATGGTGTTCATCAAGGTGTCGGTCGTGCTGCTCGTGATCGCGGTCGGCATCTTTCACGTGACGCCCGCGAACTGGAAGCCGTTCATGCCGCACGGCTGGAACGGCGTATTCGGCGCGGCGGCCGTGATGTTCTTCGCGTTCATCGGCTTCGACGCGGTGTCGTCGGCGGCCGAGGAAGTGAAGAACCCGAAGCGCGACCTGCCGATCGGCATCATCGCGTCGCTCGCGGTGTGCGCGGTGCTGTACGTGACGGTCGCCGCGGTCGCGACCGGCATCGTGCCGTCGGCCCAGTACGCGAACATCTCGCACCCGATCTCGTACGCGCTGCAGGTCGCCGGCGAGAACTGGGTCGCGGGCTTCATCGATCTCGGCGCGGTGCTCGGCATGCTGACCGTGATCCTCGTGATGAGCTACGGCCAGACGCGCGTGATCTTCGCGATGTCGCGCGACGGGCTGCTGCCGGCGACGCTGTCGCGCGTGCATCCGCGCTTCGCGACGCCGTTCCTGACGACCTGGCTCGTCGGCCTGTTCTTCGGGCTGATCGCCGCGCTCGTGCCGCTCAACGTGCTCGCCGAACTGATCAACATCGGCACGCTCGCGGCGTTCTCGATGGTGTCGATCGCGGTGCTCGTGCTGCGTCGCACGCACCCCGACCTTCCGCGCGCGTTCCGCTGCCCCGGCGTGCCGGTGGTACCGATTCTCGCGGTCGCGTCGTGCCTGTTCCTGATGCTGAACCTGCAGCCCATCACGTGGGCCGCGTTCGGCATCTGGCTCGTGATCGGCCTCGTGATCTACTTCCTGTACTCGCGGCATCACTCGAAGCTCGCGCACGGTCACGAAGACGCGCACTGATCGCCGCCGTGCCGCACGCGGCACGGTGCGCACCCGCGGGGCCGGATACCGGCCTCGCACCCTCCCCACCCTTCCATCGTTCGTCACGTCGCCACGTTGCGTTTCCTGCAACGATTCGTGCGGCAATTCCCATTCTCACCGATCGTTTTCCGAATACCGATATATTCGATTCGGATCAGCACATCAATCGATTAAAAATGTAATTAGATTGAATTAGATATGAATAGAAGAAAATAATCTCGCGATCGATGTTGAACTCTTGCATTCGTCAAACTAGTATTCAGGTCGGCCGAGCGCACACACCCGCCCAGCCTTGATCAGACGGGGAAGACGCCGCAGCAGGGGCGCGGCGCGATGCAATCGATTTCATCGAATCGCTTTTTCATTAAACAGAAATTCATTGCGCGCTCGCAAACGAATTTTCAGCACATTTTTAATTAAGAAAAACCGAAACCGGATAACCCGGTCGCTGGTATTGAATTGCCTCCTTCCGGAGGCATGTTGCAGCACCTGTCCGAAGTTCAACAAGAATCTGAGAGGTCTGTCATGAGCAATACATTGGTTAACGTCACGGCGAAGGTCGAAATCAACGCCGCCAACAAGACGATCAGCGAGCTCAAGGATTATCAGAGCAGGAACTGGGCGATCGGGCTGAACGGGGATACGCTGGCGCCGGATGGTTTCCTGTCCTTCTTCACCGAACGCAACCTGCCATTCAGCTACTACGTGCGTGCGCGAGGCGTTTCGGTCGGCGAGCCGAGCGCATACCAGGCGAACATCGAGACGCTCACACACCACATCGCCGCGATTCGCGCATCGGAGACGAACGCGGTCAACGCAACGATCCGCGATCTCGAGCTGTACAAGTCGAAGAACTGGGCAATCGGCCTGAACGGCACGACGCTGCAGCCGGACAATTTCCTCCCGTTCTTCGGCACCCGCTCGGTGCCGTTCGAGTACTACGTGCGTAGCGGCGGCGTCGAGCTCGGCTCGTCGAGCGCGTACGACACCGACATTAGCAACCTGAAGAAGTACCTGGGCTCGCTCTGACGCATCACCCCGCCGGGCGGATCCGCCCGCCCGGCAACGCACCAGCGCGCCTCGCCCGGACCGGCCCGGGCGGGGCGCCGACCGGCTCCTCTACGGGTCTCGCCTTCGGATCGCGCGCCCGCCATCCGCGCCACCCCGCCTTCCCGCGTCGCAGCTTCCCTGCTCGCCCCCCTTCCTGCACGCTTGCGCCGGGCGGTTCATAATTCCGCCATCGAACGACGGACCGCCAGGCCCGTCCTGTAACTGGAAACCGATGATGGAAAGTGTGGATCTCGACGTGCTGAAGACGAGCGCGCGCTGGCTCGAGGAAGGGCGCCGCGTACTGCTCGTCACGGTCGTGAAAACGTGGGGCTCGTCGCCGCGCCCCGAAGGCGCGACGCTTGCGGTGCGCGAGGACGGGCTCGTGGTCGGCTCCGTGTCCGGCGGGTGCATCGAGGACGACCTGATCGCCCGCGTGCACGCGAGCGGAATCGCGGCCGATGCGCGCCCTGAAGCGCTCAAGTACGGCGTGACGGCCGAGGAAGCACACCGCTTCGGGCTGCCGTGTGGCGGCACGATCCAGCTCGTGCTCGAGCCGCTCACGCGCGACAGCGGGATTGCCGCGCTGTGCGCGGAAGTCGAGGCCGGCCGCCTCGTCACGCGCACGATGACGCTCGCGACCGGCCGTGCGTCGCTGTCGCCCGCGCAGGCGACCGACGGACTCTCGTTCGACGGCGAGCGGCTCATGACGATCCACGGGCCGCGCTACCGGATGCTCGTGATCGGTGCCGGCCAGTTGTCGCGCTATCTGTGCCAGATCGCGGTCGGGCTCGACTACCAGGTGACGGTGTGCGATCCGCGCGAGGAATACACGGATGCGTGGGACGTGCCGGGCACGCGCGTCGTGCGCACGATGCCGGACGATACGGTGCTCGATATGAAGCTCGATGCGCGCTCGGCCGTGATCGCGCTCACGCACGATCCGAAGCTCGACGATCTCGCGCTGATGGAGGCGTTGAAGACGCCCGCGTTCTACGTGGGCGCGCTCGGCTCGCGGCGCAACAACGCGGCACGGCGCGAACGGCTGCGAGAATTCGACCTGAACGAAGCGGAACTGGGCCGGTTGCACGGGCCGGCCGGCATCTACATCGGCAGCCGGACGCCGCCGGAAATCGCGATCTCGATCCTGGCCGAAATTACCGCCGCGAAGAACAACGTGTCGCTGCCGACGATCCTGCAGGTCGAGGGCGCGAAAGCCGCTCGGGAGATCGCGGCGAACAGCGGCGCGGCCTGCGGCCTCTGATCCGCACCGGCCGGCCGCTTCGGCCGCGCCGGATGCGCGGTTCGCGCCGGCGGCACGCCGGCGCGAGTGTCGATCAGGTCAGGCCGGCGGCAAGCGCCGCGGCGACCGAACCGACGACCAGCACGACGCCGACCGTGCGGCGCTTGTTCAGCTCGGTCCACAACAGCACACCCGTCAGCGACAGCAGGATCAGCGAGCCCGCGATCGTGTCCATCAGCAGCACCCAGCCGAGGTTCATCCCGACGCCGCGATGCAGGTTGTTCAGCGTCGTCAGGAACGTGTTGCCCGTGCGCTTCACCGACACGTAGCCATTGCCGACCCAGTATTCGGCCTGCAGGTTCTGGTGCGGCCCGAACAGGCCCATCTGCCAGTGCTCGGGCTGCATCACGCGCCGGTCGCCCCACGCAACGGCCTGCGCGGGCTCCTTGCGCATGCGGCCCGGCTTGCCGTCGAAATGCAGTTCCTGCTGCAGCCATTTCGTCATCGCGGCGGGTGTCTTCGGCACCGACGCCGGCAACGCGATCTGCATCTCCTCGACCTGCGGCTCGCCGGTCGAAATCTTCAGCGGCGGCGCGCGGTGGTTGAGCAGCACGCCCGTCACGCCGAACAGCAGCCCGAGCACCGCGCCCCACAGCCCGACCCAGCCGTGCACCTTGCGCAGCCACTTGATGAAGGTCGCCCGGCGCGAGCGCTGGCGGCGCGCGGCCAGTTCGTCGTCGCTCAGCGGGCGGGCCACCGGGCGCAATACGGTGACGCCTGCACGGGGCGGATTGATCGTTTCGGGCGCGTTCACGCGAAAGTATCCATTCGTTCAAAACAACGGGCGGCGCGCAGAAATCGCGCGCCGCCCGAGCAACATGAAAATGAGAATGGATATCATTACACAAATCAAATGCCGGCTCAATCCGTCCGGGGACGCAGTGGCGCGCTCGGCGAGCGAAGAAACGCAAACGAAGCGCGCACGTTGCACCACGATGGCGATCGGTAGACGACAAATGTCGACTAAATGACCATGCAAGGCCGAGACAGCATTTCGTAAGAAGCCGCGCGATGCCGGGCCGTTCAGCGCAGCGGCGGCAGCGGGAAACGCGGCACGGTGTCGTCCGGCCCGGGCTCGGTGCGATCGAGCGCGTACAGCCACGCGAGCAGATCCGCGACGGCCTGGTAGAGCTGCGGCGGAATGCGATCGTCGAGGTCGACCTGCATCAGCAGCGACACCATCTCCGGCGCCGTATGCACGTACAACCCCGCATCGTGTGCGCGCGCGACGATCATCTCGGCAAGCACGCCGTAACCCTTCGCGACCACGCGCGGCGCCGCATCGCCGCCTTTCGGGTCGTAGACGAGCGCGGCCGCGCGCTTGCGGGACGTCATGCTCATTGCCACGCCTCGTCGTCGGCGCCTGGCGCGCGCGGTGCCGGTCCGCCGGCCGCGCCGCGCGCATACGCGGCGGCGGCGGCCTGCGCGGCAAACAGGTCGAAACCGTCCGGCCCGTCGTCGACCGCGCGGATCGACAGCCCGCCAACCTGCAGCCCCGAGCCCTCGAGCCGCTGCCGCAGCGCGGCCTCGTGCCGCGCGAGGCGGTCGGCGCCCGTCTGGTTCGCCCGCAGCCGCGCGACGAGCTGCGTGCCGTTCAGCACCAGCTCCGCATCGACCGTGCCGAGCGACGGCAGCGTCAACGTCAGCCGCGTGCGCCAGGCGATGCCGTCGCCCGCGTCGTCGCCGCCGTGCGGCGCGTGGCTGCCCGGATCGTCGGGCTCGATCGTCCAGTCGAGCCGCGCGCCGGGCCACGCCTCGCCCGCCCAGCGGAACTGGTCGGTCGCGAGCGCGTCGAGCTGCTGCCGGACGATCGGCACGGCGGCCGGATGCACGGGCGCGAGCGTCTGCGCCTGCGGATCGGACGACGCGGCGGCCAGTTCGGCGCGCGCGGGCGTCCAGCGCGTGTCGGCACGCGCGTCGAGCAGATCGGCCGTGTCGTGCGGCAACGCCGCGCCCTGCCGGGCGGCCGCCGGCAAAGCCTGCGCGGGGTCGCGAGCCGGCGCGCCGCCTTGGGCCGGTGCGCCCGGTTGCGCGGCCGCCCGCGCGTTCGCGGGCAGCGGCAGGCGCTGTGCGAGCAGCTCGTCGAGCACATCGGTCGAGTCGTGCTGCGCGGCATCCGGGTCGATCGGCGCGAGCGTAGCGGTCAGGCGCGCCTGCGGCTCGCGCATCAGCGCCGCGAGCGGACGCTGGCCGGCCAGCCACTGCGCCAGATGGGATTCGTAGAAGAGGCCGCTCTCGCTCACGGCCTGCGCGAGCGCCGCGCGCAGCGCCGCGACCGGCGGCAACCCGGCCGCTTCGCGCGCAGCCTCGGCGGACGACGCCGCAGTGGACGACGCCGCTGCGGGAGCCGGCGTGGAAGGCGCGGCCGGATCGGACGCAGTCGGCGCGCGCGCCGGCACGGTCGTCTCGGTCAGCAGCACGGTGGGATCGGCCAGCAGCGGCGTGCGCCCGGCAATGACCGGCGTCGCATCGCCGCCCGCGCGCGAGATCGCGTCGAGCACGCGCCCGACATCGGACAGCGCGGTCTGCGTGGAAGCCGGCGGCGCGGCGGGCGGGCTGGCGGGCGCGGGCGAGGACGACGCGCCGGCACCCGGCGTGCCGACCTGCGCGGTCGCGCCGCCGCCGGCGGGCGCCGACACGGTGCCGGTCAGCAGGCTGTCGAGACGGCTCGCCAGCAGCGCGGCTGCAACGGGGTCGATACCGGTCATGATCGGAGCCTGCTCACCTCAGCCACATCGTTGCGAATCCGGGAACGGCACATCCGTGCCGCCCTCGGGAACAGCGCGCCTGCGGTAACGGGCCCTACCCGCGCGCGCGGTAGAGATCGGTCAATACCTTGGTCGAGCGCCGCGCCTCGAACAGCGCGGACAGCCGCGCGACGTCCGGGCTCGCGAGATCGCGGATCGCGGCGTCGTCGGCCAGGATGCGGCGGATCAGGTCGAGCTTGCGGCCGAGATCCGATTCGTCGAGCGCAACGCCCGGATCGGCCTCCTTCAGCCCGTCGACGAGTTGCAGGAATTCGGCCTGCAACCCCGGCAACGCGCTCCAGTCGGCGCCGCGCGCGGCACACAGCATCCGGCCCGACACGGCTGCGAGCGCCTCGTAACGAGCGAAGTATTCGGCCTTGCGATTCATCTTGATGCTTCCACTGCCTGTTGCGCGGCCATGCGCGCGGCTTCCGGGGCAATCCCCGTCCATGCTTCCTCGAGCGTCGCGAGCAGCCCGTCGACTTCGACCAGCATCGCGTCGCTCGCCTGCGCGTTCGCTTCCAGCAGACGCCGGCCGATATACGCATACAGCCCATCGAGCCGATCCGCGATCTCGCCGCCCACGTCGCGGTTCAGCGACGCCTTTAGGCCGCTCTCGACGATCCGGATCGCCTTGCCGATCGCTTCGCCGCGCGCGGACACGTTGCCCTGCTGCAGGTGCATGCGCGCCAGTGCAATCGCCTGCCGCGCCCCCTGGTAGAGCATCGCGATCAGCCGGTGCGGCGAGGCGCCCATCACCCCGGTCTCGACGCCGACACGCGCGTAGGCATTGGCTCCAGCGTGTCCTGGGGAAAACATGCGCATCTCCTTGTCATGCGGTAGCTATATGGGAGCCGCTGCCGTGCATCGCACGACGCGGCCTTCTCCGGAGTTATCGGAAGGGATTTGGAAAGCTTTAGGCGCGCGGGGCCGCCGCCGGGCGCGGAAGGTCGGCCCGCCCGGCCCCCGTCACACCGACATCTGCATGATGTCGTTGTAGGCGCTCACGAGCTTGTTGCGGACCTGGAGCCCGAACTGGAAGCCGATGTTGGCTTTCTGCATGTCGACCATCACGTCGTTCAGCGACACGTTCGGCGCGCCGACCTCGAACGCCTGCGCCTCGCCGGCCGCGTGCTGCTGGTCGCCGCTGATCTTGTCGAGCGACGCCTTCATCGCGCTCGCGAACGTGCTGGCCGTCGCCGCGCCGGAGCCGGCAAGCGCCGCCGTCGGGCTCGCGACGCCGCCGGACGCCTGCGCGGCCATCGACTGCATCTGTTGCAACACCGAACCGATCCCGCTGACGTTCGCAGTCATGCTGTCCCCAGAATTGAGAGAAGAGACCCGGACGCACCGGGCGTTTCCGCCGGCGCCGCACCACGCGCACCATGCCGGATCGCAGCAAAGAATAGCAGCGCGCCGCGCGTCAAAGCCGAGAAAGTACGGGGGAAACCCCGCTCTTTTCGGTCGATCGGAGTACGGCCCGGATCACGATAATCGCATCGTGTCATTGTCCGCCCGCTCGTCCGAGCGAGCTCAGTCGTCCCGCTCCGGAGAAACTCGACGCATGGATTCGCAGGCCAACTCGCTGATCAATCCCGACGCCCGCGCGGGCCTCGCCAGCCCGGCGCCCGGCGCCGCCGCGGCCGCCGCGTTGCCGGGCGTGGGTGGCGCTGGCGCGGACTTCGGCCTTGGCGGCTTCGCCGAACGCATTCCCGGCATCTCGCGGATGAAGGGCAACCCGAAGCTGCCGTTCCTGATCGCCGTCGCGTTCGCGATCGCCGCGATCACCGCGCTCGTGCTGTGGAGCCGGACGCCCGACTACCGCGTGCTGTACAGCAACCTGTCGGACCGCGACGGCGGCGCGATCATTACCGCGCTCCAGCAGGCAAACGTTCCCTACAAGTTCGCCGACGCCGGCGGCGCGATCCTCGTGCCGTCGAACCAGGTGCATGAAACGCGCCTGAAGCTCGCCGCGATGGGCCTGCCGAAGGGCGGCTCGGTCGGCTTCGAGCTGATGGACAACCAGAAATTCGGCATCAGCCAGTTCGCCGAACAGATCAACTACCAGCGCGCGCTCGAAGGCGAGCTGCAGCGCACCATCGAATCGATCAATGCCGTGCGCGGCGCGCGCGTGCATCTCGCGATCCCGAAGCCGTCGGTATTCGTGCGCGACAAGGAAGCGCCGAGCGCGTCGGTGTTCGTCGACCTCTACCCGGGCCGCGTGCTCGACGAGGGCCAGGTCCAGGCGATCACGCGGATGGTGTCGTCCGGCGTGCCCGACATGCCCGCGAAGAACGTGACGATCGTCGACCAGGACGGCAACCTGCTGACCCAGCCGGCTTCGGCGTCCGGCCTCGACGCTAGCCAGCTCAAGTACGTGCAGCAGGTCGAGCACAACACGCAGAAGCGCATCGACGCGATCCTCGCGCCGATCTTCGGCGCCGGCAACGCGCGCTCGCAGGTCAGCGCGGACCTCGATTTCTCGAAGATCGAACAGACGTCGGAAAGCTACGGCCCGAACGGCGTGCCGCAGCAGGCCGCGATCCGCAGCCAGCAGACCAGCAGCGCAACCGAACTCGCGCAGGGCGGTGCGTCGGGCGTGCCGGGCGCGCTGTCGAACACGCCGCCGCAGCCGGCCTCGGCGCCGATCGTCGCCGGCAACGGCCAGAACGCGCCGCAGACGACACCCGTGAGCGACCGCAAGGACCAGACGACCAATTACGAGGTCGACAAGACGATCCGCCATCTCGAACAGCCGATGGGCAACGTGAAGCGGCTGTCGGTCGCGGTCGTCGTCAACTACCAGCCGGTCGCCGACGCGAAGGGCCACGTGTCGATGCAGCCGCTGCCGCCCGCGAAGCTCGCGCAGGTCGAGCAGCTCGTGAAGGACGCGATGGGCTACGACGAGAAGCGCGGCGACTCGGTGAACGTCGTGAACAGCGCGTTCTCGACCGTGAGCGACCCGTACGCCGACCTGCCGTGGTGGCGCCAGCCCGACATGATCGCGATGGCGAAGGAAGCCGCGAAGTGGCTCGGCATCGCGGCGGCCGCGGCGGCGCTCTACTTCATGTTCGTGCGCCCGGCGATGCGCCGCGCCTTCCCGCCGGCCGAGCCGGTCGCGCCGGCACTCGCGGCGCCGGAAGATCCGGTCCTGCTCGACGGCCTGCCCGCGCCGGTCAAGGCCGAGGAGCCCGACTCGTTGCTGCTCGGCTTCGAGAACGAGAAGAACCGCTACGAACGCAACCTCGACTACGCGCGCACGATCGCCCGCCAGGATCCGAAGATCGTCGCCACCGTCGTGAAGAACTGGGTGTCCGATGAACGCTGAAGGCTTGACCAAGAGCGCGCTCCTGCTGATGTCGATCGGCGAGGAAGAAGCCGCGCAGGTATTCAAGTTCCTCGCGCCGCGCGAGGTCCAGAAGATCGGCGCCGCGATGGCCGCGCTGAAGAACGTCACGCG
Source organism: Burkholderia sp. YIM B11467 (assembly GCF_052952715.1). Lineage (NCBI taxonomy): Bacteria > Pseudomonadati > Pseudomonadota > Betaproteobacteria > Burkholderiales > Burkholderiaceae > Burkholderia > Burkholderia sp. YIM B11467. Next base: position 327,212 of record NZ_JBQVSQ010000007.1, read on the forward strand.
CGAGCAGGTCGAGGACGTGCTGCAGGACTTCGTGAAGGAAGCCGAGCAGCACACCGCGCTGTCGCTCGATTCGAGCGAGTACATCCGCTCGGTGCTGACGAAGGCGCTCGGCGAGGACAAGGCCGGCGTGCTGATCGACCGCATCCTGCAGGGCAGCGACACGAGCGGCATCGAGGGCCTGAAGTGGATGGACTCGGGCGCCGTGGCCGAACTGATCAAGAACGAGCATCCGCAGATCATCGCGACGATCCTCGTGCACCTCGACCGCGACCAGGCGTCCGAGATCGCATCGTGCTTCACCGAACGGCTGCGCAACGACGTGCTGCTGCGGATCGCGACGCTCGACGGCATCCAGCCGGCCGCGCTGCGCGAACTGGACGACGTGCTGACGGGCCTGCTGTCCGGCAGCGACAACCTGAAGCGCAGCCCGATGGGCGGCATCCGCACCGCGGCCGAGATCCTGAACTTCATGACCAGCGTGCATGAGGAAGGCGTGCTCGAAAGCGTGCGCCAGTACGACGCCGATCTCGCGCAGAAGATCATCGACCAGATGTTCGTGTTCGAGAACCTGCTCGAGCTCGAGGATCGCGCGATCCAGATGGTGCTCAAGGAAGTCGAGTCGGAAACGCTGATCGTCGCGCTCAAGGGCGCGCCGCCCGCGCTGCGCCAGAAGTTCCTCGCGAACATGTCGCAGCGCGCGGCCGAGCTGCTCGCCGAGGATCTCGACGCGCGCGGCCCGGTGCGCGTGTCCGAAGTCGAGACGCAGCAGCGCCGCATCCTGCAGATCGTGCGCAACCTCGCCGAAAGCGGCCAGATCGTGATCGGCGGCAAGGCGGAAGACGCATATGTCTGATTCGGCGAGCGATCGCGCGGGCACCCTCACCGCGTACCAGCGGTGGGAGATGGCGTCGTTCGACCCGCCACCGCCCCCGCCGCCGCCCGACGACGCGGCCGCGGCCGCCGCCGCGCTCGCCGAGGAACTCCAGCGCGTGCGCGACGCCGCGCACGCCGAAGGCCATGCGGCCGGCCACGTCGAAGGCCAGGCGCTCGGTTACCAGGCCGGTTTCGAGCAGGGCCGCGCGCAGGGCTTCGAGGCCGGCCAGGCCGATGTGCGCGAACAGGCCGCGCAGCTCGCGGCGCTGGCCGCGTCGTTCCGCGAGGCCGTGTCGACCGCCGAGCACGATCTCGCGGCCGACATCGCGCAGCTCGCGCTCGACATCGCGCAGCAGGTCGTGCGCCAGCACGTGAAGCACGACCCGGCCGCGCTCGTCGCGGCCGTGCGCGACGTGCTCGCCACCGAACCCGCGCTGTCCGGCGCGCCGCATCTCGCGGTGAATCCGGCCGACCTGCCCGTCGTCGAAGCCTATCTGCAGGACGATCTCGATACGCTCGGCTGGAACGTGCGCACCGACGCGTCGATCGAGCGCGGCGGCTGCCGCGCGCACGCCGCGACCGGCGAGGTCGACGCGACGCTGCCCACGCGCTGGCAGCGCGTCGCCGCCGCGATCGGCAAGGTGAGCACGTGGTGACGCGGCCGCCCGAATCGCTCGCGCACGACGGCATGACGCCGCTCGAGCGCGAACTCGCGCTCGCGTCGTTCGGCCCCGCTGCGCACGACGCCGCGTACGACACCGCACACGACGCAAAACAGCATGCAGCCGCCGCGGCCGACGCCGCGCCGCGCGCGCCGCACAATCCGCATCTCGCGCACTGGCGCACGCACCTGAACGGGCTCGCCGCACGCAGCCACCGCGCGCTGCCGCTGCGGCCGTGCGGGCGCCTCACGCGCGCGGCGGGCCTCGTGCTCGAGGCGATCGGGCTGCGCCTGTCGGTCGGCGCCGAATGCACGATCGAACTGCCGCCCGGCAGCACGCTGCCGCATGCGCAAGCGGAAGTCGTCGGCTTCGCCGGCGATCGCCTGTTCCTGATGCCGACCACCGACGTCGCCGGCGTGCTGCCCGGCGCGCGCGTGTGGCCGCTCGAAAGCGCGCCCGTCGCCGATCCGCTCGCGGGCGCGAAGCGGCTGCCGGTCGGCTGGGAGATGCTCGGGCGCGTCGTCGACGCGTCGGGCCGCCCGCTCGACGGCCTCGGCCCGCTCGCATCGAAGGTCGATGCGCCGCTGTCGGCGCCGTCGATCAACCCGCTCGAGCGCGAACCGATCCACCACGTGCTCGACGTCGGCGTGCGCGCGATCAACGCGCTGCTCACCGTCGGCCGCGGGCAGCGGATGGGCCTGTTCGCGGGCTCCGGCGTCGGCAAGTCGGTGCTGCTCGGCACGATGGCCCGCTATACGAGCGCGGAAGTGATCGTGATCGGGCTGATCGGCGAACGCGGCCGCGAAGTGAAGGAATTCATCGAGCAGATCCTCGGCGAGGATGGGCTCGCGCGTTCGGTCGTCGTCGCGGCGCCGGCCGACGTGTCGCCGCTGCTGCGGATGCAGGGCGCGGCCTACGCGACGTCGCTCGCCGAGTATTTCCGCGATCAGGGCAAGCACGTGCTGCTGCTGATGGATTCGCTGACGCGCTACGCGATGGCGCAGCGCGAGATCGCGCTGGCGATCGGCGAGCCGCCCGCGACGAAAGGCTATCCGCCGTCGGTGTTCGCGAAGCTGCCCGCGCTCGTCGAGCGCACCGGCAACGGGCCGGAAGGCGGCGGCTCGATCACCGCGTTCTACACCGTGCTGACCGAAGGCGACGACCAGCAGGATCCGATCGCCGATTCGGCGCGCGCGATCCTCGACGGCCACATCGTGCTGTCGCGCGCGCTCGCCGAGGCCGGCCACTATCCCGCGATCGACATCGAGGCATCGATCAGCCGCGCGATGACCGCGCTGATCGACGAAACGCATCTCGACCACGTCCGGCAGTTCAAACAGATGCTGTCGCGCTACCAGCGCAATCGCGACCTGATCGCGGTCGGCGCCTACGCCCCCGGCCGCGACGCGCAGCTCGACCGCGCGATCGCGCTCTACCCGCGCATCGAGGCATTCCTGCAGCAGGGCTTTCGCGAATGCGCGCCGTTCGCATCGAGCCTTACCGCGCTCGATGCGCTGTTCGACGCTTACGGAGGCTGATCCAGATGGCTCACGGCTTTCCCCTGCAGTTGCTGCTCGACCGCGCGCAGGAAGACCTCGACACCGCCGCGAAGCAGCTCGGCACCGCGCAACGCGACCGCAGCTCGGCCGCCGAGCAGCTCGACGCGCTGCTGCGCTATCGCGACGAATATCACGCACGCTTCGCGCAATCCGCGCAGCACGGGATGCCGGCCGGCAACTGGCGCAATTTCCAGGCGTTCATCGACACGCTCGACACCGCGATCGCGCAACAGCGCAACGTGCTGGCCGCTGCCGAAGTCCGCATCGACGAGGCACGCCCGAACTGGCAACAGAAGAAACGCACCGTCGGCTCGTATGAAATCCTGCAGGCGCGCGGCGTCGCGCAGGAAGCGCAACGCGACGCGCGGCGCGAACAGCGCGACTCCGACGAACACGCCGCGAAAATCCTGCGCATGCGGGCCGACGCGGCCCGCTCGTCGTAACCGACCACCGCATTCGAACGAGAGAACGCCATGCCTCCCCTGCCCCTGCTCGGCGCGCTGATCGACACCGCCGGCGCCGCACTCAAGGCCGCCCGCGGCTCGAATTCGTCCGGCAGCGCCACCGGCAACGACGCCGCATCCACGTCGACTGCCACGGCCGCCGTACCGTTCGCGCAGACGCTGAAGCAAAGCGTCGTCACGCGTCACGACGCGACGATTTCCGGTACACGCGATGCATCGACGAAACAGGCTTCGTCGACATCGGCCGCCGGCGCGAAGCCGTCCGCCACCGACGACGATTCGTCCGACGACGACACGAGCGTCACTGCCAACCCGAATCCCAGCCCCGACGCAGCCGCGCTCGCCGCCGCCGCGGCCGTGCAGGCGCAACTGCAGGCGCGCACGGACAACGCGACGCCGGCCGATGCCGCTACCGCCGCTGCCGCCGCCGTTGCCGCTGGAACGGCGCAAAAGACGGCCGTGGCCGGCCAGCCCGACGCCACGGCGACGCTCCCGGATCACGCCGCCAAGGACGCTGCCGCCCAGTCGGACGCGCCGGCGTCGAGCCACGACGCGCTGCAGGCGGCGCTCGCCAAGCTGACGGGCGGCTCGGGTGCGATCGCGATGCCCGCGACCGGCACGACGGCGTCGGCCGCCGCTTCGGCACCGGCATCGACCGCATCGACCGCATCGACCAGCGCCGCCGACGTACCGCTGACACCGAAGGTGCCGACCTTCGACCGCACGCTCGCCGACGCGAAAGGCGCACCCGCCACCCAGCAGACGCCGACGCAGGCCACCGCGCAGTCGCTGCAGGCCGCCGCGAACGCGCAGTCCGGCGCACAGCACGCGCTCGCGGCAGCCAGCGACGCGACGGATCCGGCCGCCAGCGCGACGCTCGCGGCCGGCGCAACGGCTGCGGCCGCGGCGCAGGCCAACCTGCAGCTGTCGCCGGCCGCGAGCGCGATCGCCGCCGCCAACGCGCACATGCTCGCTCCGCACATCGGCACGCCCGACTGGACGGACGCGTTGAGCCAGAAGGTCGTGTTTCTGTCGAATGCGCACCAGCAGAGCGCCGAGCTGACGCTCAATCCGCCCGATCTCGGTCCGCTGCAGGTCGTGCTGCGCGTCGCGGACAACCACGCGCACGCGCTGTTCGTGTCGCAGCACGCGCAGGTGCGCGACGCGGTCGAAGCCGCGCTGCCCAAGTTGCGCGAAGCGATGGAAGCGGGCGGGCTCGGGCTCGGCAGCGCGACCGTCAGCGACGGCGGCTTCGCATCGCAGCAGCAGAACCCGCAACAGACCTTCGCCGGCGGCCAGTCGCCGCGACGCGGGAACGCCGGATCGTCAGCCGTCGATGCACCGGCCGACGCTGTGCAATCCGCACCGGCCGCCACGAGCGTGAGCCGCGCCGGCCTCGTCGATACGTTCGCCTGAGCATGATTGCCGCCCGGTGCGCGCCGCTCAGCGGCCGTGCACCGCCGCGGCTGCCGCGCCGCTCGGCACGCCGCCCTTGCGCGCCGCGACGATGAAGTCCGCCGCGCGTTCGCCGATCATCACCGACGGCGCATTCGTGTTCCCGCCGACCAGCGTCGGCATCACCGACGCATCCACCACGCGCAACCCTTCGACGCCGCGCACGCGCAATTGCGGATCGACGACCGCGCGCGCATCAGAGCCCATCCGGCACGTGCCGACCGGGTGATAGATCGTGTCGGCATGCGCGACGATCGTCGCACGCAACTCGGCTTCGCTCTGGTCCGCCCGCGTGTACAGCTCGCGCCCGCCCTGCGACGCGAGCGGCGCCTGCGACAGGATCCGGCGCATCGCCTGCGTGCCGCGCACGAGCAGGTCGAGATCGCGCGCATCGCTGAAGAAGCGCGGATCGATCAGCGGCGCGTCGCGCGCGTCGCCGCTTGCAAGCGCCACCGTGCCGCGGCTGAACGGCCGCAGCGCGCAGACGTGCAGCGAATAACCGAAGCCCCAGTGCATCTTGCGGTTGTGGTCGTCGACGAGCGCCGTGCAGAAATGCAGTTGCAGGTCGGGACGCTCGAGCGACGGATCGCTCTTGATGAAGCCGCCGGCCTCCGCGACGTTGCTCGTCATCATCCCCGTGCGGCTCGAGAAATAGCGCGCGAGCGCGGGCGTCATCTTCGCGATCCCGCGCAGGCACACGCCGACCAGCTCCGACGAATTCACGCGCGTGTTGATGATGAAGTCGATGTGGTCGATCAGGTTCGTGCCGACGTCCGGCGCATCCTGCACGACCGCGATCCCGTGCCGGCGCAATTGTTCCGCCGGGCCGATCCCCGAACACATCAGCAGTTGCGGCGAATTGAACGCGCCGGCCGACAGGATCACTTCCGCGCGCGCGCCGAGCGTCTCGACGCGCCCGTTGCGCGACAGTTCGACACCGACCGCGCGCTTGCCGTCGAACGCGACGCGCAGCACCGTCGCGTCGGTGATCACATGCAGGTTCGACCGGTTGCGGCCGTAGATATAGGCGCGCGCGACGCTGCAGCGCGAGCCGTCGCGGTGCGTGACCTGATAGAAGCCGACGCCTTCCTGCGTCGCGCCGTTGAAGTCGTCGTTCAGCGGATAACCGGCTGCGTGCGCGGCCTGGATGAATCGTTCGGAGAACGGATTGCGAAAGCGCAGATCCGATACCGACAGCGGGCCGTCCGCGCCGTGCCACGCGTCGGCGCCGCGCTCGTTGCCTTCCGCGCGGCGGAAATACGGCAGCACATCCTGCCAGCCCCAGCCCGTCGCGCCGAGCTGCGCCCATTCGTCGTAATCGCCCGGGTGGCCGCGCGTATAGATCATCGCGTTGATCGCGCTCGAGCCGCCCATCCCGCGCCCGCGCGGCTGATAACCGCGCCGCCCGCCGAGGCCCGGCTGCGGCACCGTTTCGTAACCGTAGTTCGTGCCGAGCTTGAACGGCACCAGCGCCGCGATGCCGACCGGCATGTTGACGAGCAGGTTGCGCTCCGTATGCGACCCGGCCTCGATCAGCGCGATCGTCGCGTCGGGGCAGGCATCGGCGAGACGGCCTGCCAGGCTCGATCCGCCCGAACCGCCGCCGACGATGATGTAGTCGTATTGCATGTCACGTCTCCGTCGTGTCATGGAAGGCGCCCGGCACCGCCGCGCGACCGCGTCCCCTCTTGTAATGTTCGGGCATTGTAGGAATGGCCGTTGCGCGCGCGGCGCGCGGATTCAAGAGCGATTCCTCTAAACGCCCGCGTGAACTAAATTTAAGATGTATTGGTTCGCTTCGCGCGACGCGCCGGCCACGAGAAGCCGATCCGTCGCGAAACGGGAGAGACGACGATGCAGCGCGAGGTTCTGCAGGCCGTGTGCCGACCGGGTTGTCCGGAGGCGACGCGTGCGGCCCGCATTTCATTTCAAACGGCTGCCTGCGCGAGGACGATCGGCGTCATGCGCGCAGCCGATCGAAATCGAACGGCACGCGTCGTCGCCGACCGTTTGGACGGCTTTCCGCCGCAGCAACAGGATGCACTGCGACACGAATTGGCATGCACGTCGTGCCGCCCTGCTTCCGCGCATCGGCACGCGGTCGCACGGCAGCGTCGCGTGCCCGGTCGTCCCTGCATCAGACCGTGCGCGCATGCCGTGCGGCACGATGTTCGCATGCTGAAACCGTCGCGCGGATGCGACGCCCGCCGCACGCAGCAACCGGTTTTCGAACACCCGTCGCATCCGGCCCCGCGCCGCGCGACGCGCACCATCCCGATCCGCGCCGCCGCGCTCGCCGAGCGCTCGCGTGCGGCGTGACGGCTGGCCGACAAGCCAGGCCCAACTGGAGGAGACGACATGAAGAACGACCTGCCCGAACTGGCCCCGCAAGCACTGCCGTCGGCCGATGCGCTGACGTCGCTGCTGCGCGACCAGCGCGCGACCTACCTGCGCGCGCCCTACCCGGCATGGGAGACCCGCGTGCAGCACCTGCGTGCGCTGCGCACGATGCTGATCGACCATGCGGATGCACTCGCCGAAGCGATCAGCGCCGATTTCGGCCATCGCGCGAAGCAGGAAGTGCTGCTGTCGGAAATCTGGATGGCGAAGGAAGAGATCGACGACGCGCTCAAGCACGGCAAGCGCTGGATGAAGCCGATCCGCAAGCCGATGAACAAGTGGCTGCGCCCGGCGCGCGCGAAGGTGATCCCGCAGCCGCTCGGCGTGGTCGGCATCGTCGTGCCGTGGAACTATCCGGTGCTGCTCGCGGCCGGCCCGCTGATCTGCGCGCTCGCCGCCGGCAACCGCGCGATCATCAAGATGTCCGAACTGACGCCGCGCACGTCGGCACTGTTCGAACAGTTGATCGCCAAGACCTTCACGCGCGATCACGTCGCGGTCGTGAACGGCGATGCGGAAGTCGGCGCCGCGTTCAGCGCGCTACCGTTCGACCACCTGCTGTTCACCGGCTCGACGCACGTCGGCCGCCACGTGATGCGCGCGGCCGCCGACAACCTCACGCCCGTCACGCTCGAACTCGGCGGCAAGTCGCCGGCGATCGTCGGCCCGAACGCGCGCTTCGACGCGGCCGTCGACGCGATCGTCGCGGGCAAGACGCTGAACGCGGGCCAGACCTGTATCGCGCCCGACTACGTGCTGCTGCCGCGCGGGATGGAAGCCGCGTTCATCGAGCGCGCGCGCGCCCGGTTCGCGAAGATGTATCCCGACCTGTCGGCCAACGGCGACTACACGACGATCGTGTCGCCGCGCCATTACGCGCGGCTGCAACAACTCGCGAGCGACGCGCAGGCCGCCGGCGCGCAGCTGCATCCGCTGTCCGACGCGCAATCCGATCCCGCGTCGCGCCGCTTCGTGCCGTGCGCGGTCACGCAGGTGCCGGCCGCGTCGCAACTGATGCAGGAGGAAATCTTCGGGCCGCTGCTGCCGCTCGTGCCGTACGAGCGGCTCGACGAGGCGATTGCGTACGTGAATGCGCGCCCGCGTCCGCTTGCGCTCTACCTGTTCGACGAGGATGGCGGCACGATCGACCGCGTGATGCACGAAACGATCTCGGGCGGCGTGTCGGTCAACGAAACGCTGATGCACATTGCGTGCGGCAGCCTGCCGTTCGGCGGTGTCGGTGCGAGCGGCATGGGCGCGTACCACGGCTACGACGGCTTCGTGACGTTCTCGAAGATGAAACCGGTGCTCACGCAAGCGCGCCTGAACGCGCGCAACCTGCTCGCGCCGCCGTACGGCAAGCGCTTCGCCGCGCTGATCAAGCTGATGTTGAGGTTCTAGGCCGGACAGGCCGCGCGCATCGCGCCGCGGCCCGCGCAGGGATGCCGCGCGGCGCAGGTGCCGCGCGCGCCGTCACACGGGCCAGAGCGGCCCTTCCTGCATCGCACCGATCTGCTCGCGCAGTTCGAGCACGCGCGCTTCCCAGTAACGATGCGTGTTGAACCACGGGAACGCGGCCGGAAACGCGGGATCGTCCCAGCGCCGCGCGAGCCATGCCGCGTAGTGGATCAGCCGCAGCGTGCGCAGCGCTTCGACGAGATGCAGCTCGCGCTGCTCGAATTCGCAGAAATCCTCATAGCCGGCCAGCAGGTCCGCCAGCGCGCGCGACGCGCCTTCGCGATCGCCCGGCAGCAGCAGCCACAGATCCTGAATCGCGGGCGCCATCCGGCTGTCGTCGAAGTCGACGAAATGCGGACCGGCATCGGTCCACAGCACGTTGCTCGGATGACAGTCGCCGTGCGTGCGCAGCAGGCGAATCTCGCCTGCGCGTTCGAACGCGGCCTCGACGCCTTCGAGCGCGAGCGCAACCGCTGTCGCGTACGCGGGCCGCACGTCATCCGGAATGAAATCGTGCGCGAGCAGGTAGTCGCGCGGCTCGTAGCCGAACGTGCCGATGTCGAGCACGGGACGCGCGACATACGGCTGCGTCGCGCCGACCGCATGGATCCGACCGATGAAGCGGCCGAGCCATTCGAGCGTGTCGCTGCGATCGAGATCGGGCGCGCGGCCGCCGCGCCGCTCGAAGATCGAGAAGCGGAAACCGTCGAACGCGTGCAGCGTGCAGCCATCGAGCGTGCGCGCGGGCACCGCCGGAATCTCGCGCGCGGCGAGTTCGGCGACGAATGCGTGCTCCTCGAGGATCGCGTCGTCCGACCAACGCGCCGGGCGGTAGAACTTCGCAACGACCGGCGGGCCGTCTTCGATGCCGACCTGGTAGACGCGATTTTCGTAGCTGTTGAGAGCGAGCAGGCGCCCGTCGGTGCGCTGGCCTGCCGGCATCAGCACGCTGTCGAGCGCATCGAGCACGCACTCGGGCGTGAGCCCGGCGAACGGCGGGCCGGCGGGAGAAGCGGGAGCGGAAGTAGCGTCTGTCATGTCCCGCATTGTGCCGCCAGCCGGGCCGAAAGACGAGCGTCCGGTGCGGCGCGCGTGCTCAGTGAAGCGCCGCGCCGGCCGGCAACACGGATTCGCCGGTGTCGATCAGGTCCTCGAGAAAGAACGGCTCGGTGTTGAGTTCCTTCGACTCGCCCGGTACGCCCGCGTACCAGGTCACCATGGCCATGTCGCCCAGGACGCGCTGGACGATGCCGCGCGCGCCCTTCGGCACCGCGATATGGGTAGTGCAGACAATCGACCCGACATGCATGATGGTTCCCCACTCTTGAATCTTGAAACCCGGCCCGCTGACGAGCCGGCAAATGCACGATCCGCGCCGCTCTCATCGGAGCGTTGCGCGTAATCCCATTGTTCACGGTTTATCGAAGCGCGAAAAGAAGAAGAAGCAGGCGATGTGCCGCGAATTCGTCGAATGTCTCCAATCAACCACTGCGCCGCGCGTGCGCTTGCATGCGCGGTTACCCCCATCATACCCTGTCGAATGTGACCGCCCGCCGAATCCGCCCGGCGCCGCGGCGCGCACGCGATCGACGCAACGGGCGTGCGCCACGCGAAGCCGACGCCAGTTGCACGGGATGCCGGCCTTGCGTTACCTTTGACACTCGTTCGCGTTCAACCGCATTCCGACACGATGCATCCGCTCACGTCCGCCCTCGCAAAATCCCGGCCGCAGTTCGACTCGCGGCCGCAGGCGTGCGCGCATCCATCGGTTCTCCCGCCTCCTGTCGCACCGCCGCTCGTCGGCGCCGCGCCGCCCCCTCCGGCGGCACGCGCCGGCTGACCAGCCGGCTTCCGTTTCGTCTTCCATTCGCCGTCAGTTGCCGTTCGTGCGTCGTGACGCACGGCTAGCTGCTGCGTGTGCGGATGGAACGTTCCGATCCGTTCGACAGGTGGATTCACATGGTTTCGTTCAAACGCGCGCTTGCCGCGCATGGCGCGACGTCGCTCTTCGTGCTGCTGTGGAGCAGCGGCGCGATCTTCGCTGAACTCGGTCTGCGTCACGCATCCGCGTTCGTCTTTCTCACCGCGCGTTTCGCGCTCGCCTCGTTCGTGCTGCTCGCGCTGGCCTTCATGCGCAGACGCTGGCTGCCACCGCGCGGCGAGCGGCGCATGGCCGCGCTGACCGGCTTGCTGATGATGGGCGGCTATTCGATCTTCTATCTGCTCGCGCTCGAGCGCGGGATCGCACCGGGCGTGCTCGCGACGATCCTCGGCGTGCAGCCGATCCTCACGCTCGCGATCGTCGAGCGGCGCTGGCAGCCCGTGCGCGTCGCGGGGCTCGCGCTGTCGCTGGCCGGCCTCGCACTCGTCGTGTGCCGCGGCGTGGGTGGCGCCGGCCTGTCGGCCGCGGGCGTCGCGTGCGCGCTCACGGCGCTCGTCGCGCTGACCGCCGGCTCGCTGCTGCAAAAGCGCGTACGCGCGGCGCCCGCCGACGTGCTGCCGCTGCAGAATGCGATCGGCCTCGCGCTGTGCGTGGCAATCGTGCCGTTCCGGCCGGTATCGTTCGACATGAGCTGGGCGTTCGTCGTACCGCTCCTGTGGCTCGGCATCGTGATTTCGGTGATCGCGCAACTGCTGTTCTACCGGCTGATGCAGCGCGGCGATCTCGTCAACGTGACGAGCCTGTTCTATCTCGTGCCCGTCGTCACCACGCTGATGGATGCCGTCTGGCTCGGCAACCGGCCCGAGCCGCTCGCGCTCGCCGGCATGGGCGCGATCATCGCGGGGCTCGCGCTCGTGTTCCGCGCGCCGGCCGCCCGCGCGCAACCCGACCGCGCGTAAGCGGACAGGCCGCCGCGCCCGCGGGTGCGGCGGCCCGCATCGGACACATACGACAATTCCGCAAATATCGAAAGGAACGGGAAAGATATGTGCAAGGCGTTCGTCTTGCTTGCGGGAAAAGTGCGCGATTCGCCGGGCTTTCCGCTGATTTTTAATGGTTCGGATAGCGAAAAGCGCTGCCGGTTGCCTATACTCGAATTGACCGCCCTGCTCGCAATCGGGTCGGACCAAGACTAGAAACACCCGGCATGGATCTGGAGCCGGCGCGAATGCGCCAACTCCGGCCGACACTGGAGACACGCATGACCACCTATTTCACGATCGGCGACTTCATCCTGTTGATTCCGATGGCGCTGGCCGGAGCGCTATTTCTCGGCGCGGTGCCGTGCGCAACCGAATTCCGCCATAACTTGCTGCGCGTGCTGGGCGTCATCCTCGGCGTCGGCGTCGCGGTATTGCTGGTCGAAGGCCTGCCTGCGCTGCTCTAACGCGAGCTAGCGCACCCCCTGCCTGACGCGCATCGCTGCACCGCGGCGATGCGTCGGGCTGTCTGCAATACGGCACGCGATGTTTCGCATGCCGTATCGCCTGCCAGTCAGATAGCCTGATCGGTGGACGGCTTTTCCCAAAGATTGATGCCGCCTTCCGTCGCGTGACGATCGATCTCCGCGAGTTCCTCCGCCGAGAATTCGAGGTTCTTCAGCGCGCCGACGTTTTCACGCACCTGCTCCGCCCGGCTCGCGCCGATCAGCGCGGACGTCACGCGGCCGTTGCGCAGCACCCACGCAAGCGCCATCTGCGCGAGGCTCTGCCCGCGCCGTTCGGCGATCGCGTTGAGCTTGCGCACATGCTCGAGGTTGTCGGCGCTCAGGTGGTCCTGCTTCAGCGAGCCGCCGCCCGGCTTGTTCACGCGCGCGTCGGCCGGCACGCCATTCAAGTATTTCGACGTGAGCAGCCCCTGCGCGAGCGGCGTAAAGGCGATGCTGCCCGCGCCGACGTCGTCGAGCGTGCCGAGCAGCTCGCTCTCGATCCAGCGGTTCAGCATGTTGTACGAAGGCTGGTGGATCAGCAGCGGCACCCGGTACTGCGCGAGCAGCTCGGCCATCTCGCGCGTCTTCGCCGCCGAATACGACGAAATGCCGATGTAGAGCGCCTTGCCCTGCTGCACGGCCGACGCGAGCGCCCCAGCCGTCTCCTCGAGCGGCGTATGCGCGTCGAAGCGGTGCGAATAGAAGATGTCGACGTAGTCGAGCCCCATGCGCTGCAGGCTCTGGTCGAGGCTCGCGAGCACGTACTTGCGCGACCCGCCGCCGCTGCCGTACGGCCCCGGCCACATGTCCCAGCCGGCCTTCGTCGAGATCAGCAGCTCGTCGCGATACGGCCGGAAATCCTCCTTCAGCAGCCGGCCGAAGTTGGTCTCGGCGCTGCCGTACGGCGGCCCGTAGTTGTTCGCGAGATCGAAGTGGTTGATGCCGAGGTCGAACGCGGTGCGCAGGATCTCGCGCTGCGTCGAGATCGGCGTCGAGTCGCCGAAGTTGTGCCACAGGCCGAGCGACAGGGCGGGCAGTTTGAGCCCGGATTTGCCGCAGGTGCGGTATTGCATGTCGGCATAACGTTCGGAAGCTGCTTCGTAGGCCATGAGTATTTCCGTCGGGACGTCGGAGGGAGGGGCGCGCGCCGGCCGCACCCAGGGCGCGACGGCGGCGAAGAAAACGCATGACGGCTATGGTAGCGAAGGCGACCGATGCGCGCACGGCAATGGACGCGACCGCGGTGGTCGCCTACACTGCGGCGTCTCGAATCACCGTTACAGCGAGGTTGGTATGTCCCGGGTCATCTCGGTTGCACTGCTCGTCGGCGGCGTCGTGCTGCTGTATTTCGGCGGACAGTCGTTCCATTCGATCAACGACGACATGTCGCGCTTCTTCACCGGCTCGCCCGCGACGAAGACGATCCTGCTGATCGTCGGCGGCGCCGTCGCCTCGTTCATCGGCCTGATCGGCCTCGCGATGCCGGGCAGCAAGCGCTGATCGCACAACCGCGCGACGCGCGAACGGCCCGCGTCACCCGATCGGGCCGCGCAATACGAAACGGGCGGTCAGGCCGCCCGTTGCTTCATTCGCCCGCGATGCGCAGTGTCGCATCACGCGATCACGATCGCGCCGGCCTCGCCGGCCGCCCGATCCGCGCCTAGAACTGCACTTCCGGCTTCGCCGCCGAGCGCGTACCCGGCACCGGCCGGTTGCTCGCGCCATGATAGGTGTACACGAGCGAGAACTTCACCTGGTCGGAACGGTTCTGCCCGGCCGAATGCAGCGTGTTGCTGTGGAAGAACACGACGTCGCCCGTCTGCAGCGGCGGGCACGTGGCCGCGTCGATCATCTTCCGGTTCTCCGGCAGGTCGCCGCGGAAGAACTTCGCATCGTCGAACGCTTCCGGCCCGAATTCGGCCGTATGCGAACCCGGCACGAGCCACAATGCGCCGTTCTCGTTCGTTTCCGGCCCGAGCGCGAGCCACACCGACACCATGTCCGGCCGCTCGAACGACCAGTAGCGGAAATCGCGATGCCAGCCGGTCAGGCTGCCGTACGCGGGATGCTTCGTCATCATGCAGTTGTGATGCGCGCGCGACAGCACCGGCTCTTCGCCGAAATACTCGCGCATCCACGCGCCGATTTCGGGTGCGATCGCGCGCTCGGCGAATGCCGGATCGCGCGTGTACGCATCGAGCAGCCGCCGCACCGTGTGCCCGCCCGGCGCATGCTTCGACTCGGGTGCGCCCGGGTAGCGCAGGTCCGCCTCGAACTCGATCGGCTCGGCGGCCTCCCGCAACTGGCGCTCCGCGATCTGCTTGAGCGCCGCGCACTGTTGCTCACCGACGAGGCCACGCGCGACCACGAAGCCGCGTTCGCGCAATTCCGCGACTTGCGCGCGGATCGATTCCGACTGCAATGGAGACGACATGGGATGCCAGACGTTTATTGTGTGAATGTGACGATTGTAAATCGGCGCCGGATGCCGCGAACAGCGCCATTGTCGTGCGCAGGGGCATGCCAATCGCCGATTTGATCCGGGTCAAGGGAACTGTGCGGCGCGGCGGTGGCCTCACCGACAGGCGGTATGCGGCACACGCCTTGTGGCACAAGGGTTTATCGCGACTTTTGCCCGTCATGAATCCCCTGTAGCCTGACGCGGCCTGTCAGTTCTGGCGGGCGCGGCACGCAGCGACATTCGATAAGATCCGTTGCGCCATCCGAGGCCGTTCATACCAGTGCGCTCTTCAAGGGCGCCACCCATACAAGCGAAGCATCGTTCACATGCCATTCCGTCTGACTTCCCGATTCAGCCACGCTGCGAAGCGCGCCGTGCCGTCCGCTCCCGCCCGCTCGCTGCGCCATCACCGCGCACGCACGCAGGCGCTGGCCGAGCGTACGCACGCACACAGCCGGCTGGACGGCATCCGTGCGTGGTTCCACGCGTTTTTCTCGATGGTGAGCACGCAGGCGTTCGCCCGCCGTGCCGGCCTGCGCTCGCTGCTGCAGAAGCCGTCGTCGCTGCGCGCGCTCGCGCTGCGCCGTGCGCTCGGCCCGCAGCGCCGCGTCAACCGCCCGCGCCGCCTCGCGGCCAGCAACGGCTGGTTCGGGTTCGGGTTCGGCGCGCGCTGAAATCGCGCCGGCGGGCGCTGCCCGCCACGATCGCCGCCGTTGCGCCGGCGATCGAAACCCATAAAAAAACCCCGCCAATGGCGGGGTTTTTCATTTCAGGCGAACGACGCTTACGCGACGCGTGCCGTCGGCTCCACGCCGGCCGCTTCGGCCAGTGCGAGCGCCTTGTCGGTCGCTTCCCACGAGAATTCCGGCTCTTCGCGGCCGAAGTGGCCGTAAGCAGCGGTCTTCTCGTAGATCGGGCGCAGCAGGTCGAGCATCTTGATGATGCCCTTCGGACGCAGGTCGAAGTGCTCGCGCACGAGCTTCGTGATCACCGCATCCGACACGCGGCCCGTGCCGAACGTGTTGACCATCACCGAGGTCGGCTCCGCGACGCCGATCGCGTACGACACCTGGATCAGCGCGCGCGACGCGAGGCCGGCGGCGACGATGTTCTTCGCGACGTAGCGGCCTGCATATGCAGCCGAACGGTCGACCTTCGACGGATCCTTGCCCGAGAACGCGCCGCCGCCGTGCGGTGCGGCACCGCCGTACGTGTCGACGATGATCTTGCGGCCGGTCAGGCCGCAATCGCCCTGCGGGCCGCCGATCACGAATCGACCGGTCGGGTTCACGAGGAACTTGATGTCGCCCTTGATCAGGTCGGCCGGCAGCGTCGGCTTGATGATTTCCTCGATCACGGCTTCACGCAGTGCGGGCAGTTCGATCTCCGGTGCGTGCTGCGTCGACAGCACGACAGTGTCGATCGAATGGGGCTTGCCGTCGACGTAGCGAACCGTCACCTGCGACTTCGCGTCCGGGCGCAGCCATTGCAGGCGGCCGTCGCGGCGCAGGCTGGCCTGGCGCTCGACGAGACGGTGCGACAGGTAGATCGGCAGCGGCATCAGTTCCGGCGTTTCGTCGCACGCGTAACCGAACATCAGGCCCTGGTCGCCCGCGCCCTGGTCGAGGTTGTCGTCGTGTGCACGATCGACGCCCTGTGCGATGTCCGGCGACTGCTTGTCGTACGCGACGAGCACCGCGCAACCCTTGTAGTCGATGCCGTACTCGGTGTTGTCGTAGCCGATGCGCTTGATCGTGTCGCGCGCGATCTGGATGTAATCGATGTTGGCCGTCGTGGTGATTTCACCGGCCAGAACGACGAGACCCGTGTTGCACAGCGTTTCCGCCGCAACGCGCGAGTATTTGTCCTGCTCGAGGATGGCGTCGAGAATCGCGTCCGAGATTTGGTCCGCGACTTTGTCCGGATGGCCTTCGGAGACGGATTCGGACGTGAAGAGATAGTCGTTTGCCACTTTTTCAGGCTCCTGTTTGGTTACGGTTGGTTTCACGTAGCCAGCTTCGTGGGGCCTGAAGCGGCGACGCTTTAGCGGATTACCAGTACCGGGCAGCGCGTATCGCACCGTCCAGCTTCGCCCCGCAAGTTGTCAGTTAACTCGGCGAAGACCGTATTATAGCGGCTTTCCTGAATTGTCACAGAGTGCCGCTCGTGCTGCATCTTCCACCGTCTTACTCCCCCGTTCGCAACGCGCCGGTCAGCCGGCCCCACGGAGGTTTCGCATGCTAGGCCGCCTCGGCACGCACCTCGCCATCGGCTTCCTGAAACTGCTCGCCCGGTTGCCGTACGGCCTGACCGCACGGCTCGGCGACGGTCTCGGCTGGCTGCTGTACCAGATCCCCAGCGGGCGAAAGCGCATCGTACATACCAATCTGAAACTCTGCTTCCCGGAGTGGAGCGACGAGCGGCGCGAGGAAGTGGCCGGCCTGCATTTCCGTCACGCGATCCGCAGCTACGTCGAGCGCAGCTACCAGTGGTTCGCGTCGGAACAGGCCTACCGCAAGCTGTTTACGGTCGAGAGCGAGGTCGACCTCAGCGATCCGGACATGCCGCCGACCCTCCTGCTCGGTTTCCATTTCGTCGGCATCGAGGCCGGCTCGATGGCGATCAATCTCGCACTCGGCCGCATGTGCGGCTCGCTCTACACGCCGATGAAGAACCCGGAAATCGAAGCCGCGGCCAAAGCCGGCCGCAGCCGCTTCGGTGCGGAGCTGGCAAGCCGGGCGGACAGCGCGCGCACCGTGCTGCGCTGGCTGCGCGACCGCAAGCCGGTGATGCTGGGTGCGGACATGGACTACGGGATGCGCAACTCGACGTTCGTGCCCTTCTTCGGCGTACCGGCCTGCACGCTGACGGCGGTCGGCCGGTTCGCCAAGACCGGCCACGCGCAGGTTCTGCCCTTTATCGGCGAGGTGCTGCCGAACTACAAGGGCTATCGGCTGAAGGTCTTCAAGCCGTGGGCCAACTACCCGACCGGCGACGACGATCTCGACGCACGGCGGATGAACGAATTCCTCGAGGAACAGATCCCGCTGATGCCCGAGCAGTACTACTGGGTCCACAAGCGCTTCAAGACACGCCCGCCCGGCGAGCCGAGCCTGTACTGACCTGACCCCGCCGGGGCGAAAGCCGCGGGCGCGCCGTCAGGTGCGCGCCTGCGCCCTCGCCACCTTCGGCACGCCTTTCGCGCGCGCCTGCCACAGATCGTAGGCCGACTGCTGCGCGAGCCACAGATCCGCCCTTCCCCCGTTTTCCTCGCCGAGCCACGCCTCAAGGCGCAATGCCATTTCCGGCGAGATGCCGGCATGGCCGTGCAGGATGCGCGACAGCGCCGCACGCGTCACGCCGAGCTGTGCGGCGGCCTCGGTGACGGTCAGGCCGAGCGCCGGCAGCACGTCATCGCGCAGCGCTTCGCCCGGATGGGGCGGATTGAAGATGCGTGTCATGGCTTGAATCATCTCAGTGATAGTCCTGGTAATTGACCAGGACGACATCGGGGCCATCGAACCTGAACGTCAGGCGCCAGTTGCTGCTCACGCTCACCGAGTAGTAACCGTCCAGCCCGCCGGCAAGGCCGTGGAAGCGCCAGCCCGGCACGTTCATGTCGAGCGGCCGGCTCGACACGTCGAGACGGGCAAGCTGGCGCCGCAGCCTTGGAGCGTGGTCCGGCACGATGCCCGCCTTGCTCCCGTTCATGAAAAACGCTTCCAGTCCCTTGTGCTGCCATGACTTGATCATGGACCTCCCGCGCTCGAGTCGCGATGTCGACAGCATGGCCTGTATGCGTATAGCCACACTATACGAATCGCGTGATTACCCTGTCAATTTGACCCGTACGAAATCGTGCGTCCGGAGTGTCCAGTCCTTTCGCCGCGCGCCGGACACGCATCGCCGGCCCCGCCTGTGCCGCGACAACACCCGCCACACCGCGTCAATTTGTCCCCTCGCCGCGGACGCGACCAGTCGACCGATCGACAGAGGCCGCCCGTTCCGCCTTCGCCGACGACGCGAAACGCCCGCCCGCGCAGGACGCCCCTGTCGGCTGCATGTATCATTTGCGGTTGAGATCAGCATGACGAACGAAGCCGCCCGGCGTGACGGTAGGCCGTTCGCATCGTGCCGACCGCCTTGTTCGCCATGGAATTCCGGACCCAGTGAAACTCTCGTTCACCAAGATGCACGGCGCGGGCAACGACTTTGTCGTGCTCGACGGCTATTCGCGCGCGTTGCCGCCGCTCACCGAAGCGCAGGTGCGCGCGCTCGCCAGCCGGCACTTCGGCATCGGCGCCGACCAGTTGCTGCTCGTCGAAAAACCGACCGTCGACGGCGTGGATTTCAAGTACCGGATCTTCAATTGCGACGGCGGTGAAGTCGAACACTGCGGCAACGGCGCACGCTGCTTCGTGAAGTTCGTCAGCGATCGCGGCCTGACCGACAAGCGCAGCGTGCGCGTGCAGGTCATGAAGGGCCTGATCACGCTGACGCTGCAGGACAACGGCGAAGTCGTCGTCGACATGGGTGCGCCCGTGTTCGCGCCGGCGCAGGTGCCGTTCGAGGCGTCGGGCCTCGATGGCCGCACCGAAGGCCACGACACGCTGTGGCCGCTCGACGTCGGCGGCGCGACGCGCTGGATCTCGACGGTGTCGATGGGCAATCCGCACGCGGTGCAGATCGTCGACGATGCCGAAGCGTATCCCGTGCTGGAAGAAGGCCCGCTGATCGAGCACCATGCGCGCTTCCCGCAGCGCGTGAACGCCGGCTTCATGCAGATCGTGTCGCGCAACGAAGTGAAGCTGCGCGTGTACGAACGCGGCGCGGGCGAGACGCTCGCGTGCGGCACGGGCGCATGCGCGGCGGTGGCGGCCGGTATCCGGCGCGGCCTGCTCGATTCGCCCGTGACCGTGCACACGCACGGCGGCACGCTGACGATCGGCTGGGACGGCGCGCGCGACGAAACCGCCGCGCTGATGATGGCCGGCCCCGCCGCGACCGTGTTCGAAGGCGAGATCGACCTGAACGCCTGACCCTGCAACGTCCTTGATAACTGAACGCGCCAGCCACATGAACGATCGCGAAGTCGCCGACTACCTGCTCGCCAATCCCGAATTCTTCGCGCAGCATGCCGAACTGCTCGCGACGATCCGTCTCGCGAACCCGCACGGCAAGGCCGCGATCTCGCTGCAGGAGCGGCAGATGGAGATGCTGCGCGACAAGAACAAGCATCTCGAGCGCCGGCTCGCCGAGCTCGTGCGCTACGGCCACGAGAACGACAGCCTGTCCGCGAAGTTCAGCCGCTGGACCGCGCGCGTGATCGCGGAACGCGATCCATACGCGCTGCCGCGCACGATCGCCGACGGCATCGCCGACGTGTTCGACGTGCCGCAGACGGCATTGCGCGTGTGGGACGTCGCCGACACCTACGCGCAGGCCGACTTCGCACGCCAGGTCGGCGAGGAAGTGCGCCTCTTCACGAACGGCCTGTCGACGCCGTACTGCGGCGCGAACACGGGCTTCGAGGCCGCGCAGTGGCTCGCGCCCGCGGTGGCCGCGTCGGCCGCGCATGCGGCGGAAGGCGCTGAAGCCGCGCCGGCCGGCGACGGCTCGGCCGCATCGGTCGCGCTGCTCGCGCTGCGCGCGCCGCTCGCCGGCACCGATGCGCCCGCGTTCGGCCTGCTCGTGCTCGGTTCGCCCGATCCGCGCCGCTTCCACGACGGGATGGCCACCGACTTCCTCGCGCAGATCTCGACGCTCGCCAGCGCCGCGCTCACGCGCCTGTTGCCGCACTGATCCGCCGCACGCGATGACAGACGATCCGGTCGCCGCCTACCTGTCGAACCTGAAGCACGTCAGGCAGCTGTCGGAACACACGCTGCGCGCGTACACGCACGAACTCGACGAACTGAAGAAGCTCGCGGCCGGCCGGCCGCTCGAAGCGCTGACGGCCGCCGACATGCGCGGCGCGGTCGCGCGCGCACATTCGGGCGGGCTGTCCGCGCGGTCGATCTCGCATCGGCTGTCCGCGTGGCGCGCGTTCTACCGATGGCTCGCGCAGCGCATCGAGATGCCCGCGAACCCGGTTGCCGCGGTGCGCGCGCCGAAACGGCCGAAAACCCTGCCGAAGGCGCTGTCGGTCGACGACGCATCGGCATTGATGGACGCGCCGGTCCCCGGCACGACCGAAGGCATCCGCGACCACGCGATCCTCGAGCTGTTCTATTCGTCGGGGCTGCGCCTGGCCGAGCTGATCGGGCTCGATGCCGTGTACACGCAGGCCGACGGCTACCGCTCGGCCGGCTGGCTCGATCTCGCCGAAGCCGAAGTCACCGTGCTCGGCAAGGGCAACAAGGAGCGCAAGGTGCCGGTCGGCCGCAAGGCGATCGATGCGCTGAACGCGTGGCTCGCGGTGCGCGGCGAATTCGTGAAGCACGACCCGCATCCGCTGTTCCTGTCCGTGCGCGGCAACCGGATGGCGCCCGGTGTCGTGCGCGAGCGCGTGAAGCGCGCGGCGCTCGCCGCGGGCATCCCCGCCAACGTCCATCCGCACGTGCTGCGCCACTCGTTCGCGACGCACGTGCTGCAGTCGAGCGGCGACCTGCGTGCGGTGCAGGAACTGCTCGGCCACGCGAGCGTCGCCGCGACGCAGGTCTATACGTCGCTCGACTTCCAGCATCTCGCCAAGATTTACGACAGCGCGCATCCGCGCGCGAAGAAGCGCGACTGACGCGTTTCCCGTGTTACCCGCCGTGCGCGGCGACCGACAGCGGTCGGCTTCGCGCGCGGCCCACCTCGATCTCATCATGCAAACCGTCACACTCAAGCCGTCCAAGGAAAAGTCGCTGCTGCGCCGCCATCCGTGGGTCTACGCCAATGCGATCGACCACGTCGACGGCAAGCCCGCGCCCGGCACGACCGTGATCGTGCGCGCGCACGACGGCCGCTTCCTCGCGCGCGGCGCGTACAGCCCGCAGTCGCAGATCCGCGTGCGCGTATGGAGCTTCGACGAGAACGAACCGATCGACCACGCGTTCTTCAAGCGCCGCGTGCAGCGTGCGGTCGCGCACCGCACGACGATGGTGTCGGGCACCGGCGCGGTGCGGCTCGTATTCGGCGAGGCCGACGGGCTGCCGGGGCTGATCGTCGACTACTACGTCGCGGACACCGCCGAAGCCGGCGCGGCGCCGCGCGGCCAGCTCGTCTGCCAGTTCATGGCCGCGGGCGTCGAAGCGTGGAAGGACGCGATCGTCGCGGCGCTTGCCGGCGCGACGGGCTGCCCGAACGTGTACGAGCGCTCGGACGTGTCGATCCGCGACAAGGAAGGGCTCGAACAGACGACCGGCGTGCTGGCGGGCGATGCGCCGCCCGCAACGCTGATCGCGAACGAAAACGGGGTGCGCTATCACGTCGACGTGCCGAACGGCCACAAGACGGGCTTCTACGTCGACCAGCGCGACAACCGCGCGCTCGTCGCGCAGTACGCGGCCGATCGCGACGTGCTGAACTGCTTCTGCTACACGGGCGGCTTCTCGCTCGCGGCGCTCAAGGGCGGCGCGAAACGCGTGGTGTCGATCGACTCGTCCGGCGATGCGCTTGCGCTCGCGCAGCAGAACGTCGTGGCCAACGGCTTCGACGCCGAACGCGCGACCTGGCTCGACGCGGACGCGTTCAAGACGCTGCGCCGCCTCGTCGACGAAGGCGAGCGTTTCGACCTGATCGTGCTCGACCCGCCGAAGTTCGCGCCGACCCGCGACAGCGTCGATCGCGCGGCGCGCGCCTACAAGGACATCAACCTGAGCGGCTTCAAGCTGCTGCGTCCGGGCGGCCTGCTGTTCACGTACTCGTGCTCGGGCGCGATCGACATGGATCTGTTCCAGAAGATCGTCGCGGGCGCGGCAGCCGACGCGAAGGTCGACGCGCGCATCCTGAAGCGGCTCGGCGCGGGCGTCGATCACCCGCTGCTCGCCGCATTCCCGGAAGGCGAATATCTGAAGGGCCTGCTGTTGCAAATCGTCTGATCGCCCCGATCTTGGCGGACACCACCGTCCGCCGGCCCTGCCTGGCGGGCCAGCGCTTTCGCCTGTCGTCCGGACGACGGGCGAGGGCTTGACAGGTATGTTTCAATGAATGGTTGTGCGCCCCGGCTCGCAGCGCGAGGGCGCGACGCACATTCTGGTTTTGACCCCGATTCACGAACCACAGGCGACCGACATGGCCACTCCCGTCACCATCCTTACCGGCTTTCTCGGCAGCGGCAAGACGACGCTGCTCAAGCGCATCCTGAACGAACAGCACGGCATGAAGATCGCCGTGATCGAGAACGAGTTCGGCGAAGAGAACATCGACAACGAAATCCTCGTGCAGGATTCGAACGAGCAGATCATCCAGATGAGCAACGGCTGCATCTGCTGCACGATCCGCGGCGACCTCGCACGCGCGCTCGGCGATCTTGCCGCGAAGAAGCGCGAAGGCAAGCTCGACTTCGACCGCATCGTGATCGAGACGACCGGCCTCGCGAACCCGGGCCCGGTCGCGCAAACCTTCTTCATCGACAGCGAAATCGCCGACGACTTCCTGCTCGACGCGGTCATCACGCTCGTCGACGCGAAGCACGCGAACGCGCAGCTCGACGAACACGAAGTCGTGCAGCGCCAGGTCGGGTTCGCCGACCGCCTGTTCGTCACGAAGTCCGACCTCGTCGACGACCAGACCGTCGCCGGCCTCAAGCACCGCCTGATGCACATGAACCCGAAGGCGGCGATCAAGGTCGTGAATTTCGGTGAGGCGGACATCAAGGAAATCTTCGACCTGCGCGGCTTCAACCTGAACGCGAAGCTCGAAATCGACCCCGACTTCCTCGCCGAAGACGATCACGCGCATGACCACCACGATCACGACCATGGCCACGATCACGCCGATTGCGACCACGATCACGGTCAATGCGCGCACGGTCACGACCACGGCCACCACCATCACCACCCGCACCACGACGACAAGATCAAGTCGTTCGTGTACCGCAACGACCGCCCGTTCGACCCGAACAAGCTGGAAGACTTCCTCGGCGGCATCCTGCAGATCTACGGCGAGCGGATGCTGCGCTACAAGGGCGTGCTGTTCATGAAGGGCGTCGACCGCAAGGTCGTGTTCCAGGGCGTGCACCAGATGATGGGCAGCGACCTCGCCGCGAAGTGGCTGCCGGCCGAGAAGAAGACCAACAAGATGGTGTTCATCGGTGTCGACCTGCCGCAGGACCTGATCACCGACGGCCTCGACGCCTGCCTCGCCTGACGCACGCGGGCGCCGCCGCGCACCCCGCCGCCCGGCCGCTTCCGCGGGCCGCCGCGGCGGTCGCGCGGCGCCCTTTCCGGGCAGGGTTTCGCCGTCATCGCTTTTTCGCGATTTGCGCGTTATATTTTCTAGATATTGGCGCAGCCGACGGGGATCGACCCGATACGGCGCCCGCTTGCGATTCAGTTACAATACGTGCCCGCTGGAGTACGGCAACAAACAGGCCCGGTTCTTGCTGAACCAATACCCGGGCATCGCAACCGCGCCGGATCGCCCATCCGCCAACCGGCCGCGGCCGATGCGATCTGCCGCGCAGCACACCGGTTCGCCGCGCGCAAATCCGCGCCAGGCCTGTCCTGGTATTTGAGAACCGGTTTTTCCAGAGGCTTTCGGCCCCGCGGCGGCAAATCGCAAATGATTGCAAGCGCGGTTGCGGGTAATCCCAAAGTGCAGGCAATATCTCTTGATTTGCCGCACATTGAAGAAGCAAGCAGATGACGAAGAAACTCTTGACCGAAGCCGAAATCCTGAAGATGAGCGACAAGGATTACATGAATGAGGATCAGCTCGCCTTCTTCAAAAATCGGCTCGAACAGTTGCAGGCGGACATCCTCAAGAATGCAGGCCAGACGACCGAGAACCTCCGCGAGACGGTGATCGTGCCCGATCCCGCCGATCGCGCGACGATCGAGGAAGAGCACGCGCTCGAGTTGCGCACGCGCGATCGCGAACGCAAGCTCCTCAAGAAGGTTCAGCAGTCGCTCGCCCGCATCGATTCCGGCGATTACGGCTGGTGCGAGGAAACCGGCGAGCCGATCGGCATCCCGCGACTGCTCGCGCGCCCGACGGCCACGCTGTCGCTCGAGGCGCAAGAGCGCCGCGAGCTGCGCCAGAAGCTGTTCGGCGACTGATCGAGCGGCGTTCCGCTCCGACACGCTGCTTCCCGAAAGCGCGCGGCCTGCCGCGCGCTTTTTGTTTTTCCGGCACCGGTTCCCGGGCCGGCTCCCGCTCGTAACGGGCTGACTCCAGCCCGCCGATTTGCCTCCCGCCTCTTGATATCCCGGCGCCCGCCCTAAAATGAAACGGACGCGCGCCGGGCCGCTCCCCGGCGCACTGCGATTCACGCGGCGGCGCCTCGCGCCGCCCGAATCTTCCCCGTTTTTCTCAAGGAACGCAGATGGAGCAATTTCACGGCACGACCATCGTTTCGGTCCGGCGCGGCGACAAGGTCGCGCTCGGCGGCGACGGCCAGGTAACCCTCGGCAACATCGTCATGAAGGGTGGCGCGCGGAAAGTGCGGCGGATCTACAACAACCAGGTACTGGTCGGATTCGCGGGCGGCACCGCCGATGCGTTCTCGCTGCTCGACCGCTTCGAGGCGAAGCTCGAGAAGCACCAGGGCAACCTGACCCGTGCGGCCGTCGAGCTCGCGAAGGACTGGCGCACCGACCGGATGCTGCGGCGCCTCGAGGCGATGCTGATCACGGCCGATGCGACCACCACGCTCGTGATCACCGGCAACGGCGACGTGCTCGACCCGGAAGGCGGCATCTGCGCGATCGGCTCGGGCGGCGCGTACGCGCAGGCCGCGGCCCGCGCGCTCGTCGAGAACACCGAGCTGTCGCCGCGCGAGATCGTCGAGAAGTCGCTCGGGATCGCGGGCGACATGTGTATCTACACGAACCACAACCGCATCATCGAAACGATCGAGTAAGGACCGCACCATGAGCACCATGACCCCTGCCGAGATCGTCTCGGAACTCGACAAGCACATCATCGGCCAGAACAAGGCGAAGAAGGCCGTCGCGGTCGCGCTGCGCAACCGCTGGCGCCGCCAGCAGGTCGCCGACCCGCTGCGCACGGAAATCACGCCGAAGAACATCCTGATGATCGGGCCGACGGGCGTCGGCAAGACCGAAATCGCGCGCCGCCTCGCGAAGCTCGCCGATGCGCCGTTCATCAAGATCGAAGCGACCAAGTTCACCGAAGTCGGCTACGTCGGCCGCGACGTCGACAGCATCGTGCGCGACCTCATGGAGACCTCGGTCAAGCAGACGCGCGAAACCGAAATGCGCAAGGTGCGCAGCAAGGCAACCGACCAGGCCGAAGACCGCATCCTCGACATCCTGCTGCCGCAACCGCGCGCGGTGGGCTTCGGCGGGAACGCCGAACATGCGAACGACGACAACAACGCGACGCGCCAGACGTTCCGCAAGCGCCTGCGCGAAGGCCAGCTCGACGACAAGGAAGTCGAGCTCGACCTCGAGCAGCCGTCGGCCGGCATGGACATCATGGCGCCGCCCGGGATGGAAGAGATGACCGAGCAGATCCGCTCGATGTTCTCGAACCTCGGCAGCGGCAAGAAACAGCGCCGCAAGGTGAAGATCAAGGAAGCGCTGAAGCTGCTGACCGACGAGGAAGCGGCGAAGATGCTGAACGAAGAGGAAGTGAAGACGAAGGCCGTGCAGAACGTCGAGCAGAACGGCATCGTGTTCCTCGACGAGATCGACAAGATCACGTCGCGCAACAACGAAGGCAGCGGCGGCGAAGTGTCGCGCCAGGGCGTGCAGCGCGACCTGCTGCCGCTCGTCGAGGGCACGACGATCAACACGAAGTACGGGATGGTGAAGACCGATCACATCCTGTTCATCGCGAGCGGCGCGTTCCACCTCGCGAAGCCGAGCGACCTGATTCCGGAACTGCAGGGCCGCTTCCCGATCCGCGTCGAGCTCGATTCGCTGTCGGTGGAAGACTTCGAGGCGATCCTCGACGCGACCGACGCGAGCCTCGTCAAGCAGTACCAGGCGCTGCTCGCGACCGAGGACGTCCAGCTCGACTTCGCCGACGACGGCATCCGCCGCCTCGCGGAGATCGCGTATGCGGTCAACGAGAAAACCGAGAACATCGGCGCGCGCCGGCTGTACACGGTGATCGAGAAACTGCTCGAGGAAGTGTCGTTCTCGGCCGGCAACCACGCCGGCGAGCGCGTGACGATCGACGCGAAGTATGTCGACCGGGCACTCGGCGAAGTGTCGCAGGACGAGGATCTGTCGCGCTACGTGCTGTAACGCACGCGGTATCCGATGAAAAACGGGCGGCCCCTTCGCGGGGTCGCCCGTTTTTCGTTGGTGCGTCGAAAGTCGTACGGAATCGGCGCGCGTCGCGCCTTTTACTGCCGCACCGGCTTCTTCGCGAGCTTGCGCTGCAGCGTGCGGCGGTGCATGTTCAGCGCGCGCGCGGTCGCCGAGATGTTGTTGTTGTTCTCGGCCAGCACGCGCTGGATGTGCTCCCATTCGAGCCGGTCGACCGACAGCACGACCGGATTCTCGAGCGCCTCGTCGGCCTGCACTTCGGTCGCGTTGGTCTGCAGCGCGGCCAGGATCGACTCGACGTTCGCGGGCTTCGCGAGGTAGTTGTCGGCACCTTCCTTCACCGCCTGCACGGCGGTCGCGATGCTCGCGTAGCCGGTCAGCACCAGAATCCGCGCATCGGGCTGCAGGTCGCACAGCGGCGCGATCAGGCTCAGGCCCGAATCCTCGCCGAGATGCAGGTCGACGGTGATGAACTGGAACTTGCCGCCCGCGGCGAGCCGGAGCGCCGCCTCCTTGTCGTGCGCCTGCTGGACCGCATAACCGCGGCGCTCGAGGCCGCGCGCGAGCGTGCCCGCGAACACCTCGTTGTCGTCGATCACCAGGAAATTGTTCTCGCTCATGTGGTTTCTCCGTCTACGTGTTGGTTGAGGCGGCCGGCGCCGCGACGCGCACGACCGGCAGGCGCAGCACGGCCCGCGTGCCGCGCCCGGCGGTTGCGCCGGCCGGGCGGCCGTCCGGCGTGCCGGCCGTTCGTTCGGCCACGCGTTCGCCCGCGCGATGACCCGATGCAGCAGCGGCGTGACCATTCGCCGCACCGCCGGCCCGCCCGTTGCCGCCCGCCGCGCGCGGCGTGACATCGGACAGTTCGATTTCGCCGCCGAGCCGCGCGGCCGCACTGAACGCGAGGTACAGGCCGACCCCGTGCCCGCCCTGCGTGCTGTCGACCGGCATCGCGCCGAGCGATTCGCGCAGCGCGGCCGGAATGCCGGGCCCGTCGTCGCATACCTCGAATTCGATCTCGTCGGCCGCGCGGTCGTGCGCAACCTTCGCGGCCAGCGTCACGCGCTGCGGGCTCGCCCGCGCGGCGTTGTCGAGCAGGATCGTCAGGATCTGGCCGGCCGCGACCGTGTCGTCGAGCGCGACGCCCGCCGGACGCGCGCCGAGCAGCTCGAACTGCACGTGCGGATGCCGCAGGCGCCAGTGCTCGACGAACGTATCGAGCCAGTCGTCCACCGGCTGGCGGCTCGCCGGCGCGCTCGCGCGGCTGCGCAGGCGCGCGAGCGCCGACGTGCAGAGCGTCATCTGTTCCTCGAGCACCTTCAGGTCGGCCTCGTAGCGGGCCAGCCCCGGATCGGCGCGCGCCGCGTCGCGCAGTTCCTCGGCCAGCATCGCGATCGTCGACAGCGGCGTGCCCATCTCGTGCGCGACGGTGGCGGCCTGCACGCCGAGCGCAACCGCCCGCTCGTCGCGCAGCAGGTGCTGCTGCGCTTCGCCGAGCGCCGAATCGCGCTGGCGCAGCGCCTTCGACATGCGCGCGACGAACCACGCGATCAACCCGACGCTGACCATGAAGTTCGCCCACATCCCGGTGCGGTAGTAGTCGAACAGGTTCGCGGGATTGTCCATGTTGAGCGGCACCGAATCGAAGCCGAGCGCCGCGTAGCACGCGACCGCGAACGCCGCGAGCCAGATCATCAGGTGCCACGGCAGCACGGCCGCCGCGATCGCGAGCGACGGCAGGTACAGCGACACGAACGGGTTGGTCGTGCCGCCCGACAGGAACAGCAGCGCGGACAGCGCACCGAGGTCGACCCACAGCTGGCCGAGCAGCTCGAAATTGGTCTCGGGCCGCGCGCGCAGCACGCGCACCCAGGTCAGCGCGTTGAAAACGATTTCGAGCGCGATGACCATCAGCATCGCCGGCAACGGCAGATGCACGCCGAAATAGGTCTGCACGACGCCGATCGTCACGAGCTGGCCGATGATCGCGAGATTGCGAAGCCAGAACAGGTGACTGAGGTTGACGCGCCCGGTGGTGGTGATTCGTTGCATCCGGGCAGTTTACCCGTTTAGCGGGCGACGCCCCTAGCGGGGCCGGATCGGATTCGGCGAACGGCGCGCACCGCATGCACGGCCCGCGCCGTCAGCCGGCCGCGCCGGTCATACGCTGCGCGATCTCGTCGGCCAGACACTCGGGGCACCGGCAGCGCGCGCCGGCCGCAGGCTGGGTGCCGCCACCGGGCAGCGCCGGCATCGACGCGCACCAGCAGTCGAACGGTTGCGTGCGCGCGCCGCAGTCGAAGCCGCGCCCGCAGCGCGGGCAGCGCGCGCGGTGCGGAGCGGAACGGGCGACGGCAGCGGAATCGGTCATGGCGGAATCGCGAAAGCGGGCGTGAAGTCGCCCCACGCCACAAGCATAACGCGGCGCACGGATCTTGCACGCCGGCCGCCTGGCCAAAGTGCGCCGCGAACGAACCCGCCGCTGCTGCCCGCGCACCGCCGCCCGCATCGCGCAGCGCCATAGCCGGCGGGCCGCCGCACAAGGTGTCAGACCCGCGCAGACCGCCTTCCGGCCAGCCCAAAAACCCGATGCTGCGCTGCGCCACTCCTGTACAATTCGCCCTGTTTCAACCGTTCCCAGCCAGAGCTGCCGCCATGTCCGAGCCCATCGACCTCTCGCAGATCGCCCCTACTCTGAAAGCAGAAATCCTCGCCGAAGCGCTGCCGTACATCCGCCGCTACCACGGCAAGACCGTGGTCATCAAATACGGCGGCAATGCGATGACGGAAGAACGGCTCAAGCAGGGCTTCGCGCGCGACGTGATCCTGCTGAAACTGGTCGGCATCAATCCGGTGATCGTCCACGGCGGCGGCCCGCAGATCGACCAGGCGCTGAAGAAGATCGGCAAGGCCGGCACCTTCATCCAGGGCATGCGCGTCACCGACGAAGAGACGATGGAAGTCGTCGAATGGGTGCTGGGCGGCGAAGTGCAGCAGGACATCGTGACGCTGATCAACCACTTCGGCGGCCATGCGGTGGGCCTGACGGGCAAGGACGGCGGCCTGATCCACGCGCGCAAGCTGCTGATGCCGGACCGCGACAACCCGGGTCAGTACATCGACATCGGCCAGGTCGGCGAAGTCGAGGCGATCAACCCGGCGGTCGTGAAGGCGCTGCAGGACGACGCGTTCATCCCGGTGATCTCGCCGATCGGCTTCGGCGAAGACGGCCTGTCGTACAACATCAACGCCGACCTCGTCGCGGGCAAGCTCGCCACCGTGCTGAACGCCGAGAAGCTGCTGATGATGACCAACATCCCGGGCGTGATGGACAAGGACGGCAACCTGCTGACCGATCTGTCCGCGCGCGAGATCGACGCGCTGTTCGAGGACGGCACGATCTCGGGCGGCATGCTGCCGAAGATCTCGTCGGCGCTCGACGCCGCGAAGAGCGGCGTGAAGTCGGTGCACATCGTCGACGGCCGGATCGAGCACTCGGTGCTGCTGGAAATCCTGACCGAGCAGCCGTTCGGCACGATGATCCGCTCGCATTGAGCGCGCGCCGCAAGATCGTCAGTCCCGACCTGCCGGCCCCGCTGCGGCGCCGGCGCATCTCGCGCAGCCGGCCGCGCGCCGGCGCGCCGGTCTGGCTGTTCGATCTCGACAACACGCTTCATCACGCGTCGCACGCGATCTTTCCCGAGATCAACCGTGCGATGACGCAATACATCATCGACGCGCTCAAGGTCGAGCGCGTCGAAGCCGACCGGCTGCGCACCGGCTACACGCAGCGCTACGGCGCGGCGCTCCTCGGCCTCACGCGCCATCATCCGATCGATCCGCACGACTTCCTGCGCGCGGTCCACACGTTTTCCGACCTGCCCGGGATGCTGCGCGCCGAGCGCGGCCTCGCGCGCATCCTCGCCGCGCTGCCGGGCCGCAAGCTGGTGCTGACCAACGCGCCGGAGAACTACGCGCGCGCGGTGCTGCGCGAGCTGCGCATTGAACGGCTGTTCGAGCGCGTGATCGCGATCGAGCACATGCGCGACCGCCGCACGTGGCGCGCGAAGCCCGACCACACGATGCTGCGCCGGACGCTGCGTGCCGCGCATGTGCGGATGGCCGACGCGATCCTTGTCGAGGACACGCGCGGCCACCTGAAGCGCTACAAGCGCCTCGGCATCGGCACGGTCTGGATTACCGGCCATCTTCCCGGCGACCTGCCGGGTACCGGCCGCCCGCTTTATGTCGACCAGCGGATTCGTTCGTTAAAATCGCTGCGACTGGGCACTCGATCGGGGCGACAGAAATGCAGCCGACTCACCCGCAGGACCAAGCCGTAACGGACGATCAGGCATCACCCACCCGCACCCGTACGCGTCCGAAACCGGGCGAGCGTCGCGTGCACATCCTGCAGACGCTTGCGACGATGCTCGAGGCGCCGAAGCGCGAGAAGATCACGACGGCCTCGCTGGCGGCCCGGCTCGACGTGTCGGAAGCCGCGCTGTACCGCCATTTCCCCAGCAAGGCGAAGATGTACGAAGGGCTGATCGAGTTCATCGAGCAGTCGCTGTTCGGCCTCGTCAACCAGATCGTCGAGAAGGAGCCGAACGGCGTGCTGCAGGCCCGCACGATCGCGCTGACGATGCTCAGTTTCGCCGCGAAGAACCCCGGCATGACGCGCGTGCTGACAGGCGAGGCGCTGGTCGGCGAGGACGAGCGGCTCACCGAACGCGTGAACCAGTTGCTCGACCGCATCGAAGCAACCGTCAAGCAGTGCCTGCGGGTCGCGCGCACGGAGGCGAATGCGCCCGACGGCGCGGCGCCGTTCGCGCTGCCGGCCGACTACGACCCGGCCGCGCGGGCGAGCCTGCTCGTCAGCTACGTGATCGGCCGGTGGCACCGCTTCGCGAAAGGCGGGTTCCAGAAGCCGCCCGGCGAGCAAGCCGACGCGCATCTGCGGTTGATCCTGCAGTGACCGGCGCCTGACGCGCGCGTCAGGCGCGCTCGCGATGCGGCCGACGCTGCGTCGCAATTCGAACTCGTCCAATATCGCATTCCCTCTGATCGGGTTAATTTTCACCCGTTTGCAATACAACGGGAGTGATCCGGTGAATCGCGAGTTTCCGCATTGTCAGACGTCCTCCGGGCGACAGCGCGCCGTGGCCGCGCCGCGCCGTTCGCAGCCGTCCGCGCCGCGCGCACCGCTGCTCGCGCGGGCCGCGCTGCTTGCCGGCGCGATCATCCCGTGGCCATCATCGGCCCAGATCACCGACGGCGGCGCACAACGCGCGGACGGCGTCACGCTGGAAACCGCTCCCGGCGACTATTCGACGAGCAACTTCGCCAGCCCGGTGTTTTCCGCAGTCAACGGCGGCGTGCTGACCACCACCGGCAAGACGCGGCTGTTCGCGACCGGCACCTATTCGTCGGGGGCTTCCGCTTTCGGCGACGGGTCGCGCATCGTGCTGCGGGACACCGAAATCCGCACCCGCGGGTTCATCGGGACGGGCATCGACGTTCGCGCCGGCAGCAGCGCGACAGCCGAAAACATCTCGATCGACACCGACGGAAGAAGTGCACACGGCGTCTATGTCGACGTCAGCGGCAGCCGCGTCGACGTCACCGGCAGCGCGATCGTCACGCGCGGCCGCGAAGCGCACGGCATCGCGGTGAACAACGCACCCGGTGCGATCGTGAACGCCACCGATACGATCGTCCGCACCAGCGGCGACTTCGCATACGGCACGTTCGTCAGCTACGACGACATCCATGCAACGCTTGCTCGCACCGACATCCGGACGAGCGGGGACTACGCGTCCGGGCTGTTCATGCCCGGCGCGTCCTCGGTCACGTTCAGCGACGCGCGCGTGGCCACCGACGGCGACCAGGCGCTCGGCATCGACACGCGCAGCGGCCGTGTCGAACTCGCGCGCACGCACGTGCACACGCAAGGCATCAACGCGCACGGGCTGTATGCATCGCAGGAAGGTAGCGAGACGCCGGTCGTGCTTGCAACGGACACCGACGTGACGACAGCCGGCGACCGTTCGGTCGGTGCCGTCGCGCGGCTCGGCGGCACGGTCGCCATGACGCGCGGCGGGATCGCGACGGGCGGCGAACGCGCGTATGGCGTGCTCGCCAGCGGCGCCGGCTCCGTCGCGTCGCTCACGGACGCCACGGTGACGACGAGCGGCGTGGACGGCACCGCGCTGCGGGCGAGCGCCGGCGGCACGATCGGCCTGTCACGCACCGACGTGCGCACGACTGGCGACGGCGCGTGGGCCGCCGGCATTCACGGCGGCACGCTGACCGTCGATGGCGGCTCGCTCGTCAGCGAGCGGCACGGCGCGATCGACGTTTCGGACGCACACGTCTCGCTGCAAAACGGCGCGCGCGTCGCCGGCGGCAACGGCACGCTGTTGTTCGTCGACGCACGCTCGGGTGCGCCGGTGCGGCTGACGCTCGATACGGACGCGCAAGCCGCCGGCGACATCGTGAACCGGCCGGCGGACGGCGGCGCGCCGCCGTCGCCCGCCGTGACCGATGTCGTGCTGTCCCATGGCGCCGCGTGGACGGGCGCGACCGATGCGGTACGCGCGCTGTCGCTCGACACGAACAGCCGGTGGACCGTCACCGCGGATTCGTCGGTCGGCTCCGTCGCACTGAACGGCTCGACCATCGCATTCGCGCCTTCCGATGCGGGCGCGCCGCGCACGCTCGTCGTCTCGGGCGACTATGCGGCGCGCGGCGGCAGGCTCGTCGTCAACACGACGCTGAACGACGACGCATCGCCGTCCGACCGGATCGTGATCGACGGCGGGCACGCGTCCGGCCATACCGGCATCGTCGTCCGGCGTGCCGGCGGCAACGGCGCGCAGACCACCGTCGGCATCCCGATCGTCGAGACCCGCAACGGCGGCACGACGGACACCACCGCATTCACGCTCGACACCGGATCGGACGGTTATCGCCGCAGCTTCGGCACGGTGTCCGCCGGCGGCTACGACTACATGCTCGCGCGCAGCGGGAACGGCGGAAAGGAACACGACTGGTATCTCGTTTCCGCCGCACAGCCCGAGCCGCCGGTGCCGCCTGGCCCGGTTGATCCCGAGCCGCCTGTCCAACCCGAAATCCAGCCACCGCCGCCTCCGCGCGCCGTCGCACCCGAGCCCGACGCGTATCTGGCCAATGCCAACGCCGCCGCGACGATGGCGATCCACACGCTGCATCAACGGGAAGATCGCACGCTGCGCACCGGCGATACCGCATCACGCCCGCTCGACGGCGCTGTCTGGCTGCGCGCAGAGGGCCAGATCACATCGATATCGAGCGGCAACCGCAGCGTGTCCGGAAACGGCCGCCTGATTCACGCGGGCGCCGACCTGTTCCGTTTCGACGACGGTCGCGGCGGCCACTTCCGGGTCGGCGCGATGGGCATGTACGGCAGCCAGACGAGCTGGTCGACTCGCCCACTGTGGAATGCCATCGAGCAGCGCGTCGCCGATGCCACCGCGCGCGGCAGCGTGTCCGGTTACAACATCGGCCTGTACGGCACCTGGTACGGCAACCGCGACATCCTGACCGGCCCGTACGTCGATGCATGGGCGCTGGTCGGCGCCTATGCGAACAGCGTCGGCGGCAGTCTCGCGGCCGACTCGTACCGATCACGCACCGTGACGGGTTCGCTGGAAGGCGGTTATTCGTTCCGTTTCTACGAGCGCGGCGACACGCGTTTTCATGTCGAGCCTGAAGCGCAGCTCGTCGTGTCGGACTATCGCGCGGACGCCCATCGCGTTGCGGGCGGCCGTCTCGACGGGCAGGGCTCGACCGACGTGCTGACCCGCGTCGGCGTACGCGTGCATGGCGTGACGATCACGCCGTCCGGACGTGAACTTCGGCCGTTCATCGACGCGAACTGGTGGCATGGCCCCGGGTCGCGGACGCTCACGCTCGACGGCAATGCGTTCTCGTTCGACGTGCCGCGCGATCGCGCGGCATTCCGGATCGGTGCGACCGGGCAGTGGTCGAAACGCTTCGCGGTATCGGCCGGCCTCGGGCTGGAGTCGAACCTGTCCGACTATGCGGTCGTCAAGGGCGAGCTGGCGGCGAAGTACCGGTGGTGACACCATGCGCCGGCGCCGCGCCGCGGCCGCCCCGAAATCCGCTTGCCGCAAATTCCGCTATACTTTGCCGACATGCCACCCCTTGGCGGCATGTCGGAAGCGCGCCGATTTGCTGACTCGATTGCGGGCGCGCGAACCGGCCGGGGCCTCGTCCCGGCGGGTTCACTACAAATGCGGCTAAAGAGGTCGTCAGCCGCGCACCTCCGACTCCGCGCATCGCCGACACCATTTAGCTGCCCAGTCATAAGGCGGAACGAATGGAATCGATCGGCATCGTCGCTCCACAGACCATGCACTTCGCCGAACCGCTACGCTTGCAAAGCGGCAGCGTGATCGGCAACTATCAGCTCGTCGTTGAGACGTACGGCGAGCTCAACGCCGCGCGCTCGAACGCGGTGCTCGTCTGCCACGCGCTCAACGCGTCGCACCACGTCGCCGGCGTCTACGCGGACGATCCGCGCAGCACCGGCTGGTGGGACAACATGGTCGGCCCCGGCAAGCCGCTCGACACCAACCGCTTCTTCGTGATCGGCGTGAACAACCTCGGTTCGTGTTTCGGCTCGACCGGCCCGATGAGCATCGATCCGTCGACCGGCAAGCCGTACGGCGCGCGCTACCCGGTCGTCACCGTCGAGGACTGGGTGCACGCGCAGGCGCGCGTCGCCGACGCGTTCGGCATCGAGCGTTTCGCCGCGGTGATGGGCGGCAGCCTCGGCGGGATGCAGGCGCTCGCGTGGAGCCTGATGTATCCGGAGCGCGTCGCGCACTGCATCGACATCGCGTCGACGCCGAAACTGTCCGCGCAGAACATCGCGTTCAACGAGGTCGCGCGCTCGGCGATCCTGTCCGATCCCGACTTCCACGGCGGCGACTACTACGCGCACGACGTGAAACCGAAGCGCGGCCTGCGCGTCGCGCGGATGATCGGCCACATCACGTACCTGTCCGACGACGACATGGCCGAGAAATTCGGCCGTGCGCTGCGCCGCGCGGACGGCGCGCTCGACGCGTACAACTTCAGCTTCGACGTCGAATTCGAGGTCGAGTCGTACCTGCGCTACCAGGGCGACAAGTTCGCCGACTACTTCGACGCGAACACGTACCTGCTGATCACGCGCGCGCTCGACTACTTCGACCCGGCGAAGGCGTTCGACGGCAACCTGACGGCCGCGCTCGCGCAGACGCAGGCGAAGTACCTGATCGCGAGCTTCTCGACCGACTGGCGCTTCGCGCCGGCGCGTTCGCGCGAGATCGTGAAGGCGCTGCTCGACAACAAGCGCACGGTCAGCTACGCGGAAATCGACGCGCCGCACGGCCACGACGCGTTCCTGCTCGACGACGCGCGTTATCACAACCTGATCCGCGCGTATTACGAACGAATCGCCAACGAGGTGGGTGCATGAACCAGCAAGCGCTGAATTCCCTGTCCGCGCGCGCGGACTTCCGCACGATCGCGCGCTGGGTCGAGCCGCGCTCGACCGTGCTCGACCTCGGCTGCGGCGACGGCTCGCTGCTCGCGCTGCTGATGGAGGAGCTGGACGTGACCGGCTACGGCATCGAGCTGAACGACGCGGGCGTGCTCGCGAGCGCGAAGAACGGCATCAACGTGATCCAGCAGAATCTCGAGGACGGCCTGCGCCTGTTCGAGGACCACAGCTTCGACATCGCGATCCTGTCGCAAACGCTGCAGACGATCCACCAGACGGCCGCGATCCTGCGCGAAACGGCGCGCGTCGGCCGCGAGTGCATCGTGTCGTTCCCGAACTTCGGCTACTGGTCGCACCGGCTGTCGGTGCTGCACGGCCGCATGCCCGTGTCGAAATCGCTGCCGTACCAGTGGCACAACACGCCGAACGTCCGGGTGCTGACGATCAAGGATTTCGAGGCGCTCGCGCCCGAAGTCGGCGTCACGATCCTCGATCGCGTCGTGCTGCACGAAGGCCAGCCGATTCGATGGGGAGCGAACTGGCGTGGTAGTCTTGCTGTCTACCGCGTCAAGCGCAGCTGAGCCGGGGGGCCGTTGACGGACGCCGGGCCCGGCCCGCGCCGCTCCCCCCGCCGCGCGCTGCCGCCGCAATCAGTCAACGCTACCCAGTTCCAGTCCATGTCGAAAACGCCACACGAGGCGCCCGCACTCACCGCTCACGAGGATCACCCCGGCTGGCGAGCCTATCTGAACACGCACATGCTGATCTGCGTGTTCCTCGGCTTCACGTCGGGGCTGCCGCTCTTCACGCTCGTCTACCTCGTGCAGGCATGGCTGCGCTCCGAGGGCGTGAACCTGAAGGAAATCGGCCTGTTCGCGCTGATCCAGTTCCCGTATACGTGGAAGTTCCTGTGGGCGCCGCTGATGGACCGCTACCTCCCGCGCCTGCCCGGCTGGCGGCCGGGCCGCCGGCGCGGCTGGATGCTGCTCACGCAGGTGCTGGTCGCGGGCGCGATCGCCGCGCTCGGCTTCGTGTCGCCGCGCGACTCGATCTGGACCGTGGCCGCGCTCACGACGCTCGTCGCGTTCTTCGGCGCGAGTTCCGACATCGTGATCGACGCGTACCGCCGCGAGCTGCTGCGCGACACCGAGCAGGGCCTCGGCAATGCGGTGCACGTGAACGCGTACAAGCTCGCCGCGCTGATCCCCGGCTCGCTGGCGCTGATCCTGTCCGATCACATGCCGTGGGACGTCGTGTTCGCAATCACCGGCGCGTTCATGCTGCCGGGCATCCTGATGACGCTCGTCGTGCGCGAGCCCGAAGTGGTCGGCACGCCGCCGCGCAACCTGCGTGACGCGATCGTGCTGCCGTTCCGCGAATTCATCCAGCGCGACGGCTGGGCCGGCGCGCTGCTCGTCATCGCGTTCATCTTCCTGTTCAAGATCGGCGACACGATGGCCACCACGCTGTCGACGTCGTTCTTTCTCGACATCGGCTTCTCGCGCACCGAGATCGGCATCGTCGCGAAAACCACCGCGCTCGTCGCGAGCGTCGCCGGCGGCATCATCGGCGGCGTCTGGCTCGTGAAGATCGGCATCGGCCGCGGGCTGTGGATCTTCGGCGCGCTGCAGATGGTGTCGACGCTCGGCTTCGCGTGGCTCGCACAGCTCGGCCCCGGTTCGCCCGTGCTCGCGATGCTCTACGACTTCACCGTGTCGACGAGCCACGCGATCGCGTCGGCGCTGTCGATCTTCGGCATGACCGTCGCGCCGCAATTCAGCCCGATGACGGTCGCGCTCGCGCTCGTCTATGGCGTCGAAACCTTCACCACCGGCCTGACGATGGCCGCGTTCGTCGCGTATATCGCGAGCACGACCGATCCGCGCTATACGGCCACGCAGTTCGCGCTGTTCACGAGCCTCGCGTCGGTGCCGCGCACGCTGGCATCGGCCGCGAGCGGCTTCGTCGTCGCGAAGATCGGCTGGTTCGACTACTTCATCGTGTGCACCGCGCTCGCAATTCCCGGCATGCTGCTGCTGTTCAAGATCGCGCCGTGGAACGGTACCGCACGCAACGGCGAGGCCAGCCGTGCGCAGTAACCGCCTGCACCGCCTCGCGCGCGTTGCGGCTGCATGGAGCGTCGGTGCCGCGGCATTGGCCGCGGGGTTCGCACACGCGGCCGACACCGGCGCGAGCGCGGCGGGCTCCGCACCGGCCGCTTCGCCGCCCACGGCCACGCCTTCGCCTGCCGCCGCGCCCGTCGCGCCATCCGCCGCCGAAGCCGCGCAGCCGACCGGCGGCGCCGTACAGGCGAAGGCTTACACGCAGACGCCGCAGCAGATCCGCTACGGCAACGCGATCGCCTTCCGCACGCTGATCCCGTCGCCGCTGCTCGAGCAGCTCACCGCGAACGAATACGCGCAGATCGTGCAAGCGGCCGCCGACAGCGACCGGCTGCTGCCCGCGAACCAGCCGCGCGTGAAGCGCCTGCACGCGATCGTCGCGAAGCTCGCGCCGTATTCGGTGAAATGGAACGACCGCGTGAAGAGCTGGACGTGGGACGTCAACGTGATCCGCTCGCGCGACATCCGCCTGACCTGCCTGCCGGGCGGCAAGGTGCTCGTGTACGGCGGCATGCTCGACCGCGTCCGCCTGAACGACGACGAGCTCGGCGTGCTGCTCGCGCACGGCATCGCGCACGCGCTGCGCGAACACGCGCGCAGCAACTTCAGCGCGACCTCGCAGACATCGCTGCGCGCGGCCGCGCTGCCGCCGCTGTTCGGCGTCGGCGATCCGCTGCCGCAGGCACTGAACCTCGGCGAGCGCCTGCAGGCGCTCCATTACGACCCGACCGACGAGACCGAAGCCGACGTGATCGGCGGCGACATCGCCGCACGCGCGGGCTTCGATCCGCGCGCGGCGATCACGCTGTGGGACAAGCTCGCGGTCGCGACGCGCGCGAACAAGGCGACGGGCTTCATCTACACGCACCCGTACAGCACCGCCCGCCGTCAGGATCTGCTGAACCGCCTGCCCGACCTGATGCCGCTGTACGCGAAGGCTACGGCCAAACGCGTCGACACGCTGCCCGACTACGCGGGCATCAGCGCGCAGCGGCGCAAGGTCGTGCGGCGCTGAGCGCTAGGCGTCCACGTCCGCCGCGGCCGGCCGGACGCCGATTTCACGCATCCAGCGCACCTCGTCACCCGGGCTGCGGCCGAACAGCCGCTTGAACTCGCGGCTGAACTGCGACGCGCTCGCATAACCGACGCGTGCGGCCGCCGTGCCGGCGCCGACTCCGTCCTGCACCATCATCAACCGCGCCTGGTGCAGCCGCGCGGCCTTCACGTACTGCATCGGCGACGTCGCCGTCACGTGCTTGAACTGCGCGTGGAACACCGCGAGGCTCATCCCGGCCTCGCGCGCGAGCGTCTCGACGTCGAGATCGGCCGTCAGCTCCGCATGGATGCGCCGCAGCGCCTTCGCGATGCGGCCGAAATGATGCTGCTGGACGAGCGCCGCGCGGATTGCGTCGCCTTGCTCTCCCGTCAGCACGCGATACGCGATCTCACGCATGATCGCGGGCCCCAGCACGCGCGTGTCGTGCGGCGACGCGAGCGCTTCGAGCAGCCGCACCACCGCGTCGGCCAGCGGCGCGTCGAGCGGCGTCGAATAGACGCCGAGCGGTTCGCTGACCGCCGCGCCGAGCGTCTCGTCGAGCAGGATCGCGAGCTCGGCGATCACCGCGAGATCGACGCGGATCGAGATCGCGAGAAACGGCTCGTCCATGCTCGCGAAGGTCTCGCATTCGAACGGCAGCGGCACCGACAGCACGAGATACTGCTGCGCGTCGTAGACGAACGAGCGGTCGCCGAGATAACCGAGCTTGCGCCCCTGGCACACGACGATGATGCTCGGTTCGTACAGCACGGGCATGCGCGGCGCGGGACGGCTCACGCGGATGAAACGCACGCCGTCGAGCGCCGCGAGCGTATCGCCCTCGTTCGGCGCGAGGCGCGTGTGCAGCTCGACCATGCGGCGCTGCACGCGGTCGCCCGCGTCGGCAAAAAGGGGCTGGAAGCTCATCTGCGTGGTCCTGTCCGGCAAGAGAATCTGGCTCGCAATGTAGCACCATGATGGTGTTTTGACGGCTGTTCGCGTGCAATTCGAGAGGAATAGGCAAATCTTCGAGACCTTCGTGTATTTCGCCGCGGCGCCGCGCTCCTTACGATGACGTCCTGCCTCGCCGCATCGCCACATGATGCGACGGCAGTCTGTTTCGCCGGATGTCTTTCCCGGACAAGGAGCCCCCTGCATGAGCACCACCTACGCTTACGCGGCAACCGATTCGCAGTCGCCGCTCGCCCCGTTCGAATTCCAGCGTCGCGCGCTGCGCGATCTCGACGTCCAGATCGACGTCCTCTATTGCGGCGTCTGCCACTCGGACCTGCACCAGGCCCGCAACGAATGGCGCAACACGATCTATCCGGTCGTGCCGGGCCATGAAATCGTCGGCCGCGTGACCGCGACCGGCCCGCAGGTATCGCGCTTCAAGGTCGGCGAGCTGGTCGGCGTCGGCTGCCTCGTCGATTCGTGCCGCACCTGCCCGAGCTGCGCCGACGGCCTCGAGCAGTATTGCGAGAACGGCTTCGTCGGCACCTACAACGGCCAGGATCGCGTGACGGGTGACGTCACGTTCGGCGGCTACTCGACGCAGCTGGTCGTCGACGAGGCGTTCGTGCTGCGCGTGCCCGAGACGCTCGACCCGGCCGGCGCCGCGCCGCTGCTGTGCGCGGGGATCACGACCTACTCGCCGCTGCGGCAGTGGAACGTCGGCCCCGGCAAGAAGGTCGGCATCGTCGGTCTCGGCGGCCTCGGTCACATGGGCGTGAAGCTGGCGCGCGCGATGGGCGCGCACGTCGTGCTGTTCACGACGTCGCCGTCGAAGATCGAGGACGGCAAGCGCGTCGGCGCGCACGAGGTCGTGATCTCGAAGGACGAAGCGCAGATGAACGCGCACCTGAACAGCTTCGATTTCATCCTGAACACGGTCGCCGCGCAGCACGACCTGAATCCGTTCCTGAACCTGCTGAAGCGCGATGGCACGATGACGCTCGTCGGCGCGCCGGAGCACGACCATCCGTCGCCGCAGGTGTTCAACCT
This sequence comes from Burkholderia sp. YIM B11467, assembly GCF_052952715.1. Lineage (NCBI taxonomy): Bacteria > Pseudomonadati > Pseudomonadota > Betaproteobacteria > Burkholderiales > Burkholderiaceae > Burkholderia > Burkholderia sp. YIM B11467. Next base: position 369,020 of record NZ_JBQVSQ010000007.1, read on the forward strand.
GATCTTCAAGCGCCGCCGCCTCGCGGGCTCGCTGATCGGCGGCATCGCGGAGACGCAGGAAATGCTCGATTTCTGCGCGGAGCACGGGATCACGTCGGACATCGAAACGATTCCGATGCAGCAGATCAACGTGGCCTACGAGCGGATGCTGAAGAGCGACGTGAAGTACCGGTTCGTGGTGGACATGGCGTCGCTCAAGCAGTAAGCGTCGCGCCTCAAACGAAACGGGCCGCATGTCTGACATGCGGCCCGTTTTGCATCCCGCAACCGGACGGTTCGACCACTACGCGCACCGCGTAGCGTCGGCGGTCACTTCTTGTAGTCGTAGTCGATCGTCAGCGGCGCATGATCGCTGAACTTGATGTCCTTGAAGATCGACGTGCTTTTCGCGGTGCCGGCCACGCCCGGCGTCGCGATCTGGTAGTCGATCCGCCACCCGACGTTCTTCGCGTACGCCTGGCCGCGGTTGCTCCACCACGTGTACTGCTCGGCGCGCGGGTCGAGCGTGCGGAACACGTCGACATAACCGACGTCGTCGAACAGCTTCGTGAGCCACTCGCGTTCTTCCGGCAGGCAACCCGAGTTCTTCTGGTTGCTCTTCCAGTTCTTGATGTCGATTTCCTTGTGGACGATGTTCACGTCGCCGCACAGGATCACTTCGCGCTTCTTCTTGAGCTGCGCGAGGTGCGGCATGAATTCGTCCATGAAGCGGTACTTCGCCTGCTGGCGCTCTTCGCCGCTCGAGCCGGACGGCACGTACACCGACACGACCGACAGCTTGCCGTAGCGCGCCTCGACGTAGCGCCCCTCGGAATCGAATTCGCTGCTGCCGAAGCCGATGATCACGTCATCGGGCTCGTGGCGGCTGTACACGCCCGCGCCGCTGTAGCCCTTCTTCTCGGCGTGGTGGAAATAGCTCCTGAAGCCGTGCGGCTCGACGAATTCGGCCGGCAGGTCGTCGGCCGATACCTTGATTTCCTGCACGCACACGCAATCGGCGTTCTGCTCGCCGAGCCAGTCGAAGAAGCCCTTCTTCGCGGCGGAGCGGATGCCGTTCAGGTTGGCGGTAATCACTCGCATCATGTCGGGTTCCGTTCAGTTCGATGTTTTACAGGGTGGCAGCTTAACGGATCTTCACGCCTTCGAGCTCGGGCTTCGGCGGCGGGAATTCCAGCTTCATGTCGGTCAGCGTGCGCAGCAGCAGCTCGGCGATCATCACGTTGCGGTGCGTCTTCGAATCCGCCGGGATCACGTACCACGGCGCGTGCTCGGCCGACGTCGCGGCGAGCGCGTCGCGGTACGCGGACTGGTACGCGTCCCAGTGCTTGCGCGCGTCGAGATCGGAGATGTCGAACTTCCAGTGCTTGGCCGGATCGTCGATGCGTGCCTGCAGCCGCGCGCGCTGCTCGTCCTTCGAGATGTGCAGGAAACACTTGATGATCGTCGTGCCGTTCTCGACCAGCATCGTCTCGAAATCGCGGATCTGCCGGTAGCGGCGCTCGCATTCCTTGGCGTCGATCGTATCGAGCACGCGCGGCACGAGCACGTCCTCATAGTGGCTGCGGTTGAAGATCGCGAGCTCGCCCGCGGCCGGCACCTGCGCATGCACGCGCCACAGGAAGTCGTGCGCGGCCTCGATCGGCGTCGGCGCCTTGAACGACACGACGCGCAGGCCGAGCGGATCGACCTCGCGAAACACCGCGCGCACGGTGCCGTCCTTGCCGCTGGTATCCATCCCCTGCAGCACGAGCAGCACGCGCTTCTTCTGCTGCGTGTGCAGGCGCTCCTGCTGCACGTCGAGTTCGGTCGACACGACCGACAGCCGTTCGCGGTCGGCGTCCTTCGAACCGGTCGAAAACGGCTTCGCGGCCGGGTCGAACGCATCGAGCTTGAATGCGGCGGTTTCCTTCTCGCGCGTGCTGTACGGCACGCGGAAATCGTCGAGCGACGGTTGTTTCGCCATTCGTTCCTCCGTTGGACGGTGTGGTGCATACGATAACGCATCCACCAAACGCAACGGGCCGCCCCGAACTGGTTCGGGGCGGCCCGTCGTCAAGCGCGGTTCAGGCGCGCGGTCATGCTCAGCCGAGCTTCTTCTTCAGCAGTTCGTTGACCTGCTGCGGATTGGCCTTGCCCTTCGTCGCCTTCATCGCCTGGCCGATCAGCGCGTTGAACGCCTTTTCCTTGCCCGCGCGGAATTCCTCGACCGACTTCGCGTTCGCCGCGAGCACTTCGTCGATGATCGCTTCGAGCGCGCCGGTGTCGGAGATCTGCTTGAGCCCCTTCGCGTCGATGATGCGGTCGGCCGCGCCTTCGTCGTCGGCCTTCTCGTCCCAGATCGTCGAGAAGATTTCCTTCGCGATCTTGTTCGAGATCGTGCCGTCGGCGATGCGCTGCAGCACCAGCGCGAGCTGGGCGGCCGACACGGGGATCGCGTCGATCTCGATGCCGTCGCGGTTCAGCTGCGACGACACGTCGCCCATCAGCCAGTTCGCGGCGATCTTCGCGTTCGCAGCACCAACCTTCGCGACCACGGACTCGAAGTACGCGGCCATCGCCTTGCTCGACGTCAGCACGCCCGCGTCGTACGCAGACACGCCGTACTGCTCGACGAAGCGCTGCTGCATCGCGGCCGGCAGTTCGGGCATCCCGGACTGCACGCGCTCGATCCAGTCCTGGCCGATCACGAGCGGCATCAGGTCGGGGTCGGGGAAGTAGCGGTAATCGTGCGCGTCTTCCTTGCTGCGCATCGAACGCGTCTCGCGCTTGTCCGGATCGTAGAGGCGCGTTTCCTGCACGACTTCGCCGCCGTCCTCGATCAGCTCGATCTGGCGACGCACTTCGTAGTTGATCGCTTCCTCGAGGAACCGGAACGAGTTCAGGTTCTTGATTTCCGCGCGCGTGCCGAACTTCTCCTGGCCGACCGGGCGCACCGACACGTTGGCGTCGCAGCGGAACGAGCCTTCCTGCATGTTGCCGTCGCAGATGCCGAGCCACACGACCAGCGCGTGCAACGACTTCGCATAGGCCACGGCCTCGGCCGCGCTGCGCATTTCCGGCTCGGTGACGATCTCGAGCAGCGGCGTGCCCGCGCGGTTAAGGTCGATCCCCGTCATCCCGGCGAAGTCTTCATGCAGCGACTTGCCCGCATCTTCCTCGAGGTGCGCACGGGTCAGGTTGACCGTCTTCTCGTACGCTTCCTTGCCGGCCTTTTCGTTGGCGGGTACCTGGATCGTGATCTGGCCGCCCTGCACGACCGGAATCTCGTACTGGCTGATCTGATAGCCCTTCGGCAGATCGGGGTAGAAATAATTCTTGCGCGCGAAGATGCTGCGCGGCGCGATGGTCGAGCCGATCGCGAGGCCGAAGCGGATCGCGCGCTCGACCGCGCCGCGGTTCAGCACCGGCAGCACGCCCGGCAGCGCCAGGTCGACCGGGCAGGACTGCGTGTTCGGCTCGGCGCCGAACTGCGTCGACGCGCCCGAGAAAATCTTCGAGACGGTCGACAGTTGCGCGTGCGTCTCGAGACCGATAACGACTTCCCATTGAGTAGCCATGCTTACACCCCTGCCGGAACTTGCTTGTGCCAGTCGGTCGCGCGCTGGAACGCGTCGGCGACCTGCAGCATCCGGGCTTCGTTGAAATAGTTGCCGATGATCTGCAGACCGACCGGGCGCTTCGCGTTCGCGCCCGCGCCGAAGCCGCACGGCACGCTCATGCCGGGCAGGCCGGCGAGGCTCACCGACAGCGTGTAGATATCCGCGAGATACATCTGCACCGGATCGTCGCCCTTCGCGCCGAGATCCCATGCGACCGTCGGCGATGCCGGGCCCATGATCACGTCGCAGGACTTGAACGCTTCCTGGAAATCCTGCGCGATGATGCGGCGGATCTTCTGCGCCTGCAGGTAATACGCGTCGTAGTAGCCGTGCGACAGCACGTACGCGCCGACGAGAATCCGGCGCTTCACTTCAGGGCCGAAGCCCTCGGCGCGCGACTTCTTGTACATGTCGAGCAGGTCGCCGTACTGCGCGGCGCGATGGCCGAAGCGCACGCCGTCGAAACGCGACAGGTTCGACGACGCCTCGGCCGGCGCGATCACGTAGTACACGGGGATCGACAGTTCCGTCTTCGGCAGCGACACGGGCACGAGCGTCGCGCCGAGCGCTTCATACTGCTTCAATGCCGCGTCGATCGTCGCGCGCACGTCGTCGGCGAGGCCGTCGCCGAAATACTCGTTCGGCAAGCCGATGCGCAGGCCGGCGAGCGGCTTGCCCGCATCGTTGCCGGCCGCCCACGGCTGGCCGAGATGGCGCGTGAAATCCTCGTCGTCGCGCTCGAGGCTCGTCGAGTCGCGCTCGTCGAAGCCGGCCATCGCGTTCAGCAGCAGCGCGCAGTCGGACGCGCTCTGCGCCATCGGGCCGCCCTGGTCGAGCGACGACGCGAACGCGATCATCCCGTAGCGCGACACACGGCCGTAGGTCGGCTTGATGCCCGTCACGCCCGCGAACGACGCGGGCTGGCGGATCGAGCCGCCGGTGTCGGTGCCGGTCGCGGCCGGCGCGAGGCGCGCGGCGACGGCGGCCGAACTGCCGCCCGAGCTGCCGCCCGGCACCGCGTTCGTGTCCCACGGGTTCTTCACCGCGCCGAATGCCGAATTCTCGTTCGACGAGCCCATCGCGAACTCGTCCATGTTGGTCTTGCCGAGCGTGACCATGCCGGCCGCCTGCAGGCGGGCGACGACGGTCGCGTCGAACGGGCTCTCGTAGTTCGCGAGCATCTTCGAGCCGGCGGTCGAGCGCCAGCCGCGCGTGACGAATACATCCTTGTGCGCGATCGGCAGGCCGGTGAGCGCGCCGCCCGCGCCGCGCGCGAGCTCCGCGTCGGCGGCTTTCGCCTGCGCGAGGGTCAGATCGGTATCGACGTGAACAAACGCGTTCAGGTCGCGCGCGGCGTCGATCCGTTTCAGGTAGTGCTGCGCGAGCTCGACGGCCGAGCATTCCTTGGCAGCGAGCGCGGCGCGCAGTTCGGTCAGGCTTTTTGCGTGCATTGAGTGGTTTTCCTGGGAATTCTGGGTGGCGCGCGGCGCAAGCCGGCCGGCGCGCTTGTCATCGAACGCTTACTCGATCACCTTCGGCACGAGATAGAGGCCGTCCTGGACGGCCGGCGCCGGACGCTGGTTGTCGTCGCGATTGACAACTTCCGTCACGGCGTCGTCGCGCAGGCGCTGCGCGACTTCCTGGATCTGTTCGATCGGGTGGGCGAGCGGCGCGATGCCGGCGGTGTCGACCGCCTGCATCTGCTCGACGAGGCCGAAGAATTCATTGAGCTGGCCGAGCATGTGCTCGGCGTCGGCGTCGGCCATTTCGAGTCGCGCCAGGTGCGCGATGCGTTTCACATCGGTCAGGGTCAGGGCCATGCGATCACCGGAAAAACAAGGCTGCGCGGCGCATCAAAAGCAGCGCCGCAGCGGGGGGTTGGAGGGTGCGATCCCACCCTCAAAAATCGGGACCGAAGCGGCAAAAATACCGCCCGTTTCGATTCAAATACCGTGAAATTATAAGGTATCATTACGCGTTCGACCCAAACCCGGCAGCCTTTTCCCGCACCGTTTCGCCCCGCTTCGGCAAGCCGTGCGTGCTTCGTGCGATCCCCGGTAGACATCACTCGCAGCTTCGTGCGCCGCGGCGGTCGCTTCCGCCACGCTTCCCGAGGCTGTTATTTTTTCCGCTGCCGCCCTCAGCGTTGCACGCCACGCAGGGCCGGCTCAGAGCGAAACAGGATTCTGAATGTTCGGTTTTTTGCGCAGCTACTTCTCCAACGATCTCGCGATCGACCTCGGCACCGCAAACACCCTGATCTACATGCGCGGCAAGGGCATCGTTCTCGATGAGCCGTCCGTCGTGTCGATTCGTCAGGAAGGCGGCCCCAACGGCAAGAAGACGATCCAGGCGGTCGGCAAGGAAGCCAAGCAGATGCTCGGCAAGGTGCCGGGCAACATCGAGGCGATCCGCCCGATGAAGGACGGCGTGATCGCCGACTTCACCGTCACCGAGCAGATGATCAAGCAGTTCATCAAGACGGCGCACGAGTCGCGCATGTTCTCGCCGTCGCCGCGCATCATCATCTGCGTGCCGTGCGGCTCGACCCAGGTCGAGCGCCGCGCGATCAAGGAAGCCGCGCACGGCGCCGGCGCATCGCAGGTCTACCTGATCGAGGAGCCGATGGCGGCCGCGATCGGCGCAGGCCTGCCGGTGTCGGAAGCCACCGGCTCGATGGTCGTCGACATCGGCGGCGGCACGACGGAAGTCGGCGTGATCTCGCTCGGCGGCATTGTGTACAAGGGCTCGGTGCGCGTCGGCGGCGACAAGTTCGACGAGGCGATCGTCAACTACATCCGCCGCAACTACGGGATGCTGATCGGCGAACAGACCGCCGAGGCGATCAAGAAGGAAATCGGCTCCGCGTTCCCGGGCTCCGAAGTCAAGGAAATGGAAGTGAAGGGCCGCAACCTGTCGGAAGGCATCCCGCGCAGCTTCACGATCTCCAGCAACGAAATCCTCGAAGCGCTGACCGATCCGCTGAACCAGATCGTGTCGTCGGTGAAGATCGCGCTCGAACAAACCCCGCCGGAACTCGGCGCCGACATCGCCGAACGCGGGATGATGCTGACGGGCGGCGGCGCGCTGCTGCGCGACCTCGACCGCCTGCTCGCGGAAGAAACCGGCCTGCCGGTGCTCGTCGCGGAAGATCCGCTGACCTGCGTCGTACGCGGTTCGGGCATGGCGCTCGAGCGCATGGACAAGCTGGGCAGCATCTTCTCGTACGAGTGATCGTCTAGGCAGTTTCGTTGATATGACGCACCTGCGGCGTGGCCGGATCGCTCGTTTAGAACGAACCGCCGCGCCGTTTGCGCGTCTGAGCATCATTTAACCGATCCCACGCGCCCGGCGCCGACCATGGAATACAGTCCGCCGCCCCTCTTCAAGCAAGGTCCGCCCGCGCTCGCGCGGCTCATCTTCTTCGTCGCCCTCGCCATCGCGCTCCTCGTGTCGGACGCGCGCTTCAGCACGCTCGAAATCCTTCGCGGCGTGCTCGGCACCGTGCTCTATCCGCTGCAGCGTGCGGCGCTCGTGCCGCGCGACCTGTTCATGGGCGCGGCCGACATCGCCGTCACCGGTGCGTCGCTGCGCCACGAGAACGACGACCTCCGCAAGCGCAACCTGCAACTGTCCACGCAAGCCAACCAGGCCGCGGTGCTCTCGCAGGAAAACGCGCATCTGCGCGCGGTGCTCGAGCTGCGCCAGCACATCGCCACGCAATCGACGCCGGTCGAGATCCAGTACGACACAAGCGATCCGTTCACGCAGAAGATCGTGATCGGGCAAGGTTCGCAGCAGGGCATCCAGGGCGGCTCGCCGGTCGTCAGCGAGGACGGCGTGATCGGCCAGGTCACGCGCGTGTTCCCGCTGCAGGCCGAAGTCACGCTGATCACCGACCGCGATCTCGCGATTCCCGTGCAGGTGCTGCGCACCGGCCTGCGCAGCGTGATCTACGGCACGCCGAAGGGCGATTCGCTCGACCTGCGCTTCGTGCCGACGAGCGCGGATCTCGTCGTCGGCGACGAGCTCGTCACGAGCGGCCTCGACGGCGTCTATCCGCCCGGCCTGCCGGTCGCGAAGGTCGCGCGCGTCGACAAGCTCGCCGATACCGCGTTCGCACGCGTGACCTGCGCGCCGATCGCCGCCGTGCGCGGCGCCCGCCAGATGCTCGTGCTGCATTACCAGAACGACATCCCGCCGCGCCCGGCCGAGCCCGATTCGGCCGCCGACAAGAACGCGAAGGGTGGCAAGAAGGGCGCGAAGGCCGCCGCGAAGGGCGAGAAAGCCGACAAGGCCGACGCGAACGCGAAGCCGGCCGCCGCGGCCCAGCCCGGCGCGAAGCCCGCGCCGGCTGCGCCTGCCGCTCCGGCCAAACCCGCCGCCGCACCCGCGAAGCCTGCAGCCGGGCAATCAGGAGCCCAGCGATGAACCGCCCGCAATACATCCTGCAGCCGGTCAATCCGTACTTCATCGTCTTCAGCCTCGCCGCCGCGTTCCTGCTGAACCTGATGCCGTGGGGCCGCCTGCCCGGCGTGCCCGACTTCGTCGCGCTCGTGCTGCTGTTCTGGAACATCCACCAGCCGCGCAAGGTCGGGATGGGCGTCGCGTTCGCGCTCGGCATCCTGATGGACGTGCATGACGCGGGGCTGCTCGGCGAGCATGCGCTCGCCTATACGCTGCTGTCGTACGGCGCGATCACGATCCACCGCCGCGTGCTGTGGATGCCGATTGGCGTGCAGGTGCTGTATGTCACCCCGCTGCTCGTCGTCGCGCAGCTCGTGCCGTTCGTGATCCGTCTCGTGATGGGCGCCGCGTTCCCTGGCTGGCGCTATCTGGTCGACGGCTTCGTCGAAGCCGCGCTGTGGCCGATCGCGAGCCACCTGCTGCTGATGCCGCAACGCCGCCCGGTCGATCCGGACGATACGCGCCCCATCTGAGCCGGACCGCCCCTTGAATACCCGCCGCCCCCACGCCCGCGCACCGCGCTCCGGGGCGGCACCTCGCCCGCCCGCGTGCGGGCCGGACAGACGTTAATCGCATGACCGAATTCAACGACACCCAACAGCAGCTCTCGAAGTTCCGCCTGCGCGTCGCGGCGGCGGGCGTGTTCGTGTTCGTCTGCTTCGGGCTGCTCGCGAGCCGCTTCTTCTACCTGCAGTTGATGCAGCACGGCAAATACGCGCTGCAGGCCGAGGAAAACCGCATCTCGGTCGCGCCGATCGTGCCGAACCGCGGGATCATCACCGACCGCAACGGTGTGATCCTCGCGAAGAACTACTCGGCCTACACGCTCGAAATCACGCCGTCGAAGCTCGACGACACGCTCGACAACACGATCGACAAGCTGTCCGAGATCATCCCGATCGACGCACGCGACCGCCGCCGCTTCAAGAAGCTGCAGGAAGACTCGAAGAATTTCGAGAGCCTGCCGATCCGCACGCGGCTCACCGACGCGGAAGTCGCGCGCTTCACCGCGCAGCGCTTCCGCTTCCCCGGCGTCGACGTGCGGGCGCGGCTGTTCCGCCAATATCCGCTCGGCACGACCGCCGCGCACGTGATCGGCTACATCGGCCGGATCTCGAAACGCGACCAGGATCGTATCGATGCGATGAGCGACGACAACGACAGCGATCAGGAAAACTACGATCCGCGCCGCGACGCGAACAACTACAAGGGCACCGACTACATCGGCAAGATCGGCGTCGAGCAGAGCTACGAAACCGAGCTGCACGGGCTGACGGGCTTCGAGGAAGTCGAGGTGACGGCCGGCGGCCGGCCCGTGCGCACGCTGTCGCGCACGCAGGCGACACCGGGCAACAACCTCGTGCTGTCGCTCGACATCGGGCTGCAGCAGGTCGCCGAGCAGGCGTTCGCGGGCAAGCGCGGCGCGCTCGTCGCGATCGAGCCGAAGACGGGCGACGTGCTCGCGTTCGTGTCGTCGCCGAGCTTCGACCCGAATTCGTTCGTCGACGGCATCGACCAGCAGACCTGGGACGAGCTGAACACCTCGACCGACAAGCCGCTGCTGAACCGCCCGCTGCACGGCACCTACCCGCCCGGCTCGACGTACAAGCCGTTCATGGCGCTCGCGGGACTGACGCTCGGCAAGCGCTCGCCGGGCTGGGGCTTCCAGGATCCCGGCTACTTCACGTTCGGCGGCCACACGTTCCGCAACGACGTGCGCTCGGGCCAGGGCTGGGTCGACATGAACAAGGCGATCATGGTGTCGAACGACACCTACTTCTACATGCTCGCGCGCGACCTCGGCGTGAACGCGATCGCGAACTTCATGAAGCCGTTCGGCTTCGGCCAGATCACCGGGATCGACATCCAGGGCGAAGCGCGCGGGATCCTGCCGTCGACCGACTGGAAGAAGAAGGCGTTCAAGAAGGCCGCGCAGCAGAAGTGGTTCGACGGCGAGACGATCAGCCTCGGGATCGGCCAGGGCTACAACTCGTTCACGATCCTGCAGCTCGCCCACGCAACGGCGACGCTCGCGAACAACGGCGTCGTGATGAAGCCCCACCTCGTGAAGGAAATCGAGGATCCGATCTCGCGCGGGCGCCGCCTGACCGTGCCGAAGGAAAGCGAAGTGATCCCGCTCAAGCAGTCCGACATCGACGTCGTGAAGCGCGGGATGGAGAACGTGATCGAGAACCCGTCCGGCACCGCGTACAAGGTGTTCCGCGGCGCGCCGTACCTCGCCGCCGGCAAGACCGGTACCGCCCAGGTGTTCTCGCTGCAGGGCTCCAACTACAAGGGCCACCTGCTCGCCGAGCACCTGCGCGACCACGCACTGTTCATCGCGTACGCGCCGGTCGACCATCCGCAGATCGCCGTCGCGCTGGTCGTCGAGAACGGCGGCTGGGGTGCGCAGGCCGCAGGCCCGATCGCGCGCCGCGTGCTCGACTTCTACCTGGTCGACCGCCAGAACCCGAAGAACGAGGCCGCGGCCGTGGCTGCCGCGGCGTCAGCGACCGAGCCGGTCAACGCGCCGGTGATTGGCGACGCGAACAAGCCCGCCGCCGTCGCGACCGGCTTCAAGGCGCTGCCGCAGCCCGTCGTGCCGACCGCGGCCAGCGCGGCGGATGCGGCATCGGCCGCATCGGCGCCCGATGCGTCGGGGGCGGCGGGCATCAGTGCGACGCGGCCGGCCGAAGCGAGCGCCGCGGCGCCGATGGCCGCGAGCCTGCCACCGATCCGGCGCCCGCACCGGCCGCGCCGGTCCGCCAGCGACGCGCAGCCGCTCGTCGCCACGCCGCGGGACGACAACCACCGTGCGACGGCCCCCGCGAAAGCGGCGGACGCCGGCACCGCTCATTAACGGAGAAAGGCATGCAATTCGACAAGCGCGCCTGGCTCGACAAGATCAAGCAGATGTTCGCGGGTTTCGACCGCCCGCTCGCCCTCATCGTGTTCCTGCTGCTGTGCGTCGGCATCGTCACGCTGTACAGCGCGGCGATCGACATGCCGGGCCGCGTCGAGGACCAGTTGCGCAACATCCTGCTGACGTTCGTGCTGATGTGGGTGATCGCCAATATCCCGCCAACGACGCTGATGCGCTTCGCGGTCCCGCTTTACACGTTCGGGGTCGCGCTGCTGGTCGCGGTCGCGCTGTTCGGGATGACCAAGAAGGGCGCGAAGCGCTGGCTGAACGTCGGCGTCGTGATCCAGCCGTCCGAGATCCTCAAGATCGCGACGCCGCTGATGCTCGCGTGGTACTACCAGCGCCGCGAAGGCGGGCTGCGCTGGTACGACTTCATCGCCGCGTTCGGGATCCTGCTGGTGCCGGTCGGGCTGATCGCGAAGCAGCCCGACCTCGGCACGGGCCTGCTCGTGTTCGCGGCCGGCTTCTTCGTGATCTACCTCGCCGGCCTGTCGTTCAAGCTGATCGTGCCGGTGCTCGTCGCGGGCGTGATCGCGGTCGGCTCGATCGCCGTGTTCGAGCAGCGCATCTGCCAGCCCGAAGTGCAGTGGCCGCTGATGCACGACTACCAGAAGCACCGCGTATGCACGCTGCTCGACCCGACCTCGGACCCGCTCGGCAAGGGCTTCCACACGATCCAGGCCGTGATCGCGATCGGCTCGGGCGGCGTGCTCGGCAAGGGCTACCTGAAAGGCACGCAGGCGCACCTCGAATTCATTCCGGAGAAGCACACCGACTTCATCTTCGCGGTGTTCTCGGAGGAATGGGGGCTCGCGGGCGGGCTCGTGCTGCTGACGCTGTACATGGCGCTGATCGCGCGCGGGCTCTATATCGCCGCGCAGGGCGCGACGCTGTTCGGCCGCCTGCTCGCGGGCTCACTCACGCTCGCGTTCTTCGTCTATGCGTTCGTCAATATCGGGATGGTGAGCGGCGTGCTGCCGGTCGTCGGCGTGCCGCTGCCGTTCATGAGTTACGGCGGCACCGCGCTCACGACGCTCGGCATCGCGATCGGGATGATCATGAGTGTCGGGCGGCAGCGGCGGCTGATGAAGAGCTGATCGCGCGGTACGGCCGCGGCAAAGAAAAACGGCGCTCCGGCGCCGTTTTTTTGTGTGTTTCGAATGCGGCGATGCGACGCCGCACCCGCTCACTGCGGTGCCGCGCCGCCGCCCGATGCCGGCGCCGGCGCCTGCCCCTTCAGCCGCGCGCTCAACTCCTTGAATTTCAGCCCGGCCGTCTCGTCGCCCTGCGCGGCCGCCGCCGCGTAGTACGCACGCGCGATGTTCAGGTTCTGCGCGACACCGTCGCCGCCGCGCTCGTAGAACGACGCGGTCACGTACTGCGCGGTCGGCTCGCCCGCGTCGGCGGCCTGCTTGTACCACGCGAACGCCTGCCGGTTGTCGCGCGGCGTGCCGCGCCCGTCGAGGAACTGATTCGCGAGCGACAGCTCGGCCTGCACGTGCCCCTGCTTCGCCGCCCGCAGGAACCAGCGATGCGCTTCGGCCGGATTGCGCGCGACGAACTCGCCGTCGTCGAACATCCGGCCGTACACGTACTGCGCATGCGACATGTTCGCGTCGGCCGCGCGCTTCAGCCAGCGCAGCCCTTCGTCGACGTTCGCCGTCACGCCTTCGCCCGTCAGCAGCATCATCGCGTAGTTGAATTGCGCGAGACGATCGCCGCGCTCGGCCGCATCGTGGAACTGCACCAGCGCCGCGCGATAGTCGCCGGCGTTGTAGTCGGCGACCGCGGATTGCGTCTCGCGCGACGGATCAGGCTTCGCTTGCGGCGCGCCCTGCGCGGCGGCCGCGATGCACACGGCCCACAGGCCGAGCATCGCGCCGATCCGCCCACGCACCCGGTTTGCACCCTGCGCACGCGCGCCGCAGGCACCCTCACCACCGTTCATGACCGTACCTCCTGCAGCGCCTGCCGCGTCGCGCGCAGCAGCCAGCTCACGTCGGCCGACAGCGCGATCATCCGGTAGCCGGCCTCACGGTACTGGCGCGCGCCCGCCGTATCGCCCGCAAAGATGCCGACCGCGACGCCGGCCTGCTTGCCGGCCGCGAGCACGCGCGCCATCGCGGTTTCGACGTCCGGGTGGCGGATGTCGCCGAGATGCCCGAGGCTCGCCGCAAGATCGGCCGGGCCGATGAACAGGCAGTCGACGCCGGGCATCGCCGCGATCCGCTCGACTTCGTCGACGCCACGCGCCGATTCGATCTGCACGATCACCGCGACCTGCGCGTTGGCCGACTGCAGGTAATCGCGGCGCATGCCGAACGCCGCCGCGCGCACCATGCCCGCGACGCCGCGCAGCCCGTCCGGCGATTCAGGCGACGGAAAGCGCGTGAGCCGCACCGCGTGCGCGGCATCGTCGGGCGTCTCGATGCACGGAAACATCAGCGTGCGCGCGCCGGCGTCGAGCGCGCGCTTCACGAGCCACGGCTCGCGCGCCGGCACGCGCACGACCGGCTCGCTCGGCAGGTGCGCGGCAGCGATCGCACGCAGTTGCGACGCAACATCGCGGCTGTCGTTCGGCGCGTGCTCCATGTCGATGCAGAGCCAGTCGTAGCCGGCATGCGCGAGCGCCTCCGCGGCCGAGTCGCTGCCGAGCGACAGCCACAGGCCGTACAGCGGGTCGTCGCCGTCGCGCAGGCGTTGTTTGAGGGAATTGGTGAGCGTGCTCATCGATACGGCCTCCTGGACGGAACGGCAATCGAACGGGACAAGCAACAGGCGAAGCGGAGCGCAACACGCCAGGCAGCAAAGCACGGCGGCGCCGCACCGGGCCCTGAACGTCAGTCGGCCGAGGGTGCCCGATCTGACAGCGCACGCGCGCGTTTTTTTCGGTGCCACGCAACGATCATAGCGCGGCGTTACGCGGAATGTGGGAACGGACGGGGAAGCAGCGCCGGCGCGGAACCAGGCCGCGGGGTGCGGTGACAGGCAGCCCGCGCCGGCTGGCGGGGCTGCCGGGAAGGCAGGATCAGCGGCCGGGCTGGCGCTCGACGTCGGCCCAGCAGTTCGGCGTTTCGTACAGGCGCACGCGCTCGAGGCGCAGGTTCACGCCGTAGTGCGCGTCGTACACGTTCGCGAGGAGGTCGAACGCGATCGCCGCGAGGTTCTCGACGGTCGGGATCCGGTCGATCACGACGGTCTTGTGGTCGGCCATCTGTTCGAGGAACGAGCGCACGACGTCGTCGCGCGCATAGACCAGGAACGCGTGGTCCCACTTGCTGACGAGGTGCTCCATCGCAAGCGCCTTCACGTCGGCGAAATCCATCACCATGCCGCGGTCGGGCGCCCCCTCGGTATCGACGAGATCGCCGCGCAGCGTGATTTCGAGCACGTAGCGATGGCCGTGCAGGTTCCTGCACTGGCTGCGGTGATCGGGAATGCGGTGGCCCGCGTCGAATTCGAGTTTTCGGGTAATCAGCACGATGTCAAAAGCCGGGGCTCAGGGAATGTTCAGATATTTGTGGGTCTGCATCGACAGGCGCCACTGCGGATGACGCTTGCACCAGTCGATCGCGAGCTTCGTATTGAGGTCGCGCGACGGGCCGTCCATCGGCTGGACGAGGAAATACTCGAAGTCGAGCTTCGCGTAGTCGGCCAGCCGCTGGTTGTCCTGCGGGATCACGACCTTCAGTTCGTTGCCCTTCGTGACGACGAGCGGCGCATCGGCCTTCGGACTCACGCAGATCCAGTCGATCGATTCGAGCACCGGCAGCGAGCCGTTGGTCTCGATCGCGATCTCGAAGCCCGCCGCGTGCAGCGCGTCGACGAGCGGCTGGTCGAGCTGCAGCATCGGTTCGCCGCCCGTGCAGACGACGAAGCGGTGCGCTTCGCCATCCGGCCACAAGCCGGCGATCGTCGCGACGAGCGCTTCGGCGTCCTTGAACTTGCCGCCGTTCTCGCCGTCAGTGCCGACGAAGTCCGTATCGCAGAAGCGGCACACGGCCTCCGCACGATCCTCTTCGCGGCCCGACCACAGGTTGCAGCCGGCGAACCGGCAGAACACGGCCGGCCGGCCCGCATTCGCGCCCTCGCCCTGCAACGTGTAGAAAATTTCCTTGACCGCGTAAGTCATCGTCCTTCGTCCGGCTCGCGCCGCTCGCTGTCGATCAGAATCCGTTGTCCATCAAGCGCTGCCGGCGCACCCGCGTCACAGCGGCGCTTCGGTCACCCGCTCGCCCTTCAGGTAGGCCTCGTAGCCGCGCTTGCGCAGCTTGCAGGCCGGGCATTCGCCACAGCCGAAGCCCCAGTCGTGCAGTTCCGCTCGCTCGCCCACGTAGCACGTGTGCGTCTCGACGCGGATCAGTTCGACGAGCGCTTCGCCGCCGAGCTGTTCGGCGAGCTGCCACGTCTGCGCCTTGTCGAGCCACATCAGCGGCGTCTCGAGCACGATGCGCGTGTCCATCCCGAGGTTCAGCGCGACCTGCAGCGCCTTCATCGTGTCGTCGCGACAGTCGGGGTAGCCCGAAAAGTCGGTCTCGCACATCCCGCCGACCAGCACGCGCAGCCCGCGGCGATAGGCGATCGCCGCGGCGATCGTCATGAACATCAGGTTGCGGCCCGGCACAAACGTGTTCGGCAAGCCGTTCGCCGTCGTCTCGATCTCGATCGTGCGCGTCATCGCGGTATCGCTGATCGCGCCGAGCACCGACAGGTCGATCATGTGATCGTCGCCGAGCCGGTCCGACCAGGCGGGAAACTTGTGCTTCAGCGCTTCGCGCACGCCTTCGCGACACTCGAGTTCGACGCGATGACGCTGGCCGTAATCGAAACCGAGGGTCTCGACCGTCTGGTAGCGTTCGAGTGCCCATGCCACGCACGTGGCCGAGTCCTGCCCGCCGGAAAACAACACGAGCGCGCCGTCTTTAGCGTCTGTCCGAATCACCGTGATACTCCGTGAATGTGTAGGCTCGCGTCGCGCTGCGCCCCAGGGCCGGCTGCCGCCGGGCGGCCCGACGCGTGCCGGCCTGCGCCGGCTCGACCAGTATAGGCAGCGCGGTCGGCCGCGAACGCGGCGGAGCGCTTATACCGCCCATCGCGCGGCATCGTTGCCGCGCGTCACGGCGGCGCGTGGCTGGCGGCCTGCCGTGCGCATGAAGCGATGCGCTAAGTCATTGAGCGGGCACGGATTTTATCATGCCCCCGCGAATGCTGCCGGGCGCGCCGCCGATGGCACGCAATACCCACCACAAACGAAAAACCCCAAGAACCTTCCGATTCTTGGGGTTGGAACTGCTGGTGGCCTGGGACGGAATCGAACCATCGACACGCGGATTTTCAATCCGCTGCTCTACCAACTGAGCTACCGGGCCAACGAAGAATGAAAGTATATCGAGCTTTCTCCACCTGCTCAAGCGTTTTTCGCAAAAAATTTATATCGCGCCTTCGGACGGCTTCTTGCCGAGCTCGACGCCGAGCTGCTTGAGCTTGCGATACAGGTGCGTGCGCTCGAGGCCCGTCTTCTCCGCGACGCGCGTCATGCTGCCGTTCTCGCGCGCGAGGTGATATTCGAAGTACGCGCGCTCGAACGCATCGCGCGCCTCGCGCAACGGGATGTCGAATGGGATCGCGGCCGTCTGGCCCGCGAGGCCGAGTGCCGCTGCCATGTCGTCGCCGAGCGTCGGCAGCGCAGCCGCGGACGCAACCGCCGCGGGCCCCGCCGCCTGCCCGGCACCGGCCTTCGCCGCCGCGTTGGCGGACACGGGCGCCGCGCCGCGTGCGAGACCGTGCTCGACGGACTTCAGCAGCTTCTGCAGTGCGATCGGCTTCTCGAGAAAATCGAGCGCGCCGATCTTCGTCGCCTCGACGGCCGTATCGATCGTCGCGTGCCCGGACATCATGATCACGGGCATCGTCAGCAGCCCCTGCGCCGCCCATTCCTTGAGCAACGTCACGCCGTCGGTATCGGGCATCCAGATATCGAGCAGCACGAGATCGGGCGCCTGATTCAGCCGGTATTCCCGCGCGGCCTGCGCGTTCTCCGCCGCCTCGACGACATGTCCTTCATCGCTGAGGATCTCCGAGAGCAATTCCCGGATGCCCATTTCATCATCTACCACCAGGATGGTTGCCATTTACGCTGCCTTTGTCTGCACACTTGCTTTTGTCTTAGCGGGCGTCGCCCCGCCCTGCGCGCCCGCTTCGGCGCCTGGCGCATCACTCGCCATCTGCAGGAACAGGATCGACACCTGCGCACCCTCGACGGTCTCACCATGCATGCGATTGCGCAGATCGATCCGCGCACCGTGCTCATCGACGATCTTCTTGACCGTGGCCAACCCGAGCCCCGTGCCCTTCGCCTTCGTCGTCACGTAAGGCTCGAACGCGCGGGTCAGGATGCGCGCCGGAAAACCGGGCCCGTTGTCGGACACGGTAAGACGTACCGCGACGCGCGTTTTGCCCTCGGCGTCGGGATCGCCATATTCTACTGTCTTGGTTTCGATCACCACACGCGGATGCGCGGCTTCCGCGACCGAATCCTGCGCATTCTGCAGCAGGTTGTGAATCACCTGGCGCAGTTGCGTCGCGTCGCCACGAATCACCGGCAACGACGGCGCGAGCTCGGCGACGATCGGGCTCTTGCCTTCATCACCGACACCGTACAGCCCGAGCACCTCGCTCGCCAGTTCGTTCAACTGCAGGTTCGCGAGCACCGCCGGCGGCGTGCGCGCGTATTCGCGGAAATCGTCGACCATCCGCTTCATCGCGGCCACCTGGTTGACGATCATCGTCGCGCCGCGCTTGAGCACATCCGCGTCGGACGGCGCGAGCTTGTCGGACAGCTTCATCTGCAGCCGCTCGGCCGACAGCTGGATCGGCGTCAGCGGATTCTTGATCTCGTGTGCGAGCCGGCGGGCGACCTCGCCCCACGCGACCGATCGCTGCGCGGAAATCACGTCGGAGATGTCGTCGAACACGACGACGTAACCGGACGTCTGCGGATCGTCGGCCTGCCCCTCGACCGTCGACACGAGGCGCGCGCCGCGCACGAGCAGCGTCAGCGGTTCGGTTTCGCCCGGCATCTCGATCGCGAACTGCTGCTGCCAGTGGCCGCGATCGCCGCTGCCGCCGTCGGACGCCGCCTCGCGATCGGCGAAGGCCTTGCGCACCATCGCGCCGAATCCCGCGGCAACGCCGATCCGGTCGAGCGTCGTGCCGATCAGCGCGTTGAACGGCTGCCGGAAGATCCGCTCGGCGCCGCGGTTGGCCGTCGTCAGCCGGAACTGGCGGTCGAGCACGAACACGCCGGCCGTCAGGTTCGCGAGGATGCTCTCGAGATACGTCTTCGAATGCTCGAGCGCAACGCGGTTCTTCTCGACCGCGAGCCGCGCCTCGGACAACTGGCGCGTCATCGCGTTGAACGACTGCGTAAGGAAGCCGAGCTCGTCGCGCGTCTTGATCTCGCGCTTCGGCGTGTAGTCGCCTTCCGTGATCTCCTTCGTGCCCTGCGCGAGCAGGAACAGCGGCCGGGCGAGCTGCTGGCCGAGCGCGAGCGCGAGCATCATCGCGATGAAGGTCGCGAGGAACAGCGCAAGCGTCAGCGTGCCGATGTACATCTTGCGCAGGCCCGTGCGGCCGAGCGACTTTTCCTGGTACTCGCGGTACGCGCGCTGCACGGCGTCGGCGTTGTGCGCGAGCGTGGGCGGCACGGGTTGCGTGAGCTGCAGGAAGCGTTCGGCCGGCTGCAGCAGCGACGTCGACGCATCGGGAATCGGCCGCACGACGCGCAGCCGCAGCGCGCCCTTCGCGCCGTGCGCGCGCGGATCGCCGTCGACTTCGCCCTCGATCGCCGCGTACGCGCCGTGTTCGCGCGCCTGGCTCAGCATCAGCGACGTCGGCAGGTCGTCCGGAATCAGCGCCGCGAAATTGCCCGACGCCTGCGCGACGATATGCAGGTCGGGCGCCGCGCCCGAGCCGGCGCGGGTCGGCTCGACGATCGTCGCGTCCTGCACGCCGAACTGGTCGCGCAGCCGCAGCAGCGTGAGCGTCGTACCGTTCGTGTTCGCATCGGCGCTCGCGAGCTGGTCGGACATCAGCCGCGCCTTGGTCTGCAGGTCGGACAACGACGCATCGAGCATCCCGCGGCCGAGGTTCAGGCCGGCCGTCAGCGCCGTCTCGACGTTCACGTCGAACCACGACTCGATACTGCGCGACACGAACTGGTACGACACGATGTAGATGATCCCGCCCGGCACAACGCCGACGAGCGCGAAGAACACCGCGAGCTTCGCGAGCAGCCGCGTGCCGAACTTGCCCTTCCTCAGGCGCACGACGATCATCCCGATCAGTCCGAGCACCACGAGCAGGAACACGAGCGCGACGACGATGTTGGTCGCGTACAGCCACGAGTAGTAGCGATCGAAGAATTCGGTGTTCGCGCTCGCAGCCGCGAGCAGCACGAGCAGCAGCAGCGCGGTGAGCGCGACGGTCGAGACGATCACGCGAACGAGGAGGCTCTTCCCGCTGGCCGCGCGGCGCACTTTATTTAGCACGTTCGGTCACCGTGAAGTTGAAGCGCTTCCAGTCCGACCCGAGCGTCCAGTCGCGGTTGTTCACGGCGTCGACCTGGAACGGCTTCGGCATCAGCGCGGTATCGAGCTGCATCCGCACCGATGCCATGTAGGTTTCCCCCGAGCGCACCTGGTTGCGGTCGATCACGTGCCACGACGTGATGTGCCGGACGACCGCGAGCGCGTCCTTCAGCGACGGGAAGCCGAGCTGCAGGCCGCCCGTCGACACGCGGTACTCGCGCGTGAGCGGCTGAAACGACAGGCGGATCGTCTGTGATACCGATACCGGCTGTTCGTCAAGCCAGTACCAGCGCGCGCGGCTCAACTCGAAATCCGTCGTGAAATACACCGGAATGCCTTTGTTGACGGCATCCTCGAGGTTCGGATTCAGTTCGAAATCGAAACGGGCGTCGAGGCTCCAGCCGCTTCCGTCGGCCTGGAGCGACGCGCGCTGCACGGCGATCGACTGGGCATGCGCCGGCCGGACGACGGCCAGGCACAGCGTCAACGCGACCATCAGGACGGCCGCGAGCCGAAGTGGAAAAAGGTGTTTGATCGTCACCGTTTCTGAAACCGCGCGTAGAAAAATCCGTCGTGATCGGTGTTCTGGTCGAGCGCGCCGGCGGCCGCCCCTCCCTGCACTCCGCCCGGCAGCAGCTGGCCGGGGGCGTCCAATCGTACCGCATCTTCACAGGCCGCTTCAAACCAGCGGGCCTGCAACTCACCTTCTTCGGGGAAGATCGAACAGGTCACGTAAAGCAGTTCGCCGCCCGGCTTCACGAGCGGCCACAGCGCCGACAGGATGCGGCGCTGTTCCGTGACGAGCGCCGGGATATCGGCCTCGCGGCGCAGCCAGCGAATGTCGGGGTGCCGCCGCACGATACCGGAGGCCGAGCACGGTACGTCGGCCAGGATGCGGTCGAACGGGCGACCGTCGTACCACGCGTCGGGTGCACCCGCATCGCCGACACGCACGTCCGCTTCGAGCGACAGGCGCACGAGGTTCTCGCCGATGCGTGCCGCGCGCGTCGCGTCGCTTTCGAGTGCGACGACTTCCGCGTCGGCCAGTTCGAGAATATGACCGGTCTTGCCGCCGGGCGCCGCACATGCGTCGAGCACGCGCATGCCGTCGCGCGCGCCGAGCCATTCGGCCGCGAGCTGCGCGCCGGCGTCCTGCACCGACACGACACCGTCGGCAAACCCCGGAATGCGATCGACCGGCAGCGCCGACGCAAGCCGCACCGCATGCCGGCCGATCGCGGTCGCTTCGATCCCGCTCGTGCGCAGCGTGTCGAGATACGCGTCGACGCTCGCGCGGCGTGCGTTCACGCGCAGCGTCAGCGGCCCCTGGCGTTCGCCGGCCGCGAGGATCGCCTGCCATGCGTCGGGCCATGCGCGCTTCACCGCGTCGACCCACCATGCGCGGTAATTCCAGCGCGCGACGGCATCGTCCTGCATCGCCGCGACGAGTGTGTCGCGCTCGCGCAGGAAACGGCGCAGCACCGCGTTGACCATCCCCTTCGCGAACGCGAATTCGCGGCGCGCACCGATCACGGTCACGGCCTGATCGACCACCGTGAATGGCGAGTACGCGGCATCGTCCACCGGGTCGAGCAGCAGTGCGAGCGCGCCGGCGAGCACCGCTTGCACATGCGCGGGCGGCGCCTTGCTGACGAGCCGGCCGATCAGCCAGTCCGCGCTGCCGAGCCGACGCATCGTCCGGTACGCGACGTCCTGCGTCGCGCCGCGCGCGAGCGACTGCGCACCGGGCACCATCTGCGCGAACACCGTCGAGAGCGCTGCCGGCAGCGCGGTGCCGCGCCGCACCGCATCGACCGCCTGCGCGGCCGCGTCGAGTGCGAAGCCGAGCGATTCGGGCGCAAGATGCAGCGCGGACAGGCGCGCCGGGCGGCCGGAAGAAGACGGAGCGGAAGAACGGGTTCGTGTCATCGGTGCGAAATCGGCAAACGGGCGCGGCAAACGAATGCGGCAAACGGCGGGATCACGCTGACCTCGTGGCCTCGCGATCCCAAACCGCGCATTGTAGCGTGCGACCATGCGGTCCCTTTGGCCCCTTTACCGCACGCACAAATGAAACACCCCGCAGCGCGAAGCGTGCGGGGTGGCGTGGCGGCCCCCGCGCGGCGACGGCCGCGCGGCGCGCCGAGGCTTAGTCGAAGCGACCGGTACGCGCCATCTCCATCAGGCGCGCGATGCGCTCCTCGGTGGCCGGGTGCGTGGAGAACAGGTTCTGCAGGCCGCCGCCGTGCAGCGGGTTCATGATCATCATCTGCGCGGTGGCCGGGTGTGCCTCGGCCGCCTGGAACGGGATGCCGGCCGCAAAGCGATGGATCTTGTCGAGCGCGGTCGCGAGCGACTGCGGATCGCCGGAGATCTGCGCGCCGCCGCGATCGGCCTCGAACTCGCGTGCACGCGAAATCGCCATCTGGATCAGCGCGCCGGCGATCGGTGCGAGCAGCGCGACCGCAATACCCGCGATCGGGTTGGCCGGTCGGCCGTTCTCGTCGCGCCCGCCGAAGAACATCGCGAAGTTCGCGAGTGCCGAGATCGCGCCCGCCATCGTCGCGGTGATCGTCGAGATCAGGATGTCGCGGTGCTTCACGTGCGCGAGCTCGTGCGCCATCACGCCGCGCATCTCGCGCTCCGACAGCACGCGCAGGATGCCCGTCGTCGCGGCGACTGCCGCGTGCTCGGGGTTGCGGCCCGTTGCAAATGCGTTCGGCGCATCCTCGTTGATCAGGTAGACGCGCGGCATCGGCAGGTTCGCGCGCGTGGCCAGCTCGCGCACCATCCGATAGAACTGCGGCGCCGTGTTCTCGTCGACTTCCTGCGCGTTATACATGCGCAGCACCATCTTGTCGGAGAACCAGTACGAGAAGAAATTCATGCCGAGCGCGAACAGCAGTGCGATCGTCATGCCGCGCGAACCGCCGATCATCCCGCCGATCACGATGAACAGGGCCGTGATCGCGGCCATCAGCGTCGCCGTTTTGACCCAATTGAACATACCCACTCCTTATCCGTCAGGGGACCCGCCGCGCATCAAAGGGCGCGACGGAAAATTGTAAGCGATTTGTTAGATAAGGTCTTGCCGGAAAAATTCAATCTCAACGTTGCGATGTTGCAAGACGCAGGCCGAGACCGACGAAAGCGCTGCCAACCGTGCGATCGAGCCACTTCTTGACGCCCGGCTTGCCGGAAAAGCGCTGCGTGACGCTGCCCGCGACCCAGGCGACCAGACTGGTCCAGACCGTGCTCATCGCGACGAACACCGCGCCGAGGGTCAGGAACGCCCATGCCTTGTGCGGGCTGTCGGCCGACACGAACTGCGGGAAGAACGACACGAAGAACAGCACGACCTTCGGGTTCAGCACGTTCGTCCAGAAGCCCTGCATGAACAGCTGGCGCAGCGACTTCGCAGCCGCGGCCTGCGCGGCGTCGGTGCCCGACGGCGCAGCAGCCTGCTTCGTGATGATCATGCGCACGCCGAGATAGATCAGGTAGGCGGCGCCGACCAGCTTGATCACCGTGAACGCGGCAGCCGACGCCGCGAGCAGCGCGGTCAGGCCGAATGCGCACGCGAGCGCATGCACGCAGCAGCCGGCCGAAATGCCGAACGCCGACATCAGGCCCGCGCCGCGGCCCTGCGCGACGCTGCGGCCGACGATGTAGGCGGTATCGGGGCCGGGCGTGACGTTCAGCAGGAAAACCGCGAGCACGAAGAAGCCGAAATGGGTAATGCCGAACATGAAAACCTCGAAACCGGAAAGCGCAGGGAAATTCTACGCGCGCCTGCCGCGCCGCGCGACTCGGCCATTCGGCCAATTGCGCACGGCCGGCCGGTCGTGTCGAATGACGGTCAGGCCCCGTCAGGCAATGCGAAACGCTGGCCCGCGGCGAGCGGCGAGCCGGCCAGGAATTCGCGTGCGGGCAACCGCTTGCCGCCCGGCTTCTGCAGTTGGGTCACGCGCAGCGCGCCGCTGCCGCACGCGACGATCACGCCTTCCGGCGCGGCTTCGACGATCGTGCCGGGCGCCGCGTCGCCGCGCGCCGCCACGGGCTCGGCCGCCCACAGCTTGATTGCCGCGCCGTCGAGCGTCGCGACGCCGCCCGGGAACGGATCGAACGCACGCACCTGGCGCGCGAGCACGTCGGCCGGCTTGCGCCAGTCGAGCGCCGCTTCATGCTTGCCGATCTTTTCCGCATAGGTCACGCCGTCGGCCGGCTGCGGCGTCGCCGGCAGCGTGCCGTCGCGCTCGAGCTGCACGAGCGCGTCGACGATCAGCCGCGCGCCTTCGGCGGCGACGCGGTCGTGCAGCGTCGCGGTCGTGTCGTCGGGCGCGATCGCGATACGCGCCTCCTCGATCATCGCGCCGGTGTCGAGGCCGATGTCCATCTGCATCAGCGTGACGCCCGTCTCGGCATCGCCCGCCTCGATCGCGCGGTGGATCGGCGCAGCGCCGCGCCAGCGCGGCAACAGCGACGCATGGATGTTGATGCAACCGTCGCGCGGAATGTCGAGCACCTCCTGCGGCAGCAGCAGGCCGTACGCGGCGACCACCATCACGTCGTGCGGGGTCGCGCGCAGCAGCTCGATCGCGTCGGCCGCCTCCGCCGGGTACTTGCCCGCGCGGCGCAGCGATGGCGGCTGCGCGACGGGCATCCCGTGCTCGACCGCGTAGCGCTTGACGGCGCTCGCCTGCAGTTTCATCCCGCGCCCGGCAGGGCGGTCGGGCTGGGTGAGCACGAGCGGCACCGGAAAACCGGCCTCGTGGATCGCGGCAAGGGCAGCCGCGGCGAATTCCGGCGTGCCGGCAAAAATCACGCGCAACGTATGGGTCATGACAGCGTTCGGGGTCGGGCAGGGCGAACGCGCATTACATCGCGCGTTCGAGTTTCTTCATCTTCGTCTTGATGCGCGTCTGCTTGAGCGGCGACAGGTATTCGACGAACACGCGCCCCATCAGGTGATCCATCTCGTGCTGGACGCACACCGCGAGCAAGCCCTCGCAGTCGAGCTCGAAGGACTCGCCCTGCTCGTTGAGCGCACGTACGCGCACGTGGTCGGGACGCTCGACTTCGTCGTAAATGCCGGGCACCGACAGGCAGCCTTCTTCATAGATCTGCTTCTCGTCGCTCGACCACACGATCTCGGGGTTGATGAACGCGCGCAGCTCGTTCTTCTCCTCGGAAACGTCGATCACGATCACGCGCTCGTGCACGTCGACCTGCGTGGCCGCGAGGCCGATGCCGGGCGCCGCGTACATGGTTTCGGCCATGTCGGCGACGAGCTTGCGGATCCGGTCGTCGACCTTGTCGACGGGCTTGGCGACCTTGTGCAGCCGCTTGTCGGGGTAATGAAGAATATTGAGCAAAGCCATGGTGTTCGGTATTCGGTGGAGCGGCGTGCCGCATCAGCCATCCGGCCGGCTGGCGCCGCTGCCGGGATGCAATGAAGATGAGGCGGATGCGTGGCGTATCAATGCCGCGGATCTCGCCTCCTGCAATTGGCCGGGCGCCTGCGCGCGCGGCCCTGTCGAGTATTTCGGATGATGAAAATTTTATCATGGCGCCACGCGGTCCGCTGGCCGCCGCGTTCGAGGGCAGCCTCATGTCGCCGCAAGCGCTGACCGCCTCCGCGCTGCGCGCATGGCTGCAGCTCGCGCACGCACCCGGCCTCTCGCCCGCCGTGCTGCAGGCGCTGCTCGACGCCTTCGGCTCGCCGGCAACGCTGCTGCGCGCGTCCGACCCTGCCATCGCCGCCGTGAGCAGCCCCGCCGCCGCCCAGGCCGTGCGCACGAGCGAGCGCGACGATCTCGGCGCACGCACCGACGCCGCGCTCGCGTGGCTCGATGCGCCGGGCAATGCGCTCGTCACGCTCGGCGATCCGGCCTACCCGCCGCGGCTGCGCGACCTGCACGACCCACCGCCGCTGCTATATGTAAAGGGCCGTCTCGACCTGCTGAATGCGCGCGGCCTCGCCGTGGTGGGCAGCCGTCACGCGACGCCGCAGGGGCTCGCCGACGCGACACGCTTCGCACGCGAATTGTCCGACGCGGGGCTTTCGATCGTCTCGGGCCTCGCGCTCGGGATCGACGGCGCCGCGCATCGGGGCGGGCTCGACGGCAGGTCAGGCACGATCGCGGTGATCGCAACGGGCGCCGATCTCGTCTATCCGGCCCGGCACCGCGCGCTTGCCCACGAGATCGCCGCGCACGGCGCGATCGTGTCGGAATGGCCGCTCGGCACGCCGGCCCGCGCCGCGCATTTCCCGCAGCGCAACCGGCTCATCGCCGCGCTCGCTGTCGGTGTGCTCGTCGTCGAGGCTGCGCCACGCTCCGGCTCGCTGATCACCGCGCGGCTCGCGAACGAACTGGGGCGCGATGTGTTCGCGATGCCGGGCTCGATCCACGCGCCGCTCGCGCAGGGCTGCCACGCGCTGATCCGCGACGGCGCGAAACTCACCGCGGCGCCGCTCGACGTTCTCGAGGAATACGGGTTGGGCGAACCGACGGCGGGCGTTGCGTCGTGTTCTGAAAATCCGGGCGCGAACACCGGCGGCCTCCAGGAAACCGAACCCGCCGGCCGCGGCGCCGTTGCCGGCACCGGGAGAGCCGATCCCGCCACCGCGCCGGCCCGAATCGAAGCCCCACCGCCTCCACCGCCCGGCAACCCGTCCGAACAGGCCGTGCTCGCCGCATTGGGATACGGCCCCGTCACCTACGAATGGCTCGCCGAGCACAGCGGCCTGTCCGACGACGTGCTGCACCGCGCGCTGCTCGCGCTCGAACTGGCCGGCCGCGTCGCAAGCCTCCCCGGCGGACGCTTCGCGCGGCTTGACGCGGCGCCCACCCCGCCCGCGCACGGCATGCTACATTTCCCGGCATAGGGGCGGCCGCGCCGCCGACGACATACCCAAGGAAATCCATGCCCGCGCTGAATCTCGACACCGATGCGGATCGGATCGCCGAGCGCCTCGCCGATCCCGGCACGTTGCTGGTTGCGTGCCTGTGCGCCGAATGGTGCGGCACGTGCCGCGACTACCGGACGGCCTTCGACCGGCTCGCCGACGCGCATCCGGACGCCTGCTTCGCCTGGATCGATATCGAAACGCATGCCGACCGGCTCGACGAGCTCGACGTCGAGAACTTCCCGACGATCCTGATCGAGGATGCCAACACGGCCCGCTTCTTCGGCACGGTGCTGCCGCACGCGGCGATCGTCGAGCGGATGCTGTCCGACCTGAGCGCGGTACCCGGTGCGCCGCACGCACCGAAATTGCGCAACGTGCTGAACGTCGAAGCCTGAATTCACGAGCCGGCCGGCGGTTTTTCGCGCGTTTGCGCGCCCCGCCGCGCCGGGCGCTTGCCGCCGTTGCAGCCCCCCTCTATGATGGGCCGCTTTTTACGCGCTGAGCCGCCGTCGCTGCGGCGTGTGCTATAAAGCGGTCGTAAAAGGGACCCACAACCGGCGAACCCGGTCTACCAACACACACCTGTCATGTCCAAAGCACTGATCATTGCGGAAAAGCCTTCTGTCGCGAACGACATCGCACGCGCTTTGGGCGGCTTTACCAAGCATGACGAGTATTACGAAAGCGACGATTTCGTCCTTTCGTCCGCTGTCGGCCACTTGCTGGAAATCGCCGCCCCGGAAGAGTACGAGGTCAAGCGCGGGAAATGGAGCTTCGCGCATCTGCCCGTCATCCCCCCGCATTTCGACCTGAACCCGATCGCAAAAAGCGAGTCGCGCCTCAAGGTGCTCACGAAGCTGATGAAGCGCAAGGACGTCGAGCGCCTGATCAACGCATGTGACGCGGGGCGCGAGGGCGAACTGATTTTCCGCCTGATCGCGCAGCACGCGAAAGCGAAGCAGCCGGTCCAGCGCCTGTGGCTGCAGTCGATGACGCCGCAGGCCATCCGCGACGGCTTCGCGAACCTGCGCAGCGACACGGACATGCAGCCGCTCGCCGACGCCGCACGCTGCCGCTCGGAAGCCGACTGGCTCGTCGGGATCAACGGCACCCGCGCGATGACCGCGTTCAACAGCAAGGGTGGCGGCTTCTTCCTGACGACCGTCGGCCGCGTTCAGACGCCAACGTTGTCGATCGTCGTCGAACGCGAAGAGAAAATCCGTCGTTTCGTCCCGCGCGACTACTGGGAAGTGAAGGCCGCATTCGCGTGCGCGGGCGGTTTCTACGAAGGCAAGTGGTACGACCCGAAATTCAAGCGCGACGAATTCGATCCGGAGCGACGCGACTCCCGCCTGTGGAGCCTGCCGGCCGCCGAAACGATCGTCGCCGCATGCCGCGACCAGATCGGCACGGTCTCCGAGGAATCGAAGCCGTCGACGCAACTGTCGCCACTGCTGTTCGACCTGACGAGCCTGCAGCGCGAGGCGAACGGCCGCTTCGGCTTCTCCGCGAAGAACACGCTCGGTCTCGCGCAGGCGCTGTATGAAAAGCACAAGGTGCTGACCTACCCGCGTACCGATGCGCGCGCGCTGCCGGAAGACTACATTTCGACGGTCCAGTCCACGCTCGAGATGCTCAAGGAGAGCAACAACTACCTGCCGCATGCGAAGCAGGTGCTCGACAAGGGCTGGGTGAAGCCGAACAAGCGGATCTTCGACAACTCGAAGATCAGCGACCACTTTGCAATCATCCCGACGCTGCAGGCGCCGAAGGCGCTGTCCGAGCCCGAGCAGAAGCTGTACGACCTGGTCGTGAAGCGCTTCCTCGCGGTGTTCTTCCCGGCCGCCGAATTCCGCGTCACGACGCGGATCACCGAAGTCGCCGGCCATCACTTCAAGACCGAAGGCAAGGTGCTCGTCGAGCCGGGCTGGCTGCAGGTGTACGGCCGCGACGCCGAAGGCGCGGACGCGAACCTCGTGCCGGTGCAGAAGAACGAGAAGGTGAAGACGGACGAGATCGCCGCGGTCGCACTCGTGACGAAACCGCCCGCCCGCTACTCGGAAGCGACGCTGCTGTCCGCGATGGAAGGCGCCGGCAAGCTGGTCGAGGACGACGAGCTGCGCGAGGCGATGGCCGCGAAGGGCCTCGGCACGCCGGCCACGCGCGCGGCGATCATCGAAGGCCTGCTCGGCGAGAAATACCTGCTGCGCGAGGGTCGCGAAATGATCCCGACCGCGAAGGCATTCCAGCTGATGACGCTCTTGCGCGGGCTCGGCGTGAAGGAGCTGACCGCGCCCGAGCTCACCGGCGAATGGGAATACAAGCTGTCGCAGATGGAGCGCGGCAACCTCGGGCGCGACGCGTTCATGCAGGAAATCGCCCGCATGACGCAGCAGATCGTCAAGCGCGCGAAGGAATACGATTCCGACACGATTCCCGGCGACTACGCGACGCTCGAGACGCCGTGCCCGAACTGCGGCGGCCAGGTAAAGGAAAACTACCGCCGCTTCGCGTGCACGAAGTGCGAGTTCTCGATCTCGAAGATCCCGGGCAGCCGGCAGTTCGAGATCCCGGAAGTCGAGGAACTGCTGCAGAAGAAGGAAATCGGTCCGCTGTCCGGGTTCCGCAGCAAGATGGGCCGCCCGTTCTCGGCGATCCTCAAGCTGTCCTTCGACGACGAGACGAAGAACTACAAGCTCGAGTTCGATTTCGGCCAGGACCAGGGCGGCGAGGAAGGCGAAGCGCCCGACTTCTCCGCGCAGGAGCCGGTCGGCGCATGCCCGAAGTGCAAGGGCCGCGTATTCGAGCACGGGATGAGCTACGTGTGCGAGCACTCGGTCGCGAACCCGAAGACCTGCGACTTCCGTTCGGGCAAGGTGATCCTGCAGCAGGAAATCACGCGCGAGCAGATGGGCAAGCTGCTCGCCGACGGCCGCACGGATCTGCTGCCGAACTTCAAGTCGTCGCGGACGGGCCGCAACTTCAAGGCGTTCCTCGTGAAGCAGCCGGACGGCAAGATCGGCTTCGAGTTCGAGAAGAAGGAACCGAAGGCCGCCGCCGCGAAGAAGACGGCAAAATCGGCGACGAAGGATGCCGAAACCGTGACGGAAGGCGCCGAAGCGAAACCGGCACCGGCCCGCAAGACCGCAGCCAAGACTGCCACCAAGACCGCCGCTCGCAAAACGACGGCGCGCAAGACGGGCTCGTAACGGCCAGATCGCCGGGGCCCTCCCGGCGGATCAGGCTCCGGCAGGCAGCCATAAAAAAACGCGGATCGATTACTCGATCCGCGTTTTTTCTTGGTGCCGGCGACAACCGCCGCCCGGCCGTCGCGCCGTTACAGCGGCGACGGCACGGCGACGCGCGTGCGCGGCGAACGCGGCAGGCGCGGCGACAGGTTCGGGTCGGCCGCCTCGGGCTGCTCGGCACGTGTCTCGACGCCGATCGGCGCGAGCGGCGCACCCTGCGCGGCCCACTGCTCGCCGATCGTCGCTTCGGTCGAGTGACTGAAATGCTCGACGAGGTGATCGATGAACGTGCGCACCTTCGCGGGCAAATGGCGCCGGCTCGGGTAAGCGATGTTGATTTCGACCTGCGGCAGCCGGAAATCCGGCAGCAGCCGCACCAGCGCGCCGCGCGCGATGTCGCTGCCGATCAGGTAGCTCGGCAGGATCGCGACCCCCATCCCGAGCAGCGCGAACTGGCGCAGCATCGCCGTGTTGTTCGCGACGATCACGTTGGTCGGGCGCACGCGCACTTCGCCGTCCGGCCCCGTGAACACGCGCTCGTCGCCCCAGTATTCGGCCGGCAGGCTCAGGCTCGGGTGCGCGACGAGCTGCTCCGGATGCGTCGGCACGCCATGCTTCTCCAGATAGCTCGGCGTCGCGCACACGGTCATGCAGCCCGTGGTCAGCCGCCGCGTGACGATGCTCGCGCTGCGCATCTGGCGCGTGACGACGATGCCGACGTCGAAACCTTCCTCGACGAGATCGACCTGCCGGTCGACCAGCGTCAGATCCGGCACCACTTTCGGGAAATTCTCCGTGTACGACTGCAACACGGGCGCGAGGTTGTGCAGGCCGAACACGACCGGCGCGACGATGCGCAGCGTGCCGACCGGCTCGTGATTGCGCGCAACGACCATCTGCTCGACGTCCTCGAGCTCATCGAGGATCTGGCGAGCACGCTCCAGATAGACCTGACCGGACTCGGTCAGGGAAAGACTGCGGGTGGTGCGGTTCAGCAAACGCGTGCCGAGCCGGCCTTCCAGATCGGCGACGTGACGCGTCGCGACCGCGTTGGAGATATCCATTGCGCTCGCGGCCCGCGCGAAACTGCCGAGATCAGCAACCTTGACGAACACGCGCATCGACTGCAAATGATCCATAAACGACTCCTGCCGCTGTTACAACTTCAAAAAGATGAAGCAAATGCGTAATTCTCCTACGACAGCGGAAATGATGCAGAGTTGCTCAACAAGGCCCCTGTTGACGATAAAAATAGTCAAAAATCCTCGCCATCTGCGGATAGTTGATCCAACTATTCTGATTTGAGCAACAATTGGGTGAACCTCGTCGAGTAAGCAGCCGAATCAGGAAAGACGTATTTGATGCGACACAACAGCGCACCCGGCCGTACCGCACGCGAGCGGCGCCAGGTGTGGCTGCCGCCAATTGCGGCGGAGCGTAACAACCTGTTAAAAAGGCACCATGAAGGCGGCCGACGTAGCATCATGTCGGCCCCGGCCGGGCGGGACGGGTGCGCGATGTGCGCCGCCGCCACCGCCGCTTTCAACGCGCGACACCCGCTCACCATGAAAATTGCCATCCTCGACGACTACCAGGACGCCGTCCGCAAGCTGAACTGCTTCGAGATGCTTGCCGACCACGACGTGAAGGTCTTCAACAACACGGTGCGCGGCCTGGGACAGCTCGCGAGCCGTCTGGCGGAAGTCGAGGCGCTCGTGCTGATTCGCGAACGGACCCCGATTTCGTCGCAACTGCTCGCCAAGCTGCCGAACCTGCGCATGATCAGCCAGACCGGCCGCGTCTCGAGCCACATCGATCTCGAAGCCTGTACCGACCGCGGCATCGCGGTGCTCGAAGGCACGGGCTCGCCGGTCGCGCCCGCCGAACTGACCTGGGCGCTCGTGATGGCCGCCCAGCGCCGCATTCCGCAATACGTCGCGAACCTGAAGCAGGGCGCATGGCAGCAGTCGGGCCTGAAGACGTCGGCGATGCCGCCGAACTTCGGCCTCGGCCAGGTGCTGCGCGGCCAGACGCTCGGCATCTGGGGCTACGGCAAGATCGGCCGGCTCGTCGCCGGCTACGGCAAGGCGTTCGGGATGAACGTGCTGATCTGGGGCCGCGAGCATTCGCTCGAGGCCGCGCGCGCCGACGGCTATACGGCCGCCGAGAGCCGCGAAGCGCTGTTCGAGCAGAGCGACGTGCTGTCGCTGCACCTGCGCATGCACGACGACACGCGCGGGATCGTCAAGCAGGAAGACCTGATGCGGATGAAGCCGACGTCGCTGCTCGTCAACACGAGCCGCGCCGAGCTGCTCGAGGAAAACGCGCTCGTCAACGCGCTGTCGCACAACCGCCCGGGGATGGTCGCGATCGACGTGTTCGAGAGCGAGCCGATCCTGCAGGGCTACAGCCTGCTGCGGATGGAAAACGTGATCTGCACGCCGCACATCGGCTACGTCGAACGCGAAAGCTACGAGCTTTATTTCAGCGCGGCGTTCAGGAACATTCTCGCGTTCGACCAGGGCGACATGTCGAGCGTCGCCAACCCGGAAGCGCTGACGCCGATCCGCAAGCGCTGATCACACGGGCCGGGCTGCGCGCGCCGCGCGGCCCCGCTGCTCCGTTCTCCGCCTTCAGGCGGCCACGCGGCCGCCCGTCATCGCGTCGACGCGCGCGAGGAAATGCTCGCCGTCGCGCCGCCCGAGGTCGTACGCATGCCGCATCTGCGACGGGCTCGTGTAATCCCAGCTCGAAATCGGCACCTTGCTCGACGGCTGTACGTACAGCCGCCGCTGGTCGCCATGCGCGACCGTAAACATTTGCGGGCGCGGATACAGCCGCGTGACGAGCACCAGCACGTCGCCGGGCGACGGGTCGAGCGCGTCGACCGGCACGTTGTCGACCATCCCGCCGTCGAGCACGGGCCGGCCGCCGCGGCGCAGCACCGGCGTAAACGGCGGCGTGCAGGACGACTGCAGGATCAGGTCGGCGAGTTCCTCGACTTGCGTGCAGGCCTGCGCGCGCACGAATTCGGGCCGGAAGCCGAGCGTGCGCCCGAGCGTCGGGTGCAGCGTCTTGCGCACGTACTTCTCGATGTTGTACGCGACGAGGCCGGCGGCAACGGCACTGCGCGCGCCGAGCCAGCGCGGCACGTGCGACACGCCGATGCGGATCTCCGGTGCGGCGGCGAGCTTCGCGAACGGCTCGCCGTAGATGTCGAGCAAGGCCTGACGGTAGATGCGGTAGTGCGGAAACACGGGCTCGCGCCCGAACAGGTTGCCCCAGTACGCGTTCCTCCGGTTGTGGCGCAGCGCCTCTTCGTAATAGCGCATCACCCACGCGGCGTCGCGCGTATACAGCATGCACGCGGTCGCCGCGCCGGCCGAGATGCCGGTGATCACGCGCGGGCGCAGCGCGAGTGCCGGCTGCGCGACGTCCCAGAAGCCGGCCTGCCACCAGCAGCGATTGCCGCCACCCGCAAAAACGATCTGGTCGAACATCGCGCCGCTCAGCTGACGAGCGCGTAGGTCGACGTCGCGTGGACGGCCATCTTGCCGTCCTCGTCGAACAGCTCGACTTCGCCGAACACGAGGTTGCGGCCCATCCGCAGCACGCGCGCGGTGACGAGCACGTCGCCCTTGCGCACGGGACGCATGAAGTTCGTGTTCAGCGACACGGTCGTCATCGGCCGGAACTCGCCGAGCGCGGACGAGATCGCGACCACCATCGCGGTGTCGGCGGCCGCCGTGAACACCTGGCCGCAGATCACGCCGCCCGAATGGCGGAACTCGCCGGAAAACGGCAGGCGCAGCGTGACGCTGTCGTCGCCGATCGACACGGGGACCAGACCGAGCGAGCGGACCCACGGGGCCAGCAGGCGATCCAGCAATTCGCGGACTGCGTTTTCGTCCATCTTCGAAAGTCCAGAAAGCGTTGCGCGACCGCCGCGCAACGCGTGTGGCGTCATCATACCGGGACCGCGCAAACTACGATCGCTCGTTACCGCGCCGACAGCCGGCGTAGTCTTGTCGAAATATTTTGAGGAAATTTGCAGAAAGGACTTGCCACGCCCGAATTACCCGTGCATAATCTTTCTTCTGTTGGGGGCGTTAGCTCAGTTGGTAGAGCAGCGGACTCTTAATCCGTAGGTCGAGTGTTCGAGTCACTCACGCCCCACCAGGAATTCAAAAGGCCGGTCAGCGCAAGCTGACCGGCCTTTTTCATTTCCGCGGCCCGTTCGGAGCGGCCCGCGCCTCTCACGGTACGCATCCGTACGCCCCTCGCGCATCGTTTCCGCTAGAATCGTCCGACAAATATCACACGACCGGCGCAGGCACTGCCGTTTGCCCGCCGGCACTGAGAGAACATGGGACGTCAGACATGGAAGCATGTAACCGAGACGCGACCATTCCGAGGGCCTGGTTGCGCCGATATCGGCCTGTCCGTCGGGACACGCCGTTCACCCGATCCCCTCCGAATCCGCCGCACGATGCAAGAACCGGATCCGGCCATGCCGGGTAAGGACGCACTCGCCGCGCTGGCGCTCGGCGTCGTGCTGCTCGTGCTGGCGGGCGTGCTCGCCGTCACGGCCGGTCGCGCGACCGGCCATCTGGTTCGCTCGCCGGGCACGGTCGTGCGCATCGTGCAGGACAGCGACGCGATGCGCGCGTACCGGCCGATCGTCGCGTACCTCGCGAACGACGGCCAGCGTCGCGAGGTCGCCGGCAATACCGCGTCGACCGTGCCCGCGTACGACATCGGCGAGAACGTCGACGTCCTGCTCGACCCCGCCCATCCCGACCGTCCCGCACTGATCGACGATTTCGCGCAACGCTGGTTTCCGGCTGCGGTGACGGCACTGCTCGCCATCGCGTCGTTCGCGATCGGCGTCCTGCTGACCGTCGGCGAGCGCCACCGCCGGCAATTCGACACGCCACCGACCCGGGCCGAGCGCAAGCGGGCGCGACGCCGCTGGGATATCGCGATCGTGCTGATTCCGATCGCGATCGGCACCGGCTTCCTGGCCGGCGCGGGCGCGGCCGGCCTGCGTCAGTGGCAGATCGTCCACCTCTATGCGCGCTCGACCGGCCATGTCGTCGAGATCGCGAAAAATGCGCGGTCACCCCGCACGCGCACATCGCTGTATTCGGCGATCGTCGCATTCACGACCGACAGCGGGCGCCAGATCACGTTCGCCCAGGGCTCGGCGTCGTCGCATCCGGGCCTGCGCGAAGGCGATGCGGTCAATGTGCTGTACGACCCGGTCACGCCCGAGCGCGCGGTCGTCGATCGCTTCTGGGATCGCTGGGGCCTCACCGCCATCCTGTTCGCGATCGGCGCGCCGTTCCTCGCGGCCGGGCTGTTCATCGCCGCGACGCTGTGGCCCGAACATCGGCCGCACGAAACCACTCAATGACGAGCGCGCGCCGGCCGCGCGCGGCGCGGCAACCGTAACGGCGCGCGCTTCACCGTTCCCTGAACGCCTCCACCTTCGCGCGATTCCCGCACGTGCGCATGTCGCACCATCGTCGCCCGACGCCGCGGCCTCGATCGACGAAAAACCACGTACATCGGCCGCACTGCCGCACGCGCGCGAAATCGTCGCTGCGCAGCAGATGCTCGAAGCCGAGCGCGGCGGCATCGAACCAGCGCGACGCGGCGCGTGCGTCGGGCCGCCACGCGAACCGGCCGTCGACCGCATCGAACGCACTGCGCCCGATCGCTTCGCGAATCGCCACGGCGAGCCGGTCGGCCGCGCGCGCACCGGCACTGCCGCCGCCGGCCGTCAGGTGCGCGATCGCGGCGTACGCATCCTCGCGAAAACGATGCAGCGCCGCCAGCGCGTCAGGCCCGTCCTGCCGCGCATGACGCAGCAGCCGCGCCAGATCGGCCGGCGCCAGCAGCCCCGATTGCCCCGCCCACGCGCGCACGGCCGGCCAGTCGACGAGCTTGTCCTCGTCGCGCGACTTGCCGGTGTCGGCCACCGTGTTGAGGAAGTCGAGCGCCGGATGGCCGCCGACGAAATCGGCCGCGCCCCATTCGTGCGCGTGTCGCGCAGGCTCGTGTCGAGTAACCATTTATTTTCACCTATCGGTTTCACGTCCGGACGATCCAGAGTAACCTGTTAACAACCAAAACAGGTTAGCACGGAGAAGCCGATGCTCGAACTCGCCAACCGCTTCGTTTTTGAAGGCCACCGGATTGCATGGGGAACGCTCGGTGAAGGCCCGCCGCTCGTGCTCGTGCACGGCACGCCGTTTTCGTCGCAGGTGTGGCGCCGGATCGCGCCGTGGCTCGCGCGGCGCCATCGCGTGTTCTTCTACGACCTGCTCGGCTACGGCCAGTCCGACATGCCGGATGCGGACGTATCGCTCGGCCGCCAGAACGTGCTGTTCGGCGCGATGCTGGATGAATGGAAAATCTCGCGCCCTCGCGTGCTCGCACATGACTACGGCGGCGCGACCGTGCTGCGTGCGCACTTCCTCGACGGCATCGCGTATGCGGACCTCACGCTCGTGAATCCCGTCGCGATCGCGCCGCAAGGGTCGCCGTTCGTACGCCACGTCGCGCAACACGAAGCCGCGTTCACCGGGTTGCCGGCGTATGCGCATCACGCGCTCGTCTCGGCTTACATCGGCAATGCCGTCGCGCAGCCGCTGAGCGACGACGCACTGTCGATCTACCGCGCGCCGTGGCTCACGCCCGCCGGCCAGGCCGCGTTCTATCGCCAGATCGCGCAGATGCGGCAGCGCTACATCGAGGAGGCAGAGGCCCGCTACGCGCCGCCGGACTTTCCGGTGCGCATCGTGTGGGGCGACGACGATGTGTGGATTCCGCTCGAACAAGGGCAGGCGCTGGCCGATCGCATCGCGGGCGGCAAGCTGATCAAGGTGCCGCGCGCAGGCCACCTGGTCCAGGAAGACGCGCCGGAAGCGATCGTCGCCGCGGTGCTCGACGGACATGGGCAGGGCTGAACGCCGCCGGCCCCACGTCTCGCGTCAGAACGCCGGCACACCTTGCGCGAGCGTCGCGATGAACTTCGCGGTGCGCGGATCGCGCGGCCGGCCGAACAGGTCGCGCGACGCACCGGCCTCGACGATTCGGCCATCGGCGAGAAACACCGCATCGTGCGCGATCGACGCGGCCAGGCGCAGGTCGTGTGTGGCCATCAGCATCGTCGTGCCTTCGCGGGCGAGCTGGCGCAATACCTCGACCACCTCGATGGACAGCTC
Source organism: Burkholderia sp. YIM B11467 (assembly GCF_052952715.1). Lineage (NCBI taxonomy): Bacteria > Pseudomonadati > Pseudomonadota > Betaproteobacteria > Burkholderiales > Burkholderiaceae > Burkholderia > Burkholderia sp. YIM B11467. The sequence continues at coordinate 405,990 of NZ_JBQVSQ010000007.1, forward strand.
CGGATCGAGCGCCGACGTCGGCTCGTCGCACAACAACACCTGCGGCGACGGCGCGAGCGCGCGCGCAATGGCCACGCGCTGCTGCTGGCCGCCCGACAGCGTCGCGGGCCATGCGTCGGCCTTCGCCGCGATGCCGACCTTGTCGAGCAGCGCGAGCGCCCGTTCGCGTGCACGCTCGCGCGGCCAGCGCTGCACGGTCACCAGCCCTTCCATCACGTTCTGCACGACGCTCAGATGCGGAAACAACTGGAAATTCTGGAACACCATGCCGGTCTGCCGGCGCACCGCGAACACGGCGTCGCGCGACGGCCGGCGCGACGGTGCGAAGTCGATGCGCGCATCGCCGACGACGAGCGTGCCCGCCTCGGGCACTTCGAGCAGGTTCACGCAGCGCAGCAGCGTGCTCTTGCCGCTGCCGGACGGCCCGATCAGCGCGGTCACGCTGCCCGGCTGCAATGCAAGATCGATCTCGCTCAGCACGCGATGCGCGCCGAACGACTTGTCGATGCGTTCGAGACGAATCATCGCAACTCCGCCTGGAACAGCGCATGGCGACCGAAACGGGTTTCGAGACGACGTTGCAGCGTGGACAGCACCGAACTGAACAGCAGGTAGATCAGCGCGGCTTCGGTATAAAGGATCAGCGGCTCGTAGGTCACGGCCGCGATGCGCTGCGCGGCCTGGAAGATCTCGGGCACGGTCAGCACGGCCGCGAGCGACGTGTCCTTCACGAGCGAGATGAACGAGTTCGACAGCGCGGGCAGCGCGACGCGCGCGGCCTGCGGCAGGATCGCACGGCGCAGCGCCTGCGCGCGCGTCATCGCCATCGAGTACGCGGCTTCCCACTGCCCCTTCGGGATCGATTCGATCACGCCGCGGATCACCTCGGCGTTGTACGCACCGACGTTAAGCGAGAAGCCGAGCACGGCGGCCGTCAACGGGTCGAGCACGATGCCGACGCTCGGCAGCCCGTAGAAGATCACGAACAGTTGCACGAGCAACGGCGAGCCGCGAAACAGCCAGATGTAGAAACGCACGACGGCCTGCGCCCAGCGCGGCCCGAACAGGCGCGCGAGCGCCGCGCCGAACGCGAGCAACAGGCCGATCGCGAACGACGCGAGCGTGAGCGGAACCGTAAACACGAGCCCCGCGTACAGCAGGGGCCGCAACGATTCCGCCATCAGGTGCAGCCAGGGCGGCATCGTTCAGCCTCGCGTCACGGCTGCGACACGTCGCGGCCGAAATACTTCTGCGAAATCTTCGCGTAGGTGCCGTCCGACTTGATGTCCGCGAGCGCCTTGTCGATCGCGGCCACCAGTTCGGGGCTGCCCTTGCGCAGCAGCACGCCCGATGCATCGCCGGCGCCACTCGTGTCGGTCGCGGCGATCTTCAGTTTCGCGTCGGGCTTGTGCTTGCGGAAATCGAGGTACGACAGCGAATCGTTGATCGTCGCGTCGACACGCCCGGACGTCAGCAGGTCGATCGATTCGTTGAAGCCCTGCACCGGCACCACGTCCGCACCATGGGCCGCCGCGAGCTTGCCGAAATTGCTCGTCAGCGTGTTCGCGGATTTCTTGCCCTTCAGGTCGTCGAACGAGCGGATCGTCGTGTTGTCCGTGCGCACGATCAGCACCGCGTGCGACGTGATGTACGGCGAAGAGAAAGCGTATTTCGCCTTGCGTGCGTCGGTGATCGACACTTCGTTGACGACCGCGTCGTAGCGGTTCACGTCGAGGCCCGCGATCAGCCCGTCCCATTTGCCTTCGACGAATTGCGGCTTCACGCCGAGGCGCTGCGCGATCGCGGTGGCAATGTCGACGTCGAAGCCCGTCAGCTTGCCCGTTTCGTCGTGGTACGTGAACGGCGCGTACGTCCCTTCGGTGCCGACTCGGAACACGCCGGACGACTTGATCTGCGCGAGATCGTCGGCCGCGAGCGCGCTCGTGACGGCAGTGGCCTGCAGCAACGCAACGACCAGAATGGAGCGAAGGAATTTCATGGTGCGGACCCCGAATGATTGGAGGGAGTGATCCCGCGGCACGCGTGTGCCGTTCGAGAGGTCCGCGAATTCTACCGACGCGTCGAAGCGCGGCAAAAACGCAAATCGGCTAACGATATGAGCCGATCGAATAACGCGCCGGCCGCTCATTTAGCAGACGAAATTTGTCGAGACGCAGCGCGGCGATCGTCCGATCGCTTCGTTACCGGCGGTTACAGAAGCGACACCGCGGTATCACCGATTCGGCACCTGCTACGTACCATGAAAACAGGTGAACCGATTGCTCGCGGGCCTTCGCACCCACGAACGGAGTGAACGGCAAATGAAACGCATCCTGTTGTCCTGCGCCGTCGGCATCGCGACCGCCTGCCTGTCGGCAAGCGCATTCGCACACACCGACGTCGGCGTGTACTTCGGCGTGCCGGGGCCGGTGATCGTGGCACCACCGCCTGTCTACTACGCGCCGCCACCCGTCGTGTACGAGCCGGCGCCCGTCTATTACGGCCCGTACTACGGCGACTATCGCTATCGCCGCTACCGGCACGACAACGGCTGGCATCGCGGCTGGCGGCATCACCACGGCGACGACGACTGACCGTCGCCTGACGGCCGCTGCGGCCGCATCCCGCCGGGAGACATTCCGCGCGCCGGCCTTCGAGCCGGCGCGCCCGCATCACACACCGCTTACCAGGGCAGTGAATACGTCTTCGTATTCGTGAAGCTCTTCATCGCTTCCTGCACGCCTTCCTTGTAGCCGAGCCCCGAATCCTTCACACCACCGAACGGCGTCAGTTCGAGCCGGTAGCCCGGCACCTCGCGCACGTTCACGCTGCCGACTTCCAACTCGGTGATGAAGCGCGTGATGCTGTCGAAGCGGTTCGTGCAGACCGACGACGACAGCGCATAGTCGGTGCTGTTCGACATCCGGATCGCTTCGTCGATGTCGCGAAAGCGCATGATCGGCGACACGGGGCCGAAGGTTTCATACTTCACCAGCGGCATGTCGGGCGTCACGCAGTCGACGACCGTCGGCGAATACAGCGCGCCGTCGCGCACGTTGCCGACCAGCAGCCGCGCGCCGCGTGCGACGGCATCGTTCACCTGCTGCTCGCAGAACTTCGCGGCCGCTTCGTCGATCACGGTGCCCATGTCGACCGACGGATCGGCCGGATTACCGTACGACCACGCACGCGTCTTCTCGACGACCAGTTCGGTGAAGCGATCGGCCACCGACTCGTGCACGAGCATCCGCTTGATCGCCGTGCAGCGCTGCCCCGAGTTCTTGTACGAGCCCGACACCGCGAGCGTGCTCGCCTCGTCGAGATCGGCGTCTTCCATCACGATGATCGGATCGTTGCCGCCGAGTTCGAGCACCGCGCGCCGGTAGCCCATCCGCGATGCGATCGACTTGCCGATCGACACGCCGCCCGTGAACGTGATCAGGTCGATCGCCGGGTTCGTGATCAGTTCGTCCGCGATCTCCGTCGGGTCGCCGGTAATCACCTGCAGCATCTGCGGCGGCAAGCCGGCTTCGTACAGGATGTCGGCGAACAGGTAACACGACAGCGGCACCTTCTCCGACGGCTTCACGACGATCCGGTTGTTGGTCGCGACCGACGGCACGATCTTGTGCGCGACCTGGTTCATCGGGTGGTTGAACGGCGTGATCGCCGAGATCACGCCGAGCAGCGGATCGCGCTGCGTGTACACACGGCGCTTCTTGCCGTGCGGCGTCAGATCGCACGAGAAGATCTGCCCGTCGTCCTTCAGCACTTCACCGGCGCCGAACGTCAGCACGTCGGCCACCCGCCCCGCTTCGTAGGTCGAATCCTTGATGCACAACCCGGCCTCGGCCGTGATCAGCGCCGCGATCTCGGCGGTGCGCGAGCGCACGATGTCGGCCGCGCGGCGCAGGATCGCCGCGCGATCGTGACGCGTGAGCGTCGGCCGATATGCGTGCGCGACCGCGAATGCGCGCCGCACGTCGTCCAGCGTCGCCTTCGGCACGGTGCCGACCAGCGAGCCGTCGTACGGGTTGCGCACGTCGATCACCGCGTCCCGATGAATCCGTTCGCCGTCGATTCGCAGTGCTTCGCGACGAATCTCGCGGACGTCCGTCGATGCTGCAATGGCGTTCATGAGTGTGTCCCCTTGCGGATGCGGATGCATCACTGCAGATGGTTGAGCGCGATGTCGATGATGTCGAAGTTGCGCAGCCGCGCACGGCCCGTGACGTCAGTGGCGACCGGCTTGCTGAAGATCAGCGGCACGATCTGCTCGGAGATCCCGCCGTGCGAGCGCAGCGGCACGTCGAGGCCCGACAGGTCGTGCTTGATGCGGCGCGTGCCGAGCACGACGTCCTGCTTCGAGATCACGATCAGGTCGCCCATCCGCGCGGGCGGCAGCTCGAAGCGCGCGCACCCCTCGGCGCCCGTCAGCACGACCTCGATGCCGTCGACCGCGGCCAGTCGCGCGCGCAGCGCATCAACATCGGCCGACGCCGGCACGTAGACGGTCGCGAACGAGCCGAGCGCGCCGTGGTGCACGACGTACGGATCGGTGATCGGCAGGATCACGCGCGCCGCGTCGTGGCCGAGCCACTCGTCGAACAGTTCCTGCAGGTAGATCACGTTCGGCTCGCCGGTCTCGTCGTCGTGCTTCGCGTTCATCCCGTGGTCGGCCGTGATCGCGACGATCGCACCGAGTTCGTCGAGGCGCTGCAGGTAGGTGTCCATCATCGCGTAGAACGCGTTCGCGCCGGGCGTGCCGGGCGCGCACTTGTGCTGCACGTAGTCGGTCGTCGACAGGTACATCAGGTCGATCGGGCGTGTCTCGAGCAGGCGCACGCCGGCCGCGAACACGAATTCGGAAAGATCGGCGCTGTACACGCTCGGCACCGGCTTGCCGACCAGTTCCAGCACGTCGTCGATGCCGTTCTCCTCGATGCTCGCCTCGTCGGCCTTTTCCGACGAGAAGCAGATGCCCTTGAGCCCCTTGCCGAGCAGCCGGCGCAGCTTGTCCTTCGCGGTGACGACCGCGACGCGCGCGCCCTGTTCGGCGAAGGTCGCGAGCACGGTCGGTGCGACGAGGTACTTCGGATCGTTCATCAGCACCTCGGCACCGGTGTCGCGATCGTAGAAGTAGTTGCCGCTGATCCCGTGGATCGCCGGCGGCACGCCGGTCACGATCGACAGGTTGTTCGGGTTCGTGAAGCTCGGCACCACGCATTCGCCCTTGAGCGCCGTGCCGGGCTTCAGCAGCGTGCGCAGGAACGGCGCGACGCCGGCCGCGGCCGCTTCTTCCAGATATTCGTACGCGCAACCATCGACGCAGACCACCACCACGGGCCGGCTCATCCAGTTGTAGCGGCGGCCGTTCACTTCCACGGATACAGGCGTTTCAGTCATGACGTTCATTCCTTTCAGTTCGAAGGGGTTGAGCCGTCGGCGCCCGCGCCGCGCCGAAGGGAGGTGTTTTCCATGCTTGACATTAAAATGGATGATTTGTAGATTGTCAACAACATGCAGAGAACAGAAAGCAAAACGACGTAGCAAAGAGAGGGCTGGTCTCCACTCATCCGCCGCGTGCCGCGGCGCCACAGTCAAGGGGTCTGAAGATGAACGAAGTGCCGGTAAACAAGCGTTTGAACGCATGGGCAGCGGGCGCGGCCCGCTTCGCGCTGGCCGCGGCGGTCGCGCTCGGCGCCGCGCAGGCGGCGCACGCAAAGACGTCGCTGCTCGTCTATACCGCGCTGGAAGACGAGGCGATGAAGCCCTACAAGGACGCGTTCGAGAAGGCGAACCCCGACATCGAGATCCGCTGGGTGCGCGACTCGACCGGCTCGGTCACCGCGAAGCTGCTCGCGGAAAAGAACAACCCGCGCGCGGACGTCGTGCTCGGCCTCGCCGCGTCGAGCCTCACGCTGCTCGACCTGCAGGGCATGCTGATGCCGTACACGCCGCAGGGTTTCGACCAGCTCACGCGCAAGTACAGCGACGCGCACACGCCGCCGCGCTGGGTCGGCATGGACGTGTGGGGCGCAACGATCTGCTACAACCGCATCGCCGCGCAGGCGAAGAACATCCCGAAACCGACGTCGTGGGAAGACCTGACGAAGCCGATCTACAAAGGCGCGATCGTGATGCCGAGCCCGGTATCGTCGGGCACCGGCTACCTCGACGTGACCGCGTGGCTGCAGACCTTCGGTGACGACAAAGGCTGGAAATTCATGGACGCGCTCGACAAGAACGTCGCGCAGTACGTGCACTCGGGCTCGAAGCCGTGCACGCTCGCCGGCACCGGCGAATTCCCGATCGGCATCTCGTTCGAATTCCGCGGCCACGAACTGCAGGCGCAGGGCGCGCCGATCGATCTCGTGTTCCCGAAGGAAGGGCTCGGCTGGGACATGGAAGGCACGGCGATCATGAAGACGACGAAGCAGCCCGATGCCGCGAAGAAGCTCGCCGACTTCATGGCGAGCAAGGACGCGAACCAGATCACCGCGCGCTGGTGGGCGATCGTCGCGTATCCGGGCGTCGCGCGGAAGCTGGCCGGCATCCCCGACAACTATTCGGACCTGCTCGTGAAGAACGACTTCGTGTGGTCCGCGAAAAACCGCCAGTCGATCCTCGATACGTGGCAGAAGCGCTACGGGGCGAAAACGCAGCAGTAACGCCGCGACCGGCAGCGGGGCCGCGCCGCGCGCCGCCCCGCGCCACCCTTTCCGTCGTCGAATCCGGCCCCCGGGCCGCCCCAGCATGGAGGCGCGCATGGCACCTTATCTGAGCGTAGAACGCATCGAGAAGCGGTACAACGACACGCAGGTTCTCACCGACATCAACCTGAGCGTGATGAAGGGCGAGATGATCTGTTTCCTCGGGCCGTCCGGCTGCGGGAAAACCACGCTGCTGCGGATCATCGCGGGGCTCGAAACACAGAACGCCGGCCAGATCATGCAGGACGGCCGCGACATCTCGCGGCTGCCGCCGCAATTGCGCGACTACGGCATCGTGTTCCAGTCGTACGCGCTGTTCCCGAACCTCACCGTGTACGACAACGTCGCGTACGGGCTCGTGAACCGCAAGATGAAGCGCGACGCGATCCACGAGCGCGTGCACACGCTGCTCGCGCTGGTCGGCCTGCCCGACAGCCATCGCAAGCATCCGGGCCAGCTGTCCGGCGGCCAGCAGCAGCGCATCGCGCTGGCGCGCGCGCTTGCCACGTCGCCAGGCCTGCTGCTGCTCGACGAACCGCTGTCGGCGCTCGACGCGCGCGTGCGCGTGCGGCTGCGCCAGGAGATCCGCGCGCTGCAGCAGCGGCTCGGCGTGACGACGATCATGGTCACGCACGACCAGGAAGAAGCGCTGTCGATGGCCGACCGCATCGTCGTGATGAACCACGGCGTGATCGAGCAGATCGGCACGCCGCTCGAAATCTACCGGCAGCCCGCGTCGCCGTTCGTCGCGGACTTCATCGGCCGCGTCAACACGATTCCCGCCGAAGTCGCGCAGGACGGCACGCTGCGCGCGGGTGCGGTCGGCCTCGACTGCCGCCATGGCGCGGCACGCCCCGCGCAGGGTGCGGCGGTATCGGTCTACGTGCGGCCGGAAGACCTGCGCATTCGCGTGCCGGGCGAAACGGCCGACAACGTGCTGGCCGGCCGCGTCGAAAAGCTCGAATTCCTCGGCGCGTTCTGCCGCGTGAGCTTCCGCATCGACGGGCTCGACGGCCAGGAGATCGTCGCCGACCTGTCGTATCACGACGTCGACCGCACCGGCGTGCAGGCCGGCGCGCGCATCGACCTCGCGCTCGATCGCGAGCATGTCCGCGTGTTCCCGAGCGCGAAGGAGCGACTGCAATGAGCACCGTCCTGACCGAGCGCCGCCGCGGCGCGTCCGCTCCCGCCGACGTGCGGCAGATCACGCACTGGCACGACCGCATCGCGCAGTTCGCGCTCGTCGCGATGGCCGCGCTGATGTCGCTGTTCCTGCTGCTGCCGCTCGCGCTCGTCGTGCAGAAATGCTTCGTCGATGCCAACGGGCATTTTGTCGGCGCGCACAACTTCGTCGAGTACCTGGAAGACAGCGGCGTGCTGCGCTCGATGCTGCATTCGCTGACGGTGGGCGCGCTCGTCACGGCGATCGTCGTGCCGATGGCGTTCACGTTCGCGTATGCGCTGACGCGCTCGTGCATGCCGCTGAAGAACGCCGCGCGCACGATCGCGCTGCTGCCGCTGCTCGCGCCGACGCTGCTGTCGGCCGTGTCGTTCATCTACTGGTTCGGCAACGCGGGGCTGCTGAAGCCGCTGCTGCACGGCCATTCGATCTACGGGCTGCCGGGCATCGTCGCGAGCATGGTGTACGCGTCGTTCCCGCACGTGCTGATGATCCTCGTCACCGCGCTGTCGCTCGCGGACGGCCGGCTCTACGAGGCCGCCGACGCGATGGGCACGAGCCGCACGCGCAAGTTCTTCACGATCACGCTGCCCGGCGCGAAGTACGGGCTGATCAGCGCGACGATGGTGGCGTTCACGATGTGCATCAACGACTTCGGCGTGCCGGTGGTGATCGGCGGCTCGTACAACGTGCTGTCGACCGACATCTACAAGCTGATCATCGGGCTGCAGGACTTCAACCGCAGCGCGGTCGTGAGCCTGATGCTGCTGTGTCCGGCGCTCGTCGCGTTCGGCGTCGACTTCTTCATCCGCCGCCGCCAGCAGTCGCAGCTCGGCGCGCGCTCGACGCCGTATCAGCCGAAGCCGTCGCGCGGCTTCGACGCCGCGATGCTCGCGTACTGCGCGCTCGTGTGCGCGTTCTTCATCGCGGTGGTCGGCATCTCGGTGTTCGCGTCGTTCGTGAAGTTCTGGCCGTACCAGATGAGCCTCGGGCTGCAGCATTACCGGATGGGGCTGATCGGCGCCGGCATCTTCGACGCGTACAAGAACAGCCTGCGGATGGCCGCGACCGTCGCGCTCGGCGGCACGATCGTCGTGTTCGGCGGCGCGTACCTGATCGAGAAGACGCGCGGCGCGCGCTGGCTGCGCGGCTTCATCAGCCTGTGCGCGATCCTGCCGATGGGCGTGCCGGGCCTCGTGCTCGGCATCAGCTACATCTTCCTGTTCAACGCGCCCGGCAATCCGCTGAACGGGCTGTACGGCTCGCTGTGGCTGCTCGCGATCGTCACGGTGGTCCACTACTACGCGTCGAGCCACCTGACCGCCGTCACCGCGCTCAGGCAGATCGACAGCGAGTTCGAGGCCGTGTCCGCGTCGCTGAAGGTGCCGTTCTACAGGACCTTCCTGCGCGTGACGGTGCCCGTGTGCCTGCCCGCGATCCTGCTGATCGCGCGCTACCTGTTCGTCAACGGGATGACGACGGTCTCGGCCGTCGCGTTCCTCTACTCGCCGGACACGCAGCCCGCCTCCGTCGCGATCCTGAACCTCGACGACGCGGGCCAGATGGGCCCGGCCGCCGCGATGGCGACGCTCGTGCTCGTGACGTCGTCGTGCGCGTGCCTGCTGTTCGCGTGCATCTCGCATCGTCTGTTGCGCCGCACGCAGGCCTGGCGCACCCCGCATCGCCGCTGATCCCTTCGCCGCATTCACGTGACGTCCCGACTTCACCAAGGAGACACCATGACGCTCGCCGCCCAGCCCATCCTGCTCACCCCAGGCCCCCTGACGACCTCCGACCGCACGCGCGACGCGATGCTGCGCGACTGGGGTTCGTGGGACAGCGACTTCAACGCGATCACCGCGCGGCTGCGCGAACGCCTGCTGCAGATCGTGCACGGCGAAGGCACGCACGAATGCGTGCCGCTGCAGGGTAGCGGCACGTTCTCGGTCGAGGCAGCGATCGGCACACTCGTGCCGCGCGACGGCCACGTGCTCGTGCCGAACAACGGCGCGTACTGCCAGCGCCTCGCGAAGATCTGCCGTGTGCTCGGCCGCAAGCTGACGACGCTCGATTACCGCGAGGACCGTCGCGTCGACCCCGCCGACGTCGAGCGCACGCTCGCCGCCGATCCGGGCATCACGCACGTCGCGCTCGTGCACTGCGAGACGGGTGCCGGCGTGCTGAACCCGCTGCACGAGATCGCGCAGATCGTCGCGAAGCATGGCCGCGGGCTGATCGTCGACGCGATGAGCTCGTTCGGCGCGATCGACATCGACGCGCGCACGACGCCGTTCGACGCGGTAATTGCGGCGTCCGGCAAATGCCTCGAAGGCGTGCCGGGGCTCGGCTTCGTGATCGCGAAGCGCAGCACGCTCGAACGGTGCGAAGGCAACAGCCACTCGCTCGCGATGGACCTGTACGACCAGTGGGTCTACATGCAGCGCACGACGCAGTGGCGCTTCACGCCGCCGACGCACGTGGTCGCGGCGCTCGACGCGGCCGTCGCGCAATACGTCGACGAAGGCGGGCTCGCCGCGCGCGGCGGCCGTTATCAGCGCAACTATCGCGCGCTGATCGACGGGATGCTCGCGCTCGGTTTCCGGCCGTTCCTCGATCCGGCTATCCAGGCGCCGATCATCGTCACGTTCCATGCGCCGGACGATCCGAACTACGATTTCAAGACGTTTTATCAGGAGGTCAAAAAGCGCGGCTACATTCTGTATCCGGGCAAGCTGACCGAAGTCGACACGTTCCGCGTCGGCTGCATCGGCCACTTCGGCGAGGCCGGCATCCCCGGCGCCGTCGCCGCGATCGCCGACACGCTGCGGGCGATGGGCGTGCGCCGCGTGTCGGCCGAAGCGGCGGCCTGACGCGACTTGATGCAACCGGCCGCGTGCCCCTATGCGCGCGGCCGGGTTTTCCTGGCCGTGCGCGGCACGGCCCCGACCCTTATTGACGAAACATCCGATGCGACCCTTCTGGATCGAACAAGCGCTGTTCAACGACGGCGATCTCGCCCCCGCGCTGCAAGGCGCGACGCAGGCCGACGTCTGCATCGTCGGCGGCGGCTTCACCGGGCTCTGGACCGCGATCCAGGCGAAGCAGCAGAACCCGGCACTCGACATCGCGATCGTCGAGGCCGACCTGTGCGGCGCCGGCGCGAGCGGCCGCAACGGCGGGTGCCTGCTAACGTGGTCCGCGAAATTCCTGACGCTGCGGCGCCTGTTCGGCGAAGCCGAGGCGATCCGGCTCGTGAAGGCGTCGGAAGCGGCCGTCCAGCACATCGCCGATTTCTGCCGCGCGCACGACATCGATGCCGAACTGCGGCTCGACGGCACCCTGTACACCGCGACGTCGCGCGCGCAGGTTGGCACGCTCGCGCCGGTGCTCGACGCGCTCGCCGCATGCGGCATCCACAGCTACGAGCCGCTGCCGCCCGCCGAAGTCGCGCGCCGCTCCGGTTCCGCGCGCAATCTCGACGGCGTCTATTCGCCGATCGCCGCGACCGTGCATCCGGGCAAGCTCGTGCGCGGGCTGCGCCGTGTCGCACTCGCGATGGGGATCCGGATCTACGAGCGCACGCCGATGCTCGACTTCACGCCCGGACAGCCGGCCGGCGGGCGCCCGCCGNCAAGCTCGTGCGCGGGCTGCGCCGTGTCGCACTCGCGATGGGGATCCGGATCTACGAGCGCACGCCGATGCTCGACTTCACGCCCGGACAGCCGGCCGTCGTGCGCACGCCGTCCGGCAGCATCACGGCCGGCAAGCTCGTGTTCGCGATCAACGCGTGGATGGCGAGCCGCTTCCCGCAGTTCGAGCGCACGATCGCGGTCGTGTCGAGCGACATGGTCATCACCGAGAAATGCCCCGAGTTGCTCGGACAGACCGGGCTCGTCGACGGCGTGTCGGTGCTCGATTCGCGGATCTTCGTCTACTACTACCGCACCACCGCCGACGGCCGGCTGATGCTCGGCAAGGGCGGCAACACGTTCTCGTGGCGCAGCCGCATCGCGCCGGTGTTCGACCAGCGCTCGCCGTACGAGGCGCAGCTCACGCAAAGCCTGCGCGAATTCTTTCCGTCGCTCGCGGGCGTGCCGGTCACCGCGAGCTGGAACGGGCCGTCGGACCGCTCGGTCACGGGCTTCCCGTTCTTCGGCCGCCTCGACGACGCGCCGAACGTGTTCTACGGCTTCGGTTATTCGGGCAATGGTGTCGGGCCGACCTACATGGGCGGGCAGATCCTGTCGTCGCTCGTGCTCGGCCTCGACAACGCGTGGACGCGCAGCCCGATCGTGCACGGCCCGCTCGGCCATTTCCCGCCAGAGCCGATCCGTTATGTCGGCGCGCACGTCGTGCGCAATGCGATCCGCCGCAAGGAGCGCGCGGAGGACGAGAGCCGGCAGCCGTCGGCCGTCGATACGTGGCTCGCGAAATTCGCGAGCGCGGCCGGGAAGGCCGACAAGGCGTGACGAAACAATGATGCGACGACGGTAACGACGCCATGAAAAAGGGACGCTGCGAAGCGTCCCTTTGCTTTTGCGCGACGGCCCGAGCGAGCCTTGCCGGGCCTTATGCGCGCGCGGTTTTCTCCCGCGCCGCCTTGCCCGTCGCGGGCAACCCCTGCTCGTGCGTGCGGCGCATCCGCGCAAGGCCGTGCGCGACGTGCTCGCGCACCAGCGCGACGGCCTTCTCCCCGTCTCCGCCCGCGAGCGCCTGCACGATCTTGTCGTGCTCGGCCGCGGACACGGCGATCGCATCCTCCTCGGCCTCGATCGCGGCCTGGCGCAGCAGGCCGAGCTGGCGCACGAGCCGGCGGTACGTGTCGGTGAGGTGCGTATTGCCGACGCCGACGACCATCGCGTCGTGGAACTGCACGTTCAGCTCGGTATAGCGCGTGACGTCGTGCGTCTTCGCGGCGTCCTTCATCGACTGGATGATGCCCTTCAGCACCTTCAGCGTGTCGGGCGAGATGCGCTGCGCGAGCGCGCGCGCGACCGACTCGTCGAGCATCGCGCGCACTTCGTAGATCTCCTCGGCCTCGCGCAGCGGCACGACCCGCACGGTCACGCCGCGGTTCTTCTCGTTGCGCAGCAGGCCGGCCTGTTCGAGCGCGCGGAACGCTTCGCGCACGGGGCCGCGCGACACGTTCAGCTTGGTCGCGATCTCGACTTCGTTGAGTTTCTCGCCGGGTGCGTATTCGCCGGAGACGATCGCGCGCTCGAGCATGTCCTGGACAATCATCGCAAGCGACTGGCTTTGCAGGAGTTCGATGGCGCTGAGCGTGTTCGGGGCAGTCATGGTCGGCAGGCAGCGGAGCTGCGGGTGAAAACGAGGGCGCCATATCGGCGAATGATCCTTATATACCCTCGGCCCGACACATTGTCAACAGTTTTCAGTTTCCAAAAACCAATCCCGCCTGCCGGCATACAACCGGAATGCAACCGGCAGGCGGCGGTCGCGCGACGGGCGGACTTCGCCCGAACCGCGCGACGCTTACCGGCCGTCAGGCCGAGTGCTTCACCGGCCCCGGATCGCTGTGGCTCGGCCGGCCCGTCTCGACGTGGCCCGCGAAGCGGCGCACCACCTTGTCGTCGCCGCCGCGCAGCGTCGTCGCGGTAATCGTCAAATCGTACCAGCCGTGGCTCGACGACAGCTCGAAGTGATCCTCGACGCGCTCGCCCGGCTCCAGCGTATAGGTGCGCGCATGCGCATGGCTGTACGCGTTGTCGACCGTCACGCGGCACGTCGCGCGCCCGCTGTTGCGCAGTTGCAGGTACACGTGACGGTTGCGCACGTCGTAGCCGATCTTCGCTTCGGGGTTCGCGTGGCGGCCGTCCGCCGCGAGCCGCGTGTTGCCCTGGAACTCGCACAGATAGCCGTTCGGGCCGTACGCCGCGAGATGGTATTCGCCGCGCGCGGCCGACGTGCTCCACGTGTCGACGAAACGATCGTGCGCGGATACCGCATAACGACGCGGCGGCGTCGTCGGGTTGCGGCGGTCGTACACGTAGAACGCCGCGCCCGCGTCGCCCGAGTTCGCGAAGTCGAGCGACACGGTGTCATCGTGTCCGCTCACGCGGCTGTGCACGAACAGTTCGTACGGCAGCGCGCGCGCGGGCCGCGTGCCGGGCTCCTGCGCCGGCATCGACTGCTGCGCGGGCACCTGGTACGCCTGGCCGGCCGTCGCGATGTGCTGCGGCACCGTGAAGCTCACCGTGCGCGTGTCGGGCCGCGCGGAGAAGTCGAACGCCGACGTGAGGTCGCCGCAGATCGACCGGCGCCACGCGCTGATGTTCGGCTCCTTCACACCGAAGCGCGCTTCGAGGAAACGCAGCACCGACGTATGGTCGAAGGTCTCCGAGCAGACCCAGCCGCCCTTCGTCCACGGCGAGATGATGATCAGCGGCACGCGCGGCCCGAGGCCGATCGGCTGGATGCCGCCCGGGTCCGCGCCCGGCACGAGCGGGCTCATCTCGCCCGGGTACTTGTTCAGGTCGAGCAGTTCGTCGCCGAGGTTCGACAGCAGGTTCGACGACACGATGCCCTGGCCGCCCACGCCGCTCGTGACCGGCGGCACCGGCGGCACGACGTGGTCGAACAGCCCGTCGTTCTCGTCGTAGTTGAGGATGAACACCGTCTTCGCCCACACCTCGGGGTTCGACGTGAGCGCCTCGAGCACCATGTTGATGTAGAACGCGCCGTCGGTCGGCGACGCCTGCGGGTGCTCGCTGTACTTGTACGGCGCCACGATCCACGACACCTGCGGCAGCCGGTTCGCCTGCACGTCGGCCTTCAGCTCGGCCAGCGTGTGGTCCGACGCACCCTTGTCGACCAGCGGGCCGCTCGCGCCTTCCTTCACCTGGAAGCGCTTGAAGAACATCAGCGAGTTGTCGGTGTAGTTGTCGGTCGGGTCGCCCGGGATGCCCGTGCCGCCCTGGTACACCTTCCAGCTGACCTTCGCGTTCTCGAGGCGTTCGGCATAGGTCGTCCACGTGTAGCCGTTCACGTCGTCGCGCTCGCCGATGCCCGGGCCGTTCGGCGGGTTGCCGTAGATGTTGCGCGGGTCGACCGTGCCGGTCCACAGGTAGATGCGGTTCGGCGCCGTGTCGGCGTGCGCGGAGCAGAAGTACGAATCGCAGATCGTGAACGCGTCGGCCAATGCGTAGTGGTACGTGAGATCCTGGCGCTTCAGGTAGCCCATCGTCAGCACGTCCTGCTTCTGGTTCACCCACTGGTCCCACTGGCCGTTGTTCCAGGACAGGTGGCCGCTGCTCCAGCCGTGGTTGGTGCCCGGCTGGAATTCGGTCGTCTGCTTCGGGTCGAGGTAGAACGGCAGCACGTACGGCGCGGACGGATCGATGCCGCGCGAATGGTAGTTCTTCGTGAACACCGACGCCGGCGGCTGCTGCCACACCGGCGCGCCGCTCGGCAGCAGGTGCGGGCGCGGGTCGTTGAAACCGCGCACGCCGCGCAGCCCGCCGAAGTAATGGTCGAACGAACGGTTTTCCTGCATGAAGATCACGACGTGTTCCACGTCGCGGATCGTGCCGGTGCGATAGGCGGCCGGCATCGCCAGCGCGTTGCGGATCGCGGGCGGAAAGCCCGCGTAGGCGGCCATCGCGCCGGCCGACTGCGCGGCGAGGCGCAGGAAATCGCGTCGATTGTTCGAGGACATGAAGGGAACCCTGTTGTCGGTAGGAGTGGGGTGCCGGTCGAGCGGGGCCGGCGGTCGGTGTGTTACCCGCTATTACCCCGCACCGGCATGTCCCGGCCGTGACCGGTTCCCGCAGGTTTCTTGCGCTGACCCCCAGCTTTTTTTCGAAGTAGCGCACGACACGCCTTTCATGCGGCCGACACACGCGTGCGCTACGCTGACGCGCGATGAAGAGGGGGGAGAAGCCGAGTCGTGTTCGATCAGCTGAAGGCGTTCCACGCGACCGTCCGGCAGGGCAGCATCACGCGCGCCGCACGCCACCTGGGGGTGAGCCAGCCGACGATTGCCGCGCAGATCCGGCAGGTCGAGCAGGTGTACGGCGTCGAGCTGTTCTACCGCAGCGGCCGCAAGCTCGAGGTCACCGAGACCGGCATCGAGCTGCTGCCGCTCGTCGAGAAGATGATCGCGCTCGAGGCGCAGGCCGACATCATGCTGCGCAACGTCGGCGGCCTGTTCGAAGGGCACCTGCGGATCGGCGCGACGGGCCCGTACTACATCATGGACGCGGTCGGCCGCTTCTCGAACGCGCATCCGTCGATCGCGCTCACGTGCCGGATCGGCAACTCCGAGGAGATCCTGCAGGCGCTGCAGGAATTCCGCATCGATCTCGCCGTCTCATCGCAGCGCAATGATGCCGACGGCCTCGAACGCAAGGTGATCTCGACCGATCCGCTGGTGCTCGTCGTGCATCGCACCCATCCGCTCGCGCGTTTCGACGCGATCGACCCGGCGCAGCTCGCTGACGTGCGGTTGCTGATTCGCGAGGAAGGTTCGATCACGCGCCGCTGCACGGAGACGATCCTGGCCGCGGCCGGCGTCGCGACCGCGTCGGTCGCCGAGATCGGCAGCCGCGAAGCGATCCGCGAGGCGATCCTGCATGGCGTGGGCGGCAGCCTGTTTCCGCTCGGCGAGGCCGAGCGCCATCCGGACCTGCGCGTCATCGCGCTGCGCGGCGTCGACACGACGATCGACGAATACGTGTACTACCTGAAGGCGCGCCGCCAGAGCCCGGCGATCGACGCGTTCCTCGCGTGCATCCTGCCGGCGGAGCCCGCCACGCGCGACACGACGCGGCGGGCGAACGCGCGCTGAGCCACCGCGCGTTCGCCGCTTTCGCGCATTTCCCGCTGCATTGCCTGGCGCTTTTCGTCGCGCCTTCCCTCGTTTTTTCCTCGTGCCTTCCTTTTTGCGTCCGGCCGCGCGTCACTTCGGAAGCGCCGGAATCATCCACGTGAACACGTGCTGCTGCAGGAACACGAGCACGCCGAGCAGCAGCGTGAGAATCACGCTGTGCCAGAAGGTGCGCGCGAACACCAGGCCTTCCTGCCCCTTCAGATCCGTCGTCGACACGCCGGTGGCGATGTTCTGCGGCGAGATCATCTTGCCCATCACGCCGCCCGACGAGTTGGTCGCGGCCATCAACACGGGATCGAGCCCGAGCTGCCGCGCGGCGACGACCTGCAGGTTGCCGAACAGCGCGTTGCCCGACGTGTCGCTGCCGGACAGGAACACGGCGATCCAGCCGAGCGACGCGGACACCAGCGGGAACAGCGCGCCCGTCGACGCGACGCCCGTGCCGAGCGTGTAGCTGATCCCCGAGTAGTTCAGCAGGTACGCGAGCCCGACGATCATCATCACCGTGACGATCGCGATCCACGTCTGCCGCCACGTCTTGACCACGCATTCGACGAACGCGCCGGCGCCGGTGCGCGTCAGCACGGCGGTGATGATCGCCGACAACAGGATCGCGGTGCCCGTGCCGAGCGGCTGGAAATCCCAGATCGCCGCATACGGCTTGTGGTACAGCGACACGAACACCGCGTTGTGCAGGCCCGGCCACTTGATCTTCACGTCGCCGATCGCCGCGACGTTCGCGTGCACCCACACGATCACGACCACCGACACGACGAGCCACGGCAGCCAGCCGCCGAAGCCCGCGCGCGCGGCGCCGGCCGCCGCGGGCACGCTGCGCGCGAGCGCGTATTGCGGATCGGGCTGCGGCCGCCACACCTGCAGGAAGCCGATCGTGACGATCAGCGACGTGAGCGACGACAGCACGTCGGTGAGCTGATAGCCGAGGAAGTTCGACGTGACGAACTGCGCGATCGCGAAGCTGGCGCCCGACACGAGCAGCGCCGGCCACAGCTGCCTGATCGAACGCAGCCCGCCATACGCGCCGACCACATAGAACGGCAGCAGCAGCGCGAAGAACGGCAACTGCCGGCCAACCATCTGGGCGAGCGTCGCGGGCGGCAGCGACGTGACCGCGCCGAGCACGGTGATCGGCACGCCGAGCGCGCCGAACGCGACCGGTGCCGTGTTGAACAGCAGCGTATAGGTGAGCGCTTCGAGCGCGGGGAAGCCGAGCGCGATCAGCAGCGCGCTCGTGATCGCGACCGGCGTGCCGAATCCCGAGATCCCTTCGAGCAGGCAGCCGAACGAGAACGCGACGACCAGCAGCACGAGGCGGCGGTCGTCGGGCAGGTTGTCGAGCATCCACTGCCGGAACTGGTCGAAGCGGCCCGACTTCACCGCGATGTTGTACAGCAGCAGCGCGTTGAAGACGATCCACATCACCGGCACGACCGCGAGCGCCATGCCCGCGCCGACCGCGTTGAACGCGAGCCCGGCCGGCATGCCCCACGCGCCGATCGCGACCGCGAGGCCGGCGACGAGCCCGGCAAGCGATGCCTGCCACGCGGGACGGCGCAGCACGCCCAGCGCGATCAGCGCGACCGCGATCGGGATCGCGGCGACGAGGAACGACAGGAACAGCGAGTTGGCGACCGGCGTCAACGGCTGCGCGAAGACGATGCCGGGCGGTAGGGCGTCGGTGGGATTCATCGTGTCTCCAGATGTCGACCCGAGTTGGCGCTTTAGCGCCTACTCGGGTCCCATGCCTTGTGCGGTCGACCCGAGTTGGCGCTTCAGCGCCTACTTGGGTCCCATGCCTTGTGCGGTCGACCCGGGCTGGCGTTTCGGCGCCCCCGGATTCGGGGCAAAGCGATCGTTCCACGGTCACGGCAGCGATCGGACGCTTGCGCACGCAACGACGTTGCACGGCCAACCGATCAGTCGCTTAAAAGAGGTTAGGAGGCGCGAGGCGCTTGCACAAGGGGGGACAAGCCCGATGCGTGGCGACCCGGTGCGAACCCGCCGCTACACGGTGGCCGGCAGATGGCGGGCAACTGTCGCGCTCGACAGGAAGTCCGTCGCAAACGGTTCGCCATGGCGCTCAACGCGGTCACCCGCGCAATGTTGCAGGTGCAACAAAGGTGCCTGCCGGCGGTCGGGATGTTTCGTTTGGCGTCCGAAGCCTAGACTGGCCGCATCGATTCCGCCCGCGCCGACGACGGCGCGGCACCGGAACCTCACGGAGCAAACACGATGAAGACGATGAAACACGCGGCATGCGCGATCCTGCTGATCGGCGCGGCCTTCGCCGCCCATGCGCAGGCCGCATCGACGCTGACGCGTGCCCAGGTCCGTCAGGAACTCGCGGAGCTGCAGGCCGCCGGCTACCGGACGAGCCTCGCGAGCAGTCCCGACTTTCCGGAGAACATGCAGGCGATCATGCAGCGCGCCGCGCAGGCGCGCGGCGAGGACGCCGGTTACGGCAGCGAAGGGAGGGGGAACGGGGAATCGGGCAAACCGGCGCTACCGCACGCGATCGATCGCGGCACCTACGCCCATCACTGATTGCGGACCGAACCCGCTTGAGCGGGTAACGGCGCGGCGCCACCGGCGCCGGCCGACACACACGCGGCCCGCACGCCAGCGCGCGCGGCCGCGTGCGCGATCCTCAAACGCTGAAGCGGTTCAGCGTATAAGCACGATAGGCCGCGACGAACGCATCGAACGAGCCGGCCTCCTTCGCTTCGAGATCGGCCTGCTCGGCCAGCGATTTCGCGGCGAGCGCCTGCTCGGTGCTCAGCGTGTCCGCCGACGGCGGATGCGCGCGGAAATGCGCGGCGTGCGCTTCGCTCTGCGCCAGCGCGAACCCGAGGAACGACTGCCCGTTCTCGCGCATCGTGCGCAGCACGCGCGCGGATGAGGTGCGTTCCGGATCGGCAAGCTTCTCGCGTTGCGCGGCGATGGCGCGCGCGTGCTCGTCGCCGCCACGGATCTCGTCGAGACGGCGGCCGATGGTTTCGATATCGGTCATCAGCTCGTCCGCCCACGCCTGCAGCGTGATCGGCTGGCCGTCGCGAGCCAGCGTGAGCCCCGGCTTGCGGCCTTCCATCGTCACGCTGCCGAAGTTCGCGTTCGCTTCCTTGTACGCGTCGCAGTCGAGCGCCGCGCTTTCGTCGAGCGCGCACGCGAGCAGGAACGCGTCGATGAAGCGCGCGGTCTCCAGCGCGATGCCGGTCGGCTCGAACGGATCGATGTCGAGGCAGCGCACCTCGATGTACTGCACGCCGCGCGATGCGAGCGCATGCAGCGGCCGCTCGCCCGAATACGTGACGCGCTTCGGACGGATCGTCGAGTAGAACTCGTTCTCGATCTGCAGCACGTTCGTGTTGATCTGGATCCACTCGCCGTCGCGATGCGTGCCGATCGCCTCGTACGCCGGATACGGCTCGCTCACGGCCGTCGACAGCGCGTCGAGATAACCGGGCAGCGTGTTGTAGTCGACGTGCAGCGCGGCCTGGGCGGTCGTGTTCGAGTAGCCGAGATCGCTCATCCGCAGGCTGGTCGCATACGGCAGGTACAGCGTATCGGCGTCGAACGTCTCGAGCTTGTGCGGCTTGCCGCGCAGGAACTTCGTGTCGAGCGCGGGCGACGCGCCGAACAGGTACATCAGCAGCCAGCTGCGGCGGCGGAAGTTGCGGATCTGCGCGAGATAGCGCTCCGACTGGTAGTCGACGAGCGTCGCCGTCGAGCCTTCTTCCGCATGCAGGCGCCGCCACACTTCCTCGTGCAGCGAGTAGTTGTAGTGGATGCCGGCGATGCACTGCATCGTGCGGCCGTAGCGATACGCGAGGCCGCGCCGGTACACCGTCTTCAGGCGGCCGATGTTCGACGTGCCGTAGTCGGCGATCGGAATCTGGTCGTCGGCCGGCAGCAGGCCCGGCATCGAGTCGTTCCACAGCATCTCGTCGCCGAGCGACGCATAAACGTAGCGATGCAGATCGTCGAGGCGTTCGAGCGTGATCGCGGCGTCGCGTTCCGCGGGCGTGATCAGCTCGATCAGCGCTTCGGAATAGTCGGTCGTCAGCGACGGATGCGTGAGCGCCGAACCGAGCGCGCGCGGATGCGGCGAGAACGCGATCATCCCGTCGCGCGTCACGCGCAGGCTTTCCTTTTCGATGCCGCGCAGGCCGTCGGGCAGATGCTGCCGCGTCGGGCCCGAGCTCAGCGCTTCGAGGCGATTCAGCAGCAGTTCGGACTGGCGGTGAGTCATGGTGTTCGACATGGAGACGCAAGTGCGTGACGGCCGCGCGCAGAACGCCGCGCGAGGCCGGCTGGATTGTTGGTCGCTTCGTTGGTAGCGGGCACTTTAACATCTCGCCGGAACACGCGCTTGAGGTGGCGCCGGGCACGGCGCGCGGGGCGGAGCGGGCCGCCGGACGGGGCGATTGCGGCCGTCGCGGCATGTGGCACCGGTGCCAGGCGGCACCGATGGGCACGTCGGTCACGTGCATTCGTCCGATGGAACGCGATGCGCGGACAGGCGGCGGCAGGTGCAACCGTGCCGCCGAATCGATCATCCGCCGCGCGCGCCGCCCGCCCGGTCGGCCACTTCGTTCCACAAATGCAGCGCCGCATACGCGCGCCACGGCCGCCAGCCTTCGGTGCGGCGCTTCTGGCTCGCCAGCCGGTCGAGCGCCGGGTCGCGTGCGGCGATCGACTGCATCAGCACGAGATCGGACGCCGGCCACGCATCGGGGTCGCGCCACGCGCGCATCGCGATGTATTCGACGGTCCACGGGCCGATGCCGGGCAGATCGAGCCACGCGCTACGCAGCGTCGCCAGGTCGGCATGCTCGCGATCGACCGGCACGTCGCCGGCCGCCACCGCGCGCGCCACGCCCGTCAGTGCCGCCACGCGCTTGCCGGGCATCCCGATCTTGTCGAGATCGCACGCGGCCAGCGCGTCGGGCGTCGGGAAACGCCACGCAGGTGCGCCATCGTCGACAGGCACCACCCGCTCGCCGGCCCGTTCGACGAGCCGGCCGACGATCGTCGTCGCGGCCTTCACGCTCACCTGCTGGCCGACGATCGCGCGCACGGCCAGCTCGAACCCCGACCATGCGCCCGGCACGCGCAGCCCCGGCGCGGCCTCGACGAGCGGCGCGAACCAGGGATCGCGCGCGAGCCCGCCGCCGATCGCGGCCGGATCGGCGCCGAGGTCGAACATCGTCGCGACGCGCGCGGCGAACGCATCGTCCACATGACGCGCGACCGTCCCTTCGACCGTCGCGATCAGGCAATGCTTGCGCGGGTGTTTGGTGACCGTGAGTCGGCCGGAATCGCCGTGCAGGTCGACGATGCGGCGATACGTGCCGTCCGCGACCTGCTCGACACCCGGAATCGCGCGCCCGCTGAAGAAGCGCAGCACGCGCGCCCAGTCATACGGCGCATTGAAGCGCAGTTCCATCTGCGCGGACGGCGGCACATGGCCGCCGTTCACGATTGACGTGATCGTTGTTTTGGCGAGGCTCAAACTGCGCTGCCCTCCGTCACGGCTTCGGTTTCATCGTGGTGGACATGACGCGCCTCGGATGCGAGCAGCGTCGCCTTGCGGCGCACGCCCCAACGATATCCGGAGAGCGCGCCGCCCTTTTGCACGACCCGGTGGCACGGGATCGCGAGCGCGACCGGGTTCGACGCGCACGCGGACGCGACGGCCCGCACCGCGCGCGGCGAACCGAGCGCCTCGGCGATCTCCGAGTAGCTGCGCGTTTCGCCGTACGGAATATGCGTCAGCGCTTCCCACACGCGCTGCTGGAAGGCGGTCGGCGCGATGTCGAGCGGCAGGTCGAACGCGTGTCGCGTGCCGTCCAGGTACGCGCGGATCTGCGTGATGAACGGTGCGAGCCGCACGGGCGCTTCAACCAGTTCGGCACGGGCGAACGCGTCGTTCAGCTCGCCGACGAGCGCGGCCGGCTCGTCACCGAACGCGATCCGGCAGATGCCCTGTTCGGTCGCGGCGACGAGCACCGTGCCGAGCGACGTCGCCGCGGTCGCATAGTCGATTCGCAGCCCGGCGCCCTGGCGGCGGAACGCGGACGGCGCCATCCCGAGCTCGCGCGGCACCGACGCATAGAGTCGCGACGGCGAATTGAAGCCCGCGTCGACGGCCGCCTGCGTGACCGGCTGCCCGCTTTGCAGCGCCTGCCGCAGCGCGGCGCCGCGCTGCGCGGCCTGGTACTGGCGCGGCGACACGCCGACCACGCGCTTGAAGAGCCGTTGAAGGTGGAACGGGCTCACGTGCACGGCATCGCTCAGTTGCTGGAGCGTGAGCCGCTCGGCGTGCGCGTCGAGCACCGCGCATGCGCGGTTGACGATCTCGAGCTCACGCGGCAGCCCTTCCGGCTGGCAACGCTTGCAGGGCCGGAAGCCGGCCGCACGTGCGGCGGCCGGATCGGTGAAGTAGGACACATGCTCGCGGCGCGGCAGCCGCGACGCGCAGGTCGGGCGGCAGAACACGCCGGTCGTGCGCACGGCATAGAAGAACGCGCCGTCCGCATGCGGATCGCGAGTGGTCACGGCGCCCCAGCGGGCATCGTCGGTCGGATAGGCGGTTTTCATCTGAACCTCGCACTCTGTATGTAGTGTAGATGGTGCCTACTCTAGACATCGGCACGTGCCGTCGCGCCCTGAATCTTGCTCTCTGATTCGAGCCGGCGAACCGGGGACGCATCATTCAAGCATAAATCGGACAAAACGCCTGCGCCGGCTGTTCCGGCGCGGTTTTCGTCATCGTCCCGTCACCATTTTGCTGCAGTGCGGATGCGACAAATCGCCGTCCTGACGTTTTTTTGCATTCGGAATATTGCGTCGCACCATCGCCGTGTGTATAGTTGGAACTGTCTCCTCCATGTCTCCTCCTGATATGGATTAAGCCCGTTCCGCTCCGCGTGAACGGGCTTTTTTTCGTCTGTCGATTGTGCCGCGTTCCGGCGGGCGGCGCAGGCGCGATGCGTCTACACTCGATGCTCGACGACTGCGAAGGAGTGCCCGCCCATGAAGCCCACCATCCGCGCGATCGATCACATCGTGCTGCGCGTGACCGACATGGCGACGATGACGCGCTTTTACTGCGACGCCGTTGGCTGCCATGTGGAGAAGGAACAGCCCGATCTGGGCCTCGTGCAGCTGCGCGCCGGCGATGCGCTGATCGACCTGATATCGGTCGGCGGCCCGATCGACCGCCCCGACAGCGGGCCGCCCGGCACCGGACGCAACCTCGATCACCTGTGCCTGCGCGTCGAGCCGTTCGATCCCGACGCGCTGACCGCGCATTTCGCCGCGCATGGCGCGCGGCCGGAGGCCCCCGCGGAGCGCTACGGCGCCGGCGGCTACGGGCCGTCGATCTATCTGTTCGATCCCGAAGGCAACATGCTGGAATTCAAGGGGCCGCCGGCCGCGATCGGTTGAACGCGGCCGGTGCGCGGGCCGTCACGCGCCCGCGCGCGCCTTCAGGACCGTCCATTCGACCGCGATCGGGTCGTGATCGGCGCTCGAGATCCACGCCGCGCCGTCCTGCACCGTGCACTGCAGGCGCATCGTGCGCTCCGCGAGCTGCCCGAGCGCGGCCGCGACGCCGTCGGCAAGCGACAGCACCTGCACGTTGCGCAGCCGCTCGACCTTGCTGCGTACGCCCTGCCACCAGATATCCGACGTCTTGCCGCCGTACGCGATCACCGTGACCTGTCCGGCACGGCCGGCCGCCTTCGAGATGCGCCGCTCGTCGGGCTGGCCGGCCTCGATCCAGACGTCGATCGCGCCCGTCAGGTCCTTCTGCCACAGATCGGGCTCGTCGACGTCCGACAGCCCCTTGCAGAATTCGAGCCGCTCGTTCGCGAACAGCGCGAATGCGACGATCCGCACCATCATCCGGTCGTCGGTTTCCGACGGATGGCGCGCCACCGTGAGCGCGTGGTCGGCGTAATAATGCCGATCCATGTCGGCGATTTGCAGTTCGGCTTTGTAGATCGTGGATTTCAGCGCCATGCGGATGCGGCCCGGGCGGGCATTCGGTTCGGTCGGGCCGTGATGATACCGAATGCGCGCCGCCGGGCGCGTGTCATGTGCGCGCCACAGCGCAACGGCCCGGCATGTGCCGGGCCGTGTTTGGTTCGCGCCGCCGGCCGATCGGGCCGGCGCGCTCGCGCGTCGTGCGACTGCGCGGGTTATTGCGGGTTACTGCTTGACGAAGCGCGAATCGGTCCAGAGACCCTGCTGGTCGCTGTTGTCGGCGCTGACGAACTGCACGTCGCCCTGTTCGACCGACACCACGCGGAAACGCTGGCCTTCCGGTACCNATCGGTCCAGAGACCCTGCTGGTCGCTGTTGTCGGCGCTGACGAACTGCACGTCGCCCTGTTCGACCGACACCACGCGGAAACGCTGGCCTTCCGGTACCGACAGGCAACGGTAGTCGTCGAAGTACTGCTGCTTCGCCTGCGATTTGCCGTCACGCTCGTGGCTCAGTACGGAGTCCAGATTGTCTTTCGACAGGCAGCCCCATGCGTTCTTCGTCAGCTGGATTTCCTGCGTCGGCTTGACGGCCGAATCGCCGCCTGCCTGGGCAATCGACACCACGCAAAATGCACCGACGAGGGCAACGAGGATACCGGTTCGTTTCATCATGTTCTGTCTCCAGGCTTGCGGGCACCAGGCTTGGGTTAGCTATGTGTTTAAAGGTGATCGTGAACCCACGTTTTTCACTTTAGAAGACCGGCAAGCGATAGCAAGCACATTTGTTGTGCGATCGCAATAGCGGCGGATTGTCGCACCCCGCGCGCAGCCCGATTTTCGTGCGATGCGCGCACGCGGCGAGGTGTGCCGCGCGGCGGACCGCCCCGTGACACCGGGCGCAAAGCGTTATCCGGCAAGGTTTTCAGAAAAATTACAATGCGGCGATTGAACGGTTTGGATAATCCATTTCGCCATCCCGATCATTTTGATGCATTGCACCTAAAGTCATCCGAAACGATCTGACTTTACCGCAACGCGGAATCGCATTTACCTGATACAAGAAAAATGCCAGGTATAAGCGCATGCGTATTTATCCGTATTTCCCCGCATGCCTCCGGCGCCCGCGGAGGCCCCGCCGCGGGTGTCTTTCGTCAGTGTTTTGACCCGTCTTTATTCAGGCCGATTGCTGGCGCTCGAAATAATCGCGCTGGAAAATGCACATGCGATAAGCGTTGTGATACGCACCGTTTCCGAAAAATTCTTCCTTCAATTCGGCCTCGTGCTGGAATCCGCATTTTTCGTACACGTGAATCGCCGCCGCATTCGACGTATCGACGATCAGGTACAGCTTGCGCATGTTCAGCACCTTGAATGCGTACTCGATCGCGAGGCGCGTCGCCTGGCCCGCATAACCGCGCCCCTGGCATTGCGGCGCGACGATGATCTGGAACTCGCCGCGGCGATGGATGTAGTCGAGTTCGATCAGCTCGACGAGGCCGACCAGTTCGCCTTGCGAATCGACCGTGACGAACCGGCGCTCGCGCTGGTCGTGCACGTGACGGTCGTACAGTTGTGACAGTTCCGAGAAGGTTTCGTACGGCTCCTCGAACCAGTAGCGCATGATCTTCGCGTCGTTGTTCAGTTCGTGGACGAAGCGCAGGTCCTGGCGCTCCAGCGGCCGTAGCGCGAGCGTGTTGGTATCGTTCTGGAGTTGCATGTTCAGTCCTTTTTGAGGCCGGCGCACGTGCGAAACGCCGGCGCGGCGCAGTCGCGTTCGGGCCCGTTTCGCACTGTAAGAAATTGAACGCGGGCGAAGTTCAGAGCCTAGAATGGGAGCTAGGGTTCCTGCCACCGCAGGGAGGCTATCGTGATCGAGCAAGTCATACTCGGTATTTTTCTCGTCCTGCCGCTCGTGATCGTGGCGGCGCTGTTCTCCGACGAACTTTGGCAGGAGCATCGGCGTCAGCATCCGCGCGACGAAAACGCACCCCATATCGACTGGAAGCACCCGTGGCGCCGCGTGCGACGCGAGCATTGAGTCGATCGCCGTCCCTCCGCTGTGCGCGCCGACCGGGCCACCCCGAGCCGGGCAACACGTGGCGCGCCCCGATTCCGCTTCGATCCGATTCCCGCTCAACCCGCGAGACGCCGCCGTGAACGACCAGCCCGCTCCCCCGCCGCACGATATCCCTCACGAAACGATCGATCTGCAGATCGCCGACGTGCTCGCGGCCGTCCGCTACCCGGCGAACAAGGATGCGCTCGTCGATGCCGCTCGTGAAGCCGGCGCCAGCAACGAAGTGCTGTCGATGCTCGACGGCCTGCCCGAACAGGACTATGCGGACGTCGACGCCGTCACGCACTGGGTCGCCGGCAACTTCGGCCCGGGGCTCGGCATTTGAGCGCGCGCCAATAACGCGAT
This sequence comes from Burkholderia sp. YIM B11467, assembly GCF_052952715.1. Lineage (NCBI taxonomy): Bacteria > Pseudomonadati > Pseudomonadota > Betaproteobacteria > Burkholderiales > Burkholderiaceae > Burkholderia > Burkholderia sp. YIM B11467. The sequence continues at coordinate 433,165 of NZ_JBQVSQ010000007.1, forward strand.
AGGATCGGGCCGCACCGGTCGCGCCGCGACCGGATGCGTGCCGTGCCGCCCGGCGCAAGACCGGGCGTTTCCGCACGCGTGTCCGGGGGACTCCATGGAAGGCATCCTGATCCAGCACACGACGCGCCGTCAGCTCTGGTTCGGCGCGTTGACGGCGCTCGTCATCCTGCTTGCGCTCGGGATCGCCGCGCCGCACGCGAACGTCACGCTGCCGGCCGTCGAGCCGTTCATGCCGATGTGCGCGCTCACCGTGTTCACGACCGCGAGCATCGCGGCGTTCTTCCTCGGCGCGCAGTTCACCGTCACGCGCCAGCCCGTGCTCGGCGCGCTCGGCGGCGCCTACGCGTTCACCGCACTCGCCGTCGCGCTGCAGCTGCTCACCTTTCCGGGCGTGTTCGCGCCGCATGGCCTGCTCGGCGCGCGCCCGCAAAGCGCCGCGTGGATGTGGGTCTTCTGGCATGCGGGTTTCCCGTGCTTCGTGATGGCCGCGCTGCTCGCACGCGAGCGGCTGACGCGCGCACCGGTCGGTGACAGGCAGACGCGCCGGTGGGCGGTCGCGCTCGTTGGCGGGCCGGCCGTCGCGGCTGCGCTGCTGTGCGCGTTCGCGCTGAACGTGTCGCTGCCGCCCGCGTTCCTTCCGCCCGGCGACGCGGCCTTGCTGCCCTTCAGCGGCATCGCGCTGTTCGTGTGGATCCTCAATGCGCTTGCGCTCGTTGCCGTGCTGGCCACGGGCCGGCTGCGCACGACGCTCGACCTGTGGCTCGCGATCGCGGTACTCGCGTGCCTCACCGACACGACGCTGAACCTGCTGGCCACGAACCGCTACACGGTCGGCTGGTATGTCGCGCGCGTGTTCAGCATGTTCACGCCCGGCGTGCTCGTGTGCGTGCTCGCCTGGGAAGTGACGATGCTGTACCAGCAGCTGTTCGAGGCGCATGCGACGCTGGTTCGTTCTTCCGCACGCGACGGCCTGACCGGCGCGTTCAACCGCAGCCACTTCAACGATCATTTCCACACGCTGTTCCTGCAGGCGCGACGACAAAGCGAACCGCTGTCGCTGCTGATGGTCGACGTCGACCTCTTCAAGGCCTACAACGACGCGTTCGGTCACGTGAAGGGCGATGCATGCCTGATCGCGGTCGCGAATGCGCTGGCCGGCGCGGTGAGGCGGCCCGCGGATATCGTCGCGCGTTACGGCGGCGAGGAGTTCGCGATCGTGCTGCCGAACACGGGCGCGCGCGGTGCGCGGGTGGTTGCCGAAGAGGCGCGCGAAGCCGTGTTGCGGCTCGATCTCGCGATGCCTGCTGCGCCGGCGGGGCGCGTGAGCGTCAGCGTCGGCTGTGCGACCGTATCGGCCGACGACTTGTCGACACCCGATGCGTTGATCGAAGCCGCCGATGCCGCGCTGTATCGTGCGAAGGATGCGGGGCGAAACAGGGTCGTCGTCGCCTGAAAACGTCTGCTGTTTTGGGGCATTTGTTACGGTCATTTTGACCGGAATAATCCGCCGTTACGCATTGCGGAGCGAGGATACCAATGCTTACAGCCGGTGTTGCAGGCGCTGGCTATGCTGGGTTTCACATTGAACCCAAGCAGGTGAGCGCCATGAAGAAAGTCCTTTTGCTGATTGCCGGCGTCGCCGTGTTGCTGAGCGGCTGTATCGTGGTGCCTGATGGCGGGTATTACGGTGGTGGCGGGTACTACCATCACCACCATTGGGATTGAGAACGGTGATGATCCGGATGCGTCGATCGGCATGCGTGCCGATGCAGGATCGACGATCCGAACCGCAACGCAATCAGGCCGGCGTGATCAGTTCGGCATGCATCGGAAAGATCTGTAGCGCGGCGAGTGTTTCGTAAAGGAATGCCGAATCCTGAATTTCCGGGCATTACTTCCCGATACAAAACCTGCTGAAAATCACCCCCAGCAGATCATCCGAAGTGAACTCCCCGGTAATCGCATTGAGCTGCTCCTGCGCGAGCCGCAGCTCCTCCGCAAACAGATCGAGCGACTGCGCGCGCTGCTCCGCATGATCCGCTGCCTGCGCGAGATGCTCCTGCGCGGCCCGCAGCGCGATCAGGTGCCGCTCACGCGCGAGATACACACCCTCAGCCCCCGCCTGCCACCCCGCGATCCGCAGCAGCTCCGCACGCAGCATGTCGATCCCGTCGCCGCGCTTCGCCGACAGATGCACCTCGGTCAGATCCCCTTCCGCCGCCGGATGCTCGACACAAGCCGGCACACCGGTGAGATCCGTCTTGTTCAACACCCGCACCACCGGCACACCACCCGGGAACCGCGCGGCGATCACTTCGTCATCCGCCGTCAGCCCCGTGCGCGAATCGAGCAGGTGCAGCACGACGTCCGCGCGCTCGATCTCGCTCCACGTGCGCGCAATGCCGATCCGCTCGACCTCATCCTCCGTCTCGCGCAGCCCGGCCGTGTCGATGATGTGCAGCGGAATCCCTTCGACCTGGATCGTCTGCGCAACCTTGTCGCGCGTCGTCCCGGCGATCGGCGTGACGATCGCCAGCTCGGCGCCGGCCAGCGCGTTCAGCAGCGACGACTTGCCGACGTTCGGTTGCCCCGCGAGCACGACCGACAACCCTTCGCGCAACAACGCGCCCTGCCGCGCATCGCCGAGCACGTGCACGAGCTGTGCGCGGATCTTCGCGAGTTTGCCGCGCGCGTCCGCCGCTTCCAGGAAGTCGATCTCCTCTTCCGGAAAATCGAGCGTCGCCTCGACCAGCATCCGCAGCGTGATCACGTCGTCGACGAGCGCATGGATCTGCCGCGAGAACGCGCCGTCGAGCGACCGCCCGGCCGAGCGTGCCGCCGCCTCGGTGCTCGCCTCGATCAGGTCGGCAACCGCCTCGGCCTGCGCGAGGTCGAGCTTGTCGTTCAGGAACGCGCGCCGCGTGAACTCGCCCGGCTCCGCGAGCCGCAACCCGAAGCCGCGCCCCGCATCCAGGCAGCGCTGCAGCAGCAACTGCATCACGATCGGTCCGCCATGGCCCTGCAGCTCGAGCACGTGCTCGCCGGTGTACGAGTGCGGCGCCGGGAAATACAGCGCGATGCCGCGGTCGAGCGGCGCGCCGTGCTCGTCGAGGAACGGCACGTAGCTCGCATGACGCGGCGCGAGCTTCTGCCCGCACAACGCGTCGATCAGCGGCAGCGCAGCCGCCTCGCCGCCGCGCCCGAACGACACGCGGACGACACCGATGCCGCCCCGGCCGGCAGCGGTGGCAATGGCGACGATCGGATCGGAATCGGTAGCGAGCATGGGAATCGGATGAATCGGGTGGTCAGACAGTGAGTGGTGCGCCCGCGCAACAGTTCGGGCATCGGAACGCCGGCATTGTAGCGTGCCGGCCCACACGCCACCGGCCGCCACGCAGGATTCGGACTCGCCCGAATTTATCCCGCCGGGGATAAGTCGAGTATCAGTCCAACGCAATGTCACAGCCACCGTTTCGGACGAGTATGCCTGCCGGAGCGGCTTGACGCTGCGTCCCTCAATTTCGCCACCCATCCCGGTGAAGGCCGGGATTCGTCCGAATAAGATATGTTTATCTCATATGGTTGTCTGAAACGCGGCGGTGGAATTGCACAATCTCCCCCATGCCGACATCCGAAGAAAAAGCCGCGTTCTCGGAACGCCTGAAATTCGCCCTGCGGCGCAGCCCGGAGAAGGTCACCGGCGCGACGGAGCTTGCGAACCGATTCAATCTGCGCCACCGCGGAACGCATCCCGTTTCGCCGCAAACCGCGCACAAATGGCTGACGGGCCGCACGATTCCGACGTCGGACAAACTCGAAACGCTTGCCGAATGGCTGCGCGTCGAACTGCACTGGCTGCATTACGGCCCGTCGCCGAGCGTGATCGAACACCCGACGCCGCAACCGCTGCCGCGCGACGAGCGCTATCCGCCGACGCCCGAGACGATCGAACTCGCGTCGAAGATCGAGGCGCTGTCTCCGCATCAGCGCTACCTCGTTCAGGAACTGATCGAGCAGTTCTACGGCGAGCCGAAGATCGAAGCGAAGAAAGCCTGAGCGGGAACGGCACGCGCATCGCACACCGCGCGCCGCCGCCAGGATACAAAAAAGCCGCATGGGCGAACCATGCGGCTTTTTTTGCGTGCATCGCGGGCGGCTCGCCGCCCGCGGGTGCGCCGGGCGTCAGGCCGGCTTCTTCTTGACGCCGCCGAGCTTGCGCGTGATGTAGTACTGCTGCGCGATCGACAGCACGTTGTTCACGACGTAGTACAGCACCAGGCCGGCCGGGAAGAAGAAGAACATGACCGAGAACGCGATCGGCATGAACTTCATCATCTTCGCCTGGACGGGGTCCGGCGGCGTCGGGTTCAGGCTCGTCTGCACGAACATCGACACGGCCATCAGCACCGGCAGGATGAAGAACGGATCGCGCTGCGACAGGTCGTGGATCCACAGAATCCACGGCGCGCCGCGCATTTCGACCGATGCGAGCAGCACCCAGTACAGCGAGATGAACACCGGGATCTGGATCACGACCGGCAGGCAGCCGCCGAACGGATTGACCTTCTCGGTCTTGTACAGCTCCATCAGCGCCGAATTCATCTTCTGCGGATCGCTCTTGAAGCGTTCGCGCAGCGCCTGCATGCGCGGCGTGATTTCCTTCATGCGCGCCATCGACTTGTAGCTCGCAGCCGACAGCGGGAAGAACACGGCCTTGATCAGCACCGTCAGCAATACGATCGCCCAGCCCCAGTTGCCGACGTAGCCGTGGATCTTCTCGAGCAGCCAGAACAGCGGCTTCGCGATGATCGTCACCCAGCCGTAGTCCTTCACGAGTTCCAGGCCCGGCGCGATGCCTTCGAGCATGCGCTCTTCTTCCGGACCGGCGAACAGGCGTGCCTGCACGTCGGCCGACTGGCCCGGCGCGATCGCGGCGACCGGCTGCTTCACGCCGACGCGGTACAGCGTCGGATCGATCTTCTCGGCGTAGATGTCGCGCTTCACGCCCTGCTGCGGAATCCATGCCGACGCGAAGTAGTGCTGCACCATCGCGACCCAGCCGTTGTCGGCGGAGGTCACGTAGTCGGCCTTGTTCTTGTCGAGGTCGCTGAAGTTGATCTTCTGGAAGTGCTTCGCGTCCGTGTAGACCGCCGGTCCGAGGAACGTGTGCGAGAACATCGGCGTTTCGACGGCCGTGTTGTCGCGGACGAGTTCCATGTAGACCGTCGGCGTGACAGGCGCCGTGCCGACGTTGTCGATCTTGGTATCGACGCCGATCACGTAGCTGCCGCGCGTGAACGTGTAGGTCTTCACGACCTTCACGCCGCCCTTCACCGGCGATTCGAACGACAGCTTCAGCGCGTTCTGGTCGCCCGCCAGCGACGTCGAGCCGGTGTTCACCTGCGTGTAGACGTCGTTGTGGTTCGGGAAGTCGCCGCCGAGCAGGCCCGAGCGTGCGAGATACGTGTGGCCGGCCGTGTGGTCGAACAGCGTGATGTACAGGTCAGGCTGCTTGCCGTCGCCCTGCTTCTTCAGCGTCAGCTTCGCGAGCGTGCCGCCGCGCGTGTCGATTTCGCCGTCATACACGTCGGTCGAGAACTTCACGAGCTGCGCCTGTGCGGCCGGTGCCGTCGTCGACGGTGCGGTGCCGGCTGCGGCGGCAGGCACATCACCTGCGGTCGTCGTCGCGCCCGTGCCCGATGCGCCGCCGGCAGCGGCCGCGGGGGCCGTTTGCGTAGCGCTCGGGAAGAACATCGACGGGCGTCCATGGGACCGCTGCCAGTTGTCGTACAGCATGACAGCTGACATGAAGAAAATCACCCATAGGACGGTGCGTTTGATATCCATGCGTTGTCTCAGAGTCGATGGGACCGCGCGTCGGCTTCGCCGCGAGCGCGAGTGTCGGAGTTGGGCGGCGGGACGAGGTCGATGCCGCCCGCGGAAAACGGATGGCATCGGCACACGCGCCTGACGGCGAGATACGTGCCGCGCGCGGCGCCATGATACTGGATTGCCTCGCGCGCGTAATCCGAACAGGAAGGATAAAAACGGCAACGGTTGCCGAGCAGAGGGCTCACGGCAACCTTGTAGAAGCGCAGCAAGGCGATCAATACCGTTTCCATACCTTGGGCGGCGCCGTTCGGCACCGCGTCAAAACCGGCCGGGCGGGCGCGAACGCCGCACCGCGGACGGATGCGTCACTCGGACGCGGGCTTCGACGCGCGGCGAGCGATTTCCCGGACTGCCCTGTCGAGCAGTTCGCGGATTTCGGCCGCGCACATCGCCGCGAGCGGGGCGGAAGCCGCGCTCGGCAGCGCTTTCTTGTCGAAGCGCGTGTGCTGCCGCAGCAGCAGGTCGTAACCGGCGAATTCGGCCCGGCGCACGCGAAATGCATCGCGCGCCAGCCGCTTCACCAGATTACGCGTGACTGCACGCGGCGCGTACTTCTTGCCGACGACGAGCCCCAGACGCGCGGGCTGACCGGTCGGCTTGCCGTAGATCACGAAGTGCGCGGAGCGCCGCCAAGGGCGCAAACGAAAAACGGATGAAAATTCATCCGTTTTCAGAAGTCGCGCAGCTTTCGGGAAGGCGGCTTTCGTCTGCAACGGATTCGCACCCGGCTCGACGGCACCTTCCGCAGGACTGCGGACGGCGGACACAGCGCGCAACCTGCCTTAGATGGCGAGGCGCTTGCGGCCCTTCGCGCGGCGAGCGTTGATGACCTTGCGGCCACCTGCCGTCTTCATACGGACACGGAAGCCATGGGTGCGCTTGCGGCGCGTCACGGACGGTTGGTAAGTACGTTTCATGATGTTCTCACTTGTTCGAGAATGTCGAAATTCAGGGGACCGCGTGCCCTTAACCGGAGGCATTCGGGCGAACGCAATCGCCGGGAATACAGGATTGGTTTTCGCGGAACCCGCTATTTAAACCGGTTTTCTGTTGGCGGTCAATACCTTAGGAGTCGTCCGCCTGTGCCAGCCCCGGCCGATCCGGCCCCGCGCCCCACAATCACAGCCTGTGGATAAGTCCCGCTGTGGCGGCGTTTGGCGTTAGAATCTCGCCTTATCTCCAAGAATCCCGCACGCCGCCTCGGCGCTCGCCTGCCTCTCCACGACTGTGACGCAGGCGTCCGAGGCACGCTCGCACGACCGCTTCGGGCCTTGTTGCGCGATCGCGACAAGGGCGCCTGCGAGCCGCGCTGTGCATGCAAAAAACGACAGTTACTTGATGAACGATTTCTGGCAACACTGTTCCGCACTGCTGGAGCGCGAGCTGACGCCCCAGCAGTACGTGACGTGGATCAAACCCTTGGCCCCGGTGGCCTTCGATGCGTCGGCGAACACGCTGTCCATCGCCGCGCCGAACCGATTCAAGCTGGACTGGGTCAAGAGCCAGTTTTCGGGCCGGATCTCCGATCTGGCCCGGGATTTCTGGAACGCGCCGATCGAAGTCCAGTTCGTCCTCGATCCCAAAGCAGGCATGCGCAGCGCCGCAGCCGGTGCAGCATCGGGCACTGGCGCCCCGCGCGCGCCGCTGCAGCCGACCGGCCCGGCCGCCACGGTGGCCGCGATCGCCGCGAACCTGAGCGCGAATGCCGCCGCTGCGCCCGCCGCACCATCCAACGTGCCGATGACGCCGTCGGCCGCCGCGCACCACCTGAACGCCGACGACGCCGACATCGACCTGCCGAGCCTGCCCGCGCACGAAGCGGCCGCCGGCCGCCGCACGTGGCGCCCGGGCCCCGGCGCCGCGCCGTCCGGCGGCGAAGCCGATTCGATGTACGAGCGCTCGAAGCTGAACCCGGTGCTCACGTTCGACAACTTCGTGACCGGTAAGGCGAACCAGCTCGCGCGCGCCGCCGCGATCCAGGTCGCCGACAACCCCGGCATCTCGTACAACCCGCTGTTCCTGTACGGCGGCGTCGGCCTCGGCAAGACCCACCTGATCCACGCGATCGGCAACCAGCTGCTGCTCGACAAGGCCGGCGCGCGGATCCGCTACATCCATGCGGAACAATACGTGTCGGACGTGGTGAAGGCGTACCAGCGCAAGGCGTTCGACGATTTCAAGCGCTACTACCACTCGCTCGACCTGCTGCTGATCGACGATATCCAGTTCTTCTCCGGCAAGTCGCGCACGCAGGAAGAATTCTTCTACGCGTTCGAGGCGCTGGTCGCGAACAAGGCGCAGGTGATCATCACCAGCGACACGTATCCGAAGGAGATTTCGGGGATCGACGATCGCCTGATCTCGCGCTTCGACTCGGGCCTCACCGTCGCGATCGAGCCGCCCGAGCTGGAAATGCGCGTCGCGATCCTGATGCGCAAGGCGCAGTCGGAAGGCGTGAACCTGTCGGAAGACGTCGCGTTCTTCGTCGCGAAGCACCTGCGCTCGAACGTGCGCGAACTCGAAGGCGCGCTGCGCAAGATCCTCGCGTATTCGAAGTTCCACGGCCGCGAGATCTCGATCGAGCTGACCAAGGAAGCGCTGAAGGATCTGCTGACCGTGCAGAACCGGCAGATTTCGGTCGAGAACATCCAGAAGACCGTCGCCGACTTCTACAACATCAAGGTCGCCGACATGTATTCGAAGAAGCGTCCGGCGAACATCGCGCGGCCGCGGCAGATCGCGATGTACCTCGCGAAGGAACTCACGCAGAAGAGCCTGCCGGAAATCGGCGAGCTGTTCGGCGGACGCGATCACACCACCGTGCTGCACGCCGTGCGCAAGATCGCCGACGAGCGCAGCAAGGACGCGCAGCTCAACCACGAGCTGCACGTGCTGGAACAGACGCTGAAGGGCTGAGCGCGGGCGCGCTTGATAATTCGGCATCCGCCCCAAATTAAGGGGGGCGGTTCGGTTTTGAGGCACAATACTGGTTTGACCGCCCCGGTGGAGGCGGGCCAAGAGCCCGGCCGGCGGGGCGCTGCGAGGCTGCTGCGCTGCAGGCCGTTACTCAACGAAGGAACTCTATGCAACTGGTCAAGACCGAACGAGACACCCTCCTCAGGCCGCTGCAAACGGTCAGCGGCATCGTCGAACGCCGCCATACGTTGCCGATCCTCGCCAACCTGCTGATCACCAAGAACGGCCCGGACGTTTCGTTCCTGTCGACCGACCTGGAGCTGCAGATCACCACGCGCGCCGATTTCGGCGTCGGCGGCGACCAGGTGGCGACCACCGTCGCGGCCCGCAAGCTGCTCGACATCCTGCGCGCGATGCCTGACGGTCAGGTCACGCTGTCGCTCGCCGACAAGCGCCTCACCGTTCAATCGGGCAAGAGCCGCTTCGCACTGCAAACCCTCGCGGCCGACGAGTTCCCGACCGTCGCGCAGGCGAAGGATTTCGGCGCGACCCTCACCGTCCCGCAGAAGTCGTTCCGCCAGCTGCTCGGCATGGTGCACTTCGCGATGGCGCAGCAGGACATCCGCTACTACCTGAACGGCATGCTGCTCGTCGTCGACGGCGACCAGCTGATGGCCGTGGCCACCGACGGCCACCGCCTCGCGTTCTCGTCGATGAAGCTCGAAGGCGGCACGTTCGGCCGCCAGGAAGTGATCGTCCCGCGCAAGACGATTCTCGAGCTGCAGCGCCTGCTCGAGGACATCGACGACACCGTCACCATCGACATCGCGCAAACCCAAGCCAAGTTCACGTTCGGCCAGGTCGAGCTCGTGTCGAAACTCGTCGAGGGCAAGTTCCCCGACTTCCAGCGCGTGATCCCGAAGGCGCACAAGAACACGTTCGAGATCGGCCGCGAAGAACTGCAGCGTTCGCTGCAGCGCGCGGCGATCCTGACCTCGGACAAGTTCAAGGGCGTGCGCTGCATCATCGCGCCGGGCCAGCTGAAGATCATGTCGACCAACGCCGATCAGGAAGAGGCGCAGGAAGAACTGGAAATCGCCTACCAGGGCGACACCGTCGACATCGGCTTCAACGTCACGTATCTGCTCGACGTGCTCGCGAACCTGAAGGTCGACACCGTGCAGGTGAGCCTCGGCGACGCCAGCTCGAGCGCGCTGATCACGGTGCCCGAGAACGAAGAGTTCAAGTATGTCGTGATGCCGATGCGCATCTGACGCGCGCGACATCACGACACACACCAGGGGGCGGCAAGCCCCTTTGGCGTTTTTATGGCGAACCGACAACCCGTCCTTTCGGTGCCTGACCGGCACCGTGGACGAGCCAGGAAACTGGAGCGGCCCGGCGATTTCTCTCGCTGAAACGTACCGCGCCGCCACTAGAGTGGCCTCGCAGAACCGGAAGATATCCATGAGTGAACAGCACAATTCGCAACCCGATAACAGCAGCTACGGCGCCTCGTCGATCCAGATCCTCGAAGGTCTGGAAGCGGTGCGCAAGCGCCCCGGGATGTACATCGGCGACACGTCGGACGGCACCGGTCTGCATCACCTCGTGTTCGAGGTGCTCGACAACTCGATCGACGAAGCGCTGGCCGGCTACTGCAACGATATCCACGTCACGATTCACGCCGACAACTCGATCACCGTGACCGACAACGGCCGCGGCATTCCGACCGACGTGAAGATGAATGACAAGCACGAGCCGAAGCGCAGCGCCGCCGAGATCGTGATGACCGAGCTGCACGCCGGCGGCAAATTCGACCAGAACAGCTACAAGGTGTCCGGCGGCCTGCACGGCGTGGGCGTGTCGTGCGTGAACGCGCTGTCGAGCTGGCTGCGCCTCACCGTGCGCCGCAACGGCAAGAAGCATTTCATGGAGTTCCATCGCGGCGTCGCGCAGGAGCGCGTGCTCGAGCAGGTGGACGGCGTGGAAGTGTCGCCGATGCTGGTGACCGGCGATACCGAGAACCGCGGCACCGAAGTGCACTTCATGGCCGATCCGACCATTTTCGGCACGGTCGAGTATCACTACGACATCCTCGCGAAGCGCATGCGCGAGCTTTCGTTCCTGAACAACGGCGTGCGGATTCGCCTGACCGACCTGCGCTCGGGCAAGGAAGACGATTTCGCGTTCGCCGGCGGCGTGAAGGGCTTCGTCGAGTACATCAACAAGACGAAGACCAACCTGCACCCGACGATTTTCCACGCCATCGGCGAGAAGGAAGGCGTGGGCGTCGAAGTCGCGATGCAGTGGAACGACAGCTACAACGAAAACGTGCTGTGCTTCACCAACAACATTCCGCAGCGCGACGGCGGCACGCACCTGACCGGCCTGCGGGCCGCGATGACGCGCGTGATGAACAAGTACATCACCGACAACGAAATCGCGAAGAAGGCCAAGGTCGAGACGACCGGCGACGACATGCGCGAAGGGCTGTCGTGCGTGCTGTCGGTGAAGGTGCCGGAGCCGAAGTTCAGTTCGCAGACGAAGGACAAGCTGGTTTCGTCCGAAGTGCGGGCGCCGGTTGAGGACGTCGTCGCGAAGGCGCTGGAAGAGTTCCTGCTGGAAACGCCGATCGACGCGAAGATCATCTGCGGCAAGATCGTCGAGGCTGCTCGTGCGCGCGATGCCGCACGCAAGGCGCGCGAGATGACGCGCCGCAAGGGCGTGCTCGACGGCGTCGGCCTGCCGGGCAAGCTCGCAGACTGCCAGGAGAAAGACCCGGCGAAGTGCGAAATCTACATCGTCGAGGGCGACTCGGCAGGCGGCTCGGCCAAGCAAGGGCGTGACCGCAAGTTCCAGGCGATCCTGCCGCTGCGCGGCAAGGTGCTGAACGTCGAGAAGGCGCGCTACGACAAGCTGCTGTCGTCGGAGCAGATCGTCACGCTCGTGACCGCGCTCGGCTGCGGCATCGGCAAAGAAGACTACAACCTCGACAAGCTGCGTTATCACCGCATCATCATCATGACCGACGCGGACGTCGATGGTGCGCACATCCGGACGCTACTGCTCACGTTCCTGTATCGACAGATGCCGGACATGATCGAGCGCGGGTATGTGTATATCGCGCAGCCGCCGCTTTACAAGATCAAGGCGGGCAAGGACGAGCGGTATCTGAAGGACGACGTGGAGCTCAACGCGCACATGCTGCGCTTGGCGCTGCAAGGCTCGGAGCTGGTGCCCGGCGAGAACGCGGCAGCGATTTCCGGTGATGCGCTCGGGGAGCTGGCGCGGTCGTATCTGCTGTCGAAGAGCGTGATCGAGCGGTTGAGCCGGTTGTATGACCCGGCCGCGCTTGAAGCGATCATGGATGGGGTTGCGATCGACCTTTCCGATGAGGCTTCGACGGAGGCTTCGGCGAAGGCGCTGCATGCTGCGTTGCATGATGAGGCTTTGAAGAACGAAGTGCGCGTGGTGCCTTCGTATGATCCGGTGCGCGAGCAACGGTCGCTGCATGTCGAGCGTACCCATCACGGGAACGTGCGGGTTTCGGTCATCGACCAGGAATTCCAACACACGGCGGATTATCAGCAGCTCGTGACCACCGCGAATACGTTCAAGGGACTTATTGGGGAAGGTGCGGTCATCAAGCGTGGCGAGCGCAGCATGGCCGTGACGGACTTCAAGAGCGCGATGAAGTGGCTGCTTGCGGATGCCGAGCGGAATGTTTCGAAGCAGCGGTATAAGGGGCTGGGGGAGATGAACCCTGGGCAGCTGTGGGAAACGACGATGGATCCGACGGTGCGGCGTTTGTTGCGTGTGCAGATCGAGGACGCTATTGCTGCGGATGGGATCTTTACTACGCTCATGGGGGATGATGTGGAGCCGCGGCGGGCGTTTATTGAGTCGAATGCGTTGAGGGCGGGGAATATTGACGTTTGAAATCCGCGTGGGCAATCGCAGGGCTCTAGGGCCGATATAACCGATGCCGCAGCTTTGGAATTGGATGTCGAAACTGCCGCCAATATGCACCATCAGCACTTGCCGCGAAGGACACGCGTACGTCGTCCGCCTTCGCGGCAAGGACTAGATCCGAATCGGTACTTCGATAGTCACTTGCAACTTCCTCAGCCCATGTTTGAGCGCTGCTCCGGCCACCGCCCTCCCCTTATTCACTGAGATAAAAACTGCAAATCGGCCGCCGACCCAGCAAGCAGCGATTTCGTGAAGGGCATGTAAATTTTCGACGGATTTACGATTCTTATTGGAATCGCTAAAACCGTATCTACGAAGACCAAGAAGGTCAGATCTTCCGGATTACGAAATACGACAAAAATAGGTCACATTTGGACACACCCGCCAGATACCATGCGTTGGCCCCGTATCCACCCAGACCTTGCACGCACAAACCTTGCCCAACGACTTTCGGCGAGGATCTGATGCGTCTAACCCTCGCTCGCTCCCTCGATTGAACATGTGATCCCACACCTCAAACCTCTGATGTTGGCGACACTTAAGCTTGCGAATAGTAGCACCTAGTGCTATAAAACAACCTTAGACATCGATCAGAGGTGGTCCAGTCTTGTAGGTGCCGAGAAAATTCGGCGAACGAGTCAACCGGCAAGAATAGGTATATGCGGAAGACAAAATCCCTTGATTCCAAAGCTATATCCGCCATTGAGGATCGCTCTGGCGGAACTCGCGCGACAGACCAAGTCACCCTACGCCAGTTTGACCAACTCAGCATATCTCCTGTCGCACCATTGATGCCGGCAGAAATTAAGCGCATTCGTGAAGAAACAAATGTCAGTCAAGCCGTGTTTGCCCTCCTACTTAACACAAGTCTTTCGACTGTACAGAAGTGGGAAATCGGTCAGAAGAGACCTACGGGCGCTGCGCTTAAGCTCTTGCATATAGTACAGAGGTGTGGTTTGGACATCATCGTCGAATGATTAGACAGATCGATATCGTTGTTAAGAAATCCACTTTTATCATGAAAATGTCGTGCCTGTTGAGCGCATCACTAGACGACAAAAATCAATATTGAAATCTTAATTTAGACCTACATGCAGACAACTACCATCGACGCATCAACAGAAGAAAAAGACGACCGACCAGCTAGCCCGTTTCTTGGGCGCCCACCGGCAAATGTCGCGTATGCAACTCCATGGGGCAGGATGCTTCATGGAAAATCTGACGAGATACTCGACGACGGGTCTATCTCGCGATTTGAAGGAAAGGTGAATTTGATTTTCACATCGCCGCCCTTTCCATTGAATCGAAAAAAGCGTTACGGTAACGAGACTGGTGAAAACTACATCCATTGGCTCTGTGCTTTTGGTCCATTGCTAAAGAAAATGTTGACACCGGATGGCTCCATTGTTATCGAAATGGGAAATTCATGGGAGCCTGGCCTTCCAGTTATGTCCACGCTTGCCTTACGTGCGCTTCTTGATTTTCAGACAAAAAATGACCTTTATCTCTGCCAGGAATTTATTTGGCAAAATCCAGCAAAACTACCTTCTCCAGCCCAATGGGTGAATGTAGAGCGAATTCGCGTGAAAGACAGCTTCACCAAATTATGGTGGATGTCTCCCAACAAGAAACCGAAGGCTAGCAATCAGCGAGTGCTTCAAGAATATAGTCAATCGATGAAAGAATTGTTGAAGAAGGGTAGCTATAACGCAGGCAAGCGCCCCTCCCAACATAACATTGGCGAAACTTCTTTTCTTAAAAACAATGGGGGCGCAATTCCATCGAATGTCTTAACCTATTCGAATACGCAAAATTTTGACTTGTATCAAACGTATTGTCGGGACAATAATCTCCAGCTGCACCCTGCTCGCATGCCGATCGACCTTGCGAAATTCTTCATTAAGTTTTTGACTGAGCCAGGTGACATAGTTCTCGACCCGTTCGGAGGCAGCAACACGACGGGAGCCGCTGCAGAAGAGTTAGAGCGTTTTTGGATTAGCATTGAAGCATCAAGTGACTACATTCAAGGATCGCGTGGTCGATTTGAGGGTAAAATCACGTCTGACTCATTTTCGACGTAATGGGGTCTGGCGCAGGCCAGCCCATCTCCGGGGGATAAACATAATGAATCAAGAAATCCAACAGACCAATCAGGCCCCTCAAGAGGCGGAGTTGACCGTCGGGCCCAAAGCCATCGATGCCTATAGCCGTTTGAGCTATACGATGTGGTTCGCACTCGCGGAATTTGTCGACAATTCGACTCAATCTCGTCTAAATTACGGCAATTTAATTGATGATGTCCTTCGGGAAGAGGGTGAACCGCTCACTGTTTCGATCGTTCACGACCGCCCCAATAAAACACTCACGATCTCAGACAATTCGATCGGCATGAGCAGTGTGGACCTTGTCGCTGCACTGCGCATTGCTCATCCGACTCCGGATAGTAGAGGGCGCTCAAAATACGGCATGGGCATGAAGACGGCGGCCTGTTGGATAGGTGCCTATTGGACGGTAACAACATGCGAACTGGGCAGTGGAGAAGAGTGGACTGCGATAATTGACGTAGATGCTATCGCTAATCACAGTGCCAAAGTCCCGCTGACCATGCGTACCGTCAGCCGAGATGAGCATTATACAAAAATTACCATCAGCAAACTTCGGCGTGTCATACAGACCCGATCCGAACAGACGATCAAAGACTATCTTGGCTCCATGTATATGTTCGATCTACGCCCCGGAGATAAGGGACAGGTCGCCATGAAGCTAACTTATAATGGCGAAGAAATCCTTCCTCCTCAAGAAAGCGAGTGGGACACCGATCCGTCGGGCACGGTTATGAAACGCGATCTACCAAGCTTCCCGATCGACGGAAAGATTATTACGGGCTGGATAGGCATTCTGCGCAAAGGTGGGCGCAAGTACGGCGGGTTTTCGATGTTTCAGAATGGGCGTCAAATTCAAGGATATCCCAGCGCGTGGAAACCGAGTGTAATATTTGGTGGCGTAGATGACGAAGGGGCGAACAACCTTATTGCACAGCGTCTGACCGGCGTTTTGATGTTAGACGGCTTTGGCGTATCGCACACCAAAGATAGGGTGCTCTTTGAAGATAATGAAGAGGAGCAGCTGGAACAGTTCCTTGTCAAAGAGACAAAGGACTATGTCGAGTATGCAAAAAGCCGTCGCAGTTCCGGCCGCGGTGCGAAATGGTCTAAGGAACAGGTGCGTGATCTTGTAAAAGACATGCAATCCGAATTCACGAGCCCTGAAATGAGGGACGCACTAAATAATGCTGCCCTTCCGCCTTTAGAAATTATCACGGCCAATAATCTCCAACAGCTTCAGACCCTGACGGCAGAAGATGAAATCGGGCGACTCGAAATTCTTCCCGATCTTAATGTCATTATCTCACTCAAGGAAACCAGCTCTTACGAGCCGCATGTAGTTTTTGTTCCTGGCGCGCAGGCTGGCGTATTGCATGTCATTATTAATGGCTTGCATCCATATTACCAGACCCTTGAAGCTAAGGACGCGATTTCCGAATGCGTCCAACAGTACATTTTTGATGCGGTTGCAGAATTCAAAACAAGTAAGCTAACAGCGCGGGTCAATCCGGATAGCGTGCGCAACCTGAAAAATAGCCTACTCCGCGCACGCGCTGAACAACTCGACAACGCTGATGCCGAAGTCCGTGCTCAGGCCGAAGCCGAATTATTTGGTCGCAAAACTTCAAACTAAGGCGGGAGGTGCTTTGCCAAAACTGACACCACGTGGTTGGCAAGTCGCGGCGCTGGAAGAGTGGGAACAGGCCCAGCATCGCGGCATCGTCAGCGTTGTGACCGGAGGAGGTAAGACAGTATTCGCACTTTCTTGTATTGATCGCATTAAACCGATCGCAACGCTCATCGTCGTCCCTACAGCTGCACTACTCGAGCAGTGGTGGGAGGAGGCAGCGAACTATTTCGATCTGAGTCTCGATGAAATAAACATTGTCACTGGAAATTCCAACTTTCGCGTCGGCACAATCAACATCGCCGTACTCAACACTGCCGCGAAAATGGCGGAAAGGATGCGGGAGCAAAAATGCTTCCTAATTGTAGATGAATGCCATAAGGCCGCGTCCGAACATTTCCGCACTGTCTTGCAAATTAATAGTTTTGCCTCGCTAGGTCTATCAGCAACACCCGAGCGACCTTACGATGATGGGCTCAAAGAGGTATTGATTCCGGCGCTAGGACCAATAATTTACAGTTATGATTATGCGGCGGCATTGAAAGACAATGTAATCGTCCCATTTCAACTCAGAAATTTAATTTTCGAACTCGAGGAAGATCGTCAAACCGAGTACGACAAACTAAGCAAAGCCATCGCAAGATCGATAAGTCAGCACGGCGCAAATTCAGAAGAAACGATTGCCCTATATCTAAAGCGCGCACGCATTCTAAATTTGAGCATAAATCGTATTCGCATAGCATTACGACTTATTGCGGCAAATCGCGGAAAACGGACAATCGTATTCCACGAAGACATTGAAGCATGCGATCTAATTCAAACTGTTCTTAAAGAAAATGGCGTACGAAGTGGGGTCTATCATTCGAAGATGAAACCTCGAGATCGTGCAGCGATGCTTGCGCAATACCGTCATGGCCAAATTGATGTTTTGGTAACGTGCCGGGCCCTCGACGAAGGATTTAATGTCCCTGAAACAGAGCTCGGCATTATTGCCGCCAGCACTGCAACACGTCGTCAACGCATTCAACGACTTGGCCGAGTCGTGAGACCGGCCAAAGGTAAAGAGGGGGCCGTGATCTACACGCTCGTCGCTAGCGGGCCCGAGATTCAACGCCTAAAAGAAGAAGAACTGAATATGGAAGGTGTCGCTACGGTCAGCTGGAGCAAAGCATGAAAAAGCTCTTAACCGGAGATTGCCACGAAGATAATATTTTCAACCTTGTCGATCCTACTACTTTCGTCGAAATTGACTTCGAAGCGGAGGTTGTGAAGGCACTTACCTGTCTGCAGCCTGATTATTGGTGCGGGGTCTTCGCTGGTTCGTTTCTATTGGAAGGAGAACGACGAGTCGCTGACCTAGCCCTCATACACAAGAGCTTGTCACACTGGTTCGTCGTCGAGGTCGAATTGGCCGGGCACTCGCTCGAAGGCCATGTTCTACCTCAGGTACGCTGCTTCCGTTATGGCGAACCCGAAGACAGCTGCATCACAAGCCTCACACGTGCATTTAGCAACATTACACGTGAACAAGCTGCAATGGTCCTACGTTACATTCCGCGCTATGTTGCTGTTGTCAGCAACCTTCACGATGTGGAATGGACCCGATCACTACGAGCTTTGGATGTACAACACTTGACCGTATCCATCTACCGTGACCGCAATGGACGGTCTGCTCATGAAGTGGAAGGGCGGCTGGTTGCTCGTAATGAGAGTCTCGGCTTTGCGCAATTTTCGGCAATCGACAACTGCCTACGTATCAATAGAAGTTGCGGCTTACCTATTGGCGAAATCCAAATCATTGACCAATTTGGCAATCCCTCCTCGTGGACCGTGCGTGAAGAAGCGGGCGTTCTATGGGTATCAAAAGATCGTGGCCCGGCCTTATTGACTCATAACGGGTATGTACAGATTATTCGAGCATTCGACGGCCGAATCTCAATAAAACCCTCTATTGCGTAGCAGCTAGCGTACAGAATATTATTCTTCTTTAACAAAAACTATCGCGAAAAAACACTTCGCGTCAATTCTCAAAAGACAACGTGGAACTCCACATATACCGTTCGGCTAGTTCGCACGTTTCTGTCTCATCAAGCGTCTTCCTTCGTTAAACTAAAACAGCATCGCCGCACGAAGCGCGGGTCGCATGGGCTGCCACCCATACGACCCGCTAACCACAACCAACTCAGCACAGAAGTCGGAAATGGTTGGCGCCAATAGTAATTCACGTCCCAAGAAGCGCAAACCGAGCACGGTGCTCCAAATGATCCTCCGCAGCACGCCTGACAAGCCCAAGCGGGGCTGGCCGTACCTGCCCTGGATGAGCGTCGTCGATGCGCACTTCAAGTTGTTCGGATTCCAACCGGGTGATCTCGTCTATCTCGAGATCAATCACATCACCCGGCAAATCTGCATCAGACCTGACCACGACGGGCTTGCACTGCGCGAGCAGCCCTACCATCAGCCGGGCGGCCGAAACCCGTTTGCGCTCTAAAAAGCAAGGGTCGCTTTATGCGGCCCTTATTGCTTGGGTGTTGACTCGACGTCCAGCTGGTCTCTTTGCGCCCTTCCTCGGCTCAGATACCGCCAAAGCTTATCAACGGCCACCTTAAACAACCGTCACAACAGAAATCACCGGCCAAGCATCATCACCTTATCGTCGCCCACGCGACTCGGTTCCTTCGAATCGCACCCCGCGTAATCGGAAGCTTGCGAAACAGGCAAGCCCTGCCTTTGGGCACAGTCAGTATCCGCATCTATCGTCGACACCCCACATCGCCCGTCACGTGACAATCGGAGACAGTTCGCCGATTTCGAAACGTCAACTGCGTCCTGACGCGCAAACAGCGCGCCCTCTACACGCCCGCAGCTATCCGCGTCAACAAAGTACTCGCTCTATTCCGGCCGGCGAATCGAGAGACTTGCCGCTACGTTTCATCCTGGTGCAAATTTCCCTCTTCTGCTCCGATCACTGCGTTTTTTATCCAGAACATCCAAGCACCATTTAATTCTGCATTACTTAGTATATGTCCTGATTCACGCCACATCGGTTAGGACATTTCCAAAGAGAAATACGCGAGGACAACACGATTGTCCTCGTCTCCGCTGCCGTGCGGAGAACCTGAGAGAAAGGGAGAAGTACCGTGGTAGCCAGACCGTCTTCGTCCGGAAAACCGACATCCCGCAGTCTTTTCGACGCGCTCCACCGAGGTCTTCTGCAACATGACCGGTTGCTGAAGCTGGATACACCTCTCGGTGCCAACACGCTTATCCCGCTCCGTGCAAAGGGACGGGCGAAGATCGGTCGCGACTATCAATGGACCGTCGACGTCGCATCGACCCGCGACGATATCGCGCTGCTCTCGCTGATGCATCAGCCGATCACTCTCTGGATTCAGCAAACAACCGCGCCTTTTTCGAACTCGACGTATCGTCCGATCCACGGCTTCGTCCATCGTGCCGGAATACTGGGCGCTGACGGCGATCTAGCCGTCTACCAGATCGAGTTCGCATCGGCCCTTTTCTTCCTCGGCCACGCGCGCGACGACCACTACTGGCTGGAAAAAGACGCACGCGAAATCCTGACCGACGTGTTCGACCGGTATCCGCAGCATCGCGGCTGCGTCCGCATGGACATCACCAACCCGCCACGTGTACGGTCGTATTGCCGGCAGGCGGATTCAGACTTGAACTTCGTTCACCGGTTGCTCGAAGACGAAGGCTGGTACTGCTATTGGAAGCACGAGGAAATCCGGCAAGGCGAACCGCCGAAGACCATGCTGATCATTGTCGATCGCCTGTCGTCGCTACCCGAAGCGAGCTCGGCGTCGTATTGTCGTGACAACACCGGCAACGAAGCAGATGGCCTGACGCAATGGTCCGCCCACCAAACCCTCCAAAGCGTTCGCTACACATCGCGCTCGTTCGATTACAAACGATCGCATCACGACTTCGACTCGACGAGCGATCTTGCATGGACAACATACAACGTCGAGCAGGGGCGCCAGCGCGAGACGCGTCACATTCCCTCTGCGCCGATGGAAATTTTCGAGTCGACGCTATATGGCTATGCCGACTCTCGCGCCGGCGACCGCCGTGCCCGGCTTCGAACGGAGGCGTGGGATTCGATAGCCCGTCGCTATGTCGGAACGGGCGGCCTGCGCTGGATCGACACGGGCGCACGCTTCGTCCTGAACAATCATCCGAGACACATCGCCATCGCGCCGCACGATCGCGAATTTGTGGCGATCGAAGCGCACTGGTACGTCGAGAACAACATCCCGATCGGACGACTCTCCGGCTCCTTTCCCCGCAGTCTGCAGCAGACGATCACCGACGCGAAAGCCAGGCACGGCCCCTCCTTTGCATCGCAGCCGCACATCAGCGACGGAGAAATCGGGTTCTTCGTCGTCGAGATAGAAGCGCAACCGACAACCGTCGAATATCGGAGCCCGTTTGAGCACCCCAAGCCCGCGATACACATTGAGCATGCGCATGTCGTTGCGCCCGAAGGCGAAGAAGCGTGGTCCGACTCGCTGAACCGGATCCGTGTGCGCCATGTGTGGGACCGTCAAAGCCCTTCCGGCGTCTTCAACACGTCACCACTGCTTCTGACACTTCAGGCCGACACCGGTAATGCATATGGCGCGGTGCATGTGCCTCGCGCCGGAGAATGGGTGGCGATCGGACACTGGGGTGGCGACTGCGATCGGCCGTTCGTGTTGGGCAGGCTCAACGGCGGCACAACTCCGCCGCCCTGGCATACGAACGTGCTGTTGTCCGGGTTTCAGTCGAAGGGGTTCGGCAAAACGGGCGCCTACAACGCATTGGTCCATGATGATGCGACGAATCAAGGCGGCACGCGCCTGACCACCTTCACGGGCAAGCGCTACAGCCTGTTTCACCAGGGCTACCTGATTCGCCAGGATGGCAACACACGGGGCCGCTATCTGGGCATGGGATTTGTACTGCACACCGACGACTACGGTGCGGTAAGGGCGAATCGAGGCCTCTATCTCACCACGCATAAGAAATCGCCCGATAGCGAACAGCTCGACGCTGCCGAAGCGCGAGATCAGCTTACGCGCTCGGGCATGCTGCTTGAGTCGTTGTCTCATGCAAGTGCGACAGCGCAGGCTGAATCGCTACAGGCCGGTCGAGATGACTTCGATGCTGTCGCACGGGCAACTCAACATCCGGAGTCCGGCCAGACCTCCGGTGGTCGAACGGATGGCGGCGGCTTGGGCGAAGCCAACGGCTTCGCAACACCGCTGATCGTCATGTCAAGCCCTGCCGGTATCGCGACAACCACGCGGAAATCGACGCAGATCGCTGCAGACAGACATATCAATTTTGTCAGTGGCGAACATACCCATATCGCGACGGGAAAATCCCTGATCGCAGCCGCAGCCGAGAAAATCAGCCTGTTCGTTCAGAAGGCCGGCATGAAGTTGTTCGCGGCGAAGGGAAAAGTCGAGATCGAGGCGCAAAGCGACGCGATGCGGCTATACGCGGACCAGGATCTTGCGATCACCAGCAATCGCGGTCGTGTCGTGATCGAAGCCAAACAGGAGCTGATGCTGAAGTGCGGCGGTTCCTACCTGCGCATCACAGCCGACGGAATCGAAGACGGCACCCGCGGTACCCGGACGAGCAAGGCCGCTTCGTTTGGCCGGCTCGGCCCGAGCTCGGTTGCGGAACACATGAATGACAGGCCTCACACCGCGTTCAACGATCCCTACGTTCTTCGTCACAAGATCACCGGTGAAGTGCTCAAGAACCATCCCTATGAAATCGTGCGAGCGGACGGGACGGTCATCAAGGGCGTCACGAACGAATCGGGGCAGACCACCGTACAAAAGAACGTCGATGTCGAGTCGCTGCTGATTCGGGTGTTGCCGTTCCCTCGCGACGAGGCCAGATAGCGATGCAGATTCGCGTACCCATCCGCCCTTCGTCGATCGATCGCAGCTCCGCCCTGGTACTCGCATGAGCAATCCCAAAAGCAACAGCACTGACAAGAAAACCGAAGCCATCACCATTCAGGCACGACACGAACCTGGAGGCGGCTCATCGGCGAGAGTGACGCTGACACCCGACTCGAACACCCGCGCGAAGGAGATCGATTGCGATCCAAGGCAACCGATTCCGGTGATCTTTATCCCCGGCGTCATGGGGTCCTTGCTGGTCGACCGAAACAACGGCAAGGAAATATGGGACCCACCAAATGGCATCACCGACTCCTTGTCGTTCGCGGTGTCCGGCTACTTCGAAAACGCTGCGGAGCGCCAAACACGTTACGACCCGCACGCGGCCATGGTCTCGGCCTTCGGAGAGGTCAGCACGGACGGATGCGACGTTTCCGAGGAGGAGGCACGGCGCAGGGGCTGGGGCTCCGTGCACTGCACGAGCTACCACTCAACTTTCGCGTGGCTCGAACGCGAGCTGAACAACCCGGCGGATTCAGGCAAGTTACTCGGGGCATGGGCCGCAGGCGACCCAACGGGCGAAACGTTCACGCTGAAACCGATCATCGGTACTCCACCGAGGCTGTACGGTGCGCACGGCCCGACTGCAGACGTGATTCACGCCACGTCCGACGAGTTCAAGAAATTCTGCGAGTTCCGATATCCCGTCTACGCAATCGGCTACAACTGGCTTCAGTCGAATCTCGATTCGGCTCGGGATGTAGTCGAAGGCATCGATTGCGTTGACAAGAAGCGCAAGAGGAAGGCTCGACTTATGGGCATCCGGGAAATCTGCGCGGAAAACAAGGTCAAGAAGGCAATCATCATCACGCATTCGATGGGTGGGCTGGTCACGCGAATGGCGTCGGTGATCGCCGGGCATGCCGACCTGATGTACGGGGTGATTCACGGTGCGCAGCCGGCCACGGGTGCGCCGCTTGCCGCGAGACGGTTTCGTGCGGGGGCACAGACAGAAAATACAGTCATCAACCAGGTGCTGGCGGGGCGCAACAGCCGCGAGTTCACTGCCGTCACGGCCAATGCGCCCGGGCCGCTGGAGCTCCTGCCAATGCCCGACTATCACGGCTATGAACCATGGTGGATCGTGCGCAATCTTAGACGCGACGAAATTCTCAAGCTCCCCAAGCCGGGCGACACGCTCTCGTTGTACGCGTCGCAGGCGTGGTATGGGTTGGTGCCTCATCAGACTGATGCAATCCTCGATCCGGCTGGTATTGCCAAGAAGCGCCTGGCGATCAACGAACCCGCCATGACTATTCAGAAGAATTTTCAGATGACGATGCGTGAGGTCGTTGAGCGACAAACAGCATTGATCAACAAGTACCACCCCAACACCTACGCTTTCTACGGGAGCGGTCCTCTACAACAAGCTGCCGAATCGGCAACAACGAAGACCAATGCGTCCGCGGGTCCAAGACGTCGGGAGATATCTGTTCCCCGTGAAAAACTACTCACATTCGGTCGTATCTTCTGGCGAGGAGACTTTCCTGCCAGTACTACGGAAGAAGATCTGCTTGGTGCCCAACTATTAAGCGACAACGCAAAGGGACAAATTCGCATACGTGTCAAAAATCAGGCTTATACGATAGAAGCCGAGTTGATGACGCCCAACTTTGCAGCTGAACGAGGCCTGATTTTTGGCGATGGCACCGTGCCGGTGTGGTCTGGCGAAGCTGTGGCCCGCGGGTTGAAGGGCGGCATCCCAGGAGGCAAGGCCGAAGGCGTACGGATTGCTTTTGACCAGAACGGCATGGGTCACCAAGAGTGCTTTAAACATCCGTGGGCACGTTGGGCCACGCTATACAGCCTGGTCAAGATCGCAAGAACAATCGACACACCGACATGACCACCGTGAGTCGCTTCGGCAAACAAACTCTCACCGCTCTGACAGTCCTCTTTTTCGGGCTTACTGCATGTAAAAGCAGCAACTCATCGGATCACGTTATGACCGCACCTGTAATGCACGATACCCGCCCGTGGTGTATCGGGCGCTTCGCCCTCGAGCTTCCTGGTGATGCCGAGGTATACAACCAACAGTTCAAGTACATGGGGTATTCGATCGCGAGCACCAAAAACGTGAGCAGGCAGGAGTTTGCGCGTCGGATCGACACGCGTGAACTCGAACTAGAAACTACGATGAGGCTGGATCCGCACAAATCGTTCACGCCGACAAAAACTCCGTGGTCGCATCAAGTGGTTCGACCGAGTGAAGACTCGCGCTTCTTCGTTTTTGGTCGCTACGATGTGCCGTCGGAAGAGCAAGTCTACGATGTTGAGGGATACGCGCTATCAGACGAGACGCTATTCGTGCTGAAGAATAAATTTGGTGGTGGGTACGATCAAACTGCCATCCGGAATGCCACCGAAATTCTTCGCAACATCCATCGTCGCACGGATTGGGATGTTCCTTCGGACGGAGCGTTCTGCTTCGACGGTGGCGCCATCGGTGGCAAACCATTGCCCGGGTTCGACGCCACGCTGGCGGTTGGACTTGTGCCCGGTCGCCCATCTAACCTGATCGTGAAATTGCGCGAGTCGGTCGATGTCGATCAGCAAGCATCGCTGCTGGATGGGCTCCCTGCATTCGAGATCCGGCTGAAATCCCTTGTGGGTCGCTACAAGGTTCTGCGGAAAGGTAAGCGCCAGTTCGCCGGCATGCAGGGCGAAGAGCTTCTGATCGCCATCAGTGAGGACGGTGTGCAGAAGTATCAGTTCTATCTGCTTGCCCCTGGCGTCGAGCGCGATATCTCGAAGCCTCACACTGCGATTGAGCTGCTCTTCGGTGCGGCACCCGATGCGGTTACACCGGCCTCCGAGGCAACCTCTCCTGCCAGCGAGACACAAGCGATTCAAGCATGGGACACCGTGCTGAACAGCTTCCACTATCGCGGCCCCGTGGCCAAGTGACTCGGAGGCCTCCAAGTGAAGCGCTATGACATTTTGAAAGGCGATACCACCACGGCAGGTGGTCTGGTCCAGGATGGCGACAACAACGACCTGATCGGCACCCGAGAACAAGCTTACGAAGGCGACCCTGTCTGGTGTCCTGCATGCAAGACCATAGGCAAGATCGTATGCGATGGGCCGCGCATCCCTACTACCGGCCCAGACGGCCGGCAGGCCGCACTGAGCGACGATATATGTGCCTGCCAGTGCTCACCGTCACCGCGCCTGATTGCTTCGCAGGTCTCCTCGTTCGTCGAGATCTAGATTTCCGTCGCCGAAATGCAAAAACCCCCGCCTTTCGGGCGGGGGTTCTTGGCTTAGGGAGCCTGACGATTACCTACTTTCACACGGGAATCCGCACTATCATCGGCGTAGAGTCGTTTCACGGTCC
>NZ_JBQVSQ010000008.1:0-278643 GCF_052952715.1 Burkholderia sp. YIM B11467
GCCCCTCGGCCAGATGCTCTTGGACAATTTGTCGTCGAAGCTCATCGCTGTACTTCGTCATGAAAAACACCCCAAAGGTCGGATCAAAATCCAACTTTTGGGGTGCAGTTCAGTTCGGGGCTTTTTTCGCGGAGCGGCAAGCAGCCGCGCCACCCGCGTCAGACCACGGTGATCGCAAGCGCGCTTTCGCGGTAGTGCTTCGCGGCCTTGTCGGTTTCGCCGAGATGCTCGAACAGACGCGCGAGCGCGCGGTGCGCACGCACCTTCAGCGCCTCGTTGTCGGCCAGCTTCAGCGCCGATTCGAGGAACGACTGCGCCTTGCCCCACAATTGCTGCTGCTGGCAGAGGCGGCCGAGCGCGAACAGCAGGTCGGCATCTTCCGGGTGATCCTTCTTCCACCCTTCGGCCTTCTGGATCAGCGGCAGCGCATCGGCGCCGGCCGTGTCCGGGTAACGACGCAGCAGGCGCGCGTCCCAGTTGTGCGCGAGCGCTTCCTCGACGATGCGGCGCGCTTCGTTGCGACGCTCGAGCGGCACCAGCAGGTCGGCCGCAAGATCGGCAAGACGCGGCGACTGGCGCTCGACCGGCGACAGCGACTGCCACACCTCGAGCAGCGCGTCCGGATCGTGCCGGCGTTCGCGCAGCAGGTTTTCCGCGGCCTGCTGGCGCAGCCGCACGGCCGCGGCCGGATGCAGCGCCTCACGTTTCTCCAGCGCCTTCGCGAGCTTCAGCACTTCGGCCCAGTTCTTCAACTGCTGCTGTGCGCGCAGCGCAACCTGCTGCGCATG
This sequence comes from Burkholderia sp. YIM B11467, assembly GCF_052952715.1. Taxonomy (NCBI): domain Bacteria; kingdom Pseudomonadati; phylum Pseudomonadota; class Betaproteobacteria; order Burkholderiales; family Burkholderiaceae; genus Burkholderia; species Burkholderia sp. YIM B11467. Next base: position 789 of record NZ_JBQVSQ010000008.1, read on the forward strand.
GATGCGTTTGCCACCCGCCTGCAAGTCAGCCAGCGCGGCGAGCGCGCCGTCGGCATCGCGTGCGTCCGCGCGCATGTCGGCCGCAGCGAGCAGCCGCGCATCCTGCCACTCGGGCGCGTCGACCTTCGACAGCCAGTCGTCGCGGCGCGTGTACTCGTGCATCCGGTGCGCGGCGGTGGCCGCGACGAGGCTCGCCGCGCCCAGATTCGCGTCGACCGACAGCGCCTCACGCGCGGCCTTTTCCGCGCGCGAGAAACGGCCCGCATACAGGTTCGCGATTGCATCGCGCAACGACGCCTGCGCCTTCTCGTTGCGCGAACGCGCGCGATACGCGGCGACCCGCTGCGGCATGCGCCAGATGTTGCGCACGATGCGCAGCAGCGCATACACGACGATGAACAGCACGACGATGGCGATCACGAACAGGTTCAGCGACACGTCGACCCGGTACGGCGGATAGACGAGCAGCACCTGCCCCGCGTCGAAATGCCCGACGGTGGCGAGCGCCGCGGCGATCGCGAACAGGACCGCGAGCCAGACGATTCCTCGAAGCGTCATCGTTACCCCCGGCTCTTGAACTGCTGAACGGCGTTCAGGCTCGTGTTCAGGTTCGGCACCGCGACCGTCAGCGATGCGCCGTCAACCTGCTTGAGCAGATCCTCGACGGTCTGCGTGTCCTTCGATGCCTGATCGAAATACTTCCCGAGCGACGCCTGCGCGGCGTGCAGGTCGGCCTTCATCGCGCTGTCGTTGCGTGCGAGCAGCGACAGCCGCGCGGTGAGCAGGCGCAGCTTCACGTTCTCGCGCACGAAGTAGCCCTGGTCGGGCGACGCGAGCATCGCGTCCGCGTTGTCGATCCGGCGCACCTGCACGAGGCCCTTCAGCTGCTGGCCGAGGCCGGCCGAGAAGTCGTGCCACCACACCTTCCAGCGCGGCTCGCCGGCCACGGCCGACGCCGCGGCGTCGACCGGCGCGGCCTTCGGCGCCTCGTGCGGCACGATCGCCTCGCCGGACAGCGGCAGCGCGTCGATCTTGCCGATCGCATCGTCGAGCTTGATCGCGAGGCCGGTGAGATCAGCCGCCGGCGCGGCCTTCAGCTTCTCGATGTCCAGCGCGAGCGCCTTGCGCACCGTGACGGCCTGCGCGCTCTGCGACGTCGCGAGACGCGCGTCGGCGTTCTGCAGCGCGATCAGCGCGAGTTGCGTGTTGCCGGTCAGCTGAAGCTGCTGGCTCGCGCTCGACAGCATCTGGTCGACTTCCTCGAGCATCCACGCATCGCGGTTGCGCGACAGGTCCTGGTATTGCTGCTGCAGCGCCTGCTGCGCGCTCTGCGCGTCGGCGAGCTTGCCGTCGAGCTGCGCGAGCTGCGTATCGACCTGATGCGTGCTCGCGAGCGCCTGCTCGGTCTTCATGCGCGTTTCGGCCGTCTGCGCGTCGAGCGCCTTCTGGCGCGTGACGAACGAGCCGTCGAGCCGGTCGATCTTGCGGTTCAGCGCATAGCCGCCGACACCCGCCGCGCAGCCGAGCACGACGACGACGAACCACAGCAGCGCGCTGCCGCCGCGGCGCGCGGGCGGTTCGGACGCCATGTACGGGGGTCGAGACGGCGGTGCGGATGCAGCGGCCGGCTGGGAAGCGACGCTTTTGGAATCGTTGGTATCTGTCATGCGTTTAGTCACCGGTGCGGCTGTCGCCGGTTGGACGGCCTCGGCGGCCATCGTTCGAAACGCGCGGACGATGCGCTCATCGCCCGCGCCGGTCAGCGTAATCCTATCAAAACCCAATGTACGCGCGGTCTGCTCGATGCGCGGGTGCGGCGTCACGAGCGGCGCATGCTTCAGCGCATCGATCTCGGCATCGTTCAGGTGCGCCCGCGCGAGTTCGTGCAGGTTGCGCACGCCTTCCGAGCTCGTGACGAGCCACGCATGCGGTGCGCCGTCGAGCAGCGCATGCACGCGCTCCCATGCGCCGACGCGCGGCTCGGGCACGACGCGCCGGTACGCGGCAACGAGCGTGACGTCCGCGCCGGCCTCGCGCAGCCGGTCGGCGAGCCATTCGCGCCCGCCGTCGCCGCGCACGATCAGCACGCGCTTGCCCGCCAGTGCCTCGGCGCCGCCGAATGCGACCTCGATGCACGCGAACAGGCTTTCCGAATCGTAATGGGGCACGCCGCCGTCAGCCGGCGCCTGCGGCGCGATCACGCGATGTGCGGGCGCCGCGATGCCGTGACGCTCAAGCGCCGCGACGCTGCCGGGCCCGACCACGCCGACCGGCAGCGCGTTCGGCCAGATCGCGCCGTACTGCGCGAGCGCGCGGTCGATCGCGTTCGGCGACACGAAAATCACGAGCGCGTAGTCGGCAAGCGCCGCGAACGCGGCGTCGAGCGGCGCCGGATCGTCGACCGGCGCGATGTCGATCAGCGGGAATTCGAGCACGTCGCAACCGGCGTCGGCCAGTTGCCCGGCGAGCGCGTCCGACTGGCCGTCCGGGCGCGTCAGGACGGCGGTGAACGCGCGCGCGCCGCCCGCCATCAGGCGTCGCCCTTGCCGGCCGGCGAGCCGGCGGCGAGCAGTGCGCGGACGATGTCGAGCGCACCTTGCTCCTCGAGATCGTCGGACACGGCGCGGCCGAGCGCGAGCGCATCGGCGACAGTCACGACCGCACCGCACTCCTCGGCCGTCAGCACGCGCTTGCCGTCGGTCGTCGACACACGGCCCGTCAGGTACAGTTCGCCCGCGCGCCACACCGCGTGCGCGGCGAGCGGCACCTCGCAGCTGCCGCCGAGCGCGCGCGACACCATCCGCTCGGCCTCGACCGCGAGCGCGGTCTGCCGGTCGTGCAGCGGCGCGAGCCAGCCGGCGACGTCGTCGCGGTGCGCCGCGATCTCGATGCCGAGCGCGCCTTGGCCGGCCGCGGGCGGGCTCGCCTCGACGTCGAGCAGCGCGCGGATCCGCGCTTCGAGGCCGAGGCGCTTCAGGCCGGCGGCCGCAAGGATGATCGCCGCGTAGTCGCCGCGGTCGAGTTTCGAGAGGCGTGTGTCGAGGTTGCCGCGCAGCGGCAGCACGTCGAGGTGCGGATAGCGCGAGCGCAGCATCGCCTCGCGACGCAGGCTCGACGTGCCGACGACCGCGCCGGCCGGCAGCGCGTCGAGCGACGCGTAGTCGTTCGACACGAACGCGTCGCGCGGATCCTCGCGCTCCATGATCGCGGCAAGCGAGAAGCCGTCGGGCAGCGCCATCGGCACGTCCTTCAGCGAATGCACGGCGAGATCGGCGCGGCCGTCGGCCAGCGCGCTCTCCAGTTCCTTCACGAACAGGCCCTTGCCGCCGACCTTCGACAGCGTGCGATCGAGAATCTGATCGCCCCGGGTCGTCATCCCGAGGATTTTCACGTCACAAGCTGGATATAATTTGCGCAGCGCATCACGCACATGTTCGGCTTGCCACATCGCCAGGCGGCTCTCGCGCGAAGCAATCGTCAACGTCGCGGGCGGCTGTGCCTGTTGCGGCCCGGCCGCAAGGGTCTCGGAATTCATTGCTGGAACATCGAAGGACGGGATTGAAGATCGAACAATGGTAGCACGCACGCCCCGGCCCGCCCGGGCCCGGAGCCTGCGCCCGACCGGCCCCTGCGCGGGTCGCGGCGCCGATGTGCGGATGTGCCGCACGTAGCTGGTTGCTTGACCGCAGTTCCCGCAGTTTTCGCAGTTCCTTTTGACTCGAGCTTTCCCAAGGAAACCCATCGTGAAGTCTTCCGGATCGGCGCGTACGGCGCGCCGCAATGCTGCCCTGTCCTCCTCCGACGCCTCGACGGACACCGTCGCCACCGCCGCGAACGGCCGTGCGAAAACGGCAACGAAACCGAAAGACCCGATACGTCAGACAAAACGCGTGACGAAAACCGCCGGCCCCGCTGCCCGCACGGCCGGCGCGCCGAAGTCCGGCACGCGCACGCGCGAGGACAAGGACGGCCCGCTGTTCGAGGACATCCGCTTCCTCGGCCGCCTGCTCGGCGACGTCGTGCGCGAGCAGGAAGGCGACACCGTGTTCGACGTCGTCGAGACGATCCGCCAGACCGCGGTCAAGTTCCGCCGCGAGGACGACAGCGAAGCCGCGCAGACGCTCGAGAAGAAACTGCGCAAGCTGACGCCGGAGCAGACGGTGAGCGTCGTGCGCGCGTTCAGCTATTTCTCGCATCTCGCGAACATCGCGGAAGACCGCCACCACAACCGCCGCCGCCGCATCCACGCGCTGGCCGGCTCCGCGCCGCAGCCCGGCACGGTCGCATACGCGCTCGAACAGCTGAAGACCACCGGCAACGCGTCGAAGCGCCTGCTGCAGCGCTTCTTCGACGATGCGCTGATCGTGCCGGTGCTGACCGCACACCCGACCGAAGTGCAGCGCAAGAGCATCCTCGACGCGCAGCACGACATCGCGCGCCTGCTCGCCGAACGCGACCAGGAGCTGACCGCGCGCGAGCGCCAGTACAACGAATCGATGCTGCGCGCGCGCGTGACCGCGCTGTGGCAAACACGCATGCTGCGCGACTCACGCCTGACGGTCGGCGACGAGATCGAGAACGCGCTGTCGTACTACCGCGCGACCTTCCTCGACGAGCTGCCGGCGCTGTACGGCGACATCGAGGCCGCGCTCGCCGAGCACGGCCTGTCCGCGCGCGTACCCGCGTTCTTCCAGATGGGCAGCTGGATCGGCGGCGATCGCGACGGCAACCCGAACGTGACCGCGCCAACGCTCGACGAGGCGATCAACCGCCAGGCCGCGGTGATCCTCGAACACTATCTGGAACAGGTGCACAAGCTGGGCGCCGAGCTGTCGGTGTCGAACCTGCTCGTCGGCGCGAACGACGCCGTGAAGGCGCTCGCGGCGGCATCGCCCGACCAGTCGCCGCACCGCGTCGACGAACCGTACCGCCGCGCGCTAATCGGCATCTACACGCGGCTCGCCGCGAGCGCGCGCGTGCGCGTCGGCGAAGGCACGGTGCCCGTGCGCAGCGCGGGCCGCGGCGCGCCGCCCGTGCGCGCGATCCCGTATGCGGATTCCGAAGCGTTCGTCGCCGACCTGAAGGTGCTGACCGCATCGCTCGACGAACACCACGGCACGTCGCTCGCCGCGCCGCGCCTCGCGCCGCTCGTGCGCGCGGCCGAAGTGTTCGGCTTCCATCTCGCGAGCATCGACCTGCGCCAGAGCTCCGACATCCATGAAGCCGTGGTCGCCGAGCTGTTCGCGCGCGCGGGCGTCGAGGCCGACTACGCGGCGCTCGCCGAGGAAGACAAGCTGCGCGTGCTGCTCGCCGCGCTCGCCGATCCGCGCCCGCTGCGCTCGCCGTACATCGAATACTCGGCGCTCGCGCAAAGCGAGCTCGGCGTGTTCGAAAAGGCGCGCGACGTGCGCGCGCAATTCGGCGCACGCGCCGTGCGCAACTACATCATTTCGCATACGGAAACCGTCAGCGACCTCGTCGAGGTGCTGCTGCTGCAGAAGGAGACGGGGCTGCTCGAAGGCACGCTCGGCGTACCCGGCAGCCATGCGAAGAACAGCCTGATGGTGATCCCGCTGTTCGAGACGATCCCCGACCTGCGCGACGCGTCGCGCATCATGCGCGAATACTTCGCGCTGCCGGGCATCGATGCGCTGATCGCGCACCAGGGCGCCGAGCAGGAAGTGATGCTCGGCTACTCGGACAGCAACAAGGACGGCGGTTTCCTCACGTCGAACTGGGAGCTGTACCGTGCGGAACTCGCGCTCGTCGACCTGTTCCGCGACCGCAAGATCACGCTGCGGCTGTTCCACGGCCGCGGCGGCACGGTCGGCCGCGGCGGCGGCCCGACCTACCAGGCGATCCTGTCGCAACCGCCGGGCACCGTGAACGGCCAGATCCGCCTGACCGAACAGGGTGAGGTGATCGCGAGCAAGTTCGCGAACCCCGAGATCGGCCGGCGCAACCTCGAGACGGTCGTCGCCGCGACGCTCGAGGCGTCGCTGCTGCCGCAATCGAACGCCCCCGCGCAACTGCCCGCGTTCGAGGCGGCGATGCAGACGCTGTCCGACTCGGCGATGGCCGCGTACCGCGCGCTCGTCTACGAAACGCCGGGCTTCACCGACTACTTCTTCTCGTCGACGCCGATCACCGAGATCGCCGAGCTGAACATCGGCAGCCGCCCGGCCTCGCGCAAGCTGCAGGATCCGAAGCAGCGCAAGATCGAGGATCTGCGCGCGATTCCGTGGGGCTTCTCGTGGGGCCAGTGCCGGCTGCTGCTGACGGGCTGGTACGGCTTCGGCAGCGCGGTGAGCGCGTATCTCGACGGCGCGCCGGACGACGCCGAGCGCACCAAGCGCGTCGCGCTGCTGAAGAAGATGAACAAGACCTGGCCGTTCTTCGCGAACCTGCTGTCGAACATGGACATGGTGCTCGCGAAGACCGATCTCGCGGTCGCGTCGCGCTACGCGCAACTCGTCGCCGACCGCAAGCTGCGCAAGCACGTGTTCGAGCGGATCGTCGCGGAATGGGAGCGCACGTCGCAGGCCCTGGCGGAAATCACGGGACACGAAGGCCGTCTCGCGACCAACCCGCTGCTCGCGCGCTCGATCACGAACCGCTTCCCGTATCTCGATCCGCTGAATCACCTGCAGGTCGAGCTGATCAAGCGTCACCGCGCGGGCGACACCAACGCGCGGCTGCGCCGCGGGATTCACCTGACGATCAACGGGATCGCGGCCGGCCTGCGCAACACGGGCTGATCCGCATCCGGCGCGGGGCCGCTCCGCGCCGGCCGGCATCGCGAAAGCCGCGATACGCCACCGTGCCCACGGTGCGTATCGCGGCTTTTTTCATCGGGCGGTGAAACGCGCCGGCGAGCCGCGCGGCCCGGTCAGCGCGCGTCGATCAGCAGCGCGTCGTGCTCGAACGAACCGTCGGGCTGCACCGCGTAATAACCGCGCGCCTCGTCGGGCGCATGCGCCCACAGCGCGCGAATGCCGGCGACGCTGTCGGCCGGCGTGCGGATGCGCTCGACCCACGTGTCGAAATCGATCGGCAACCGCCAGCGGCTGTGCACCTGTGCGTCGAAGCCCGCGTCGCGGAACATCGCGAGCCACTCGTCGGCGCGGTAATCGCGCACGTGCGATGCGTCGCGCAGCACTTCCGCAGCCTGCAGGTACGTGTCGAGCAACGGATGATCGTTGCCCGCGATGTCGATCATCAGCACGCGGCCGCCCGGTTTCAGCACGCGGCGCACCTCGGCGAGCGCCGCGCGCATGTCGTGCCAGTGGTGCGCGCTCATCCGGCTCACGACCCAGTCGAACGTCGCGGTGTCGAACGGCAGCCGTTCGGCCGGGCCCTGCTGCGTGCGAATGTTCGCGAGCCCGCGCTCGCGCGCGGCCGCGTCGACGGTCGCGAGCATCGGCGCGGCGAGATCGTACGCGACCACGTCGCGCACGTGCGGCGCGACCGCGAAGCTCGCGTGACCGGCACCGCAGCCGAGGTCGAGCACCGCGGCGTCGGGCGTCGCACGCACTGCGTCGGCGAGCGTCTGCAGATCGGCACCCGTCGCGTGGACCGTGCTCGTCAGATAGGCGGCGGTCGTCGTGCCGAATGCGTCGGCGACCTGGTCGTGGTGTTTCATCGTTCGCTCCTTTGTGCGGTCGACCGGAGTGAGCGCTTCAGCGCCGCTCCAGCCCCATGCACGCGTTTTGTGGGACGCCCGCTGCCTGTCAGCGCGCGAGCCGCTACAATAGGCCTGCGTTTGTACCAGTACAAGTTAAGCAGTTATTCTGGTATTCGATACACCTGTCTGATTTTTGCCGCGTCCTCGCCTCCACTTCGCCGTTTCCGCATGAACCACCCGTCCTCCGCCCCCGTCCCGCCGCTCGACGCCACGCCCGCCCGCGCGCTCGGCGAATTCATCCGCGCCCATCGCGAGCGGCTGTCGCCGCAGGCCGTCGGCCTGCCGCCCGGCCCGCGCCGCCGCACGCCGGGGCTGCGGCGCGAGGAAGTCGCGCAACTGTGCGGCGTCAGCCCGACCTGGTACACGTGGATCGAACAGGGCCGCCCCGTGTCGGCGTCGGCCGACGCGCTCGCGCGGATCGCCGTCGCGCTGCAACTGTCGAAGGCCGAGCGCGCGTACCTGTTCGAGCTGGCCGCGCAGCGCGATCCGGCCGAGCCCGACGTCGCGGGCGGCGATCTGCCGCCGACGCTCGCCGCGACCGTCGCGGCGATCGCGACGCCCGCGTACGTGCTCGACCGGCAATGGAACGCACTCGCGTGGAACGCGCCGGCCGCCGCGTTGTTTTCCGGCTGGCTCGACGGCGAGCACGACCGCAACCTGCTGCGCTTCACGTTCATGTCGCCGGCCGCGCGCACGCTGATCGTCGACTGGGAAACCCGCGCGCGGCGGCTCGCGGCCGAATTCCGCGCCGATTCGATCCGCCACCTGGCCGACGCGCCGACGCGCGCGCTGATCGACGCGCTGACCGCCGGCAGCGACGCGTTCGCGCAGTACTGGGCGTCGCAGGACGTGTTCGAGCGCGAAGGCGGCCTGCGCGAATTCGACCATCCGGCCGACGGCCGCCTCGTGTACCAGCAGATCACGCTGAAGCCCGCGCACCGCGAGGACCTGAAGCTGGTCGTGCTTGTGCGCGACTGAACGGGCCGGGCCACGCCGGGGCAACGGCCGGCGGGCCGCCGCGAACGGCTGCGCGCGTCGGCGGGCAGGCCCGCGAATGTTAGAATCGCGGGATTCCCTCGGCGGCGCACGCCGCCCAACTCCCCTTCGAAGAATCGCCATGACGTCCCAACTGCACAAAAAGGGCGAGGCCTGGTCGGCCCGCTTCTCGGAACCGATGTCGGAGCTGGTCAAGCGCTACACGTCGTCGGTGTTTTTCGACAAGCGCCTTGCGCTCGTCGACATCGCCGGCTCGCTCGCGCACGCGAACATGCTCGCCGCGCAGAAGATCATCAGCGCCGACGACCTGGCGGCGATCGAACGCGGGATGGCGCAGATCAAGGGCGAGATCGAGCGCGGCGAATTCGAATGGCAGCTCGACCTCGAAGACGTCCACCTGAACATCGAGGCGCGCCTGACCGCGCTGATCGGCGATGCCGGCAAGCGCCTGCACACGGGCCGCTCGCGCAACGACCAGGTCGCGACCGACATCCGCCTGTGGCTGCGCGGCGAGATCGACCGCATCGGCGGCCTGCTGAACGACCTGCGCGGCGCGCTGCTCGACCTCGCGGAACAGAATGCCGACACGATCATGCCGGGCTTCACGCACCTGCAGGTCGCGCAGCCCGTCACGTTCGGCCACCACCTGCTCGCGTACGTCGAGATGTTCTCGCGCGACGCCGAGCGCATGCGCGACTGCCGGACCCGCGTGAACCGCCTGCCGCTCGGCGCGGCCGCGCTCGCGGGCACCAGCTACCCGATCGACCGTCACGCGGTCGCGAAGACGCTCGGCTTCGACGGCATCTGCGCGAACTCGCTCGACGCGGTATCCGATCGCGACTTCGCGATCGAATTCACCGCGGCATCCGCGCTCGTGATGACGCACGTGTCGCGCTTCTCCGAAGAGCTCGTGCTGTGGATGAGCCCGCGCGTCGGCTTCATCGACATCGCCGACCGCTTCTGCACCGGCAGCTCGATCATGCCGCAGAAGAAGAACCCGGACGTACCCGAGCTCGCGCGCGGCAAGACGGGCCGCGTGAACGGCCACCTGATGGCGCTCCTCACGCTGATGAAGGGCCAGCCGCTCGCGTACAACAAGGACAACCAGGAAGACAAGGAACCGCTGTTCGACACGGTCGACACGGTCGCCGACACGCTGCGGATCTTCGCCGAAATGGTCGCGGGCATCACCGTGAAGCCGGACGCGATGCGCGCGGCCGCGCTGCAGGGCTTCTCGACCGCCACCGACCTCGCCGACTACCTCGTGAAGCGCGGCCTGCCGTTCCGCGACGCGCACGAAGCCGTCGCGCACGCGGTGAAGATCTGCGACGACCGCGGCATCGACCTGGCCGACCTGACGCTCGACGAGATGAAGCAGGAACTGCCGAACGTCGCGCACCTGATCGGCGACGACGTGTTCGGCTACCTGACGCTCGAGGGTTCGGTCGCCAGCCGCAACCACCCGGGCGGCACCGCACCCGACCAGGTGCGCGCGGCGGTCAAGGCGGCCCGCGCCGCGCTCGGCCAGTAAGCCCGCTGTGCCGGACGGACGCCTTCGGCGTCCGTTTTTCATTCGGGCGGCCGACGTGCCGCCCCTCGCCTTCCCCGCTTCCCGGATGCCGCCGATGACCTTTTCCGCCGCGCTCTTCGACATGGACGGCCTGCTCGTCGATTCCGAGCGGACCATCATGAACACGTGGATCGACGTGTCGAATGCGCACGGTGTCGTGCTGACCGCCGCCGACTACCTGCAGATCGTCGGCCGCTCGTTCGCCGAAGGCCAGGTCATCCTGGCGCGGCTGATCGGCAACCCCGATACGTTCGACGCAGTGCGCACCCGCGTGCGCGAACAGCTCGCGGCGCCCGAACCGCATCCGAAGTTTCCGCTGAAGCCCGGCGCGTTCGCGCTGCTCGACACGCTCGCGCAGGCGGGCATTCCGTGCGCGGTCGCGTCGTCGTCCGCGTGCGACGTGATCCGCACGCGGCTCGACGCGGTCGGCGTGCTGCCGTTCTTTCGCGCGATCGCGGGCGGCGACGAAGTCGCGCGCGGCAAGCCGGACCCGGCCGTCTACCGGCTCGCGGCCGAGCGCCTCGGCGTGCCGGCGCACGCTTGCGTCGCGTTCGAGGACAGCGACTTCGGCGCGCAGTCGGCCGCCGGCGCCGGCGCGTCGGTCGTCACCGTGCCCGACTTGAAAGCACCGACGCCCGAAATCGTCGCGCTGAGCCTGCACGTGCTCGCCTCGCTCGACGATGCGGTCGCGCTCGTGCCGTCGTGGTTCGGCCGGCACGGCACGCAACAGCCTGCGTAGGCCACACGCCGCCAAGCCAAATGCAAACGGGCACCCGAGGGTGCCCGTTTCGTTGTCGCCCACCGACCGGCGTCGCGATGGCGCTTATTTGTTGCCGGCCGTCTCCGACAGCCGCTTCATCGTCGCGATGCGCGCGCCGATCAGGTCGACGCGCCCGTCCTCACCGACGAGCGGTGCGGTCGCATCGCGGAACGCGATCCACGCGCGCTGCGCGCGCACGAGCGTCGCGGCCGAATGCGCGGGCATCTTGCGGCGCAGCTTCTGGTAATAGCGGTTCAGGTCGAACAGCGCGTGTTCGCACGCGGCATCCTGTTCGCACGGCCGCACGCGGCGCACGGCCGGGTCGCGCGGCGCATTCGCCGGCTTGCCGTTCGGCTTGGCCGCACCCTGGGGCGCATCCTGGACCGCGCTCGCGCCGCCCTGCACGCCGCTCGTGGCCGCGACCGGTACGGCGGCGGGCGGCGGCGCATAGCGATCGGCCGCGCCGCGCAGCGCAAGCGCACGGTCGCGCACGGGCTGCAGCTGCAGGTCGGCGCTCGACATCGCGTACGCGGTGCCGCGCGTCGTGTCGTACACCGCCTTCAGCAGATGCACTTCATCCTTGCGCCACGTAAGCCAATGACGCTGGCTGTCCTGCCAGCCGCGCTTCGCGTCGGCCGGCGCATCCTTCAACAGGCGCTGGTAGGCGCCGTCCATCACTGCCTGCCACTGCTGCTGCGCTTCGCCCATGCACTGGATCTGGCCGGCCGTCGACGAACGGTCGCGCCGCGCGAGGCATTGCCGCATCGCGACGTCGATCGGGTCGGCCGCGGCGACTTCCGCATGCGCGACACCCGGCCCAGCCGACCCTGCCGCCCAGACGACGAGCGCGGCCAGCGCCGCGCGCATCGCCCGGAATCGTCCGTGCGTCGCCATCAGTCGCGCACGCAGTCGACGAAGTACTCGACGCGGCCGTTCACCTCTTCCGCGACGAGGCCGTGGATGTCGGTGTGGAAGCCCGGGAAACGCTCGTTGAAGTCGCGCGCGAACCGCAGGTAGTTCACGATCGTCTTGTTGAAGCGCTCGCCCGGAATCAGCAGCGGGATGCCCGGCGGGTACGGCGTCAGCAGGATGCTCGTCACGCGGCCTTCGAGCTCGTCGAGCGGCACGCGGTCGATCTTGCGGTGCGCGAGCTTCGCGAACGCGTCCGACGGCTTCATCGCCGGTTCCATGTCCGACAGGTACATCTCCGTCGTCAGGCGCGCGATGTCGTTCGCGCGGTACACGTCGTGGATCTGCGTGCACAGGTCGCGCAGGCCGACCCGCTCGTAGCGCGGATGCTGCGCGACGAATTCCGGCAGCACGCGCCACAGCGGCTGGTTGTTGTCGTAGTCGTCCTTGAACTGCTGCAGCTCGGTCACCATCGAGTTCCAGCGGCCCTTCGTGATGCCGATCGTGAACATGATGAAGAACGAGTAAAGGCCGGTCTTCTCGACGATGATCCCGTGCTCGGCCAGGTACTTCGTGACGATCGCGGCCGGAATGCCCGTCTCGCCGAATTCGCCGTCGACGTCGAGCCCCGGCGTGATGATCGTCGCCTTGATCGGGTCGAGCATGTTGAAGCCTTCCGCGAGCGGGCCGAAGCCGTGCCAGTGGTCGTTCGGCTTCAGCATCCAGTCTTCGCGCGAACCGATGCCCTCTTCCGACAGGTTGTCCGGGCCCCACACGCTGAAGAACCAGTCGTCGCCGTATTCGGCGTCGACCTTGCGCATCGCGCGACGGAAATCGATCGCCTCGGCGATCGATTCCTCGACGAGCGCGGTGCCGCCCGGCGGCTCCATCATCGCGGCCGCGACGTCGCACGACGCGATGATCGCGTACTGCGGGCTCGTCGACGTGTGCATCAGGTACGCCTCGTTGAAGCGGTGCTTGTCGAACGTGCGGTTCTCCGAATCCTGCACGACGATCTGCGACGCCTGCGAGATACCGGCGAGCAGCTTGTGCGTCGAGTGCGTCGCGAACACGAGCGCGCCCGTGCGCGGACGGCCGTCGCCGATCGCGTGCATGTCGCGGTAGAAGTCGTGGAACGTCGCATGCGGCAGCCACGCTTCGTCGAAGTGCAGCGTATCCAGCAGGTCGCCGAGCAGGTCCTTGATCATCTCGACGTTGTAGACGACGCCGTCGTACGTGCTCTGCGTGATCGTCAGGATCCGCGGCTTCATGTCCGGGTTCTCGCGCAGCGCCTCGCGCGCGAACGGGTTCGCCTCGATCTTCTTGCGGATGTTTTCCGGCTTGAATTCGTCGCGCGGGATCGGCCCGATGATGCCGAAATGGTTGCGCGTCGGCGTGAGGAACACGGGAATCGCGCCCGTCATCGTGATCGCATGCAGGATCGACTTGTGGCAGTTGCGGTCGACCAGCACGATGTCGCCCGGCGCGACTGTCGCGTGCCAGACGATCTTGTTCGACGTCGACGTGCCGTTGGTCACGAAGAACAGGTGGTCGGCGCTGAAGATGCGCGCCGCATTACGCTCGGACGCGGCAACCGGGCCCGTGTGGTCGAGCAGCTGGCCGAGTTCGTCCACCGCGTTGCAGACGTCCGCGCGCAGCATGTTCTCGCCGAAGAACTGGTGGAACATCTGGCCGAGCGGGTTCTTCAGGAACGCGACGCCGCCCGAGTGGCCCGGGCAGTGCCACGAGTACGAGCCTTCGTCCGCGTACTTGACGAGTTCCTTGAAGAACGGCGGCGCGAGCGAGTCGAGATAGACCTTCGCCTCGCGGATGATGTGGCGCGCGACGAACTCCGGCGTGTCCTCGAACATGTGGATGAAGCCGTGCAGTTCGCGCAGGATGTCGTTCGGCAGATGGCGCGACGTGCGCGTCTCGCCGTACAGGAAGATCGGGATGTCCGCGTTGCGGCGGCGCACTTCGGTGACGAACGCGCGCAGCTCGATGATCGCGGTCGCGAGCTCCGGCAGTTCGCCGTCCGGGCCGGTCTCGCCGAGCATGAGTTCGTCGTCGTCGATCGACAGGATGAAGCACGACGCGCGGCTCGACTGCTGCGCGAACGACGTCAGATCGCCGTAGCTCGTGAGGCCGAGGACTTCGACGCCCTCCTTCTCGATCGCTTCGGCCAACGCCCGGATGCCGGAGCCCGAGATGTTCTCGGAGCGGAAATCTTCGTCGATGATGACGACGGGAAAACGAAACTTCATGGGCGATTCTCCAAAAAGAACGACCGCGGCGCGTCACGCGCAGCGGTCACCCGGAAACTGGTGAGACGTTATGCAACCAGATCAGGTTTTCGGCAGCGTGACACCGCGCTGACCCTGATACTTGCCGCCGCGATCGGCATACGACACGTCGCACACTTCGTCGCTCTCGAAGAAGAGCACCTGGGCGACGCCTTCGTTCGCGTAGATCTTCGCGGGCAACGGCGTGGTATTCGAGAATTCCAGCGTGACGTAGCCTTCCCACTCGGGTTCGAACGGCGTCACGTTGACGATGATCCCGCAGCGCGCATAGGTCGACTTGCCGAGACAGACGGTCAGCACGGTGCGCGGGATGCGGAAATATTCGACGGTGCGGGCCAGCGCGAACGAGTTCGGCGGGATGATGCACACGTCGCCCTTGAAATCGACAAACGAACCCTCGTCGAAGTTCTTCGGATCGACGATCGTCGAGTTGATGTTCGTGAAGATCTTGAATTCGTCCGCGCAGCGGATGTCGTAGCCGTAGCTCGACGTGCCGTAGCTGACGATCCGGCGGCCGTCCGCGGACTCGCGAACCTGATCGGGCATGAACGGCTCGATCATCTTGTGCTCTTCGGCCATGCGCCGAATCCATTTGTCGGACTTGATACTCATATCGGGGCGCCAGGAAACGCTGCGTGACGGGAAACGAAGGCCGCCGGTTCAAGCTGGCGGCCGGGAAAGGCGGACATTTTACGCGATCATCGCGCGGCGCACGCGGCAGCCGTCAACGGATCACGCCGCAAGCGAGCGCGGGCCCCGCGCCATGCTGCGGAAACGCAGGATCGCTCGAGTCGCGGTGCACCAGCGCCGCGCGGTTCATCGCCGATCGCACGCCATCGAGGGCCAGATCGGGAGCGACGATGAAGCCGGCCGCGACGCCGTTCGCATCCGCATGGATGTTGCCGAGATCGCCGGCAACGCGGGCGCCCGCGCGCAGGCGGTCGGCGGCCGGCGCGAACACCGGGCCGGCGCTCGAGCCGTCGCCCGCGTTGCAGTCGCCGCGCTCGTGCACCTGCAGCGCGTGATCGCTGTTCGGCGGCAGGCCGACCAGGTTGTAGGTGACCTGGACGCCGTCCGGACGCTCGACGAACGTCACCGCGCCGCGCGCCTGCGAGCCGACCGTCGGCTGCAGTTGTGCGTCGGCCCGTTTTTCGTGCGACGAGGAAAAGGAGGTACAGCCGGCCAGCAGGCCCAGCGCGGCGGCGGCCAGCAGCGCGCGCCGCGCGCGGCCGGCGCGCACGCCGTGATGTCGTTGTTTCATTCGATCCTCATGCCGGCTGACGGCCGTTTGATACGACGGCCGCGCCGGGCGGGTAAAGGGACCCGGGCAAAGTCGCCATGATACCGCGCCTCGCGGCGCCGTAAACAGCCTGAGGCCCCGCCCCGCAAGGGTTTTACGTATTTTGAACAACGATCGTCGGGAACTTCGACGTCATGTCGCGCGCGCGCTCGGCAATCGCCAGCGCGACCCCGCGCGCGATATCGCGGTAACGACGTGCCAGCGCGCCGTCCGGCTCGGCCGCGACCGTCGGCGTGCCGCTGTCGGCCCGCTCGCGGATCGCGATGTCGAGCGGCAGGCTGCCGAGCACGGTCACATCGTAGTCCTTCGCCATCCGCTCGGCTCCGCCGGCGCCGAAGATGTGCTCCTCGTGACCGCAGTTCGAGCAGATGTGGATGCTCATGTTCTCGACGATGCCGAGGATCGGAATCCCGACCTTCTCGAACATCTTCAAGCCCTTCTTCGCGTCGAGCAGCGCGATGTCCTGCGGCGTCGTGACGATCACCGCGCCGGTGACGGGCACGCGCTGCGCGAGCGTGAGCTGGATGTCGCCCGTGCCGGGCGGCATGTCGACGATCAGGTAGTCGAGCTCGTGCCAGTTGGTCTGGCGCAGCAGCTGCTCGAGCGCGGAGGTCGCCATCGGGCCGCGCCACACCATCGGGTTGTCTTCCTCGATCAGGAAGCCGATCGAGTTCGCCTGCAGCCCGTGGCCGACGAGCGGGTTCATCGACTGGTTGTCGGGCGACTCGGGGCGCTGGCCGTGAATGCCGAGCATCGTCGGCAGCGACGGGCCGTAGATGTCGGCGTCGAGGATGCCGACCGACGCGCCTTCCGCGGCGAGCGCGAGCGCGAGGTTCACGGCCGTCGTGCTCTTGCCGACGCCGCCCTTGCCCGACGCGACCGCGACGATGTTCTTCACGTTCGGCAGCAGCTTCACGCCGCGCTGCACCGTGTGCGCGACGATCTCCTGCGACACGGCGACGCGCGCGTCGCGTACGCCGGGCACGGCCTGAAGCGCCGCGACGATGCGCGCGCGCACGTCGTCGTGCTGGCTGCGCGCCGGGTAGCCGAGCACCACGTCGAGCGCCACGACGTCGCCGTCGATCGCGACGTTGCGCACGCCCTTGCTCGCCGCATACGGGCGGCCGGTATTGGGGTCGACGACTGCCGCCAGCGCGGCGTCGACTTGTGCCCGGTCAATGCTCATCGAAACTCCATGAAAACGTTTTTCTCGCGCGCAAACGTCAAAAAATATCAAATTACGCTGCGAAAATCGGGAAAAGTGAAAGAATCTGTTGCACGCCATTGCGCGAACGCGCGACCCGGCGCAATCTTCGCCTGCGGCATGCTATGGGGCCAAATCGGCCACTAACCGCCTATATTGTAGAGGCTGACGCGTCACGCTGTCCGAACAGCCACGCTGACGGACAGGGCAAGCGGCCGCCTCGGCGGCTGCCGCGAGCGCGGGCCGGCCCGCCTTTTCCGGGCGGCCCGCGCGGGGAGCCGTAACTGTTGTTGTCGTTGTCGACTCGTTCAACCAAGAGAGGAATCCAAGATGAACATGAAAATCGCGACTCGCCTGTCCGTCTTCGCTCTGGCCGGTGCAGTGCTGGCCGGCTGCGCATCGCCGCAAGGCACCAACACGGCCGTCGGTACCGGCACGGGTGCGGCGCTGGGCGCAGGCATCGGCGCGCTGGCGGGCGGCGGCAAGGGCGCGGCGATCGGCGCGGGCGTCGGCGCACTGGTCGGCGGCGTGACGGGCTACAACTGGCAAGCGATCAAGAACAAGCTCGCGCCGTCGGCGGCCCAGACGGGCACGCAGGTGACCGAGCAGCCGGACGGCTCGCTGAAGCTGAACGTGCCGAGCGCGGTGACGTTCGCGACGAACCAGTACGCGATCACGCCGGCCTTCACGCCGCTGCTGAACGACCTGGCGACGACGCTGAACCAGAACCCGCAAGTGACGGCATCGATCGTCGGCTACACGGACAGCACGGGCTCGGCACAGCTGAACCAGACGCTGTCGCAGAACCGCGCGCAAAGCGTCGTGAACGCACTCGCGCAGCGCGGCGTCAACGGCGGCCGTCTGTCGGCGCAAGGCATGGGCGCATCGAACCCGATCGCGGACAACGCGACCGAAGCCGGCCGCGCACAGAACCGTCGCGTCGAAATCTACCTGCGCGCAGCGCAGGCGCAGTAAGCGCACGGCGAGGAGAACGCGCGGGCACGCCGCTCGCGCAGCCCCGCCGGACAAGGCGTCCGCCGGGGCCGGTAACAAATCGAAAAAAATTTCGAACTTCCGTCGCAGCCCGTGGTCAGTATTTACGGTACGCGGCTGGTGTTGCCGGCGCGTCACCATTCTCCTCTTGTCGTTGTTGCTCCGGGGCCGTATCCGCCCCGGTTTTTTTTGCCCGCGAAATTTGTGTTGCGCCGCAACATATCACCCTCGGGCAAGCCGTTCAAGCGGCCCCCTCCCTTCCGGCGCCCGGTCGCGGCGCCTGCCGGCCTCGCTGGCCCGCGCCCCTGCTAGAATCGCACTTTCCCGTGGTTTTTCCGCTGTTCCTCTACAGACCCTATGTCCGCATCCGACCTCACTTCCGTGCAGGCTGCGGCGCCGCAAGGCAGCCGCCAGATCCTCGTTACGTCCGCACTGCCCTATGCCAACGGGCAGATCCACATCGGCCACCTGGTCGAGTACATCCAGACCGACATCTGGGTGCGGGCACTGCGAATGCACGGCCATGAGGTCTACTACATCGGCGCCGACGATACGCACGGCACGCCGATCATGCTGCGCGCGGAGAAGGAAGGCCTGACGCCGAAGCAGCTGATCGACCGCGTGTGGACCGAGCACAAGCGCGACTTCGACAGCTTCGGCGTGTCGTTCGACAACTTCTACTCGACCGATTCGGACGAGAACCGCGTGCTGAGCGAGAAGATCTACCTGGCGCTGCAGGAAGCCGGCCTGATCGCCGAACGCGAAATCGAGCAGGCGTACGACCCGGTTAAGGAAATGTTCCTGCCGGATCGCTTCATCAAGGGCGAGTGCCCGAAGTGCCACGCGAAGGACCAGTACGGCGACAACTGCGAAGTGTGCGGCTCGACCTACCTGCCGACCGAACTGCTGAACCCGTATTCGGTCGTGTCGGGCGCGACGCCGGTGCGCAAGAAGTCGAAGCACTACTTCTTCCGCCTGTCCGACCCGCGCTGCGAGTCGTTCCTGCGCGAATGGGTCAGCGGCCTCGCGCAGCCCGAAGCGACCAACAAGATGCGCGAATGGCTCGGCGACGCCGGCGAGGCCAAGCTCGCCGACTGGGACATCTCGCGTGACGCGCCGTATTTCGGCTTCGAGATCCCGGGCGCGCCCGGCAAGTATTTCTACGTGTGGCTCGACGCGCCGGTCGGCTATTACGCGAGCTTCAAGAACCTGTGCGACCGCAACGGCATCGACTTCGATGCATGGATCCGCCCGGGCTCGAAGACCGAGCAGTATCACTTCATCGGCAAGGACATCCTGTACTTCCACACGCTGTTCTGGCCTGCGATGCTCGAGTTCTCGGGCCACCGCACGCCGACCAACGTGTTCGCGCACGGCTTCCTGACGGTCGACGGCGCGAAGATGTCGAAGTCGCGCGGCACGTTCATCACCGCGCAGAGCTACATCGACACGGGCCTGAACCCCGAATGGCTGCGCTACTACTTCGCCGCGAAGCTGAACGCGACGATGGAAGATCTCGACCTGAACCTCGACGACTTCCAGGCGCGCGTGAACAGCGACCTC
The DNA here is from genome assembly GCF_052952715.1 of Burkholderia sp. YIM B11467. Classification (NCBI taxonomy): domain Bacteria; kingdom Pseudomonadati; phylum Pseudomonadota; class Betaproteobacteria; order Burkholderiales; family Burkholderiaceae; genus Burkholderia; species Burkholderia sp. YIM B11467. The sequence continues at coordinate 20,071 of NZ_JBQVSQ010000008.1, forward strand.
GTCGGCAAGTACGTAAACATCGCGAGCCGCGCGGCGGGCTTCCTGATCAAGCGCTTCGACGGCCGCGTGCAGGACAGCGCGATGAACCATCCGCTCGTCGCGAAGCTGCGCGATGCCATTCCGCAAATCGCCGCGAACTACGAAGCGCGCGAATACGGCCGCGCGCTGCGCCACACGATGGAGCTCGCGGACGAAGTGAATGCGTACGTCGACGGCGCGAAGCCGTGGGATCTCGCGAAGGATCCGGCCAATGCGGTCGCGCTGCACGAAACCTGCAGCGTGAGCCTCGAGGCGTTCCGCCTGCTGTCGCTCGCGCTGAAGCCGGTGATGCCGCGTGTCGCCGAATCGGTCGAGGCGTTCTTCGGGATCGCGCCGCTCGTGTGGGCCGATGCGGCGAAACCGCTGTCGTCGGAACAGCCGATCAAGGCGTACCAGCACCTGATGACGCGCGTCGACGCGAAGCAGATCGAAGCGCTGCTCGCCGCGAACCGCGATTCGCTGCAGGCCGAGGCAACCGGTGCGGCCGCTGCGAGCGCGAACGCCGCGAAGGACGCGAAAAACGCCAAGGCAAACGCGAAGCCGGCCGTCGTGAACGGCGCCGACGACGCCCCCATCTCGATCGACGATTTCGCGAAGATCGACCTGCGCATCGCGAAGATCGTCGCGTGCCAGGCCGTCGAAGGCTCGGACAAGCTGCTGCAGCTCACGCTCGACGTCGGCGAGGAAAAGACCCGCAACGTGTTCTCGGGCATCAAGTCCGCGTACCAGCCCGAGCAGCTCGTCGGCAAGCTGACGGTGATGGTCGCGAACCTCGCGCCGCGCAAGATGAAGTTCGGCCTGTCGGAAGGGATGGTGCTCGCCGCATCGGCCACCGACGAGAAGGCCGAGCCGGGCCTCTACATCCTCGAGCCGCACAGCGGCGCGAAGCCCGGCATGCGCGTGAAGTAACGCGAGCGCACCGCCGCCTGCGCAAAGCCCCGCACGATACGTGCGGGGCTTTTTTATGCGCGCGGCCTCTCGCACATCGTCACGGCTTCAGGCCCGTGACGAGGCTGTGATCGCCGAAACTCGGCACGGTCTCGATCGACACGAAACCCGCATCCGCGAGCAGCGCTTCGAGTTCGCGCGCCGAGTACTGCTCGCCCTGTGTCCACCCGAGCATCATCAGGCTGTATGCGGGCGCGGCGAGCGGCCCGCTCTTGTCGTCGCGATAGAGCACTTCGTGCAGCACGATGCGCCCGCCCGGCGGCATGGCGTCGAAACTCTTGCGCGCGAGAAACGCATTACGCTCGGCCGGCCAGTCGTGAAAGATGTTCGAATAGAAATTCAGGTCGGCGTCGGGAAACGGATCGCGCCACATGTCGCCCGCATGCAGCGCGACACGCCCCTGCCACTGCGGCCCGCCAACGAACTGCGCGGCCAGTTCGCACCCCGTCGGCAGATCGAACAGCGTCGCGCGCAACGCGGGCCACGCGGCCAGCGCGCCCTTGATGTGCGCGCCGGAACCGCCGCCGATGTCGAGCATGTGCCGATGCGCGCCGAGATCGATACGCGTCGGCCAGACGGGCGCATGCGATGCGCTCAGGCTCTCCATCGCGCGCATGAAGCGCATGCCGAGTTCGGTTTGCTGCTCATGGGAGCGGAAGATGTCCGCGTCGCCATACGCGCGCGGCGCGTCGCGCCGCAACGCGGCCTCGAGCCCCGCCACCGAGAACGTATCAGCGTTGTCGTACATCAGATCCCAGAACGCGCCGAAGTACGTCGGACTCCGTTCGAGCAGCAGGTCCTCGCCCAGCGACGTCAGCGCATAACGATCGGCTTCGCGCCGCACGAAGCCGAGCGCGACCGCGAGATTCGCCAGCGCCTCGGTCGGCCGGCGCGCGAGCCCGAGCGCGTCGCCGAGTGCCGCAACGGTCGCCGGCCCGTCACCGAGACGACGAAAGAGGCCGAGCCGATGCGCGATCAGCATCGCGGGCCCGACGAACAGACCGCGCGCGATATCGTACGCGGCGCGGTCGTCGTGACGCGGCGGCACGGCGCTCATGACATGCTCCGCACGGCCTGCACCGCATCGGGCCTGGCGGCGGCCACATCGATCTGCCGCGCGGCTTCGTACGTCCACGCGGTGAAGGCGCGAAACACGCGATCGACGAGCGCGATGCAGCGCGCGCGGCGGTCGCTGCCCAGCGCGATCGATAAGAGTTCCGCGTGCTCGCCGTTCTGCAGATGGCCCGACTCGAGCGCGAAATGAAACGCACCGAGGTAACGCAGCTCGCGTCCCGTCTGCGCGCGTACCTGCCCGGCCACGCGCGTCGTGAGCGCGAACAGCACGTTGCCGGTCTCCTCGATCGCTTCGACGACGGCAAGACGCTCGACACCGTCCGCGTCGGCGACGATCGCGCACAGCTCGTACATCAGCAGGCGGCTGCGACAGGTTCGTTCGCTCCACAGCATGCGCAGCGCATCGGTCGTCGTCGTCGCGTCGTTCCAGCCGAGCGTCTCGACATCCTCGAGAAACCACGGCCAGTGATGGTCATCCTCGCGCGTATGCGCGTTCACGCGCGCCTGGTGCACATCGGCCGGCGGTTCCACGCGCAGCACGTAGCGATTCAGGTCGCCGAACGCCATCACGAAGAACGCAAAGCCGCGCATGAATTCGAGCCGCACGAGTGGCGGCAGGCGATCGTTTCGCAACCGGTCGAACAACGGAAGATTCTCGTAGTCGCGCCTGTTCCGCCTCACGTGGGCCAGTACCGCTTCCATCGGCGTGCTCCTGCGTGACGCAACGGGCGGGGGCTGCCGCGCCCGCCGATCGTATCGCCCCGTGCCCATCGCGTATCGTTGACGAAATCGAAACGCCGACCCGAATTGCATCGAGAGCCGGCTCCGCGCAGGTCGCGCGAACGAGATCAATCTAGAAGGAATTGATCGAATGTCAAGAAAGCGCGCTCAAACCGCACGCAGCTGAAACAATCGGCGCGGGAACGGCATGGGCGCCGCCCGCGCCCGCCGTCACCGTTGCCCGAACCAGCGGTCGAAGCGCCGCGTGTAGTTCAGGTCGACGCCCTGGAACGTGCCGCCGTACGCGGACACCGACCAGAAACGCGACAGGTTGATCGTCGCCTTGAACGCGTTGCTCGCCGACTGCAGGCCCTGCTCGAAGCCGAGCACGAAACGCTCGTTGATCGCCTTCGACACCAGCACGACCTGCGGATCGGTCAGGCCAACTTCGCTGCGGCCGATCGATACTTCGTCGAGACCAAAGGTCTGCGCGACGCGCTTGCCGGTCACGCTGCCGAGCAGCCCGAGCGCCGCTGTCATCGCACCCTGCTGGCCGACGTTGTTGCCCTGGTCGGTGCCGTGCCCGAACAGCAGCCACGACAGCTTTTCGTTGTCCGTGACGTTCGGCTCCGACACCAGCTTGACCGTCAGCGACTGGATCGTGCCCGTCACCTGCACGCCGGCCTCGACCTCCTGGTTACGCCGCATCGCAAGGATGTTGACGCCCGGGTTCGACACCGGGCCGTTGAACGTGAAGAAGCCGTTCTCGATCGCGAGCTTGCGGCCGAACGACGTGTACGTCGATCCTTCGGTCACGCGCACATTGCCGACCGCGCGCAGCGGCACGCCCGGCGCGCTCATCACGGTGATCGTGCCGCGCAACCCGAGATCCGCGCCATGGCCCTTGAAGCGGAAGTCGTTGCCGAGGCCGATGTCGATGTTCGCGCGCGGCGCGAGCGACGGCGCCGGCTTGTCCGCGGCCGCCTGCGGCTTCGCGACCGCGGTGCCCGTCGGCGTGTCGCCGCGCACCGTGCCGTCCGGCTGCACGATCACGACATCGTCGGACAGGCGCGGCGCAGAGTCCTCCGGCAGGTCGAACAGCGCGCGGTCGACGACGAACTTGCCGTCGATCGACAGCGCGCCGCGCGGCCCGTCGTTCGCGACCGTCGCCTTGCCCGACAGCGACAGCTTGCGATCCGGCGCCGCGAACAGTTCGAGCTTGTCCGCGACGATGCTCGCGGTCAGGTCGGGCGCCTCGCCGTCGAGGCGCACGCGGCCGAGCACGCGCAGCGTGCCGTCGCCGCCGTGGAACTCGACCTGCTGGAATTCGACGAGGTTCTCCGCGAGCTTCACGCGCACGATGCCGTCCTTCAGCTGGACGCCCTGGTCGACGAGCGTCGCGGACAGGTCGTCGCCCGTCAGCATCCCCGACAGGTTCGGCTTCGCCGGCGTGCCGGCGACCGTCAGTTTCAGCGCCGCGCGCCCGCCGAGCAGGTAACTCGGCCCGAACAGGTTGCCGGTCGTCTTCAGCGCCGGGATGTCGGCGTCGATGCGGCCCGCCAGCGGACCATCGTCGACGACGCCGAACACGCCGTCGCGCAGCGCGAACGGCACCGTGACATTGGCATCGAGCGTGCCGATCCGGTTCGCCTTCGCGAGCGCCGTCACGTTGAGCCGGTTGCCGGGCGCGAAGCTCGCGCGCGCGGACAGGTCGGTCAGCCCGAGCGATGCGATGCCGCGCCCGCTCTCGATCGTCACGTCGCCGCCGCGGCGCTTCACCTGCACGTAGCCCGTCGCGTTCGCGCCGAGCGAGAAATCCCAGTCGGCATCGAGCACGACGTCGGTCCGCAGCGGCGGCCGCTGGCCCGTCAGTTCCTGGCGGACCTCGAGGAAACGCGCGACCGACGCGCCGCTCACGGAACCCGCCGAGCGCATCTGGCCGTGATCGAACACGAACGACTTCAGGTCGATCGCCGCGCCTTCGAGCGTGAGCCGCGTCGCGCCGAGCGTCACGCGGCCGGCGCCGGCCGACACGGTAAGCGGCGCCTGCAGCGCGATGGCTGGCGTGCCGCGGTTCGCGAGACGCGTGACGGTGCCGTCCCAGCGCATGCCGTCGCGGTTCTCGACCACGCCGCCGTTTGCCGCGAGCGTCACGTCGATCACGCGCCCGCCGGCCATCCCGAGCGCCGATGCGTCGAGCGTATGTTTCGCACGCGTGCCGTCGAGGTTCGCGCGCAGCGATTTCAGCTTCAGCGAGCCGAGCACGATGTCGGTCGCGTCGGCCGTGAACACGAGCGCGCCGTGCGCACCGTCGCGGATATCCGCGCGGCCCTGCGCGGCGCCGATCCGGTTCGATCCGACGACGACGTGCTCTGCCTTGTAGGTGCCCGTCACGTTCGGATGCGCGAAGCTGCCGGTCAGGTCGCCCTGCGCCTGCACGAGCCCTTCCACGCCGAAGCCGAGCCGGTCGAGCTGCGGCGCGTCGACGACGAAGCGCAGCCGGTCGCCGGGCGCGCCGAAGCTGCCGCGCAGGTCGACGTGGTTGCCCGCGATCGACAGGTTCGCGTTGCTCGGCAGGATCCGCGAGCCGGCGACCTGCACGACGCCGGCGCCGGTCAGCGGCACGCCGTCGTACAGGCTGTCGCCGAGCTTGAAGGTCGCCTTCGTCGACACCTGCGGCGCAAACGCGCCCGATGCCGTCAGCGTGCCCGACACGCGCGTCTCGCCGCGCGTGGCCGGCGCCTTGGCCGTCTTGCCGCCGGCCTTCGGCGCGCTCATCGCGGCGAGCAGCAGCGGATCGAATGCGGTCAGCGTCGCCTTCGCGTCGTAGCTCGAATGCGCGTCGTGGCGGAACACGCCGGTCAGGTCGATACGGCCCTTGCCCGCCGTCACGCGCGCGTCGGTCAGCACGGTCTGCTGCGGCGTCAGCGCGACCTTCGCGCGCGCGCCGAGCGCGAGCTTCGGGTCGTTCAGGTTGAAATCGACGGTCGTCACGTCACCCGCGAGCGTCACGCCGAGCGGGCCGCCCAGGCGCATCGGCCGCAGCTCGGCGACGAATGCGTTCAGGTCGAGGTTCGCGGTCTTCAGGTCGAAGCGGCCCTTGCCGCCCGTCAGCGTGCCGCTGCCGGTCACGCTGCCGTCGCGGATCAGTTTCAGCGCGAGATCGTCGATCCGCTGCGCGTGCGCGTCGAGATGCACGGTCGCGCGCGCGTCGATCACCGGCAGCAGGTGGTCGCCGAGCGTGCCGGGCTTCGCGTTGACGATCGACACCGGGCCCGTCACCGCGAACCCCTTCGCGGGCGCGGTGCCGGCCGGTGCCGTGACGGGCGCGAGTTCCGCGCGCACCGCGAGATCGGCGGCCGGCGCGCCGGGCGCGAGCGCCTGCGGGTTCACGTGATCGAACGCGAGCGACGCGCGCGTGAGCGGCACCGTGCCGAACGGTGCGGCCTCGACGTGCGCGCGCCCGTTCAGCTTCATCCCGCTCGCATCGACGTCGGCGACGAGCGCCTCGAGCGAGCCCGACACGCGGGCGCGCGCATCGACCGGCTCGTCGGACAGCTTGCCCGCGTAGGTCGCTTCGCCGGTCAGCGCGAACGGCTTCACGCCGTCGAGCTTCGCTCGGGCGGTCAGCGCGCCGAACGGCGTATCGACGCCGTCGAGCACGAGTTCATGGTAACGGCCGTCGCTGCGGCCGTTCAGCGCGAGGTGGTCGAGCTGCGTCGTCGAACCGCCGTCGTGAATCGCGAGGTGATCGACACGCAGGTCGTCGATCCGCAGCTGCAGCGGCAGGCTCAGGTCCTGCGGCGTCGTGCTCGGCGTCGACGGCCCCGGCGCGATCCGCACGTCGATCGTGCCGGCACGCAGATAGGCGACCGACAGCCGCCACGGCGCGCGGGTCAGTGCCCAGCGGCCGTCGAGCCGGTCGATGCGGATTTCGATGCCGGTGCCGTCGGGGCTCGTCCACGCGAACCCGCGCAACCGCACGCCGGTCGCAAGCGAGCCGCCTTCGAGCGTGCCCGCGAGCCGCGCACCGAGCACGCGCTCGGCCGCTTGCCACGCGAGCCGCGTGCCGCGCTCGGTCGTCACCGCGGCCAGCACGAGCCCGGCCGCCAGCACGACGAGCAGCACGACCGTCGCGAACGTCCACGCGACGACGCGCACCGCGCGCCCGCGGCGCGGCGCACGCGGCGGCGTGTCGGGCGCGCCGTCGGGCGAGTCCGGATCGTGAGGCGGCGGCGTGTCGTTCGGGTCCTTCGTCATGCGGTTGGTCGTCGATGAAGCGGTACGGTCAGAAAGCGATGCCGAGCGTCAGGTACGGGCGCACGCTATGGTTGCGCAACCCGTATGCGACGTCGACGTTGATCGGGCCGACGGGGCTGCGCCAGCGCGCGCCGATGCCGACACCCGGGTAGAACACCTTCTCGCCCCACGCATCGGTCGCGGTGCCGATGTCGAAGAACGTCGCGGCGCCCCAGTCGCGGTTGAACCAGTGCTGGTATTCGGCGGTGCCCGTCACCAGGTACTTGGTCGGCAGCACGGAGCCGTCGACGCTGTTGCCGATGCTCTGGTAACCGTAGCCGCGCACCGAGTTCGAGCCGCCCGCGCGAAACAGCAGCGACGCCGGCACGCCGGACGAGCTGCCGCTCGTGAACACGCCGCCGAGTTCCGCGCGGAACACGAACAGGTCGCGCTTGCCGATCGGCAGGTATTGCTGGCCGCGCGCGTAACCGCGGATGAAGGTCTGGTCGGTCAACGCGCCCTTGACCGCGAAGCCGGCCTCCGCGTGGATCAGGTTGCCCGAACGCGGAAACAGCGGATCGTCGACGTTGCGGCGCGTCCATGCCCACTGCGGCACGAGCGCGTGGCTCGTGGTCGGCCCCGCGCCGTTCTGGTCGAGCCGGTCCTGATAGAACATCAGCGAATACGAATAGTCGATGAACTGCCCGGTGCGCGTGCGCTGCGCGCCAACCCGCGCGCTGTAGATGCGCGTGTCCGACACATTGGTATTCGTATAGGACGCGAGCACGCTGTTGGTCCAGCCCTTCTCGCCCGGCGGCATCGACAGCTGGACCTGACCGTATTGCTGGATCTGGTCGAGCCGGCCCGACACGGTCAGCGGCCACGCGGCGCCGAACGTGTCGAGATACGTATAGGAGCCCTGCACATGCGGCCCGGTATCGGTTGCGAAGCCGACACCGCCGCGGATGTTGTTGTACGGGAACTCGCTGACCTTCACGTGCACGGGCGTGAGCGCGGGCTTCGCCGTATCGTCGCCGACGTCGATCGCGACGCTCGCGTAGTACGGCGTGTTCTGCAACTGCCGCTGCAGTTCGGTGATTCGCTGCACGTCGTAGATCTCGCCTTCCGACAGCGGATTGACGTTCGTGACGATCTTCTCCGGATAACGGCGCACGCCGTCGACGTCGACCTTGCCGATCGTAAACGTCGGGCCGCTGTCGAACGTGACCGCGAGCGTCGCGCGCCGCGTGCGCGGGTCGATGCGCGCCTCGGACGACGCGATCTTCGCGCCGAGATAACGGCGCGACTGCAGTTGCTTGAGCGCCGCGCCCTTCGCGCCGTCCCAGTCGGACTGCGTGAACGGGTCGCCGGGCTTCATCGAGAACGCGAAACGGGTCGCGGCCTCCTGCTTCGGATCCTCGGTGTCGATGGGCCCCTTGAACGTCAGGTCGACCGTCGACACGACGGTCTGCGGCCCCGGATCGACCGCGATGCGCACGTCTCGCTTGCCGTTGCGCGTGCGCACGTCGGTGCGCACGACCGGCGAGAAATAACCGGCCGTCGCGGTCAGGTCGCGCACCTGTTGCGGCGTGGCGGTCACGAGGAAGTCGAACTGGTCGTCGCTGATGTCGTCGCGCTTCGCGAAGCGCGCGATATCGAGATGCGACTTGAGCAGCTTGCGGACCGAGCGCGGCGCGTCGATGTCGACGTCGTACTTCGCGAGGGCCGGCAGCGCGAAGAACGCGGCGACGCAGCCCGCGAAGGTTACCCGCGCGACGCGGGCCGCGGCGCCGGCGCGGTTGCGTTCCGTGCGCGCGCCGGTGTCATGTGCCGTGTGTGCTTGCTGGTTCGACTGCCCCGCCAAATATGACCTCGCCCTCGGTTGTCACGGTTTCGTGGAAACCCCGTATTTGACCACAGGGCAGCAGCCATGCCCGCACGGGCGCCGCTTTGACGCTTGCGCGCAACGGCGTGCGCACGGCCCGCCCGCCGCACCGCAAGCGCCGGCCCGCGGATTCGACGCGCGATTGGCGCCGGCTGTTCCCCGCGATGCGGTAAAATCCCGCCATTGCGAATCCGGCGCATCGTGCGCCGCCTGAAACGGAAAATCCAACCATGCCGTACCAGTCCGACGTCACGCAGTTCCTGAACCAGCTCAAGCAGCAGAAGCCGACGCTCGAGGAAGAGCAGCGCCAGGGCCGTTCCCTGCTGTGGGACAAGCAGCCGATCGACCTCGAAGAGCGCGCCGACCAGCAGGAATCGGGCGTGAAGCAAACGTCGTACGTCTACTACCAGAACTTCTGACGACGTGAGCGCCGCCGACGAGGCCAGCGCCGCCCGGCAGGACGACGCGGTCGCCGCGCCCACGGGCGCCGATTCGACGCCCGACACGGTCGACGGCGTCGCGGCGTTCGCTCGCCTGTACGGCGAGCCGCTCTTCAAGCTGCCGCAGGATCTCTACATCCCGCCCGATGCGCTCGAGATCTTCCTCGAGACGTTCGAAGGCCCGCTCGACCTGCTGCTCTACCTGATCCGCAAGCAGAACTTCAACGTGCTCGACATCCCGATGGCGCAGGTCACCGCGCAATATCTGGGTTATGTCGACCAGATCCGCACGACGAACCTCGAACTGGCGGCCGAGTACCTGCTGATGGCCGCGATGCTGATCGAGATCAAGTCGCGGATGCTGCTGCCGGTCAAGAAGGCCGACAGCGGCGAGGAAGCCGAGGATCCGCGCGCCGAACTCGTGCGCCGCCTGCTCGAATACGAGCAGATGAAGCTCGCCGCGCAGCGTCTCGACCAGTTGCCGCAGCTCGGCCGCGATTTCCTGCGCGCCGAGGTCTACATCGAGCAGAGCGTCACGCCGCGCTTCCCCGACGTGAATTCGGACGACCTGCGCGGCGCGTGGGCCGATGTGCTCAAGCGCGCGAAGCTCGTCCAGCACCACAAGATCTCCCGCGAGGAGCTGTCGGTGCGCGAACACATGAGCCTGATCCTGCGCCGGCTGCAGAATGCGCGCTTCATGGAGTTCGCCGACCTGTTCGACACGTCGCGCGGCGTGCCGGTCGTCGTCGTGAATTTCATCGCGATGCTCGAACTCGCGCGCGAATCGCTCCTCGAGATCACCCAGGCCGAGCCGTTCGCGCCGATCTACGTGCGCCTCGCGTACCTGCCCGCGTAAGGCCCGCACCCGCCCTTCCCGTTTTCCCGATGCATGCCGCCACCCGCCGCTTCGCCGCGGCGGGTGGCCGTGCGCCCGGTTCCGGCACGCCCGATTAAAAAGTGAACGATCGTACTTTTTTCGGTGCGTTTGGCGGCCAAATCCTCTACAATCCGCCGACGCCCGATGCGCCGCCCGCGCGCCGGCGTTCTCCGCTTCGACCCCGACGCCGCTGCCGCGGCGCCAACGCGCGCATGCGCGAGGAACCCGCTACCCGATCATGAAAGTCATCAGCTCGATCCAGGAACTGCGCGACCAGCTGCGCGGACAGAACCGCACGGCGTTCGTGCCGACGATGGGCAACCTGCACGAAGGTCACCTGTCGCTGATGCGCCTCGCGCGCCAGCACGGCGACCCGGTCGTGGCGAGCATCTTCGTCAACCGGCTGCAATTCGGCCCGAACGAGGATTTCGACAAGTATCCGCGCACGCTCCAGGACGATATCGAGAAGCTGCAGAAGGAAAACGTCTACGTGCTGTTCGCGCCGACCGAGCGCGACATGTACCCGGAACCGCAGGAATACCGCGTGCTGCCGCCTGACGATCTCGGCGGGATCCTCGAAGGTGAATTCCGGCCCGGCTTCTTCACCGGCGTGTGCACGGTCGTGTCGAAACTGATGGCCTGCGTGCAGCCGCGCGTCGCCGTGTTCGGCAAGAAGGACTACCAGCAGCTGATGATCGTGCGCCGCATGTGCCAGCAGCTCGCGCTGCCGGTCGACATCATCGCCGCCGAAACCGTGCGCGACGAGGATGGCCTCGCGCTGTCGTCGCGCAACCGCTACCTGTCGGCCGACGAGCGCCAGGAGGCGCCGGAGCTCGCGAAGACGCTGCAGCGCATGCGCGAAAGCCTGCTCGCCGGCGAGCGCGACCTCGGCAAGCTCGAACAACAGGCACGCACGCACCTGGCCGATCGCGGCTGGGCGCCCGACTACCTGTCGATCCGCCGCCGCGCGAACCTGATCGCGCCAAGCGCCGCCGAACTCGAAGCCGGCGAGCCGCTCGTCGTGGTCGCGGCCGCGAAGCTGGGCGCGACGCGCCTCATCGACAACCTCGAAATCTGACGGGCCGCCCGCCCGCGCCTCTCACGACGCATCACGGAGACACCATGCAGCGCCACATGCTCAAATCGAAGATCCACCGCGCGGCAGTCACGCACTGCGAGCTGCACTACGAAGGCTCGTGCGCGATCGACGAAGACCTGCTCGAAGCATCGAACATCGTCGAAAACGAACGGATCGACATCTGGAACATCAACAACGGCGAGCGCTTCTCGACGTACGCGATCAAGGGCGAGCGCGGCAGCGGGATGATCTCGCTGAACGGCTCGGCCGCGCGCCGCGCGCAGCTCGGCGACCTCGTGATCATCGCGGCGTTCGCGATGGTCGACGAAGCCGAACTGCAGGCCGGCTGGAAGCCGAAGCTCGTGTTCATCGACGACGGCAACAAGATCAAGGGCCACCGCGATCACGTGCCGACGCAGAACTGGACGTAACGCGATGGGCCGCCTGCGTGCCATCGCGCGCAGGCGGGAGCGGCTGCGCCGCTTGCAGTCGAAGGGCCTGATCCCGTGTCGCACAGGATCAGGCCCTTTCTCATTGGGTCGCACCGGCCCGACGGCCGCGCGTTCAGGAAGCCTTGGCGGCCTTGGTAGCCTTCTCGGCCTTCGGCGCGCGGCGTTCTGCCCATTCGACGATCGGCCGCCACTGTTCGAGATCCTTGTCGACGCGGCTCTTTGCGACGTCCCACAGCGTGAGGCCGTGCGCGGCGATCTGCACGTAGTTCTGCGTGTCGCGCACGTAGCCGAGCACCGGCAGGCCGAGCCCTTCGACGAACCGGTGCAGCTGGTCGGACGAGCGCGTGCGCGCATCGACCCGCATCCCGACGATTCCGACCTCGACGCTGCCCTTGCGCACGGCCTTCTCTTCGGCGAGGCGCTCCAGAAACTGCTGGGTCGCGAGAATATCGAACATCGACGGCTGCAGCGGCACGATCACCTTGTCGGCCAGTTGCAGCGCGACGTTGAGCCGGTTGCCGTGCAGGCCGGCCGGCGTATCGATCACCGCATATTCGAGGCCGCGCGGCGGCTTCGACGGCGCGTCCGGATCGAGGTCCCACGCCTCGATCGCCGGCAAGCCGGCCGGCCGCAGGTCGAGCCACGCATGCGCGGACTGCTGCCGGTCCAGATCGGCGAGCGCGACCCACGCGCCCTGCGCCGCGAAATAGCCGGCAAGATTGGTGGACAGCGTGCTCTTCCCCACGCCGCCCTTCGGATTCGCCACCACGATCACCGTCATGAATTCCCCCGAAAAAGCCACGCGGCGCCCGCCGCATGGCAGGCGCCGCTCGATTGCGGATACAGGGAGCGATGATATCGGCAAACAGGGGGTCACCGGAACGGGTTGCGCCGCAGCGCGCCGCTTACGCGCGCCGAGCCGCGGCTTCTTGCGCGCCGATCGCGAACGCGCCGCCGCCCAGCAGCGCCTGCACGGCAAGCGTGACGGCCCAGAACGCCGGATATTCCCAGCCGCCGTGCGGCGACGAAAAGCCCCAGCCGTTCGGCAGATGCGCGGCGGTCGCGCCGAGCATGAACGGCAGCAGCACGAGCGCGGCGACGCGCACGCGGAACCCGGCGAGCAGCGCCAGGCCGCCCGCCAGTTCGACGAAGGTCGTCAGGTACGCGAGCCAGCCCGGCAGGCCGATCGACGCGAAAAACTGCGCGGTGCCGGGCAGCGTGAAGACGAACACCTTCTGCGCGACGTGCGCGAGGTACAGCACGCCGAGCGCGACACGCAGCAGCGTCGCGCCGAAATCGTTCAGGCGATTGGGGTTCATGGCGGATTCCTTCGTGAGTGGATGAGAATGGATCGCACTCTATTCGAATCGATTTCGCCGATAAACACGCCAATCCGCTTTAACTGATTCTCAAATGGAACGAATCAGGCCATAAAAAAGGGCATGACCGATCATGCCCCGATGCGAACCTCAATAACCGCTTTTGCCTTGAGACGAATCAGCACCGGACGGGCTGCCGCCCGCGCCGTACGAATCGCACGCGTGCGCATAGGCCGACGCGCCCAGCAGCGCCGCCAGCAGCACGCTCCACCACCACCGAACCTTCATCGCCGCACTCCTCCGGACGAACCACCGCCCACCTGTGTTGTACGCGATCCGGCGGAAAATGCGAGGCCTGTTCATCCGGCCCCGACTGGCGCGTCAGCGGAATTCCGCGTACAGCGCGTCGAGATCGAGATGTTCGGCGAACGTATCGGCAAGCCGCTCGAGCGACGCCTCGCGCAGCGCCGGGTAGTCGATGCGTTCCGCACCGTCGAGCCCGGCCCACGCGAGCAGCGCCGCGCACGCGTCGGGCGAGTCGAACAGCCCGTGCACGTAGGTCGCGAGGATCTGGCCGTCGGCAGAAACCGCGCCGTCCGGGCGCGTGCCGCCCGGTGCGCCGGCGGTTGCCAGCGCCAGCGCGGGCGCCGCCAGCGCTGGCCCGTGCGTGTCGCCCATGTGGATCTCGTAGCCGCGCACGGCGGCCCCGCCCGGCAGCGCGAGATGCCCCGTCACGTTCTTCAGCGTCTTGTGGGGCTGCAGCGTCGTCTCGAAATCGAACAGCCCGAGCCCCGGCACGCTGCCGGGCGCGCCTTCGAGGCCAAGCGGATCGTCGAGCGTGCGGCCGAGCATCTGCATCCCGCCGCAGATGCCGATCACCTTGCCGCCGTAGCGCAGGTGGCGACGGATCAGCGCGTCCCAGCCCGCGTCGCGCAGCCATGCGAGGTCGCGCTGCACGCTCTTCGACCCGGGCAGGATCAGCAGGTCGGCGTCCGGCACGGGGCCGCTCTTCCAGTACGTGAACTCGACCTGCGGATGCGCGCGCAGCGGATCGAAATCGGTGTGGTTGCTGATGCGCGGCAGCGCGGGCACGACGACGCGCAGCACGCCCGCGTCGCCGCGCGCGGCGGCGCTGCGCGCCTGCGCGGGCAGCATGTCCTCGGCGTCGAGCTGCAACCCGTGCAGGTACGGCAGCACGCCGAACACGGGCTTGCCCGTTTGCGCGCGCAGCCAGTCGAGCCCCGGTTCGAGCAGCTTGAAGTCGCCGCGAAAGCGGTTGATCACGAAGCCGCGCACGCGTGCGCGCTCGCTGTCCGACAGGCACGCGAGCGTGCCGACCAGGTGCGCGAACACGCCGCCGCGGTCGATGTCGGCGACGAGCACGACCGGGCAGTCGACGCGTTCGGCAAAACCCATGTTCGCGATGTCGCCGTCGCGCAGGTTGATCTCGGCCGGGCTGCCGGCGCCTTCGACGATCACCGTGTCGTAACCGGCGCGCAGGCGCGCATACGATTCGAGCACCGCGTCGAACGCGACCGGCTTGTAGTCGTGATACGCACGCGCGTTGAGGTTCACGCGCGCCTTGCCGTGAATGATCACCTGCGCGCCCCGGTCGCTCGTCGGTTTCAGCAGCACGGGGTTGAAATCCGTATGCGGCTCGACGCCGGCGGCCAGTGCCTGCAGCGCCTGCGCGCGGCCGATCTCGCCGCCGTCGGCCGTCACCGCGCTGTTGAGCGCCATGTTCTGCGGCTTGAACGGCGCCACGCGCGCGCCGGCGCGGCGCGCCAGCCGGCACAGGCCCGCGACGAGCGTGCTCTTGCCCGCGTCGGACGTCGTGCCCTGGATCATCAGCGTACCGCGCGGCCGCGGCTCGGGTGCATTCATCGTGTAAAGGTCGTCGCGAAGCAAAGGCCGCATTATCGCCCGCGCCGGTACGCCCGCGCCGTTACAATCACGCGATGATTCCGCACGACCTCACCTTCGTCCTCGGCGGCGCGCGCTCGGGCAAGAGCGCGCATGCCGAGCGGCTCGCGGCCGACAGCGGCCGCCCCGTCACCTACATCGCGACCGCGCTCGCCGCCGACGCCGAATTCGCGCAGCGCATCGCGCACCATCGTGCGCGCCGGCCGGCCGACTGGGGTTTCGCCGAGGCACCCGTCGACCTCGCCGGCACGCTCGCACGGCTCGACGATCCGCGCGCGTGCCTGCTCGTCGACTGCCTGACGCTGTGGCTCACCAACCTGCTGTGCCCGGCCGACGGCGAACCGCTCGACGATGCGCAGTACGCGACGCAGGTCGACCGGCTCGAGCACGCGTTGCGCGGCGCGCGCGCACAGGTGATCGTCGTCAGCAACGAAATCGGGCTCGGCGTCGTGCCGCTCGGGTCGGTCACGCGCCGCTACGTCGACGAACTCGGGCGCCTGAACCAGCGCATCGCCGCGCTCGCAACGCGCGTGACGCTGCTCGTCGCCGGACTGCCGCTCGACCTCAAGACGGGGGCGTCGTCATGCTGATGCTGTCGCTGCCCGTCGTCGCGATGCTCGCGGTCGCGGCCGCGATCGTCGACCGCGCGATCGGCGAACCCGCCGGCTGGCATCCGCTCGTCGCGTTCGGCCGGCTCGCCGCGCGCATCGAAGGCGCGCTGAACACGGGTCGACGCGGCCGTGTGGTCGGTGTCGCCGCGTGGGCCGCGGCCGTGGTGCCGCCGGTGGCCGTCGCGGCATGGCTCGTGACCGCGCTGCCGTGGCCGCTCGCCGCCGCGCTGCACGTCGCGCTGCTGTGGTTCGCGCTCGGCGCGAAGAGCCTCGCCGACCATGTCGCGCCGATCGCGGCAGCCCTCCTGCGGCGCGACCTCGATGCGGCCCGCACGCTGACCGCGCGCATCGTGTCGCGCGATACGAGCGACGCGGACGAAGGCGCGTTGTCGCGCGCGGCCGTCGAATCGGCGCTCGAGAACGGCAACGATGCGATCTTCGGCGCGCTGTTCTGGTTCGTCGTCGCGGGCGGCCCCGGCGCGCTGCTGTTCCGGCTCGCGAACACGCTCGATGCGATGTGGGGCTACCGCACGCCGCGCTTCCTGACCTTCGGCTGGGCCGCCGCGCGCCTCGACGATGCACTGAACTGGATTCCCGCGCGCCTCACGGCCGCGAGCTACGCACTGCTCGGCGATACGGCCACCGCATGGCGCTGCTGGCGCACGCAGGCGCGCCACTGGGACAGCCCGAACGCGGGCCCCGTGATGGCCGCGGGAGCCGGCAGCCTGAACGTGCAGCTCGGCGGCCCGGCCGTCTATCACGGCGAAATCGAGGATCGCCCGGTGCTCGGCACCGGCGCAACGGCAACCGCCATCCACGTCGTCGCCGCGCTGTCGCTCGTCACGCGCACGCTCGCACTGTGGCTCGCGCTGCTGGTCGCGAGCGGCGCACTCGTCATGGCCACCCATCATGTCTGATACACGCATCGTGCACGGCGGCAATCTGCATGAAGCCGCACGCCGCCACTGCATTCCGTACGACGCGTGGCTCGACCTGTCGACCGGTATCAATCCGGTCGGTTATCCGGTGCCGCCCGTCCCGGCCGACGCATGGCGCCGGCTGCCCGACGATGGCGACGGCCTCGCGGCCTGCGCCGCGCGGTATTACCACGCGCCGGATCCCGCGCACGTGTTGCCGGTCGCCGGCAGCCAGGCCGCGATCCGCGCATTGCCTGCGTTGCTGCCGACCGGCGACGCCGGCGTCGCGGCACTCGCGTACGGCGAATACGCCCCTGCATTCGCGCGTCACGGCCATCGCGTCGTCCCGCTCGACATCGACACCGACACGCTGCCCGCGACGCTGCGTCACGTCATCGTCGGGAATCCGAACAATCCAACCGCCGAATTCGTGCCGGCCGAGCGCCTGCTGGGCTGGCATGCGCAGCTGGCGGCGCGCGGCGGCACGCTGATCGTCGACGAGGCGTTCGCCGATACGGGCGCGACGCAATCGCTCGCGCCGCAGGTCGATCGCGCGGGGCTCGTCGTGCTGCGCTCGGTCGGCAAGTTCTTCGGTCTCGCCGGCATCCGCGCGGGTTTCGTGCTCGCGTGTCCCGAACGGATCGTCGCGCTGCGCGACATGCTTGGCGCGTGGACGGTCAGCGGACCCGCGCGCCACGCGGTCGCCGCGGCGTTCGCCGATCGCGCCTGGCAGGCAGCCGCCCGCGAACGGCTCGCGGCCGACGGCGAGCGGCTGGCCGCGCTGCTGCGCGCGCACGGCTTCGCGGTTCGCGCGACGCCGCTCTTCTGCTGGACCGACGACCCGCGCGCCGCGGCGCTGCATGCGGCACTCGCGGCGCGCGGGATCTGGACGCGGCACTTCGCGACTCCGTCGAGCGTGCGCGTCGGCCTGCCGGGCAGCGAAGCCGAATGGCAGCGCCTCGGCGACACGCTTGCGCACTGCGTGCCGACGCTGCAGCAGGAATCCGCATGAACCCGCGCCAGTTCCGCCGGCTGGCGCCGCTCGCGACGCTGGCCGCGCTCGCTCACGCACCGCTCGTCCACGCCGACGTCACGACGCGCGACGACGCCGGCAATACCGTCACGTTGCCCGCGCCCGCGCAGCGCGTGATCAGCCTCGCGCCGCACGCAACCGAGCTGGTCTACGCAGCCGGCGGCGGAGCGAAACTCGTCGGCACCGTCACCTACAGCGACTATCCACCCGCCGCGCAAGCCGTGCCGCGCGTCGGCGACAACAAGGCGCTCGATCTCGAGCGTATCGCCGCGCTGAAGCCCGACCTGATCGTCGTCTGGCGGCACGGCAACGCCGAACGGCAGACCGACGCGCTGCGCGCGCTGCACATCCCGTTGTTCTTCAGTGAACCGAAGCATCTCGACGACGTATCGTCGTCGCTGCACCGGCTCGGCATGCTGCTCGGCACGCAGCCGACAGCCGATGCGGCCGCGGCCGGCTTTGCGCGCGACATCGCCGCGCTGCGCGCACGCTATGCGGCACGAGCGCCCGTCACGATGTTCTTCCAGGTCTGGGACCGGCCGCTGATGACGCTCAACGGCGCGCACCTGATCAACGACGTGATCGCGCTGTGCGGTGGCCGCAACGTGTTCGCGTCGCTCAAGCCGCTCGCGCCAACGGTTACCGACGAGGCCGTGCTCGCGGCGAATCCGGAAGCGATCGTGACGACGAGCGCCGGTGCGACGCGCTCGGACGAACCGCTGCCGAGCCTGGCGCGCTGGCGCGCGTGGCCCGCGCTGACGGCCGTGGCGCGCAACAACCTGTTCGCGATCGACGGCGATCTGCTGACGCGGCCGTCGCCGCGGATCGCGCAGGGTGCGGCCGCGCTGTGCGAGGATCTCGACGCCGCGCGTGCGCGGCGGCCGGCGAACTGATTTCAGGCCATACGTGTGCGGTGTTCCGGCGCACGGGAGACACTAGCGGCCGGATGCCGTTCACATGCCGACCTGGGGACGCCTATTCGTCCCAGTGCACGACTTCCCACGCGCATGCCGCGTCGTCCCTGCGCAGCCAGACGACACCACCCGTCGGCACCGGCTGCGACAGCAGCGTCGCGAGCGGCACACGCAACACATGCGACGCGAATGCGCGGATCACGCCCGCATGCGTGACCGCCCATTGCGGCCCGTCGAGTTGCACAACCGCATCGGCCCGTCGTGCGACACGCGCGGCGAACCGCGCGACGCTTTCGCCGCCATGTGCGCATGCATGCATCAGGTCGGCCGCCCACGCATCGAGCGCCGCGCGGTCGATATCGTCCCAGCGCTGCATTTCCCACGCGCCGAAATCCATTTCCTGCCAACCCGCGTCGCTCGACACCGGCACGTCGAATCGCTGCGCGAGCTGCTCGGCGACCGACACGCATCGCGTCAGCGGGCTCGTCCAGATCCGTTCGGGCGACGGCGCGCCGAGCGCGGACAGATGCGCGAGCACGGCGTGCGCGCCGGCGTCGGCCGGCGCGGCGAGCGGCACGTCGCTGCGGCCGTAGCAGACGCCTGGCTCGACGCCGACGGCCGGATGACGGATCAGGACGACGTCCATCCGAGCACCACCAGATAGATCGCCAGTTCGCTCAGTTGCTGCGCGAAGCCGAGACAGTCGCCCGTATAACCGCCGATCTGCTTCACGAAGTAGCGGGCGGCCCATGCGCGTACGAGCACGAGCGCGACGCCTGCCGCGATGCCGGCACGCCAGTCGGGCCAGAACAGCCAGGGCAACCCGAACACTGCCGCGATGCACGCCGCGCGTACGCCCATCCGTTGCGCGACCGGTTTCGCCTTGCCTTCGGGCCGCACATAGTCGAGCGACATCAGCAGGCTCACGGCCGCCGCGCGGCTCGCCGCATGCGCGGCGATCATCGTCCAGGCGGCACGCAGCGGCGGCATGGCCGCGAGCGCCTGCCATTTCAGGCCGAGCGCGATCACGAGCGCGACCGCGCCGAACGTGCCGATCCGCGAGTCGTGCATGATGCGCAGCACGTCGTCGCGCGTGTAACCCCCACCGAACGCATCGCAACTGTCGGCGAGGCCGTCTTCGTGGAAGGCGCCGGTCGCGAGCAGCGTCGCGGCCATCGACAGCCCGACCGCGATCGACGCGGGCAGCACGCGCAGCGCGGCGAGATAAACGAGCGCGCCCCACGCGCCGACGCACGCGCCGACGAGCGGGAAATAGCGTGCGGCCTGGTCGAGATCGCCCGCCGCATAACCAATCGCGCGCGGCACGGGCACACGCGTGAAATAGCCGAGCGCGACCAAGAAGTAGCGCAGTTCGGCACGCACGCCGCGCGCGCGCTCAGGCGTCACGATTGTCGACGCCGGCGGACTCGAAGCTCGCCATTTCACTGAGGAACGCCGCCGCCGCGCGCACGAGCGGCAGCGCGAGCGCCGCACCCGTGCCCTCACCGAGCCGCAGGTCGAGCGCGAGCAGCGGCTTCGCGCCGAAATGCTCGAGCATGCGCCGGTGCCCGGCCTCGTGCGACGTATGCGAGAACACGCAGTAATCGCGCACGCCGGGCACGATACGCTCGGCGACGAGCAGCGCGGCCGTCGCGATGAAGCCATCGACGAGAATCGTCATCCGCTCGCTCGCGGCCGCGAGATACGCGCCCGTCATCATCGCGATCTCGAAGCCGCCGAACGTCGCGAGCACGTCGAGCGGCGCGATCGCGTGCGAGTGCTTGACGAGCGCGCGGCCCAGCACCGCGCGCTTGTGCGCGAGGCCCTGGTCGTCGAGGCCCGTGCCGCGCCCGACGCATGCGTCGATCGGCACGCTGAGCAGGCGGCTCATCAGGCACGCGGCCGACGATGTGTTGGCGATCCCCATCTCGCCGAAGCCGATCACGTTCGTGCCGAGCGATGCATGCAGGCGCACCCGCGCCGCACCGGCCACGAGCGCCGTCATCGCCTCGTCGTGCGTCATCGCCGGCTCCGCCGCGAAGTTGCGCGTGCCGCGCGCGACCGGCAGCGACACCAGCCGGTCGGACAGCGGCAGCGGCGACGCCACGCCCGCATCGACGATCTCGAGCGTGCTCTGCGCGACGCCCGAAAACGCGTTGATCGCCGCACCGCCGGCCAGGAAGTTCGCGACCATCTGCGCGGTCACCGCTTGCGGATAAGGACTGACGCCCTCGGCCGCGATCCCGTGATCGCCGGCGAACACGATCATCACGGGGCGCTGCACGACCGGCCGCTCGGTGCGCTGGATCAGGCCGATCTGCAGCGCGATCGCCTCGAGCTGGCCAAGGCTGCCGGGCGGCTTGGTCTTGTGATCGATCACATGCTGCAGGCGCTTGCGCAGCGTTTCGTCGAGCGGCGCGATCGCGGGCGGGAAGTGGGTCGAATTCGTCATCGAAGAGCCGTGTCGTGGGTGCGGCCTGCGCCGCGCATCGGGAAAGGAAACGTCATTGTCGCTCGGGCCACGCCGGCAGCAGCGCGTCGCGGCCGTTCTCGCGGATCAGCACGAGCGGATAACCGAACGCGTCGCTCGCGCGTTCGGGCGTCAGCACATCGTGCACGGGGCCGGCCCACGCGTGGCCGCGGCCGTCGAGCAGCAGCGCATGCGTCGCGAAACGCCGCGCGAGATTCAGGTCGTGGCACGAGAACAGCACAGTGCGTGGGCCTGCGTCGAGCCATGCGGCCAGCGCGGTCAGGCAATCGATCTGGTGATGCAGGTCGAGATGCGCAAGCGGCTCGTCGAGCAGCATCAGTGGCGCATCCTGGCACAGCGTCGCGGCCAGCGCGACCCGCTGCCGCTCGCCGCCCGACAGCGACAGCACGTCGCGCGACGCAAGCGCGGTCAGGTCGAACGTCGCGAGCGCCTCGCGCGCGGCCGCGCGGTCGCCGTCGCGCTCCCAGCCCCAGCCGCCGAGATACGGAAAGCGGTTGAGCAGCACCGTGTCGAACACGGTCGCGCTGAACGCGTCGTGCAATTGCTGCGACATCAGCGCGCGGCGCTGCGCGAGTTGCGCGGGCGGCCACGCGGCCAGCGGCCGGCCGTCGATCTCGACATGCCCGCCGGCCGGCGGCTGCAGCCCCGCGAGCGTCGCAAGCAGCGTCGTCTTGCCCGCACCGTTCGGCCCCGCGACGCACCAGATCTCGCCGGGGCGGAACGCCTGCGCGAGTCCGTCGAGCAGCGTGCGCGCGCCGGCCTTCAGCGTCAGGTCGACGGTCGCGCAGGTCAGGTCGCCGCCGCCGGCGTGCAATGCGGCATGCGTCATCGCATCGGTCTCCTCAGCAACATCCACAGGAACACCGGCACGCCGATCAACGCGGTCATCACGCCGACCGGCAGTTGCGCGGGCGCGATCGCGGTGCGCGCGAGCAGGTCGGCCGCCATCACGCCGCCGCCGCCCGCGAGCATCGCGGCCGGCAGCAGCATCCGCTGGTCGTTGCCGAACGCGAGCCGCAGCGCGTGCGGCACGACGAGGCCGACGAAGCCGATCGTGCCGGCCGTCGTCACCGCGGCCGCAGCGGCCAGCGACGCGACAAGATAGATCCGCACGCGCAGACGCGCGACGGGCACGCCGAGCGCAAGCGCGGTCGCGTCGCCGCGCAGCAGCACGTTCAGTTGCGGCGCGGCCGGCAGCGCGACGCATGCGCTCAGCAGCAGCGCGCCCCACGCGAACCACGGCGCCGTCACGCCGTTCAGGTCGCCCGTCAGCCAGAAGATGATGCCGCGCAGCCGCGCATCGGGCGCGAGCGACAGCAGCAACGTGACGAGCGCGCCCCACCCCGCCGCGATCACGACGCCCGTGAGCAGCAGCCGCGGCGACGCGTCGCGCGAATCGCCGCGCCACAGTTCGCGGCGCGCGAGACCGAGCACGAGCGCGACCGACACGAGCGAGCCGGCGAACGCCGATGCATCGACGAGCCACCACGCGCCGCCCGCGATCATCGCGACGAGCGCGAAACCGGCCGCGCCGCCGGACACGCCGAGCACGTACGGTTCCGCAAGCGGATTGCGCAGCAGCACCTGCAGCAGCGCACCGGCAAGCGCGAGCAGCGCGCCGCACGCGAAGCCCGCGAGCGCACGCGGCAGGCGCAGCGTGCGGACGATATCGGCGAACAGCGCATCGCCGCCATGCGGCACGAGCGACGCGAGCGCCTGCCATGGCGACATCGGCACGCTGCCGATCGACAGCGACGCGATGAACAGCAACGCGACCACGGCGGCCAGCGTTGCCCAGATCGCGGCAGCGCGTGCGGCGCTCATGCCGCGTAAGGCCGCGCGCATGACACGCGGCGCATCCGCCGGCGGCTGCCGGCCGGGCATGACAGAAGCGTCGCGCAGACGATTGGGGTCAGCATCGAAGAGAATTCCGTGAAGCGTTGCGCACCCCGCTTCCCCGCGGGCCGCGCGTCACGAAGCCCGTGCGGGCTTCCCGTCTCGGCCGGTATCCGGGCTGGCGGCGTACCGGCTCGCCTTCCCGCGCGATGACGCGCAGTGGCCCGCGCCCGTGCGCGAAACCTTCACGCGGAACGCGCCCGAGCCGGCCTGCGTCACCGGACGCGGCCGCTTACCGTTGCGGGGGCAGCGCAGGTTGGCGGCTTCCTGGCGGAGCCCGCGCCCTGCTTCCCGTTTAACCGCGCGTTCACGCGCGAGCACCGAGGCGGCGCCAGTTTAGGAGCGGGTCGCGCGAGCGTCAAGGAAGCGTCCGGGAATGCAAAAAGACGCACCTATTCGCGGCAAGAAGCAGGGGTGTTACGACTGGAAACGTTACAGATGTCGGATTGCGCGTTATTCCGCGCTAAAATGCTGGGTCTTTAGAGGACGCAGCAAATGCTCAACGAACTCGAAACCTTATCTCAAAATATTGGCCGTCTGATCTCGCTGAACAAGCGCTATCACTCGGAACGGCTCGCGCTCGAGGAGCAGGTCGCGCAATTGCGCGCGGAAGCGGACACGGTCCGCGCGGAACTCGCGCAACTGCGCGACGAACGCAATGCGCTCGCAGCCGAGCGCGACACGTTGTCGGCAAAGATCGACGACGCCCAGGTGAAACTGAACGCGATTCTCGAAAAGCTGCCGCGCTCGAAAAACGCGGAGCAAGCCGACAACCAGCTCGACCTGCTGGATGCGCAGGCGCGTACGGAAGGCGATGACGCGGCCAGCCACGGAGAACATGCATGAGCACCAAGCAGATCGAAGTCTCGATTCTCGGTCAGCCCTATCGGCTCGCCTGTTCGGCCGAGACCGAAGCGGCGCTGCTCGAGGCAGTCGCGCGCGTCGACGCCGAAATGTCGAAAATCCGCTCGAACAGCTCGGTGCGCGGCACCGATCGCATCGCCGTCATGGCCGCGCTGTCGCTCGCATCGGAATTGCTGCGGCTGCAAACGAGCGTGCGGCACGGTGAAGCATTTCCGGCGGAGGAAATCCGTCGTACAATGCACCAGATGAACGAACAGCTCGGCGCGGTGCTTGCACAGCACGAGACGCAGTAAGGTTTGATCGATACGTCGATTCCCCTTGATCTCGGCGATCAACGGTGGTCAAATTGGCGCATCGAAATACAGTTCAGTCAGCTTCCCTGCCTGGTTCGCCAAGGTCATATATTCCTTGAACCAATGCCATGTGCACGGTTGCGGAAATTTGTAGCACGGGCGCGCGCGTCACTCTGTCTGATGTACCCGAAGTGCTGCTAACTGCGACCAATTCTGAACCTCAGGTTCAGGATGCCGGCCTAGCGGCCAAGGCGGGGGCCTATCCAACGGCATCGGGCACGTCCCGGTGCCGTTTCCTTTTGTAGCAGCCTTTTTCTGCGTCGATCACGATCCATGCAATACTGGCTGATGAAGTCCGAACCGGACGAAGCAAGCATCGACGATCTCGCTCACGCACCGCAGCGCTCGCTGCCGTGGACTGGCGTGCGCAACTATCAGGCGCGCAATTTCATGCGCGACACGATGAAGATCGGCGATGGTGTGCTGTTCTATCACTCGAGCTGCCCCGAGCCGGGCATCGCGGGCCTCGCCGAAGTATCGTCGACGCCCTACCCCGATCCCACGCAGTTCGATCCGAAAAGCCCCTATTACGACCCGAAGTCGACGCAGGAAGCACCACGCTGGCTGCTCGTCGACGTGCGCTACGTGAAAAAGTCGGCGCTCGTGCCGCTCGCCGCGCTGCGCGAACACGACGAGCTCGCCGACATGCGCGTGCTCGCCCGCGGCAACCGGCTGTCGATCACGCCCGTCACGCGCGCCGAATGGCGGTTCATCACCGAAAAGCTGATGAAGTAGGCGCACGCAGTAGGCGCGCGCCAAACGTCAAATCTGGTCAGTACACGTCGCCGCAACGGAACTCGCGCTGGTTTCGCGCGGCCTAAGCAACCGCTGTCGGCCGATCGGGCCGGCTGTTGTTTTTTTTGTCGCGCGGTACGCCCGCGTCGCGCACGCGTCATCCGCCTGCGCGCCCTCGCACAAGGAGTCCAACAATGACCAAGAAATCCGCACTCGCGCTGTCGCTCGTCCTCGCCGCCGCCGTTCCCGTCGCGCTGACGCTCGCGTCGCCCGCCGCGCACGCGCAAACGGCGAACCCGCACTTTCCGGAGCCGGCAGGCGTGCTGTCGCTTTCGTCGCAGGCCAGTGCCGACGTGCCGCAGGACATCATCCACATCACGCTGTTCTACGAGCAGCAGGCAAAGGACCCGGGTAGCCTGACGTCCGCGCTGAACCAGCGCGCCGACGCGGCACTGTCGCAGGCGAAGGGCGTATCGGGCGTCACCGCGCACACGGGTGCATTCTCCGTGTATCCGAGCACCGATCGCGACGGGAAGATTTCCGCATGGCGCGGCCGTACCGAGGTCGCGCTCGAATCGCGCGATTTCGCTGCGGCGTCGAAGCTTGCGGGCCAGCTGTCGAACCTGATGCAGGTCGCGAACG
The DNA here is from genome assembly GCF_052952715.1 of Burkholderia sp. YIM B11467. Classification (NCBI taxonomy): domain Bacteria; kingdom Pseudomonadati; phylum Pseudomonadota; class Betaproteobacteria; order Burkholderiales; family Burkholderiaceae; genus Burkholderia; species Burkholderia sp. YIM B11467. The sequence continues at coordinate 45,521 of NZ_JBQVSQ010000008.1, forward strand.
TCGAGTTCTCGTTGTCGCCCGAAGCGCAGCGCACGGCCGAGCAGAAGCTCACGACCGAAGCGATCAAGTCGTTCCGCGCCCGCGCGGACGAAGCCGCGAAGGCATTCGGCTACAGCAGCTATACGATTCGCGACGTGAACGTCGGCAGCGGCCGCAACGTGCAGCCGTACCCGCGCATGATGGCGATGGCCGCGGCGCCGATGGACAGCGCGAAGATGAGCGCGCCGATCGCAGTCGAAGGCGGCAAGGCCACCGTGTCGGTCACCGTCAACGGCTCCGTGCAGATGAAGTAACGCGCACCGCGCAGTTGCTGGATACGAAAACGCCGGCCCTCGGGCCGGCGTTTTTCATTGGCATGCGGCATGGTGCCGATGCACGCGCCGCTCGCGCGTGCATCGATACGCATCACGCAGCGGCATGCGCCGCGCGACGGCGATACGCCCAGACCATCAGCGCAACGCCCGCGAGGATCATCGGCAGCGACAGCCACTGCCCCATCGACAGGCCGAGCGCAAGCAGGCCGAGGAAGTCGTCGGGCTCGCGCGCGAACTCGACCGTGAAGCGTGCGAGGCCATAGCCGATCAGGAACAGCGCGGACACGGCGCCCATCGGCCGCGACTTGCGCGAGAAGAAGAACAGCGCGAAGAACAGCACGATGCCTTCGAGCGCGATTTCGTAGAGCTGCGAAGGATGGCGCGGCAGCATCTGGTATTGCATGAACACGTCGGCGAGATGCCACTTCTCGACGAGTGCGGGATGCTTCGGCAGCCATGCCGCATCGTCGCGCATCGCGCCCGGGAACAGCATCGCCCACGGCGCCGTCGGATCGGTCACGCGCCCCCACAGCTCGCCGTTGATGAAGTTGCCGAGCCGCCCGGCCGCGAGCCCCGTCGGCACCATCGGCGCGACGAAATCGGTGACCTGCAGCCAGTGGCGCTTGCGTTGCCACGCGAACAGCACCATCGCGAGCGTCACGCCGAGGAAGCCGCCATGGAACGACATGCCGCCTTCCCACACCTTGAATACGTCGAGCGGATGCGAGAAGTAGAAATCGGCCTTGTAGAACAGCACATAACCGAGCCGGCCGCCGAGCACGGTGCCGAGCACGCCGTAGAACATCATGTCGTCGATGTCCTTCGCGGTCCAGCCCTGCGCCGCGACGTGCGGCAGCTTCAGGCGGACCCGGCCGACGACGATCGCCGCGATGAAGCCGACGAGATACATGAGGCCGTACCAGCGCACGGCCAGCGGCCCGAGATGGATCGCAACGGGGTCGAAATTCGGGTGAATGATCATGGGTTAGCGAAGAAGTTTTCGAATACGGTACGGCTGTCGCGAACGCGCGGCACCGCGCTTTGGACGGCACCGGCGCATCATCGTTCACGTCACGCGGCAAGACCCTGCGCGCGCACGACGTCGATGAAGGCGGCGAGCACGGGACTCACGTCACCGGTGCGCCACACGAGGCCCGTCTCGACGACCGGCGCGAGACCGGCGAGCGGCCGATAGACCACGCCGGTGCGCCGCAGGTTACGCAGCGATTGCGGCACCAGTGCGACGCCCATGCCGGCCGACACGAGGCTGACGATCGTCTGCATCTGGATCGCCTCCTGGCCGATGCGTGGGGTTTCGCCCGCCGCGCCGTAGCAGCCCGTAATGATGTCATAAAAGCCGGGCGCCAAACGACGCGGAAAGATCACGAGCGGCAACGCGGCGACATCGGCGAGATTCACGGGTTCGTCTTCCGGCGCATCGGACGCCGCGGCCGGCATCGCGACCACCAGCGGCTCGCGCACGACGGGCAGGTACGACAGCCCGGCCGCGTGACGCGGCGGCACGGGCGGAATGACGAGCCCCGCGTCGATGCGGCCGGCGACGAGTTCGTCGATCTGCACGTCGCTCGTCGCCTCGGCGAGATGCAGGCGCACCTGCGGATAGCGCGCGCCGAACGCGCGCAGCAGCGACGGCAGCAGCCCGTAATCGGCGGTCGACACGAATGCGAGCGACAGCGAGCCGGCCTCGCCGCGCGCGAGCCGCCGCGCGAGCGGCGGCAGCGCATCGGCCGACGCCAGCAGCCGGCGCACATCGGGCAGTAGCGCCGCGCCGACCGCCGTCAGCGCCACCGACCGCTTGGTGCGGACGAACAGCGCGACGCCGAGCGCGTCCTCGAGCGCCCGGATCGCTTGCGACAGCGGCGGTTGCGTCATCGACAGGCGCTCGGCCGCGCGGCCGAAATGGCGCTCGTCGGCGACGGTCATGAAGTAGCGCCACTGGCGCAGGTCGGGTGTCGGATCGGCCATGCGTGACTCATTCGCGGAACGACTTAATAAGCGACAAATAATATATTGGACATCCCAATCCGGAAACTCCATTCTTGTTTCATCCGAACCGGCACGCCGCTCCCGGGCGTCGCCCAGACAACGATGGAGTCCCCCATGCCGTACAACCGTCGCTCGAAGCACATCACGCAAGGCGTGGCCCGTTCGCCGAACCGCTCGATGTATTACGCACTCGGCTACCAGAAGGACGATTTCGACAAGCCGATGGTCGGCATCGCGAACGGCCACTCGACCATCACGCCATGCAATTCCGGCCTGCAGCGCCTGTCGGACGCGGCCGTCGCGGCCGTGAAGGCGTCCGACGCGAACCCGCAGATCTTCGGCACGCCGACGATTTCGGACGGCATGTCGATGGGCACCGAAGGCATGAAGTACTCGCTCGTGTCGCGCGAGGTGATCGCCGACTGCATCGAGACCTGCGTGCAGGGGCAATGGATGGACGGCGTGGTCGTCGTCGGTGGCTGCGACAAGAACATGCCGGGCGGCATGATCGCGCTCGCGCGCCTGAACGTGCCGGGCATCTACGTGTACGGCGGCACGATCCGCCCCGGCCACTGGAAAGGCCAGGACCTGACGATCGTGTCGTCGTTCGAGGCCGTCGGCGAATTCACCGCGGGCCGGATGTCACAGGAGGATTTCGAAGGCGTCGAGCAGAACGCGTGCCCGACCTCGGGTTCGTGCGGCGGCATGTACACCGCGAACACGATGAGTTCGTCGTTCGAGGCGCTCGGGATGTCGCTGCTGTACTCGTCGACGATGGCGAACCCCGACCAGGAGAAAGTCGACTCGGCCGCCGAATCGGCGCGCGTGCTCGTCGAAGCGGTGAAGCGCGACCTGAAGCCGCGCGACATCATCACGAAGGCGTCGATCGAGAACGCGGTGTCGGTGATCATGGCGACCGGCGGCTCGACCAACGCGGTGCTGCACTATCTCGCGATTGCGCACGCGGCCGAGGTCGACTGGACGATCGACGATTTCGAGCGCATCCGCAAGCGCGTGCCCGTGATCTGCGACCTGAAGCCGTCGGGCCGGTACGTCGCGACCGACCTGCACCAGGCCGGCGGGATTCCGCAGGTGCTGAAGATCCTGCTCGATGCGGGGCTGCTGCACGGCGACTGCATGACGATCACCGGCCGCACGATCGCCGACGAACTGAAGGACGTGCCGAGCGTGCCGCGCGCCGACCAGGACGTGATCTTCCCGATCGACCGCGCGCTGTACAAGGAAGGTCACCTTGCGATCCTGAAAGGCAATCTCGCGGAAGACGGCGCGGTCGCGAAGATCTCCGGCCTGAAGAACCCGGTGATCACGGGCCCGGCACGCGTGTTCGACGACGAGCAGAGCGCGATGGACGCGATCCTCGGCGACCGGATCCGCGCGGGCGACATACTCGTGCTGCGCTACCTCGGCCCGCAAGGCGGCCCCGGTATGCCGGAAATGCTCGCGCCGACGTCCGCGATCATCGGCAAGGGGCTCGGCGAATCGGTCGGCTTCATCACGGACGGCCGCTTCTCGGGCGGCACCTGGGGCATGGTGGTCGGCCACGTCGCGCCCGAGGCATTCGTCGGCGGCACGATCGCGCTCGTACAGGAAGGCGACTCGATCACGATCGATGCGCACCGGCTGCTGCTGCAGGTGAACGTCGACGATGCGGAGCTCGCGCGCCGCCGCGCCGCGTGGCGACAACCGGCGCCACGCTACACGCGCGGCGTGCTCGCGAAATTCGCGGCCCTCGCCCGGCCGGCGAACAAGGGCGCCGTCACGGGTTGACGCGAGTTCGCCGCAACATGCGACCCCAATAAACAGGGCCGCCGGGGGAACGCCCAAAACGTGCGTTCCCTTTGCTTTTATAATGCGCGGACCATGAAGCCGGCCGTCCCCGCCGGCGGAGAACCGCATGAAACAGACGATATTGCGCGCCCTGCTCGTGACGCTGCTGACCGGCAGCGCGGCAGCGGCGCGCGCCGACCAGGCCGACGGGCTCGCGCTGGCACAGCGCAAGAACTGCATGGCTTGCCACGCGGTCGACAAGCCGCTGATGGGCCCGTCGTTCCGCGACATCGCCGGCAAGTATGCGGCGCGCGGCGACGCCGTCGATTACCTGGCCCAATCGATCGTGAAAGGCAGCGTCGGCGTCTGGGGCAGCGTACCGATGCCCGCCAATACACAGCTGACGAACGCGGAAGCCCATACGCTCGCGCAATGGGTGCTGTCGCTGCGCTGAACCGGATGCCCCGAACGGGGATAACCGCCGCCTCGGGCTCCGCGGACGCAAACAGGCGGGCCCGCACCGGCTGACCGGCTCCTCACCGGCAGCCTCGCCGGCACTTGCCGGAACCGCACCCTATTTTTCGTCGGAACGGCCGCGCGTTCAGCCGGAATGACCGGCGCGACGGCGCGCGATCTCTTCATCGACCGCGTCGCGCACCCAGTCCATGACCTCGGTTTCCAGCGCCAGCGCCACCTCGCGCGTGATCTGGCCGACGAGCCAGGCCGAATGCTCATGCAGCGCGTCGCGACAGCGAGCCTCGATGGCGTCGCGCCCTGCGCCGGTCAGATAGTTCGTCAGGCGATTGCGCAGGCGCTCGGCGATATGCTGCGCATCTTCCGGCGTCAGCCCCGCGCCTGCGTGCACGTCCGGCTGCATCGCTACGGCCGGTACGACTGCGTGCGGCATGGCCGTTTCAGGCACCAGCCCGGCCGCTTCGCGCGCAACCGCGGCGAACGCGTGCTGCGGCACCTCGTCGCCGGCCAGCGACGACCGCAGCGGCGCGCTCATCACCGCCGCTTCTTCAGCGACCACATGCTCCGCGGCGCCGGGTTCGGCCGGCGCATCGGTCTCGCCCGCGGCAGCCGCACCCTCGACCACATCACCCGGCAGCTCGACCGTCGGCACGTACAGTGTCGGCACGGGTTCGATCACGACGAATTCGGGGTCGGCTTCAGTTTTCGCTGAATCGGCCGACGCCGCGCCCGCGGTGCCCGGCGCGATCACGTCGGTCAGCATCGGAATCGCCGCGCTGTCGGGCGGTTGCGGCACGTCAGGCGCGGGCGAGCGCGCCGGCACCGGCTTGCCCGGCACCAGCACGTCGGTGAGTGTCGGGATTGAAGATGAATCGGCTTGTGTCACGGGAACACTCCGTCGACGGTTGCGGCTAGCTGCCCTGCTTGTAGTTGTTCAGCGCGTATCCGCGGTCGCGGTAGAACCGGTAGCGGTCGCGGCCCGCGGCGAGCTCGTCCGGCGCGTTGCCGACCACTTCGAGCAGGCGCTCGAAGCGGGCAAACTGCGCGGGCACGGCCGCGCCGAGGTTCAGCAGCACGTGATGATGCGGCGCTTTGTCGAGATCGGCGGCCAGCACGATCGGCGTACCGGCCGCATGCTCGCTGTCGACGCCGCAATGCGGGATGAAATCGAGCGGCGAGAACGTCCAGAGCCGCTCGTCGAGCGCGCGCAGGCGCGCTGGCTCGGCGAGCACGACGACCGGCTGCCCGGCCTGGTAGGCCTTGCGCAGCAGCCGGCACGCGTACGCGAGCGAATCGCCGACGTTCGAGTGGAAATCGATCCGCGTCATTGCCCGCGTACCCGCATCGTCGTTCGCTCAGCCATCACTGGCCGGCGCGGTCGATCAGGAACTGCGCGAGCAGCGGCACCGGACGGCCCGTCGCACCCTTCGCGGCACCACCCTTCCACGCGGTGCCCGCGATGTCGAGGTGAGCCCACGGATAGCTGTCGGTGAAGCGCGACAGGAAGCACGCGGCCGTCACGGCGCCCGCCGGGCGCCCGCCGATGTTCGCGATGTCCGCGAAGTTCGACTTCAGCTGGTCCTGATACTCGTCGTCGAGCGGCATGCGCCACGCCGGGTCGTTCGCCTCGCGCGACGCGTCGAGCAGTTCACCCGCGAGTGCGTCGTCCTTCGAGAACAGGCCGCTGTTGTGGCCGCCGAGCGCGATCACGCATGCGCCCGTCAGCGTCGCGACGTCGATCACGGCGGCCGGCTTGAAGCGCTCGGCATACGTGAGCGCGTCGCACAGGATCAGGCGGCCTTCGGCGTCGGTGTTCAGCACTTCGATCGTCAGGCCCTTCATGCTGGTGACGACGTCGCCCGGCTTCGTCGCGTTGCCGCCCGGCATGTTCTCGCAGGTCGGCACGATCGCGACGACGTTGATCTTCAGGCCCATCTCGGCGACCGCACGGATCGTGCCGAGCACGGAACCGGCGCCGCACATGTCGTACTTCATCTCGTCCATGCCCTCGCCCGGCTTCAGCGAGATGCCGCCCGTATCGAACGTGATGCCCTTGCCGACCAGCACGACCGGCGCGGCCTTCGCGGCGGCGCCCTGGTAGTGCAGCACGATGAACTGCGGCGGCTCGACCGACGCGCGCGCGACCGACAGGAACGAGCCCATCTTCAGCGCCTGGATCTGCTTGAGGCCGAGGACTTCCGCCTTCAGGCCCCAATCCTTCGCGATCTTCTTCGCGGTGTTGCCGAGATAGGTCGGCGTGCAGACGTTGCCGGGCAGGTTGCCGAGGTCGCGGGTGAGATCCATCCCGTTCGCGAGCGCGACGGCCTGCTTGACCGCGACCTTCGCGGCCTTTTCGTCGGACGGATCGACGCTGAACACGACGCGCTTGAGCGTGTGCGACACCGGCTCCGGCTTGCTCTTCATCTGCGTGAAGCGATAGGTCTCGTTACGCAGCGCCAGAATCGCCGCGCGCACGCCCCAGTCGGAGCTGCGCTCGTCGACCGGCAGTTGCGCGAGCGTGAACGTGACCTGGACGACCTTGGTCGCCAGCAGCGCGCGCCAGGCGGCCGTGACCGCGTCGTTATAGGCTTTCTGGTTGAACGCATCCTGCTTGCCGAGACCAACGAGCAGCACGCGCGACGCGCCGATGCCCGATACTTCGTGCAGGAACAGCGTCTTGCCGCGCTTGCCGTCCATGTCGCCGGCTTTCACCACGCGCGAGATCAGCCCCTTGGTGGCCGTGTCGATGTCGAGCGCCGCGCCGGAAAGCGTTTGCGCCTCGAAGATGCCGAGCACGATGCAGTCGGATTTCCCGGTCAGGAACCCCTTGGCCTCGCCTTTGCTCCAATCACAGCCTTTTATGCTAAAGTCCATCGCGCTTGTCCTCGGATAAAATCTGGGCTAAGGATGAAAGCCGCAATTATCCGCTATTTTTCCCGTGGCGGCGCGAGCGCTCCACCACGCGTGCGCAGCCTCCCGCCCTCTTCTCATCAAGAATGATCTTCGAACGCTCCCTCCAGCGCGAGCTTGCGTATACGGCTGGCGCCGTGTTCATGGTGCTGCTCACGATCATGCTCACGACGATGATGATCCGCATCGTCGGCTATGCCGCGTCCGGTGAAATCGATCCGCGGGACGTGCTCGTGCTGATCGGCCTGACCGTGATCGGCTACCTCGCCGTGATGCTCGTCGTCACGTTGTTCGTGTCGATCCTGTTCGTGCTGACCCGGTGGTACCGGGACTCCGAAATGGTGGTGTGGCTCGCGTCGGGCGTGAGCCTCACGCGCCTCATCAAGCCGATCGGCGTGTTCGCCACGCCGATCATCCTGCTGATCGCCTTCTTCGCATTCGTCGGCTGGCCGTGGTCGAACCAGCAGAGCAAGATGATCAAGGCACGCTTCCAGCAGCGCGACGAGATCTCGCTGCTCGCGCCGGGCCAGTTCCGCGAGTCGGCCACGAACCACCGCGTGTTCTTCATCGAGAAGATGACGCCCGACCAGAGCAAGGTGCAGAACGTGTTCGTCACGTCGACCGAGAACGGCAAGGTCAACGTCGTCGTGTCGCAGACGGGTCACACGGAAACGCGTGACGGCAACCGTTTCGTCGTCCTGGAAAACGGCCGCCGTTACGACGGCACGCCCGGCCAGCCGAACTTCAAGATCATGGAGTTCGAGCGCTACGGCGTGAAGATCACCAGCACGCCCGTCGTCAACGTACCGACCACCAACAGCACGCCGACGCTCGACCTGCTGCGCAACCCGACACGCGACAACCTCGCGGAATTCGCGTGGCGCGCGGGGCTGCCGCTGATCGCGCTCAACCTGCTGGTGCTCGGCATCCCGCTCGCATACCAGAACCCGCGCCGCAGCCGCACGATCAACCTCGTGATGGCCGTGCTGATCTACCTCACGTACTCGAACCTGCTGAACGTCGTGCAGGCGCAGATCGAGCAGGGCAAGATGTCGTTCGGCGTCGGCCTGATCGGCCTGCACGCGCTCGTCGCGGTGCTCGTCGCCGTCATCTTCTGGTTGCGCGTGCGCAATCGTCCGCTGTTTACACGCGCGCTGTTCGGCCGCTCGGGAGCATGATCGATGCGGCTCTATGAAAAATACTTCGCGCGACAGATCTACGTCACGTTCGTCTTCATCCTGTTCGCGTTCTCGGGCCTGTTCTTCTTCTTCGACCTGATCAGCGAACTGAACTCGGTCGGGCACGGCAACTACAAGTTCGGTTACGCGGTGCTGCGCGTCGCGCTGCAGACCCCGTCGCGCTTCTACGAGATCATCCCGGTCGCCGCGCTGATCAGCGCGATCTACGTGTTCGCGCAAATGGCCGCGAACTCGGAATTCACGATCTTCCGCGTGTCGGGCCTCGCGACCAACCAGGCGTTGCGCTCGCTGCTGAAGATCGGCATACCGCTCGTGATCATCACCTACCTGATCGGCGAATTCGTCGGCCCGTACGCCGACCAGCTGTCCGAACGCGTGCGGCTGCAGGCGCTCGGCGCGTCGGTGTCGTCGAACTTCCAGTCGGGCGTGTGGGTGAAGGACACGCTCGCGGCCCGCGAAAACGGTGAGCAGGTCACGCGCTTCGTCAACGTCGGCAGCCTGTCGCCCGATTCGACGATCAGCAATGTGCGCATCTACGAGTTCGATTCGAAATTCCAGCTGCAGAACGTGCGGATCGCGAAGACGGGCCGCTACGAGCCGCCCGGCCACTGGCTGCTGACGGGCGTCACCGAGACCGAACTGACGCCGATCAAGCCGATCAGCGGCCAGCCGCCCGACGCACTGAACCCCGTCTACCGGTCGCAGCAGGTTTCGCTGCCCGAATACCGGCTGCGTTCGGACCTGACGCCGCAGATCCTGTCGGTGCTGCTCGTGTCGCCGGAGCGCATGTCGATCATCAACCTGTTCCGCTACATCCAGCACTTGCGTGAAAACCAGCAGGACACGCAGCGCTACGACATCGCGTTGTGGCGCAAGCTGCTGTATCCGTTCGCGGTGTTCGTGATGCTCGTGCTGTCGCTGCCGTTCGCGTACCTGCACACGCGTGCGGGCGTGGTCGGCGTGAAGGTGTTCGGCGGCATCATGCTCGGCATGAGCTTCCAGCTGCTCAATACGCTGTTCTCGCACATCGGCACGCTGAACACGTGGCCCGCGCCGCTGACGGCCGCGACACCGGGCCTCATCTATCTCGCGCTCGGCCTGTTCGCGCTCAAGTGGGTCGACCGGCACTGAGTGCCGCGTCATGACGGAGGCTTCGACATGAGTTCGCACGGCATCGTCCTGTTCGGCCACGGCGCCCGCGACCCGCGCTGGGCCGAGCCGTTCGAGCGGCTCGCCGCGCGGCTGCGCGCGGCCGGCTCCCCTGCCGCGCATGTGTCGCTCGCGTTTCTCGAACTGATGACGCCGTCGCTCAGCGAGGCCGTCGCCGCGCAGGTCGCGGCCGGCTGCACGCACATCACCGTGGTGCCCGTGTTCTTCGGCCAGGGCGGCCATGTCCGCCGCGACCTGCCGCAGCTCGTCGATGCATGCCGCGCCGCGCATCCGGGCGTCGAGATCCGCTGTGCAACGGCCGTCGGCGAAGACGACGGTGTGCTCGACGCGATCGCACGTTATTGCGTCGACCAGATCGGCGGCGACGCGTAAGCAACGCGTTCAACGCACACAAAGAAAAAGCGCTGGCTTCCGCCAGCGCTTTTTTCATTTCGGACTGCGGCGGAATCCCGCTCAGGCAGCATCCCGCAACGGATCGCCCGTGTTCGCCTGCCGTGCGCGCTCGGCGAACGCGTCGCCGATCATCAGCAGGCTCGGTTCCGCGGGATCGAGCCACGCCTGCGCGTCGCCGGCCGCCATCTGCGCGAGCGTCAGCGTCAGCGAGCGCTCGCGCGCGGTGCTGCACGCCTCGACGATCGCCACGGGCGTGGCCGGCGCACGGCCGGCGTCGATCAGTTCCTGCGCGATGCCGGGCGCGCTGTCGCGGCCCATGTAGTAGACGATCGAATCGGCACGCGCGGCTTCGCGGATCTCGTCGCTGCCCGGCGCACGGCTGTGGGTCGCGAACGCGACGCTGCGCGACACGCCGCGCAACGTCAGCGAGCGCTTCAGTGTCGCCGCGCCAGCCAGCGCCGCGGTGATGCCCGGCACGACCTCGTAGTCGATGCCGGCCGCCTCGAGCGCGCGCATTTCCTCTTCCGCGCGGCCGAACAGCATCGGGTCGCCGCCCTTCAGGCGCACGACGCACGCGTGCTCGCGCGCCGCGTCGACGATCTGCTTGTTGATGAAGTGCTGCGCGGTCGAACGCTGCCCGCAGCGCTTGCCGACCGCGATCCGGCGCGCGTTCGGCGCGTAGTCGAGCATCGCGGGCTCGACGAGCGCGTCATGCAGCACGACATCGGCCTGCGCGAGCAGCCGCGCGCCGCGCACCGTGATGAGGTCGGCCGCGCCCGGCCCTGCTCCGATCAGATACACCTTGCCCATGATTGTCACTTCGCTTGTCCTGCGAACGGCGGCGGCCAGCCCGCGCCGCCGTGGGGCGGCGCGGTGCGCCGCGCGGTTTGCCGATTACGCCGAAAACGCCCGGATCATGCCGGCGGCGACCGTGTGGTGCGTCGCCTCGTCGATCAGCACGAACGCGCCCGTGCCCGGATGCGCATCGTACGTATCGCAGACGATCGGCTTCTGCAGCGTCAGCGCGACGCGGCCGATGTCGTTCATCTTCAGCTCGTGACGGTCGGTCGCATGCGACAGCGTATGCACGTCGAGCACCTGCTTGACCGCGCCGATCTTCGCGAACACCGTGCTGGTGGTCTGCTTCAGCAGGTACTTGCGCTGCGGCGACAGCGGCGTTTCGTCGAACCAGCACAGGTCGGCCTCGAGCTTCTTGGCCGGCTCGACGGGTTCGGCGGTCGTGACGAACATGTCGCCGCGCGACACGTCGACATCTTCCTCGAGACGGATCGTCACCGTCTGGCCCGCGAACGCGTGCGCGACGGACGCGGTGCCGCCCGGCACCGGCGCGACGATCTCGGCGACCGTTGCGGTGCGGTTCGACGGCAGCACGATGATCTCGTCGCCGACCTTCACTTCGCCCGACTCGATACGGCCCATGTAGCCGCGGAAATCGTCGGCCGAGCTGCCGTCCTGGCGCGCGACCCACTGCACCGGGAAGCGCAGCGCGTCATGCGCCTGCGTCTCGACCGGCAGCGACTCGAGCACGTCGAGGAGCGGCTCGCCCGCGTACCACGGCATGCGCTCGCTCGCGCCGACGATGTTGTCGCCCTTCAGCGCCGACACCGGCACGAAGCGCACGTCGGTGAGGTTGAGCTGCTTCGCGAGCGCGACGTACGCGTCGCGGATCTCGTTGAAGCGCGCTTCGCTGTAGTCGACGAGGTCCATCTTGTTGATCGCGACGATCACGTGCTGCAGGCCGAGCAGCTTCACGATCGCGCTGTGGCGCTTGGTTTGCGGCAGCAGTTGCACGACGCCGTTCTCGACCGTGATGCGCGTCGCATCGATCAGGACGATCGCCGCGTGCGCGGTCGACGCGCCCGTCACCATGTTGCGCGTGTACTGCTCGTGGCCCGGCGTGTCGGCGATGATGAACTTGCGTTTCGCGGTCGCGAAGTAGCGGTACGCGACGTCGATCGTGATGCCCTGCTCGCGCTCGGCCTCGAGGCCGTCGGTCAGCAGCGCAAGGTCGAGCTCGTCGCCGACCGTGCGCTTGTTCTTCGCGCGCGACAGCGCGGACAGCTGGTCGGACAGCACGGCCTTGCTGTCGTACAGCAGGCGGCCGATCAGCGTGCTCTTGCCGTCGTCGACGCTGCCCGCGGTGATGAAGCGCAACACGCCGAGGTCTTCGGTATTTTCGATGATGCTCATGATGTGAATGTCCTCGTGTGCTTCAGAAATAACCTTGCTTCTTGCGCGTTTCCATCGCGGCTTCCGACGCCTGGTCGTCCATCCGGGTCGCGCCGCGCTCGGTGATCTCGGTCACCGCCGTCTCGGCGATGATCTTCTCGAGGTCATCCGCGTCGCTCTCGACCGGGCACGTGCAGCTGATGTCGCCGACCGTGCGGAAGCGCACCTGCGCAAGCTCGCTCGTCTCGCCCTCGCGCATCGGCGTGAGCGGCGTGACGGGCACCAGCAGCCCGTTGCGGCGCACGATCTCGCGCTCGTGTGCGTAATAGATCGACGGCAGTTCGAGGTTCTCGCGCGCGATGTACTGCCACACGTCGAGTTCCGTCCAGTTCGAGATCGGGAACACGCGCAGGTGCTCGCCCTTGTGCAGGCGTGCGTTGTACAGGCTCCACAGCTCCGGGCGCTGCGCCTTCGGGTCCCACTGGCCGAATTCGTCACGGAACGAGAAGATGCGTTCCTTGGCACGCGCCTTCTCTTCGTCGCGGCGTGCGCCGCCGATCATCGCGGTGTAGCCGTATTGCTCGATCGTCTCGAGCAGCGTGACGGCCTGCGCGGCGTTGCGCGAATCGGTCTCGCGGCGCAGCACGACGGTGCCGCGCTTGATCGAATCCTCGACGTGGCCGACCACCAGCTCGGCGCCGAGCTCTTGCGCGCGGCGGTCGCGGAAGTCGATCACTTCGTCGTAGTTGTGACCCGTGTCGATGTGCACGAGCGGGAACGGCAGCGTCGTCTTGCGGTTCGCGCCGAGGCCGAATGCCTTCAGTGCGAGGTGCAGCACGACGACCGAATCCTTGCCGCCCGAGAACAACAGCGCCGGCTTGCTGCATTCGGCGACCAGTTCGCGCAGGATGTGGATCGACTCGGCTTCGAGCCAGTCGAGGTGGCCCATGCGGCTGTCGGCACCGGTGGGCGGGGCAAAGGCGGATTGCTCGAGCGTCGTGCTCATGATTTCAGTCCTTCTCTTCTGGGTTCGTGCCGCCCGCTGTCGCGGGCGGCCCAAGATTCAGCTTTTTGTAAGGTATTCAGTGCGCGGCGCCGGCTTCGGCGGTCGCGGGAATCGGCGTGATCGTGATGTGCAGGCCGCATTCCTTCGTGTCGCGCGATTCCCACCACCAGCGGCCCGCGCGGCTGTCCTCGCCGGGGCGGATCGCGCGTGTACACGGCTCGCAGCCGATGCTCGGGTAGCCGCGCGCATGCAGCGGGTTCACCGGCACGTCAAACGCGCCAAGGTACGCCCAGACGTCGGCTTCGGTCCAGTCGGCGAGCGGATTGTACTTCGCGATCCCGCGCGCTTCGTCCTGCTCTTCCTCGTGCAGTTCCGCACGCGTGACCGACTGCTCGCGACGCTGGCCCGTGACCCACGCGTCGACCTCGGCCAGCGCACGGTTCAGCGGCTCGACCTTGCGGATGTGGCAGCACGACTTGCGCAGCTCGACGCTCTCGTAGAACGCGTTCAGGCCGTGCTCGGCGACGTACTGATCGACCGCATCCTGCTGCGGATGGAATTGCTCGATCTCGTAGCCGTAGCGTTCGCGCACGCGGTCGATCATGCCCAGCGTTTCCGCGTGCAGCCGGCCCGTGTTCAGCGAGAAGATGCCGATCGACACGCCCTTCGACAGGATCGCGTGCGTGAGCAGCATGTCTTCCGCCGCGAGGCTGCTCGCGAACTTCACCTTCTCGTGACGTGCGCCGATCTGCGCGAGCAGCGCGTCGAGGCGCTCGACCTTCGCGGCGAGTTCCGGCGTCAGCGCGGTGGCGGTCGCGGTGCTCATGCGCCCACCTTGGCGTCGGCCGCGGCGGCGCGGCGGCGGAACAGCGGCACCGGCTCGTCGAACGCACCCTGGTAACGCTGCGTGAATTCCGTGAATGCATTCAGCGCGTCGTGGATATCCTTGTCGGCGCGCACCGCGAACGCGTCGAAACCGCAACGCGACATGTACAGCAGCTGGTCGCGCAGCACGTCGCCGATCGAACGCAGCTCGCCCTTCCAGCCGTAGCGCTCGCGCAGCAGGCGGCCGATGCTGTAGCCGCGGCCGTCCGCGAAGCGCGGGAAATCGACGGCGATCAGCGAAATCGCACCGAAATCGGCCACGAGATCGGCCGGCTCGCTGTCCGGCGCGAGCCACACGCCGAGTTCGTCCTGCGCCTTCGCGGCGACGAGCGCCGCGCGCTCGGCCTGCCACAACGCGAACGGCACCAGCACCTTGCCGGCCGGCAATGCGTCGACCGCGGGCAGCGCACCGTCTTCCGCCGCGCGCACGACCTGCCATGCATCGTCGATCACTGCGCGGTTCTTGATAATCGAAGCCATCTGCAAATTCCTTCTACCCGGTTGGTTAGGCGTTCACTGCCTGGCGCGCCGCATACACGCGCTCCTTGAACGGTGCGATGCCGATGCGGTCGTACGTGTCGACGAAGCGCTCGCCGTCGATGCGCGCATCGACGAACGTGTCGATCAGCTTCGCGATCACGTCCGGCACTTCTTCCGCCGAGAACGACGGCCCGATCACGCGGCCGAGGCGCGCGCCGTTGCGGCCCGTGCCCTGCTCGCCGCCGAGCGACACCTGGTACCACTCGGCGCCGTCCTTGTCGACGCCGAGGATGCCGATGTTGCCGACGTGATGGTGACCGCACGAGTTCATGCAACCGGAAATATTCAGCGACAGGTCGCCGAGGTCGTACACATAGTCGAGATCGTCGAAACGCTGCTGGATCGCCAGCGCGATCGGGATCGACTTCGCGTTCGCGAGCGAGCAGAAATCGCCGCCCGGGCACGCGATGATGTCGGTCAGCAGGCCGATGTTCGGCGTCGCGAAACTGGCCGCCTTCGCCTTTTCCCACACCGCGAACAGGTCGCGCTTCTTCACGTTCGCGAGAATCAGGTTCTGCTCGTGCGACACGCGCAGTTCGCCGAACGAATAAGCGTCGGCCCAGTCGGCGACCAGCTCCATCTGCTGGTCGGTCGCGTCGCCCGGCGCCACGCGGTGATCCTTCAGCGACAGCGTGACGGCTGCATAGCCGGGCACCTTGTGCGGCGCGACGTTGCGCTCGACCCAGCGCGCGAACGCCTTGCTCTCGAGCAGGTGCTGTTCGAACGATGCGTCGGTGTCGGCCAGCTTCTCGTAGACGGGCGGCTTGAAATACTGCGACACGCGGTCGACTTCCGCCTGCGTGAGCGTCGACGGGCCGTCCTTCAGGTGCTGCCACTCTTCCTCGACCTGCTGCGCGAACTTCGCGGGCGACAGCGCCTTCACGAGGATCTTGATGCGCGCCTTATACAGGTTGTCGCGGCGGCCGAAGCGGTTGTACACGCGCAGCACGGCTTCGCAGTAGGTGAGCAGGTGCTGCCACGGCAGGTCTTCCTTGATCACCGCGCCGACGATCGGCGTACGGCCGAGGCCGCCGCCCGCGAGGATGCTCGCGACCACTTCGCCCTGCGCGTTCTTCTTCAGGTACACGCCGAGGTCGTGGATCTGCACGGCCGCGCGGTCGTCCTTCGAGCCCGACACCGCGATCTTGAACTTGCGCGGCAGCCATGCGAATTCGGGATGGAACGTCGACCACTGGCGCAGGATTTCCGACCACGGACGCGGATCGATCTCCTCGTCCTGCGCAACGCCGGCGAACTGGTCGGCCGTGATGTTGCGGATGCAGTTGCCCGAGGTCTGGATGCCGTGCATCTGCACCGACGCGAGCTTCGCGAGGATCTCCGGCGTGTCTTCGAGTTCGATCCAGTTGAACTGGATGTTCGAGCGGGTCGAGAAGTGGCCGTAGCCGCGGTCGTGTTCGCGGGCGATGCGCGCCAGCATCCGGAGCTGGTCGCTGCGCAGGTTGCCGTACGGAATCGCGATGCGGTGCATGTACGCGTGGCGCTGCATGTACAGGCCGTTCTGCAGACGCAGCGGACGGAACTCGTCTTCGCTCAGCTCGCCCGACAGGCGGCGGCGCACCTGATCGCGGTACTGC
The DNA here is from genome assembly GCF_052952715.1 of Burkholderia sp. YIM B11467. Lineage (NCBI taxonomy): Bacteria > Pseudomonadati > Pseudomonadota > Betaproteobacteria > Burkholderiales > Burkholderiaceae > Burkholderia > Burkholderia sp. YIM B11467. Next base: position 61,992 of record NZ_JBQVSQ010000008.1, read on the forward strand.
GCGACACGCTCGTCGACGATCGTCTGGTCGTATTGGTCGTACTGATACATTCGGGGACCCCAGGGGTTTTCGTGGTGACCGCGCGACGTCCTAGCCACGTCGCGCCCGAATCTCCGTTCTGCCGTCACCGCCCCCATCCGCTGTCGGGTGGATTGCTAATGACGAAAACAGATATCCATATTTGAAAAACTCCGGTGAATCGTAATAAACTCGCCTTATATTTCAAACGACTAAAAAATTCTGTTGATATGCGGAAGGGTTATAAATGAACCTGCACCAATTTCGCTTCGTGCGCGAGGCCGTCCGGCAGAATTTCAACCTCACCGAGGCCGCCAAGGCGCTCTACACGTCGCAACCGGGGGTTTCGAAGGCGATCATCGAGCTCGAGGACGAGCTGGGCGTGGAGATCTTCACGCGGCACGGCAAGCGCGTGCGCTCGCTCACCGAGCCGGGCAGGATCATCCTCGCGTCGGTCGAGCGGATCCTGCAGGAGGTTGAAAGCCTTAAAAGGGTCGGGAAGGATTATGCCGCGCAGGACCAGGGCAACCTGACCATCGCGGCCACCCACACGCAGGCCCGCTACTCGCTGCCGGCCGCGATCGCCGAATTCAAGAAGCGCTTCCCGAAGGTGCACCTGTCGATCCTGCAGGGCAGCCCGACGCAGGTGGCCGAGATGGTGATCCACGACCAGGCCGATCTCGCGATCGCGACCGAGGCGATTTCCGACTACAAGGAGCTCGTGTCGCTGCCCTGCTTCCAGTGGCATCACGCGGCCGTCGTACCGGCCGATCATCCGCTGCTCGAACGCAAGCCGCCGTCGCTCGACGATCTCGCGCAGTACCCGCTGATCACGTACGACGACGCGTTCGCGGGCCGCAAGAAGATCAACCAGGCGTTCGCGCTGCGCGGGCTGTCGCCGGACATCGTTCTCGAGGCGATCGACGCCGACGTGATCAAGACCTATGTCGAGCTTGGCCTCGGCGTCGGGATCATGGCCGACATCGCGTTCAACCCCGAGCGCGACCGCAACCTGCGGCTGATCCCGGTCGGCCACCTGTTCGGCAGCAACGTAACGCGCGTCGCGCTCAAGCAGGGCGCCTACCTGCGCAGCTATGTGTATACGCTCGTCGAATTGCTGTCGCCGACGCTGAACCGCAAGCTGATCGAGCAGGCGCTCAAGGGCGAATCCGAATCGTACGAGCTGTAAGCGACGTGTATAAACACCGGGGGCGCATATCGCGCCCCTTTTTGCTGCCTGACGGAGGTTCCCGCATGACGCTTCCCGCCCTGCTGCGCCGCGCCGCCGGCACCGCCCTCGTGCTCGCCTGCGCGGCCGCGCATGCCGACCTGAAGGTCGGCGTCGACCTGTCGTCGACCGGCCCGGCCGCCGTGATCGGCATCACGAGCAAGAACGCGATCCTGATGTGGCCGAAGACGATCGCGGGGCAGCCCGTGCAGGTAACGGTGCTCGACGATGCGTCCGACCCGGGCACGGCCGTGCGCAACATCCGCAAGCTGGTCGACGAGGATCACGTCGACGTCGTGGTCGGGCCGAACATCACGCCGGCCGCGCTCGCGGCGCTCGACGCGGTGGCCGCCGGGCAGACGCCGATGATCACGCTGGTCGGCTCCGGCGCGATCGTCGAGCCGCAGGAAGGCGCGCGGACCTGGGCGTTCAAGATGGCGCAGAGCGACAGCGCGATGGCCGACGTGATGACGCGCACCATGTCGAATCGCGGCGTGAAGACGGTCGGCTTCATCGGCTTCGCGGACAGCTACGGCGACAGCTGGCTGAACGAGTTCACGCGCTTCGCGGACCTGCGCAAGATCCGCGTCGTCGCGACCGAGCGTTTCAACCGTACCGACGCGAGCGTCACGGGCCAGGCGCTGAAGCTGATCGCGGCCAAACCCGACGCGATCCTGATCGCGGGCTCGGGCACGCCGGCCGTGCTGCCGCAACGCACGCTGATCGAACGCGGCTACAAGGGCCCGATCTACCAGACGCACGGGATCGCGACGCCGGAATTCATCAAGCTGGGCGGCAAGGACGTCGACGGGACGCTGTTCCCGACCCAGCCAGTCGTCGTCGCGCGCACGCTGCCTGCCGATCATCCGGCCCGCAAGGCCGCGCTCGCGTTCGTCGACGCGTACGAGGCGAAGTACGGGGCCGGCACGGTCACGCAGTTCGCGGGTGATGCGGCGGGCGTCTACCCGCGCCTCGCCGACGCGGTCGGCCGCGCGCTGAAGACCGCACAGCCCGGCACGCCCGCGTTCCGCGCAGCGCTGCGGCGCGAGCTCGAACGCGCGCACGAACTCGTCGTGCCGAACGGCGTCGTCAACACGAGCGACAAGGATCATGTGGGGCTCGACCAACGCGCAAGCGTGATGGGGATCGTGAAACAGGGCCGGTTCGTCTACCTGAGCCAGTGACCGGCAAGCCCGGCAAGCGGGTGGCTTGCCCGGTGCCGGGATTTCAGCCATAATCCGCGTTTCGCCGCGCACGAACACCTGCGCGGTCACGAACAAGCCCAGGTGGTGAAATTGGTAGACGCAGGGGACTCAAAATCCCCCGCCGCAAGGCGTGCCGGTTCGATTCCGGCCCTGGGCACCAGTATTTCGCAGCGTCATGCGCTGCCCGCTCGAAACCCGCGCAAGCTCATCGCTTCGCGGGTTTTTTGTTTTTCGCCGCGCCCGCCGCAACACGTGTCCCGCCAGCCGGTCCAAGCATCAGGGATGCCGAGCACGGAGGCCGCCCATGTCCATGCGCGCGATTTCACGCCCGATCTGCCGCGGCGTGCTTGCCGCGGTTCTGTTGCTGATGCTGGGCGGATGCGACGTACTGAGTGCGCCGCCGGTGCCCGACTGGCCGGGGCCGCATGCGCCCTATCCGTTCCCGGACAACGTTCCCCATCGCACCGAATGACCCGACGGCCACCCGGCCGCCTTTCGCGGTGCGGACTTAGGCCATCAGTTCGCGGACGAAGTCGAGAAACACCCGCACCTTCGCGGACACGAGGTTCGACGCGTGGTGATACGCATAGAGCGGGAACGTCTCGTCCGCCCATTCCGGCAGCAACTGCACCAGCCGCCCGTCGGCGAGGATGTCCCGCGCGTAGAGTTCCAGCAGCTGCGCGACGCCCGCGCCGCCGAGGCACGCGCCGAGCAGCGCGCCCGTGTCGTTGACCATCAGCCGGCCGCCGGCCTCGAACGGCACCACCTCGTTGCCGCGCTGGAACACCCATTCGAACGGCCGCCCCGTGACCGGATCGCGGATCAGCACGCAACGGTGCCCGTCCGCGAGATCCTGCGGATGCCGCGGTTCGCCGTGACGCGCGACATAGGCCGCCGACGCGCAGGTGAGCACGCGCGTCTCGAGCAGCAGACGCGCACGGTATGACGACGGCTCCGGAATGCCGAAGCGCACCGCCACGTCGAAGCCGTCGGCGACGAGATCGCCCATCCGGTCGCGCACGCTGATTTCGACGGACAGTTCCGGGAAGCGGTCGAGAAATTCCGCCATCCGCGGGGCCAGCACGGCGTGGCCGAAAGTGCCGTCCACGTTGACCCGCAGCCGCCCCCTGACGCGCGCGCTGGAACGGCCGGCGTCGACCGCCGCCTCCTCGATGCCGGCCAGCAGCGGCGCGACCGCCTCGTAAAAGCGCCGCCCTTCATCGGTCAACGTGATCGCGCGCGCCGTCCGGTTGAAGATCCGGATGCCGACGCGCTCTTCCAGCCGCGCGACGGCGCGGCTCACGGCCGGCTGCGTCAACCCCATCGCCTCGCCCGCGCGCGCGAAGGTGCCGGCCTCGATCACCGCCGAGAGCACGCCGATACCGCTCAGGAGTCTGCTGTCGAATGCCATAAGACATACTTTCAGTCATTCTTGATCTGATCATTATTCATTATTTTTATCGATCGAGGGCGCCTACATTAGTCCTGTCGCCGGCTCGCACGGCACTCACGAATCAAGGAGCAGGACATGAGCACATCGGAACAGGTCGCCCTCGTCACCGGGTCGTCGCGCGGTATCGGCGCGGAAATCGCCCGCCGTCTCGCGCGGGACGGTTTCAGGGTCGTCGTCAACTATGCCGGCAGCGCCGGCCCCGCTCAGGAAGTGGTCGACGCGATCGTCGCCGCCGGCGGCGAAGCCATCGCGGTGCAGGCGGACGTCGCCGACACGGCGGCGACCGCCGCGCTGTTCGACGCGGCCGAGCGCGCGTTCGGTCGCGTCGACGTGGTCGTCAACAGTGCGGGCGTCATGAAGCTCGCCGCGATCGCGGACGTCGACGACGCGTCCTTCGACCAGACCGTCGCAATCAACCTGAAGGGCACGTTCAACGTCAGCCGCGAGGCGGCGAAGCGCCTGCGCGACGGCGGCCGCATCGTCAACCTGTCGTCGAGCGTGATCGGCATGCGCCTGCCGACCTACGGCGTGTACATCGCGACCAAGGCGGCCGTCGAGGGCCTGACGCAGGTCCTCGCCCAGGAGATGCGCGGCCGCGGCATCAGCGTGAATGCCGTCGCACCGGGGCCGGTCGCGACCGAACTGTTCCTGCACGGCAAGAGCCCGGAACTCGTCGACCGGATGGCGAACATGAATCCGCTGGAGCGGCTCGGCCAGCCCGCGGACATCGCCGGCGTCGTCGCCTTCCTCGCCGGCCCCGACGGCGCGTGGGTCAACGGCCAGATCCTGCGCGCCAACGGCGGCATGTGCTGACGGACCGCGCGAAGGGGCCGCCAGCCGCGGCCCGTCCCCCTGTTACCGGAGATCGATCGTGAAGGAAGTCATTCTCGTCACGGGCGCGTCCAGCGGCTTCGGCCTGCTGACGGCCCAAGCACTCGCCCGCGCCGGCCACACGGTCTACGCGTCGATGCGCGAAAGCGCCGGCCGCAACGCGCCGCGCGCCGCCGCGATCGCGGCCTATGCGCAGGAACACGGCGTCGACCTGCGCACCGTCGAGCTCGACGTCGGCGACGACGCGTCCGTCGATGCCGCGATCGACCGCGTGATCGCGGACAACGGCCGCGTCGACACCATCGTCCACAACGCCGGCCACATGGTGTTCGGCCCGGCCGAAGCGTTCACGCCCGAACAACTGGCGCAGCTGTACGACATCAACGTCGTGTCGACCCAGCGCGTGAACCGCGCGGCGCTGCCGCACCTGCGCCGCCAGGGCCGCGGCCTGCTCGTCTGGGTATCGTCCTCGTCGGCGCGCGGCGGCACCCCGCCGTTCCTCGCACCCTACTTCGCCGCGAAGGCCGCGATGGATTCGCTCGCGGTGTCCTATGCGGCCGAACTCGCCCGCTGGGGCATCGAAACGTCGATCGTCGTGCCGGGCGCATTCACCCGGGGCACGAACCACTTCGTGCATGCGGGCAAGCCGGCCGATGCCGCCGTGCAGGCGGCCTACGACAGCGGGCCGTACGCGGGCGTCGCCGATCAAGCGCTGCAAGGCCTCGCCGCGCTCGAACCCGCCGACGCCGACGCCGGCACGGTCGCGACAGCGATTGCCGATCTCGTCGCCGCGCCGCCCGGCAAGCGCCCGTACCGCGTGTTCGTCGATCCGTCGCAGGACGGCGCGGAGGAGGTGTTCCGCGTCGGCGACCGGATCCGCCGAGAGATGTTCCGGAACATCGGCCTCGACGACCTGCTCGCGCCCCGCGTCGGCGGTTGAGCCGCCCGCCGCACGCCGGGCCCGCCGGCGAGCGCGTCAGCCGCGCTCGCAGAACCCGAGGATCGCGTCCGCGACCGCCGCCGACGCCTCGTACTGCGGAAAATGCCCGACGCCGTCCAGCACCTGCCGCGCGTAGCGCCCCGCAAAGTACCGTTCGCGCCCGGCCGAGCTGTCCGGGTGGTTGACGGCATCCGCGCCGCCGTGCAGCACGAGCGTCGGCACCGACAGCACGGGCGACGGATTCAGCCGTGCGTCGTCGTCGGCATAGGCCGGCGCACCCGGCGCGAAACCCCAGCGATGCCGGTACGAATGCAGCACGACGTCGATCCAGTCGGGCCCGTCGAACGCGGCGGCAGCCGCATCGAAATCGCTGTCGCGATACCAGCCGGGCGGCGACCACGTGTCCCACATCAGGCGGGCGAACGCGCGGCGATCGTCGCGCAGCGCCTGTTCGCCGCGCGGCGTGGCCATGAACCAGTGATACCAGTAGTTGCGCGCCTGCTGCAGCGACAGCGGTTGACCGGGATCGTTGGTACCGTACCCGACCGACAGCATCACGAGATGCGATGCGACACCCTCGCGCAGCCCACAGGCGTTCGCAACCGCGCGGGCGCCCCAGTCGTGCCCGACCAGCACGGGCCGCTCGACGCCGAGCACCTCGACGAATTCGAGCAGGTCGCGCCCGAGCGCCGCGAGCTGGCCGCTGCGAGGCGTCGATGCGTCGCGAAAGCGCGTCGGCGCAAAGCCGCGCAGCGCGGGCGCGAGCACGCGGTAGCCGCGTTCGGCAAGCGCCGCGGCCACGCGCTCCCAGCCGACCGGGCTGTCCGGCCAGCCGTGCAGCAGCACGGCCACGCGTGTGCCGCGCGGGTTCCATTCGAGATAGGCGATATCGAGCGACGCGGTCGTCGCATGCGCATAGGTAGGCATCGTGCTCTCCGTGGGGTCAACCTGTTGCACGATGGTAGGTCGGCCTTTCATCACGATTCACGGAGTATCATGATTCATTCTTCAAATATTGCGTTGAATTGACCGATGGAACCGCTGACCGATCCCGCGTCGACCTCGCTCGACATCGCGCTGCTGCGCACCTTCCTCGAAGTCGTCGACAGCCGCGGGTTCGCGCCGGCCGCGGAGCGCCTCGCGCTGACGCCGTCCGCCGTCAGCGGCCACATCAAACGCCTCGAACAGGCGGCCGGCACCGTGCTGCTCGCGCGCACGACGCGCCGTATCGCGCTCACGCCGGCCGGCGACACGCTGTACGTGTACGCGCGCAACATCGTCGACATGGAGCGCGAAGTGCGCGCGAGGCTGCGCGGCGCGCCGGCGCACGGGCGGCTGCGCGTCGGCGCATCGGAGGATTTCGCCGGGGCTTGGCTGCCGCAGGTGCTGCGCACGTTCCGTGACCGCTACCCGCGTACGGCGATCGAGCTGAAGGTCGGGATCACCGCCGCGCTGCTGCGCGAGCAGACGCTCGGCCGGCTCGATGTCGTATTCGGCAAGCAGTGCCGGCAGGTCGACGCGCCGGGCGAACTGCTGTGGGAAGAACCGCTCGTGTGGGCGTTCGCCGCGGATCGCCCGCTCGACGCCGGCGGCGAGGTGCCGCTCGCGCTGTTTCCGGAACCTTGCGTCTATCGGGAGGCCGCCGTCGCGGCGCTCGCCGCTGCGCTGCGGCCGTTCCGCGTGCTGTTCGAGAGCAGCAGCATGGCAGGCTGTGTGTCGGCCGCGCTCGCGGGCTTCGCGGTCACCGCGCTGGCGCGCAGCCAGCTGCGCGACGGGCTGCGTGTGTGCGGATCGCAGGACGGGCTGCCCGCGCTGCCGGCCGCGCGCTTCTACGCGTTCGCGGCGAAACCGGACGGCGCCGGCGCAGCGTTGATCGATGCAGTGCGGGAAACGGGGCGCGGCCGGCAATTCGCGGCGCTGCCCGACTGAAACAAGCACGGCGACGCATCACGCAGACCGGCCGGCCCGGTCAGTCGCCCTCCGCGCCCGCCCCTGCTCCGGCCCCCGCCAACGCGTCTGCCATCAGCTCCCCGAACCATTCGATGAATGCATTGAGCCGGCGCGACCGGTGGCGCCGGTGCGGATACACGGCCGACACGTCCATCGGCGCGGCGCGGTAGCCGGGCATCACGTCGACGAGCGCGCCGCTGTCCAGCAGATGCGCGACGTCGAAGCGCGGAATCTGGATCAGCCCCATTCCGGCGATGCAGCCGGCGATATAGGTTTCGGCGTTGTTGACGATCACGCGGCTCGGCAGCGTCAGCGTGTGCTGCCCGCCGTCCGCACAGTATTCCCACCCGAGTTCGCGCCCCGTCGTCGGCGACGCATAGCCGATCGCCCAGTGCCCATGCGCGAGCGCCTCCGGATGCTCGGGCACGCCGTATTCGCGCAGGTAGTCGGGGCTCGCGCAGTTGATCAGCGTGAACTGCCCGAGCGGCCGCACGACGAGGCTGCTGTCCGCCAGCCGCCCGACGCGGATCGCGCAGTCGACGCCCTCCTGGACCAGGTCGATCGAGCGGTCCGTCGAGCCGAGCGACAGTTGCAGCTTCGGGTGGCGGCGAAACAGCGACGGCAGCGCGGGCGCGATCACGCGGCGCGCGATCCGGCTCGGCACGTCGACGTTCAACCGCCCGATCACGTCGCGGTCGCGGCGGCGGAACAGGCGGTCGAGCTCGTCGGCCTCCGCGAGCAGGCGCCGGCCGCGTTCGAGCAGCAGCGCGCCGTCGGCGGTCAGCTGCACCTGGCGCGTCGTGCGGTGCAGGAGGCGCGTGCCGAGCCCCGTCTCGAGCTGCTGGACAGCCGCCGACACGGTCGCGCGCGGCACGTCGAGCGCATGTGCGGCCTTGATGAAGCTGCCCATCTCGGCAACCTGCAGGAAGATTCTGACCTGATCCAGCTTGTCCATCGGCGGGGAACATGGGTTCGGACGACCGGCGCCGGCGCCCGTCGCGCATCGCGGCGGGCACCGGCGGCACAGAGAAAACGGGCGCGCGGCCTCACGGCTGCGCGCCCGTCCATTGTCCACGCAAACGAGCCATTGCGGTGCGCCACGCGCCCGCGACGGCCGCCTGCGTGGGCGCTTACTTGGTCGTATAACCGCCGTTGATCAGGATCGTCTGGCCGGTGATCCACCAGCCGTCGGTCACGAGATGGCGGATGAACGGCACGACGTCCTCGATGTCGGTCAGGCCCGTCTTGCTGAACGGCGACAGCGCGGCCGCCGTCTTGTGATACGCGACCGCATCGGCGCCTTCGGCCGGATAGAAGAACGGCGTGTCCATCGGGCCCGGCCCGACAGCCGTCACCGAAATCCCGCGTGCTCCGTATTCCTTCGACGCCGCGCGCGTGAAATGCTCGACCGGCGCCTTCGACCCTTCATACGCCGCATAGAACGGCGTGAACGCGCCGAGCAGCGACGTCACGAGCGTGACGAGCTTGCCGTGATCCTCGAGGTGCCGCCCCGCTTCCTTGATGAAGAAGAACGCCGACTTGCTGTTGACCGCGAACATCTCGTCGTATTCGGCCTCGCTGATCTCGGTGAACGGTTTCTTCAGCACCTTGCCGACCGTGTTGATCGCGACGTCGATCTTGCCGAAGCGCTGCTTCGCGTCGTCGAACAGCTTCTCGACCGCGGCGGCCGTCGTCAGGTCGGCCTGGAACGTCGCGGCGTCGGCGCCGGCCGCACGCACCGCGGCGGCCGTCTCCTCGGCCTGCACCTGCGACGCCGCGCTGTTGTAGTGAATCGCCACCGCCTTCGCGCCGTGGCTCGCCAGGTCCCGCGCGATCAGGCCGCCAAGATTCTTTGCGCCGCCTGCGATCAGGACGACCTTGTCTGCGAGCGTGTGAGTTGCCACGGTTGACTCCTTTTTTCGTTGAACGAAGCTAAGAGTGTAGGCACGCGCGACGCGCCGGTCAGCCGGTCGCGGCTGGATGGATTGTCCAGAAAAACGATCCAATCGAAACGGCGCAATGTGGGTTGCCGCACCGACAACGGCACCGGAATTCGCTTCGGATGGTGTGGCCGCCGGCGCGGTTCAGCGCGCGTACAGCGCCGCATCGATCTTGCCGAGCAGCCACTGCATGCCGGCCAGATGCTGCTGGTCGTGGCTGCACAGGTAATGGACGAGCCCGCGTACGGTCAACGATCCGTAGCCGTCGAACTCGCCGGTGCGCGCGAACTGTTCGGGCGTGAGGCGCGACAGGAGGTCCAGCGTTTCGCGTCGCGCTTCGCGGATCGCCGCGAGCACGTCGGATGCATACGCGTCGTTGTAGCGGCGCTCGATCGCGAGCGCGTCGCCATCGATCGACACGAGCAGCGGCCGATCCTCATCGAGCATCCGCCGCAGCCGCACGTGATAACCGTCGATCTCGATGTCGCGCACGTGGCAGAGCTGCCCGAGCGGCGAGAAGTGCTCGCTCGGAATCCCGGCCCAGTCGTCGGGCGTCCATCGCGCGTAACCGTCGGGCACGGCGGCGAAATGGGCTTCGAGCAGACGGGGAAAATCGGCGAGTGCGTCGAGCGTCGTCGGATTCATGCGGGAAACTCCCTGTCGGATAAGGGCGACGACAGTCCTGGCACGGGCCTGCCGCCGCCGTTGCGTTACTTCACGCTGAAGCCATACGCGCCCTGCGTGCGGTGTCCGTCGGTGGCGACGGCCACCCATTTCACCGTATAGGCGCCCGTGCCGACCGCCGTGAGCGGCACCGTCATCCGCTTGCGGTTCGACGCGTCGATGCGTGTCTTGCCGTCCGACACCGTCTTGCCGTCGCCGTCGACGACGACGATCGAGCTGAACGCCGGCTCCAGCGGCTCGGTGAAGTCGATCGTGACGGCGGCCGGTGCGGCAGCCACCGCCGCGCCCGCCGCCGGATCGCTCTTCGCAAGATGCGCGTGCGCGAACGCGGCCGACGAAACGGTCGCGGCAAGGACGACGGCGGCAGCCTTGCGGCCGAACGGGAACAAATCGAAAGGCATGGACTTTCCGTGAAGAATGAAGGGGCGCCGCACCCCGCGCGGCGTTCCGGCAGCTTACCAGCGCAGGCGCGTTCATGCCGGTCGCGCGCGGCTTGATAGAATGCGCGCGCTATGGATCTCGAAAGCATTCTCTACACCCAGGGCTTCGGCTCGCGCCGCCAGTGCCGCGGCCTGATCGAAGCGGGCCGCGTCGCCGTCGCGGGCGCCAGCGCGACCGACCCCGACGCCCCATTCGATACCGACGGCCTCGTGTTCTCGGTCGACGATACGGCATGGCCGTTCCACACGCACGCGTATCTCGCGCTCAACAAGCCGGCCGGTTACGAGTGTTCGCGCGATCCGCAGCACCACTCAAGCGTGTTCAGCCTGCTGCCCGCGCCGCTCGTCGCGCGCGGCGTGCAGTGCGTCGGGCGTCTCGACCAGGACACGACGGGCCTGCTGCTGCTGTCCGACGACGGCCAGTTCGTGCACGCGTATACGTCGCCGAAACGCAAGGTGCCGAAGACCTACGTGGCGACCGTACGCCACCCGCTCGACGACGCGCAGCTGCACGCGCTGCGCACCGGCGTGCAGCTCCACGGCGAGCCGAAGCCGATCGCGGCGGTCGCCGCCGACGCACGCGACACCCACGCGCTCGCGCTGACCGTCCTCGAGGGCAAATATCACCAAGTGAAACGCATGGTTGCGGCGGCGAGCAACCGCGTCGAGCTGCTGCACCGCGAAAGCATCGGCGGCTTCGCGCTGCCGGACGACCTCGAACCGGGCGCATGGCGCTGGCTCGATGACACTGACCTTTCAGCGCTGCGCAATCCCGTCAAAACCCTGTAAGGGAAAATCCGCACGACCGTTCGGAGTCCGGCCGCATCTCCGCCGCACGATCCCCCGCTATACTCGAATCACAAGCTGTACGAGCAGCGATGCAGGGGAGACATCATGAACATCAACCATACTTTCGAACTGTCATACGTGACGATCGCGTTCGCGATCGTCGGTGTCATCGTGATCGGCGGCCTGCTGGCCGCGATGCACATGAAGCACAAATATCATCCGAACCTGATTGGCGCGCTGATCGGCGCGCTGCTGTGCTTCCTGCTGATCGAGGCGTTACCGGCGCTGACCTGACGCGCTGCCCGGCGCGAGCGTTTGAAGGAAATCGTCTACGGTCGGATATCGCAACGTCACGCACAATTCGGCCTTGAGCCGTGCGTTGGACAAGCGCCGCGACTCGCGCATGAATGACAGCAGCGTCGGTTCGAGCTGGCGTTCGGCGTCCGCGCGGCTGACGCGCGGCGGCTTCGGCAGGCCGAGCGCCTGCGCGACCCGGTCGAAATACTCCCCCATCCGCAGTTCGCTGTCGTCCGACGCATGCACGGCGCGCGCCGGCCTGCCGCGCTCGGCCGCGCGGCGCAGGATCGCCGCGAGATCGTCCGCGTGGATGTGGTTCGTGTAGACGTCGTCGGCCACGTCGAGCGCCGGCGTGCCGCGCTCGAGCCGCGCGACCGGCAGACGGTTCGCCGCATAGATGCCGGGAATGCGCACGATGCGTGCGGACAGCACGCCGCGCGTGGTCGCCGCACGCAGTTGCCGCTCGGCCGACACGCGCCGGAACGCGCGCGGATTCGCAGGGCGCAGCGGGTGCGTTTCGTCGATGCGCGCGCCGCCGCAGTCGCCGTATACGCCCGTCGTGCTGGCGTAGACGAGCCTCGGCGCGCGAAGGCCGTCGGGTACAATACGCGCTGCCCGAACGGGCGCGCCGGCCTGTCGGGTAGCGGCGCGCAGCGTTCGGAGCCGGCCGACCGCCGGTGCCGGCGGTACCGCTGGCCGTCGAGCAGGCAGGGTCGTTGCGGCAATCAGCGCACGCGTGCGCCGGTCGTCGCGGCCATCGGACTGCGGCGGCGCGAGATGCAGGATCGTGCTGGCAAGGCCCGCGAGACGGCCGAGCGTCGCCGGGCGGTCGAGATCGCCGACGATCGGCGTCGCGCCCGCGGCGCGCAGTTCGTCGCGGCGGGCCGGGTGGCTCGTCAGCGCGAAGATCCGCAGGTTGCGGCGCGTGTCGCGCCATTGCGCGACGCAGCGCATGCCGACGTCGCCGCAGCCGACGATCAGTGCGCGCGGCCGGCGCAGGATTCGTGTCGCGATCATGTTGGTTGCGAAATCAGTAGCCACCGTTGCGCGACGCGCAACGGGTTTGCATTGTAGCTGCCGTGCTCGACATGCACGGTCCCCACATTTTGTTCTAGTTTGGTTCTATGGCATTCAACGTCACTCTCAAGCAAAGCGGCCGGCAATTCCAGGTCGAGTCGGACGAAACCGTGCTGGCGGCCGCGCTGCGCCAGAACGTCCATCTGCCGTACGGCTGCAAGAACGGCGCATGCGGCTCCTGCAAAGGCCAGATCGTGTCGGGCCAGATCGAACAGGGCCCGCACGCCGCGTCGGCGCTGTCCAACGACGAGCGCACGCGCGGCCTCGCGCTGCTGTGCTGCTCGAAGGCGCAATGCGATCTCGAGATCGACGTGCGCGAGATCGCCGGCGTCGACGGCGTGCAGGTCAAGAAGCTGCCGTGCCGGATCGCCGCACTCGAACGCAAGGCCGACGACGTGATGGTCGTGAAGCTGCAGTTGCCGGCCAACGAACGCCTGCAGTATCTCGCGGGCCAGTACGTCGAGTTCATCCTGAAGGACGGCTCGCGCCGCAGCTACTCGATGGCAAACGCGCCGCACGAGGAAGGCCCGATCGAGCTGCACATCCGCCACATGCCGGGCGGCAAGTTCACCGATCACGTGTTCGGCCCGATGAAGGAACGCGACATCCTGCGCTTCGAAGGCCCGCTCGGCACGTTCTTCCTGCGCGAGGATTCCGACAAGCCGATCGTACTGCTCGCGTCGGGCACCGGCTTCGCGCCGATCAAGGCGATCATCGAGCACGTGAAGCACACGGGCATCACGCGCCCGATGACGCTCTACTGGGGTGCCCGCCGCAAGAAGGACATCTACCTCGGCGAACTCGCCGAGCAGTGGGCGCGCGAGATCCCGAACTTCAAGTACGTGCCGGTGCTCTCCGAGCCGGACAGCGGCGACCAGTGGACCGGCCGCACGGGCTTCGTCCATCGCGCCGTGATCGAGGACCTGCCCGATCTGTCGGGCCACCAGGTGTACGCCTGCGGCGCACCGGTGATGGTCGAATCCGCGCAGCGCGACTTCACGCAGCACCACGCGCTGCCGACCGACGAGTTCTTCGCGGACTCGTTCACGAGCGCCGCCGATCTCGCCCATCCGGTCTGAGTACCGCGCGCGCGTCCCGCGCCGCGCGCTGCGATGTCACATCCGTGGCATCGCAGCAGTTTACAGTGAGGCGCGGGATGCCTTATGCTTGCGCACATGAACCGCTTCCTGTCCGCTCTTCGACGTCGCCGCTCGCCGCTCCGCCCGGATGCCGCAGGCTCGTCACGGACTCGCGCGTAACACCACTCCGCTTCACCGGTTACGCACAAGCTGTTCGACCCACCAGCCACGGCCTTCCGTGGCTTTTTTATTGCCTGTTTCCCTTTCAACGTCCGCTGGAGTCTGCTGCCATGCCCCTGAACGATTATCCGATCGACTCGCTGATGTACATCACGAACCGCCCCGACATCGTGTTTACGCACGGCAAGGGTTCGTGGCTCTACGATCACACGGGCAAGCGCTATCTGGACTTCATCCAGGGCTGGGCCGTCAACAGCCTCGGCCACTGCAACGACGGCGTCGTCGAAGCGCTGAAGAAGCAGGCGGAAACACTGCTGAACCCGTCGCCGGCGTTCTACAACGAACCGATGGCGAAGCTCGCGGGCCTGCTCACGCAGCACAGCGTGTTCGACAAGGTGTTCTTCACGAACAGCGGCGCCGAGGCGAACGAAGGCGCGATCAAGCTCGCGCGCAAGTGGGGCCGCAAGTTCCGCAACGGCGCGTACGAGATCATCACGTTCGACCACAGCTTCCACGGCCGTACGCTCGCGACGATGTCGGCCAGCGGCAAGCCGGGCTGGGACACGATCTACGCGCCGCAGGTGCCGGGTTTCCCGAAGGCCGAGCTGAACAACATCAACTCGGTCGAGAAGCTGATCACCGACAAGACCGTCGCCGTGATGCTCGAACCGATCCAGGGCGAAGGCGGCGTGATTCCGGCGACGCCCGAATTCATGCGCGAGCTGCGCGCGCTGACGAAGCAGCACAACCTGCTGCTGATCGTCGACGAAGTGCAGAGCGGCTGCGGCCGCGCGGGCACGCTGTTCGCGTACGAACTCGCCGACATCGAGCCGGACGTCATGACGCTCGGCAAGGGCATCGGCAGCGGCGTGCCGCTCGCGGCGCTGCTGTCGAAGGCCGAAGTCGCGGTGTTCGAAGCCGGCGACCAGGGCGGCACGTACAACGGCAACCCGCTGATGACGGCGGCCGGTTATTCGGTGATCTCGCAGCTCGTCGCACCCGGCTTCCTCGAAGGCGTGCGCGCCCGCGGCGAATACCTGAAGCGCAGGCTGCTCGAGCTGTCGGAGGAACGCGGCTTCGAGGGCGAACGCGGTGAAGGCCTGCTGCGCGCGCTGCTGCTCGGCAAGGACATCGGCCCGCAGATCGTCGAGAAGGCGCGCGACATGCAGCCCGACGGCCTGCTGCTGAACGCCGCGCGGCCGAACCTGCTGCGCTTCATGCCCGCGCTGAACGTGACGACCGACGAGATCGACCAGATGATGGCGATGCTGCGGTCGATCCTCGACACGCTCTAAGGAGACCGCCACGATGGATGCCGCCGCCGATGCTGTCGCTATCCGCCCGTTCGAACGCGCCGACACCGATGCCGTGCTCACGGTATGGCGCGACGCGTTCCCGCAGTACGAAGAAGCCGACGCACCGCCGCATCGCGATCCGGTGCGATCGATCGAGCTGAAGCTCGCGACGCAGCCCGAGCTGTTCTTCGTCGCGACCAGCGGCGCGCGCGTCGTCGGCACGCTGATGGCGGGTTTCGACGGCCATCGCGGCTGGCTCTATTCGTTCGGCGTCGCGAACGACGCGCGGCGGCTCGGCGTCGGCCGTGCGCTGATCGCGCACGCGGAAAGCGCGCTCGCCGCGCGCGGCTGCCTGAAGATCAACCTGCAGGTGCTGCCCGGTAACGACGATGCGTGCCGCTTCTATGCGGCACTCGGTTATCGCGTCGAGGAGCGCATCTCGTTCGGCAAGACGCTGCCGGCCGCGTAATGCAGCCGCCGGCGGCCCGTATCAGCGCGTGATCGGCCCCGCGCCCGGCAGCGGATTGCCGAGCGCGTCGGTCGGCACGGCCTGCTGTTCGAACGCCGCGAAATACGCGGCCCACTGCGTATCGCTCACGCGCACGATCAGCGCGCCGTCCTGCCATACGTCGTTGTGGTCGTTATGATCGTCGCCCGCGCGATGCAGGTAGTTCGGGCCCGTCGAGCCCTGGTTCATGTGGGTGTCGTGGATCCCGTTGCCTTCCGCATAGGTGCGGCCGAACACGACGACGTCGAGGCCCTGCGACTGCGCGGTGCTCACGAGCCGCAGCAACGACGGGATCGGCTCCGGGTTCTCGGTGCCGTCCATCACCGCACTCGCGCGCCACGCGCCCGTCTCGTTCAGGATATCGCTGCGCAGGTAGTCGAGCGCGGGCAGCGCGGTCTGCCCCGTGAGGTCGGTGTAGCCTTCGGCCGCGGCCGCGAGCGTCTGCGTGACGGGATGGTGGAAATCGTAGACGAGCTTGTAGTTCAACAGGTCGTCCGCATCGCTGGTGCCGACGTTGATCGCGACATCCCAGTCGCCGGCCGGCAGCGCCAGCGTCAGGTGGATGTGATATTGAATCTCGCTGCCGTGCGGCGAGCCCTTCAACTGCGCCACCGACGTCACCTTCGCCTTCACGAAACCGTAATCCAGACTCATGCGTGTGTTCTCCGTGTGCCGATGGGCCGTCGATGGTAGGCGGCCCGCGTGTCGATTTGAGGGCGACCGGCATCGGGCACCGGCATCGTACGACCGCCCCCATCGTTTCCCGCGCCGCATGCACGGCGCAACTGTCGAATGGAGTCGCCGCCACGCGCACAGTTCGACCCGAATCGCCGAACACGAAAAAAAGGCTGTCACGGCATTCCGTGACAGCCTTTCGAAAGCCCTGGTGCGACGCGCGCGGCACCTGCCGCTACACGTCACCGGGCCCGCTCATTCACTCGCTCATTCGCCCAGATACGCGGCACGCACCTTCGGATCGTCGAGCATCTGCTTCGCATCGCCTTCCATCGTGACCATGCCCGAATCCATCACGTAGCCGCGGTCGGCCGCCTGCAGTGCGAGGCGTGCGTTCTGTTCGACGAGCAGCACCGTGATGCCCTCCTTCGAGATCTCGCGCACCACTTCGAAGATCTTCTCGACCATGATCGGCGACAGCCCCATCGACGGCTCGTCGAGCAGCAGCAGCTTCGGCTTCGACAGGATCGCGCGCGACATCGCCAGCATCTGCTGCTCGCCGCCCGACAGCGTGCCCGCGAGCTGCGTCGCCCGTTCCTTCAGGCGCGGGAAGAAGCCGAACATGCGATCGACGTCCTTCTTGATCTGGTCGTTGTCGTTGCGCAGGTACGCGCCCATCTGCATGTTCTCGATGATCGACATCCGCGCGAAGATCCCGCGGCCTTCCGGCACCATCGCGAGGCCGCGCTTGAGCAGTTCGTGCGACGGCACGCCCTTGATCGACTTGCCGTCGTACTCGATGTCGCCCGCCGAATACGGCTTGAGACCCGTGATCGCCTTCATCGTCGTGGTCTTGCCTGCACCGTTCGCGCCGATCAGCGTCACGAGCTCGCCCTGACGGACTTCCATGTCAACGCCCTTGACGGCCTGGATGCCGCCGTAGTTGACCTGCAAGCCCTTGATTTTCAACATTGCCGCTGCCATCAGTGCACCCCTGCGCCGAGATATGCCTCAATCACCTTCGGATTCTTCTGCACGTCCTGCGGCAGACCCTCGGCGATCACCTTGCCGTAATCGAGCACCGTCATCCGGTTGCACAAGTGCATCACGAGCTTCACGTCGTGCTCGATCAGCAGAATCGTGCGGCCGTCCGAACGGATCTTGTCGAGCAGGCGCGTGAGTTCGACCTTCTCGGTCGCGTTCATCCCGGCCGCCGGCTCGTCGAGCGCGAGCAGCTTCGGGTCGGTCGCCAGTGCGCGCGCGATCTCGAGACGGCGCTGGTGGCCGTACGACAGGTTGCGCGACGTGTAGTCGGCGTACTGCAGCACGCCGACGTACTCGAGCAGCTCGATCGCGCGTTCCTTGATCTCGCGCTCCTCCTGGCGTTCGGCCGGCGTCTGGAACACCGCGCCGAGCAGACCGTGCTTGGTGCGCACGTGGCGGCCCACCATCACGTTCTCGAGGGCCGTCATCCCGCCGAACAAGCGGATGTTCTGGAAGGTGCGCGCAATGCCGGCCTTCGCCACCTGGTGCACCGCCGTCGGCGTGTAGTTCTGGCCGTCGAGCTTGAAATCGCCGGAATCCGGCGTGTACAGGCCCGTGATCACGTTGAAGAACGTCGTCTTGCCGGCGCCGTTCGGGCCGATCAGGCCGTAGATCTCGCCTTCCTTGATCTGCAGGCCGACGTCGGAAAGTGCCTGCAGGCCGCCGAAGCGCTTGTTCACGCCCTGCACGGACAGTCGGATTTGCTTGTCGCTCATGTGTATATCCCCTGTGTCCGTAGGTTAGGCGCGCACCGGCTTCTTGCTGGCGCGCTTCGCCAGTTTCGCGATCTTGTCCTCATGCTTCGGCGCGGGCCACAGGCCTTCCGAGCGATACAGCATGATGATCACCATCGCGAGGCCGTACAGCGCCTGACGGATCACCTCCGTATCGACGATGTCATGACCGAACAGCGCATGCTGCAGCGGGCTCATCGTCGAGCGCAGGAACTCCGGGAAGATCGCGAGCAGCACCGCACCCAGGATCACGCCCGGGATATGGCCCATGCCGCCGAGCACCACGCAGGCGAGCACGACGATCGATTCCCAGAACGTGAACGACTCGGGCGACACGAAGCCCTGGAACGAACCGAACATCGCGCCCGACAGGCCGCCGAACGACGCGCCCATCGCGAACGCGAGCAGCTTCACGTTACGGGTGTTGATGCCCATCGCCTTGGCCGCGATCTCGTCCTCGCGGATCGCCGCCCATGCGCGGCCGATGCGCGAGTGCTGCAGACGCGTACACGTCCAGATCACCAGCAGCGAGCACAGCACGAACAGGTAGTAGTACATGTACACCGACGGCAGCTGGAGGCCGAACAGCGAGTGCGTCTGCGACAGGTTGAAGCCGCCGACATGCACCGGATCGATGCCCGTGATCCCCTTCGGGCCGTTGGTGATGTTCACCGGACGGTCGAGGTTGTTCATGAAGATCCGGACGATTTCGCCGAAGCCGAGCGTGACGATCGCCAGGTAGTCGCCGCGCAGACGCAGCGTCGGCGCGCCGAGCAGGATCCCGAAGGTCGCCGCGAGCGCCATCGCGATCGGCACGATGATCAGGAACGGGATGTGCAATCCGCCGGGTGCCAGGTTCGCGATCCACTCGAACTGCGACGTCAGGTGCGGCGAGCTCAGCAATGCCGCCGTGTACGCGCCCACCGCGTAGAACGCGATGTAGCCCAGGTCGAGCAGGCCGGCGAAGCCGACCACCACGTTCAGGCCGAGCGCGAGCATCACGTACAGCATCGCGAAGTCGAGCACGCGGACCCAGTAGTTGCCGCCGGCCGAGCCGATGATGATCGGCGCGGCGATCACGAACGCAGCGGTCAGGATGCCGATGATGACGGTCTTGGTGGTGTTGCGCTCCTCGACGAGCGACGTCGAGGATTCGATCGGTTGAATGGATGTCATGTTGTTTGCTCCCTTCCGTTACGCGCGATCCGCGACACGTTCGCCCAGCAGGCCCGACGGACGAAACACCAGCACGATGATCAGCACGATGAAGGCGAACACGTCCTGGTAGTTACTGCCGAATACGCCGCCCGTGAGGTTGCCGATGTAGCCGGCACCGAGCTGCTCGATCAGGCCGAGCAGCACGCCGCCGACCATTGCGCCACCGAGGTTGCCGATCCCGCCCAGCACCGCGGCGGTGAACGCCTTCATGCCGGGAATGAAGCCCATGTAGAAGTGCACGTTGCCGTATTCGGACGCGATCATCACGCCGGCCAGCGCGGCGAGCGCGGAGCCGATCATGAACGTCGCGGAAATCACGAAGTTCGGGTTCACGCCCATCAGGCTCGCGGTGTTCGGGCTTTCGGCGATCGCGCGCATCGCGCGGCCGAGCTTGGTCTTGTGCACGAGCAGCAGCAGGCCGCCCATCACGATGAACGCCACCGCGATGATCACGATTTCAGTCACCGAGATCACGGCGCCGGGCGTCGTGTCGGTGGCCTTGATCACGTTGATCGGATCGGTCGGCAGCAATTGCGGGAACGGCAGCGGGTTGCGCGACCAGATGATCATCGCGGCGGTCTGCAGCAGGATCGACACGCCGATCGCGGTGATCAGCGGCGCGAGGCGCGGCGCGCGGCGCAGCGGCCGGTAGGCGACCCGCTCGATCGTGAAGCCGACGAACGCACAGACGATGGCGGCAATACCCAGGCCGATCGCCAGCGTCGCGACGTTGCCGAGTCCGGGGAAATGGTTCTGCAGCACGGTAATGGCTGACAGGGCGACCATCGCGCCAATCATCAGCACGTCGCCGTGCGCGAAGTTGATGATGCCGAGAATGCCGTACACCATCGTGTAACCCAACGCGATGATGGCGTACACACTGCCGAGCACCAGTCCGTTGAGAACCTGCTGGACGAAAATATCCATTTAAAGCTCCTTGGCCCGTGCTGCCGGAGGACGTTGCGCCCCGCGGGTAAGCGAGGAATCGCGCCTTCTCGGCGACACTGCGAGTACTAGTCGATACCGGTAAGGGTGGATCGTCCCGGCGCGCGCCGCCCGGCCTGTACGGCCGGACCTGCCGCCGGAGCGGATACAAAAACGGCACCGCACTGTCCCGGTGCCGTCATGAGTCCCGTCGCTAAATCGTCACGACATCGAGGACGGTGTTCGTGGCCTCCTTGAAGTCGTACGACGGCATGCTGAAACGGCCGGCGTCCGGTTGCCCGGCGCCCGTGCCTTTTTCCATCCCGAGCGATGCAGGCATCGCACCCGGGCAAATCAGGTTCCGCGCCGCGTCGCCCGGCAAGGCGTCGCGAAGGTTGCGCCCGACTTTCGTCGGAGCTGCAGCGGAATCCGTCACACGAACCAGATCGCGCGCCGCGACACGGTCGGTCGCTGCGGCATGCTGTTTCGTCGATTCGAAATGAAGGGGGGCCGGCGACATCCGCACGTTGCCGGCATCGCCGTGACCGGCGGCCTGCCGCGACGCAACCTGCATGCCCGCTGCCGGACCGGCCGTCAGGCCAAGCGCGTTGATTTCGTCGATCGTCAAACGTGCCCCGTTTTCCTTGTCCTTGCCCAATTGCGCGATACGGCATGCCGATGGCAACGCACGACCGGTTCCGGCGACGCGCACGCCGCTGACCGGCGGTGACGCGAGCACCGCTGCCTCCCTACCCGCCTCGTCGTCGCTCTTTTTGCTGCGACCGGCAATCATTGCAACCGGTGCGGCGACGGACACGGCGTAAGCCAACTTCACATGCATTGAATGGTCTCCCGCGCCTTGCCAAAAACCGATTTCAAAGCCATTCAGACCTGAAAACGGGCGCATTGTAACTCCATTTATAGGCCGCCAATAATCCTGATTCGATGGGGTTTTCCTGCATTGCAACCAATTTTGAGAGACGGTCCGGAACGGCAAGAGCAACCGGGTTGCACCGCGATTATGAATTACGGTTGCAATTACAATTTCTATACGCAAAAAAAAGCGCGCCCGGAGGCGCGCTTTGGTGTTCCGCGGGTGCGATGCGGCAATCAGGCGGCGGGCGGCAGGTTCAACCCGCGCGGCAGCGGAAACGACACGTTTTCCTCGATACCGTCGAGCGCGCGGACATTGCGCACGCCGAGTTCGCGCAGCCGCGCGATCACGGCCTGGGCGAGCACTTCGGGCGCCGACGCGCCGGCCGTCACGCCGATCCGACGCTTGCCGGCGACCCATGCCGGATCGATCTGGTCCGGCGCATCGACCATGTATGCGTCCACGCCGCGCTTCTCGGCCACTTCGCGCAAACGGCTCGAATTCGAGCTGTTCGGACTCCCGACGACGATCACGACATCGCACTGCGGCGCCATGAACTTCACCGCGTCCTGACGGTTCTGCGTCGCGTAGCAGATGTCCTGCTTCTTCGGCTCGCGGATCTTCGGATATTTCGCCTTCAGCGCCGCGATGATCTCGGCCGCATCGTCGACGGACAGCGTCGTCTGCGTGACGAGCGCGATGCGCTCGGGATCGGCGAGCTCGAGCTTCTGCACGTCTTCGACGCTCTCGACGAGATGCATGCCGCGCTCGACCTGCCCCATCGTGCCTTCGACCTCAGGATGGCCCTTGTGCCCGATCATGACGATGTCGACGCCGTCCTGGCGCATCTTCGCCACCTCGACGTGCACCTTCGTGACGAGCGGGCAGGTTGCGTCGTAAATGCGCAGCCCGCGCACGTCGGCCTCGTCGCGCACGGCCTTCGACACGCCGTGCGCGCTGAAGATCACGGTGTTGCCGGCCGGCACTTCCTCGAGTTCCTCGACGAAGATCGCGCCTTTCTTCTTCAGATCCTCGACCACGTACTTGTTGTGGACGATCTCGTGGCGGACATAGATCGGCGCACCGTGCATCGCGATCGCGCGCTCGACGATCTCGATCGCGCGGTCGACGCCTGCGCAGAAACCGCGCGGCTGGGCCAGCAGGATTTCGGCATCGGCGGCAACGGTCTGCCCGGACAGCGTGTCGGTGGTACTCATGATTACAGGATTCCGATGATTTTCACTTCGAACGTGAGCGCCTGGCCCGCGAGCGGATGATTGAAGTCGAACAGCGCGGAGGTCTCGCTGACTTCCTTCAGCACCCCCGCGTACCGGCCACCGTCCGGCGCATTGAACTCGATCAGCTCGCCCGGCGTGAAATCGTCGCCGACCATCCCGTTCTCGCGCAGCGTCGACAGCGTCACGCGCTGGAGCATGTCGGGATTACGGGGACCGAACGCCTGTTCGGGCGTTAGCTGAAAAGTCGAGTGGTCGCCGACCCTGAGCCCCATCAAAATCTGTTCCAGCGAGGGCGCCAGTTGCCCCGCGCCCAGCAACAGCGTGGCCGGCTTGTCGGAGAAGGTGTTGACGATGTCGGCACCGTCGGCCAGTGCCAGCCGGTAATGCAACGTGACGTGGGAACCGGGCTTCACTTCGGATAGATCGATGAGGCTCATGAATTACTCGTTCAGTCGGCGCCCGAAACGGCCGAAAGGCCCGGCGCAAAGCCAATATTGTAAGTCACCTGAGCGCGCAAGGCGGAAAGTGCGACGACGTTGCGCACACCGTCCGCCGCCAATGGAGTTTCGACCATGCTGTCACCGTGCCCCACCCTGCCGCCGGCCGAATGCCGCGACACCGCCGATGCGCCGGCCGATCCGGCCCGCCGCAACCGTGCTGGCGGGCCGCGTAAGCGCCGCCCGCCGAACTGGCAGCCGCATCTGCCGCGCGAACGGCTGCTGGAGCGCGGGCCGGCTGCGTTGACGGACGCCGAATTGATCGCGCTGGTGCTCGGCACGGGCGGCGGCGGGCACGACGTGTTCGTCAGCGCCCGCGCGCTGCTCGAACGGTTCGGCGACTCGCTGCGCCGGATGCTCGATGCCGATCCCGACGAATTCGAAACGCATCCCGGCATCGGCGTTGCGCGATCGGCGCGGCTGATCGCGGTGACCGAACTCGTGCGGCGCGCGCTTGCCGAAAAGGCGCCCGAACGGATGCAGATCGGCTCCCCGGGCGCGGTCGAGGATTTTTTGCGGCTCATGATCGGCACGCGCCCGTATGAAGTGTTCGTCACGTTGTATCTCGATGCCCGTCACGGCCTCATCGATACCGAAGAAAGCGCACGCGGCTCGCTGACGCGCATGGCCGTCTACCCGCGCGAGATCGTGCGCCGCGCGCTGAAGCAGAACGCCGCGGCGCTGATCGTCGCGCACAACCACCCGTCGGGCGCGGTGCAGCCGAGCGCGGAAGACCGCCGCCTGACCCGCTCGCTGCACGACGCGCTGCAGCTCGTCGACGTGCAGTTGCTCGATCACGTCGTCGTCGGCACCAGCGACACTTTTTCGTTCGCGCGTGCCGGTTGGCTGTAGACTGTGGCGCGGCGGCCCGCCCCAGGGCGCCGCAACGACGATTCGAAATTAGGTTTGATTTTCCTGAACTTTTTCTGCTAGAATCGCCGTCTGTATTTTTTCCAACCAGTTCTAGCCATCGAAGGGCCTTGTCTGTAAGGGCTACGGCGTTCTGAGTGCAGCCATGGATCACGTGGCGGTGCGATGGAACCTTCACCGGCGATCGAACCCCGAATTTAGCGTATTAGGAGTGCTCTCATGGCACGCGTATGCCAAGTAACTGGGAAAGCGCCGATGAGCGGCAACAACGTTTCCCACGCCAACAACAAGACCAAGCGTCGCTTCCTGCCGAACCTGCAAAACCGCCGGTTCTGGGTGGAGAGCGAAAACCGCTGGGTGCGCCTGCGCGTCTCGAACGCCGGCCTGCGCCTGATCGACAAGAACGGCATCGATTCCGTGCTCGCTGACCTGCGCGCACGCGGCGAAGCCTAAGCCCAAGGAGCACAATCATGGCAAAAGGCGCACGCGACAAGATCAAGCTCGAGTCGACCGCTGGCACGGGTCACTTCTACACGACCACGAAGAACAAGCGCAACATGCCGGAAAAGATGGCGATCAAGAAGTTCGATCCCGTCGTCCGCAAGCATGTGGAATACAAAGAAACCAAGATCAAGTAATCTCCGGTTTCTGCCAGCCTGACGGCGAAAGAAAAGCCCCGCACATGCGGGGCTTTTTGTTTTGCGCGCACGCTCGGGCCCGACGCGGTATGCTCTCCCCTTTCCGCGGCCACGGCCGCCGGAACGCACAAGATCAAAAGCGTAATGATGGAGATGCAGCATGAAATTCGACGTGGCGATCGTCGGCAGCGGCCTGGCAGGGCTGTCGGTCGCACTCAATCTGGCCAGCACGCGACGCGTCGCGCTGATCGCGAAACGTTCGATGATGGAGGGCGCAAGCGATAACGCGCAGGGCGGCATCGCGGCCGTCCTCGATTCGGCGGACAGCATCGAGAACCACGTCGACGACACGCTGGTCGCCGGCGGCGGCCTGTGCGACGAAGGCGCGACGCGCTACATCGTCGAACACGGCCGCGAAGCGATCGAATGGCTGATCTCGCAAGGTGTGCCGTTCACGAAGGACGACGCGGCCGAACTTGGTTTCCATCTGACGCGCGAAGGCGGCCACAGTCACCGCCGGATCATCCACGCGGCCGACGCGACCGGCCATGCGGTGCTCGCGACGCTGTCGGAGCGCGCGCGCCAGCATCCGAACATCACGTTCTTCGAAAACCATCACGCGATCGACCTGATCACGTCGGACCGGCTGGGCCTGCCCGGCCGCCGCTGTCACGGCCTGTATGCACTCGACGTCGACAACGACCGCACGATCACGATCGAGGCGCCGCATACGGTGCTCGCGACAGGCGGCGCCGGCAAGGTCTACCTGTACACGACGAACCCCGACACGGCGACCGGCGACGGCATCGCGATGGCGTGGCGCGCGGGCTGCCGCGTGTCGAACATGGAATTCATCCAGTTCCACCCGACCTGCCTGTTCCATCCGTATGCGAAATCGTTCCTGATTTCCGAGGCCGTGCGCGGCGAAGGCGGCCTGCTGAAGCTGCCGGACGGTACGCGCTTCATGCCCGCGCACGATGCACGCGTCGAGCTTGCGCCGCGCGACATCGTCGCGCGCGCGATCGACTTCGAGATCAAGAAGCGCGGGATCGATTGCGTGTATCTCGACATCAGCCATCAGCCGGAAGCGTTCCTGCGCGAACACTTCCCGACGATCCACGCGCGCTGCCTCGAATTCGGCATCGACATCGCGAAGCAGCCAATCCCCGTCGTGCCGGCCGCGCACTACACGTGCGGCGGCGTCGTGACCGATCTCGCCGGGCGCACCGATCTCGCGGGCCTGTATGCGGTCGGCGAAACGTCGTACACGGGGCTGCACGGCGCGAACCGGCTCGCGAGCAACTCGCTGCTCGAATGTCTCGTGATCGGCCGCGCGGCGGCCGAGGCGATCGAGGCGGCCGGCTTCGATACCGAAACGCCGGCCACGCTGCCCGCGTGGGACGAAAGCCGTGTGTCGGATGCGGACGAGGAAGTCGTCGTCGCG
Source organism: Burkholderia sp. YIM B11467 (assembly GCF_052952715.1). Classification (NCBI taxonomy): domain Bacteria; kingdom Pseudomonadati; phylum Pseudomonadota; class Betaproteobacteria; order Burkholderiales; family Burkholderiaceae; genus Burkholderia; species Burkholderia sp. YIM B11467. The sequence continues at coordinate 88,062 of NZ_JBQVSQ010000008.1, forward strand.
CACAACTGGGACGAGCTGCGCCGCCTGATGTGGAACTACGTCGGCATCGTGCGTACCGACAAGCGCCTCGAACGCGCCAAGCACCGGCTGTCGCTGCTGCGCGACGAGATCCACGAGTACTACGCGAACTTCCGCGTGACGCGCGACCTGCTCGAACTGCGCAATCTCGTCGACGTCGCGACGCTGATCGTGAAGAGCGCGCACTCGCGCCGCGAAAGCCGCGGATTGCACTACAGCCGCGACTGGCCGCACACGCTGCCGAAGGCGCTGCCGAGCGTGCTCACGCCGCGCGCGCGTCGCTGAGCGGCACGCCCTTCCCGGCTGTGGCCGCACAAGAAAAAAGCCGTTGGCGTTTGCGCGCCAACGGCTTTTTTGTCTGATCGTTTAACGCTCGGTCAGTCGACGATCCGCATCGAATAGTCCGTCGCGCGCACGTCCTTCGTCAGCGCGCCGATCGAGATGCGATCGACGCCCGTCTCCGCGAACGCGCGCACCGTATCGAAATTGACGCCGCCGGACACTTCGAGCACGGCCTTGCCATCCGTCACGCGCACGGCTTCACGCATCATGTCGAGCGTGAAGTTGTCGAGCAGCACCGACTGCGCGCGATGCGCAAGCGCCGTGTCGAGTTGCGCAAGCGTCTCGACCTCGACCTGCACGGGCACGCCCGACTGCAGCGCGAACGCCGCGTCGAGCGCCTCGCCGACACCGCCCGCCGCTGCGATGTGGTTCTCCTTGATCAGGATCCCGTCGTACAGCGCGAGACGCTGGTTTTCGCCGCCACCGACGCGCACCGCGTACTTCTGCGCGAGCCGCAGGCCCGGCAGCGTCTTGCGCGTATCGAGGATCTTCGCGCGCGTGCCTTCGACGCGATCGACGTAACGGCGCGTCGCGGTCGCGACGCCCGACAGCAGCTGCAGGAAGTTCAGCCCGTTGCGCTCGGCCGTCAGCAGCGCGCGCGCCGGCCCCTCGAGTTCGCAGACGGTCGAATCGGGCATCATCCGGTCGCCTTCCCGATAGCGCCATTGCACGACGATCGCCGGATCGATCCGGCCGATCACGGCCTCGAACCACGGCACGCCGCACAGCACGGCTTCCTCGCGCACGATGATGCGCGCGCGGCGACGCCCGCCGGCCGGCACGAGCCGCCCGGTCTGGTCGCCGGTACCGACGTCTTCCGCGATCGCATCGGCTACATTGCGCGCGATCGCGTCCTCGAATGCCGCGCCGTATTGGTCGCGGACGATGTCGAACAGCGGGGATACCGCGCTCGTCGTGCCGCCCTCAAGGACGGCAGCCGTCCCCTCGGCGGACAGTGAACGAATGTGAGCGTGCGGGCCGTCCATTACGCCGCCCCCACGTTCGCGAACAGTTGCTGGTCGCGCTGCAGATCGCCGCTCGCCTGCACGCGCTTTTTCTGCGCGGCCGCGAAATCGAGCATTCGGTCGATCGGCAGACGCGCGCGCTCGCCGATCGCGGGGTCGACGAAGATCTCGTTGTGACCGCGTTCGAGCACATCGGCAAGGTTCGCAAGACCGTTCATCGCCATCCACGGGCAGTGCGCGCAGCTCTTGCAGGTCGCGCTGTTGCCGGCCGTCGGCGCTGCAATGAACGTCTTGCCGGGCGCTGCGAGCTGCATCTTGTGCAGGATGCCGAGATCGGTCGCGACGATGAAACGCGTCGCGTCGAACTTGACGGCCGCGTCGATCAGTTGCGTGGTCGAGCCGACGACATCGGCCTGTGCGACGACGTTTTCCGGCGATTCGGGATGGACGAGCACCTTCGCGTCCGGATATTCGGCGCGCAGCAGATCGAGCTCGATACCCTTGAACTCGTCGTGCACGAGGCACGAGCCCTGCCACAGCAGCATGTCCGCGCCGGTTTTCTTCTGAATATAACTGCCGAGATGGCGATCGGGTGCCCAGATGATCTTCTCGCCGCGCGCGTGCAGGTCGGCAACGATCTCGAGGCCGATCGACGACGTGACCATCCAGTCCGCGCGCGCCTTCACGGCTGCGCTGGTGTTCGCGTAGACCACCACGGTGCGGTCGGGATGCGCATCGCAAAACGCCGAGAATTCGTCGACCGGACAGCCGAGGTCGAGCGAACAGGTCGCGTCGAGATCGGGCATCAGGATCCGCTTGTTTGGACTCAGGATCTTCGCGGTTTCGCCCATGAAGCGCACGCCGGCGACGACCAGCGTCTGCGCGTCGTGATCGCGGCCGAAACGGGCCATTTCGAGCGAATCGGCAACGCAGCCGCCCGTTTCGTCGGCCAGCTCCTGCAATTCGGCATCCACGTAGTAGTGCGCGACCAGCACGGCCTTTTCACGCACGAGCAACGCCTTGATGCGCGCCTTCAGCGCGGCGCGCTCCTCGGGGGACGGCGTATCGGGTACTTTTGCCCATGCCTGTCCGACACCGCAGACCGCGCCTGCCGCGATCGGACGGTCGTACTCGACGGGTTTGATCGTCGATTGCATCTCCATATCTCCTGTCGGCGGGAGTGGGTGCTCCAGCACTTGCTCCCCCGCCCAATGCTTCGCGGTCGACCGACGTGAGCGCTTCAGCACTGACTCCGGATCCATGCAAAGCTCAACCCTGCCGACGGCCACCTCGAAAACCGCCGGCTCAAATGAAAAAACCCCGCCAACGCGGGGTTTGTGACGTCCTTAGATTCTAATCGATTTCGAATCAGGCGTAGCGACGCAGGCGTGTCGCGAATTCCTGCAGCGCCTTGATGCCGCTTTGTTCTGCGCGATGACACCAATCCTGCAATTGCGCGAGAAGCTGTTCGCGCGACGCGGTCGAGCGATCCCAGATTGCGGCGAGATCCTGGCGCAACTGGAAGTACGTGTGCAGCTTCTGGCTGTTCGCGAAGATCTCCGGCAGCAACTTCTTCTGCGGCTCGTCGAGGCCGTCGGCGTCCTTGTGGAACCACTTGCGCGCGCCGCGCATCAGCTGGTACTTCTCGCTCGAACCAAGCTCCTTCAGGTGCGCGAGCTCCTGGGCGTACGCACGCTTGACTGCCTTGCCGTAGCGCGCCATCACTTCGTAGCGATTCGACAGCACGGCCTGCAGCGTTTCCTGGTCGAGCACCGTCTTCGGCTTGTTCAGGCGCGGCGTCGGTGCGACCTTCTTCACCTTCGCGAGACCGAATGCCGACATGATGCGGATATACATCCAGCCGATGTCGAACTCATACCACTTGTTCGACAGCTTCGCCGACGTCGCGAACGTGTGGTGGTTGTTGTGCAGCTCTTCGCCGCCGATCACGATGCCCCACGGGAACAGGTTCGTGCTCGCGTCGGCCGAGTTGAAGTTGCGATAACCCCAGAAGTGACCGAAGCCGTTGACGACGCCAGCCGCCCAGAACGGAATCCAGACCATCTGCACGGCCCACACGGTCAGACCGAGCACGCCGAACAGCGCGACGTCGATCACCATCATGATGCTGATGCCGAGGATCGGGTACTTCGAGTAGAGATTGCGTTCGATCCAGTCGCTCGGCGTGCCGTGGCCGAACTTGCGCATCGTCTCTTCGTTCTTCGCTTCCGCGCGATACAGCTCGGCGCCTTCGAGGAACACCTTCCAGATGCCGCGCGTCTGCGGGCTGTGCGGATCTTCCTCGGTCTCGCACTTCGCATGGTGCTTGCGGTGAATCGCGGCCCACTGGCCCGTCAGCATGCCGGTCGTCATCCACAGCCAGAGGCGGAAGAAGTGGCTCGCGATCGGATGCAGCTCCAGCGCGCGGTGCGCCTGGCAGCGGTGCAGGTAGACCGTCACGCCGATGATCGTGACGTGCGTGACGGCAAGCGCGAACAGCGCGACCTGCCACCACGAGAAATGCAGGAGCCCGTGGGAAAGAAAATCGAGCAGGGAATTCAACAAGGCAGTTACCTGTGATGAGATGAGTGCGACGCCGGCTCGCGCAGGCGTCAGAAAAATGAAAGCATACCGCGTATAGACCTGAATTTTACTTCAACCGTTCCAAGTCTTTGTAAAAAATGAATATTTTCTTGCCCTGACGCAACAAAGGCAGTCCAGAGGCGGACTTGGAAAGGCCCGCGATCCGGTTCCGACCGCGGGGTCGGTACGATTGCGCGCCTACGCGGCCGGCGCGCGCCCATCCGCCACGCCGTTGCCGGCCGACGGAGCGCCGGCCGCCGGGTCGTGCGGGGCCGCGGCACCCGCCGCGGGAAAGCCGTCGGGCAACCCGACGACGCGCACTTCGCGCTGCGGAAACGGAATCGAGATCCCGTGCTCGCTGAACAGCCGCCAGATGTTGCGGTTCACGGTCGAACGCACGCCCGACGTGCCTTTCGCCGAATCCTCGATCCAGAAGCCAAGCTCCAGGTCGATCCCGTCCGCGCCGAAGCTCACCAGATACGGGGTCGGCGCGGGCTCGGCCAGCACGCGCGGCACGCCCTTCGCGGCATCGGCGAGCAACGCGAGCGCATGCTCGACATCGCTCGTGTACGCGACCTGCACCGCGACCTTCGCATAACCGCGCGTCAGGTACGACGACTGGTTCTGCACGACGTCGGTGATCAGCTTCTCGTTCGGGATCAGCGTCTCGTTGCCGTCGAGGCCACGCACGACCGTGTAGCGCGTGCGGATCTGCGTGACGACGCCCTGCAGCCCGCCGACGCTGATCGCATCGCCGAGCCGCAGCGAGCGGTCGAGCAGGATGATGAAACCCGACACGTAGTTGCTCGCGATCTTCTGCAGCCCGAAGCCGAGGCCGACGCCCACCGCGCCGCCGAACACGCCGAGCACCGTCACGTCGATGCCGACGAGCGACAGCCCGATCAGGATCGCCGCGAACACGAGCAGCGCGCGGCCGACCCGCGACAGCACGACCTTCAGGTTCGCATCGAGCGTGCTCGCACGCGTGAGGCGATCCTCGAGCACCGAGCCGAGCCACATCGCGACCATCAGCGTCACGCAGACCCACAGCGCGCCGGAGATCAGCGACAGCAGCGTGAGGTGCGCATTGGCGACGCGGAACTGCACGCTGTCGAGCCAGCCGAGCACGTCGCGCTGGATGCCGAGCACGGTCAGCACCATCGCGGCCCACACGACGGTCGACACGATCTTCTCGACGATCGACAGCCACGCATGCGTGTGGCCATCGCGCGCGAACACGCGCCGTGCAAAGAAGAACAGCACGTAGATCAGCCCGATGCCGAACAGCGGCACCAGGGCGAGCGACAGCAGCGACGTCGACATGAACGGGTCGAACGCGAGTTGCGCGACGCCCGCGAAGACGCCCCCGAACAACGGGAACAACGCGCGCTTCAGGCTTTGCGCGCCCGCGCCGGGCGCACGTCCGGCCGCCCGGCGGCGCGCATCGATCCGGCCGTGCACGAAGCGTGCGGCCACCCACGCGAAACACAGCGCGCCGACGAGGATCGCCGCCTGCCAGATCATCACCGGCTGGTGGAAATCGCGAATCACCGACGCCAGCCGGTGCGACAGCAGGCGGCTTTGCAGATTCTCCATCGTCCGTCCGGCCTGTCGTTACTGCGCGCGGCGTTCGAGCACCGCGGCGAAGAAGCCGTCGGTCGCGTGACGATGCGGCCACAGCGACAGGTAGTCGCCGGTCTCGAGCTCGATGCGCTGGTCGGCCAGCACCTTCTGCGCCGGCACCAGCACGAACTCGGGATGGTCTGCCAGGAACTGTTCGACGATGCGCTCGTTCTCGGCGTCGAGCACGCTGCAGGTCGCGTAGACGAGCCGGCCGCCCTTCTTCACGAGACGCGCGGCACTCGCGAGGATCGACGCCTGCTTCGGCGTCAGCTCGTCGATCGCGGTGCGCGACTGGCGCCACTTCAGGTCCGGATTGCGACGCAGCGTGCCGAGGCCGCTGCACGGCGCGTCGACCAGCACGCGATCGATCTTGCCGGCGAGCCGCTTGATCTTCGCGTCATGCTCGCTGTCGATCAGCACCGGGTTCACGTTCGACAGCCCGCTGCGCGCGAGGCGCGGCTTCAGCTTCGCGAGGCGCTTTTCCGACACGTCGAACGCGTAGAGGCGCCCGGTCGAGCGCATCATCGCGCCCAGCGCGAGCGTCTTGCCGCCGGCGCCCGCGCAGAAATCGACGACCATCTCGCCACGGCGCGGCGCGACGAGTGAGCACAGCAACTGGCTGCCTTCGTCCTGCACCTCGATCTGGCCTTCCTCGAACAGCTTCAGGCGCGTCAGTGCCGGCTTGCCGACGACGCGCACGCCGAACGGCGCGAACGGCATCGCGCCCGCATCGATACCGTTCGCACGCAGCGCGTCGATCACCTGGTCGCGGGTCGCCTTCTGTGCGTTGGCACGCAGGTCGAGCGGCGCCGGGTAGTTCAGCGCGGCGGCGAGCTGCGCGAGTTCCTCGGCGTCGAATCGGGCCGACAGCGCCTGGTGGATCCAGTCGGGCAGGTTCGTGCGCACGCGCACCGGCAGGCTCGCCGGATCGATCTTCGACACGTGCTCGAGCCACGCGGACTCGGTGTCGGACAGAAACGGCCTCAGCGCGTTACGGCCGGCCGTCTGCATCAGGCCGAGCAGCGTGAGACGCCGCGCGGGCGTGCCCGTGCCGCTCTCGGCCAGGTGCGAAAACTCCATCTTGCGGCGCAGCACCGCGAAGACCGCCTCGGCGATCACGCCGCGCTCGGCATGCCCGAGCTTCGGGTGCGCGCGGAAGAACCGGCTCGTCGTCGCGTCGGCGGGGCCGGCGAACTTCAGCACCTCGGCCAGCAAGGTCTCGGTCTGGCCAATCAGGAATCCGTGCAGCTTCATACACCCTCACTCGTTTCGGTATGCGGTTGATCCGCGAAAATCCAGCGTGCTTCTTCCGGCGCCACGACGGCACGGCCGTTCTCGAGGCGCAAGCGCCCCTCGACGAACCAGCGCACCGCGCGCGGATACAACACGTGCTCGACCGTCAGCACGCGCTGCGCCAGCGCGGCCGCGTCGTCGCCCGCGCGCACGGGCACCGCGCCCTGCGCGACGATCGCGCCGCTGTCGAGTTCGGGAATCACGAAGTGAACGGTCACGCCGTGCAGCGCGACGCCCGCGTCGAGCGCCTGCTGGTGCGTGTGAATGCCCTTGAAGCTCGGCAGCAGCGACGGGTGGACATTCAGCAGCCGGCCTTCATATCGTCTGACGAATGCCGGCGTGAGGATGCGCATGAAGCCTGCGAGGACGACGAGATCGGGCGCGAAACGGTCGATCTCCGCGGCAAGCGCCGCGTCGAAGCTGTCGCGGCTATCGAACGAACGGTGGTCGACCACCGCGGTCGCCACCCCGTGCGACGCGGCAAAAGCCAGGCCGGCCGCATCGGGCCGGTTGGCGATCACGGCGGCAACCTCGGCCGGCCAGCGTTCCTGCGCGCACGCGCGGACAATGGCCTCCATGTTGCTGCCGCGACCGGAAATCAGGATCACGAGTTTTTTCATCCGCGAATTTTACCATTCGCCCCCGCGTTTCCCGCCTTCTCGGCCGCCGGCCCGCCCGAACGTTTATAATCTTCTGCTTTGCGGCATCCCACCGCCCATTCCCCGACGCTGCATCCGCTATCGTGAAAGTCTTCCGCGGCCTGCCCAACGCCGAGAGCCGCGCCCCGTGCGCGCTGACGATCGGCAACTTCGACGGTGTCCATCGCGGCCACCAGGCCCTGCTCGCGCGCGTGCGCGCGGCAGCGGACGCGCGCGGCCTGCCCGTGTGCGTGATGACTTTCGAGCCGCACCCGCGCGAATTCTTCAACCCGGCCGGCGCGCCGCCGCGCATCGCGATGCTGCGCGACAAGCTCGAGGCGCTGCGCGAACACGGTGTCGACCGCGTCGTCGTCGAGCACTTCAATCACACGTTCGCCAGCCAGTCGCCCGAAGCGTTCGTCGAGCGCACGCTCGTCGGCGGGCTGCACACGCGCTGGATGATGGTCGGCGACGATTTCTGCTACGGCGCGAAGCGCGCGGGCACCTTCGACACGCTGAAGGCGGCCGGCGAGCAGCACGGTTTCGAGGTCGAGCAGATGGGCACGGTGGCCGGCAGCGACGGCACGCGCATCTCGAGCTCGGGTGTGCGCACCGCGCTCGCGGCGGGCGATCTCGACGGCGCCGCGCAGGCACTCGGCCACGGGTATGCGATCAGCGGGCACGTCGCGCACGGGCTCAAGCTCGGCCGCGACCTCGGCTTCCCGACGCTGAACCTGCCGATCGCGCACAAGCGGCCGGCACTCGCGGGCATCTTCGTCGTGCAGGTGCACGGCCTCGGTCCCGACCCGCTGCCGGGCGTCGCGAGCCTCGGCCTGCGCCCGACCGTCGACGATTCGGGCCGCGTACTGCTCGAAGTCCACCTGCTCGACTGGCACGGCGATGCGTACGGCAAGCTCATCCGCGTCGAATTCCTGAAGAAGCTGCGCGACGAGGCGAAGTTCGACGATCTCGAGGCGCTGTCGCGCGCGATCGCCCTGGACGTCGCGAATGCGCGCGCGTATTTCGTCGAGCGCGACCGTGCGCCGGGCAGCCGCGCGACGGGCTTCGCGACGTCGGCAACCGATCGAATTAGCTGATCCGGACGGCGGCGCCCCGCGCGCCGCACCCTCGCGCCGCTCACTCGCGCGCATCCCCGATTCACGACGCTCGCGCGTCTCCCGATTTGATAGCGATCCCATCATGAGCAACAAGAAAGCCGATTCGAAACCGCAGGCCAAGTATCCGGTCAACCTGCTCGACACGCCGTTCCCGATGCGCGGCGACCTGCCCAAGCGCGAGCCGCAGTGGGTCAAGGAATGGGAAGAGCGCGGCCTCTACGACAAGATCCGCGCGGCCAGCAAGGGCCGGCCGAAGTTCATCCTGCACGACGGCCCCCCGTATGCGAACGGCGACATCCACCTCGGCCACGCCGTCAACAAGATCCTGAAGGACATCGTCGTCAAGTCGCGCAACATGGCCGGCTTCGACGCGCCGTACGTGCCGGGCTGGGACTGCCACGGGATGCCGATCGAGATCCAGATCGAGAAGCAGTTCGGCAAGTCGCTGCCGGCGGCCGAAGTGATGAGCAAGGCGCGCGCGTACGCGACCGAGCAGATCGAGAAACAGAAGGTCGGCTTCAAGCGCCTCGGCGTGCTCGGCGACTGGGCCAACCCGTACAAGACGATGAACTTCGTCAACGAGGCGGAAGAGCTCCGCGCGCTCGGCAAGATCATCGAGAAGGGTTATGTGTATCGCGGGCTGAAGCCGGTGAACTGGTGCTTCGACTGCGGCTCGGCGCTCGCGGAAGCGGAAGTCGAGTACAAGGACCGCACCGACCCGACGATCGACGTGATGTTCGCGTTCGCGGAACCGGAAAAGACCGCGCAGGCGTTCGGCCTGCCGGCGCTGCCGCGCGCCGAAGGCGGCATCGTGATCTGGACCACCACGCCGTGGACGATCCCGGCGAACCAGGCGCTGAACCTTCATCCGGAAATCGTCTACGCGCTGGTCGACACCGAGCGCGGGCTGCTGATCATCGCGGAAGAGCGCGTCGCCGCGTGCATGGAAGAGTTCAAGCTGACGGGCCGCGTCGTCGCGACCGCGCCGGGCGTGAAGCTCGCGAACCTGCGTTTCCACCACCCGCTCGCATCGGCCCACCCCGGCTACAAGCGCACCGCGCCCGTCTACCTCGGCGACTACGTGACGACCGACACCGGTACCGGCGTCGTGCACTCGTCGCCCGCGTACGGCATCGAGGACTTCATGTCCTGCAAGGCGCACGGGATGACCGATTCCGACTTCATCAACCCGGTGATGGGCGACGGTCGTTATATCGAATCGCTGCCGCTGTTCGGCGGCCTGTCGATCTGGGATGCGAACCCGAAGATCGTGGAAGCGCTGAACGCGGCCGGCTCGCTGCTGCGCAGCGAGAAGTACACGCACAGCTACATGCACTGCTGGCGCCACAAGACGCCGATCATCTACCGCGCGACGTCGCAGTGGTTCGCCGGCATGGACGTGACGCCGCGCGACGGCAGCAAGACGCTGCGCGAAACCGCGCTCGAGGGCATCGACGCGACCGCGTTCTACCCGTCGTGGGGCAAGCAGCGCCTGTTCAGCATGATCGCGAACCGTCCCGACTGGACGCTGTCGCGCCAGCGCCAGTGGGGCGTGCCGATGGCGTTCTTCGTGCACAAGGAAACCGGCGAGCTGCATCCGCGCACGCTCGAACTGCTCGAGGAAGTCGCGAAGCGCGTCGAGCAGTCGGGCATCGAGGCATGGCAGACGCTCGATCCGCGCGAGCTGCTCGGCGACGACGCGAACCTGTACGAAAAGAACCGCGACACGCTCGACGTGTGGTTCGACTCGGGCACGACGCACTGGCACGTGCTGCGCGGCTCGCACAAGGATCAGCTGCAGTTCCCGGCGGACTTGTACCTCGAAGGCTCGGACCAGCATCGCGGCTGGTTCCACTCGTCGCTGCTGACCGCATCGATGATCGACGGCCGCGCGCCGTACAAGGGCCTGCTCACGCACGGCTTCACGGTCGACGGCGAAGGCCGCAAGATGAGCAAGTCGCTCGGCAACGGCATCGACCCGCATGAAGTCGCGAACCGCCTCGGTGCGGAAATCATCCGCCTGTGGATCGCGTCGACCGACTATTCGGGCGAGCTCGCGATCTCCGAGGAAATCCTGAAGCGCGTGACCGAAGGCTATCGCCGCATCCGCAACACGCTGCGCTTCCTGCTCGCGAACCTGTCGGATTTCGATTTCGCGCAGCACGCGGTGCCCGTCGACGAATGGCTCGAGATCGACCGTTATGCGGTCGCGTTCTCGGCGCAACTGCAGACGGAACTGCTCGGCCACTACGAGAAGTACGAATTCCACCCGGTCGTCGCGAAACTGCAGACGTACTGCTCGGAAGATCTCGGCGGCTTCTACCTCGACGTGCTGAAGGACCGCCTGTACACGAGCGCAGCCGATTCGCGCGCACGCCGCTCCGCGCAGACGGCGCTGTACCACCTGACGCACGGCCTGCTGCGCGTGCTCGCGCCGTTCCTGTCGTTCACGGCGGAAGAAGCATGGAAGGTGTTCCAGCCGGCCGGCGAAACGATCTTCACGGAAACGTATTACGCGTACCCGGAAGTCGCCGGCTCGGCCGCGCTGATCGAGAAGTGGGCGCTGCTGCGTGACGTGCGCGGCAACGTGACGAAGGCGCTCGAGGAAGCACGCACCGCGAACCGCATCGGTTCGTCGCTGCAGGCCGAAGTGGCCGTGCACGCGAGCGGCGCGCGCTACGACGCGCTCACGAGCCTCGGTGAAGACCTGAAGTTCGTGCTGATCACGTCGGCCGCAACCGTCGTCAAGGTCGACGACGAAGCGCAGGAAAGCGTCGACGTGGCCGCATCGAAGTACCAGAAGTGCGAACGCTGCTGGCACTACCGCGAGGATGTCGGCGCGCACGCCGATCATCCGACGCTGTGCGGCCGCTGCTTCTCGAACCTGTTTGAAAACGGCGAAATCCGGAGCGCTGCTTAACCATGGCGAAAACCCTGTCGAAACCGGCCAGCGGCGCGCTTGCGCCCTGGCTCGGCATTTCGCTGATCGTGATCCTGTTCGATCAGTTGTCGAAGATCGCAATCCTGAAGACGTTCGCGTATGGCGCGCAGCATGCGCTGACGTCGTTCTTCAACCTCGTGCTGGTGTACAACCGCGGCGCCGCGTTCGGCTTCCTGTCGACCGCGAGCGGCTGGCAGCGCTGGGCGTTCACCGCGCTCGGGATCGGCGCGACGCTCGTGATCTGCTTCCTGCTGAAGCGCCACGGCCACCAGCGGCTGTTCAGCGTGTCGCTCGCACTGATCCTCGGCGGTGCGCTCGGCAACGTGATCGACCGGCTCGTCTACGGTCACGTGATCGACTTCCTCGATTTCCACCTCGGCGCCTGGCATTTCCCGGCGTTCAACCTCGCCGATTCCGCGATCACGATCGGCGCGGTGCTGCTGATCTACGACGAACTGCGTCGCGTGCGCGGCTCGCGCTAAGCGCGCATACTCGGCGTCGACGGCCGGCCTCGCGCCGGCCGTCCCGTTTGAACCTTGGAGGCCTGAGTTGGCACACGCAGAACTCGCAGGAAAACACCTCGTTCTCGGCCTGACGGGCGGCATCGCCTGCTACAAGATCGCCGAGCTCACGCGGCTGCTGACCAAAGCCGGCGCGACCGTGCAGGTCGTGATGACGGAAGCCGCCACCCAGTTCATCACGCCCGTCACGATGCAGGCGCTGTCGGGCCGGCCCGTCTTCACGAGCCAGTGGGACGCGCGCATCGACAACAACATGGCGCACATCGACCTGTCGCGCGAAGCCGACGCGATCGTGATCGCACCCGCGTCGACGGACTTCCTCGCGAAGCTCGCGCACGGGTTCGCGGACGACCTGCTGTCGACGCTGTGCGTCGCGCGCGACTGTCCGTTGCTCGTCGTCCCCGCGATGAACCGCCAGATGTGGCAAAACCCGGCTACCCAGCGCAACGCCGCGCAACTGCGCGCGGATGGCGTGTCGGTGCTCGGCCCGGATTCGGGCGCGCAGGCGTGCGGCGAAGTCGGCGACGGCCGCATGCTCGAGCCCGAGGCGATCTATGAAGCGATCGTCGCGCACTTCGCGCCGAAGGTGCTCGCGCACCGGCGCGTGCTGATCACGGCCGGCCCGACCTTCGAACCGCTCGACCCCGTGCGCGGCCTCACGAACCGCTCGAGCGGCAAGATGGGCTTCGCGCTCGCGCGCGCCGCGCAGCAAGCCGGCGCCGACGTGCATCTGGTCGCGGGGCCGGTCGGGCTCGACACGCCGTGGGGCGTCTACCGCCAGGATGTGCAGACCGCGCAGCAGATGTACGACGCGGTGATGCATGCCGTCGCCGATGCCGACATCTTCATCGCGGTGGCCGCGGTCGCCGACTGGCGCGTCGACCAGCCGGCCGAGCACAAGATGAAGAAGACGGCCGACCGCAAGATGCCGACGCTCGCGTTCGTCGAGAACCCCGACATCCTCGCGTCGGTCGCGGCGCTGCCCGATCCGCCGTTCTGCGTCGGGTTCGCGGCCGAAAGCGGCGACCTCGACGTGCACGGCGACGAAAAGCGCAAGCGCAAGAACGTGCCGCTGCTCGTCGGCAACCTCGGCCCGCTGACGTTCGGCCGCGACGACAACGAAGTCGTGCTGTTCGAAGCCGCCGGCCTCACGCGCCTGCCGCGTGCGCCGAAAGACGAACTCGCGCATGTGCTCGTCGCGGAAATCGCGAAACGCCTGCCCGACAACCGCCTGATCTGATCTCCCGCGCGGCGGCCAGCGCCGCCGCGCCCTTCCCGACCGATTCGACGACCGCATGAAACTCGATCTGAAGATTCTCGACGCGCGCATGCGCGACTACCTGCCCGCCTACGCAACCACCGGCAGCGCGGGCCTCGACCTGCGCGCCTGCCTCGACGCGCCGGTGACGCTGCAACCGGGCGAAACGACGCTCGTGCCGACGGGCCTCGCGATCCACCTCGCCGATCCCGGTTATGCGGCGCTGATCCTGCCGCGCTCGGGCCTCGGCCACAAGCACGGCATCGTGCTCGGCAACCTCGTTGGCCTGATCGACTCCGACTACCAGGGCCAGTTGATGATCTCGACGTGGAACCGCGGCCAGACCGAGTTCGTGCTGAACCCGTTCGAGCGGCTCGCGCAGCTCGTGATCGTGCCGGTCGTGCAGGCGCAGTTCAACATCGTCGACGACTTCGCGGAAAGCGATCGCGGCGCAGGCGGCTTCGGCAGCACCGGCCGCCACTGAGCGACACAGCAAAAAAAGGGGCCTCGCGGCCCCTTTTTCCTGTTCCATTCGCCGTCATTCGCTGACCGGCTGCGCGATCCGCGCCGGTGCCAGCTCGCGTCGCCGTGCCTGCGCGATGCTTGCATAGATCACCAGCGCGACCAGCACGCCGAGCAGCACGGCCGACGAGCCGACCGTACCGAGCGCGAGGCCGCCCTTGGCAACTGGCTTCGTCAGCAGGTCGCCGACCGTCGCGCCGAACGGGCGCGTGAGCACGAACGCAGCCCAGAACAGCAGCACGCCGGAGATTCGCGTGAAGTAGTGCGCGAGCACGATCACCGCGAGCAGCCCGCCGATCAGCAGCGCGCCGCCGCCGAAACCGAGCCCCGAGCTGTCCGCGAGGAAGTCGCCGAGCGCGGTGCCGAGCGTGTTCGAGAACAGGATCGCGATCCAGTACAGCAACTCGACCTTGCGTGTGCGAATCAGGTCGACCGACAGCGATTCGCCGCTGAGTCGCCAGACCGCGAAGATCGCCAGCAGGATCGCGACGAGGATCGACGAGCCGGCCGCATAACCGAGGCCGAGCGTGCGGTCCATGAAGTCGGACATCGTCGTGCCGGCCGTGCTGGTCGCGACGATCACGGCCCAGTAGATCGCCGGGCGATAGCGCGTCGTCTTGAGCTGGGCGCCCAGCGTCACGAGGAAGAAGCCGAACAGCAGGATCGAGCTCACCGCGTAACCGACGTTCAGCGTCATCGACAGCAGGTCGCCGCCGGTTTCGCCGAGCGTCGTCGCGCAGATCTTCATGATCCAGAACGCAAGCGTGATTTCGGGAAGTTTGTTCATTCGAACCCCTTTTGCAGGATGGCGGCGGGACGACGCGTGCCGGCCCGCCTTGCAGACAGGATCGAATGTTAGTCGCCGCCGGCTTAACGGAACCTTAGCGAATATGAGGAATGGGGTAGCCGGCAGGCGCGGCCGTGGGCGGCCGCGCTGGCGCTGTCAACGAGCGTGTTCGTGCCGGTAGTGCAGCGCATACGCGAGCGTCAGCAGCACGACGAACACGACGCCGACCACCATCGTCATCCGGAATTCGCGCGTGAACGCGGTCGTGAACAGGATCGCCGCGACGAGCCCCGCACCGAGCAGGCTGCCGAACGGGTGCCCCCACATCCGGAACGCGAGCGCGGGGCCGCGGTACCGAGCGCGGAAGCGCAGGTGCGTGACGAAGATCATCAGCCACGTGAACAGCGCGCCGAACATCGCGATCGCCATCATCACGGTGAACGCCGTGTCGGGCGCCAGCGCGACCAGCACGGCCGCCACCGCGACGCCGCTCGTCGAGATCCACAGCGCCGCACGCGGCACGCCGTTCGTGCCGAGCCGGCCGAACGCCGCGGGCGCGAGCCGCGCGCGCGACAGGCTGAACATCATCCGCGTCGTCACGTAGAGCTGGCTGTTCATCGCCGACAGCGCCGCGATCAGCAGCACGAAGTTGATCACGCCGGCCGCGTACGGCACGTGCGTCGCGGCCATCACCTTCACGAACGGGCTTTCGTCGGTGCCGGCCTGCGTCCACGGCACGATCGCGAGCATCAGCGACAGCGTCATCAGGTAGAACAGCACGAGCCGGAACACCGTCGAGCGGAACGCGCGCGTGACCGCGTGCTGCGGATCGCGCGCCTCGCCGGCCGCGATCGCGACGGCCTCGATGCTCATGTAGCTGAAGATCGCGACGATCACCGCGACCCAGGTGCCCCACGGCCCCTTCGGCATGAAGCCGCCGTGCGCGGTGTAGTTCGCGAAACCGACGCCCGACGCGACCGGCGCCGACCACACGAGGTAGGCGCCGAGCACGATGAACACGACGATCGCGGCGATCTTCAGCAGCGAGAACGCATATTCGACCGAACCGTACAGCGTGACGCTCGCGAGGTTCACGGCGATCAGCAGCGCGGAGAAGCCGATCACCCAGTACCAGCCGGGCACGGCCGGAAACCAGTACTTCATGAACACGGCGATCGCGCTGATCTCGGTGCCGATCGCGAACACCACCGCGAACCAGTACGCATAGCGCACGAGAAAACCCGCGAGCGGGCCGACGTAGTGCTCGGCATACGCGCCGAACGAGCCGGCCGTCGGATGCGCGACGGTCATTTCCGCGAGCGCGCCCATCAGCAGCAGCGCGATCAGCGCGCCGATCGCATACGAGACCAGCACGCTCGGGCCGGCGAGCCCGATCGCGAACCCGCTGCCGAGGAACAACCCCGTGCCGATCGCGCCGCCGATCGCGATCATCGCCATCTGCCCCGACGTCAGCGCGTGGCGCAACCCTTGTTCTCGCGCGACGATGCTGTCGAACGATCGTTGTTGTTGTGTCACTGCGTTACCACTCCCCTGCACCACCATTGCGCCGCCGGCGCCGGATAAAACGAAACGGCGCGGAGAACTTCCCGCGCCGTTCGCATGAACAACGAATTATCGCTTACTCGACTTCGACCGTCTCTTCGTTCGGCTTGTGCGGCGGATTCGCCAGCTTGTCGAACGACAACTGCACCTTGTCGTTTTCGTCGACGTCGACCGTCACGTGACCACCGTTGACGAGCTTGCCGAACAGCAGTTCGTCGGCCAGCGCGCGACGGATCGTGTCCTGGATCAGCCGCTGCATCGGCCGCGCGCCCATCAGCGGGTCGAAGCCGTGCTTTGCGAGATGCTTGCGCAACGCGTCGGTGAAGAGCGCGTCGACCTTCTTCTCGTGCAGCTGTTCCTCGAGCTGGATCAGGAACTTGTCGACCACGCGCATGATGATTTCCTCATCGAGCGAGCGGAAGCTGATGATCGAATCCAGGCGGTTGCGGAACTCCGGCGTGAACAGGCGCTTGATGTCGGTCATCTCGTCGCCCGTTTCGCGACGCGTCGTGAAGCCGATCGTCGCCTTCTGCATCGACTCGGCGCCCGCGTTCGTCGTCATGATGATGATGACGTTGCGGAAATCCGCCTTGCGGCCGTTGTTGTCCGTCAGCGTGCCGTGGTCCATCACCTGCAGCAGCACGTTGTAGATGTCCGGATGCGCCTTCTCGATTTCGTCGAGCAGCAGCACGCAATGCGGCTTCTTCGTGACGGCTTCGGTCAGCAGCCCGCCCTGGTCGAACCCGACGTAGCCCGGCGGCGCGCCGATCAGGCGGCTCACCGCGTGACGCTCCATGTACTCCGACATGTCGAAGCGGATCAGTTCGATGCCGAGCGTGAACGCGAGCTGGCGCGCCACTTCGGTCTTGCCGACGCCCGTCGGGCCGGAGAACAGGAACGCGCCGATCGGCTTGTCCATCTTGCCGAGGCCCGCGCGCGCCATCTTGATCGATGCCGCCAGCGCGTCGATCGCCGGATCCTGGCCGAACACGACGCTCTTCAGGTCGCGATCGAGCGTCTGCAGCTTGCTGCGATCGTCCTGCGACACGCTCTGCGGCGGCACACGCGCGATCTTCGAGATGATTTCCTCGATCTCGCTCTTGCCGATCGTCTTCTTCTGCTTCGACTTCGGCAGGATGCGCTGCGCGGCGCCGGCTTCGTCGATCACGTCGATCGCCTTGTCCGGCAGGTGACGGTCGGTGATGAAGCGCGCCGACAGTTCAGCCGCGGCCGACAGCGCGCCCGACGAATACTTGACCCCGTGGTGTTCCTCGAAGCGCGACTTCAGGCCGCGCAGGATCGCGACCGTCTGCTCGACGGTCGGCTCGCTCACGTCGACCTTCTGGAAGCGCCGCGACAGCGCCGCATCCTTCTCGAAGATGCCGCGATACTCGGTGAACGTGGTCGCGCCGATGCACTTGAGCGTGCCCGACGACAGCGCCGGCTTCAGCAGGTTCGACGCATCGAGCGTGCCGCCCGACGCGGCGCCCGCGCCGATCAGCGTGTGGATCTCGTCGATGAACAGGATCGCGTGCGGACGCTCCTTGAGCTCCTTCAGCACCGTCTTCAGGCGCTGCTCGAAATCGCCGCGATACTTGGTGCCGGCGAGCAGCGCGCCCATGTCGAGCGAGTAGACCTGCGCATTCGCGAGGATGTCGGGCACTTCGCCGCGCGTGATGCGATAGGCGAGCCCTTCCGCGATCGCGGTCTTGCCGACGCCGGCCTCGCCGACGAGCAGCGGATTGTTCTTGCGGCGGCGGCACAGCACCTGCACGACGCGCTCGACCTCGGGCTCGCGACCGATCAGCGGATCGATGCGGCCGTCCTTCGCCATCTGGTTCAGGTTCTGCGTGAACTGCGCGAGCGGCGTTTCCTTCTGCGCATTCGCGTCTTCGCTTTCCGCGTTCGCGTCGGTCGACTTCGCGGCTTCGCCGCTGTTCGTCTTCGCGATGCCGTGCGAAATGAAGTTCACGACGTCGAGGCGCGTGACGCCCTGCTGCTGCAGGTAGTACACCGCGTGCGAATCCTTCTCGCCGAAGATCGCGACCAGCACGTTCGCGCCGGTGACTTCCTTCTTGCCGTTCGACGTCGACTGGACGTGCATGATCGCGCGCTGGATCACGCGCTGGAAACCGAGCGTCGGCTGGGTATCGACATCGTCGGTGCCCGGGACGGTAGGTGTGTTGTCGTGGATGAAATTGCGCAGGTTCTGACGCAGGTCCTCGATGTTCGCCGCGCACGCGCGCAACACCTCGGCTGCCGTCGGATTATCCAGCAGGGCCAGCAGCAGATGCTCGACCGTAATGAACTCATGGCGCGCCTGGCGTGCTTCCATGAACGCCATGTGCAGGCTGACTTCCAATTCCTGGGCAATCATGCTTCCTCCATCACGCACTGCAGCGGATGCCCGGCCTGCCGCGCATGGGTAACGACTTGCTCAACCTTGGTCGACGCGATGTCCCGCGTATAGACCCCACAAACTCCTCGCCCTTCGCGATGGACCTTCAGCATGATCTGCGTGGCCGTCTCGCGATCCTTCTTGAAATACTCCTGGACCACCATCACGACGAACTCCATCGGCGTGAAGTCGTCGTTCAGCAGCACCACCTTGTACATCGAAGGCGGCTTGAGCTTCTGCTGCTTGCGTTCCAGGACGGTACTGTCCTGCTTGTCCGGGATAATCGCCATACACCCATTCTAAACAACTCGGACAGGCCCGCAATCCTGCCATTACCCGACCGACCGGCCGGCGCCCTCCCCGGCATCCCGGAACACGCGATCGTCTTTGCGCCATACGAAAGCCGGCTGCGGTGCCGGCTTTCACGCGTGGCGCGGAACACGAACCGTCAGGGGGAATCGCACCGGAACGTCGTATCCGCATCCAGTATCCCACAAGCCGGGACGACTCGAACGCGTGTCACTCGAGCCTGGTATATGAGCCGATTATGCGGCTTTTCAAGTCCTCGCGCTTGGCCGCATGCTGCAAAGCAAAGCCGGAAAAACCCTGAAAATGGGTTCTTTACAACGGCCCTCTATACGTCTAAAAATTCCTCTTGACACTCCAATAAAGAGCGCCAACAATCAAGCTGGCACTTTTTTCAAATTGCCAGTTGGCGAAATGAAAGAGGCCGAGGTGAGCTTGTGAGGGGGGAACGGCTGCATTTTCCGGTCGTTTAGCTTTTCGAGCGTGCTCGTGGTAAGTAGCAGCGACTGTGTGACAGGGGAAGTAGGTATGGCAACTGGTATCGTTAAGTGGTTCAACGACGCGAAGGGCTTCGGTTTCATCACTCCCGACGAGGGCGGTGAGGATCTGTTTGCGCACTTCTCGGCTATCACCATGAATGGCTTCAAGACGTTGAAGGAAGGCCAGAAGGTGAGCTTTGACGTCGTTCAAGGACCGAAGGGCAAGCAAGCGTCGAACATCCAGGCCGCATAAAGGCATCGGATATCGGACGAAGAAACCCGGCGCATTGCGCCGGGTTTCTTTTTTTCAGGCCGGCCAATCGATAATCGATTGGCCGGCCTGAAAAAAAGAAACCCGGCGCATTGCGCCGGGTTTCTTTTTTTCAGGCCGGCCAATCGATAATCGATTGGCCGGCCTTTTCGTTCAATCCCGATAATCGAACGCGCATTGTCTTGTCACGCACGCAGATCGGATAGCAGTCCGGCTCGTGAAACACTTTCACCATTTCGTTACACGACCTTCAGCGTGCCCATCATGCCGAGATCCTCGTGTTCGAGAATATGGCAATGAAACATGCGCTCGCCGGGCATGTCTTGCGTGACGAGAATCGACACGGTTTCGCCGCTGCGCACGTTCACGGTATCGCGCCATGCGCGGAACGGTTCGCTCGTGCGCGAGCCGCCCGACGCACGCTCGATCACCTGGAACTGCGTGCCGTGCAGGTGGAACGGGTGATCCATGTCGGTGGCATTGCGGATCTCCCAGCGCTCGACGTCGCCACGGCGGCTCGTCAGCGTCGCGCGGTGCGGTACGTAGGTCTCGCCGTTGATCGTGAAGCGCATGCCCGCCGGACGGCCGTGCGCCGCGCTTTTCATCATCGCGTCCATGTCCATCTCTTCGCCGAACGCGACCTCCTTGTGCGCGACCGGTTCGCCCAGCGGCGGTACCGCGCGCAGCGTCGCCGGCAGCGCGCGCGCGGCGGCCGGCGCGAACGCGACATCGGCCAGGGCCAGCACCGGATCGGGCGGCAGGCTGCCGTGACCGTCGTCATGCGACATCGCCATCTTGCGGCGATCGTATTCGGCCGCCTGCAGCACCGCGCGCGACGCGCGATCGCCGGCGCGCACCAGCAGCTCCGCACGTTCGCCCGGTGCGATCAGCAGCCACGTGACGCGGCGCGGCGCGTCGAACAGCCCGCCGTCGGTGCCCGCGTGCTCGAACGGGCGGCCGTCGTCGAACGCGACGCGCAGGTAGCGCGCGCTGCATGCGTTCCACACGCGCCAACGTTCGTCGCCCGCGACGTCGATCCGCGGCCGGCGCGCGCCGTTGACCAGCACGAACTGGCCTTCGCGGCCATTCATCCAGTCCATCATGTCGTTCGGCGCGATCGTGCCGTCACGCACGAGCTTCAGGTCCGACACGAACAGGTTGCGCTCGGGCCAGCCCGCGAGCGGATCGTCGGCGGCACGCACGATGAACGGTCCGGCCAGCCCGCGAAAGACCTGCTCGGCCGTCATCATGTGCGGATGCGGGTGGTACCAGTAGGTGCCGGCGCTCCCCTTCGGCAGCGTGAAACGGTACACATGCGACGCGCCGGGCGCGACGGGATCGGACGGGTTGCCGTCCTGGTCGGGCGGCACCGGCAGGCCGTGCCAGTGGATCGTCGACGGCTGCGACAGCTTGTTCACGAACCGGATCTCGACCGTGTCGCCCTCGCGCACATCGATCAGCGGACCGACGACGGGCCCCTGCGTGCCCGCGCCGAACTGCCAGAACGTGGTCGGCCGCGCACCGCGCAGCAGCGGGCGCGCCACGGGCTGCGCCACCAGCGTGGCCCGGAACGTGCCGGGCTCGCGACTTTCGTTCGCGAGCGTGCGCAACGTCGCGAGCGGCGCACCGGCCGGCAGCGCGTCGGCGGCCGCGAGCGCGGCCGGCGCGGGCTTGCCGTGCTGCCCGTGACCCGACATCCCTGACATGCCCGACATCCCGGGCATGTCGTCCATCTGGTCCATGCCGGCCATGCCCGCATGACCGGCGTGCTGCGCCGACGCGGCGCGCGCGAACAGCGATGCGGCCGCGACACCGATCGCGCGCGACAGGAAGGTTCTCCGTATCATCAATCGTTCCTCGTTATTCATGCTGCGTCGCGCGACCGCCGCGACCGCCGCGACGCCCGCGCCGGCCGGCTGGCACGCCGATGCGCGACGCAAAACCTGATGCCCGCGTCATCATAACCGCAGGCCCATGCCGGAAAGCGCCGTCGGCCGGGCGGCGATACGCCGCAGGGCGCGGCGCTGCCGACCGGATCCGACACGTATCGACCGCCATCTCCAAGTAGCGATGCCTTGCCCTTCTCCGGCCGGTTCAACCCTGACTTATCCATTCCCTTTGCGGCATCCCGCCGATCGCCCAGCGCCTGCCGTCCGGCCCCGCATCGACGTCCGGCACGTCATTGATCCGCGAACCCTCCAATATTTCACAATGTGGAACAAGTCTCTGCGTTGTAAAAATTCGTGGTGCAGGGCACAAATTTCCTGTTTCGCGATGCCAAAAATCGTTCCGCAATACAAAACGACAAAAATAAGATCATGTTTTTAAACACGATTTTTTGTTTCGAGAAGCCGCTCTACGCGCACCATCCGATCGGGTCGCGGACGTAGACTTTGTTCCATGCACTGACGCTTCGCCACGACGTTCGATACGGAACCCGGCGCAAGCAGCCAGTCGGGCCACAGCCGGCCGAGCCGGCGGGCGGCACAACAGAATCGCTTGTGATCAGAAAGGGAGAACGGAAATGAAGGGATTTCGCTTTGGTTCAGCGCTCGGGTCGTTCTACATCCTGCCGGGTAACGGCGGCTGGGAAGCGACGTTCGGCAACGCCCTGCTCGGCGCGTTCTCGTGCCCCGAAGTGGCGGCCGACCACATCTCCCGCGGCGACTGCGAGCAACTGTCCGAACTGGACACGGCGACGCTCGAAGTGCCGCACGAAATCGCCGAGTGGGAAATCGTCCACGTCTGAATGGCAAGCCAGCAACGAAAAACGCCCCGGGCGTCCGGGGCGTTTTTCTTTTGTACCGGGCGGCGGACGGCAAAACCCGCCGCGCCGACACACGCATTGGCCCGCGCGCTTGCGCGGCCCGCGTCAGGCGACCGCGTCGACGATGCCGTTCAGCGTCGCGCTCGGGCGCATCGCCTGGCTCGTCAGGTCGACGTTCGGACGATAGTAGCCGCCGATCGCCTGCGCCTTGCCTTGCGCGGACGCCAGTTCCTCGAGGATGCGCGCTTCGCTGTCGGACAACGCCTTCGCCACGCCTTCGAACTGCGCCTTCAGCGCGGCGTCCTCGGTCTGCTCGGCGAGCGCCTGCGCCCAGTACAGGCACAGGTAGAAGTGGCTGCCGCGGTTGTCGAGGCCGCCGACCTTGCGCGCCGGCGACTTGTTCTCGTCCAGGAACTTGCCGGTCGCCTGGTCGAGCGTCTTCGCGAGCACGACCGCCTTCGGGTTCTGGTAAGCGTGGCCGAGGTGTTCGAGCGACGCGGCCAGCGCGAGGAATTCACCGAGCGAATCCCAGCGCAGGAAACCTTCCTCGACGAACTGCTGCACGTGCTTCGGCGCGGAGCCGCCCGCCCCCGTTTCGAACATCCCGCCACCGGCCATCAGCGGCACGATCGACAGCATCTTCGCGCTGGTGCCGAGTTCCATGATCGGGAACAGGTCGGTCAGGTAGTCGCGCAGCACGTTGCCGGTGACCGAGATCGTGTCCTTGCCCGCACGGATGCGCTCGAGCGAGAAACGCGTCGCGTCGACCGGCGTCAGCACGCGGATGTCGAGGCCGTTGGTGTCGTGATCCTTCAGGTAGCGTTCGACCTTAGCGATGATCTGCGCATCGTGTGCGCGCGCCGGATCGAGCCAGAACACGGCCGGTGCGCCGGTCGCGCGCGCGCGGTTCACCGCGAGCTTGACCCAGTCCTGCACCGGTGCGTCCTTCGTCTGGCACATGCGCCAGATGTCGCCCGACTCGACTGCGTGCTCGAGCAGCACGTTGCCGGCTTCGTCGGTGACGCGCACGACGCCGTCCGCCGGGATCTGGAACGTCTTGTCGTGCGAACCGTATTCTTCGGCCGCCTGCGCCATCAGGCCGACGTTCGGCACGCTACCCATCGTGACCGGATCGAATGCGCCGTGCTGCTTGCAGTCTTCGATCACGGCCTGGTACACGCCCGCGTAGCAGCGGTCCGGAATCACGGCCTTCGCGTCGTACAGTGCGCCGTCCGGGCCCCACATGCCGCCCGAATCGCGGATCATCGCCGGCATCGACGCGTCGACGATCACGTCGCTCGGCACGTGCAGGTTCGTGATGCCCTTGTCCGAGTTGACCATCGCGAGGCGCGGGCGCACGGCGTATTCGGCCTTGATGTCGGCTTCGATCGCTTCGCGCGTGTCGGCCGGCAGGTCCTTCAGGCGCGCGTACAGGTCGCCGATCCCGTTGTTCGGGTTGAAACCGGCCTGCGCCAGCACGTCCGCGTGCTTCGCGAGCGCGTCGCGGTAGAACACCGACACGAAATGGCCGAACAGGATCGGATCGGAGACCTTCATCATGGTCGCCTTCAGGTGCACCGAGAACAGCACGTCCTGCGCCTTCGCGTCGGCGATCTGCGCTTCGATGAAGCTGCGCAGCGCGTTGCGGCTCATCACCGATGCATCGATGATTTCACCGGCCTTCACGGCCGTCTTTTCCTTCAGGACCTTCTTCACGCCGTCGGCCGTCGTGAGTTCGATCTTCACGCTGCCGGCATCGGCGATCAGCGCCGACTTCTCGCTGCCGTAGAAATCGCCTTCGCTCATGTGCGCGACGTGCGCCTTCGAGGTCGCCTTCCAGGCGCCCATCTTGTGCGGATGCTTGCGTGCGTAGTTCTTGACCGACAGCGGCGCGCGGCGGTCCGAGTTGCCTTCGCGCAGCACCGGGTTCACCGCGCTGCCCTTGATCTTGTCGTAGCGGGCCTTGACGGCCTTCTCTTCGTCCGTCGACGGATCTTCCGGATAGGCCGGCAGCTGGAAGCCCTGCGCCTGCAGTTCGGCGATCGCGGCCTTGAGCTGCGGCACCGATGCGCTGATGTTCGGCAGCTTGATGATGTTCGCTTCCGGCTTCAGCGTGAGCTGGCCCAGTTCGGCCAGATCGTCGGAACCCTTCTGCTCCGACGGCAGGACGTCTGCGAATGCCGCGATGATGCGGCCGGCGAGCGAGATGTCGCGCGTTTCGACGGCGACGCCCGACGAGCGCGTGAAGGCCTTGACGATCGGCAGCAGCGAATAGGTCGCGAGCGCGGGCGCTTCGTCGGTGAGGGTGTAGATGATCTTGGGCGAAGTGGACATGGTCGATGCGTTGCTACGTGAAAATTGTGACTGAGGAGCGCCGGCGGTAACCGGCGGGGAGCGACCGGGTCGGTCGCGAAAGGGGCGCGCCGGCTCAGCCGGGCGGTGGTGTTGCGAGGGCCGTCATGTTCTACCTTGCAGGGCATCCGGGCCGCATCGCGGCGCCGCGGCCCGCATGCCGGACCGCCCTGCCAACTAACCTGCCATCCACGAAACGCCCCGGCGCCGGCAGTAGGCGCCGGGGCGGCCGGAACCGCTCCGGCCC
Organism: Burkholderia sp. YIM B11467; assembly: GCF_052952715.1. Classification (NCBI taxonomy): domain Bacteria; kingdom Pseudomonadati; phylum Pseudomonadota; class Betaproteobacteria; order Burkholderiales; family Burkholderiaceae; genus Burkholderia; species Burkholderia sp. YIM B11467. The sequence goes on from NZ_JBQVSQ010000008.1 coordinate 113,054, forward strand.
ACCCCGCAAGGGGCTTACATGTTCTCGATCAGCACTTCGCCGAAGCCCGAGCACGACACCTGCGTCGCGCCTTCCATCAGGCGCGCGAAGTCGTACGTGACGCGCTTCTGCAGGATCGACTTCTCCATCGCGGCGATGATCGTGTCGGCCGCTTCCGTCCAGCCGAGATGGCGCAGCATCATTTCCGCCGACAGGATCTCGGAACCGGGGTTCACGTAGTCCTTGCCCGCGTACTTCGGCGCGGTGCCGTGCGTCGCCTCGAACATCGCGACCGAATCCGACAGGTTCGCGCCCGGCGCGATCCCGATGCCGCCGACCTGCGCGGCCAGCGCGTCGGAGATGTAGTCGCCGTTCAGGTTCAGCGTCGCGATCACGTCGTATTCGGCCGGACGCAGCAGGATCTGCTGCAGGAACGCGTCGGCGATCGAATCCTTGATCACGATCTCGTTGCCCGTCCTCGGGTTCTTCACGCGCATCCACGGGCCGCCGTCGATCAGCTCGCCGCCGAATTCCTTCTGCGCGAGCGCGTAGCCAGCGTCACGGAACAGGCCTTCCGTGAACTTCATGATGTTGCCCTTGTGCACCAGCGTGACCGACTTGCGATCGTTGTCGATCGCGTACTGGATCGCCTTGCGCACGAGACGCTCGGTGCCTTCGGTCGACACGGGCTTGACGCCGATCCCCGAGGTTTCCGGGAAGCGGATCTTCTTCACGCCCATCTCGTCCTGCAGGAACTTGATCACCTTCTTCGCCTGCTCGGAGCCCGCGGCCCATTCGATGCCCGCGTAGATGTCTTCCGAGTTCTCGCGGAAGATCACCATGTCGATCTTCTGCGGCTCGCGCACCGGCGACGGCACGCCCTTGAAGTACTGGACCGGGCGCAGGCACACGTAGAGATCGAGTTCCTGGCGCAGCGCGACGTTCAGCGAACGGATGCCGCCGCCGACCGGGGTCGTGAGCGGCCCCTTGATCGACACCACGTATTCCTTCAGCACCTGCAGCGTTTCGTCCGGGAGCCACACGTCCGGACCGTACACCTTCGTCGCCTTCTCGCCCGCGAAAATCTCCATCCAGTGGATCTTGCGCTGGCCCTTGTAGGCATGCGCGACCGCCGCATCGACGACCTTGATCATGACCGGCGTGATATCGAAGCCCGTACCGTCGCCTTCGATATAGGGAATGATCGGCTGATCGGAAACGTTGAGCGAGAAGTCCTTGTTAACGGTGATCTTGTCACCGCCTTCCGGAACCTTGATGTGCTGATACGGCATGATCGACTCCAGTGACGTGGCTGAGCAGGTGATGCTGGTCGAAGCTGCGCGCGCGGCGGGGGCGCGGCATGGCCACCCCGTGACGGCAACAGCGAGCCGCTATTCTAGCGCCCCAACCGGGCACTTCGGCACGAAGCGCGGCACTGCGTATCAAGACCTTACTTATGTCTTATATAAGACAGAGGACTTGCCGTTCCGTATTATGCATTAAGATTCCGCCATTTGCCATAGACCGCCCACCCCGCTTCCCGCGGCGCGCCGGGCGGCTGCCCTGCCATGAACCTGATCGCCCTCAACAAGCCGTTCGGCACGATTTGCCAGTTTTCCGCGCACGAGACGCGGCCGTCGCTCGGCGACTGGGTCAAAACGCCCGGCGTCTATGCGGCCGGCCGGCTGGACGCGGACAGCGAGGGGCTGCTGCTGCTCACCGACGACGGCGCGCTGCAGGCCCGCATCGCGGAACCGCGCCACAAGCTCGTCAAGCGCTACTGGGCGCAGGTCGAGGGCGCGCCCGGCCCCGCCGACCTGAAGGCGCTCGCGCGCGGCGTCGATCTCGGCGACTACGTGACGCGCCCGTGCCGCGCCGAATTCATCGAACCGCCCGACGCGCTGTGGCCGCGCAACCCGCCAATCCGCTACCGCGCCGCGATCCCGACGACGTGGATCGAGCTCGCGATCACCGAAGGCAAAAATCGGCAGGTGCGCCGGATGACGGCGGCCGTCGGCTTCCCGACGTTGCGTCTGGTGCGCGTCGGCATCGGCGCACTCGATATATTCGCGCTCGGCATTGCACCGGGCGAAACAATCGCGCTGCCGCCGCGCGCGCCGTGGGACGGTTTCGCGCACGCCGGATGACGAATTCGGGACGCGCGATTTTTTCGTCATCTTTTTCGTCAACCGCCTGCGAAGATCGCGCGTTAAACCACGCAGATGCCAACCTTAGCTATCCGGCATTGGCAGCCGAACCCGTGTTTGCGTCACGAAAGCGACGTTTTCTTCGAATACGATTCGGCGCCCGCAGCGCAAAGAGAAATTTCTTGGAGCGTCTGTCAACCGAAAGGTGGATGGCACCGTTAGACGTCATGACTCCTATGCCGGGTCATTTGGTTAATTAACTAAAGCTGAGGAACACAACATGAACAAACTGATCGCCGCTCTGGTCGCTGGTCTCTTCGCAACGGCTGCTTTCGCACAAGCTTCGGCTCCGGCCGCTCCGGCTGCTGCTGCTCCGGCAGAAGCTGCTTCGGCACCGGCTAAGAAGGCAACGCACAAGAAGCACCACGCAGCTAAGAAGCACCACGCTTCGAAGAAGGCTGCAAGCGAAGCCGAAGCCCCGGCAGCTGCTTCGAACTAAGCAAGCTAGTTGTAATAACGCAGTCAAGAACACGCAGTCTTGCCGTTCTTACGGCGTTGAAAGGCAGGTCACCGCAAGGCGATCTGCCTTTTTCTTTTTGTGCCCGCCCGCGTGCTTCGCGTACCATGCGGGTCTCGTTTTCCAGATAGGAGCCTTGCTGTGCAATTCTCCCTGCGTTCGTCGCTCGGCCGCCTTGCGCGCGCCGCCGTGTTTCCCGCCGCGCTGGCCGTTCTCGCGCTCGGCATGCAGGCCGCCAGCGCGCAGATGCCGCCCGGCGCCAAGCAGCCGAGCGAGTTTCCGCGCGTGAAGCTGCGCGCCGGCATGTATGTGATCGACGCGGCCGTCGCCGCGAACGACGCCGACCGCGAACAGGGGCTGATGTACCGTTCGCAGCTCGCGCCGAACGAAGGCATGTTGTTCGTGTTCAACGAGAATGCCGTGCACTGCTTCTGGATGAAGAACACGCTGATCCCGCTGTCGATCGCGTTCATCCGCGCGGACGGCACGATCACCGACATCGACGAGATGCGGGCCGAGACGACCGACAACCACTGCCCGCGCAACAACGGCGTTTATGCGCTCGAAATGAGCAAGGGCTGGTTCGCGGCGAAGGGCATCAAGCCCGGCATGAAGCTCGACGGCCTGCCGAACGCCCAGTAACGGCGATCGCCGCGGCCTTGCGCCGCGAACCGACCGAAGCCGGCCGCCCGTTGCGCGCCGGCTTTTTTTTCGCCCTTTCACGGCGGCGCCCGCCTTGATTCCGCCGGCTGTGGCCGCATCTGCAAAAGCCACGCGCAAGCGCTATGCTTTAAGTCTCGCTTGTTCAAGCCCGGGCCGGCCCAGCCGTCCCGCTTACGATCCGAACCACCAGGAGGTTCACGTGCCCCGCAAAACCCCCATCGAGCGCTATCGCAATATCGGGATCAGCGCTCACATCGATGCCGGCAAAACCACGACTACCGAGCGCATCCTGTTTTATACCGGCGTGAGCCACAAGATCGGGGAAGTGCACGACGGCGCGGCCACGATGGACTGGATGGAGCAGGAGCAGGAACGCGGCATCACGATCACGTCGGCCGCCACCACGGCCTTCTGGAAGGGCATGGCCGGCAACTATCCGGAACACCGGATCAACATCATCGACACGCCCGGGCACGTCGACTTCACGATCGAGGTCGAACGCTCGATGCGCGTGCTCGACGGCGCGTGCATGGTGTATGACTCGGTCGGCGGCGTGCAGCCGCAGTCCGAAACCGTGTGGCGCCAGGCGAACAAGTACAAGGTGCCGCGCATCGCGTTCGTCAACAAGATGGACCGCGTCGGCGCCGACTTCTTCCGCGTGCAGCGGCAGATCGGCGAGCGCCTGAAGGGCGTCGCCGTGCCGATCCAGATTCCGATCGGCGCGGAAGATCATTTCCAGGGCGTCGTCGATCTCGTGAAGATGAAGGCGATCGTGTGGGACGACGAAAGCCAGGGCGTGAAGTTCGCGTACGAGGAGATCCCCGCGAACCTCGTCGAGCTCGCGCATGAATGGCGCGAGAAGATGGTCGAGGCCGCGGCGGAAGCGAGCGAGGAACTGCTCGAGAAATACCTGCACGACCACGAATCGCTGACCGAGGACGAGATCAAGGCCGCGCTGCGCAAGCGCACGGTCGCCAACGAGATCGTGCCGATGCTGTGCGGCAGCGCGTTCAAGAACAAGGGCGTGCAGGCGATGCTCGACGCGGTGATCGACTACCTGCCGTCGCCGGTCGACGTGCCCGCGATCCTCGGCCACGACTTCCACGATCCGGAAAAGCCGGCGGAACGTCATCCGAGCGACGACGAGCCGTTCTCGTCGCTCGCGTTCAAGATCATGACCGACCCGTTCGTCGGCCAGTTGATCTTCTTCCGCGTGTATTCGGGCGTCGTCGAATCGGGCGACACGGTGCTCAACGCAACGAAGGACAAGAAGGAACGGCTCGGCCGGATCCTGCAGATGCATGCGAACGAGCGCAAGGAAATCAAGGAAGTGCGCGCGGGCGACATCGCGGCGGCCGTGGGCCTGAAGGAAGCGACGACGGGCGACACGCTGTGCGATCCGGCCAAGCCGATCATCCTCGAGAAGATGGAATTCCCGGAGCCGGTGATCTCGCAGGCCGTCGAGCCGAAGACGAAGGCCGACCAGGAGAAGATGGGCCTCGCGCTGAACCGCCTCGCCCAGGAAGATCCGTCGTTCCGCGTGCAGACCGACGAAGAGTCCGGCCAGACCATCATCTCGGGGATGGGCGAGCTTCACCTCGAAATCCTGGTCGACCGGATGAAGCGTGAATTCGGCGTGGAAGCGACGGTCGGCAAGCCGCAGGTCGCGTATCGCGAGACGGTGCGCACGACGGCGGCCGATGTCGACGGCAAGTTCGTCAAGCAGTCGGGCGGCCGTGGCCAGTACGGGCACGCGGTGATCACGCTCGAGCCGAATCCGGGCAAGGGCTACGAGTTCCTCGACGAGATCAAGGGCGGCGTGATTCCGCGCGAATTCATCCCGGCCGTCGACAAGGGCATCACCGAAACGCTGAAGAGCGGCGTACTCGCGGGCTACCCGGTCGTCGACGTGAAGGTGCACCTGACGTTCGGTTCGTACCACGACGTCGACTCGAACGAAAACGCGTTCCGGATGGCCGGCTCGATGGCGTTCAAGGAAGCGATGCGCCGCGCGAAGCCCGTGCTGCTCGAGCCGATGATGGCCGTCGAGGTCGAGACGCCCGAGGATTTCATGGGCAACGTGATGGGCGACCTGTCCAGCCGGCGCGGCATCGTGCAGGGGATGGAAGACATCGCGGGCGGCGGCGGCAAGCTCGTGCGCGCCGAAGTGCCGCTCGCCGAGATGTTCGGTTATTCGACGTCGCTGCGTTCGGCGACGCAGGGCCGCGCGACCTACTCGATGGAGTTCAAGCACTACGCGGAAACGCCGGCCAACGTATCGGAAGGCGTGATCAACGCGAAGACGAAGTAAGCGCCGGGGCTCGCGCCCAGCCACAGGCCCGTCCGGTTCCGGACGGGCTTTTTTTCGTCATCCGGACGGATCGATGCGGGCCACGCGCGGCATTTTTGATCGGCATGCCAGGCGTTTTTTTCGCATGCCACAATGCCTCGCGATTCGTCAGATGGAACCGTCCCGATGCCGCCCACCCCTGCCCTGCGCCGCCTGTTGACCCTCTATGCCGGCCTGATCGCCGCGAACGTCGCCGTCTGGCTGTGGGCGCTCGCGGTGCTGCACGACCATCCGCTGCTGCTCGGCACCGCGGCGATCGCATACGGGCTCGGGCTGCGTCATGCGGTCGACGCCGACCACATCGCCGCGATCGACGTCGCGACCCGCAAGCTGATGCAGGACGGCCAGCGGCCGGTTTCCGTCGGCCTGTTCTTCTCGCTCGGCCATTCGACGATCGTGATCGCCGCGACGCTCGGCATCGCGCTGACCGCGTTCGCGCTGCGCGACCGCTTCGATGCGTTCCGCGAGATCGGCGGCACGATCGGCACCGCGGTGTCGGCGACCTTCCTGCTCGTGCTCGCGTGCGTGAACCTGATGATCCTGCGCGACGTATGGCGGCGCTATCGCGGCGCGCCGGCGCACGCGCACGACGACGCGCATGCGCACCGCCCGGCCGGACTCGTGTCGCGGCTGCTGCGCCCGCTGTTCCGGTTCGTATCGAAGAGCTGGCACATGTATCCGGTGGGCGTGCTGTTCGGCCTTGGTTTCGATACTGCAACCGAAATCGGCCTGCTCGCGATTGCGGCCGCGCAGGCGAGCCAGGGGCTGCCGGTGTATACGGTCATGCTGTTTCCCGCGTTGTTCACCGCCGGCATGACGCTGATCGACTCGACCGACAACGTGCTGATGATTCACGCGTACGGCTGGGCGATGGACGATCCGCAGCGCAAGCTGCTCTACAACGCGAGCATCACGTTCGTGTCGGCGGCCGTCGCGCTTGCGATCGGCGGGATCGAGGCGGCCGGCCTGCTGGCCGACAAGCTGGCGCTGACGGGCCCCGTGCGCGACGCGCTCGACGCACTCGGCGAACGCTTCGGCTCGATCGGCTACGGCATCGTCGCACTGTTTCTCGTCTGCTGGATCGCATCGATCCTGTTCCACCGCTGGCAACGCGCGGCCGACGCGCCCGCACGCTGAGCATCGTTCAGACGTTTCAATTCGGAAACAAAACACCCGCGACGACGTTGCATGCGCCGTCGCGGGCATGCGCTCGCCTTGCGCCACGGGCATAAGCGGCCGGTGGCACGAATCTCGCAGATAGGGATTCGCACGGCGGGCCCGCGTGCCGATCCGCGTTCGCGGCTGGCTTCACGCGCCAGTCCGAGGGCAATCGGCCGCCGACAGGACAACGAATCTTTGCTGGCCCCCTGCACCACACGTAATTAGCCGCGCGGCTACGAGGCATCGCGCGCATGGGGAGGCCATGATGCTCAAGACAAGACAGCCGTTCCGCGCGGCGGGACGGTGCTATCGCGCGACCTTGATGGCCGCAGCCGCGTTCGCGTGCTGCTGCTCGTATGCCATTGCGCAGGACGCTGCGCCCGACTCCGCAGCCAATGCGGACACCAGCGCGGACACCATCATGATGGTGGTCGAAGACGCTTCGTCGTGCGCCGCCAATCCGGCTGCGTGCGCGGCGCACGTCTATGCGGGCGGTGGCGGCGGCGGTAACGGAGCCGGTGCGAGCGGCAGTGGTGGCGGGACGGGTAACGGCAGCAGCGGCGGCGGCGGCAACAGCAACGGCACCGGCGGAAACAGCGGGAACGGTGCTGTCGGACCTGCTGGCGTCGGCGGATCAACCGGCGCAACGTCCGGCGGTACCAGCGGCACCGGCCGCGGAGGGAACGGTGGCTCCGGTGGTGGTACTTCAGGGGGCGGCACCTCGGGCGGCGGCACTTCAGGTGGCGGTACCTCGGGTGGCGGTACCTCAGGTGGCGGTACCTCAGGTGGCGGTACCTCGGGTGGCGGTACCCCGGGTGGCGGCACCTCGGGTGGCGGCACTTCGGGTGGCGGCACTTCGGGTGGCGGTACTTCGGGTGGCGGCACTTCCGGTGGCGGCACTTCAGGCGGCGGCACTTCAGGCGGCGGTACTTCCGGTGGCGGCACTTCAGGCGGCGGTACTTCCGGTGGCGGTACTTCCGGTGGCGGCACTTCCGGTGGCGGCACTTCCGGTGGCGGCACTTCCGGTGGCGGCACTTCAGGCGGCGGTACTTCCGGTGGCGGTACTTCCGGTGGCGGTACTTCGGGTGGCGGCACTTCCGGTGGCGGCACTTCCGGTGGCGGTACTTCCGGTGGCGGTACTTCCGGTGGCGGTACTTCCGGTGGCGGCACTTCGGGTGGCAGTACCTCGGGCAGCGGAGGCCATGGCGGACATGGTGGCCACGGCGGCGACGGTGATGGTGGTGGTCACGGCAATGGCGGTGGTCACGGCGACGGTGATGGCAACGGCCACGGCAACGGCGGCAGCCACGGCGACGGTGATGGCAACGGCCACGGCAACGGCGGCAGCCATGGCAACGGTGATGGCAATGGCCACGGAAACGGCGGCAGCCATGGCGACGGTGATGGCAATGGCCACGGCAACGGCGGCAGCCATGGCGACGGCGATGGCAACGGCCATGGCAACGCCGGCAGTCATGGCGACGGTAATGGCCACGGCAACGCCGGCAGCCACGGCAACGGTGATGGCAACGGCCACGGTAACGGCGGCAGCCATGGCAACGGTGATGGCAATGGCCATGGCAACGCCGGCAGTCATGGCGACGGTGATGGCAATGGCCACGGCAACGCCGGCAGCCATGGCAACGGTGATGGCAACGGGCACGGCAACACCGGCAGCCAAGGCAAAGGTGACGGTAATGGCCACGGTGACAGCGGTGGCAACAGCAACGGCGGTCACGGTAACGGCAGTGGTGCCGGCGGCCACGGCAACGGCGGTGGCAATGGCAATGGCAACGGCAGTGGCGGCGCCGGCAATGGCGGTGCTAACGGTGTCGGTAATGGCAACGGCGCTGGCCACGGCAATGGCGGCGGCCACGGCAACAGCGGATCGTCCGGAGGCAACCACTGACCTGGCGAGTTGCCAGGCCGCGAGCGGTCAGAGCATCTCGAGCGCGCGCTTGCTGCGCGGCGGACGGAAGTACGCGTCAAGCTGCGCGCGCTCATCATCGCTCAACACGAAATCGAGCGCGGCGCGGTTGTCGCGCACATGTTCGATTCGCGACGCCTTCGGGATCGCGAAGACACCCGGTTGCGCAAGCACCCACGCCAGCGCGACGCGCATCACCGACACGCCGCGCTGCCGCGCGATCTCGTCGAGCGGCGAGCGCTTCGGCAGCCGCCCGTGATCGACCGGGCTGTACGCCATCGCCGGCATCCGGTGTTCGGCAAGCCACGGCAGCAGGTCGAATTCCGGTCCGCGCCGCGCGATGTTGTAGAGGATCTGGTTGGTCGCGCATGCATCGCCGCCCGCCTCATCGACGAGTTCGGCCATGTCGGCCGTATCGAAGTTGCTGACGCCCCAGTGACGGATCTTGCCCGCGCGCCGCAACGTCTCGAAGCCTTCGACCGTCTCCGCGAGCGGCACCGAGCCGCGCCAGTGCAGCAGGTACAGGTCGAGGCGATCGGTACGCAGCCGCTTGAGGCTCGCGTCGCACGCAGCGACGACACCGCGCCGGCTCGCATGGTGCGGATAGACCTTGCTGACGAGGAACACGTCGTCGCGCAGCCCCGCGAGCGCCTCGCCAACGAGCGTCTCGGTCGCGCCGTCGCCGTACATTTCGGCGGTGTCGACCAGCGTCATCCCGAGTTTGACGCCCTCGCGCAGCGCGGCGATCTCGTCCGCGCGGCGGGCCGGCCGCTCGCCCATTTCCCAGGTGCCCTGGCCGAGCTTCGAAATCGTCTCACCGTCCGGCAGGACGACCGTGGCGATCGTGTCTGTCATGCGTTCCTCGTTGCGGATTCGTGGCCGCGCACCGCGGCCGAAGCATGGAATACGACGCATCAGTGTAGTCAATCGGCACCGCAGCCGCCTATTGCACGGCAAAAACCGGCTATAACGGCGCCGCGTGATGACTTAGAATGGCCGCAACCTGATCGATATCCACCCCATGAAGTCACCCACGGACGACCGCTGGCAGGACCTGCGCCCCGACCCCGACAACGACACGCCGCTCTACCTGCAGCTCGCCCGCAAGCTCGGTGACGCGATCCACGACAACCGCTGGACGGCTGGCGAGGCGCTGCCTTCGGAACGCGTGTTGTCCGACGCGCTCGGCGTGTCGCGCATCACCGCGCGCAAGGCGATCGCGCTGCTGGTCGAGCAGGGCTTGATCCGCCGCACGCAGGGCGCGGGCAACTTCATCCAGCCGCGCTACGAGGATCCGCTGTCGCGGCTGTCGAGCTTCAGCGAAATGCTCGAACGCCGCGGCTTCAAGCCGAGCTCGCAATGGATTGCGCGCGAGATCCAGCCCGCGAACCGCGACGAGGTCATCCAGCTCGGGCTGTCGCCCGCCGCATCGGTTACACGCCTGAAACGCCTGCGCCTCGCCGACGGCATCGTGATGGCCGTCGAGAACTCGACGTTCCCCGCCACGCTGATTCCCGATCCACAGGCGATCGGCGGTTCGCTGTACAGCTATCTCGAAGCGCGCGGCACGCCGATCGTGCGCGCGCTCCAGCATTTCCGCGCGGTCAACGCGACGGACGAGATCGCCGAACAGATGGGCATCGCGCCGCACGACGCGCTGCTGCTGATCACGCGGATCGGCTATACGTCGGACCAGCGCGCGATCGAACTCACCGATACGTACTGCCGCAACGACTACTACGACTTCGTCGTCGAGTTGCGCAAGTAACGCCCACCGCGCCGCCGGCGCTCACAGCCAGCGTGCCTCGTCGGTGCCGAGCGGCACGGGCGGGCACGCAAACGACGGCGGCGTCGCCGACAACCGCTCGGCCGGCCGCACCGCGTCGATCATGCCGAACGGCGACGCCGTGCGGTCGATCCGGTCGCGCACATCGGCGGCCGTGAGATCGGGTGCATGCAGGCCGTCCGGCACCGCACCGAACGACTGCAGCCAGCGCCCCGTCTGTGCGAGCGACAGCCGCACATGCCAGCTCCCCCCTTCGCGTGCCCGGCGCGCGAGCGCGATCATCGCGCCGAACGCCGCGAGATAGCCCGTCGCATGATCGAGCGCCTGGCACGGCAGATGGCGCGGCCCGTCCGCATGCGCGGCCTGCTGCTCCTGCCACGCGATCCCGCTCGCCGACTGCACGAGGCTGTCGAAGCCACGCCGCTTCGCCCACGGCCCCGCGTGCCCGTACGCGGACACCGACACGCACACGATGCCGGGCCGCAGTTGCGCCAGCGTCTGCGGCGCGAAACCGCGCGCCGCGAGCGCGCCGGGCCGGTACGACTGCAGGAACACATCCGCGTCGCGCGCGAGCGCGTGCAGCGTATCGACGCCCGCCGCGTCGCGCAGGTCGATCCATGTCGAACGCTTGCCGCGCCCGTTGTCGATCACGAGCGGCGCGATGTTCGGCAGGTGCGGGCCGTTGACGAGCAGCGTCTGCGCGCCGTGCGACGCCAGCGTGCGGCCCGCGACCGGCCCCGCGATGATGCGCGTGAGATCGAGCACGCGCACGCCGGCGAGCGGCTGGCCGGCTTCGCCGCGGCCGATCGGCTCGACCGGCGCGTCGCCGATCCGTTCGATCTCGAACAGCGGCAGTGACGCGATGGCGCGCGCCTGTTCGTGCGCCGCCCATTCTTCAGGTGTTCTGATCAATGCCGCGCACAGGCCGGCTTCGGCCAGCGCGGTATCGAGCGCTGCGCCGTCCCACGTGCGGATCGCCGCTGCGACGTCGGCCGGCTGCGCGCCGCAGCCGAGCACGTCGAGGATCCCGTGCAGGTGATGCGGGAAGTTCGCGTGCAGTTGAATCCAGCGCCCGTCGCCCGTCTCGAAGAAGCCCGTCACCGGATGGCGCAGCTCCGGCGGCGGGCCGTCGTCCACACGCAGGTAACGTTCGCTGCGGAACGCGACCAGCGCGTCGCGCACCGATACGTCGACGGATTGCGCGACGCCCGTGCGAAGCCGATGGCATTCGGCCGCCGCGAGCCCGGCTGCCGCGATCGTCGCGGCAGCGAGCGTGCCGACGTGGAACGTCGACGGTAGTGTCGGGTCCTGCCCCGTCACGGTCGCGCGAGCGAGCGCGTCGGGGTCGCCGTATGCGAGTTGCCACAGATGCGTCAATGCGAGTTCGGGTGTCATGGCGGGATGCGTGCGGTAGTGGAGACGAAATCGAGTCTAGAATTCGCGACAGGCGCGATCAATCTTGATTGCGCGAATCAATACATAACGAATAGTTGTAGCGGAGCCGCCCTTCATGCGCTCCGACAGGAGCGATCGGCATGACCTCCCTCAGCGCGCAGGAAGCCTCCGGCATCCTCGGTATCAGCGTGAGCACTCTTTATGCGTATGTGAGCCGCGGCCTGCTGCGCTCGCTGCCCGACGGCACGACCAAGCGCCGCTGCTACGACGCGGAGGAAGTGCGCCTGCTCGCGCGCCGCGGCGCCGATGCGAAACGCGCGGGCGGCGTCGCCGAGCGTTCGCTCGACTGGGGCGTGCCGGTGCTCGAATCGCGCATCACGCAGATCGCCGACGGCCGCCTGCGCTACCGCGGCGCCGATGCGATCGCGCTAGCCGACGATGCGACGCTCGAAGAAACGGCCGCGAGGCTCTGGGACTGTCCGCCCGCACGGCTCGCCGCCGCGTCGCTCGCGTCGACCGGGTTCGACGCCGCGCAGTGGGACGACTGGGCGCGCCGCTGGGCGCATCTCGCGCCGCTCGAACGCACGCTGGTGCTGCTGCCCGCGGCGGCCGCATCGCTGCCGCGCCTGTGGGCACAGGGGCGCGACGCGCAGCTCGATTCGGCCACGCTGCTGCTGCGTGTCGCCACGGCCGCGCTCGCCGGCATCGCGCCGGGCGACACGCCCGTGCACCGGCAGCTGGCCGCCGCGTGGCGCGTGCGGCGGCGTGCCGAAGTCGACCTGCTGCGCCGTGCGCTCGTGCTGTGCGCCGATCACGAACTGAATCCGTCGACCTTTGCGGTGCGCTGCATCGCATCGACCGGCACGCACCTGTTCGGCGCGATCGCGGGCGGACTCGCGGCGCTGTCAGGACCGCGCCATGGCGGCGAGACGTTCCGCGCGGGCACGCTGCTCGACGAAGCGGCCCGCGCCGCCGACCTCGACCGCTACCTCGCGCTGCGGCTTGCGCACGACGAACGTGCGGACGGCGGCCGCACGGCACTGTCCGGCTTCGCGCACCCGCTCTATCCCGACGGCGACCCGCGCGCGCTGGCGCTGCTCGACGCGCTGCACGCCGCGGCGCCGGCCGCCCCGCTCTGCAAGCGGCACGTGCGCTCGCCGCGCGCGTCGAAGCGGCGACGGGCCTGCGGCCGGCGATCGATTTCGCGCTCGCGGTGCTGGAGCGTACCCTCGCGCTACCGGACGGCGCGGCGTTCACGCTGTTCGCGGCCGGCCGCACGGCCGGCTGGATCGCGCACGCGCTCGAGCAGTACGCGGACGGGAAGCTGATCCGGCCCCGGGCCCGCTACGTCGGCAGCGACGCGGCCGCGTGACGGCGGCCGTCGCGCCACGCGACGAGCGGCCGCCACCACGCCTGCGCGGCGCGCGTGGCCGGCACCGCGAGCGGACCGAACGCGAACGTCGCGCCGTGCGGCCCCGCGCTGACCCACACGCGCATGCCGGGCATGAACGTCAGCGAATCGCCGACACCGAGCCAGTGATCGTCGGGCCGGCCCTCGATCGTCACCCATGCTTCGCCATCGGCCACCTGCAGTGCGGTGCGATCGACGATCCGCCACCGCCCGGCCGGCTCGTCGCCTTCGATCACGTAAAGTCGCAGTTCACGCATGGCAGCCTCCTGGTCGCACGGGTTCGATGGCACCAGTATTTCGGACAGTGGCAGCACACGGACAGATACGCCTGCAGACACTTTCGGCTGAACTGTACTGGTCAGTGAACGGACGGGCATCCGCCGGCCGGCGGGCCGGGTGCCGCACCCCGCGCCGAACCTGCACGGCGCGGCGGCTTTCCCTACAATGTCGGCTGTCCCGCGCCACCGCCCGCCTTCATGTTCCAACGCCCGCCCGCCGTCGCCCCCGGCGAAAAGAACCTCACCGTGATGCTCTGGCTCGTTGCGACGGGCTTCTTCATGCAGACGCTCGATTCGACCATCGTCAACACGGCGCTGCCGTCGATGGCCGCGAGCCTCGGCGAATCGCCGCTGCGGATGCAGTCGGTCGTGATCGCGTACTCGCTGACGATGGCGGTGATGATCCCCGTGTCGGGCTGGCTCGCCGATACGTTCGGCACGCGACGCGTGTTCTTCAGCGCGATCCTGGTGTTCTCGCTCGGCTCGCTGCTGTGCGCGAACGCGCATACGCTGACGCAGCTCGTCGCGTTCCGCGTCGTGCAGGGGGTCGGCGGCGCGATGCTGCTGCCGGTCGGGCGGCTCGCGGTGCTGCGTACCTTTCCGGCCGAACGCTACCTGTCCGCGCTGTCGTTCGTCGCGATTCCCGGCCTGATCGGCCCGCTGATCGGGCCGACGCTCGGCGGCTGGCTCGTGAAGATCGCGTCGTGGCACTGGATCTTCCTGATCAACGTGCCGGTCGGCGTCGCGGGCTGCATCGCGACCTTCTATTCGATGCCCGATTCGCGCAACCCGGCCGTCGGCCGCTTCGACCTGAAGGGCTATCTGCTGCTGACTATCGGCATGATCGCGATCTCGCTGTCGCTCGACGGGCTCGCCGATCTCGGGATGCAGCACGCGGCCGTGCTCGTGCTGCTGATCCTGAGCCTCGCGTGCTTCGTTGCGTACGGGCTGTATGCGGTGCGCGCGCCGCAACCGATCTTCTCGCTCGAACTGTTCAGGATCCACACGTTCAGCGTCGGGCTGCTCGGCAACCTGTTCGCGCGGATCGGCAGCGGCGCGATGCCGTACCTGATCCCGCTGCTGCTGCAGGTGAGCCTCGGCTACTCGGCGTTCGAGGCCGGGCTGATGATGCTGCCGGTAGCGGCCGCTGGGATGTTCTCGAAGCGGATCATCACGCGCCTGATCACGCAGCACGGCTACCGCAAGGTGCTGCTCGCGAACACGATCATGGTCGGGGTGATGATGGCGAGCTTCGCGCTGATGCGCGACACGGTGCCCGTCTGGGTGAAGGTCGTGCATCTCGCGCTGTTCGGCGGCTTCAACTCGATGCAGTTCACCGCGATGAACACGCTGACGCTGAAGGATCTCGGCACGGGCGGCGCGAGCAGCGGCAACAGCCTGTTCTCGCTCGTGCAGATGCTGTCGATGAGCCTCGGCGTCACGGTCGCGGGCGCGCTGCTCGCGACGTTCACCGGCATGCTGCGCACCGTGACGCCGAGCAACACGCTGCCCGCGTTCCACGCGACGTTCATCTGCGTCGGGATCATCACGGCCGCATCCGCGTGGATCTTCGCGCAGCTCGCGCCCGAGATCCGCGGCACCGCGCGCAAGACCGATCCGTCCGAACGCGCGTGACGCGCGGCGCGCGCCGAACCGGGACGGTGCGCACCACGACGGTGCAACGCGCCCCTGCGATGCACCCGCCATGCGCCGCGTGACGGCCGCGACGGGCTGCCGCACGGGGCACGATGTCGTGCATGCTTCTTGCTCGCCTATTCTCTAGGTAAACTGGCAGTCTTCCTTCGGCCGACATCATGAGCATGATCGACATCGATCCCCCCGGCTTTCAGCCGCCCCGCCCCGTCGCCGGCGACGACGGGAACCGGCGCACCGTGCTGTACGGCAGCTACACGGTGTTCAGCGTGTTCCAGCCCGTTTTTTCCGTGTCGCACCGCCGCGCGATCGGCTATCACGCATCGCTGCGCGCGCACGACGAGGAAAGCCGCCAGGTGGCCTCGCACGAGGTGTTTACGCAAGCGGCGCGGCGCGGCGACCTGCTCGAGCTCGGCCGGCTCGCCGAATCGCTGCATCTCGGCAACTTCCATGCGTTCGACAGCCACGACGAATGGCTCTTCCTGAGCCTGCATCCGGCCGCGCTGATGGACACCGTCTACGGCGACGCGCTGCTCGCGAACCTGAAAGCGCTCGGGCTGCCGCCGCACCGCGTGGTGCTCGAGGTACCGGAACAGGCGGGCGGCGAGACGCCGCGCTACGCGGCGATCGTCGACGGGCTGCGCAAGGCCGGTTTCCTGATCGCGCTCGTCGGCTTCGGCGCGAAGCATTCGAACATCGACCGCGTGTGGCACCTGCATCCCGACATCGTCACGCTCGATCGCGGCATCCTCGCGCAAGCGAGTGAGCACTCGCATCTCGAACGCGTGCTGCCGGGGCTCGTGTCGCTGCTGCACGAATCCGGCCAGCTCGTGCTGATGGGCGGGCTCGCGACCGAGCGCGACGCGCTGATCGCGCTCGAGTGCGACGTCGACTTCGTGCAGGGCCAGTATTTCGCGGGGCCGAGCGTCGACCCCGTGCAGCCGCAGGCCGCCGCCGGCTGCATGGATACGCTGTCGGCCGCACTGCGGCTGCGCGTCGCGCAGCGCGAGCGCACCCAGGCCGAACGGCTCGCGCCGTACGTCGCCGCGCTCGAGGAAGCGAGCCAGAAGCTCAGCGCGGGCGCGCCGCTCACCGATGCGGCCGCCGCCGTGCTCGGGCTGCCCGAAACCGCGCGCTGCTTCCTGCTCGACGCATCGGGCCGTCAGATCGGCGACAACGTGCTGGCACGCGGCAGCGTCTCGCAGCGCGCCAAGCGCTTCCGGCCGCTGCTGCATTCCGAGGGGGCGAGCTGGGAGCGCCGCCCGTACTTCATCGACGCGATGCGCGCGCCGGGCCGCGTGCACCTGACGTCGCCCTACCTGTCGATCAACGAGGCGCACCTGTGCGTGACCGCGTCGATCGCGGCACCCGTCGCGACCGGCATGCAGGTGCTTTGCGTCGACATCAACTGGGAAGCGGCGCTCAACCGCGAATGAACGCGCCGGCGCGCCGCATTCACGCGGCGCCGGCCACCTTGCGCACGATCAGCCGGTGTACGCGCTTGCCGGACGACGCGCTGACGACCTCATGCTCGTCGATCACGCGTATGCCGGCGCCGAGCGCCGCATGCATGCGCGCCGAGTCGAGCGGCGTATAGAGGCGGCCGCGCTCGTCGCGCAACACGCCGTTTCCGGCCACCCGCCAGCTCAGGTACAACGTGCCGCCCGGCATCAGCAGATCGGCCAGCCGCGCGGCGGCGGCCGACGCGTCCGCCTGTTCGAGGTGCATGACGACCGTTTCGCACAGCACGTTGCGAAACGCGCCGGACGGCACGCCGGCCAGCGCCGGCAGCGCGGCCAGTTCGAAGGTCAGCTCCGGATGATGCCGCCGCGCCTCGTCGAGCAGCGCAGCACTCGCGTCGTAGCCGCGCACGTCGAAGCCGCGCGAAGCAAGCCACGCCGTGTCGCGCCCCGCTCCGCAGCCGACGTCGGCGGTCGGTCCGGGCGAGAAATGCTGTTCGAGCAGCGCGTACATGTCGTCGGGGGCGGCCTGGTCGAGCCAGTCCTGCGCGTATTGCGCGGCATGGGCATCGTAGGCGTCGAGAGTCGGGCGATCCACCATGGTGATTGCTCCGCATAGGCGTCGTATGGCGCACCTCGCATCTTAGCCGTTGCGCGGCTGAAGTGACGTCGCGCCGCCCGACCCGCGCGACGGCGAGTCAATCCCGCCGCTATGCGGCCCGCACGTCGCCCGTGCGCGGCGTCTGCGCAGTCAACTCGGCCCACAGCGCATCGCCGCGCCAGGCCGGGCGCGCCGCGGCGCTTTCCGCGTCGTGGACTAGCGCGCACAGCCGCGCATTGACGGGCGCCTGCGCACCGAAGCGTGCGGCCAGCCGCACGACCTCGCCGTTGATCCACTCGACTTCCGTCGCACGGCGCGCCGCGAGATCGTCGGACATCGACGACCGCGCGAGCGGATCGATCGCGAGCATCCGGCCACCAAGCACGCGGAACGCGGCATCGGGAAGATCGAGCACGGTCGGGATCCACGCAGCTGGCAACGGCGTCAGCCGCGCGGGCCGGATCGCGGCACGCGCCAGCCAGTGCAGCGCTTCGCGCTGCGCGAGCGCGACGCAGCGCCGGTACGCGCGTTGCGCGAGTTCGTCGCGCAGCGGCAGGTTCGCGAGCGCATTGACTGCGTTGTTCAGGTTGAGCAGCAGCTTCGCCCACTGCACGGCCGGCATGTTGCAATGCAGCGCGAGCGGCAGCCCGGCACGCGCGAATGCGCCGGCGAACGGTTGCAGCGCGGGCGACGCGTCGGCCGCGAGCGCACCGGCCGAACCCTGGTGAAATGCGCCGGGCTCGCGCTCGATCACGTTGAACGGCACCATGCCGGCCAGTACGGTCGCTTGTGGCAGCGCGTCGCGCAGCACGTCGGCGTTGTGCAGGCCGTTCTGGAAGCTGATCACGACCGTGCCGGGCCGCAGCACGCCGGCGAGCTGCGCCGCGGCATCGCGCGTCGCGGCCGACTTCACCGCGACGAGCACGAGGCGCGCGGTAGCCGCGGCCGCCGGATCGATCGCGAACGCGACGTCAGCCGGCGCGAGCGTCGCGCGATAGCCGCGCTGGTCGGTCAGCGTGAGTCCGTGCAAATGAATCGCGTCGCCGATCCGCGCGCGGCCGACGAGCGTGACGTTCGCGCCGGCCGCCGCGAGCCGGCCGCCGAGATAACAACCGACGGCGCCCGCGCCGAACACGCAGACCGGCACGTCAGACATGCGAGTGCGCGCCGCCGTGCACGGGGCCGGCCCGCCGCTCGACTTCACGGCGCACGTCGCCGCGCAGCCCTGCGAAGAACGCGACTTCGGCGACGACGAACAGCGGCCCGACCATCAGGCCGACCAGGTCGTCGACGAACGCGGGCTTGCGCCCTTCGAACCAGTGCCCGACGAACTGCACGATCCAGCCGACGACGAACGCGCCGATGCCGATCGCGAGCCATTGCGCGGTCGGCAGCAATGCGATCGCCTGCGCGGCCCACAGGCCGAGCGCAAACAGTGCGGTCATCACGATCCCGAACCGCAGGTCGAGACGCAGGTAGAACACCGCGAACGCGACCGCAAGCAGCAGCGCCGGCGACAGCGCGACGCCGGCCAGCATCCCGATCGCCGGCCGCGACAGCAGCACCTCGACCGCGAACACGATCATCGGGATCCCGACCAGATGCGTCGCGATGTTGCGCGCGTCGCGATGGTAGGCCGCATACTGGGAAAGGTGGTCTTCGAGCGTCTTCATGGCGTCTCCTGGTCGGTCGTTGAGCGCTATGATGCGCGTCACGCCCGAGAACCTCTGTCAGCTACCCGACATCGCGTGCCCATGCCCTCGTCGCTCGCCCCCTACCTGCCGCAGATCGAAGCGAACCCGTGGTTCGCCGCGCTGCCGCCCGCGTTGCGCGCGGACCTGCTCGCCCATGCGGCGCTGCGCCGCCTGCCGGCCGGCCACGCGCTGTTCCGGCGCGGCGACCCGCCGTGCGGGCTGTACGCGGTACTGGCCGGTTCACTCACGATAGGTGCGGTCGACCCGCAGGGCAAGGAAGCGCTGCTGACGGTGGCCGAGCCGGTCACCTGGTTCGGCGAGATCGCGCTGTTCGACGGCCAGCCGCGCACGCACGACGCGATCGCGCTCGACGATGCGCTGCTGCTGCATGTTCCGCAGGCCGCGCTGCTTGCGATTCTCGACGCGACGCCGCAACACTGGCGGCAATTCGCGCTGCTGATGGCGCAAAAGCTGCGCCTGAGCTTCCTGACCGTCGAAGCGATGAGCGTGATGCCGGCCGCGCAGCGGCTCGCCGCCCGCCTGCTGATGATCGCCGACGGCTACGGCGGCATCAGCGCCGGGCGCACGCGCGTCCGGCTGTCGCAGGAAACTCTCGCATCGATGCTGTCGCTGACGCGACAGACCACCAACCAGTTGCTGAAGGCACTGCAGGCCGACGGCGTCGTGCGCCTGCATGTCGGGGAAATCGAGCTCGTCGACGTCGACGCGCTGCGCCGCGCGAGCGGGCTCGGCGACACGCCGCGTTGACGTCGCCGGCCCGGCGGCCCGCTTCACGCCGGCCTATTGGTGCGTGTATTGCGCGCCGCCGTCCGCATCGATCACGACCCCGCTCAGATAGGACGCTCGGGCGGACGCGAGGAACGCGACGAGATCCGCCATTTCCTCGGGTTTGGCCGGCCGGCCGAACGGCAAGTCGGCCAGCAGCTCGCGCCAGCGCGCGCGATCGCCGAACCGGGCCTCCGCGCGCGATTCGTAAAGACGAACCAGCCGGTCCGTCTCCGTCGGCCCGGGGTTCACGCCCACGACGCGCACGCCCTTGCGCGCGGTATGGCCGCCCGTGGCGCGCGTGAACGCGATGAGCGCCGCGTTCGCCATCGATCCGCAGATGTAGTCGTAGCGGGGCGCGGCGCCCGCCATCCCGATCACGTTGACGATCACGCCCGAGCCTCGTTCCAGCATCGCCGGAAGCGCCTGCCGCGTCGCATTGATGTAGCCATATACCTTGACGTCCCACGACGAGCGCCATGTCGCGTCGTCGACGTGGTCGAGCCCGCCGCCGGGAATCGCGCCGGCGTTGTTGATCACGATGTCGGCGTCTGCGATGCGCTGGCCCAGGACATCACTGTTCGACGCGATCGACAGATCGAGCGCGAAACCGTCGACGCGGCCCGGATGCTTCTCGCGCAACAACTGCAGCGCGGCATCCACCGTGGCCGCGTGACTGCCGACGATCGTGACGTGCGCGCCCTCTTCCGCCAGCCGCTCGGCACACGCGTAGCCGATTCCGCGAGATCCGCCCGTGATTACCGCATGTTTCCGGTCAAGCTCCAGATTCATGGCCGATGCTCCTTTCGAATGCGTTGGGGGTTGCCGCCATGTCGTTCGTCGCGCCGCAAGTCGACGAGCGTAAGTCAACGCGCGTTCACGTCGATGGCCTTCGCGTGACGCGTCGCAGCCGGATTCCGGGCAATAAAAAAGCCTCCACGAGGGAGGCTTTTCAGACCGGCTGCGGCGGTGCCCATTCGGATAGCCGAACGTGATCGCCGTTTCCAGCGTGTCCTGACGGACCTTACGCGAAGTTCTTCGCTGCGAAGTCCCAGTTCACGATGTTCCAGAACGCTTCGACGAACTTCGGACGTGCGTTGCGGTAGTCGATGTAGTACGCGTGTTCCCACACGTCGATCGTCAGCAGCGCCTTGTCGGCGGTCGTCAGCGGCGTGGCGGCGTTGCTCGTCGACACGATGTCGAGCGAACCGTCCGCCTTCTTCACGAGCCATGCCCAGCCCGAACCGAACGTGCCGACCGCAGCCTTCGTGAACGCTTCCTTGAATGCGTCGTACGAGCCCCACTTCGCGTTGATCGCGTCGCCCAGCGCGCCCGTCGGTGCGCCGCCGCCGTTCGGCGACAGGCTGTTCCAGAAGAACGTGTGGTTCCAGATTTGCGCGGCGTTGTTGAAGATGCCGCCCGACGACTTCTTGACGATCTCTTCCAGCGACAGGTTCTCGAATTCCGTGCCCGGGATCAGATTGTTCAGGTTCGTCACATAAGCCTGATGATGCTTGCCGTAGTGGTACTGGATCGTCTCGAGCGAGATGGTCGGCGCGAGTGCGTCTTCAGCGTACGGGAGCGGCGGGAGCGTATGAGCCATGGCGATTCCTTCGTTGAGTATGTAGGGGGGCTTGTGTTGAATGCTGCCGAGCGTCCGATTGTAGGCGAGGACGAATAACCCCGCAAACTCACGGGCCATTTATCCGCGGTATGCGGAAAAGCGATGTTTGCGCATCGTCCGG
The DNA here is from genome assembly GCF_052952715.1 of Burkholderia sp. YIM B11467. Lineage (NCBI taxonomy): Bacteria > Pseudomonadati > Pseudomonadota > Betaproteobacteria > Burkholderiales > Burkholderiaceae > Burkholderia > Burkholderia sp. YIM B11467. Next base: position 134,607 of record NZ_JBQVSQ010000008.1, read on the forward strand.
CAGGACGAACCGGCGATGCGCGGCATCCGTTCCCGTGCTTCGCGCATGCGTTGCGGGACCTGCGTTTCGCTTACGCCGGCCCGCTCAGATCGTATCGGTCAAGCGCGGCTGCACGTCAGCGAGCGACACGTCGGCCGAGCCTTCGGCAAGATGCACGGTCAGGCGGCGCTGCGGCTTCAGCGCGCTCGGCGCGCGCACCGCGCGGCCGGTCTGCGCGTCGATGAGCGCCGCATAACCGCGTTCGAGCGTGCGCTGCGGGCTCAGCACCTCGAGCCGTGCCGCACAGGCTGACACACGTGCCGTGTCGCGTTCGTGACGGCGCTGCAACGCAACCGCGAGACGCTGCGACAGCCCCGCGAGCGCCTGGCGCGCCTGCGACGGATCGGGCCGCGCGCGCTGCCAGCGCAGCTGCGCGAGCGCAAACCGCGCGCGCGCGTCGCGCACCGGCCGCGAGGCCGCCGACGCGAGCCGCACCGCGAGCTGCTCGACATGCGTGCGTTGCCGCTGCAGCCGCTCGGCCGGGCTCACGAGCCGGCGCGCGAGCCAGTCGAGCTGCTGCGCGCGCTGTTCGAGCATGCGTTCGATGCCGCGCGCGAGCGCACGCTGGCGCTCGTCGACCTCGCGCAGCAGCAGCGCGCGCTGCGGGCTCGCGAGCTCGGCCGCGCCGGTCGGCGTCGGCGCGCGCAGGTCGGCCGCGAAATCCGCGATCGTGAAATCGGTTTCGTGCCCGACGCCGCTGACGACCGGCAGCTCGCTCGCCGCGATCGCGCGCGCCAGCGCTTCGTCGTTGAACGACCACAAATCCTCGATCGAACCGCCGCCGCGGCAGACCAGCAGCACGTCGACCTCACGCCGCGCATTCGCGGCCTGGACGGCCGCGACGAGCTTTTCGGCGGAACCGGCGCCCTGCACGGGCGCCGGATAGACGATCACCGGAATATGCGGCGCGCGGCGCGCGAGCGTGGTCAGCACGTCGCGCAGCGCGGCGGCCTGCAGCGACGTGACGATGCCGATCGCGCGCGGGTGGGCCGGCAGCGGCCGCTTGCGCTCGGGCGCGAAGAGCCCCTCGCCCTCGAGTTGCGCCTTCAGCCGCAGGAACGCCTCGTACAGGCGCCCCTGCCCGGTGCGCCGCACGGCCTCGACGTTGAGCTGCACTTCGCCGCGCGGCTCGTACATCGTGACGACCGCGCGCACCTCGATCCGGTCGCCTTCGCGCGGCGTGAATTCCGCGTATTGCGCACGGCCGCGGAACATCACGCAGCGCATCTGCGCCTGCTGGTCCTTGATCGAGAAATACCAGTGGCCGCTCGCGGCACGCGTGAAATTCGACACTTCGCCCGATATCCACAGCAGCGGAAACGAACGCTCGAGCATCGTCGAAATCGCGCGATTGAGCGCCGAAACGGGAATCACTTCGTCACCGCCGCGCGTCGCGCCGGGTGCGGAAAAAGGAGAGTCGGAAGGCATGGGCGGTCGGATGAATGCTGGCGGCGACACGATAGTCCGACACGCGCGTAACGTCCAGCGCCGGCCGCATTCGCCGCGACGCGCGGAAGGTGTCCACATTCTGGCAACGGTCCGGCTCAAACGCTTTGAAACCGCCCAAAAATCCAGACAATTCGTCATAACACATTGATTTTTATAGATTTTTAAACCTTTCGAAATCATTCGCATCCGATTCGATGCCCGCCCGGTGGGCGTTTGAGGCGATCGACCGGGGAGTTTTTCACAGAGTTGTCCACAGGCCGCCGCGATCCGGCCCCGCAGGCTGCGTCGGCCGGTCGCGCTTGCCGCGTCCGCCTGCGGCGCGCTAGAGTGCCGCCTTCCGCAGACCCCGCGGCATGCGCCGCCCAACGGAGAATCCGCCTTGACGAATCCGTCCCACGCCGCGGCGCACCACGCGCCGCGCCCGGCCCGATGAGCGCGCCCGGCGGCCCGCTCGCCCGGCTCGAAGCGCGCCTGACACGCGAATGGCAGCGGCGCGGCGCGCTCGCGTGGGCGCTCACGCCGTTCGCGTGCGTGTTCGGCCTGTGCGCGGCGCTGCGGCGCACCGCGTATGCGCAGGGCTGGAAAAAGCCGGTCGACGTCGGCGTGCCCGTCGTCGTGGTCGGCAACGTGACCGTCGGCGGCACCGGCAAGACACCGACCGTGATCGCGCTCGTCGACGCGTTGCGGGCAGCCGGCTTCACGCCGGGTGTCGTGTCGCGCGGCTACGGCGCGAACGTGACGGCGCCGACCGCCGTCACGCCCGCGTCGCGCGCGAGCGCGGCCGGCGACGAACCGCTGCTGATCGCGCGCCGCACCGGCGCGCCCGTCTGGGTGTGCCCCGACCGCGTCGCGGCCGCGCAGGCGCTGCGCGCCGCGCATCCGGACGTCGACGTGATCGTCAGCGACGACGGCCTCCAGCACTACCGCCTCGCACGCACGGTCGAGCTCGTCGTGTTCGACCACCGGCTCGGCGGCAACGGCTTCCTGCTGCCGGCCGGGCCGCTGCGCGAGCCGCTGTCGCGGCACCGCGACGCGACGCTCGTCAACGACCCGTACAGCGGCACGCTGCCGCCGTGGCCCGACACCTATTCGCTCGCGCTCACGCCGGGCGCCGCGTGGCACCTCGACCAGCCCGCGCTGCGCCGCCCGCTGTCGCAGTTCGCGCACGAACGCGTGCTCGCGGCGGCCGGCATCGGTGCGCCGGAACGCTTCTTCGCGACGCTGCGCGCGGCCGGTCTCGCGCCGGCAACCCGTGCGCTGCCCGACCACTACGCGTTCGCCGACAATCCGTTCGTCGACGACGCCGTCGACGCGATCCTGATCACCGAGAAGGATGCAGTAAAATTGGGCGCTTCCTGGCGCGACGCTCGACTGTGGGTGGTCCCCGTCGAAGCCGCGCTCGACCCTCGCCTCATTGCCCTCGTTGTGGAGAAACTCCGTGGACGCTCGCCTGCTTGAAATCCTTGTGTGCCCTATCTGCAAAGGCCCGCTCCACTATGACCGTGCCGCGCAGGAGCTGATCTGCAACGCGGACAAGCTCGCGTACCCGATCCGCGACGGCATCCCCGTGATGCTCGTCGACGAAGCGCGCCAGACCGTCGAAGGCACGCCGGTCGACCCGGCCGGCCGCTAAGCCGCCCGACGACGCCCCGGCCGCGACCCATCCGCGGCCGGCTCGCCGAACCCCGCCGGGCGCCGGCTCCCGACGCGCCGCCCGCCCCGACCTTCTCACCGCTCCCCCGATGACTCACCCGCAACCCTTCATCGCCGTCATTCCCGCCCGACTCGCGTCGACGCGGCTCCCGAACAAGCCGCTCGCCGATCTCGGCGGCAAGCCGATGGTCGTGCGCGTCGCCGAGCGCGCGCGCGAAGCGGGCGCGCAGCAGGTGCTGGTCGCGTCCGACGCGCAGAGTGTGCTCGACGCGGCGCGCGATCACGGCTTCGAAGCGGTGCTGACGCGCGCCGACCATCCGTCCGGCACCGACCGGCTCGCGGAAGTCGCGGCGACGTTCGGGTGGAGCGACGACACCGTCGTCGTCAACGTACAGGGCGACGAGCCGCTGATCGACCCCGTGCTGGTGCGCGACGTAGCGTCGCACCTCGCCGCGCATCCGGCGTGCGCGATCGCGACCGCCGCCCACCCGATTCACGCCGCGGCCGACGTGTTCAACCCGAACGTCGTGAAGGTCGCGCTCGACGCGCAGAGCGTCGCGCTGTACTTCTCGCGCGCGCCGATTCCGTGGAGCCGCGACGCCTATCAGCCGCACTGGCCCGACGTCGCGGCCATGCCGGCCCCTGCGTTTCCGGTCTACCGGCACATCGGCCTCTATGCGTATCGCGCGCGTTTCCTGCGCACGTATCCGACGCTCGCGCAGGCACCGATCGAACAGGCCGAGCAGCTCGAACAGCTGCGCGCGATCTGGCATGGCGAGCGCATCGCAGTGCTGATCACCGAGCAAGCGCCCGAAGCCGGAATCGACACGCCGGCCGATCTCGCGCGCGTGCAGGCCCTTTTTCAGCCGGGTTCAAAATAACCCGTGGCATAATCAGGCGATTGTGCGAGCCGTCCGTGACCAGCGCGTTCTCGCTTGACCCCGCCCGCGGCCCTGCCGGCAGCCGCGCGTCGCCGAAGCCGACGCGCCGCATCAGACCAGCCCGCCGCGCGCCAGGCAAGCCCCGCGCACACTGTCGCCGACGCCTTCGAAGCTCGCCACACGAATCTACATACTTGGAGATATCACCATGCGTTTGATCCTGTTGGGTGCACCCGGCGCGGGAAAGGGCACCCAGGCAAACTTCATCAAGGAAAAGTTCGGCATCCCGCAAATCTCGACGGGCGACATGCTGCGCGCGGCCGTGAAGGCCGGCACGCCGCTCGGCATCGAAGCGAAGCGCTTCATGGATGAAGGCAAGCTCGTGACGGATGACCTGATCATCGGCCTCGTCAAGGAGCGCCTGAAGGAATCCGATTGCGCGAACGGCTACCTGTTCGACGGCTTCCCGCGCACGATCGCGCAGGCTGACGCGATGAAGGAAGCCGGCGTCGCGATCGACTACGTGCTCGAGATCGACGTCCCGTTCTCGGAAATCATCGAGCGCATGAGCGGCCGCCGCACGCACCCGGCATCGGGCCGCACGTACCACGTCAAGTTCAACCCGCCGAAGGTCGAGGGCCACGACGACGTGACGGGCGAACCGCTGATCCAGCGCGACGACGACAAGGAAGAAACCGTCAAGAAGCGTCTCGAAGTGTACGAAGCGCAGACCAAGCCGCTGATCAAGTACTACGGCGACTGGGCGCAGCGCGGCGAGGAAAACGGCCTGAAGGCCCCGCAGTATCGCAAGATCTCGGGCCTCGGCAGCGTCGAGGAAATCCGCGAGCGCGCGTTTGACGCGCTGAAGTAAGTAGCGCATCGCGCATCCGCAAGCCGCCCTTTCCGGGCGGCTTTTTTTTCGGCCGCGCGACGGCGCCCCGTACAATCGGTCGAACGGGTACGCCCGGCATCGAAACCACCGCTTTGCATGGGACCTCCCTGAGCGCTAAAGCGCCAAGGGCGGTCGACGCTTTGCATGGGACCTCCCTAAGCGCTAAAGCGCTAAAGCGCTAAAGGCGGTCGACGCTTTGCATGGGACCTCCCTAAGCGCTAAAGCGCTAAGGGCGGTCGACGCTTTGCATGGGACCTCCCTAAGCGCTAAAGCGCTAAGGGCGGTCGACAAAGGAGGCAGTCATGGAGATTCGCGGCAACGTCTTTCTGATCACGGGTGGTGCATCGGGCCTCGGCGCCGGAACGGCCCGGATGCTCGCGCAGGCAGGCGGCAAGGTCGTGCTCGCCGACCTGAACGAGGCGGCGGGCGTCGCGCTCGCGACCGAGCTGAGCGGTGAGTTCGTGCGCTGCGACGTCTCGAGCGAGGCCGACGCGCAGGCGGCCGTCGACGCGGCGACGCGTGCGGGCACGCTGCGCGGCCTCGTGAACTGCGCGGGCATCGCGCCCGCCGCGAAAACGGTCGGCAAGGACGGCGCGCATCCGCTCGACGTGTTCGCGAAAACGATCAACGTGAACCTCGTTGGCACGTTCAACATGATTCGGCTCGCGGCCGCCGCGATGGCGGCAACCGCGCCGACGGCGGAAGGCGAGCGCGGCGTGATCGTCAGCACCGCGTCGGTCGCCGCCTTCGACGGACAGATCGGCCAGGCCGCATACGCGGCCTCGAAGGCCGGTGTCGCGGGCATGACGCTGCCGATCGCACGCGACCTGTCGCGCAGCGGCATCCGCGTGATGACGATCGCGCCCGGCCTGTTCGAGACGCCGATGCTGCTCGGCATGCCGCAGGACGTGCAGGACGCGCTCGGCGCGATGGTGCCGTTCCCGCCGCGGCTCGGCAAACCGGCCGAATACGCGATGCTGGTGCGGCAGATCGTCGAGAATCCGATGCTCAACGGCGAGGTGATCCGCCTCGACGGCGCGATCCGGATGCAGCCGAAGTAAGCGCCGATGAAAAAACGCCCGCGATGCGGGCGTTTTTGATTCGAGGCTTCGACAATCGCGCGCCGGCTCAATCCTCGCCGTCGCGCTGCATCCGCTGCCGCAGTTCGGTGACCTGCGACTCGACGACGGTCGCGTCGTCCGCATCCGGCCGCTCGCCGAGATACTGCTCGAGATCCTCGAGCGCGGGGCGCAGGTAGTCGAGCCGCGCATACGCGAAACCGCGATCGCGCACCTCGTCGAGCTGCTCGGGCAACAGGATCACGAGGCGCTGCTGCACCGCGAGCAGCCGCTGCCAGCGTTCCGTCTGCAGATAGATCGTCTTCAGGTTGCGCAGCATCCGCGCGATGATCTCGCGGCTCGTCGCGGGCTGCAGCAGCGCGCGCAACGCGCTGTCGACCGCACCGGCCGCGCGCGCGACGTACGGCTCGAGCATCTCGACCATCTCGGCTTCGGACAGCGAATGGCCATTGGTCGGATCAATGATCAGGTCGCCGTCCGGCAGCGTGACGCGCAGCAGGAAATGACCGGGGAACGACACGCCGCGCGCCGGCACGCCGATCTGTTCGGCGAGCTCCAGATACAGCACCGACAGCGAGATCGGAATCCCGCGCCGCCGCTTCAGCACCGCGTTCAGGTGGCTGTTATCGGGGTCGTAGTAGTCGTTGTGATTGCACGCGAAGCCCAGTTCGCGGAAGAAGAAGTCGTTCAGCGCGGCGACACGGCCCTTCAGGTCCGCATCGTCGGCGAGCCGCCGGCTCAGCCGCGCTGCCAGCATGTCGAGTTCGGCCAGCGTGCCCTGCAGGTCGAGGTCGGGATACGCGTCCTGCGCCAGCGACAGCGCGGTTTCCGTGACGGGCAGGCTGTCGTCGTCCGCCACGAGCGTGCTGAAGTAGTCGAGGACGCGGGTCATAGCGGTCGTCACTTGGCGCGCCTTCTGAAATAAGCGTATTTGAAGCCCATCACCCACAACATACCGAAATATAGTGCAGCGAACAGCACGAGGCACGCGGCCATCAGCGCGATGCGATCGAGCGGCTGCGCGCGCATCCCGGTCCAGTCGAAGGCGATCGAGAACCAGTGCATCAGGCCCGCGAGCACGAGCGTCGCGCCGATCAGCTGCACGAAGAAGCGCAGCCAGCCCGGCGACGGCTGGTAGATGCCGCGCTTGCGCAGCCCGATGAACAGCAGCAGCGAGTTCAGGCACGCGCCGACGCCGATGCTCAACGTGAGGCCCGCGTGGCCGATCAGCGGCACGAACACATAGTTCGAGATCTGCGTGACGATCAGCACGCCGATCGCGATCTTCACGGGCGTCTTGATGTCCTGCTTCGCATAGAAGCCCGGCGCGAGGATCTTGATCAGGATGATGCCGACGAGGCCGATCCCGTAGGTCGCGAGCGCGCGTGCGACCATCGTGACGGTATGCGCGTCGAACTTGCCGTAGTTGAACAGGGTTGCGGTGAGCGGCGTCGCGAAGAAGAACAGCGCGAGCGCGCTCGGTGCCGCGAGCAGGAACGTGACGCGCAGCCCCCAGTCGAGCAGCGCCGAATACTCGTGCGAATCGGCGTCGACGTGCGCCTTCGACAGGCTCGGCAGCAGGATCGTGCCAAGCGCGACGCCGAGCAGCGCCGTCGGAAATTCCATCAGGCGGTCGGCGTAGTTGATCCACGACACGGCGCCCTGCCCGAGCCGCGACGCGATGTTGGTGTTGATGATCAGCGACAGCTGCGCGACCGACACCGCGAACGTCGCGGGCACCATCTTCGCGAGCACGCGCTTCACGCCGGGGTGACGCAGCGCGCGCAGCGGGTTCAGGCCGATCAGCGGCACCATGTCGATCTTCTTCAGGCCCGGCAGCTGCACGAGGAACTGCAGCACGCCGCCGACGATGACGGCCCACGCAAGCGCGTACACCGGCACCTTCAGGTGCGGCGCGACGAACACGGCCGCGGCGATGAACGCGACGTTGAGCAGCACCGGCGCGAACGCGGGCAGCGAGAAGCTCTTGTACGTGTTCAGCACGCCGGACGCGAGCGTCGTCAGCGAAATGAACACGATGTACGGGAACATGATCCGCGTCATCGTGACCGCGAGCGGGAACGCCTGCCCGTCGGTGTGCAGGCCGGACGCGACCGCGAACACGACCCACGACGCACCGAAGATCCCGAGGACCGACAGCACGGCAAGCGCCCACGCAAGCACGGTCGACATCGCGTCGACGAGCGCCTTCGTGGCATCGTGCCCCTGCTGGTTCTTGAACTCGGCGAGGATCGGCACGAACGCCTGCGAGAACGCGCCCTCGGCGGACAGGCGGCGCAGCAGGTTCGGGATACGGAAGGCGACGTAGAACGCGTCGGTGTATTGACTGGCGCCGAACGCACGGGCGATCAGCGTCTCGCGGGCCAGTCCGGTCACGCGCGACAGCAGCGTGAAGCCGCTGACCGTCAGCAGGGCTCGGAATAGATTCATGGGGCGCTTATTATACGGACGTTGCGTGGCCCGGCACGGGCCGAAGCCGAAAAGCACGCACGCCGCCGGCGTCCCTCCCGACGGGAATCACTTCAAGCTTGCCACTCGCTTGATTTTGTTGCTATAATCGCCGGTTTCTGGGCTCGTACATGCGCGGCAACTGCCGTTTTCATGTCCCGGCCTCGGTTAAACTCACCGTTTTTTTATGCGCCCCTGGGCAATCGTTCTCAGGGGACGGATCGAAAAGCAGCGCTTGGCCGTCAGGCTCCAAGCTCTGGAAACAGGACAGGATAAGGAACCGTCATGGCTAACTCCGCACAAGCACGCAAGCGCGCCCGCCAGGCCGCGAAGGCAAACTCGCACAACTCGGCGCTGCGCTCGAAATTCCGTACCGCGATCAAGTCGGTTCGCAAGGCTGTTGAAGCCGGCGACCACGCAAAGGCTGCCGATCTGTTCAAGGCTGCCGTGAAGACGATCGACACGATCGCCGACAAGAAGATCGTTCACAAGAACAAGGCCGCTCGCAGCAAGAGCCGCCTGGCCGCAGCCGTCAAGGGCCTGCAGGCAGCAGCGTAACTCGGTGCGCCCGCCCACGCGGGCGCTCCTGTTTCCTGCGATCGCAAAAAAGCCCGCCTAGGCGGGCTTTTTTGTCGTCTGTCGTCCGGACATCTCGCCGGCCGACAACAGCCAGGGCGGGCGCAGCAGGCGCCCTCGCCCGTCGGCATCATTTCTTCGCGCTGTAATCCGGCAGTTCGCACGCCTCGGTGACGACGAGGTTGTTGTCCTTCGCGAAATTCAGCACGAAATCGAAAGCCATCGGCTCGATGTCGCGCAGCCGGGAATCGAGGATCACGCACTTCAGGTCGCCGAGCATCGTCGGGCGCACGTACAGCGAATACTTGAGACGCGCATTCGGCCCGCTCGCCCCCGGCCCGAAGCAGGCCATCACACCGGCCAGACGTTCCGACCAGTCGCTCGGGCGAAACTTTTTTCCGTCTTTCGTGATGCCCTGGATGAAAAATTCGGTCGGAGGGGTTTCAGCCATGTGGTTACCCAAGTGACGGCCCGGCGATGCCCAGGCGACGGCGCCTGGATACGCGAACACAAAGCTGGAATGAACGGCGGCACAAGCCATCCGATATCCCGAAAACGGGGCGTCGGAGCGCGCCGCCGGTGTACTGCACCGGATTTGTGCAGCGCACGGCTTGTGTCCGGCAGAGCGCGATGAGGCTTGCCTGCCGGGCTGGAGAAAACTTTCGGATTATACCGCAGCGCGCCATCGCGCGTCGTTCCGAGGCCCCGCTTCCCGTACTGCCGACGGCATGACGAGATCGCGCCCCGTTTCTCTCCGTGGCTCGTCAAAGCACAGAAAATCCTTTATGCTGCTTTGAGTTATCCACACCCGACGGCGGCGCCGTCCGGCCTCGCTGCCGGGTGAAACCCGCCGTATCTCGCTTCATGACCGCCAAAACCATTCGTCACTACCTGCAGTTCAAGGATTTCTCGCTGGAAGACTACGAGTACGTGCTCGAACGCACGGGTATCCTGAAGCGCAAGTTCAAGAACTACGAGACCTATCACCCGCTGCACGACCGCACGCTCGCGATGATCTTCGAGAAGAACTCGACGCGCACGCGCCTGTCGTTCGAAGCCGGGATCTTCCAGCTCGGCGGCCACGCCGTGTTCATGAGCACCCGCGACACGCAGCTCGGCCGCGGCGAGCCGGTCGAGGATTCCGCGCAGGTGATCTCGCGGATGGTCGACATCATCATGATCCGCACGTTCGAGCAGGAGATCATCCAGCGCTTCGCGGACAACTCCCGCGTGCCGGTGATCAACGGCCTGACCAACGAATACCACCCGTGCCAGGTGCTCGCCGACATCTTCACGTACTACGAGCACCGCGGCCCAATCGCCGGCAAGACCGTCGCGTGGGTCGGCGACGCGAACAACATGCTCTACACGTGGATCGAAGCCGCGCAGATCCTCGGCTTCAAGCTGCGCCTGTCTACGCCGCCCGGCTATGCGCTCGACATGAAGCTCGTTTCGCCCGACAGCGCGCCGTTCTACGAGGTGTGCGACGACCCGAACGAAGCGTGCAAGGGCGCCGATCTCGTGACGACCGACGTGTGGACGAGCATGGGCTTCGAGGCCGAGAACGAGGCACGCAAGCAGGCGTTCGCCGACTGGTGCGTCGATGAGGAAATGATGGGCCACGCGAACCCGGACGCGCTGTTCATGCACTGCCTGCCCGCGCACCGCGGTGAGGAAGTGACGGCCGGCGTGATCGACGGCCCGCAGAGCGTCGTGTGGGACGAAGCGGAAAACCGCCTGCACGTGCAGAAGGCGCTGATGGAGTTCCTGCTGCTCGGCCGGCTGAAGCACTGACACGCGCGGCATCGCCGCAAGCGACAAGCGCCGGCACAGCCGGCGCTTTTTATTTTCCCGCCACCCGCGCGGCAGGCGCGCTCATGGCGATGCCCCCATCAGCCCGGCGCCGGCTGCGTCGCGGCGAAGCTTGGCCGCTCGCGCATCACCGCCTGCGCACGCGTGACGTTCGGGTATTTCCGCAGCAATTCCGCCCCTTCGGGGAACATGCCCACGTACGCCAGGATCGGCGCGAGGAACAGATCCGCCATCGACAACTCGCTGCCGGCCAGGTAATCGCGACCGCCGTACACGGTGTCGAACACCTGCAGATGCTTGTCGATTTCAGGCAGCGCCGTGTCGATCACCGCGCGATCAGGCTGGCCATTCTCGCCTTTCGGGAACACGTACTGCAGCACGTAGCGGCGCACCATCGCGTCGTACGCGTAGCAGTTGATCACGCTGATCCATTGCTCGCCGCGCGCATGCGCGGTGGCGCCCCACCGGGGCAGCAGGCTCGGGCCGTCGAATGCTTCGTCGATATAGCCGAGGATCGCACGCGTTTCGTAGAACTCGATCGGACCGTCGCAGAATGCCGGGATGAGCCCGAACGGGTTATGCGCGAGCACTTCCGGCGAATGCGGCGGCAACGGCTGCAACGTGTACGCGACGCCCTTTTCCGCGAGCGCCATCCGCACGGTCCGGCAATAGCTGCTGCGCGGATCGCCGATCACGACGACGGTACCCGCGCTGCCCTCCGGGTCCAGCAGATCGTTGAGCCGGTTGAACACCGATTGCCATCCGCCCATGTGCGAATCGCGCTCGGCCTCGCTCGGAAAGCCGCTGTGACGCATGTGCAGATGCGTGCCGCCGTCCTGGTCGGTGAACGTGACCTCGATCAGCGTCTTCAGGTCGGCCGGCATCGCCCCGGCCTCCCAGGCCCACGTGTACGCCAGAAAGTCGACGCGATCGACCTTCTGGTATTCGCCGCCCGCGATGTGGCGCGAACCGTCGCGCCCACCCATCACGATGCGGTACTTGCCGCCGACCCGCGCGTCGGCGCTTGCTTCGATCACGCCCATCCCGCGCGGACAATGCCAGGTCGCCAGCGCGGTTTCGTTCGTGAACGCGTCGAAAACACGTTCGCGCGGCGCGCGGATGAACCGGTTCAATTCGAGATGAAACGTCGCTGCCTGACTCATGACTTCTCCCGCCGAGGTGGGGCGTCGTCGCCGGCCGTGCCGCCCGCGCACGATTGTTCGACGAACGCCGTCAGTCGATCGAGGCTCTCTTCCCAATATTGCCGATAGGCTTCGAGCCACCCGTGCGCATCGCGCATCCCGTCCGCACGCAACCGGCAGATTCGCCAGCGCGCATTGACTTCCCGCTCGATCAACCCGGCCTCCGACAGCACGCGAAGGTGCTTCGAAATCGCCGGCGCCGACATGTCGAACGGCCGGGCCAGTTCGCCGACGGGCGCCGCGCCCTCGGCCAGCCGCACCAGGATCGCGCGCCGGGTAGGGTCGGCCAGCGCGGCGAACACCGCGGACAGGGGATCGGATGTGGAGTGCATGATCTCATTTAACTTCAAGGTTAAATGAGAGTCAAGGGGATGATGGGTGTGGCGGCGCGGATGGACGGGAGCGGGACGAAACGACGCGCGCATCGCCGCCGGGCGGTGCGGCGCGATGCGGGACATGACGGCGTGCTTCGAGAAAAATGGACGGTTCGCCGTGTGGAACCGGCAACAGCCGGCACGGTTCCGTTACGCGGGTGTCCTGACCCGGCTTACAGGCAGACCGGCTCCGGCTCCAGCTCGACGCCAAATTTCGTGAACACGTCGCGCTGGATCGCCTGTGCGAGCGCGAGCACGTCGGCGCCCGTCGCGCCGCCGCGATTGACGAGCACGAGCGCCTGGCGGTCATGCACGGCCGCCGCGCCCAGCGCACGCCCCTTCCAGCCGCAGCGGTCGATCAGCCAGCCGGCGGCAAGCTTGACCTGCCCGTCCGGCTGCGGATACGACACGACCTCTGGCGCGCGGGTGCGCAACGCATCGAACTGCGCGGCATCGATCACCGGATTCTTGAAAAAACTGCCCGCGTTGCCGAGCACGAGCGGATCGGGCAGCTTCGCGCGGCGGATCGCAACGACCGCGTCGAACACGTCGCGCGGCGTCGCCGCATCGGGCGCGATACCGCGCGCGTCGAGCTCGCGCGTGACGTCCGCGTAGCCAAGCCGCGGCGTCCATTGCCTGGGCAGCCGGAACGTCACGGACACGATCGCGTACCGGCCGCGCCCTTCCCGCTTGAAGAAACTGTCGCGATAGCCGAACGCACAGCGCGCGGCGTCGAAGCGCTCGCTGCGCCCCGTCGCCAGCTCGACCGCGACCAGCGAGTCGAAATACGCCTTCATCTCGAGACCGTACGCGCCGATGTTCTGGATCGGCGCGGCGCCGACGGTGCCCGGAATCAGCGCGAGGTTCTCGAGGCCGGGCATCCCGTGCTCGAGCGTCCACGCGACGAATGCGTGCCAGTTCTCGCCACCGCCGGCCTCGACGTACCACGCGTCGTCGTCCTCGCGCACGACGCGGCGGCCCGCGATCTTGTCGAGCAGCACGACACCGTCGAAATCGCGCGTGAACACGACATTGCTGCCGCCACCGAGCACGAGCCGCGGCAGGCTCGCGACGCGCGCGTCGCGATGCAGCGCCTCGAACTGCGACGCATGCGTGATGCGCGCGGCAAAGCGGGCCGTCGCGGCGATGCCGAACGTGTTGTGTGCGGCGAGCGGATGGTCGGGAAGCAGCGACAGGGCGGAATCGTCAGGGGGCATCGGCATTCGCGGTCACGTCCGCCCGAGCGGCGCATGGCCGGCCTTGGGCAAACGGAGGGGCATCGGTAAAATGGCAAACAGTCCGCAATTATAGCGAGTGCCCGCGCGCGAGCCGGGTGCCCGCATCTCAAGGGAGAAAACCATGCCATCGTTCGACGTCGTTTCCGAAGCGAACATGATCGAAGTGAAGAACGCCATCGAGCAGTCGAACAAGGAAATTTCGACGCGCTTCGACTTCAAGGGCTCCGACGCGCGCGTCGAGCAGAAGGAGCGCGAGCTGACGCTGTTCGCCGACGACGATTTCAAGCTCGGCCAGGTCAAGGACGTGCTGATCAACAAGCTGGCCAAGCGCAACGTCGACGTGCGCTTCCTCGACTATGGCAAGGTCGAGAAGATCGGCGGCGACAAGGTCAAGCAGATCGTCACCGTGAAGAAAGGCGTGACGGGCGATCTCGCGAAGAAGATCGTGCGGCTCGTGAAGGACAGCAAGATCAAGGTGCAGGCAAGCATCCAGGGCGACGCCGTGCGCGTGGCGGGCACGAAGCGCGACGACCTGCAGAACGTGATCGCGATGCTGCGCAAGGATGTGACCGATACGCCGCTCGACTTCAACAACTTCCGCGACTGATCGGCCGCCGATCCGTCATCACGCCGGGCCCCGCACACGCGGCGCGCCCGGCACGCGGCAATCGCCGCTGCGTCAGGCTTTCCCGCCGTCCTGCGCGCCGCCGTCCGCGGCCGCTTTCTTCTTGTCGCCGATCCGGCTCTCCTGCCCCGCGAGCAGCTTCGAAATATTGCCGCGGTGACGCCAGATGAGCAGCACGCTCATCGCGAGCACGGCCCACGCGACCGGGTTGTGGCCCGTGCCGAACAGGAACACGTCGAACACCGGCGCGAACACGGCCGCCGCCAGCGCGGCAAGCGACGAATAGCGGGAGAAGAACGCGACGATCAGCCAGGTCAGCGCGGTCGCGAGCCCGAGCACCGGGTGCACGGCGAGCAGCACGCCGGCCGCGGTCGCGACGCCCTTGCCGCCCTGGAAGCGGAAGAACACCGGATACAGGTGGCCGAGGAACACGGCGATCGCCACCCATGCGACCGCGACGTCGGGCAGGCCGAAGTGCCGCGCGAGCCAGACGGCGATCCAGCCCTTGAACGCGTCGCCGACGAGCGTCAGGATCGCGGCCTTCTTGTTGCCGCTGCGCAGCACGTTGGTCGCGCCGGGATTCTTCGACCCGTACGAACGCGGGTCGGCCAGGCCCATCGCCCCGCTGACGACGACGGCGAACGACACCGAACCGATCAGGTAGGCAACGAGGGCGGCGAGCAGGATCTGCATGCGGAGGACTCTTCTTTCAACGTATCGGTAAAGGGAAGGCTATGTGCGGCAAGCCGAAACGGCGCCCATTCTACCGAACGAGCACGGCCTGCCACGAAGGTGAAACCCTCAGTCGACGCTCGCGCACTGCACCGGCTGCGCGCCGAGCAGCGACGTGAGCACCGCCGGCTCGAGGCTGACGAGATAACCGCGACGCCCGCCGTTCAGGTAGATCGTCGGCAGTTCGAGGATCGTCGCCTCGACGTAGACGGGCATCGTCTTGCGCGTGCCGAACGGCGACGTGCCGCCGACGAGATAGCCCGAATGGCGGTTCGCGACGTCGGGCTTGCACGGCTCGACGCGCTTCGCGCCGATCTGCCGCGCGAGGTTCTTCGTCGACACGGTGCGGTCGCCGTGCATCAACACGATCAGCGGCTTCGCGTGTTCGTCTTCCATCACGAGCGTCTTCACGACACTGTGCTCGTCGACGCCGAGCTGGCGCGCCGATTCGCCGGTGCCGCCGTGCTCGACGTATTCGTACGGATGCTCGCCGAACGCGACGCCGTGGCGGCGCAACAGCTGGGTCGCGGGGGTTTCGGACACGTGTCTGGATTTGCTCATGGCGGCATTCTAATGGTGAACGACCGGCGCTCGCGCGATGGCGCGCCGGCGCCGGCGGTATACTCGCGGCCCGTTTTCCGCCGGGCGGCCCGCGGCATCGCCGCAACGATCCCGCTCATCATCATTGCGGACATCGCGAAGCGCTATTGCCCGATTGGCCGATTGTGGCGCGCGCGTCGTCATGGCACGATCGTTCGCAAACATCGTCACGCCGCCGCCCGCCCCTTTTCTGGAGACGCCATGCCCTCGTCCATCCGTTCCTCCGAGCCGCTCGACGTCGATACGCTGCTCGCCGCGCTGCCGAGCCGCATCGCCGACGTGCCCGCACGCTGGGCTGCGCAGGCGAGCGCGCACCCGGCGCTGATCGAGGACGCGCGGCGCCTGTCGTACGGCGACCTGTCGCGGGCCGTCGACGCGGCGGCCGCGCTGCTCGCGCGCGTCGGCGTGCAAGGCGGCGACCGCGTGATGATCGTCGCGGAAAACTGCGTCGCGCAGATCGTGCTGCTGTTCGCGGTCGCCCGCCTCGACGCGTGGGCGCTCGTGTCGAACGCGCGGCTGTCGGCCGGCGAACTCGACGCGATCGCCGCGCACGCGCGTCCGAAGCTGATCGCGTTCGCGACGGACACCTCGCCCGACGCGCGCGCGCATGCGGCACGGCACGGCGCGACGCCCGCCGGCGCGCTGCCGGTCGACATCGGCGCGTGGTCGTATCACGTCGACGCGAGCGCACCGTGCGAAGCGGTGGCCGCCGACGGCGCCGCGCAATGCGCTGCGCTGATCTACACGACCGGCACGACGGGCGCGCCGAAAGGCGTGATGCTGTCGCACCGCAACCTGCTGTTCATCGCGGCGACGTCGAGCACGCTGCGCCGCGTGTCGCCGGACGACGTCGTCTACACGGTGCTGCCCGCGTCGCACGTGTACGGGCTCGCGTCGGTCTGTCTCGGCAGCCTGTACGCGGGCGCGACGCTGCGGCTCGCCCCGCGCTTCTCGCCCGAAGCCGTGCGCGTCGCGCTCGCCGACGAAGGCGTCACGATCTTCCAGGGCGTGCCGGCGATGCACGCGAAGCTGCTCGAACACCTGCACACGCACGGCCACGCATGGCACGCGCCGCGCCTGCGCTTTGCCTATTCGGGCGGCTCGCCGCTCGACGCGAACCTGAAGGCGCGCGTCGAGCGTCTGTACGGCGTGCCGCTGCACAACGGCTACGGGATGACCGAAAGCAGCCCGACGATCACGCAGACGCCGCTCGATGCGCCGCGCGCCGACAGCTCGGTCGGCGTGCCGATTCCGGGCGTGGAGATGCGGATCGTCGCACCGGACGGCACCGACGTGCCGCCGGGCGAAGTCGGCGAGATCCGCGTGCGCGGGCCGAACGTGATGCTCGGCTACTACCGCAACGCGGACGCGACGCGCGCCGCCGTCTCGCCGGACGGCTGGCTGAGCACCGGCGATCTCGCGCGGCAGGAGGCGGACGGCGCGGTGACGATCGCGGGCCGCAGCAAGGAACTGATCATCCGGTCGGGCTTCAACGTGTATCCCGTCGAAGTCGAACAGGTGCTGAACGCACATCCGGACGTCGTGCAGGCGGCCGTCATCGGCCGCGCGGTCGAGGGCAACGAGGAAGTGCTCGCGTTCGTCGAGCTGGTGCCCGGCGCGGCGGCGGGCGAAGCCGCGTTGCACGCATGGTGCGCGGAGCGGCTCGCGCCTTACAAACGCCCTGCGCGAATTCGCGTGCTCGACGCGCTGCCTGCCGCGTCGACGGGCAAGGTGCTGAAGCACAAGCTGCGCGAGCTGGCCTGACGCCGGCCGGCACGGCGCAGCGCCGTGCCGCCGGATTCGCGCTAACCGCGCGGGTGGTGTTGCGCGTGCAGCGTCTTCAGCCGCTCGCGCGCGACGTGCGTGTAGATCTGCGTGGTCGAGATGTCGCTGTGGCCGAGCAGCAATTGCACGACGCGCAGGTCGGCACCGTGGTTCAGCAGGTGCGTCGCGAACGCATGCCGCAGCGTGTGCGGCGACAGGTGCGCGCGCACGTCGGCGTGCTGTGCGTGGCGCTTGATGATGTTCCAGAACTGCTGGCGCGTCATCCCGTCGCCGCGTGTGGTCACGAACAACGCATCGGCCGCACGCGCGCCGAGCAGCGCCGGCCGCGCGTCGCGCAGGTAGCGCTCGATCCAGCCGTGCGCGACTTCCCCGAACGGCACGAGCCGCTCCTTCGAGCCCTTGCCCATCACGCGCACGACACCCTCGTTGAGGCCGACCTCGACGGTCTTCAGCGTCACGAGTTCGCTCACGCGCAGCCCGCTCGCGTACATCAGCTCGAGCATCGTGCGATCACGCAGGCCGAGCGGCGTGCCGATGTCGGGCGCGCCGAGCAGCGCCTCGACCTGTGCCTCCGACAGCGTCGACGGAAACCGGGCCGCCTGTTTCGCGGACGTGATCCGCAGCGTCGGGTCGGCACTCGCGCGATGCTCGCGCACGGCCCAGCCGTAATAGCGACGGAACACCGACAGCCGCCGGTTCGACGACGTCGCCTTGCCGTCGCTGCGCGCCGCGATGTAGCCCGTCACCATCGCCTCGTCGGCCGAATCGAGCGGCGCATCGTGCGTCGCGGCCAGCCATTGGGAAAACAGCACCAGATCGCGCCGGTACGCGTCGAGCGTGTTGCGCGAGAGCCCGTGCTCGAGCCACAGCGCATCGCAGAACACGTCGATCGACGCGCGGCTCGCGAGCAGTGCGGGCGATGCGGCCGCGGCAGCGCCGTCGGCTTCGGTGGAAATCAGCGGTTCACTCATCAGTACGGCACGCCCTCGTGCGCCAGCAGCCAGCGCTTCACTTTCTGGTAATAGCCGTTGTCGTCGTGGTTCGCGAAGCCGCCGAGGCCGCCCGCCGCGACGACGCGATGGCACGGGATCACGAGCGGAAAGTAGTTCGCGCCGCACGCCTGGCCGACCGCGCGTGGCGCGCTGCCGATCCGCTTCGCGACCTGGCCGTAGGTCAGCACCGTGCCCGGTGGAATATCGCTGATCACGTTCCACACGCGATGCTGGAACGCGCTGCCGACTTCGGCGAGCGGCAGGTCGAAGCGCGCCGACGCACGCTCGAAATAACGTTCGATCTGCTTGACCGCGCGCTTCGCGAGCGGCGAATCCGGATCGACCGACTTCACCGACTCGGGCAGATAGACGATCTCGCGCACCACCGCGGCGTCCGTGCGGATGCCGACCTTGCCGAACGGCGCGTCGATGACTGCATTGAACATGGCCCTCTCCTGACCGATGGATGCGCGCGGTACCGCCGCGCGCCGACGACACTTTACGCCGCCTTCACGCGGCACGCAGCGCCCATTCGACATGCTCGCGCACGACCGGCGACGGATCGTCCGCCCGCGCGCGCAACGCGGCGACGATCGCGTCGCGCGTCTGCGGCGCAAGCCGATCCGCGTCCGCGCGCAGCGCGTTGCCGAGCCCGACCGCGAGATTGCGCAGCCAGCTTTCGTAGCCGATGCGCCGGATCGCGCTGCCCTGCATCCGCGTGTCGAACGCGTCGGCGTCCCACGCGAACAGCTCGACGAGCGTCGCGCGGTCGAGGCCGTGCCGCACGTCGAAATCGGCGACGGGCGCGGCCTGTGCGAACTTGTTCCACGGGCACACGAGCTGGCAGTCGTCGCAGCCGTACACGCGATTGCCGATCATCGGCCGCAGCGGCTCGGGGATGCTGCCTTTCAGTTCGATCGTCAGGTACGAAATGCAGCGGCGGGCATCGACGCGGTACGGCTCGACGATCGCGCCGGTCGGGCACGCGTCGATGCAGCGCGTGCAGCTGCCGCAATGCGCGCCGGGCGTCTCGGGCGCGGTGTCGGGCGACGTGTGCGCATCGGTCGGCAACGGAATGTCGACGTAGATCTCGCCGAGAAAGAACAGCGAGCCGGCATCGCGCTGCAGCAGCAGCGTGTGCTTGCCGCGCCAGCCGACACCGGCCTTCTGCGCAAGCTCGACCTCGAGCACGGGTGCCGAATCGGTGAACACGCGATAGCCGAACGCGCCGATCTCGTGCTCGATGCGCTCCGCGAGCGTCTGCAGCCGGTTGCGCAGCACCTTGTGATAGTCGCGGCCGCGCGCATAGATCGACACGACGGCCGCCTGCGGATCGTCGAGCCGCGCCCGTTCGCGCGCGCGCCAGTCGTGCGGCACGAGCGCGCCCGGCTCGCCGTCGGGGGCGTCGGCGGCGAGCGTTTCGGCCGGCAGGTAGGCGAGCCGCACGGAAATCACGCGTCGCGTACCGGCCACAAGTTCGGCCGGCCGCGCGCGTTTCATCCCATGTTTCGCCATATAATCCATTTCGCCGTGGTATCCGGCTTCCAGCCAGGCGGCGAGGCCTGCTTCGGCATCCGAGAGATCGGTATCGCTGATGCCGATCGCCCCGAAACCCAATTCGCGCCCCCATGCCCTGATGCGAGCGGCGAGCGCAGTCAACGCCGCATCATCGAGCGCGCACGGCGCCGCGCCTTCGGCTTGAGTCGAAGGCGTGTCGGATGCGGCGAGTTCCGGTAATCGGTTCATCGCACTATTTTACGAGAATGCCAGCCACGTCCCATACGCCTCATGCCGCCACGCTGCCTGCCCCGTTCGCGGAGCGCGTGATCGCACTCGCCGACGAAGCGGCGACCGAGGCCTTCGGCACCCGTTTCGCGCACGCGCTCGACGCGGCACGCGTCGATCTCACCCGCGCACACGCGTTCGACGGGCTGCAGATCCAGCTGGTCGGCGATCTCGGCGCGGGCAAAACGACCCTCGTGCGCGCGATCCTGCGCGGCCTCGGCCACCCGGGACGCGTGCGCAGCCCGACCTATACGCTCGTCGAGCCGTACGCGCTCGAACGCGGCGATGGGGAACTCGAGGTCTATCACTTCGATCTGTATCGATTCAATGATCCGGCCGAATGGTCCGACGCAGGCTTTCGCGAGTATTTCAATTCCAGCGCGATCTGCCTCGTCGAATGGCCGCAACAGGCGGGCGCGCTGCTCGGCGTACCCGATCTGGTCTTCTCGCTCGACGTGGATGGCGACGGCCGTGCCCTCACCGTCCGGGCGTATAGCGCTTCAGGAAAGGCATGTCTCGAAAGATGTTGATCAAACCGTTCCGCTCGATCGAATCGGCGGCCACCGCGACACACAACTGGCGACGCCGCCAGATCCTGCGCGCGGGCGCGTCGACGCTGGTGCTCGGTCTCGTCGCGCCGCGACTCGCGCACGCGTCGTCGGTGCTCGGCGTGCGCGTGTGGCCCGCGCGCGATTACACGCGCGTCACGATCGAATCCGATCAGCCGCTGCAGAATAGCCAACAACTGCTGCAGGGTCCCGACCGTCTCGTCGTCGACCTGAGCGGCCTCGATCTCGACCAGGCGTTGCGCGACCTCGTGTCGAAGATCGCGCCGAACGATCCGCAGATCCAGTCGGTGCGCGTCGGCCAGTATCAGCCGCACGTCGTGCGGATGGTGTTCGACCTGAAAGGCTCGGTGAAGCCGCAGGTGTTCACGCTGCCGCCGGTCGGCACCTACAAGTACCGGCTCGTGTTCGACCTGTATCCGGCCGTCGCGCCCGATCCGCTGACCGACCTGATCGCGCAGACGGAACGCAAGGAGCAGGCGCTCAACGACACGGCGCGCGCGCAGCAGATGCAGCCGCCGACCGCGCTGAACGGGCCGGCCACGCCGCCGCCGAGCGCCGCAGGCGACAACAGCGACGCGTTCTTCCAGCGCTTCGCGCAGAACACGCCGGCCACGCCGCACACGCCGCCCGCCGCCGGCGCGCCTGCGACGCCCGCGAAACCGGCCGTCAAGCCGCCGCCCGTCATCGCGCGCCGCGACGACAGCGACGACGACGGCGACACCTACAAGTTCACCGCGCCGAAATCCGGCAAGGGCGGCACCGTCCGCCTGCTGACGGTCGCGATCGATCCGGGCCACGGCGGCGAGGATCCGGGCGCGATCGGCGGCGGCGGCACGTACGAGAAGCACATCGCGCTCGACATCGCGAAGAAGCTGCGCGCGAAGATCGACGGCGCGCCGAACATGCGCGCGATGATGACGCGCGACGCCGACTTCTTCGTGCCGCTGAACGTGCGCGTGCAGAAGGCGCGCCGCGTGGGCGCCGACCTGTTCGTGTCGATCCACGCGGATGCATTCACGACGCCGTCCGCGCGCGGCTCGTCGGTGTTCGCGCTGTCCGATCACGGCGCGACGAGCGCCGCGGCGCGCTGGATGGCCAACAAGGAGAATTCGTCCGACCTGATCGGCGGCATCAACATCAAGACGGCGGACGCGGCCGTGAACCGCGCGCTGTTCGACATGTCGACGACCGCGCAGATTCGCGACTCGCTGCGCTACGGCAACTACGTGCTGAAGGAAGTCGGCGGCATCAACAAGCTGCACAAGGGCTCGGTCGAGCAGGCCGGGTTCGCGGTGCTGAAGGCGCCCGACATTCCGTCGATCCTCGTCGAGACCGCGTTCATCAGCAACCCGGAAGAAGAGACCCGGCTCAACGACGACAGCTATCGCGACCAGATGGCCGACGCGATCTTCCGCGGCATCAAGCGCTACTTCGCCGCGAATCCGCCGCTCGCGAAGAACCGGATGGCCTGACAGCCTTCCTGGCCGTCCCTTCCCTGCCGCCGGCACGCAGCGCGTGTCGGCGCGTCACGGCGCCGCGAAGCGGCGCATCAGTTTCCCGCCGAACACGTTCACCGCGAGCCCGCCCATCACGAGCGCCGTGCCGATCAACTGCGTGCGCGTCAGCTGCTCGTCGAGCAGCAGCGCCGACGACGCGAGCCCGACGATCGGCACCAGCAGCGAGAACTGCGCGACCTGCGCGGCCGGGTAGCGCGACAGCAGGCGGCTCCACAGCCCGTAGCCGAGCAGCGTCGCGACGAACGCGAGATAGACGACCGCGAAAATCGATGCGCCGTTCAGGCCGGCGAGCGCGGTCGCGATCCGCTGCGGCCCTTCGAACCACAGCGACAGCAGGAAGAACGGCACGGGCGGCACGAGGCTCGCCCACACGACGAGCGACACGAGGTTCGCACGGCCGACCTTCTTCGTGACGATGTTGCCGAACGCCCACATCGCGGCCGAGCAGATCGTCAGCAGGAAGCCCGCGAGCGTCATCGCATGGCCGCCCTGCGCCGCGATCACGACGAGGCCGCCCGCAGCGATCGCGAGCCCGATCAGGTTCTGCACGTGCAGCCGCTCGCCGAGGAACAGCATCGCGAACACGAGCGTGAAGAACGCCTGCGACTGCAGCACGAGCGACGCGAGGCCGGCCGGCATGCCGACGTACATGCCGGTGAACAGGAACACGAACTGGCCGAGCTGGATCGTCGCGCCGTACAGCACCAGCAGGCGCCACGAAATCTGCGGCCGGCGCACGAAGAACACCGCGGGCACCGCCGCGAGCGTGAAGCGCAGCGCGCCGAGCAGCATCGGCGGCATGCCGTGCAGGCCGACCTTGATCACGACGAAGTTCACGCCCCACGCCAGGATCACGACCAGCGCGAGCAGCAAGTCCTTCGGTGCCATCATCGGCGTCTCCTCGATTGTCGAATCATCGTTATACAGCCGGTCAGTCTACCGGGTTTCGCCCCCCGGCCCGATACCCGCGCGGTGCGCATGGAATCGCCGGCGGGCGGCTATTACAATGACCGGCATCACCGTAGCCGCCCCCACAGGACCCGCCATGAACGATCCGATCAAAGCCCTGCTGAAGCCGCACGTGCGCGACATCGGCAACCTGCAGGTGCGCCGCACGCTGCCCGCGCTCGCCGCGCGCCTCGTCGGCCCGTTCATCTTCTTCGATCACATGGGGCCCGCCACGCTGCCCGCCGGTACCGGGCTCGACGTGCGCCCGCATCCGCATATCGGGCTCGCCACCGTGACCTACCTGTTCGACGGCGCGATCCTGCACCGCGACAGCCTCGGCTCGCGGCAGGAAATCGTGCCGGGCGACGTGAACTGGATGACGGCCGGCCGCGGGATCGTCCACTCCGAACGCACGCCCGACGCGCAACGCGTCAGCGGCCACACCGTGCACGGAATCCAGACCTGGGTTGCGCTGCCGCGCGCGCACGAAACCGTCGAGCCGTCGTTCGAGCACCATGCGGCCGACACGCTGCCGAAGCGCGACGAAGACGGCGTGGCGCTGACGGTGATCGCCGGCGACGCATTCGGGCTGCGCTCGCCGGTCACGACGTTCTCGCGCACACTGTATGTCGCGGCCGAATTCGCGGCCGGCGGCCGCATCGAACTCGACGCGTCGCACGAGGAGCGCGCGGTCTACGTGGTCGACGGCGATCTCGCGATCGACGGCACGCCGGTTCCGGCCGAACAGATGGCCGTGCTGGCGCCGGGCGCGACGGTCACGCTGACGAGCGCCGGCGGCGCGCGCGCGATGCTGCTCGGCGGCGACAAGATCGACGGCGAGCGCTTCATCGAATGGAATTTCGTCGCGAGCAGCCGCGACGCGATCGCGCGCGCGAAGGACGCCTGGACGCGCCAGGAAATGGGCAAGGTGCCGGGCGAGACCGAGTGGATTCCGCTGCCCGAATCGAAGCCGCGTTGAAAAAACGGCGCGCCGCCCCCATCCTGACCACATTCGAACGAAAGAGAACGACATGGACACCACGCTTGCCACATTCGAGAAAGACGTCATCGAGGCGTCGCTGGACATGCCCGTGCTGGTCGACTTCTGGGCGCCGTGGTGCGGCCCCTGCAAGACGCTCGGCCCGCTGCTGGAAAAGCTCGAAGGCGACTACGAAGGCCGCTGGAAGCTCGTGAAGGTCAACGTCGACGAGAACCAGGAACTCGCCGCGCACTTCCAGACGCGCAGCATTCCGCACGTGATCGCGTTCGCCGACGGGCGCCCGGTCGACCAGTTCGTCGGCGTGCTGCCCGAAGGCCAGTTGCGCGCGTTCCTCGACCGGCTGCTGCCGGCGCCCGAGGAAGCCGAACGGCGCGCCGCGCAATACGCGATGGCCGAGGAGCGTTACGACGACGCGCTCACGCACCTCGAAGCGGCGCTCGCGCTGAACCCCGGCTTCGACGACGCGCGCCTCGACCTGATCGAACTGCTGCTCGCGAGCAACCAGGTCGACGCCGCGCGCGCCGAGACCGAACGCCTGTCGCCGCAGACCGTGCAGGGCGGCGATCCGCGCTACCAGGCGATCAAGACCCGTTTCGATGCGCTCGAAGCAACGGCCGACCTGCCGCCGACCGACGCGCTCGAGGCACGCATCGCGGCAAACCCGGGCGACCTCGACGCGCGCTTCGACCTCGCGCAGAGCCTGATCGCGCGGCGTGCATATGAAGGCGCGCTGGAACAGCTGCTGGAAATCGTGACGCGCGATCGCGCGTACGGCGACGATCTCGGCCGCCGCACGATGATCTCGGTGTTCGAACTGGCCGGCGATCGCCCCGACCTCGTCGCCGGGTGGCGGCGCAGGCTGAGCATGGCGCTCAACTGACGTTCAACTGACACGCGACCGGCCGGGCCTTGCAGCCCGGCCGAATCGCTTGCGGCGCATGAGCCGCGCCGCACCATCCTTCTACACCCGCGCTTCGCGGATCAGCCGGCGGCCTGCGCCGCGATCGCGCGCAACGCATGCGCGGCGGCCGCGAAGCCGAAGCTCGCGGTCACGCACACGCTCGACCCGAATCCCGCGCAGTTGAGCCCCGCGACGTGCGCGGCCGTGGGGGGCTCGGCGCCGTCCTCGAGGTCGCATGCGGCCGCTTCCGGATAGATCAGCGGCTCGTCCGAATACACGGCACTGACCTTGAAACGCGCCTTCGGCCCGCGCGGAAAGCCATGCTGCTTGCGCAATTGCGCACGCACCTTCGACAGCAGCGGATCCTGGATCGTCAACGCGAGATCGTCGATCCGGATGCGCGTCGGGTCGAGTTGCCCGCCCGCGCCGCCGACCGTGACGAGCGGCTGCCGTTTCTCGACGCACCATGCGATCAGCGCGACCTTCGTGCGCACGCTGTCGATCGCGTCGATCACGTAGTCGAAGCCGCCGCCGAGCAGCGCGTCGAAGTTGTCGGGTTCCGCGAAATCCTCGATCCGGTTCACGCGGCACGCGGGATCGATCAGCGCGATCCGCTCGGCCATCGCGTCGACCTTCGGCTTGCCGTAATTGCCGTCGAGCGCGTGGATCTGCCGGTTCGTATTGCTTTCGGCGACGTTGTCGAGATCGATCAGGGTCAACGTGCCGATCGCGCTGCGTGCGAGCGCCTCGGCGACCCACGACCCGACGCCGCCGATCCCGATCACCGCGACATGCGCACGCTCGAAAGCGGCGGCCGCCGGCGCGCCGTACAGCCGCGCGACGCCGCCAAAGCGCCGCTCGCGATCCACGTCAAGCTGGATTGTCGAGGTCGGGGTAACATCAGAAGAACTGGGCGGGGCAGTATCGGCGGCAGACATGGCAGCAAGGAAAACGTAAGTCGTGCAGCCCTCTATTTTGCCTGAACTCCCCGCTCGCACGCGCCACTGTGCACGCACGTTTCTCGCGCGTTCGCTATACTGGCCCCAGATTGAAGCGTTTGCATAACATGACGACTCTCGCTGATCTCCGCATCAACTATTCACGTGCTTCGCTCGACGAAGCCGATGCCGCCCCCGACCCCTTCGCCCAGTTCGACCGCTGGTTCAAGGAGGCGCTCGCCGCCAAGTTGCCCGAGCCGAACACGATGACGCTCGCGACCGTCGGCGACGACGGCCGGCCGTCGGCCCGGATCGTGCTCATCAAGGGTGTCGACGAACGCGGGTTCGTCTTTTTCACCAATTACGAAAGCCGCAAGGGGCGCGATCTCGCCGCGCATCCGCAAGCCGCGCTGCTGTTCTACTGGATCGAGCTCGAGCGCCAGGTGCGCATCGAAGGCCGGATCGAGAAAACCAGCGCCGAGGAAAGCGACCGTTATTTCGCGTCGCGCCCGCTCGGCTCGCGCATCGGCGCATGGGCGTCGGAGCAGAGCGCCGTGATCGACAGCCGCGCGACGCTCGAAGCGCGCGAAAAGGCCGTCAGCGAACGCTATGGCGACGCCCCGCCGCGCCCGCCGCACTGGGGCGGCTATCGCCTCGTGCCCGACGCGATCGAGTTCTGGCAGGGACGCCCGTCGCGGCTGCACGACCGTCTGCTCTACACGCGCGACGCCGACGCGTCGCCGGGCTGGACGATCTCGCGCCTGTCGCCGTAAGCGCGGCGCCGGCGCACACCGGTCGTGTCTCGTGTTGCATCCGGGCGCCCGCTTCGCAAGCGGCGGACGCCGGTCAAGATACTTGGCTGTATTCGATTCAACGAACAAACGGAGAATCCAAATGTTCTGGGAAAAGAAGCTGGCACAGTGGGCGGACGAAGTACGGGCGAAAGCGAACATACCGGCGCGCCTCGTGCTGTGGAACGGCGAACAACTCGATTTCGGCACCTTCAGCGCGCCGCAGGTCACGCTGAAGGTGAACAGCGCGTCGGCGTTGCCGCTCTTGCTCGAACCGAGCCTCGACAATCTCGGCGAGGCGTACGTGAAGGGCAAGATCGACATCGAGGGCAAGCTGTCGGACATCATCAACATCGGCTACTCGCTCGCGCGCAGCACGGTGACGAGCGCGAGCAAGCTCGCGCGCGTGAAGCGCTACTTCACGCACACGAAAAACACCGACCGGAAGGCGATCCAGTACCACTACGACGTCTCGAACGAGTTCTACCGGCTGTGGCTCGACGAGAACATGGTGTACTCGTGCGCGTACTTCGAGAACGGCGACGAGGATCTCGCGACCGCGCAGGTCAAGAAGATCGACCACATCCTGACGAAGATCCAGCTCGAGCCCGGCCAGCGCCTGCTCGACATCGGCTGCGGCTGGGGCGCGCTCGTGCTGCGCGCCGCGCAGAAGTTCGGCGCGACGTGTCTCGGCGTGACGCTGTCGCAGAACCAGTTCGATCTCGCGACCGCACGCGTGAAGGCCGCGGGGCTGGAGGACAAGATCGAGATCCGGCTGCAGGATTACCGCGAGATCGACGGCCAGTTCGACCGCATCACGAGCGTCGGGATGTTCGAGCACGTCGGCCGCAAGAACCTGCCGCTCTATTTCTCGCGGGTCCGTGACCTGCTTGCCGACGACGGCATCGCGATGAACCACGGGATCACGTCGACCGACGCAGAAAGCGGCGAGACGGCGCTCGGCGGCGGCGAGTTCATCGACCGCTACGTGTTCCCGGACGGCGAGCTGCCGCACATCAGCCTCGCACTCGAAGCGGCGCAGCGCGGCGGCCTGGAAGCGGTTGACGTCGAAAGCCTGCGGCGGCACTATGCGCGCACGCTCGAGATCTGGACGGAGAACTTCGAGGCGAAGGCCGAAGAAGCGCGACAGCTCGTCGACGACGAAAAATTCCGCATCTGGCGCGTGTATCTCGCCGGCTGCGCGTATGCATTCGAGCATGACGACGTGTCGATCTTCCAGATCGTGTGCCGCAAGGCCGGACGCAGCGCGAAAACGCTGCCGTGGTCGCGGCGCTATATGTACGAACACGCGCTGCCGCGCTAGGCGGCGCTTCACGCTGGGCATGCATGGGTGACGGCAGGACGCGGCGCAAGGCGCCACCGGAACGACAGCAACGCGACGACACGGACGGGTCGCACGCCGACGGACAATTCGACCTGTTCGGTGTGCCGCCTGACGCCGCTCGCGCGTCGCCGCCCGCGAAAGACGACCTCCCTGCCGACGAAGCACCGCCCGCGTCCTCCGGGCTGCTGTGGGACGAACCGCCCCCACCCGCCGCACCGCAGAAGAAAGGCCGGCGCCAGCGCGGCGTGCCGCCCGCGCCGATCGCGGCGGACGTCGCCGACGCAGCGGCCGGCCTGCCGCCGAACGTGCGGCTCGGCACGTCGTCGTGGTACTTCCCCGGCTGGAACGGCATCGTCTACGACGGCGATTTCGCGCAGACGAAGCTGTCGCGGGAGGGGCTCGAAGCGTACGGCGCACATCCGCTATTGAAGAGCGTGAGTCTCGACCGGTCGTTCTACGGCCCGCTGTCCGTCGCCGACTACCTGCGTTACGCGCAGCAGGTGCCCGACGACTTCCGCTTCGTCGTGAAGGCGCCGGCCTCGGTGACCGACGCGGTCGTGCGCGGCCGGCGCGGCGAGCCGTCGGGGCCGAACCCGACCTTCCTCGACGCGCAACTCGCCACTCGCGAATTCGTCCAGCCATGCATCGAAGGGCTCGGCCGGAAAGCCGGTGTGCTCGTGTTCCAGTTCTCGCCGCTGCCCGACCCACTACTCGCCGAACCGGCTGCGCTGATCGACCGGCTGGCCGCGTTCTTCGCGGCGCTGCCGCCGCTGTCGCCGGAAGCCGATGGCCCGCGCTACGCAATCGAGATCCGCGATGCGAGCCTGCTCACGCCGCGTTTCATCCGTGCGCTCGCGTCACTCGGCGTGCGCTACTGCGTCGGCCTGCACGCGCGGATGCCCGACCCGCTGCGCCAGGCGGCCGCGCTCGCGCTGCTCGACGGCGACGCACCGGGCCCGCTGATCGTGCGCTGGAGCCTGCACGGCGGCTTCAAGTACGAACAGGCGAAAGCGAAGTACGAACCGTTCGACAAGCTCGTCGACGAGGATCCGGCCACGCGCTCGGCGCTCGCCGAACTGGCCGCGCGTTATGCGCTGGCCGGGCAGCCGGTGATCATCACGATCAACAACAAGGCGGAAGGCTCCGCGCCGCTGTCGTGCATCGCGCTCGCGCGCGAGATCGCCGCCGCGTGCGCGCAGTGGCGCAACGAGGCGGCGTAACGCCGGTTCCTGCCGTTCAAATGCTCACGCGCCGCGCAGCGACTTCAGCCGGTGCGAGAACTTCTGCCGGAATTTCGCGAGCTTCGGCCCGATCACGACCGAGCAGTAGCCCTGCCCCGGATTGCGCGCGTAATAGTTCTGGTGATAATCCTCGGCCGGCCAGTAGTTGCCGTCGAGCGGCACGACCTGCGTGACGATCGGCTGCCCGAACACCTGCTCGCGTTCCAGCTCGCGGATCACGTCGAGCGCGGTGTCGCGCTGCGCGTCCGAATGCGTGAACACGACCGACCGGTATTGCGTGCCGACGTCGTTGCCCTGCCGGTTCAGCTGGGTCGGATCGTGCGTCGCGAAGAAGATCTCGAGGATCTCGCGATAACCGATGCGCGCCGGATCGAACGTCACGTTGACGACTTCCGCGTGACCCGTGTCGCCTTCGCAAATGTCGCGGTAGCCGGGATTGCGCGTATGGCCGCCCGCGTAGCCCGACTGGACGGCCGTCACGCCGTCGACGTCGAGAAACACGGCCTCCGTGCACCAGAAACACCCGCCTCCCAACGTCGCGGTTTCAAGCATCTCGTTCACCATGAATTCAAACCCTCGTTGATGACGGCGGCCGGCCTGCATGCACCGGCGCCACCGGTCCGTCTCGCCGCTGCACGTCCGTGATGCGGGACGACGCGGCACCTCGGCAAGTATCTCACTCGCACGCGAACCTGGCAGATTGCCCAGGTGCCGCGCGCGACCCGCCGCCCGCTTTCTCGTCTACACTTAGCCACGCGAGCGCGGCGGCAAACCCGCTGCCTCGCGCAAAGCGCCCGATGCGTGCCCGACCCTGATGCAAACATCATCTGCCGGAACATCGATATGCATGCGTTAACAGACATCGCCCGCGTCACTCGCCCGGCCGTCGCCGCGTCGCGGGCCACCGCTTCCACTGTGCCATCCCCTTGCCGTGCATCCGTCCCGCCCCGCGCGCGGCGATCCGGCACACCGCCTTTATCCGCTTTCACGATCTGATGCACGGCGCCGCGCGTGTCATCGACGCGTGCATCCGCCTGCCGATCGCTCCCGCCGGCGTGATTCGCGCCGCGCGGCAACCCCGACCCGCACGCCCGCATCGTACGGCCGTGCGTTCATGATCCGATACCACTGAGAGGGCAATACCATGAGCATGCGGCCTGACCCGACGTTTCACGCTTCGCCGGAGCTTGCGATGCAGGCGCCGGCGGAAGAATTTGCCTATACGTTGTTGCTGAGCCCCGATTTTTCCAGACCCGACGCACTCGCCGTGATCGACGTGAAGCCCGGCTCGTCGACCTACGGAAAGATCGTGCATACGGTGACGATGCCGAACACCGGCGACGAGTTTCACCACTTCGGCTGGAATGCGTGTTCGTCTTCGCTGTCGCCGCTGACCGGCCATGCGTTCCTCGAACGCCGCTTCCTGATCATCCCCGGCCTGCGCTCGTCGCGCATCTACGTGATCGACACGAAGCCGCACCCGACGCAGGCACGCATCCACAAGATCATCGAGCCCGACGAGATCTTCGCGAAGACCGGTTATTCGCGGCCGCACACCGTTCACTGCGGCCCCGAGGGCATCTACGTGAGCACGCTCGGCGGCGCGGGCAAGGACGGCACCGACGGCGCGCCCGGCATCTTCATCATGGATTGCGAAACCTTCGACGTGCTCGGCCGCTGGGAGATCGACCGCGGCCCGCAGGACAAGCATTACGACTTCTGGTGGAACCTGCCGCGCGACTACATGGTGTCGAGCGAATGGGCGCTGCCGCCGCAATTCGAGAACGGCATCGTGCCCGAGGACCTGCTCGCGAACAAATACGGGCACCGGCTGCATTTCTGGGACCTGCGTGCGCGGCGCAACGTGCAGACGATCGATCTCGGCGCGCATCACCAGATGGCGCTCGAGGTACGGCCCGCGCACGACCCGGCGCGCGAATACGGGTTCGTCGGCGTCGTGGTCGACACGACGACTCTCGAAGGCTCGATCTGGACCTGGTGGCGCGAAGACGGCAAATTCCACGTGAAGAAGACGGCGACGATCCCGCCCGAACCGGCCGCGGCCGACGAACTGCCGCCGCTCCTGAAAGCGTTCGGCGCGGTGCCGCCGCTCGTGACCGACATCGACCTGTCGCTCGACGACCGCTTCCTCTACGTGTCGTGCTGGGGCACCGGCGAGATGCGCCAGTACGACGTGTCGGACCCGCACAACCCGGTGCTCGCGGGGTCGGTGCGGATCGGCGGGATCGTGCGCCGCGCGCCGCACACGAACGGCCGTACGTTCGCGGGCGGCCCGCAGATGGTCGAGATCAGCCGCGACGGCCGGCGCGTGTACTGGACCAACTCGCTCTATTCGACGTGGGACGACCAGTTCTATCCGGACGGCGTGCCGGGCGCGCAAGTGCTCGCGCACGTGGGGCCGGAAGGTGGGCTGACGCTCGCCGACGACTACTGGGTCGAGTTCCCCGACGGCTATCGCGCGCACCAGATCCGGCTCGAAGGCGGCGACTGCTCGACCGACTCGTTCTGCTATCCGTCGGTCAAGCGTTGAACGCCGGTCTTCACGCCCAGTTCGCGCTGTGGGCGGCCGTGCTCGCGAGCGGCATCTATCACGGGCTCAACCCCGCGATGGGCTGGCCGCTCGCGGTGTCGAACGCGCTGATGACGCGCCGCGGCGGCGCGCTCGTCGCGGCGCTCGGCTATCTCGCGCTCGGCCATGTGCTAGCGGTATTCGCGGTGATGCTGCCGTTCGGGCTGCTCGCCGCGCTGCTCGCGTGGCAGTCGGCGATCCGGATCGGCGCGAGCGCGCTCGTGATCGGCTTCGGCGCCGTGCTGCTGATCCGGCGCCGGCATCCGCGTGCGCTCGCACGGATCCCGCCCGCGCGGCTCGGCCTGTGGTCGTTCGCGGTCGCGCTCGCGCACGGCGCGGGGCTGATGCTGGTGCCGATCTACCTCGGGCTCTGCGGGCTCGACAGGGACGCCGGCCACCGGGCGGCGGCCACGCTCGTCGATGCGCATCTCGGGATGGCGCTCGTCGTCGCGGCCATGCACGCGGCCGCGATGATCGCCGCCGGCGGTGGGCTCGCGTGGCTCGTGTACCGTTATCTCGGGCTGAAGTTCGTGTCGCGGAGCTGGTTCAATCTCGATGCGGTCTGGGCGTCGAGCCTGATCGTGACGGGCGCGCTGTCGCTCGGGTTCGCGGCGGCGCGATAGCGCGGGCGGGCTCGATGGCTGGCGTGGCGAATCGGCGGATGAGCGGACAGGCAGATGGATGGGCCGACCGCACAGCACGAAAACGCGTCAGAACGGCCGTGCCGATCCGCCCGCCGTCGCGAACCCGGCATCGCGCCGCAGTGTTCGCTACGCCACCCTATCCCTGCAATGCGCCGTCCGGCCGGGCCCGGCGGCCCCGATTCCGCTAAAATCGGGCCATGCGCACCACTTCCCAATCGACTGCCTTGTCGCCTTCCGTCCGCCGCGCCTGCCGCACCCGCGTCGCGCCGCGCCCGCCCGTTTCGTTCCGGATGGCCGCCCGATGACCCGCGCCAACCCGCCGGATTTCGACACGGCCGCCTTCCGCCAGGCGCTCGGCCAGTTCGCGACGGGCGTGACGGTGATCACGACGCGCGCACCGTCCGGGCAGCTGATCGGCATCACCGCCAGCTCGTTCAACTCGGTATCGCTCGATCCGCCGCTGGTGCTGTGGAGCCTCGCGCACAAATCGGCATCGACGCCCGTATTCCGCGGCAACAGCCATTACGTGGTGAACGTGCTCGCGGCGTCGCAGCTCGACCTGTGCAAGCGCTTCTCGACCTACAAGGGCGATCGCTTCGAAGGGATCGCGCATGCGGCCGGCAACTCGGGCATGCCCGTGCTCGACGGCGCGCTCGCGTGGTTCGAGTGCCACAACCGCAGCCGCTATGACGAAGGCGACCACGTGATCTTCGTCGGCGAAGTGGAACGCTGCGGCGTGCGGGCCGCATCGGATACGACACCGCCGCTCGTGTTCCACGGCGGCGGCTTCCACGGCCTTACACGGCTTTGATCGCGCCCGTGCGCGCCAGCCCGACCGGCGCGCCGGCTTCGTCCTTCAGCGTCTGCAGCACGATGTTCGAGCGGATGTCCATCACGCCCGGCGCCTTGTAGAGCCGGTTCAGCACGAAATCGGAATAGTGCTTGAGGTTGTGCGCGAGCACGCGCAGCAGATAGTGGCTCTCGCCCGTGACGACAAACGCGCCGACCACCTCCGGCCATTCGCGCAGCGCTTCCGCGAAGCGCTCGTGCCACTGGTTTTCCTCGTTGCGCATCGATACCTGCACGAACGCCTCGAGCTCGAAGCCGAGCTTCTCGCGGCTCAGGCACGCGCGGTAGTGCTCGATCACGCCCTGCTCCTCGAGCAGGCGCATGCGGCGCAGGCAGGCGGATGGCGAAAGCGAAATCCGTTCCGCCAGGTCGAGATTGCTGATTCTGCCCTCCTCCTGCAGTACCGCCAGAATCCGGCAGTCGGTGGCATCGAGCGTGATCGCGTGCATTTTTGGTCCCCGTTTTCCCTCTGAGTCGAATTATCTGCCAATCCGGCGGATTGTCCATGTTTATTTCGCAAGCACTTTCTGCGAGCGTCCACCTATCATTCGAAGCATCGACTTACCGCTTCGTCATGCCATGGACACACTCTGGGACATCTCGCCGCCTGTCAGCCCCGCCACTCCCGTGTGGCCGGGCGATACGCCGGTTTCCGTCGAACGCGTGTGGCGGATGGAGGCCGGCTCGCCGGTCAACGTCGCACGCCTGACGCTGTCGCCCCACACCGGCGCGCACTGCGACGCGCCGCTGCACTACGACGCCGACGGCGCGCCGATCGGCGCCGTGCCGCTCGACACCTACCTCGGCCCGTGCCGCGTGATCCATTGCATCGGCGCGTCGCCCGTCGTGCAGCCGGCCGACATCGCGGCCGCGCTCGACGGTGTGCCGCCACGCGTGCTGCTGCGCACCTGTGCGCAAGCGCCGGTCGCGCAATGGGACCCCGGTTTCTGCGCCGTCGCGCCCGACACGATCGACCTGCTCGCCGCGCGCGGCGTGAAGCTGATCGGCATCGATACGCCGTCGCTCGACCCGCAGGAATCGAAGACGATGGACGCGCATCATCGCGTGCGTGCGCACCGGATGGCGATCCTCGAAGGCATCGTGCTCGACGACGTGCCGCCCGGCGACTACGAACTGATCGCGCTGCCGCTGAAGTTCACGACGCTCGACGCGAGCCCGGTGCGCGCGGTGCTGCGCGCGCTGCCCGTGCGTTCCTCCTGATTACCCCGACCTACGACCCCACATCATGATCAAGACCCGTGAAGACGCGCTCGCGCTCGACCGCGACGACCCGCTCGCCCCGCTGCGCGACCAGTTCGCCCTGCCCGACGGCGTGATCTACCTCGACGGCAATTCGCTCGGCGCGCAGCCGCGCGAATCGGCCGCCCGCGCGCAGCAGGTGATCGGCGCCGAATGGGGCGAAGGCCTGATCCGCAGCTGGAACACGGCCGGCTGGTTCGCGCTGCCGCGCCGGCTTGGCGACAAGCTCGCGACGCTGATCGGCGGCGCGCCCGGCGAAACGGTCGTGACCGACACCATCTCGATCAACCTGTTCAAGCTGCTGTCGGCGATGGTGCGCCACCAGGCCGAGCGCGCGCCCGAGCGCCGCGTGATCGTGTCGGAACGCTCGAACTTCCCGACCGACCTGTATATCGCGCAGGGGCTGATCGAACAGCTCGGCGGCGACTACGAACTGCGCCTGATCGACGATCCGGCCGACCTGCCCGATGCGCTCGGCGCGGACACGGCCGTCGCGATGATCACGCACGTGAACTACCGCACCGGCTACATGCACGACATGCCGGCCGTCACGCAGCTCGTGCACGACGCGGGCGCGCTGATGCTGTGGGATCTCGCGCACTCGGCCGGCGCGGTGCCGGTCGACCTGAACGGCGCACGCGCGGACGGCGCGGTCGGCTGCACGTACAAGTACCTGAACGGCGGCCCCGGTTCGCCCGCGTTCGTGTGGGTGCCGCAGCGCCATCACGCGCATTTCTCGCAGCCGCTGTCCGGCTGGTGGGGCCACCGCGCGCCGTTCGCGATGCAACCGGGCTTCGCGCCCGATCCGGGCATCGCGCGCTTCCTGTGCGGCACGCAGCCGATCGTGTCGATGTCGATGGTCGAATGCGGGCTCGACGTGTTCCTGCAGACCGACATGCACGCGATCCGCCGCAAGTCGCTCGCGCTGACCGATGCGTTCATCGCGCTCGTCGAGTCGCGCTGTGCAGGCCTGTCGCTGAAGCTCGTCACGCCGCGCTCGCATCACCAGCGCGGCTCGCAGGCGAGCTTCGAGCATCCGCACGGCTACGAGGTGATGCAGGCGCTGATCGCGCGCGGCGTGATCGGCGACTACCGCGAGCCGTACGTGCTGCGCTTCGGCTTCACGCCGCTCTATACGCGCTTCGCCGACGTGTGGGATGCCGTCGAGACGCTGCGCGACATCCTGGCCACCGAAGCGTGGAAGGCGCCCGAGTTCGCCGAGCGCGGCGCGGTGACCTGACCGGTTCTGCCCGGCGCGCGCCGCACCGACGTGCGGACGACGCGCCGCGCCCCCGTCATTCAATCCTGGAGAAAGTCGTGAATTCTGGTCATATGCAGCCGCCCGGCGACGACGCGCCGGCGGGCTGCCCGTTCTCGGGCGCACGCGCCCCGCATCCGGCACACGAAGCACCGCACGTGCCGGGCGAAACCTCGGGCCAAGCCGGCTGGCACAACGCGCAGCTCGATTTCTCGAAGTCGATGAGCTACGGCGACTACCTGTCGCTGAATTCGATCCTCGACGCGCAGCATCCGCTGTCGCCCGATCACAACGAGATGCTGTTCATCATCCAGCATCAGACCAGCGAGCTGTGGATGAAGCTCGCGCTGTTCGAGCTGCGCGGCGCGCTCGATGCGGTGCGCACCGACGCGTTGCCGCCCGCGTTCAAGATGCTCGCGCGCGTGTCGCGCATCCTCGAGCAGCTCGTGCAGGCGTGGAGCGTGCTGTCGACGATGACACCGTCCGAGTATTCGGCGATGCGGCCGTATCTCGGGCAGTCGTCGGGCTTCCAGTCGTACCAGTATCGCCAGCTCGAATTCCTGCTCGGCAACAAGAACGAGCAGATGCTGCAGCCGCATGCGCACCGGCCCGACATTCTCGAACAGGTGCGCGCGACGCTCGAGGCGCCGTCGTTCTACGACGAGGTCGTGCGCCTGCTCGCGCGGCGCGGTTTCCCGATCGCGCCGGAGCGGCTCGAGCGCGACTGGACGCAGCCGACGCGGCACGACGAAACGGTCGAGGCCGCGTGGCTCGAGGTGTACCGTCACCCGCAGCAACACTGGGAGCTGTACGAGATGGCCGAGGAGCTGGTCGATCTCGAGGACGCGTTCCGCCAGTGGCGCTTCCGTCACGTGACGACCGTCGAGCGCATCATCGGCTTCAAGCAGGGCACGGGCGGCACCAGCGGTGCGCCGTATCTGCGCAAGATGCTCGACGTCGTGCTGTTCCCCGAGCTCTGGCACGTGCGCACCACGCTGTAACGCACGTGATGCGCCCGCACGTCACGACGACGTGCGGGCCAGCTCCTCTCCTTCGCGCGGCATCGACTGCGCGCGCGACAGCCGCGGAATATGCCGCCGCACCGCGAGCAGCGCGATGCACACCACGCCCATCGCGGCCGCCAGCATCGTCAGGTACGCGCTCGCGCCGCCCGTCGTGATCACGATCGCGCCAGCGAACGCGCTGAGGATCGCGCCGAGCCGGCCGAACGCGAGCGCGCTCGCGGTGCCCGTCGCGCGCACCGCCGTCGGGTAGATGTACGCGCAGAGCGCATACATCGTCGACTGCACCGCGTTGACGAACAGTCCGTGCAGGCCGAGCCCGACGATCAGCCAGCCCGTGTGGCGGCTCGCATCGACGCCCATCAGCCACACCGCGCTCGCCGCGCCGCCGATGCTGCACAGCGCGAGCGGCCAGCGCGACCCGGCATGCGCGATCGCCCACGCACACAGCAGCGCACCGATCACGCCGCCGAGGTTGTACGCGGTGAGCCCTGCGCCTGCGACCGACACGCTCAGCCCGCTCGCCGCGAGCATCGTCGGCAGCCAGCTGAACGCCGCATACACGGCGAGCAGACACATGAAGAACGCGCACCACAGCGCGATCGTGTCGCGCGCCTGGCCGCTCGCGAACAGTGCGCCGAAACCGCTGCGTCCACCGGGCACGCGTGCGTCCTTCATATCGGTAAACACGGTGCCCGGCGCGACCGGCCGCTGCATCCGCGCGAGCAGCGCGCCGAGCTCCGGCCAGCGCGCGGGGCGCCGCGCGAGATAACGCGGCGATTCGGGCAGCGCGCGCACGAGCACGAAACCGAGCACGAGCGGTAGCGCGCCGCCCGCGAAGAACAACCCGCGCCAGCCGTAGCGCGGCAACACCTCGTGCGCGAACAGGCCGGCCAGCATGCCGCCGAGCGGCACGCAGACGATCGTCGCCGTCACCATCATCGTGCGGCGCCGCGCGGGCGTGTATTCGGCCGTCATCGTCGTTGCCGTCGGCAGCGCACCGCCGATACCGAGCCCTGCAAAGAAACGCAGTATCGCGATCGCGGTGACATCGGGCGCGAAGCCGATCGCGCAGGTCGCGATGCCGAACAGGAACACGCTGCCGATCACGGCCTGGCGGCGGCCGAAACGATCCGCGACGATGCCCGCGCACGCGCTGCCGATGCCCATCCCGATCAGGCCCGCCGCGACCGCCGGCGCGAACGCGCCGCGCGTGATGCCCCATTCGCGGATCAGCACGGGAATCGCAAAGCCGATCAACTGGCCGTCGAAACCGTCGAGCACGATCGCGAGCGCGGCGAGCAGCACCACGCAGCGCTGCATCGTCGTGAACGGCCCGTCGTCGAGGGTGGTGCCGATGTCGACCGACGGCGGCTGTCGTCCGTCCAGTGCGTGCTGCGCGCTCATGCGGGGCTCCCGGCGCCGCGCAGCGGCAACATGCACGCGCTGCGTGCGGCGGAACGGCGGCAGTCGATAACTTTCATGGTGTCTCCTGTCCGATGCGAACGGACCCAGATCCGGCGCCGTGGTACATGCCCGGCGCGCTCGTATCGTTATGCGGCGCAAGCCGGCCGCCGGCCTGATGCTCAGTTCACCCGTGCGTCGATCAGCCGGACGAGCGCGAGCAGCGTCTCGGCGTGCGGCACCGCGACGCCCGCTTCGCGCGCGGCCGCGACGACCTTGCCGCTGATCGCGTCGATTTCCGTGCGGCGGCCCGCGAGCACGTCCTGCAGCATCGACGGGCGGTGGCCGCGATGTTCGCGGATCGCATGCTCGACGTTGCGTGCGATGCATTCGCCGTCGACCGCGATACCCTTCGCGCGCGCGACGGCGGCCGTCTCGGCCGCGATCGCGAGCGCGAGCCGCGGCCCGTCGTGCTGGTTGCCGAGCTGGTCGACCGTGCAGCCGGTCACCGCGCACAGCGTGTTCAGCGCCGCGTTGAACGCCACCTTCTCCCAGATCGCGGCCCACACGTCGGCATCGAGCGTGCACGCGAGCCCCGCACGCGACAGCGCGTCGGCCACCGCCGTCGCGAACGGGCGGGCCGTGCCGTCGGCCGTCATCATGCGGATCGTGCCCGCGCCGTGCGAGCGAACGTGCGCGGGCCCCGCGGCGTCGGCCGGCCACGTCGTCACGCCGACCAGGATCCGTTCGAGCGGCACGAACGCATTCAGCGTCTCGACGTTGCCGAGCCCGTTCTGCAGCGTCAGCACGCAGGTGCGCGGCGTCAGCAACGCGCGCACGCCGTCGAGCGCGCTGCGCGTGTGCAGCGATTTCGTGAAAACGATCAGCAGGTCGAACGGTGTGTCGGGCGACGCGGCCGCGGCCGCATTCGCGGCGTCCGGCCGCACGGCCTGCAAATCGCGGATGCGCCGTTCGCCGCGATCGTCGTCGATGCGCAGCCCGTCGCGGCGAATCGCATCGAGATGCGCATCGTTCACGTCGATCAGCGTGACGGCCTCGCCGCTTTCGGCCAGCAGCCCGCCGAACAGCGAGCCCATCGCGCCCGCGCCCAGAATCGCGATCCTCATCGTCATGGCCTCGTCAGAACGGATAGTGGCGCGGCGTCGTCTGCACGGTGATCCAGCGCAGGTCCGTGAACGCCGCGATGCCGGCCTTGCCGCCGAAGTGGCCGAAGCCGCTGTCCTTTACGCCGCCGAACGGCATTTGCGCCTCGTCGTGCACGGTCGGGCCGTTCACGTGGCAGATGCCCGATTCGATGCGTGCCGCGACGCGCATCGCACGCGCGACATCGCGGCTGAACACGGCCGACGACAGCCCGAACGCGTTGTCGTTCGCGCAGCGGATCGCCGCCGCCTCGCCGTCGACGCGCACGATGCCCTTCACCGGGCCGAACGATTCTTCCGCGTAGATCCGCATCGCCGGCGTCACGTGGTCGAGCAGCGTCGCCGGGAACAGCGTGCTGTCGGCTTTGCCGCCGCACCGCAGTGTCGCGCCGTGCGCAAGCGCGTCGTCGATCAGCGCGTTGCAGCGTTCGACGGCCTTCATGTCGATCAGCGAACCGAGGACGACGGGCCCGTTGCGAGGATCGCCGAGCGGCAGCGATGCGGCCTTGGCGGCGAGCTTCGTGACGAACGTATCGGCAATCGACGCGTCGACGATGATCCGCTCGGTCGACATGCAGATCTGCCCGGAATTCGCGAACGCGCCGAATGCGGCCGCCGCGACCGCCGCGTCGATATCCGCATCGTCGAGCACGACGAACGGCGCCTTGCCGCCGAGCTCCAGCACCGACGGCTTCAGGTGGCGCGCGCACGCTTCGGCGACGATCCGCCCGACGCGCGTCGAGCCCGTGAAATTCACGCGGCGTACGGCCGGATGCGCGATCAACGCGTCGACGACGGCGCCTGCGTCCTCAGGCGCGTTCGTCACGAAATTGACGACACCCGGCGGCAGCCCGGCCTCCTGCAGCGCCTCGACGATCAACCCGTGCGTGACGGGGCACAGCTCCGAACCCTTCAGCACGACCGTGTTGCCGCACGCGAGCGGCAGCGCGAGGGCGCGCGTCGCGAGGATCACCGGCGCGTTCCACGGCGCGATGCCGAGCACGACGCCGGCCGGCTGCCGCACGCCCATCGCGAGCGAGCCGGGCACGTCGGACGGAATCAGCTCGCCGCC
This sequence comes from Burkholderia sp. YIM B11467, assembly GCF_052952715.1. Lineage (NCBI taxonomy): Bacteria > Pseudomonadati > Pseudomonadota > Betaproteobacteria > Burkholderiales > Burkholderiaceae > Burkholderia > Burkholderia sp. YIM B11467. The sequence goes on from NZ_JBQVSQ010000008.1 coordinate 175,302, forward strand.
GATCTGCGTGGTCAGCGACGCGGCCTCGACGAGCCCGCTCGCGGCAAGGTGCACGTTGAAGCCGGCCCACAGCGCGGACGCGCCCGTCTCCGCCGCCATCGCCGCGACGAACTGCTCGTGCTTCGCTTCGAGCGCGGCCGCCGCCTTCAGCAGCAGCGCGCGGCGCGCACCGGGCCCAAGCGCCGCCCATTCGGGAAACGCGCGGGCGGCCGCGTCGGCCGCCGCGCGCGCATCGTCGACGGTGCACGCGGGCGCTACGGACGCGATCTCGCCGTCGAGCGGGTTGCGGCGCACGAAGGTCGCGCCGCTGGACGAATGGCGGCGTTCGCCGCCGATCAGCATCGATACGGTTTGCATGGATTCTCCGCAAAAGACGCGCGCCGCGCGTCAGGCAATCTCGACTTCGACGACGACCGGCGTCGTGGCATGCAGCGCGTCGGTCAGCGTGTCGCGCAGGCGCGCCGCGTCGGCGACGCGCACGCCGCGGCAGCCCATCCCTTCGGCGAGCGCGACGAAATTCAGGTCGGGCAGATCGGTGCCCTGCACCGGGTCGCCGGGGCCGAAGCCGAACACGGGCGCGAAATCCTGCAGCGCCGCGTAGCGCCGGTTGTTCAGGATCACGAACGTGATCGGCAGCTTCAGTTGCGCGGCGCTCCACAATGCCTGGATCGAATACAGACTCGAGCCGTCGCCGATCAGCCCGATCACGCGCCGCCCCGGCTGCGCGAGCGCGACGCCGACGGCGGCCGGCATCCCGTAGCCGAGCCCGCCGCTGTCCATCGTGTAGAACGTGCCGCTACGCGTGAACGGCAGGTGTTCCTGCATCACGGGCCGCGCGCTCGGTGCTTCCTCCACGACGATGTCGTGCGCGTCGCGCACGTCGGCGAGCGTCTGCAGCGCGAACGCGGCCGACATGCGCTCGCCGGCGGCCGGCGCGTCGACGCGCATGCGCGGCGGCCGCGGCGCGGGCATCGGCCGCTCCAGCGGCGCCGGGCGCGCCAGCAGGTCGCGCGCCGCGAGCCGCAGGTTGCCGACGACCGCGTCGCCCGACGGCGTCCACGCGGCGACGCCCGGATCGTCGACGAGCTGCACGAGCGCCGCACCCGGCGGCACGTGCGGGCCGAAGCCTTCGATGTGATAGGTGAACGCGGGCGCGCCGAACGCGAAAACGAGGTCGTGCCCGTCGAGCCGCGCGACGATCTTCTCGCGGATCGCCGGCAGGAAGCCGCCGAACAGCGGATGGTCCTCGGGGAAGCTGCAGCGCCCCGACATCGGCGCGACGTACACGCGCGCCCGGTGCCGCTCGGCGAGCCGCACGACGTCGTCCCACGCGCCCGCACGATCGACGGCCGCGCCGACCACGAGCGCGGGACGCCGCGCGGCGTCGAGCGCATCGCCGAGCCGCGCAAGCGCGTCGGGATCGGGCCGCACGACACTGCTGACGTCGCGCCGCGGCAGCAGCTCGGCCGGCTGGTCCCAGTCGTCGACCGGGATCGACACGAACACCGGGCCGCGCGGCTCCTGCATCGCGATGCGATATGCGCGCGCGATCGCGGCCGGCACGTCCTGCGCGCGCGCCGGCTCGATGCTCCATTTCACGTACGGCTTCGGCAGCTCGGCGGCCTGCGTCGCGCCGAGGAACGGATCGAACGGCAGGATCGCGCGCGCCTGCTGGCCCGCGGTGACGATCAGCGGCGTGCGGTTCTTGAACGCGGTGAAAAGGTTGCCCATCGCGTTGCCGACGCCCGCAGCGGAATGCAGGTTGACGACCGCTGCATTGCCGGTGGCCTGCGCATGGCCGTCGGCCATCCCGACCACGACGGCCTCGTGCAGGCCGAGCACGTAGCGGAAATCGGCCGGGAAATCGCGAAACATCGGCAGTTCGGTCGAACCGGGATTACCGAACACGCGGTCGATGCCGAACTGGCGAAGCAGGTCGATGACCGCATCGCGAACGGTGACGGGTGCGGCGGATGGGGGCGGATGGCCGGACATGCTCGGGTGACTCCTCGATGGCTTGGCGGTTTCCACAGTATCGAAGTGCAAGCCATTCTCGGATACTGTATTTTTTGCGATAAGCCATTACATTCCGGCATGACTTTCGATCTCCGACAATTGCGCGCCTTCACGACGATCGTCGCGTGCGGCAGCCTCGGCCGCGCGGCCGATGCGCTGCATGTGACGCAGCCGGCGCTGAGCCGGATCCTGAAGCGGCTCGAGGACCAGGTCGGCGCGCCGCTGTTCGAGCGCCATTCGAAGGGCGTGCAGCTCACCGCGTTCGGCGACGCGCTGCTGCCGCACGCGACGCTGCTGCAGCACGAGGCCGAGCACGCGCGCGAGGAACTCGACGCGATGCGCGGGTTCGCGAAGGGCACGATCAAGGTCGGCGCGGTGGGCAGCATCGCGAGCCTCGTGCTGCCGGTCGCGGTCGGCCGCGTGCTCGACCGCTGGCCGAACCTGCGCGTGGAGATCATCGAAGGCGTGTGGGACCGGCTCGCCGAAGGGCTGAACAAGCACGAGATCGATCTCGCGCTGTCCGCGCACGGGCCCGACACCGACGAGATCGTCGCGATTCCCGAGTGCCGCTGGGAAGATCGCAGCCATATCGTTGCGGCGCCGCACCATCCGCTGCGCGCGCTCGGCCGCGCGCCGACGCTCGCCGATACGCTGGATGCGCGCTGGGCGATTCCGCCGCGCGGCACCGCGCCGTTCGACCACATGCGCGCGACCTTCGACGCGCACGGGCTCGCACTGCCCGACATCGCGGTCGAAACGCGCTCGGTCACGACGCTGAAGAGCCTCGTCGCGCACGCGGGCTTCCTGAGCTGGATGGCCGAGCCGATGTACGGCGCCGAGCAACGCGCCGGCACGATCGACACGCTGCCCGTGCGCGAGGTCGTCGCGGTGCGCACGCTCACCGCGTTCCGGCGCCGCCACGGGATCCTGCCGGGGCCGGCCGGCAAGCTGCTCGAAGAACTCGTCGCGCTCACCCGCGAAGGGCGCTGACCGCGTTTCCCGGCCGGCCGCCCGTTCCCCGCCTCTTCCCGCCCGCCCTGCCCGCGCGCCGCCGCAGCGCACCATCGAAATGCCGTTTCCCCGCCTTGACTTTCGCTCGCCCGAATACGATCATTCGCTCACATGACGAGCAAATGATCTAGTCGACAGGAAAGACTGGCACGAACAGGAGACACCGGATGAGCGAATCGTCCTCCGCCCGCGCGCCCGTGCTGCTGCACATCGGCGCGGGCTCGTTTCACCGCGCGCACCAGGCGTGGTATCTGCATCGCGTGAACGCGGCCGTGTCGGCCGACGAACGCTGGTCGCTGACCGTCGGCAACATCCGCGACGACATGCGCGCGACGATGGACGCGCTGGCCGTGCAGCACGGCGAATACACGCTCGAAACCGTCACGCCGCAAGGCGAGCGCGCGTACGAGACGATCCGCGCGATCACGCGCGTGCTGCCGTGGTCGATCGACCTCGCCGCGCTGATCGACGCCGGCGCCGATCCAGCCTGCCGGATTGTGTCGTTCACCGTCACCGAAGGCGGCTACTACCTCGACGAACACAACCGGCTCGACATCGCGAACGCCGATCTCGCGGCCGACCTGCAGGGCGCGCGCACGACGCTGTACGGCGCGCTCGCGGCGCTGCTCGCCGAACGCATGACGCGCGGCGCGGGCCCGCTGACGCTGCAGAGCTGCGACAACCTGCGCAACAACGGCGCGCGCTTTCGCGCGGGGATGCGCGAATTCCTCGAGCGGCGCGGGCAGGCCGACCTGCTCGCATGGTTTGACGCGAACGTCGCCACGCCGAGCGCGATGGTCGACCGCATCACGCCGCGCCCGACCGCCGACGTGCGCGAACGCGTGCTGGCGGCCACCGGCATCGACGACGCGTGCCCGGTGATGGGCGAATCGTTCATCCAGTGGGTGATCGAGGACCGCTTCGCGGCCGGCCGGCCGCGCTGGGAGCTGGCCGGCGCCGAACTCGTCGACGACGTGCACCCGTACGAGGAAGCGAAGATCCGCATCCTCAACGCGACGCACAGCTGCATCGCGTGGGCCGGCACGCTCGCGGGCCACACGTATATCCACGAAGGCACGCACGACGCGGCGATCCGCCGCTTCGCGCACGACTACGTGACGCAGGACGTGATCCCGTGCCTCACCCCGAGCCCGCTCGATCTCGCGCGCTACCGCGACGTCGTGCTCGAACGCTTCGGCAATCCGTACGTGCTCGACACGAACCAGCGCGTCGCGGCCGACGGCTTCTCGAAGATCCCCGGCTTCATCGCGCCGACGCTCGCCGAATCGTTCGCGCGCGGCGCGGCGCCGGTCGCCACCGCCGTGCTGCCCGCGCTGTTCCTGCGCTTTCTCGAACGCTGGGCGCGCGGCACACTGCCGTACGCGTACCAGGACGGCGTGATGGACGAAGGCGCCGCGCGGGCGATCGTCGACGCCGACGACCCGGTCGTCGCGCTGTGCGCGAGCCGCCCGCTGTGGGGTTCGCTCGCCGGCAACGCGGCGCTGTACGAGGCGCTGCGCGCCGGGCTCGCGCGGGTCGACGCCTGGCTCGCGCCGCGCTGACGCGCGGCAGCCGGCGCCCGGCCGCACGGGCCGGGCGAACCTGCTTGGCACATGCCGGGCAGCACGGCTAAAGTAGCGGCTCCTCTCTGACGGAACGGATCGCTCATGTATCTCGGCATCGACCTCGGCACCTCGGAAGTGAAGGTGCTGCTGCTCGCCCCGGACGGCGCGGTCGTCGGCACCGCCGGCTCGCCGTTCACCGTGTCGCGGCCACATCCGCGCTGGGCCGAACAGCATCCGGACGACTGGTGGCAAGGCACGCTCGCCGCGCTCGCGGCGCTGCGCGAACGGCATCCGCAAGCGTTCGCGCAGGTGCGCGGCATCGGCCTGTCGGGCCAGATGCACGGCGCCGTGCTGCTCGGCCGCGACGACCGGGTGCTGCGCCCCGCGATCCTGTGGAACGACATGCGCAGCGCCGACGAATGCGCGCTGCTCACCAAACGTGCGCCCGATCTCCACGCACTGGCCGGCAATCTCGCGATGCCGGGCTTCACCGCGCCGAAACTGCTGTGGGTCGCGAAACACGAACCCGACGTATTCGCGGCCACCGCGTGCGTGCTGATGCCGAAGGACTACCTGCGGTTCCGGCTGACCGGCGCGAAGGTGTCGGACCCATCGGACGCAGCCGGCACGCTGTGGCTCGACGTCGCGCGCCGCGACTGGTCCGACGCGCTGCTCGCCGCGTGCGGGATGACGCGCGACCAGATGCCCCGCATCGTCGAGGGCAATGCACCTTCGGGCACGCTGCGCGCCGATATCGCACGCGAACTCGGGCTGTCGGAGGCCGTCGTGGTGGCGGGCGGCGGCGGCGACAACGCGACCAGCGCGCTCGGCATCGGCGCGATCCACGCGGGCGACGGCTTCGTGTCGCTCGGCACGTCGGGCGTGCTGAGCGTGGTCGGCGACCGCTTCATGCCGAATCCCGCGTCGGCCGTGCATGCGTTCTGCCATGCGATTCCCGATCGCTGGCAATTGATGAGCGTCGTGCTGTCGGCCGCGAGCTGCCTGCGCTGGGTCTGCAAGCTGACCGGCACCGACGAGCCCGCGCTGCTCGCCGAAGTCGCGGCGCTCGACGCCGACGCGCTCGCGACGGCGCCGCTGTTCCTGCCCTACCTGTCCGGCGAACGCACGCCGCACAACGATCCGTATGCGCAGGGCGTGTTCTTCGGGATGACGCACGCGACCGAGCGCGCGCATCTCGGCTACGCGGTGCTCGAAGGCGTGACGCTCGGCCTCGCCGACGGCTTCGACGCGCTGCATGCGGCCGGCATCGAAACCGACCAGTTGTCGCTGATCGGCGGCGGCGCGCGCAGCGCGTTCTGGGCGCAGCTGATCGCCGACGCGCTGAACGTGCGCACGCGCCAGATCGGCGGCGGCGAAACCGGTGCGGCGCTCGGCGCCGCGCGGCTCGGCTGGCTGGCCGTCGGCGGCGATCCGCATACGGTGCTGACCAAGCCGCCCGTGCGTGCCGAATACGCACCGGACGCGGCGCGCCATGCGCTGCTGCGCGAACGCCTCGACGCGTTCCGCACGCTGTACCGTCACGTGCGGCCGCTGTACGAACCGTCGCGCACGCGGCTCGCGTAAGCGCCGCGGTCGCGCGCACCGGCCGCCGGCCGCACGCGCGACATGCGGTACAGTGGATGCCGTCGTGCGGCCCGCCGGCCGGCCCGCGGGCGGCCCCCCAGCTCCGAACCGAATCGCTATCGTGTCCAAGTCCTCAGAAAAACTCGATCTCGCCACGCGTGCCGCGTGGCTCTACTACGTCGCGGGCGACACGCAGAACGAAATCGCCGAAAAGCTGCAGGTGTCGCGCCCCGTCGCGCAGCGCCTCGTCGCGTTCGCGGTCGAGAAGAACCTGATCCGCGTGCGCGTCGACCACCAGCTCGCCGACTGCCTCGATCTCGGCGCGCAGCTGTCGAAGCGCTACGGCCTCGCGATGTGCGAGGTCGTGCCCGTCGATGCCGATGCGCCCGACGCGATCGACCGCAAGCTCGCGGTCGCCGGCGCGCAGGTGATGGAGCGCTACCTGGGCGAGACGCGGCCGATGGTGATCGCCGTCAGCAGCGGCCGGACGCTGAAGGCCGCGGTCGCGCAGATCGCGCAGATCGAGCGCCCGCAGCACCGGCTCGTGTCGATGGTCGGCGCGATCGCGGCCGACGGATCGTCGAACCGCTACGACGTCGCGCAGTACATCTCCGAGAAGACCGGCAGCAAGCACTTCCTGCTGCCCGCGCCGCTGTTCGCCGACAGCGCGGCCGAGCGCGCGCAGTGGTGCAACCACCGGCTGTACCGGATCGTCGAGGCGCTGTCGGGCAAGGCCGACGTCGCGTTCGTCGGGATCGGCAACATCGGCCCGCACTGCCCGCTCTACGAAGACGGCTTCATCACCGAACAGGAGCGCGACGAGATGACCGCGCTCGGCGCGGTGGCCGAACTGCTCGGCATGCCGATCGATGCGCAGGGCAAGCTGATCGACGTGTCGACCGGCACGCGCGTGACGAGCGTGTCGCTCGCCACGCCGCCGAAGCGCCCGACGATCGCGTTCGCGGGCGGCCCGAAGAAACGCGACGCGGTGATCGCCGCATTGCGCGGCCGCTGGATGTCGGGGCTCGTCACCGACGAAACCTGCGCGCGCGCCGCACTCGACGCGAAGGCGGACTGACCCGCAGCCGAACGCTCAGGCCGCGCGCGGCGCCGGAAACGCATGCCGGCGCGCGCGCCACGCGCCGACCCACGCGGCCGCCAGCAGCGCGACGAGCACCCACGGAATCGCACCAGCGCCGGTGGCGCCGAGCAGCATCCCGCCCGCGATGCCGCCCCCGGCGATCGCGAGGTTCCACACCGTCACGAGCATCGACTGCGCGACGTCGGCGGCGTCCCCCGCCGCGTTCGCGGTGGCCGTCTGGAACAGCGTCGGCGCGCCGCCGAACGCGAGCCCCCACAGCGCGACGCCCGCATAGACGATCGTCATCCCCGATCCGGCGCCGAGCATCACCGCCGCGAGCGCGAACAGCGCGATGCTGGCGAGCGTCAGACGCCGTTGCGCGGCGCCGATCCACGCGCCCGTCAGCGCGATGCCGACCAGCGACGCGATGCCGAACACGAACAGCACCACATCGACCTGCGCACCCATCCGGACGCCCGCGAGGAACGGCGCGACATACGTGTACAGCATGTTATGCGCGAGCACGTACGCGAACATCACGATCAGGACCGGCCGCACGCCCGGCAGCGTCATCACGCCGAGCACCGGTTCGCGCGCGCCGGCCTGCTGCCCCGGGTAATCGGGCAAGCGCAAGCGGATCCAGCCGATCAGCGCGAGCGCCGCGAGCGTGATCAACGCGAACGCGACCCGCCAGCCGAGCGCCGCGCCCAGCGCGGTGCCGGCCGGAATGCCGATCGACATCGCGACCGGCGCGCCGAGCATCGCGACCGCGATCGCGCGGCCGCGCAACGACGCGTCGACCATCCGGCTCGCATAACCGGCCAGCAACGCCCACAGCAGCCCGGCCGACATGCCCGCGACGAAGCGCGCGACAAGCGTGAGCGCGTAGTACGGCGACACGGCGGTCAGCGCATTCGACACGACGAAGCCGGCCAGCGCCATGAGCAGCAGGCGGCGTCGGCGCATCGCGCGGGTCGCGGCCACGAGCGGAATTGCCGCGACGATCGAGCCGAGCGCGTACACGGTCACGAGCTGGCCGATCAGCGCGGCCGGCACGTGCAGGTCGACGCTCATCAGCGGCAGCAGGCCGGCCGGCAATGCCTCGGTAAGGATCGTGATGAAGGCGGCCGTCGCGAGCGCCAGCAGGTTCGCGACCGGCAGGCGCTCATCGGCGGGCGCGCGACCGAGCGCGGCGTCCGATTCGGCGCAGGACGCGGTGACAGGCTGGGATGACATGGCGTGACCTCGAACAGTGAAGGAACGCCCATCGTAAGGAGCCGACGCGAGAAGAAAAACCGGGTTAGAGTTCCGGACAATCCGGACGTCGATGTCCGCAATCGGGATCTTGCATGGAAAATCTGGGCGGCTTCGTCGTGTTCGTGCAGGTCGCGGAAACGCGCAGTTTCGTCGCGGCCGGCCGCGCGCTCGGGCTGTCGGCATCGGCGATCGGCAAGCGCATCGCGCGGCTCGAGGCGCGCCTGAACGTGCGGCTGTTTCACCGCAGCACGCGCAGCATCACGCTGACCGCCGAAGGCACGCGCTTTCTCGAACGGTGCAGGCGCGTGATCGCCGAGATCGACGCGGCCGAGCAGGAACTGAAGCACAGCGCCGAAGCGCCGCGCGGGCGTTTGCGCGTGAGCCTGCCGACGATCGGCACGCTGCTGCTGCCGGTGCTCGCCGACTTCATGGCCGCGTACCCGGAGATCGAACTCGATATCGATTTCAGCGACCGGCTCGTCGACGTCGTCGAAGAAGGTTTCGACGCGGTGCTGCGCACCGGCCAGCCGTCGGATTCGCGGCTGTCGTCGCGGCTGCTCGGCCATTTCCGCCAGCACCTCGTCGCGTCGCCCGACTATCTCGACCGGCACGGCACACCGCACACACCGGCCGATCTCGCGCGCCACCGTTGCCTGCATTACCGCTTCCCGAGCAGCGGCAAGCTCGAAACCTGGCCGCTGCGCGTGCCGCGCTCGGGCACGCCGCCCGACGTGCCCGTATCGATGGTCAGCAACAGCGCGGAAACGCGCCTGTGCTTCGCGCTGCGCGGGCTCGGCATCGCGTGCCTGCCCGAATTCTTCGTGCACGGCGCGCTCGATGGCGGCACGCTGCGCGCGGTGCTCGACGAACACGTCGCGAGCCGCACGCCGCTCTATGCGCTGTGGCCATCAGGCCGCCATCCGACGCCGAAGCTGCGCGCGTTCGTCGATTACATGGCCGCGAACTTGCACCTGTGAGCGCAGCCGGCCGTCACGCGGCCTTCGCGTGCACGCCGAGTCGCCGCAACGCCTGCCCGTGCTCGTCGAACAGATGGCAGTGCTCGGCCTGCGCGTGCACGTGCAGCGCGTCGCCGGTGCGATACGTATCGAGCGGCGGAATCCGCGCGATCAGCCCGTCCGGCGCAACCGCCGACTCCGCATACAGATACGCGGCATCGCCGAGCGACTCGACGGCCATCGTCCGCGCGGCGACACCCGTGGCCGCGGCCTCGACCAACAGATGCTCGGGCCGCACGCCGACGGTCACCGCCGCGCCGCGCTGCAGCCCCGCCGCTTCGACCGCCACGCGCTGCGTCTCGCCGCTGTCGAAGCGCACCAGCACGCCGCCCGCATCGACCGATTCGACCGTGCCTTTCAGGAAGTTCATCTTCGGCGAACCGATGAAGCCCGCGACGAACTGGTTCGCCGGTGCGTGATACAGCTCGTTCGGTGTGCCGACCTGCTGCACCGCGCCGCCCGACAGCACGACGATCTTGTCGGCGAGCGTCATCGCCTCGACCTGGTCGTGCGTCACGTAGATCATCGTCGTCTTCAGCTCGTCGTGCAGCCGCGCGAACTCCAGCCGCATCTTCACGCGCAGCGCGGCATCGAGGTTCGACAGCGGCTCGTCGAACAGGAACACCTTCGGCTTGCGCGTGATCGCGCGGCCGATCGCGACGCGCTGCCGCTGGCCGCCCGACAGTTGCTTCGGCTTGCGGTCGAGCAGGTGATCAATGTGCAGGATCTTCGCCGCGTTCTTCACCGCCTGGTCGATCTCGGGCTTCTTCGCGCCCGCGAGCTTGAGACCGAACGCCATGTTGTCGTACAGCGTCATGTGCGGGTACAGCGCATACGACTGGAACACCATCGCGATGCCGCGCTTCGCGCTCGGCACGTCGTTGACCTTCGCGCCGTCGATCAGCAGGTCGCCGCTCGAAATATCCTCGAGGCCCGCGATCATCCGCATCAGCGTGGATTTGCCGCAGCCGCTCGGGCCGACGAACACGACGAATTCGCCGTCGGCGATGTCGAGGTTCACGTTGCGCAGCACTTCGGTTTCGTCGTAGCGCTTCGCGATGTTGCGCAGGAGCACGCTTGCCATGATCTGTCTCCGTTCGTTCGTGATGCGCCGCATGCACGCATGCGGCGCGTAACTTGTCCTAGTTCGGCAGCACCGCGCCCGTCGCCTGCCAGCGCGCGACGTAGCCGGGCAGCTCGTGCATGTCGTCGAATACGTGACGCGCGCCGATGCCGCGCAGCGCGTCGATCTGCGCGGCCGACGCATGCCCGCCGCCGACGAAGCCGAGCACGGTCATGCCGGCCGCGGCCGCCGCGGTGATGCCCGTCACGCTGTCCTCGACGACGAGGCACTGCGCGGGCGCCACGCCGAGCGTGCGCGCGGCCGCGAGATACACGTCCGGCGCCGGCTTCGGCCGCGCGACGGAATCCGCGCAGAACAGCCGGTCGCCGAAGAAGCGCGCGAGGCCCGTGCGCGCGAGCGCCGCCTCGACATACGTGCGGTAGCTGTTGCTCGCGCAGGCCGTCGTCAGGTCGATCGCGGCCAGCGCCGCGTCGATGCCTTCGACCATCGGTGCGTTGACGGCCGCCGCCTCGACCGCACGGCGGATCGCATCGACGTCGTCGGCCGACAGCGTGCGGCCGACGGCGTCACTCGCGCCGGCCAGCACGCGTTCGATGCGCAGCCCGAGCAGCGGCATCACGGCCGGCCGCGCATCGACGCCCGGCCAGCGCGCATCGAGTTCGCGCACGATCACGTCGGCGGCGACCGCCTCGCTGTCGATCAGCACGCCGTCGCAATCGCAGATCAGCACGTTCGCACCTTGACCGGTAGCGCTCATTTGACCGCCCCGAACGTGAGCCCGCGCACCAGCTGCTTCTGCGACAGCCAGCCGACGATCAGGATCGGCGCGACCGCGAGCAACGAAGCCGCGGACAACTTCGCCCAGAACAACCCCTCGGGGCTCGAGTACGACGCGATGAACACGGTCAGCGGCGCCGCGTTCGAGCTCGACAGGTTGATGCTCCAGAACGCTTCGTTCCACGACAGGATCACCAGCAGCAGCGCGGTGGACGCGAGCCCCGGCAGCGCCATCGGCATCAGCAGGTAGACGATCTCCTGCCACGTCGATGCGCCATCGATGCGCCCGGCTTCGAGGATGTCCTTCGGGATCTCGTTGAAGTACGTGAAGGTCATCCACACCGCGATCGGCAGGTTGATCAGCGTGTAGACGATCACGAGGCCCGACACGGTATCGAGCAGCCCCGCGTTCTTCCACAGCAGGTAGATCGGCACGAGCACGCCGACCGACGGCATCATCTTCGTCGACAGCATCCACAGCAGCACCTTCTGCGTGCGGTGGTTCGGGAAGAACGCCATCGCGTACGCGGCCGGCACCGCGAACAGCAGCGAGATCACCGTGACGCCCGCCGAGATCAGCACCGAATTCCACGCGAACGCGAAGTAGTTGCTGCGCGCGAACACCTCGCGGAAGCTGTCAAGCGTCGGGATGAAGAACAGCGTCGACGCATACGCCTGCTGCTCGGTCTTGAACGCGGTGATCGCCATCCAGAAGATCGGGAAGAACAGCAGCAGCGCGATCAGCCACGCGAGCGTGCCGGGCAGCGCGCGCCGCACCAGGTCGAACACGGCCGGCACGCGCCGGCCTTCGAAGGTCAGGTCGCTCATTTCTCGTACTCTCCCTTCAGGTTGCGCGCGAGCATCCGCACGAGGAAGAACGACACGACGTTCGCGACCACCACGGCGATGATGCCGCCGGCGGATGCGAGGCCAACGTCGAACTGCTGCAGGCCGAGCGCGTAGATCAGGTACGACAGGTTGGTCGTCGCATCGCCGGGGCCGCCGCCGGTCGTCGTGTAGATCTCCGCGAAGATCGACAGCAGGAAGATCGTCTCCATCATCACGACCACCGCGATCGCACGCTTCAGGTGCGGCAGCGTGATGTAGAAGAACATCGCGATCGGGCCCGCGCCGTCGATGCGCGCGGCTTCCTTCTGCTCCTGGTCGAGCGACTGGATCGCGGTGAACAGGATCAGGAACGCGAACGGCAGCCATTGCCACGCGACGATGATGATCACGGCGGTAAGCGGGTAATCGGCGAACCAGTCGATCGGCGTCATCCCGAGCGCGCGCATCGCGGTCGCGACGAGCCCGTACACCGGGTGCAGGATCATGTTCTTCCAGATCAGCGCGGACACCGTCGGCATCACGAAGAACGGCGCGATCGCCAGCAGGCGTGCCACGCCCTGCCCGTAGAACTTGCGGTCGAACAGCACGGACATCAGCACGCCGCCGATCACCGTGATCGCGAGCACCGCGCCGATCAGCACGAGCGTGTGCCAGATCGCGGGCAGGAACGACGGATCGGTCGCGAGGAAGCGGTAGTTGTCGAGGCCCGCGAAACCCTTCACGTCCGGGTTCAGCAGGTTGTAGCGCGAGAACGAATACCAGATCGTCATCGCGAGCGGAATCGACATCCACAGCAGCAGCACCGCGACGGACGGCGACACGAGCCAGCTCGCGCCGCCGCGCGCGTGGCGCGGCGCGCCCGGCGGCGACGACGCGTCGCCGACCGACGGCGCGTGACTCAGGGGAAGACGTAGGTGACGCATGATCGGAGTCCCTCCGGTTGATGCGCGGGCGCGAACGGCCTGCCCGCCTTTCAGCATGGGCGACCCGCACCGTGCCCGACGGCACACGGTGCGGGGCCGCGTTACTTCTTGTAGCCGGCCTGCCGGACCGCGCGGTCGGCGGCGGCCTGCCCGGCGGCCAGCGCCTGGTCGACCGTCATCTGGCCCGCGACAGCACCCGCGATCGACTGGCCCACCACCGTGCCGAACGACTGGAATTCAGGAATCCCGACGTACTGCACGCCCGTGTACGGCACCTTCTTCAGCGACGGATCGGTCGGGTCGGCCGTCTCGATCGCCTTCAGCACGAAGTCCGAGAACGGCGCGGCGGCCTTGTACTCGGGGCGCTGATAGGTCGACGCGCGCGTGCCCGGCGGGACCGACGCCCAGCCCTCGTCCTTGCCGGCCATCTCGATGTACTGCTTCGACGTCGCCCACGCGATGAACTTGCGCGCGGCATCCTGCTGCTTCGAGGTCTTCGGCACGGCCAGCGCCCACGCCCACAGCCAGTGCGAACCCTTCGGCGTGACGGCGACCGGCGCGGGCGCGAAGCCGATCTTGTCGGCGACCTGCGACTGCTGCTTGTTATAGAGCATCCCGGCCGCGACCGTCGCGTCGATCCACATCGCGCACTTGCCCGACGCGGTCAGCGTCAGGTTCTCGTTGAAGCCGTTCGAGCTCGCTCCCGGCGGGCCGTCCTTCTTCAGCAGGTTCACGTAGAACGTGATCGCCTTCTTCCATTCGGGCGACGTGAGCTGCGCGTTCCAGTTCTCGTCGAACCAGCGCCCGCCGAACGTGTTCACGACCGTCGACACGAACGCCATGTTCTCGCCCCAGCCGGCCTTGCCGCGCAGGCAGATCCCGTAGGTGCCCTTCGCCTTGTCGGTGAGCTTGTCCGCGAACTCGGCGATCTGGTCGTAGGTCGGCTGGTCGGGCATCTTCAGCCCCTTCGCCGCGAACAGGTCCTTGCGGTAGAACGTCATCGAGCTTTCGACGTAGAACGGCAGCGCATACAGCTGGCCGTTGTACGACAGGCTGTCGCGCGCGGTCTTCACGATGTCGTTGAGGTCGTAGTCGGCGGGCAGGCCCGTGATCGGCGCGAGCCAGCCGCGCTTGCCCCACTGCGGCGTCTCGTAGGTGCCGATCGCCATCACGTCGAACTGGCCGCTGCCGGTCGTGATGTCGGTCGTCGCGCGCTGGCGCAGCACGTTCTCCTCGAGGATCACCCAGTTCAGCTTGATGTCGGGGTTCGCTTTCTCGAACGCCGGCGACAGCTTCTTCAGCTCGATCATGTCGGGGTTGTTCAGCGTCGCGATCGTCAGCGTACCGGCGGACGCGGCGCAGGCGGCCGTCGCGAGCGCAGCTCCGGCGAAGCAGCGTGCGGCGGCGTCGAGCATCTTTCGTTGCATGGCATGTCTCCTGTGATTGTTCGAAGTATCGTCGGTCTTGCGTCGTTTCCTTCGCGGCCCGTCATGCCGGCCGCTGCATTCCGCACGCGCGCGCATAGTGCGCAATCACGTCGCGTATCCGGTGGCGCACCCATGCGCGCGGCTCCTTCGCGAGCCCGCCCGCGCGGCACGCCGCGTAGACATCCGGCAGCCACTGCGCGACGAGCGTCTCGGGCACCGGCTGCCGCGCGAGGTTGCCGAACAATTGCTCGACCGCGGCCGCGACGGCCGGCTGCAGCCAGTAGTAGCGAATCCGGTCGCTGTAGCTGAACTGGCGCGCGAGCCGCTGCTCGGTCTCGTCGCCGCGGTAGTACGGCGCCCAGTGCTCGGGCTGCGCGCGCATCGCGGCGTCGACGACGTCGCGCAACCGCGAGCGCTGCGCGACGTCGTCGATCAGCGCATCCTCGATGAACGTCAATGCGAACAGCGCCTCGCGCAGCGCGAACGTCAGCGCCGGGCCGACCTTCAACACCGCGAAGTGATCGCGCACGAGCGCGGCGAGCGCACCCTCGGTCTGGTAATCGGTCGAATGCGCCTCGAACACGAGACGCGGTGTATGCAGGATACTCGCGCCGAGTGACGCTGCCTTGGCGCTGTCGTAGTCGAGCACGTGGCGGTCGTCGAAGTCGACGCCCGGCTGCGCGACGATCGCGACCACGCGCGTCCACGCGTCGTCGAGCCCGGCCGCCGCGAACGCGCGGCGGTGCGCGTCGAGCGTCGCGTCGATGCTGTCGCTGCGCGTGACCGCGATCCGCGCGATCGCCGCCTCGCCGTCATGGCCGCCGACTTCGCCGCCCGGCGTCGGCACCTCGGTGCCGATCACGTAGACGGGCGCGACGCCGGCGCGCGCCGCCGCGTCTTCCGCCGCGCGGCACAGCTCGGCCGCGCGCGCGGCGATCGTGCGGTCGTCGAGCCGCGCCGGATCGTCCGCGCAGGCCATGCTCGCATCGAGGTGAATCTTTTCGAAGCCGGCCTCGACATACGCGGCGACCATCGCGCCGGCCTCGCGCATCGCGTCGGCCGCGCGGCGATGCCGCCACGGGTTCGGGCCGAGATGGTCGCCGCCGAGCACGAGCGCCGACGGCGGCAGCCCGCAGCGCTCGGCGATCGTATCGACGTCGCGGCGGAAATCGGCGGGCGTCATGCCCGTATAGCCGCCGAGATGGTTCACCTGGTTGCAGGTCGCCTCGATCAGCAGCGGTGAGCCATCCGCGCGTGCGGCTTCGCAAGCCGCCTCCAGCACGAGCCGGTGCGCGCTGCAGATCGAATAGATGCCGCGCTGCGCGTCCGCGCGATTCGCGTCGAAGATCATCCGCAGCACGGCATCGGCGTGCGCGGTGCGCGTGCGTTCGGCGATGGTCGTCAGGCCGGACATGCGATACCTCGTTCGGTCAGGAAACGGTCGATCTCGGCCGCGCTGCTGTTGCCTTCCATCGGGCCGCGCCGCGTGACCGCGATCGCGCCGGCCGCGTTCGCACGGCGCAGCGCAACGTCGATCGGCACGCCCGCGACGAGGCTCGCGACCAGCGTGCCGCCGAAACAGTCGCCGGCGCCGGTCGGGTCGATCTCGTCGACCGGAAAGGCCGGCGCGTCGACGCGGTTCGCACGGTCGAACGCAACGCTGCCTGCCGCGCCGCGCTTCAACACCACACGCTCGAGCAGCGGATGCGTCGCGAGCAGGCCCGCGATCGCGCGCTCGGCCGGCTGCGGCCCGCAAAAGAACGGCAGGTCGGCTTCGCTCGGCAGGAACAGGTGGCAGGCGGCGAGCATCTCGTCGAGCGCCGCGCGCATCGGGCGAAAGCTCAGCATTTCGGGCCGCACGTTCGGATCGAACGACACCTTCGCGCCGGCGCGCGCGGCCTCGATCACGCCGCGGTGCACCGCCGCGATCGCCGATTCGCTCGTCAGCGACGAGCCCATCACGTGGAAGTAGCGGCAGCCGTCGAACATCGACGTATCGACGTCGGACGCATCGACGCACGCGGCCGCGCTGGTGGCAAGACTGAATACGAAGCTGCGCGAGCCGTCGTCGCGATACGCGACGAACGCGGTGCCCGTCGGGCGCGCGACGCGACGGATGCGCGCAACGTCGACGCCGTCGAGTTCGAGCCGCGCGACGATCGCGTCGCCGAATGCGTCGCGGCCGACGCAGCCCGCATACGCGACGCGCGCGCCGAGCCGTGCAGCCTGATCGGCAAAGATCGCGGGCGCGCCGCTCGGGAACGGTCCGGTGAACAGGCCCGGCGTGTCGAAGCCCTGGCCGCGCTCGGCGGCGACGAATTCGGCCAGCAGTTCGCCGGCAACAACGATCGCGGCCATCAGGCGTATCCTCGTTCGACGGCGGCCGCGCCGGGCGGGCAAGCCGCCCCGTCGAGGGCCGGCCGGCAGGTTGCGCGTGCGAGCGGCGCCATGTCAGCTCATCCAGTTGCCGCCGTCGACGTTCAGCGTCTGGGCGGTGATGTAGTCGGCGTCGGCCGATGCGAGGAACAGCGCGGCGCCCGTCAGGTCGCCCGGCACGCCCATGCGGCCGAGCGGCACGGCTTCGCCGACGAGCCGTTTCTTCTCGCCGAGCGGCCGGTTCTCGTAGCGCGCAAACAGCGCATCGACCTGCTCCCACATCGGCGTGTCGACGACGCCCGGCGCGATGCCGTTCACGTTGATCCGGTGCGGCGCGAGCGCGAGCGCGGCCGACTGCGTATAGCTGATCACCGCGGCCTTGGTCGCGCAGTAGTGCGAAACGAGTGCCTCGCCGCGACGGCCGGCCTGCGACGACATGTTGACGATCTTGCCGCCGCGCCCCTGCTCGACCATCCGCTGCGCGACGGCCTGCATCAGGAAGAACAGCCCTTTCACGTTGACCGCGAACAGCCGGTCGAACACGTCCCACGATTCGTCGAGGATCGGGCGCATGTCGAACAGCGCCGCGTTGTTGAACAGGATGTCGACGCCGCCGAAGCGCTCGACCGCGGTCATGACGATCCGCTCGATATCGTCGCGGCGCGTGACGTCCGCGGTGACGGCCATCGCGCGGCCAGGGTTCGCTTCGATGAGCCGCGCGAGCGATCCGCCCGCCGGCTTCAGGTCGACGAGCACGCAGCGCGCGCCCTCGTCCAGATAGCGTTGCGCGACCGCCTCGCCGATGCCGCTTGCGGCGCCCGTCAGGATCGCGACCTTGTGTTCCAGTCTCACTGGTTGTCTCCGGTTCGTTCTGCTGTGCGACGGCCGCGAAGTGAGCGAACGCCCGCTGACCGATCAATTGCTCTGTTAGTGATCGAATGATCGGATACGCGATTCGCGCTGTCAAGGCGACGTGGCGGCTTTCTATGATGCGCTGCGGCACAACGGCACAGGGCGACGGCCGGCCGCGCACGCCCGGCAAGGCGCGGCGCGCGCGGTGCGGCGCAGCCGGGAAAGCGATGAAGGGGACGGAGCGAGGACGGCAAAGGGAATTCGCGCTGCACGGCGCGACGATACGTTATATCATCGCGGTACTCCGTTTTATTGCCTGCTTCACGCCATGGCTACCTCATCGTCCATTGACGCCCGGCTGTCCCGGGCCGACGCATTCGCCGCCGAGCACGGGCTCGCGTGGACGCCGCTGCGCCGCCAGGTCTACGAACGCGTGCTGGCCGCGCAGCGCCCGATCGGCGCGTACGACCTGCTCGCCGAGCTCGAGCCGCAGCGCGGCCGCGTGCCACCCACGACCGTCTATCGCGCGCTGGATTTCCTCGTCGAGCACGGTTTCATCCACCGGATCGAATCGAAGAACGCGTTTTTCGCGTGCTGCGAGATCGGCGTGCCGCACGAAGGCCAGTTCCTGATCTGCGATTCGTGCGGCGACACCGTCGAGATTCCCGGCGGCGACCTCGCGAAGCAGTTGTCCGCGAGCGAGCCCGCGCACGGGTTCGAAGTCCACCACCAGGTCGTCGAATTGAGCGGCCTGTGCGGCCACTGCAAGCGCAAGCCCGCGCAACGCTGACGCCGAATCGCGCGGCGCATGCGCCGCCCCTTCCAACGAGGAGTTCCATGTCCATTGCCTTGAAGCGCGCTCCGCGGCGTGCCCTGTCGCCTGTCCGCTGGCTCGCCGCCGCTGCCGCCGCGCTGTCGTTCGCGGCGCCGGCATTCGCGCAGGCCGCGACCGTCAACGTCGTCGCCGCCGAGAATTTCTACGGCGATGTCGTGTCGCAGATCGGCGGCCACCACGTCGCGGTAACGAGCATCCTGAGCAATCCTGACCAGGACCCGCACCTGTTCGAAGCGAGCCCGAAAACGGCCCGCGCGCTCCAGCGCGCGCAAGTCGTGATCTACAACGGCGCCGACTACGATCCGTGGATGGGCAAGCTGCTCGGCGCGTCGAAGCAGGCGAAGCGCGCGACGATCGTCGTCGCCGATCTCGTCGGCAAGAAGGCCGGCGACAATCCGCACCTGTGGTACGACCCGGCGACGATGCCGGCCGCCGCCCGTGCGATCGCCACCGAGCTCGGCCGTGCCGACCCGGCGAACAAGGCCGAATACGATGCGAACCTGCAGAAGTTCGTCGCGTCGCTGAAGCCCGTCGACGACAAGGTCGCCGCGCTGCGCGCGCAGTACAAGGGCGTGCCGGTGACGGCCACCGAGCCCGTATTCGGTTATATGTCCGACGCGATCGGCCTCGACATGCGCAACCAGCGCTTCCAGCTCGCGACGATGAACAACACCGAAGCGAGCGCGCAGGACGTCGCCGCGTTCGAGAACGACCTGCGCAAGAAGCAGGTGCGCGTACTGATCTACAACAGCCAGGCCGAAGAACCGATGACCAAGCGGATGCTGAAGATCGCACGCGACGGCGGCGTGCCGACCGTCAGCGTCACCGAGACGCAGCCGGCCGGCAAGACCTTCCAGCAATGGATGGCCGGCCAGCTCGATGCACTCGCCAGCGCGCTTTCGGCCGGCAAGAAATAACACGACCGCAACACGATGACCGCCACTCCTCACGCACTCGCAGTCGATCGCGTCACGCTCGAACTGGGCGGACGCACGATCCTCCGCGACGTCAGCTTCTCGATCGAACCCGGTGAATTCGTCGGCGTGCTCGGGCCGAACGGCGCGGGCAAGACGACGCTGATGCGCGCGGTGCTCGGCCTCGTGCCCATCTCCAGCGGCACGCTGTCCGTCGGCGGCGTGCCGGTCGTGCGCGGCAACGCGTCGATCGGCTACATGCCGCAGATCCGGAGCGGCCTCGCGAACCGCCGGATGCGCGGCTACGACTTCGTCGCGATGGCCGCCGACGGCCACCGCTGGGGGTTGCCGCACACGAACGCGGCGGCGCGGCGCGAGGTCGACCGCGTGCTCGACCTCGTCGGCGCCCCGACGCTCGCGCGCCGGCCGCTATCGGAACTGTCGGGCGGCGAGCGGCAGCGCCTGCTGCTTGCGCAATGCCTGCTCGGCAGCCCGAAGCTGCTGCTGCTCGACGAACCGCTGATCAGCCTCGATCCGAACCACCAGCGCGGTGTCGTCGAACTCGTGCGCAACGTGCAGCGCGAGCTCGGCATCACCGTGCTGTTCTCCGCGCACGAACTGAATCCGCTGCTGAACGCGCTCGACCGCGTGCTGTATCTCGGCAACGGCGTCGCGGCGCTCGGCACCGTCGACGAGGTGATCACGAAGCCGGTGCTGTCGCGACTCTACGGGTCGCCGATCGACGTGATGCGCGTGAACGGCAAGATCTTCGTGATGTCGGGCGACGTCGAGATCGAGAAGCACGACCACGAACACGAAGACGACGACGGCCACTCGCACGGCGGCGGCGGCCATCACCACCACGGACACGCCCATCCCGGGCATTCGCACGATGTTTGAATACGACTTCATGATCAACGCCTTCGCGGCGTCGGGCATCGTCGCGGTGCTCGCGGGCATCGTCGGCTACTTCCTGGTGCTGCGCGGGCAGACCTTCGCCGGCCACGCGCTGTCGCACGTCGGCTTCACCGGCGCGACGGGCGCGGTGCTGCTCGGCATCTCGCCGATCTGGGGGATGGTCGGCTTCACGCTCGCGGCCGGGATCGGGATGGGCGCGCTCGGTGAGAAGCTCGCGGGCCGCGACGTCGCGATCGGCGTGATCCTGTCGGGCGCGCTCGGCTTCGGCCTGCTGTTCCTGCATTTCTATACGTCGTTCGCGACGCAGGTCACCGCGCTGCTGTTCGGCAACGTGCTCGCGGTCAGCCACGACACGCTCGCGGTGCTCGCGGGCATCGGCGCGGTGAGCCTCATCGCGCTCGCGCTGATCGCACGGCCGCTGCTGTTCGCGTCGCTGCAGCCCGAACTGGCCGAAGCCAAGGGCGTGTCGCTGCGCACGGTGTCGATGCTGTTCCTCGCGGTGTGCGCGCTCGCGGTGGCCGCCGCGACGCAGATCGTCGGCGTGCTGCTCGTGTTCACGCTGCTGGTCGGGCCGGCCGCGGCCGCGCAGAACGTGTCGACGCGGCTGTCGACGGGCGTGCTGCTCGCCGCGCTGTTCGCGCTGTTCGAAGCGTGGGCCGGTATCGTGCTCGCGTATCACACCGACTGGCCGACGAGCTTCTGGATCACCGCGCTGTCCGCGCTCGTGTACGGCGCGAGCCTGTTGCGACGCAACTGATTCCCGCTGCGAATGAAAACGCCGGCGTGCCCGAGGGCAGCGCCGGCGTTTTTTTATGCACCGCGACGATCGCGTACAGCGATGCCGATGTGTGTGCGTTACCTGCTTCCCGTCCCGCTCACCGGGCGAGCACGCGCGCGTGATGCGCGATGTGATCGGCGATGAACGTCGAGATGAAGTAGTACCCGTGGTCGTAGCCCGGATGGCGGCGCAGCGTCAGCGGCTGACCGGCCTTCGCACAGGCGGCCTCGAACACGTCGGGGTTCAGCTGGTTCGCGAGGAACTGGTCGGCAAGGCCCTGATCGACCAGGATGCCGTCCGCGAACTTCGGCGCATCGGCGCGCGCGACGAGTTCGCTCGCGTCGTGCTGCTTCCACGCGTCGCGATCGTCGCCGAGGTAACCCGAGAAGGCCTTCTCGCCCCACGGGCAGCGCGTCGGCGCGGCGATCGGCGCGAATGCCGACACCGACCGGTACAGGCCCGGATGGCGCAACGCGAGCGTCAGCGCGCCGTGCCCGCCCATCGAGTGGCCGAAGATCCCGAGCCGCGCGCCGTCGATCGGCAGCTCGGCCGCGACGAGCTCGCGCAGCTCGCCCGTCACGTACGACTCCATCCGGTAATGCGCGGACCACGGCGCTTCGGTCGCGTCGACATAGAAACCCGCGCCGACGCCGAAATCCCACGCGTCGGTCTCGCCCGGCACGCCCGCGCCGCGCGGGCTCGTGTCGGGCATCACGAGCGCGATGCCGTGCTGCGCCGCGTACTGCTGCGCGCCCGCCTTGATCGCGAACGTCTCGTCGGTACACGTGAGCCCCGCGAGATAGAACAGCGCCGGCACGCGACCCTGCGCGGCCTGCGGCGGCAGGTACACCGAGAACTTCATCGGCAGGCCGATCGCCGCCGAATCGTGACGGTAGAAGCGCTGCTCGCCGCCGTGGCATGCATGCGAGGAAACGAGTTCGAGCATGGCGATGCGCTCCCGATCAGTACAGCACGACCGAGCGGATCGACTCGCCCTGCTTCATCAGGTCGAAGCCTTCGTTGATCCGCTCGAGCGGCAGCGTGTGCGTGATCAGGTCGTCGATGTTGATCTTGCCTTCCATGTACCAGTCGACGATCTTCGGCACGTCGGTACGGCCGCGCGCGCCGCCGAACGCGGAGCCCTTCCATTCGCGGCCCGTCACCAGCTGGAACGGACGCGTGCTGATTTCCTCGCCGGCTGCCGCCACGCCGATGATGAACGACTGGCCCCAGCCCTTGTGCGTGCACTCGAGCGCCTGGCGCATCAGCTTCACGTTGCCCACGCATTCGAACGAGTAGTCCGCGCCGCCGTCGGTCAGTTGCACGATGTGGTCGACGACGTTCTCGACTTCGTTCGGGTTGATGAAGTGCGTCATCCCGAACTTCTTCGCGAGCTCGACGCGCTTCGGGTTGATGTCGACGCCGATGATCTTGTCCGCGCCGACCATCTTCGCGCCCTGGATCACGTTCAGGCCGATGCCGCCCAAACCGAACACGACGACGTTCGCGCCCGCCTCGACCTTCGCCGAGTAGACGACCGCGCCGACGCCCGTCGTCACGCCGCAGCCGATGTAGCAGATCTTGTCGAACGGCGCGTCCTCGCGCACCTTCGCAACCGCGATCTCCGGCACCACGATGTAGTTCGAGAACGTCGACGTGCCCATGTAGTGGAACAGCGGCTTGCCGTCGAGCGAGAAGCGCGACGTCGCGTCGGGCATCAGGCCCTTGCCTTGCGTCGCGCGGATCTTCTGGCACAGGTTGGTCTTGCGCGACAGGCAGAACTTGCACTCGCGGCATTCCGGCGTGTACAGCGGAATCACGTGGTCGCCCTTCCTCACGGTGCCGACGCCGGGGCCGACGTCGACCACCACGCCCGCGCCTTCGTGGCCGAGGATCGCCGGGAAGATGCCTTCCGGATCGGCACCCGACAGCGTGTAGTAGTCGGTGTGGCAGATGCCGGTTGCCTTCACTTCGATCAGCACTTCGCCTGCGCGCGGCCCTTCGAGATCGACTTCCTCGATCGTCAGCGGCGCGCCCGCCTTCCATGCAATCGCGGCTTTCGTCTTCATCGTGTCACTCCTGTCTGTCTGTTAAGTCGAACCGGGTTGGCGCTTCGGCACGGGTGTCGACCGGAGCCGGTGCTGCGGCACGCTCCGGTCCCGTGCTTTGCGCCGGGCCCATGCAAAGCTGTGAAAGCCGTGCCGCGCGGCATCGCGCGCGCCACGGCGCAAGAATCTGGTGCTCGCCATGATGGCCGGTCCCGACACGCACCGCGTGCGGGAAACGGTCGCCGGCTTGCCACGATGCGTCATCGCTGACGCAAAAGAACAAGTGTTCGAGTTTAAACGCCCGTCGTGAACCATGCATCCGTACGCACGTACAGATCGATGAAGCGCGCGTAACGCGCGGCCAGCAGACGATCGTCGCGCGGCGCGGCGACCGGCGACGCGCTCGGTGCCAGCGCGTGCAACGCCGCTTCCCGCCAGTGACCGATCGCGACACCCGCGAGCAGCGCGGCGCCGCGCGTCGCGGCGTTCGGGCAATCGATCGCATGAAGCGACGCGCCGAGCGCATCGGCGAGCAACTGGCGCCAGCGCGGATCGACCGAGCCGCCGCCCGCGAGACGCAGCGTCGTCACCGGGTCGCCGCGATCGGCGTCGCGGATCGCATCGAGCCCCGCACGCAACGCGAACGCGACGCCTTCGAACGCGGCGCGCATCATCGCACCGCGCGTATCGCCGAGCCCGAGGCCGAGCCAGCCACCGCGCGCATCGGGGTTCATCCACGGCGAACGCTCGCCCGTCAGGTACGGCAGGAAGCACAACCGTTCGGACGCCGGTTGCGCGAACGCATCGTCATACGCGTGCGCCCAGTCCGGATAGCCGAGCCAGCCGCGCACGGTTTCGAGCGCGAGCCCGACGTTCTGCATCGCGGCCATCGTGTAATAACCGCCGCCCGACGCCGTGCGATAGCGATGCAGCCCGCGCCGCGCGGGCGGCAGCGTATCCGCGAGCACGACGATCTGGCCGCCGCTGCCCGTCGTCAGCAGCGCGTCGCCGGCCGCGACAAGTCCGCTGCCGAGCGCCGCGCATGCCGTGTCGGCCGCGCCCGTCGCAAGCGGTACACCGGCCGGCAGGCCGAGCGCCGCGGCCGCGCGCGCACCGAGCACGCCGGTCCGTGCGCTCGACGCACGAACCGGCGCGAACCGGTCGGCCGGCAAGCCGAGCGTGTCGATCAACGCCGTATCCCATGCACCGTCGGGCGTCGCGAGCGCGGTCGCGCATGCGTCGCTCGGATCGGCCGCGACGTCGCCGCCTAGTGCGACGCGCAGCCAGTCCTTCGGCTGTACGGCCCAGCGCGCGGCGCGCAGCGCAGCGGGTTCGTGCGCGGCCAGCCAGCGCAACAGCGGGCCTGCCATGCCCGGTGCGACGGGATTCGGAGCATCGCGCCAGTCGGCCGCATCCGCTTCGCGCACCGCGCGCGTGTCGGGCCACAGCATCGCAGGCCGCACCGGCTGCCCGTCCGCGTCGACCAGCACGACGCCATGCATCTGGCCCGAGAAACCGATCGCCGCGACCTGCGCGCGCTCGCCTGCCGGCAACCGCGCGGCCGCGCGCACCAGCGCCTGCCACCACGCGTCGGGCGCGATCTCGGCCCAGCCGGGCTGCGGCGACGACAACGCATAAGGTTCGCTCGCGACCGCGCGCTCGATGCCGTCGGCATCGAGCGTGACGAGTTTGACGGAGCCGGTGCCGAGGTCGATTCCGAGCAGGCGCATGACGTGAAGATGAATTCGAATGAACGGATGTCGATGATAACGGGATCGCGATACACGACCCGATTTTTGCCGCCGCGATGACGCACCGAAAGCGCTGTCGGCAGCGGGGTGTCACCGGGCTGCACCTTGTGTGCAAAAGCGGCCGTTCGCGGGTTAACCCGGCACGATTTTTCGACACCCCTTTTTGCCACTATGCGAGCCGCGCGATACACACCATAAAGCGACCTATATTTGACACGGGGGCCCGCGCTATTTTGAAGGGCTATAAATCCGGGGAACCTCACTCCTACGGCAGTTTCCCGATGATCGACCCCCTGTTCCATGCCGAAATGGCATATCGAACCAGCAAAGAACGGAATAGTACCCAGTGCTCTTGTTGCGGGGATTCATTCCGCATAACTTCGTATCACCCCGAAAACAAGATCATGGAGTGAGACAGATGCAATCGAACACGGTCCATCCGTGCGATGAAGTGCTGCCGACCGGCAAGCTGGTAACGCTTGGCCTGCAACACGTCCTCGTCATGTACGCCGGCGCTGTCGCCGTACCGCTTATCGTTGGCGGCGCGCTCAAGCTGCCGAAAGACCAGATCGCGTTCCTGATCAGCGCCGATCTGTTTTCGTGCGGCATCGCGACGCTGATCCAGACGCTGGGCCTGTGGATCTTCGGGATCCGCCTGCCCGTCATCATGGGCTGCACGTTCGCGGCAGTCGGCCCGATGATCGCGATCGGCACGAACCCCGGCCTCGGTATTCTCGACATCTTCGGTTCGACCATCGCGGCCGGCATCATCGGCATCGTGCTGGCGCCGATGATCGGCAAGCTGTTGCGGTTCTTCCCACCGGTGGTGGTCGGCACCGTGATTGCGGTGATCGGTCTGTCGCTGATGGAAGTCGGCATCAACTGGGCAGCCGGCGGCGTCGGCAACCCCGAATACGGCAGCCCCGTCTATCTCGGCCTGTCGCTGCTCGTGCTCACGCTGATCCTGCTGATCAACAAGTTCGGCCGCGGCTTCATCGCGAACATCTCGGTGCTGCTGGGCATCGTCGCCGGCTTCGTGATCGCGTTCGTGATCGGCCGCGTGAACACGGAAGGCGTGTCGCTCGCGCCGTGGGTCGGCTTCGTGATGCCGTTCCACTTCGGCTGGCCGCACTTCGACCCGCTGTCGATCGCGACGATGGTCACGGTGATGTTCGTCACGTTCATCGAATCGACCGGCATGTTCCTCGCGGTCGGCGACATGGTCGATCGTCCGGTCAACCAGCAGCAGCTCGTGCGCGGCCTGCGCGTCGATGGCCTCGGCACGCTGATCGGCGGCATCTTCAACTCGTTCCCGCACACGTCGTTCTCGCAGAACGTCGGCCTGATCGGCGTGACGGGCGTGAAGAGCCGTTACGTGTGTGCGACGGGCGGCGTGATCCTCGTGCTGCTCGGCCTGTTCCCGAAGATGGCGCAGGTCGTCGCGTCGGTGCCGCCGTTCGTGCTCGGCGGCGCAGGCATCGTGATGTTCGGGATGGTGGCGGCGAACGGCATCAAGGTGCTGTCGAAGGTCGACTTCGTGAACAACTCCCATAACCTGTTCATCGTCGCCGTGAGCGTCGGCATGGGCCTCGTGCCGGTCGTGTCGCCGCACTTCTTCTCGAAGCTGCCGCCGGCGCTCGCACCGATCCTGCACAGCGGCATCCTGCTGGCATCGGTAACGTCCGTGATCCTGAACATCGTGTTCAACGGCGTGAAGGGCGAGAAGGACGCGCGTTGCGACATCCGCCGTGCTGGACACGACTTCGACGGTCGCCCGGCCGACGTGCATCACTGATCGCTCCGCGCCGGAAAACGGCGCAACGCAGTAACGAAAAACGCCACGGCATGCCGTGGCGTTTTGCTTGGCGGGACCCTCGTGGCAACGGCGCCTGCCTACCGCGGGCGGGTGTCCCGGGAGAAACCGGGCATCAGCTCCCGTGCAGCGCCAGCGCCGACGCGACCTCGCGCGCGCAGGCTTCCGGCGTGGCCTTGCTGGTGTCGACCGTCACGTCATACGTGACGCCAGCGTGCACCCTGTCGTACTGCCAGCGTGCCAGCCCGGCAACACGGTCGCCTCGTTGCCGCTCCCTTTCCTCGAGAACCTCCAGCGGACAGTGGACGCCAACCATGCTGACCGTGAACGGCGCCAGCAAATCGGCATATTCCGCTTTCTCGTCGCCCAGCAGCACGTCGTCGACAATCAGATGGTTTCCCTGGTTCGCCAGCGCGACGATCGCGTGTCGCATCCCCTGCATCGCTCGCCGGGCAACCGGCCCGCTGCGTATCGATACGACATCCTTGCCGTCCTCGATGAATGACGAAAAAACGAATCCGTCCGCATCGTTCAGGTAACGCGCGGGCAGCATGCCGAGAAACGCATCCATCTGGACATGCAGGAACGGGATGTCCAGCATGGCCTGGAGCGCATGCGCGAGAGACGTCTTGCCTGAGCTTCCCACGCCGTTGAGCAGGATGATTCGAGTCGTTTTCATGCGGCGAGTGTACCTGCGTGCCCTGAACAACGCCGATCGGTATCGCGGAACGAACTGCGTGACCCGACCCGCCGCACCGGGCATGTTTGCCGGGAAGCCGATGCGATGAAATGTATCGACCGGCGCGTCGGCGCTCGCAAAAAAAACGCCACGGACTTTCGTCCGTGGCGTTTTCGTTTCCGCTGTATAGCCGGTTCGGCAAACAGGAGCGGCTGCCCGCTCCCGCCCTGCTTCGCGCTTACCCGTTCGTCGCCGCTGCCGACGCGGGCGCCGGGGCGGCCGCCTTGTCGTAGTCGACCGGCGTATCCGGCGCACGCGGCGTTTCGCCAGCCCGCTGGATCCACCCGCCGCCCAATGCACGGTACAGGTCGACCAGGTTCGTCCAGCGCGCCAGACGCGCGCTGATCAGCGACTGCTGCGCCGAGTACAGGTCCGTCTGCGCGGTCAGCACCGACAGGTAGCTGTCGACGCCGTTCTTGTAACGCAGGTCCGACAGGTCGAAGCGGCGCTGCTGCGCGTACTCGTTGCGTTCCAGCGCCGCGATCTGCTGGTCGTACGTGCCGCGTGCGGCCAGCCCGTCCGACACTTCGCGGAACGCCGATTGAATCGCCTTCTCGTAGTTCGCGATCTCGATGCGCTTCTGCACGTGCGCGAGATCGAGGTTCGCGATGTTCTGCCCGCCCTCGAAGATCGGCAGTGCAATGTTCGGCGCGAACGACCACGCCGCCGTGCCGGCCTTGAACAGGCCGCCCAGCGTCGGGCTCGCGGTGCCGAACGCGGCCGTCAGCGAGATCTTCGGGAAGAACGCCGCACGTGCCGCGCCGATGTTCGCGTTCGCGGCCAGCAGCGTCTGCTCGGCCTGCATCACGTCCGGACGACGTGTCAGCAGATCCGACGGCAACCCGGCCGGCACGTCCGTCAGCAGGTTCTGCGAGTCGAGCGGCATGCCCGGCGGCAGATCGTCAGGCAGCGGCTCGCCGATCAGCAGCACCAGCGCGTTCACAGCCTGCGCGCGGGAGCGTGCCTGCGCCTGCTGGTTCGCGAGCGCCGTCTCGACGACCGTCTGCGCCTGACGCAGGTCGAGCTCGGAGCCCGTACCGTTGTCGAACTGCAGCTTCGTCAGGTCGTACGACGCCTGCGCGGATTTCAGCGTGTTCTCCGTGACCTTCAGCAGATCGTCGGTCGACAGCACCGTCAGGTATTGATCGGCCACCTGCGACACCAGCGAGATTTCCGACGCCTGCCGCGCGTACGCGGTCGACAGATACTGCGCGAGCGCCTGATCCTTCAGGCTCTGCACGCGGCCGAACAGATCAAGCTCCCACGACGCGGACAAGCCGACGTTGTAGGTGCGCGTGATCAGCGGCGAGCCCGTCGTCGACACGCCAGCCGGAACACGCTGGATGTTGCCCGTGCCCGTCGCATCGAGCGTCGGGAACAGGCCCGCACGCGTGATCTGGTACTGCGCGCGCGCCGCCTCGATGTTCAGCACCGACACGCGCAGGTCGCGGTTGTTCTTCAGCGCGATCTCGATCAGCCGCTGCAGGCGCGGATCGACGAAGAATTCGCGCCAGCCGATGGCGGTCGCCGCCTGGCCGTTCGCGCTGCGCGCGCCGGCAGCACCCGGCTGCGTCGCATAGACGCCGCCGGCCGGGAACGCCTGTGCGACGGGTGCGTCGGGCCGCGTGTAATGCGGCGCCATCGTGCAGCCCGTGGCAAAGAGCGCGACCGCGATTGCAGTCAAAGCGTGTTTTTGCATCATCACTGTCCCTTGTTGCCTTGGTCGCCGTTGCCCGGCTTCTCTTCGTGGTGCGAGTGCTCCTGAGCCAGGCGCAGCGCCTCGTCGACGTCTTCCTTCTCGCCGCTGAAGATCGCGCGGATCTTCACGAAGAACATCGGGATCATGAAGATCGCGAGGAACGTTGCCGTGATCATCCCGCCGATCACGCCCGTGCCGATCGCGTGCTGGCTCGCCGAACCCGCGCCGTTGCTGATCGCGAGCGGCATCACGCCGAGAATGAACGCGAGCGACGTCATCAGGATAGGACGCAGCCGCAGGCGCGCCGCTTCCAGCGCGGCCTCGATCGGCCCCATCTTCTCCGTCACCTGCAGTTCGCGCGCGAACTCCACGATCAGAATCGCGTTCTTCGCGGACAAGCCCACGGTGGTCAGCAGGCCGACCTGGAAGAACACGTCGTTTTCCAGACCGCGCATCGTCGCCGCAAGCAGCGCACCGATCACGCCGAGCGGCACGACCATGATCACCGAGAACGGGATCGACCAGCTTTCATACAGCGCCGCGAGACACAGGAACACGACGAGGATCGAGATCGCATACAGGATCGGCGCCTGCGAGCCGGACTGGATTTCCTGGAACGACAGGCCGGTCCACGAATAGCCGATACCGACCGGCAGCTTCTTCGCGAGCCCTTCCATCGCGGTCATCGCCTGACCGGTCGACTTGCCCGGTGCGGCCTGACCCTGGATTTCCATCGCCGACACACCGTTGTAGCGCTCGAGCTTCGGCGAACCGTACGTCCAGTGACCGGTCGCGAACGAGCTGAACGGCACCATCCCGCCCGACCCGTTACGCACGTACCAGATGTTCATGTCTTCCGGCGTCATCCGGAACGGCGCATCGGCCTGCACATAGACCTTCTTGATCCGGCCGTCGACGTCGAGGAAGTTGTTCACGTACTTCGACGCCCACGCGATCGAGAACGTCTGGTCGATCGCATCCGCCGTCACGCCGAGCGCATTCGCCTTCTCGCGATCGATGTCGACCTTGTACTGCGGCGTATCGTTCAGGCCGTTCGGGCGCACGCCCTGCAGCGTCGGATCCTTCGAGGCCATCCCGAGCAGCTGGTTACGCGCGGCCATCAGCGCATCGTGACCGAGACCGGCGTTGTCCGTCAGCTCGAAGTCGAAGCCGGCGGCCGTGCCGAGTTCAGGAATCGACGGCGGGTTGAACGGGATCACCAGCGCGTCCTTGTAGCCCGCGTAGCGCCCGAACATCCGGCCGATCAGCGCCTGGACCTTCTGGTTCGCATGCTGACGCTGCGAGTAGTCCTTCAGGCGAACGAACACGAGACCGGAGTTCTGGCCGCGGCCCGCGAAGCTGAAGCCGTTGACCGTGAACGCCGATTCGACGATTTCCTTCTCGTCCTTCAGCAGGTAGTCGGAAATGTTCGCGAGGGTCTTCGCGGTCGTTTCCTGCGTCGAGCCCGACGGCGTCTGCACGATCACGAACATCAGGCCCTGGTCTTCATCGGGCAGGAACGACTTCGGCAGGCGCACGAACAGCAGGCCGACCGCGACGATCACAACCAGATAGATGATGAGCCAGCGGCCCGAGCGCTTGATCACGTGGTGCACGCCGACGTGGTACTTGTCGCGGCTATTGTTGAACGTGCGGTTGAACCAGCCGAAGAAACCCTTCTTCTCTTCGTGATGCCCTTGCGGGATCGGCTTCAGGATCGTCGCGCACAGCGCCGGCGTCAGAATCAACGCGACGAGCACCGACAGCACCATCGCCGACACGATCGTCAGCGAGAACTGGCGATAGATCGCGCCGACCGAACCGCCCGAGAATGCCACCGGCACGAACACCGCCGACAGCACCAGCGCCACGCCGACGAGTGCGCCGGTGATCTGGCCCATCGCCTTCTTGGTCGCTTCCTTCGGTGACAGGCCCTCTTCCGCCATCACGCGCTCGACGTTCTCCACCACGACGATCGCATCGTCCACCAGCAGGCCGATTGCGAGCACGAGGCCGAACATCGACAGCGTGTTGATCGAGAAGCCCACCAGCGACATGATCGCGAACGTGCCGAGCAGCACGACCGGCACCGCGATCGTCGGGATGATCGTCGCCCGCAGGTTCTGCAGGAACAGATACATCACGAGGAACACGAGCACGATACCTTCGAGCAGCGTCTTGACCACTTCCTCGATCGACAGCTTCACGAACGGCGTCGTGTCGTACGGATACTTCACGACGAGGCCGTGCGGGAAGAACGGCGCCAGCTCATCGATCTTCGCGCGCACGGCCTTCGCGGTTGCGAGCGCGTTCGCGTTGGTCGCGAGCTGGATACCGAGTGCCGCGGTCGGCTGACCGTTGTACTTCGTGTCGAAGTTGTAGTTTTCGCCGCCGAGGCCGATCTGCGCGACGTCCTTCAGGCGAACCTGCGAGCCGTCCTGGTTGACCTTCAGCAGGATGTTGCCGAACTGCTCGGGCGTCTGCAGCAGCGTCGATTCGGTGATCGTCGCCTGCAGCACGGTGCCCGGCGTGGCCGGCGTGCCGCCGATCTGGCCGCCCGCGATCTG
Organism: Burkholderia sp. YIM B11467; assembly: GCF_052952715.1. Taxonomy (NCBI): domain Bacteria; kingdom Pseudomonadati; phylum Pseudomonadota; class Betaproteobacteria; order Burkholderiales; family Burkholderiaceae; genus Burkholderia; species Burkholderia sp. YIM B11467. Next base: position 207,182 of record NZ_JBQVSQ010000008.1, read on the forward strand.
CACGTTCTGCGCGGTGATCGCCGACGACACGTCGACCGGCGTCAGGCCGTAGTTCGTCAGGCGGTTCGGGTCGAGCCAGATCCGCATCGCGTACTGCGAGCCGAACAGCGTGACGGTACCGACGCCATTCAACCGGCTGATCGGATCCTTCACGTGCGACGCCACGAAGTTCGCGAGGTCGTACTTGTTCATGCTGCCGTCTTCGGAGTTGAAGGCGAGCACCAGCAGGAAGCTGCTGCTCGACTTCGTCACCGACAGACCGAGCTGCTGCACGACCTGCGGCAGAACCGGCGTCGCGAGCGACAGCTTGTTCTGCACCTGGACCTGTGCGATGTCGGCGTTGGTGCCCGGCGCGAACGTCAGCGTGATCGTTGCGTTACCCGAGTCGTCACTCGTCGACGACATGTACAGGAAGTTGTCGAGACCGCTCATCTGCTGCTCGATCACCTGCGTCACCGTGTCTTCCACCGTCTTCGCGGAAGCGCCCGGATAGTTCGCGGTAATCTGGATCGATGGCGGCGCGATCGTCGGATACTGCGAGATCGGCAGCGTGAAGATCGCCGCAACCCCGGCCAGCATCAGGATGATGGCGATCACCCACGCGAAGATCGGGCGATCGATAAAAAACTTTGCCATGAAACAGGCTCCCTGTTATTGCGCGCTCGAAGCAGCGGCAGCACTCGCCGGCGCGGCGCCCGATGCGGCGGCACCGGAAGCGGCAGCGGCGCCGGAACCGGCGGCAGCCGGCGCGGCGGAGGCGGCAGCAGCGCCCGATGCGGCATCGGCCGCCGGTGCAATCTGCGCGGGTACCGACTTCACGGTCGCGCCCGGGCGCACCTTGTCGATGCCCTGCACGATCACGTGATCGCCCGCCTCCAGACCGCCTTCGACGATCCAGTTCGGACCCTGCATGCCGGTGGTCTTCAGCGGACGCGGCTCGACCTTGTTGCTGGCGTTCACCACCATCGCGATCGCCTGGCCCTTCTGGTCGTGCGTGACGCCGATCTGCGGCACCAGGAACGCGTTCTCGTTCACGCCCTCCTCGATCCGTGCGCGCACGAACATCCCCGGCAGCAGCACCTTGCCCGGGTTCGGGAAGACCGCGCGGATCGTCACCGAGCCGGTGGTCTGGTCGACCGTCACGTCCGAGAACTGCAGCTTGCCCGGCTCCGCATAGGTCTTGCCGTCTTCCAGCACCAGCGACACCTTCGCGGCGCCCGGGCCGGTCGTCTTCAGACGCCCGCTCTGCACGTCCTGACGCAGCTTCAGCCCTTCGAGGCTCGACTGCGTGAGGTCGACATACACCGGGTCGAGCTGCTGCACCGTCGACATCAGCGTCGCCTGGCTCGCCTGCACGTATGCGCCCGGCGTCACCTGCGAGATGCCGACACGGCCGGTGATCGGCGAGACCACGTCGGTGTAGCCGAGGTTGATCTGCGCGGTATCGACCGCCGCCTTGCCGGCCGCGACGTCCGCCGTGGCCTGACCTTGCGTGGCCACCGCGTTGTCGTAGTCCTGCTTGCTGACCGCGTTCGCCGCCACCAGCACCTTGTAGCGTGCGACCAAGGCGTTCTGCGTCACGAGGTTCGCCTGCGCCTTCGCCAGCGTCGCCTTCGCGCTGTTCAGCGCGGCGACGTACGGTGCCGGATCGATCTTGTAGAGGCGCTGGCCGGCCTTGACGTCCGTGCCTTCGGTGAATTCACGGCGCAGCACGATGCCGTCGACCCGTGCGCGCACCTGCGCGACGAGGAACGCGCTCGTACGGCCCGGCAGTTCGGTGAAGACCGGAACGGATTGCGGCTGGACGGTGACAACGCCGACTTCCGGCGTTTGCGGCGGCGGTGCCGATTCTTTTTTTCCGCATGCAGCCAGGAAAACCGCGGCTGCCGCGACAGTGATCAAGCGGTATGGAACCCGTTCGACGCGCATGGAGCGACCTCTGTGTATAGCCAATGGAATAAGTGCAGCACCCGGCGGGAGCGCAACACGGATGCGCCTCGCGGCGCAGATCGAACACCTGAATTACTGGACTGCTGGATACAGCACGTCGGCACGAGACCTCCATGCCGACGGGATGCCGCGAACTGCGGACTGGTACTAGGGCGGGAATCAGCAGAGTGGGATATTAACTGATTGCCACTTGGGTCATTCGATCGTAGGGTGGTATTGTATATACATTCACGAATGTATGTAAAAAGCCCATTTGTGTCGCGCCGACTGTCCAGTCTTACGGATTGTTACCAGTCGCAAGCATAGCCCGTCTCCATGGCGACGACGAGGGTTGCGGCCCCTAAATTTACCAACGATCGATCCAATCAGGCCTGCACATGGTCAGACGTACCAAGGAGGAGGCGCTCGAGACGCGCAATCGCATTCTCGACGCCGCCGAACACGTGTTCTTCGAGAAAGGCGTATCGCACACGTCGCTCGCGGACATCGCCCAGCACGCCGGCGTGACGCGCGGCGCGATCTACTGGCATTTCGCGAACAAGAGCGAACTGTTCGATGCGATGTTCGACCGCGTGTTTCTGCCGATCGACGAGCTGAAGCGGATGCCGCTGGACGCGCCGGGCGGCAATCCGCTCGAGAAGATCCGCAAGATCCTGATCTGGTGCCTGCTCGGCGTGCAGCGCGACCCGCAGTTGCGGCGCGTGTTCAGCGTCCTGTTCATGAAGTGCGAATACGTCGCGGACATGGAGCCGCTGCTGCAGCGCAATCGCGCCGGGATGAGCGAGGCGCTGCACGCGATCGATGCCGATCTCGCGGGGGCCGTGCGGCTCAAGCTGCTGCCCGAGCGGCTCGACACCTGGCGCGCGACGCTGATGCTGCATACGCTCGTCAGCGGTTTCGTGCGCGACATGCTGATGCTGCCCGACGAGATCGACGCCGAGCAGCATGCGGAAAAGCTCGTCGACGGCTGCTTCGACATGCTGCGCCTGAGCCCGGCGATGCTGAAGGAAGGCGACTGACCGCGGCCGCCGCCGCGACGCGCTGCCCGCCCCCGTCTGTCCGGCCGGTTCAGGCCGCCTTCGCGCGCTGCGCGCGGGCCCGCCGGTTCGACGCGGCCACCGAATCGGGTTTCGACATCGGCGCGCCGGCCAGTCCCGCGATCCACGCGTCGGTCGACATCACGGCCGCGAAATTCGACTGGAACACCACCGTGTACGCACGGTGAATCTCTTCGGCGCTCGCCGCGCCCGCTTCATTCTCGTAAGGCAACGCGCCCGTCGCGTCATCCAGGTACTCGACCGTCAGCCCCGCATGCGCCGCGTGATAAACCGTCGACGCATTGCAGTTGTGCGTCATGTAGCCGGCCACCGCCAGCGTGTCGATCCCGTGCGCATCGAGCCATGCGGCGAGATCGGTGCCGGCAAACGAACTCGCCTGCGTCTTCTCGATCAGGTGCGCGTACGGCCGGCCCGCGACGACCGCGTGCAGCGCGACGCCGTCGGTGCCGGGCGCGAAGATCGGCGCGCCGGCCGGCGCCACGTGCTGGACGACGATCACGGGCACGCCGGCCGCATGTGCGGCGTCGATCGCGCGGCCGATGTTCGCGAGCGACACGTCGAGCGGCGGATACTCGATCGGCAGATTGCCCGTTACATATTCGTTCTGGACGTCGATCACGATCAGCGCACGGCGGGAAACCGGATCGGCGACGGAACGGGAAGCGGAATGCGGGACGGTGTTCGACATGGCAGGCTCCTGGCCCAGGGGCGCGGCCCCGCCCCGGAACGGGACGGCCAGCGGCGCGATGCGATGCATTGTCGGGCCGCATCATTCCTGCAGATAGTGGCCCGATAGTCATTCTTCGATAGAATCGGGCCATCACCATTCCGGAGCCCGTCATGACCGCCGCGTCACCTGCCCCGCCCGTTCCGACCATCGTCGCCGTGATCGCCTACGACGGCATCAGCCCGTTCCACCTGTCGGTGCCGTCCGTCGTGTTCGGCAAGGAGCGCGACGCAGCCGCGTCGCCGTCGTTCGAGTTCCGCGTGTGCTCGGCCGAGCGCGGCCCGCTGTCGACGACGGGCGGCTTCACGATCACCGCACCGTATGGCCTCGACGGGCTCGACGACGCCGACATCGTCATCGTGCCGGCCTGGCGCGACCCGGACGAAGCGCCGCCCGACGTGCTGCTCGACGCCGTCCGCGCGGTCGCCGCGCGCGGCGCGCAGCTCGTCGGGCTGTGCCTCGGCGCTTACGTGCTCGCCGCGGCCGGCCTGCTCGACGGGCGCCCGGCCACCACGCACTGGGCCTGGGCCGACGATTTCGCCGAACGCTTCCCGCGCGTGAAGCTCGACCCCGACGTGCTGTACGTGGACGACGGCAACCTGACGACGTCGGCCGGCACGGCCGCGGGGCTCGACTGCTGCCTGCACGTCGTGCGGCAGCGCTTCGGCTCGGACGCCGCGAACCAGATCGCGCGCCGCCTCGTGATCCCGCCGCATCGCCAGGGCGGGCAAGCCCAGTACGTGCCGCAACCGGTCGCCGCGCACCCGCGCGATGCGCGGCTCGCGGGCCTGCTCGACTGGGTGCGCGCGCACCTCGACGCCGCGCACAGCGTCGATTCGCTCGCCGAACGTGTGCTGATGAGCCGGCGCACGTTCACGCGCCACTTCCGCCAGGCCACGGGCACGACCGTCACCGCGTGGCTGCAGGCCGAGCGGCTTGCGCGCGCGCAGCATCTGCTGGAAACCACCGGACAATCGATCGACGCGATCGCGCAGGCGGCCGGCTACGGGTCGAGCGTGTCGCTGCGCCAGTATTTCGCGGGCACGCTCGGCACCTCGCCGTCTGCGTATCGAAGGGAATTTCGCGGCGCCGGAACTGGTGCCGATGCGGGGCGGTAACGCCCGCCGCGCGGGCGGCGGGCCGTGAAGCGGAACAGCGACGCGCGGTCGCTCAGCCGCCGTTGATCCAGCGTGCCGCGTAAAGCAGCAACGCGACGAACACGATCATCGCCGCCCAGGCCCAGACGGGCACCGTGCCGGAACCGCGATGCGGGAGCGCGCTGGCGGCACGCCCGGTCAGCGCGCCGCCGAGGTGCGGCGGCAGCGAACGCTTCGTCGCGGCCACCAGCGACGCCGGCCGCAAGAACACGTGCTGGCGCCGGTGCGCGGCCGAGCGCGCGCGATTCGGCGCGAGTCCATGCTTGGCCTGCACGACCGCGCAGAACTCGCGGAAGAAATCGTCGGTCCATTCGCGCAGCGCATTGTCGATCTGCCGCCCCGGCAGCTCGGCGAGCGGCCCGCTCGCAGTCGCCCAGACCACGTACTCGATGCACGTGGCGTTCTCGTCGTCATCCGGCATCAACACGAGTTCGACCTGGCCGCGCAGCGCGCCGAGGCCGTCGGCCCGCGCCTTGAAGTTGATCACGCGGCGCGGCTGCCCTTCCGCGTCGCCCTGCTCGCCGGCCGCATGCGCACGCACGTCGTAGCGGGCGCGCAGCGGGCCGAGCGGCACCGTGATCGTCAACGCGAACTCGTCGTGCGCGAGCTTCACGAACGATTCGCAATGGTCGAAGCTCGCCCGCAGCAATGCGAGATCCTCGAAGGCCTCCCGCACGACAGGCGGCGCGAGCGGTACGCGTAACGTGTCGTTCAGTTCCATGATGCCTCCCCGATGAACACGCGCCGCATCAGGACGTCTCGACGAGACTGTCGATCCGTGCGACATCGAAGGCGACGTAGTGCGCAAGCGCGGCGGCCGCCTCCTTCGGTTCTTCGAAACTCCACGCGGCGTTCTCGATCACGCCGTCTTCCGTCTGCAAGTCGAAATGCACGGCCTCCCCCCTGAACGGGCAGGCGGTCGTCATGCCCGACTTCACGAGCCTGCGCATGTTGACGTCGTGGCGCGGCAAGTAATGGGTGTCCGGCAGCCCCGTCACGCGCACGGTCAGCACGCCGTGCGAATCGGCATACGTGATGCCGCGATGGATCACGCGCACGCGATGACGGTTCGGCACGATTTCAAGGCGAGGGTCGGCGGCATCGGACATCGTTTCTCCTTCGGGCGGCCCGGCAGGCAGGCCGGTGGCAGGAAACGAAAAAAGCCACGGCACGCATGCCGTGGCTTTCATTATGGGCGAATCTTCGTCCGATTGCGCGACCCGGGCCGGGGCCGCGCGCGGCGGGCTACTGCGCGCTCCACTGGAACGCGGTTTTCGCGCCGCCCTTCGCGCCGACGGTGACGGCGCGCGATTCGTCGTTGCCCTGGTACGACGCATGCACCGTATAGCGCCCCGGCGGCACCTTCACGAGCATGTACGGCCCGCGCGCGTCGGTTTTCAGCACTTCGGCGCCCTTGCCGTCGACGATCAGCACATGAACGTCGGCCAGGAACTCGCCGCCCTTGCCGGTGAAGCGCAGGGCCAGCGGCCACTTCGGCTCGTTGCGCTGAAACGCCGTCGATTCGTCCTGCCCGACGCCGCCGGACACGAAGGTGACGTCGCCCTGCTGGCGCGCGGCGGGCAAGCCGTCCGACTGCGCGTACGCGCCGGTCGCACCGGCTGCGAGGCCGGCGGCCAACGCCGCGGCGACGGCAAATCGGGACACGTTGCGTAGATATTGCATGGCTCTCTCCTTGGGGTCGGAACACATACAGGGCGCCGCGTCATGCGATCGAACGGCGGCGGCGCCCGCCGCGGCCGGCCAGGCCGGCCGTCGGCCGTGGCCGGTCAGCTCAGGTCGACCGGCACGAAGATCTGTGCATTATCGCGCTGGATCAGCAGAGCCAGACTGTTGCCCGCGCCCTTGACCGCATCGCGCAGCTGCTCGGGGCTCGTGACCGGGCGGCCGTTGACCGCGAGGATCACGTCGCCGGGCTGGATGCCCGCGTTGGCTGCCGGCCCGCCTGCCTGCTGCACGATCAGCCCGTGCGACAGGTTGTCGGCACTGCGCTCCTGCGGCGACAGCGGCCGCACCGCGACGCCCAGGCGCCCCTGCTCGACGGGCCCGCCGTCATTCGACGCGAGTTTCGCATCGGCCATCGCGCCGAGCGTCACGCTGATCGACTTCTTCGACTTGTCGCGCCAGACCTGCAGATCGGCCTTCGAACCCGGCTTCAGGTTCGCGATCTGCGCGGGCAGCGACGTCGAATCGGCGACCGGCGAACCGTTGACCGACAGGATCACGTCGCCCGGCTGCAGGCCCGCCTTCGCGGCCGGGCCGTTCGGATCGACCGAGCTGACGAGCGCGCCGTCCGGCTTCTGCAGCCCGAACGAACTCGCGAGCGTCTGGTTCAGCCCCTGCACGGCGACGCCGAGGCGGCCGCGGCTCACGTGACCCGTCTTCACGAGCTCGTCCTTCACCTTGATCGCCTCGTTGATCGGGATCGCGAACGACAGGCCCTGGAAGCCGCCCGTCTGCGAGTAGATCATCGAGTTGATGCCGATCACCTCGCCCTGCAGGTTGAACAGCGGGCCGCCCGAGTTGCCCGGGTTCACCGGCACGTCGGTCTGGATGAACGGCGTGTAGTTCTCGTCCGGCAACGCGCGCGACTTCGCGCTGATGATGCCCGACGTGACCGTGTTGTCGAAGCCGTAAGGCGAACCGATCGCAACGACCCACTGGCCGACCTTGCTCTGGGCCGGATCGCCGATCTTCACGGTCGGCAGGCCGCTCGCGTCGATCTTCAGCACCGCGACATCGGACTGCTTGTCGGAGCCGACGACCTTCGCCTTGTATTCGCGCTTGTCGGTCAGCTTGACCGTGACGACGTTCGCGCCGTCGATCACGTGCGCATTGGTAAGGATGTACCCGTCGGAGCTGATGACGAAGCCCGAACCGAGGCTCGCGCTCGGCTGGTCGTCCGGCTGCGCGTCACCGCCCATGCCCGGCACCTGGCCGTAGAAATGCTTGAAGAACTGGTAGAACGGGTCGCTCGGGTCGATCGGCAGTTGCGGCTGCGGCACGCGCCGCGACACCTGCTTCACGACGTGCTTCGCGCTGATGTTCACGACTGCCGGGCCGTAGGTCTCGACGAGCCCGGAGAAATCGGGGATGCCGGTCTTGGCGGCCGCTTCGGCCGGCATCAGCGCGGCCGCCTGTGCGGGCGTGATGATCTGCGGATCGGCGCGGCGGGTGCCGGCGACATAACCTGCCGACAGGGCGGCCGCGACGGCGACCGCGACGGCGCCGCGCGCAAGGAATCGGGTATTCATCGTAGGACCTCCTCTTTGTTAGGACGCAGTGTAACGACCCTGACTTAAAGGAGGCTTAATCAGCCTTAAGTGGGGCTTAAGCGGGCCGCGCGGCCCACCCGGCGCTGTTCCTCAGGCAGATTCCGGCTGGCGCGGCGCCTGGGCCGGCATCTCGGCGGCGCGAAACACGACACTGACGAGCAGGCCGCCCGCGGCCGCGTCGCCGAGCGCCACCGTCGCGCCCTGCTGCGCCGCCACGCGCTTGACGATCGCCAGCCCAAGCCCGCTGCCCGACAAGTCGGTGCGCGCCCGCGCGGAGCTGTCGCGGTAGAAGCGGTCGAACACGCGCTCACGCTCGTCGGCCGGGATGCCCGGCCCGCTGTCGCCAATCTGGACGCACGCGCGGCCGGCCGCGTCGGCGGTCAGCGACACGTCGATGCGGCCGCCGTCCGGCGTGTACTTCACCGCGTTGTCGAGCAGGTTGCCGAACATCACGCGCAGCGCGCCGATGTCCGCGACGACGCTCGCCGCACGTGTCTCCTCGAAGCCGAGATCGATATGGCGCCGCTGCGCGAGCGGCGCATGCGCGGCCACGCATTCGGCGAGCAGCGACTGCAGGTCGACCGGTTCGCGCATCGTCGCGCCATCGGGTTCGGCCCGGGCGAGCGCGAGCAACTGCTCGGCGAGCCGTGTCGCGCGCGTGACGCCGTCCTGGAGATCCGCAACCGCCTCGCGGCGTGACGCGTCGTCCTTCGCACGGGCGACGAGCTGCGCCTGGATCTGTACGGCCGCGAGCGGCGTGCGCAACTCGTGCGCGGCATCGGCGACGAACGCCTTCTGCGTATCGAGCGCCGCCGCGAGCCGCGCGAGCAGCCCGTTCAGCGCACGCACGAGCGGCTGCACCTCGAGCGGCAGGCGGCCGTCGGGCAGCGGATCGAGCGCCTCGGGCCGGCGCGCCTCGACCGCGCGCGTCACGCGGCCGAGCGGCGCGAGCCCGCGCCCGACGATCACCCACACGGCCGCGCCGAGGAACGGCAGCAGCACGATCAGCGGCCACAGCGTGCGCAGCGCGACGTTCGCGGCGAGCCGGTTGCGCACCGACAGCGGCTGCGCGAGCTGCACGACGTTGTCGCCGACGATCGCGCCATACACGCGCCATTCGCCGCGGTCGGTACGTTCAGTCGAGAAGCCGAGCTCCGCGCGCGGCGCGATCGGCGCGCGCGGATGCGAGAAGTACATCAGCACGCCGTTGCGGTTCCAGATCTGGATCACGATGCCTTCGTCGCCGTTGGTCCGCGAGCCGAACACCTGCGAGAACGGCTCGGACGGCAGCGCCGCGGCGATTTCCTGCAGCTGGTAGTCGAACAGCTCGTTCGCCTCGGCGAGCGCCTGTCGATAGATGAGCCAGCCCGCGATGCCCACGCCCGCGACGACGATCGCGAGCAGCCAGATCAGCAATTGATGACGAATCGACCTCACGCGTCAGCTTTCCTTGACGACCATGTAGCCGAGCCCGCGCACGTTGCGGATCAGGTCCGAGCCGAGTTTCTTGCGCAGCGCGTGGATGTAGACCTCGACCGTGTTGCTGCCGATCTCTTCGCCCCAGCCGTACATCTTCTCCTCGAGCTGGCTCTTCGACAGCACCGCGCCGGGCCGCGCGAGCAGCGCCTCGAGCAGCGCGAACTCGCGCGCGGACAGCGCGACCGGCGCGCCGTCGAGCGTCACCTGATGCGACGCGGGATCGAGCGTCAGCGCGCCGTGGCGGATCAGCGATTCGCTGCGCCCGGCCTGACGGCGGATCAGCGCGCGCATCCGCGCGCCCAGCTCGTCGAGGTCGAACGGCTTGACGAGGTAATCGTCGGCGCCCGCGTCGAGCCCCTTCACGCGATCGGCGACCGCGTCGCGCGCGGTGACGATCAGCACGGGCAGCGACAGCCCGCGGGCGCGCAGCGTGCGCAGCACGTCGATGCCGTCGCGCTTCGGCAGGCCGAGATCGAGCAGCAGCAGGTCGTACGTCTCGCCGCCGAGCGCCGTGAGCGCCGCGTCGCCGTCCTGCACCCAGTCGACCGCAAAGCCGTCCGAGCGCAGCGCCTTGCGCACGCCCTCGGCAATCATTCGGTCGTCTTCGACAAGCAGAATCCGCATCGGGACAGGCATCCATGGGTCGGGTGAAACACGCCGACCATTGTAGCGCCGCGAATCGCGTGCGCGGCATGTGCGCAACAAAGTGATGCCGCCCTGCCGCACGACACGCGATTTCAGCGGGCATTTGCCCAGTTTCTCTACAATGTGCGCTTGCGCGCGACACGCGCGCCGCCCGAGCCCCTGCCTACCCGTATTCGTCCATGCCGATTTCCACCCTTTCCGCCCGGTTCGCCCCCCGCACCCGTGTCTGCCTGCGTGCAGCCGCCGTCCTCGCCACCTGCACGGCCCTGGCCTTCGCGCCCGCCGCGCAAGCCGGCAAGAAATCCCACAAGCAAGCGCGCAAGACCGCCGTCGTGTCGCCCGCCGCGCGCGCGGCCGGCCTGCCGGCGACCGTGCTGGTCGCGCTGCAGCACGCGAAGGTGCCGGCGTCGGCGATGAGCGTCGTGGTCGAGCGCGTCGGCGATCCGGAACCGCTGATCGCGTGGAATGCGAGCCGGCCGATGCTGCCGGCATCGACGATGAAGCTCGTGACCACCTTCTCGGGCCTGTCGATCCTCGGCCCCGACTTCCGCTGGCGCACGACCGCCTACACGGACGGCACGGTCGACCCCGACGGCACGCTGCAGGGCAACCTGTACATCAAGGGCACCGGCGATCCGAAGCTCGTGCCCGAAGAGCTGATCGACCTCGTCGACAAGATCCGCAAGGCCGGCATCAAGCGCGTGGCCGGCGGCCTCGTGCTCGACAAGAGTTATTTCGCGGCGTCGACGCGCGACCTGCCGTCGTTCGACGACGACGCGAGCGCACCGTACAACGTCGGCCCCGATCCGCTGCTGTACGCCTTCAAGGCCGTGTCGTTCACGGTCACGCCGGGCGACGACGGCAAGGTGGCCGTCGACGTGCTGCCGCCGCTCGCGGACCTGTCGATCGACAACCAGCTGGTCGAAGGCACCGGCTCGTGCAGCGCGGCGGCCGCGGCCGCGCGCCCGACCTTGACGGCCGGCGGCGGGATGATGACCGCGTCGTTCGCCGGCGACTATCCGCTGCGCTGCGGCGCGCACACGACCAACCTCGCGATCCTCGATCACACGACCTTCTTCGCGCGCGGCTTCCTCGCGCTGTGGCAGCAGGACGGCGGCACGATCACGGGGCCCGTGAGCGAAGGCAAGGTGCCGACCACCGCGCGGCCCGTCGCCGTGCATCACAGCCCGGTACTCGGCAGCATCGTCTACGACATCAACAAGTTCAGCAACAACGTGATGGCGCGCAACCTGTTCCTGACGATCGGCGCGGTCAGCGGCAAGCCGCCCGCGACGCCCGAGCAGTCGAGCCGCGCGATCGAGGCGTTCCTGCAGAAAAACGGGATCGCGATGCCCGACCTCGTGCTCGAAAACGGTTCGGGGCTGTCGCGCGAAGAGCACGTGAGCGCGCTGTCGCTCGCCGCGCTGCTGCAGGCCGCGAACGCGAGCCCCGTCGCGCAGGCGTTCGTCGATTCGCTGCCGATTGCCGGCATCGACGGCACGATGAAGAACCGCCTCACCAACGCCGGCGTGCTCGGCAACGCGCACATCAAGACCGGCACGCTGCGCGACGTGCGCGCGATCGCCGGCTACGTCGCCGGCGCCGACGGCCAGAGCTACATCGTCGTCAGCTTCATCAACAACGATCACGCGGAAGGCGCACGCGCCGCGCACGACACGCTGCTCGAATGGATCTACGCGGGCGCGCACTGACGATGCCCCCGCGCGCACGCTCGTGCGCGCGCCTCTCTTTCCGTGCGCCGGCCGCCACGCATCACGGCCGGCGCACGCGTCCCGTTCCGTCCCCAACCATGCCCATCAATCGGGGCCGCACCGCCCGGCCACGCGCCGCGCGGCTTCCGTAGAAACCCTGTCCTCAGAGGGAACCCTCTACGCTCCCCTCTCGCCTAGCGCGTGGTGTTTGCGTAGGCTGATGGCCTGACCGATATCTACAACGGGCCATACGCCCGGCCTCAAGGCTTGCAGGGGAAAGAAGGAGACACGCCCATGCGATTCGACGTCGAATTGCTTCTGCTCGCGCTGGCGCCCGTCTTCCTGCTCTGCATCGCGTGGGAGGCCTGGCACCTCGCCCGCACACGTGCGCAGGACCATGTCTATGCGTGGCGCGACACGCTTTGCAACGCGGCACTCGCGCTGATGCACCAGGGCGCCGACAAGATCGCATGGCTGTTCGTGATCCCCGTCTACGCGTACTGCTACCAGCACTATCGCCTGTTCACGTGGCACGACGGCTGGCTGTCGTTCGCGGTGCTGTTCGTCGCGCAGGATTTCCTCTACTACGTGTTCCATCGCGCGAGCCATCGCGTGCGCTGGCTGTGGGCCGCGCACGTCGTGCACCACTCGTCCGAGCGGATGAATTTCTCGACCGCGTTCCGCCAGAGCCTGATGTACCCCGTCGCGGGCATGTGGGTGTTCTGGCTGCCGCTCGCGTTCGCCGGCTTTCCGCCGCAGCAGGTCGTCGGCATCGTGCTGATCAACCTCGCGTTCCAGTTCTTCGTGCACACGCAGGCGATCGGCAAGCTCGGCTGGCTCGAATACGTGCTGAACACGCCGTCGATCCACCGCGCGCACCATGCGCGCAACCCGCGCTACATCGACCGCAATTACGCAGGCGTCCTTGTGATCTGGGATCGCCTGTTCGGCAGCTACGTCGAGGAAACGCACGACGATCCGCCGCAGTACGGGATCGTCGAGCGGCTCGGCTCGAACAACCCGCTCGTCGCGACGTTTCACGAGTGGGGGTCGATGGCGGCCGACGCGTTGCGCGTCGACGGATGGCGCAACAAGCTGCGCGCGATTTTCGGCCCGCCCGAGTGGGCGAGCGCTTATCATGCGCAGATCGCCGAGGCCGCGAACCAGGATCCGCGCACCGTGCCGCTCGCGGCTGCGCGTGAACAATAAACCGTTTTAGCCAACGGCCGCCGCGCAGCCCGGAACCGAGCAGGCACGCGGCAGATGAGAAACACATCAGGCCATATCTACGAGGAGATCGAACGATGCAGTCACAACAACAATTCCCGTCGCGCACCCGGCAACGCCTGCTGCGCACCGCACAGGTCGCGATCGCCGGCGCCGCGCTCGCGCTGCTCGCCGCCTGCGGCGGTGGCGACGACAACAACAGCAGTGCATCGAACACGCCGCCGTCGGGCGTGAAGATGCAGATCGTGTCGTTCGGCGACAGCCTGTCCGACGCCGGTACCTACTCGCAGATCAAGCTCGGCTTCGGCGGCGGCCGCTTCACGACCAACCCCGGCCAGGTGTGGACGCAGAACGTCGCGCAATACTATGGCGACACGCTGCAACCCGCGAACCAGGGCGGCTTCGGCATCCCGCTGCAGGCCACCGGCGGTCTCGGTTATGCGCAGGGCGGCTCGCGCGTGACGCAGCAGCCGGGTATCGGCCATGCGGACGCAAGCGTGCCGAACCCCGACTACGCACAGGCAACCACGACGCCGATCGCCGATCAGGTCAAGCAGTACCTGACGCAGCACGGCAGCTTCAACGGCGGCCAGATCGTGCTGCTGAACGGCGGCGCGAACGACATCTTCTATCAGGTCGCGGCCCTGCAGGCAGGCGCCATCACGCCGACGCAACTGCAGCAGAACATCGGCGCCGCCGCGCAACAGCTCGCGGGCCTGGTGCAGCAGATCGTCGCCTCCGGCGCAACGCACGTGTTCGTGTCGAACGTGCCCGATATCGGCGGCACGCCGCTCGCCCTCCAGGGCGGCACGCAGACGACCCTCACGCAACTGTCGATGCTGTTCAACGGCACGCTCGCCGCCACGCTGCAGGCACTCAAGGTCGACACGACCAAGTACGCACTGCTCGACACGTTCACGTGGCAGGACGGCATCCTCGCGAACTATCAGGCGAACGGCTTCAACGTGTCGAACACCGACACCGCCTGCAACCTGAAGGCGATGGTCCAGGCCGCGACGCAGTACGGCGTCGCGAACGCGACCGCATTCGGCTCGTCGCTGTTCTGCTCGCCGCAGACCTACACGGTCGCGAACGCGGACCAGACCTACATGTTCGCCGACACGGTCCACCCGACGACGCACCTGCACGCGCTGTTCGCGCAGTTTGCCGAACAGCAGATCGCGAAGTCGGGCGTCGGCAAGTAAGCAGCCGGCCACGCGCCCAAACAAAAACGCCCGACCGGTTTGCCGGTCGGGCGTTTTTTTATTCCTGAAGCGCCGGGCTTCGTCAGTCGCGCGCTTCGAACGCGGCCGCCGCACGGCCGAGGCGATCGTTGACCGCGATCCATTCGACGGTTTCCGGCAGCTTCTCGACGAGAATGCGCGCGACCTGCGCGCGGTCGAGCGCCCGCAGCATCCCGTACAGATCGCGCGCATAGGCCTGCGGATCTTCCGGTGCCGCGACGAAATGCACGCCGTCGGCCTGTGCCCAGCGTCCCGCACGCGACGCGCGCGCGACGAGCGCGACACGCTCGCCGTCGGTTTGCGCGGCCGCGAGCAGCGGCTCCAGCGCGTCGAACGGCAGCAGCGCGAGCGGCGTGCGCGGCGCGTAATGGGCCTTCAGCGTGCCCGACGCGCGCGGCGCGGTCGCATCGCCGCCGTCCGGCAGCCGCGGCGCGCGGCCGAGCACGTCGGCGATCTGCTGCGGCGTCACGTGGCCCGGGCGCAGCAGCGCCGGGAAGCCGCGCGACAGGTCGAGGATCGTCGATTCAATGCCGACCTCGGAAGCACCGCCGTCGAGCACGTGCACGGTGTCGCCGAATTCGTCACGCACGTGCTGCGCGGTCGTCGGGCTCACATGGCCGAACCGGTTCGCGGACGGCGCGGCAACGCCGCCGTGCCCGCCGCGTCGCGCGCTGAATGCGGCCAGCAGCGCCTGCGCGACCGGATGCGACGGGCAGCGCAGCCCGACCGAATCCTGCCCGCCGCTCACCGCGTCCGGAATGCGCGCATGGCGCTTCAGGATCAGCGTCAGCGGGCCCGGCCAGAATGCATCGATCAGCGCCTGCGCATCGGCCGGCAGCGCGTCGGCCCAGTAGCCCGGATCGCCGCCGGGCGGCAGGTGCACGATCACCGGATGGTTCGCGGGCCGCCCCTTCGCCGCGTAGATGCGCGCGACGGCCTCGGGATTCGCCGCGTCGCCGCCGAGCCCGTAGACGGTTTCGGTCGGAAACGCGACCAGTTGCCCCGCGTCGAGCAGCGCGGCGGCCGCGCCGATCTGCGCGGGCGTCACGGACTTCGGGAGATCGATGGACATCGGCTGGCGCCTCAGTCGAGCGGCACGCGCAGCAACTGCGCGCACGCGGTAGCTGCGGCGACGGCTTCGTCGCGCGTCTGGGCCGTGAAGTTCACGTGACCCATCTTGCGGCCGACGCGCGCGTCTTCCTTGCCGTACAGGTGCAGGTGCGCAGTCGGCATCGCCGCGACCGTGTCCCACGGCGGCGTGACGGCATCGGCCGCGGCACCATTCGGGAACCACACGTCGCCGAGGATGTTCAGCATCGCGGCCGGCGAATGCTGGCGCGGGTTGCCGAGCGGCATGCGCGTCATCGCGCGCACCTGCTGCTCGAACTGGCTCGTTGCGCACGCATCGACCGTGTAGTGGCCGGAGTTGTGCGGGCGCGGCGCCATCTCGTTCGCGACGAACGAACCGTCTTCCAGCACGAAGAATTCGACGCACAGCACGCCGACGTAACCGAGCGTGTCGGCGATCCGCACGGCCGCCTGCTGCGCCTCTTCGACGCGCGCGGCATCGGCGGCCGGCGCGGGCACGACGGTCAGCGCGAGGATGCCGTTGTGGTGCGCGTTCTGCGCGAGCGGGAACGCAGCCGAGCGGCCGTCCGCGCCGCGCGCGATCAGCGCCGACACTTCGTATTTCAGCGGCAGGCGCTTCTCGAGCACGCACGGCACGCCGCCGAGCGCCGCATGCGCGTCGCGCGCTTCCTGCGCGGTGCTCACGCGTACCTGGCCCTTGCCGTCGTAGCCGAGGCGCGCCGTCTTCAGGATGCCCGGCAGCACCGCGTCGAGCGCGGCATCGTCGAGCGCGGCGAGCGCCGCCGACGATTCGATCACGACGTGCGGCGCGACGGGTACGCCCGATGCCTCGATGAAACGCTTCTCCGCGATCCGGTCCTGCGCGACCGCGACGCAGCGGCCGGCCGGCGCGACGAACGTCGTGCGCGCGAGGAAATCGAGGCTCGCGGCCGGCACGTTCTCGAACTCCGTCGACACCGCTTCGCACAGGTCGGCCAGTTCGGCGAGCGCGGCTTCGTCGTCGTAGGCTGCGCGCACGTGGCGGTCGGCGACCGCGCCGGCGGGGCTCGTCGGATCGGGATCGAGCACGGCGACGCGATAGCCCATCGACTGGGCGGCAAAGCAGAACATGCGGCCGAGCTGGCCACCGCCGACCATGCCCAGCCACGCGCCGGGCAGGATCGGGGAAACGGAATCAGGAGTTGCGGTCATGTCAGTGGTCGGTCGCGGCGGGCGCTGCCCGCCGCAGTGGTAGGTCAGGCAGCCGCGACGCGCGGCCGCCGGTGCGCCGTCATTCCAGCGGCGGCAGCACCATTGCGTGCGCGGCTTCGTTCTGGCGCACGCGGAACGCGGCGAGCCGGTTCGCATAGTCGACCGACGTGCCGGACAGGATCGACACCGCGAACAGCGCGGCATTCGCGGCACCGGCCTCGCCGATCGCGAACGTCGCGACCGGCACGCCCTTCGGCATCTGCACGATCGAGTGCAGCGAATCGACACCCTTCAGATACTTGCTCGCGACCGGCACGCCGAGCACCGGCACCGTGGTTTTCGCGGCAAGCATGCCAGGCAGGTGTGCGGCACCGCCGGCGCCCGCGATGATCGCGCGCAGTCCGCGCTCGCGCGCCTTCTCCGCATAGTCGAACATCTCGTCGGGCATCCGGTGCGCGGACACGACCTTCGCTTCGTACGGCACGCCGAATTCCTGCAGGATCGCTACCGCGTGCTTCATCACGTCCCAGTCGGAACTCGAACCCATCAGCACGCCGATGAGCGGCGCGTTGTGCGTGTGGGCGGTCTGGACTTCACTCATTTCGTTATTTCCTGTCGACCGGAGTCAGTGCTTCAGCACTTACTCCGGTCCCATGCCGTGGCTGGCTGGAGTTGGCGCTTCAGCGCTTACTCCAGCCCCACGGCGGTCGACCAGAGTTAGCGCTTCAGCACTCACTCCGGTCCCATCCAAAGCTCGCTCAGGCGAGCGACTGGCCCGTGATGCGCTCGAGCGCTTCCTGGTACTTCGCGGCCGTCTTCTCGACGACGTCGGCCGGCAGCGCCGGCGCCGGTGCCGTCTTGCCCCACGGCTGCGCCTCGAGCCAGTCGCGCACGAACTGCTTGTCGAACGACGGCGGGTTCGTGCCGACCTGGTACTGGTCGGCCGGCCAGAAGCGCGACGAATCGGCCGTCAGCACTTCGTCCATCAGGAACAGCCTGCCGTGGTTGTCGAGGCCGAATTCGAACTTCGTATCGGCGATGATGATGCCGCGCGTCGCCGCGTAGTCGGCCGCTTCCTTGTACAGCTTGATCGAGATGTCGCGGATCGTCGCGGCCAGCTCGGTGCCGATGCGGCGCTCGGTTTCCTCGAACGTGATGTTCTCGTCGTGCTCGCCCATCTCGGCCTTCGCGGCCGGCGTGAAGATCGGCTCGGGCAGCTTCTGCGCGTTCTGCAGGCCTTCCGGCAGCTGCACGCCGCACACGGCGCCCGACGCCTGGTATTCCTTCCAGCCGCTGCCGGCCAGGTAGCCGCGCACGACCGCCTCGATCATGATCGGCTCGAGGCGCTTGACGACCACGCCGCGCCCCGTCACCTGCTCGACCTCGTCGGCCGCGACGACCGCTTCCGGCGCGTCGCCCGTCAGGTGGTTCGGCACGATGTGCGCGAGCTTGTCGAACCAGAAGTTCGCCATCTGGTTCAGCACGCGGCCCTTGTTCGGAATCGGCTCGCCCATCACCACGTCGAATGCCGACAGGCGGTCGGTCGTGACGATCAGGAGCTTGTCGTTGCCGACCGCGTAGTTATCGCGGACCTTGCCGCGACCGAGGAGCGGCAGCGAGCGGAGCGTGGATTCGTAAAGGGTAGACATCGTCTTTTCGCAGATAAGGAGCCAAACAAAAAGGGAAACGCCGTTCCCCGCGGCAGGCGGGAACGGCGGTCTTGCAATACGTCGGCGAACCGGCCGGGCGACTGCGCCCGGGCGGCTGCCGGCCGGCCCTCGTTCGGCCGGACGGAACGACTGCCTGGGGCCGGATCAGGTCCGGCCTGGCGGCCCGCCGCTGCCTTGCGGAAGATTCGGGCGGGGCAATCGTACTACAGTCTCAGCGCACGACCTGCGCGAGCGCGCCGGACTTGTACTGCTCGGCGATCTTGTCGAGCGACACCGGCTTGATCTTGCCGGCCTGGCCTTCGCAGCCGAACGCGAGGTAACGGTCGACGCAGACCTGCTTCGCCGCTTCGCGCGCGGGCTTCAGGTAGTCGCGCGGATCGAACTTGCCCGGGTTCTCGAACAGGTAACGACGGATCGCGCCGGTGATCGCGAGACGCAGGTCGGTGTCGATGTTGATCTTGCGCACGCCGTGCTTGATGCCTTCCTGGATTTCCTCGACCGGCACGCCGTAGGTTTCCTTCATGTCGCCGCCGAATTCGCGGATCTCGGCCAGCAGTTCCTGCGGCACCGACGACGAACCGTGCATCACGAGGTGCGTGTTCGGGATGCGTGCGTGGATTTCCTTGATGCGCTGGATCGACAGGATGTCGCCCGTCGGCTTCTTCGAGAACTTGTACGCGCCGTGCGACGTGCCGATCGCGATCGCGAGCGCATCGCACTGCGTCAGCTTCACGAAGTCGGCGGCCTGCTCCGGATCGGTCAGCAGCTGCTCGCGGGTCATCGTGCCTTCCGCGCCGTGGCCGTCTTCCTTGTCGCCCTTCATCGTCTCGAGCGAGCCGAGCACGCCGAGTTCGGCTTCGACCGTCACGCCGATCGAGTGCGCCATCTCGACAACCTTGCGCGACACGTCGACGTTGTACTCGTACGACGCGACCGTCTTGCCGTCGGCTTCGAGCGAGCCGTCCATCATCACGCTCGTGAAGCCGCTGCGGATCGCGCCCATGCAGACGGCCGGCGACTGGCCGTGATCCTGGTGCATCACGACCGGGATGTGCGGGTACGACTCGACCGCTGCTTCGATCAGGTGGCGCAGGAACGGCTCGCCCGCGTACTTACGCGCGCCGGCCGATGCCTGCATGATCACGGGCGCGCCGACCTGGTCCGCCGCAGCCATGATCGCCTGGACCTGCTCCAGGTTGTTCACGTTGAAGGCCGGCAGGCCGTAACCGTGCTCTGCCGCGTGGTCCAGCAATTGACGCATTGATACGAGAGGCATTGTGGAACTCCTTGGAATGAAAACCGGTGCGCCCTGACGCCGGCGCGGCGCTCGCTCCCGGTCAAACCGGGGTGGCGCGGCGCGGCTGAGCGTCGAATAGCCGCATTTTATCGCGAAGCGCCTCCGATTCCGACCGCCCGGTGACGCCCACTCGCAATTTGTTACGTTCGCACGGCACAATTCGGGCAAAAAAGAGAAAAAAGCCGCGCGGGGCTTCGGACCCCGCGCGGCTTTTGCGTGAAAAACAGTGCCCGATCGAATGGGATCGACCGGATCGCCGGACCGCCGGACCGCCGACCCGCAGGCCCGCAGGCCGGTCAGGTGCTCAATCGGCGCTCAATAGTGCTCGCCGACCCGCACGATCTTCAGCGTGTTGGTGCCGCCCGCCTGCCCCATCGGCTCGCCGACGGTCAGCACGACCATGTCGCCGTGCTGCACGTAACCCTGCTTGACGACGATCTCGAGCGCCGCCTGCAGCGCCGAGTCGCGGTCGCTGTTGAATTCGACGTGCAGCGGCGTCACGTTGCGGTACAGCGCCATCGTGCGCTCGCTGCCGACCCGCGGCGTCAGCGCGAAGATCGGCACGTGCGTGTAGTGACGCGACATCCACAGCGCGGTCGCGCCCGATTCGGTCAGCGCGATGATCGCCTTCGCGCCCAGGTGGTACGCGGTGAACAGCGCGCCCATCGCGATCGACTGGTCGATGCGCGTGAACGTGCGGTCGAGGAAATCCTTGTCCAGCTCGACGTGCTCCGACTTTTCCGCCTCGACGCACACGGCCGCCATCGTCTCGATCGTGACGACCGGGTACTTGCCGGCAGCCGTCTCGGCCGACAGCATCACCGCGTCGGTGCCGTCGAGCACCGCGTTCGCGACATCCGACACTTCCGCCCGGGTCGGCACGGGCGCGTAGATCATCGATTCCATCATCTGCGTCGCGGTGATCACGAGCTTGTTCGACTCGCGCGCCATCCGGATCATCCGCTTCTGCAGCGCCGGCACGGCCGCGTTGCCCACTTCCACCGCGAGGTCGCCGCGCGCGACCATGATGCCGTCGGACGCGTCGAGGATGCTCTGCAGCGCCGGGATCGCCTCCGCGCGCTCGATCTTCGCGATCATCTTCGGCTTGATGCCGTACGGCGCACCCGCGATGTTCGCGAGCTGACGCGCCATTTCCATGTCGGTCGCGTTCTTCGGGAACGACACCGCGACGAGGTCCGCGCCGAGCGACATCGCGGTGCGGATGTCTTCCATGTCCTTCGCGGTCAGCGCGGGCGCCGACAGGCCGCCGCCCTGGCGGTTGATCCCCTTGTTGTTCGACAGCTCGCCGCCCACCTTGACGGTCGTGTGGATCTCGTCGCCGAGCACGCGCTCGACGGTCAGCACGATCAGGCCGTCGTTCAGCAGCAGCAGGTCGCCCGGGCGCAGGTCGCGCGGCAGTTCCTTGTAGTCGAGGCCGACGCGCTCGTCGTTGCCGAGCTCGCAAGCCGCGTCGAGGATGAACGGCTGCCCCGGCACGAGCGTCGTCTTGCCGTTCTCGAACTTGCCGACGCGGATTTTCGGGCCCTGGAGGTCGGCCATGATCGCGATCTCGCGGCCGACCTTGCGGGCAGCCTCGCGCACCATCTCGGCGCGCTGGCGGTGATCGTCGGCCGTGCCGTGCGAAAAATTGAGCCGCACGACGTCGAGGCCCGCCTGCATCATCTGCAGCAGAATCTCCGGCGAACTGGAAGCCGGGCCGATCGTGGCGACTATCTTGGTGGCGCGCTGCATGAAACTCCTCATCTGGATCAAGGTGGATGCGCTGGGTGAAACGCTGCGAGAGCCGGAAGCGGCGGGCCCAGCGGCGGCCGTTCCGGGGGGCGTGCCGGTGCTTGCGCCCGGCATCGCTTTGTTCTGAATTTCGTGGTGCTGCACGGCCGCGTCGCCGGCGGCCGCCGGTGCGCGCGGGGCGGTGTTCGCCCGCGCGGGCGCGCGTTTGCGCTTGCCCGCGCCGGCCTGCTGCTCCGCTTTCGCGGAGCGCGCGGCCTTCGTCACCCCTGCGCGCGCCGCCACGCTCAGGCCGCCCGCGTTTCGAGCACTTCCACCGCCGGCAGCTTCTTCCCCTCGAGGAACTCGAGGAAGGCGCCGCCGCCCGTCGAGATGTAGCTGACCTGGTCGTGGATGCCGTACTTCGCGATGGCCGCGAGCGTGTCGCCGCCGCCCGCGATCGAGAACGCGGAAGACTTGGCGATCGCTTCCGCGAGCGTCTTGGTGCCGTTGCCGAACTGGTCGAACTCGAACACGCCGACCGGGCCGTTCCATACGATCGTGCCGGCCTTCTCGAGCTGGCTCGCGAGCGCCTTGGCGGTATCCGGGCCGATGTCGAGGATCATGTCGTCCGCTTCGATGTCGGCGACCTGCTTCACCGTGGCCACGGCCGTCGGCGAGAATTCCTTGGCCGTCACGACGTCGGTCGGGATCGGCACCGACGCGCCGCGCTTGCGCGCTTCGTCGATGATCGCCTTCGCGTCGCCGACGAGGTCGGTTTCCGCGAGCGACTTGCCGATCGGCAGACCGGCCGCGAGCATGAACGTGTTCGCGATGCCGCCGCCGACGATCAGCTGGTCGACCTTCTCGGCCAGCGACTTCAGGATCGTCAGCTTGGTCGACACCTTCGAGCCGGCGACGATCGCCACCAGCGGGCGGGCCGGGTTGCCGAGCGCCTTGCCGAGCGCGTCGAGTTCGGCGGCCAGCAGCGGGCCCGCGCACGCGACCGGCGCGTACTTCGCGATCCCGTGCGTGGTCGCTTCCGCGCGGTGCGCGGTGCCGAACGCGTCGTTCACGTACACGTCGCAGAGCTTCGCCATCTTCTGCGCGAGCTCGTCCGAATTCTTCTTCTCGCCCTTGTTCACGCGGCAGTTCTCGAGCAGCACGACCTGGCCCGGCGCGACGTTCACGCCGTTTTCGACCCAGTTCGAGACGAGCGGCACGTCGCGGCCGAGCAGCTCGGCGAGGCGCTTCGCGACGGGCGCGAGCGAGTCTTCCGGCTTGAATTCGCCTTCGGTCGGGCGGCCGAGGTGCGACGTGACCATCACGGCCGCGCCGGCGTCGAGCGCGGCCTGGATGGCCGGCACGGACGCGCGCACGCGGGTGTCCTCGGTGATGTTGCCCTGGTCGTCCTGCGGGACGTTCAGGTCGGCGCGGATAAACACCCGCTTGCCGGCGAGCTGGCCGGCGGCGATCAGGTCGGTAAGACGCTTGACTTGGCTCATGTTGAACAGATTGAAGTAGTGGATGGGGAAAGGGGGTTCACGCTGGATGTGCGCGGGCTGCCGCGAAAGGGCGCCGGATGCGGCCGTGGCTGGCGGTTCGCATGACGCGCACGGGTAAAAAATCTCGAACGGGCATTCTAGCCGATCCACCCGGCACACTGACCCGTGCGGCGGCGAATTCCGCCTATTTGGGATCGCGTGCGGGAACGGACACATTGCCGCAATGCAGCAATGCACCCGCGCGGGCGGCAGGCGCCCGACCGGCCGGAACGACGGCCTATCAGAAGATCAGGCGCAGCACGGTGAAGACGAGCATCCCGACGACGATCGTGCCGAGCATGCTGCGCCGCCACAAAAACCAGCCGAGGCCGGCGAGCGCCGCGTAGAACGGATGGTTGGACAGCGCGAACGACAGCCCGGCGGGCGTTTCGAGCACGTCGGGCAGCACGACGGCGACGAGCGCGGCCGCCGGCGCGTAGCGCAGCGCGCGCTGCGCGCGTTCGGGCAGCACGGTGCGCTCGCCGCCGATCAGGAACAGCGCGCGCGTGACAGCCGTGACGATCGTCATCCCGACGATGACGATCCAGATCTCCGTCGCGCTCATTCGATCTCCTTTTCGTGCACGGTTTCGGTGCGGATGCGCCGCCAGTCGGCCCGTTCGACGAAGAAATCGGCCGAGCAGCCGGCCGCGAGCGCGGCGAGCACCGCCAGCGGCAGCGCGAGCCGGTACGGCAGGTCGAACGCGACGAGCGACACGATGCCCGCGACCGCGACGGCCGCGAGCGTCGAGCGGTTCGCGACCGCCGACACCATGATCGGGATCAGCGCGAGCGTGCCGGCCAGCTCGAGGCCCCAACTCGCGGGGAAGAAGCTCGCGAGCAGGATGCCGGCGAGCGACGACACCTGCCACGACGCCCAGCTCGCGAGCGCCATTCCCCAGAAATACGCTTCCTTGCCCGGCACCTGGCCGTAGGCGAAGCCCTGCTTCTGGAACAGCAGGTAGATCACGTCGCCGTTGAAATAGCCGATCGCGAGACGCCGCCACAGCGGCAGGTAGGAAAAATGGGGAGCAAGCCCGGCGCTGAAGATCACGAAACGCGTGTTGACCATCGCGGCCGTGAGCAGCACGGTCCAGATCGGCAGCTTCGCCGCGAGGAGCGGCAGCACCGCGAGCTGCGACGAGCCCGCGTAGACGAGCAGCGACATCGCGCTCGCCTGCCCGAGCGTCATGACCGACTTGCTCATCGCGATGCCGGTGACGAGCCCCCAGGACAGGATCGCCATCAGTGTCGGGGAATAGTCGCGCGCGCCCTGGATCAGCGCGAAGCGGTCGGTGGCGGACAATCGAGCGAGCATGGGAAAGCGGGCCGCAGCGGGCGGTTCGTCGGGACGCCGGCGCCTCCTGCCGGTACGCCCCATCGTTATTGGAATCGGTACCGGGCGATTATAGCGCCGCCCCCGCGCCGACCGACCGGATCGTCGCCAAATGACGCTAAAATAAGCGTCTTTCCGGCTCAACGCTGCACACAACCGCATCCCAGGAGAATCCTATGTCAATGGCCGACCGCGACGGCAAGATCTGGATGGACGGCAAGCTGATCGACTGGCGCGACGCCAAGATCCACGTCCTGACCCATACGCTGCACTACGGCATGGGCGTCTTCGAGGGCGTGCGCGCGTACAAGGCGGCCGACGGCAGCACGGCGATCTTCCGCCTGCGCGAGCACACGAAACGTCTGCTGAATTCGGCGAAGATCTTCCAGATGGACGTGCCGTTCGACCGTGAAACGCTCGAAGCCGCGCAGCTCGAAGTCGTGCGCGAGAACAAGCTCGAGTCGGGCTACCTGCGCCCGATCATCTGGGTCGGCTCGGAAAAGCTCGGCGTGTCGGCGAAGGGCAACACGATCCACGTCGCGATCGCCGCGTGGCCGTGGGGCGCGTACCTCGGCGAGGACGGCCTCGCGAAGGGCATCCGCGTGAAGACGTCGTCGTTCACGCGCCACCACGTGAACGTGTCGATGGTGCGCGCGAAGGCGTCGGGCTGGTACGTGAACTCGATCCTGGCGAACCAGGAAGCGACGGCCGACGGCTACGACGAAGCGCTGCTGCTCGACGTCGACGGCTACGTGTCGGAAGGCTCCGGCGAGAACTTCTTCCTGGTGAACAACGGCAAGCTGTACACGCCCGACCTGTCGTCGTGCCTCGACGGCATCACGCGCGACACGATCATCACGCTCGCGAAGGACGCCGGCATCGAGGTGATCGAGAAGCGCATCACGCGCGACGAGGTCTACACGGCCGACGAAGCGTTCTTCACCGGCACCGCCGCTGAAGTCACGCCGATCCGCGAGCTCGACAACCGTACGATCGGCAGCGGCGCGCGCGGCCCCGTCACGGAAAAGCTCCAGTCGGCGTTTTTCGATATCGTGACGGGCAAGAACGCGAAGTACGCGCACTGGCTGACGAAGGTCTGAGCGCGCCGCGCCCCCGACCGCCCCACAAAAGAGTGATAAGAGAAAGTCTCATGAGTGAAATCAAGGAAATGCCGCTGGTCGAGCTGACGGCCAAGGATCTTCCCGCGTACTGCCCGAACCCGGCCATGGCGCGCTGGAGCGCGCACCCGCGCGTCTTCATCGACGTCTCTCACGGCGAGGCACGCTGCCCGTACTGCGGCACGCGCTACAAGCTGCGCGACGGCGAGGTCGTCAAGGGCCACTGACCCCGGGCGGCCGGGCCCGCGGGCCCGCCGACTCGCGAGGCGGCGCAGCCGGATGCCCGGCGCGCCGCCCTTCTCCATTCTGGCAACCCGAACGCGGCGCCCGCGCGCCGTGCTTCATTACGACATCGGAAGTCGACCTGATGCGTCGAGCGCTGGTTATCGCACCGAATTGGATCGGTGACGCATTGATGGCGCAGCCGCTTTTTGCGCTGCTGAAGAAACTCCATCCCCGCATCGCGATCGATGCCGTCGCGCCCTCGTGGGTCGCGCCCGTGCTCGAGCGGATGCCCGAGATCCACGATGTCTACGCGACCGATCTCGCGCACGGCAAGCTGCAGCTGCTGCGCCGCTGGCAGCTCGCGAGCGACCTGCGCGACGTCGGCTACGACGCGGCGTACGTGCTGCCGAATTCGCTGAAGTCCGCGGTGATCCCGTGGCTCGCGAACATCCCGCTGCGGATCGGCTACACGGGCGAGCACCGCTACGGGCTGCTGAACGTGCGGCACGCGAACCCGACCAAGTCGGGCGAGCGGCCGCCGATGACGACCCACTACGCGGCGCTCGCGTACGCGCCGGGCGCGAAGCTGCCCGAGTCGATGAAGACGCTGCCCGCGCCGCGCCTCGACGCCGACCTGAACGAGACGGCGCGCGTGTCCGCGCGTTTCAATCTCGATACACGCAAGCCGCTCGTCGTGTTCTGCCCGGGCGCCGAATACGGCCCGGCCAAGCGCTGGCCGCCCGAGCACTTCGCGTCGCTCGC
The DNA here is from genome assembly GCF_052952715.1 of Burkholderia sp. YIM B11467. Lineage (NCBI taxonomy): Bacteria > Pseudomonadati > Pseudomonadota > Betaproteobacteria > Burkholderiales > Burkholderiaceae > Burkholderia > Burkholderia sp. YIM B11467. The sequence continues at coordinate 233,633 of NZ_JBQVSQ010000008.1, forward strand.
GACGATCGTGCACCAGTCGTTCCCGTACACGCAGATCGTCGCGCTCGGCTCGCAGAAGGATGCCGCGGCCGCGCAGGCGATCGCCGACCACGCGCCGAACGTGCGCAACCTGTGCGGGCAGACGTCGCTGTCCGAGGCCTGCGCGCTGATCGCGCGCGCGAACGCGGTCGTCACCAACGATTCGGGGCTGATGCACGTCGCCGCCGCGCTGCGACGGCCGCTCGTCGCGCTGTACGGATCGACCGATCCGCGCCACACCCCTCCGCTGTCGGACCTGGCGAAGGTACAATGGCTGCATCTCGAATGCAGTCCCTGCTTCGAACGCGAGTGCCCGCTCGGCCATCTGAAGTGCCTGCGCGAACTCGGTCCCGAGCAGGTATTCGGCGATTTGCGCGGCATGCTCGTCGGGCAGCGCTGACCCTGACCGGCAGCGTCGCACGACGCGCCGGGCAATCCGATTCACCGGTGTACGGCGGCCCCATCCGGGCCGCCGTGCTGAATACGGCGCGCGACGCGCGCGAGAGATAACCCCGATGCCACGTTTTGCCCGCCTCTTCGAAGCCGCTGCCGATACGCTGAACGCCTACTATCAGGCCGTCGCGGATGCCAATCTCGACGCACTGCTGGCGTTGTGGATCGACGAGGATTTCGCCAGCTGCGTGTGGGCGGACGGCGAGCATCTGCACGGCCTCGACCAGATCCGCAGCGGGCTCGCCAACCGGCTCGCGACGCGCCCCGTGACAATCGAACCGCTCGACATCCGCGTGTACGACAGCCTCGGCACGGTCGTCTATACGATCGCCGAGGCGCATCAGCAGGCCGACCTGACGGCCGAACCCGACATGGTTTTCGCGACGTATGTGATGATCCACGAACGTGGCGAGTGGCGCATCGCGCACATCCACGCGAGCCCGATTCCCGAACAAGCGGCCGGGCAGTTCGCCGCGAAGATCCGTCATGGGCAGGGCCCGCTGCACTGACGAAAAGACGAAGCAACGCATACGCGGGGCGATCATGAGTACGGCTTCTCCGCCCACCTCGTCGCTGACCGGGGCATCTGCCCCGGACGACGACACATTGCGCTATCGCGCACCACGCTGGCTGCCGAACAGCCATGCGCAAACCATCGTGCCCGCGCTGTTCGCGCGGCGTCCGGCTGTCGCATACCGGCGAGAGCGATGGGAAACGCCCGATCACGACTTCATCGATCTCGACTGGGTCGCCCATCTCGACAGCGCGGCGCCGCGGCCCGATGCGCCGCTGTTCGTGCTGTTCCACGGCCTCGAAGGCAGTTCCGGCTCGCACTACGCGCTCGCGATGATGGCCGCCGCGCGCGCGAAAGGCTGGCACGCCGTCGTGCCGAACTTCCGCAGTTGCAGCGGCGAGATCAACCGCCAGCCGCGTTTCTACCATCTCGCCGACAGCGCCGAGGTCGACTGGATCCTGCGCCGGCTCGCCGCGCAGCATCGCGGGCCGCTGGTCGCGGCCGGCGTGTCGCTCGGCGGCAACGTGCTGCTGCGCTGGCTCGGCGAGCATCGCAGCGATACGTCGATCCTGCGGGCGGCCGCCGCGATCTCGACGCCGCTCGACGTGCACGCAGGCGGCCGCGCACTGTCGCAGGGGTTCGCGATGGTCTACACGCGCAGCTTCCTGAAGACGCTCAAGCGCAAGGCGCTCACGAAGCTCGAACAGTATCCGGGGCTGTTCGACCGCGACGCGATGCTGCAGGCCGTGACGATGCGCGACTTCGACGAGATCGTGACCGCGCCGCTGCACGGTTTCGCGGACGCCGACGACTACTGGACGAAGGCGACGACGCGGCCGCTGCTGCCCGCAATCAACGTGCCGACGCTGATCCTCAACGCCCGCAACGACCCGTTCCTGCCCGAATCGGCGCTACCGGGCCCGGCCGACGTATCGCCGACCGTCGAGCTCGACCAGCCCGCGGCAGGTGGACACGCGGGATTCATGACCGGGCCGTTCCCCGGCCGCCTCGACTGGCTGTCGGCGCGGGTGTTCGGCTATTGCTCGAAATTCGTCGACCATGGATGACATCGTCAGGCAGGCGCTCGCCAAATGGCCGAACGTGCCGCATTGCACCGGCTGGCTGCTGCTCGACCGGCGCGGCGAATGGCGGCTGCGCGACGACGCGGCGCAGGCGGCCGGCGAGCTCGGCTCGCCGATCCGGCATGCGGCGCTGAACGCGTTCATCGGCCGCAACTACGAATGCGACGCGCAGGGCCAGTGGTTCTTCCAGAACGGGCCGCAGCGCGTGTACGTCGAGCTCGCCTATACGCCGTGGGTCGTCCGGCTCGCCGAGCGCGACGGGCAGCTCGCGCTCACCGACCAGACGGGCGCGCCGTTCGAACCGGACGAAGCCTGGCTCGACGACGGAGGCGGCGTGCTGTTCCGCGATGCGGGCACGCCGCCGCGCATCGCGGCGCTGCACGACCACGACCTCGGGCTGTTCGCCGATCACGCGGATTTCGATGCCGCGCCGCCCGTGCTGCGCTGGCGCGACGGCCGCACGCTGCCGCTCGACACCATCGTCTGCGCGGACGTGCCCGCTCGGTTCGGCTACGTCGCGAGTCCGGCACGACAGGCACGCGACGCGGTCGACGGCGGCAACTGACCCGCAGCCGCCCTTCCCGCGTTCGCCGTGCGCGGGCCGCTAACTGCGGCCATTTTTGTCGTCCTCGCGCTCTTCCTTGTAGCGCGCCTCGAATTCCAGCAGCCGCGCGCCGATGATCGACTGCTCGTAGAACGACACGTCCTTCGCATCGCGCGCTTCCTTCAACTGGCGAATCGCCGACGGCCATGCGCCGTCGAGCGCGAGTTTCTCCGCGAGCGCGCGGCGCCGCGCGAGCACGTCGCCCTTGCCGTCGCTCGCCTTCGCGAGATAGTCCCACCAGTCCGGCTGCTCGGGATCGGCCTTCGCCTGCGTGCGGGCGAGCGCCTGCGCTTCGGCGAAACGGCGCGCGGCGATCAGCGCCTGCAGGTGCGCGACGATCGCCGCGTGCGACGCCGGCCAGCGCCGCTGCGCGAGCGCCGCGAGCCGCACCGCGTCGTCGGTCCGGCCCGCGCGGCGCGCGATGTCGGCGGCCAGCACGTCGAGGCTCGGCGAGCTGGTCGCGGGATCGTTGTCGCGCCGCTCGCGCGCATCGAATGCGCCGCGTGCCGCCGCGAGCGCCTTGTCCGCCGCGTCGTACTGGCCGAGCAGCGTGTTCGCGAGCGCGATGCCGTACCAGTTCGCCGCGACGTTCGGCGCCGTGCGGTCGTCGATCTCGAGCTGCATTCGGCGCGCTTCGGCCGCGATGTCGGTCGGCGCCCGGTTCTGCAGGATGCGCAGCCGCGCGCGCACGAACCCGTATTCGGCCGACTGGCGCGGCTGCCGGTACGGCGCGCGGCGTGCGCGATCCTCCATGTCGGCGATCCGCTCGCCGGTCAGCGGGTGCGTGCGCGCATAGGCCGGCACACCCGCATCGCCCATCGACGCGCGGTCGAGCCGTTCGAAGAAGCCCGGCATCCCGTACGGGTCGTAGCCCGCGCCCGCCAGCAGCTGGAAGCCGACGCGATCGGCCTCGCGCTCGGCCGAACGCGAGAAGCGCAGCTGGTTGTCCACCGCATACGCCTGCCCACCCACGGCGATCGCGCTGCCGAGATCGCCGCTTCTCGCGAGTACGCCGGCCAGCACGCCGAGCAGCATCGTCGCGAGCGCCGTGTAGCCCGTCTTCTCGCTCGCGCCGATCATCCGTGCGATGTGCCGCTGCAGCACGTGCCCCATCTCGTGACCGACCACCGACGCAAGCTCCGACTCCGTCTGCGTCGTGACGACGAGCCCGCTGTTGATCCCGATGAAACCGCCCGGCATCGAGAACGCATTGATCTGCGGATCGCGCACCGGGAACAGGTCGAAGTCCGGCGTATAGCCGCCGATGAAGCGCGCGGCCGCCGCGGCGGCGAGCCGGGCGGCCATCGCGTTCAGGTAGTCGCGCACGAGCCAGTCGTCGAGATAGTCGGGGTCGCGCCGCACTTCGCGCATCACGCGCTCGCCGAGCCGGCGCTCGGCCCGCGGCGTCAGCGAACCGCCGGAGCCGTCGCCGAGATCGGGCAGCTCAAGCGCGCGAAGCGGCGCACGCAGGCTCGCGGCCGGCGCCGACGCGCCGCCCGTGTCCGAAAACCGGCTCTCCGCGCCGCCGTAGGTGCCGAAAACGCCGGTCGCGATGCCGGACGGCACGGTGGAAATCGACCGGGCATCGCCGGTCGCCGGCTCGAGCGGCGGCGCGGACGCGCTCTGCGCATGGCCGCTCGGCGGTAGCGCGAGCGCCGCCGACAGCGACACGGCAAGCAACTGTTTGACACGCATGGCAGGAGGAAAACGACGCCGTCCCGCGCGCCGGGCGCGCATCGCGGCGTTTGGTCTGAATATTCGGGTCATTGTACCGGCGCTGCGACGACTGTCTCGTGCCGCGCATGCGTCATCTGCGCCCCCGGCGACGCGAACGCCGCTGCTATGATAGGCGCCCGTTGAGACGGAGCATGACATGTCAGGACTCACCCATTTCGACGCCGCCGGCCATGCGCACATGGTCGACGTCGGCGGCAAGCAGGAAACCCAACGCATCGCGATCGCGCGCGGCACGATCCGGATGCTGCCGGCCACGTTCGCGCTGATCCGCGACGGCAAGGCCAAGAAAGGCGACGTGCTCGGCGTCGCGCGCATCGCGGCCATCCAGGGCGCCAAACGCACGGCCGACCTCATTCCGCTGTGCCACCCGCTCGCGCTGACGCGCGTGGCCGTCGACTTCGAACTCGACGACACGCTGCCGGGCGTCCACTGCGTCGTCCAGGTCGAAACGTTCGGCCGCACCGGCGTCGAGATGGAAGCGCTGACCGCCGTGCAGGTCGGGCTGCTGACTGTCTACGACATGTGCAAGGCGGTCGATCGCGGGATGGTGATCACCGACGTGAGCGTGCGGGAAAAGCGCGGCGGCAAGTCGGGGGACTGGAAGGCGGAAGACGTCGCGGGTTGAACGGCCGGGACGCCGCCAGCCGGCAAATTCGGGATAAACCCGGTTATCTCATACAATTACTGAATTCCGCACGAGAGAGCGTGCGAACCAGCACAAAAAGAGCGAGCACTGGTGATGAATTCACAAGCGTTAAGAAGCGCATTGCTGGGCGGTCCGGTTCAGCATGAACGGCTTGTCAAACTGGATACGCCGCTCGGCCCCGACGTCCTGCTGCCGCATCGCGTCAAGGGACGATCGCGGCTCGGGCGTCATTTCGAGTTCACTGTCGATACCGTCTCGGTGACCGACAACCTCGAACTCAAGAAACTGATCGCGCAGCCGGTCACGCTGTGGATCCAGCAGGCCGACCAGTCGTACGCGCCGCACCACGGCTACGTGCATACCGCCCGCCGGCTCGGATCGGACAGCGGCGTCACGCACTATCAGATCGTCTTCGCGTCGTTCCTGCACTTCCTGAAGTTCCGCCGCGATCAGCGCATCTGGCAGGACCGAGCCGCGGACGACATCATCGCCGACGTGCTGAACCAGCATCCGCAGGCCAAGGGTCGCTTCACCTTCAAGCTCTACCAGCCGCTGCCGCCCCGCTCGTTCTGCATGCAATACGAAGACGACTGGAATTTCGTGCATCGCCTGATGGAATCGGAAGGCCTGTACGGCTTCTGGGAACAGGACAAGGACGGCAAGTCGCATCAGCTCGTCATCGTCGACCGCATCGACGCGTTGCCCGCGCTGTCGCCGCGCACCGTGCGCTTTCATCACGCCGGCACGGGCGACGAGGCCGACACGCTCGTCCAGTTCTCCGGTACGCGTACGCTGCGAAGCGTCGCGCGCACCACGCGCACGTTCGACTACAAGCAGCCGCCCACCGCGTCGAATCCGAAAGCGACCCATACGCCGACGATCGCGAACCAGGGCGACCTGCCGCAGCAACTCGAAGTCTACGAATTCACGGGCGGCTACACCTACCCCGAGCAGTCTCGCGGCGACCATCTGTCGAAGATCTGGATGGAGGAGCAGGAGTCGCACGCGAAGCGCTTTCACGGCGTCGGCGGCGTGCGGCGCATGGATGCGGGACGCACGTTCGAGTTCGCGGATCACCCCGAACACGACAAGGACGATGCCGGCCAGCGCGAATTCGCCGTGATCGAGACCGCATGGATCATCGTCAACAATCTGCCCGTCGCCGACGGGCAGGCCGCGTTCCCGCACAGCCTGCAGGCCGAGATCGGCAGCATCGTGCAGGCCGGCGGCGACGACCCGTCGCGCGTTCGCCATCCTGACGGCAGCGAAGGTTTTTTCCGGATCAGCGTCGAAGCACAGCGCACGACGGTACCGTTCCGCAGCCCGTTCGACCACGCGAAACCGCCGATGCACCTGCAATCGGCGATCGTCGTCGCACCGCAAGGCGAGGAAGTCCACACCGACGAACTCAACCGGGTCAAGGTCCGCTTCCATTGGGACCGCCTCAACGACGGCGACGAGAAAGCGTCGTGCTGGCTGCGCGCCGTGTCGTCGGATTCGGGCAACGGCTATGGCGCCGTTCACCCGCACCGCGGCGGCGAGGAGGTGCTGGTCGATTTCGTCGGCGGCGACTGCGATCGCCCGATCATCGTCGGCAAGGTGTACAACGGCGCGACGAGCCCGCAGTGGCACACCAACGGGATCCTGTCCGGATACCGGTCCAGGGAATATGCGGGCGCCGGCTACAACCAGCTGGTACTCGACGACGCGACGTCGCAGAACCGCGTGCACCTGTACAGCAGCCAGACCAACGCACACCTGCACCTCGGCTACCTGATCGACCACACGGGCAACAACCGCGGCAGCTATCTCGGCAGCGGCTTCGACCTGCGGTCCGACGCATACGGCGCCGTGCGCGCGAACCGCGGCCTGTACGTCACGACGTATCCGAAACAGCCGGCAAGCCAACCGCTCGACGTCGAAGAGACGCAACAGCAACTCGTTCGCGCGGAAGGCCTGATGGAGGCGATGTCGGATGTCAGCGCACAGCATCAGGGCGAATCGCTCGACCCCGGCCACACGGCGCTGAAGCAGTTCACCGACGCGACGCAAAACAGCGTGAGCGGCAGTGCATCGGGCGGCCGAACCGCCGGCGGCGGAACCGGCAGCGCCAATGCGTTCAAGGAGCCGGTGATGCTGTTCGGCAGCCCGGCCGGCATCGGCATCTCCACGCAGCAGTCCACGCAGCTCGTCGCGGACCAGCACATCAACCTCGTCAGCGGGCAAAGCACGCACGTCGCCGCCGGGAAGTCGCTGATCGCGAGCGTCCTCGACCGGATCAGCCTGTTCGCGCAGAACGCGGGCATGAAACTGTTCGCCGGCAAGGGCAAGGTCGAAGTCCAGGCGCACGCGGACAACATCGAGCTGACCGCGCAGAAGGCGCTGAAGCTGATGGCGGTCACCGAGTCGATCGAAGGCGCCGCGGCGAAGGAAATCCTGCTGACGTCCGGCGGCGCCTACATCCGCATCGCGGACGGCAACATCGAAGTGCACGCGCCCGGCAAGATCGACATCAAGGGTGCGCAGCACGCGTTCAGCGGTCCCACGCACCTGTCGCAAACCATGCCGACGCTGCCGAACTCGACCGGCAACTACGATCAGGCGTTCATCGCGCACTGGGCCGGCACCGACATTCCGGTCGCGAACACGCGGTACCAGATGTTCTCGAACGGCAAGCTGCTCTCGGAAGGCGTCACCAACGCGGCAGGAGAGACGGGGCTCACGCAGAGCCACGTGCCGCACGACGTCGTCGTCAAGTTTCTAGGGAAATCGAATGGCTGACGGACAACAGGACAAGAACGTACTGGGCGCCGGTTCGGGGATGCTGACGCCGACGGGGTACAAGGATCGGCCGAAGGTCGATATCAATATCTGCGACAAGCATGTAACGCCGGCTGCCGATTCCATCGTCGGCACCTGCCCGTTCTACTACCAGCCGCTGCACGGCGAGTACTGGCAAACGGTCGAGAAGGTCAGCAAGTCGAGTGCATGGGAGACCGTCAAGAAATTCGCCACCTCATGGGATCCGTGGAAAGACAAGGAAGTCGCCCGCCGCCTGCTGCATCGGCGAGAGAAGCTGATCGAAGTGCGCAGCAAGGATTCCGACTGGTCGCGCCACGGCAATTTCATGATGCGCCATATCGGGTGCGGGCATAAACCGCCCGACTACTATGTGAGTTACGGCTATTACTATTGCTCGGATTACGGCGCCAATCTCTATCCCACCCTCACGCCAAAAGGAAAGAAATGGCTTGAAAGCGCCCGGTGGTGGCTTCAGAGATACATCGAGATCGGGCTGCAGCAGAACATGCAGGGAGACCTGATCGCATTCCAGAGTGCGAAACCGGGCAACGGCGAGCTCTCGATGCAGGTGGAACAATACGAACTGGAAGTGGACCAGGGCGGGGAAACATTCAAGACCTTCGCCTTCGTCACGCACCCATTGGCTTATCTGGACGGCGGGCTGGCCGGCCTGCCGGTCGAGGATCTGGTGAAGATTGGCAAGCGGCCCAACATGCAGGAATGGGGTGATGGGCGCACGCTCAAGCAGGCATGGGACGCCGGGATCCCCGTCGCCAAACAGAAGGCACGCGATTGGAGCTCCGATGCGGTCGACAAGGCACGCGAATGGGGCAACGACGCGGTCGACAAGGCGCGCGAGTGGGGCTCCGACACATCCGAAGAAGTCAGCCGCGCGCTGGATCGTTTGCTGAAAAAGTAACATGCAAAAACACAAGCGCTGGAAATGGATCGCCGGGGGCCTCGTTGCCCTGGCCATTGCAACATACGGGTACGTGAATATGACGACGGGCTGGGAGACGATTTCGACAAGCTTCATGCGGGACGACACGCCGTACGGCGGCGGCAACTTCCGTATCAAGGGCAATGACGTCATGAGCGTCAAGCTCGCCAATCCCGAGGTGACGTTCAAGCCCACCGCCGAATCGAACGAACCGCAGCGGGCCGAGCCGACCGAAGCGTGGATGAACGACACCGGCGAATTGCTGAACCGCATGACGATCAGCTTCTTCCGGGGAACCGTCGACGGCGGGATGAAACGCCATTTCCAGCAGGTCGGCCAAAACGCCGCCTGGTGGTACTCGCCGGACTGGTCCGTTCAGTTCATCAGTACGTCGTGGATGAACTACAAAGCCCCCGAGGCGCAAGGCGGCGACGCGCCGCAAACCACGAAGCTGTGGAAGTCGACCAATGGCGGCCAGACATGGGCGCAGCTTCAATGGCCCGAAGGCCAGAACATCGGCCGGCTGCTCTTCATCGATCCGCAGCGCGGCTACGCGATCGGCTGGGGGCCGCGCGTATGGCGGACATCCGACAGCGGAAACACGTGGCAGGCGATCGACGTACCAGCCGATGCGCATGTCCCCGGCAAGGCGCGCAAGAATTTCAATGCAATCAGTCTTGGCCCTGACGGCGTGCTGCGCATCGCGTACTCCGTCGCTCAGACTGCCGACGCACCGGCGCACAGCGTGATCGACCGGCTCGACTGGGAGCAGCACGCCTTCGTGACGGATACCGTGTTGCCGGGCCAGGTCGTCACCGCCCTCGACACCACGCCGGGGCCGACATCACGCTATTCGCTGTACGCGCTGTCGCGCCTCGACAAGCCGCAGAACGGCGAGGTTCGCGACAATGGCCGCCGCACGGGCGCCATTTCCACGTGGACGAGCGATCATCCCGATTCGGTGCAGCAACTACGCACCTTCGACGAGAAACTCAGGCTCGACAGCCTGAGCGTCGGTCGCGACGGCCTCCTGCTCGTCTATGCCACCGACCCGAACACGGGCAGTGACGGCCGCGGTGGCGGCGCACCGATCGACCTGACGTTCAGCAGCACCAACGCCGGCAAGTCGTGGGATCAAACGACCGACAAGACCGCTCAAGGCGGCTACTTCGACGCGCAGACCAACACGTTGTACTGGCTGCACGCATTCACGCTGAAGAAGCGGACCTTCTGACCACGCGCCGGAAGTCTCGGCGACCGGCCCTCGCTGCGGCAGCGCGATCGTGACGATCCCGGGCCGCAGCGAGATATCGTGCGCACGATGGCAACGCACGCAACGGCTGACAGCGCGTCCTGGATCGAAGGCTCCGTTCATCGCGTCCGCGCCGAACTGCTCAAGCTTCACGCAATTCCGCGTCGGACCTCGATTCCGGTCAGGTATCCGGCCAGACGCTTTCCGTCGTGAACGAATAAAAGAGCGAAGAAAGGCTTAGATGAAAAAAATGCTGACCCGCGCGACACTGGCGCTCTCCATCGTCTGCGCCGCACCGGCCGCCGCGTTCGCCGCCGGCACCTGCCCCGCCGCCGACACCGCCGCGCGCGCGGCAATCGACGCGCAACAGCGCGTCCAGCAGGTCCGCAATCCGCAAGGTGACGGCGGCGGCAACGTCGATATCTCGCCGCCGCTGCGCGACGCGCTTCGCGCATACAAGCAGGCGCTCGTCGGCGCGATCGACGCGCGGCTCGCGTGCAGCGACGAACACGTCGAACCGGCTGCGCTGAAACGTACACTCGCGGCCACACTCGGCGTGCCGGCCCAATCCGTCCAGCCGAAAAACGGCGAATCGGCATTCGGCCGCAATCCGGACGTCGACGTCGAACGCGGCGGCACGTCCCGCCCGCTCCTCTTAGTGCGCGCCGGCTTCGATATCGCATGCGGCGACGACAACCTGCTCACCGCGTACGCATGGGAAAACGGCGGCTGGCGGCGCGTGCTGCGCTGGCAGGCCGACGACTACAAGGACATCGGCGGCGCCTACGGCGGCGGCTTCTGGTTCTCGGCGCTGCCCGGCGGCCAGGTCGCGGTCGTCCATGGCACGCCGTGGTGCTCGTCGCGCTGGAGCCGGTTCGGTGCGGACGTGGTCGCACCGGCAAACGGCTCGGCCGCGCAACGCACGCTGTTCCATACCGAGCACGGCTACGTACTCGACGACAACGCGCTCCGCTTCAAGGTGCGCCCCGACGGCTTCGAGCTGCGCACGACGGTCGGCTCGCTCGACAGCGACGTGATGACGCGGCCCGGCATTTTCCGCTACCGCGTCGACGGCGATACCGTGCAACGCGTGCAGCCCGTGGCACTCAACGGTCGCGATTTCGTCGACGAGTGGTTGAAGGTGGACGATGCGCCGGCGCGCGAATGGAGCGATCCCGCCGACGCCGCGGCCGCGCTGAAAGCGCGGCAAGCGTTCAACGCGGAAAGCAAGGCGCCCGACACCGGGTTCGCGTACGGCCCCGTGCGCGGATGCTCGGACAACAAGGACCGCTTTCAGGTCGAACTCGATCTGACCGGCAAGAGCGGGGAAACCGTCGCGCGGCGCTATGCGCTGATTCGCCAGGAGCGCAACGGGTTCACGATGCTCGGGCTGCACAATGCGGCCGAACCGGCCTGCCGCGGCGCGAACCTGATGCCGCAGCACTGAGCATCGAGCGCGCGCGCCGCGATGGCCGCGCGTATCGACTTTCGACGGCCGCGCGAAATGGCGCGGCCGGCCGGAAGCGCAACCGGACGGCAAGCCGCACGCAGCGCACGCCGTGCGCGCGTCACTGGCCGCGTTGCGGCTCGAACACGAACGGTTGAGTCAGCAGGAACGGGTTCGCGGTTGCGCCCGTCTGCACGCAGGTTGCGTGCGTCATCGCGTCGACGGCCGCGCGATCGGCCGCCGCATTGCGGCTGCTGGTCGTGACGGTGACGTTCTGCGCTTCGCCGGAGGTCGTCATCAGCGCGCGCACGAGCACGGTCGCCGGGCGCGTGAGCGGTTTCGCGGTGTCCGGATAGACGGCACGCGGAATGTGGCAGGTCAGCTTGCTTTCCTGCGACGACGTCAGCATCGCGCAGCCGGAAAACAGCATCGCGACGGCGGGCAGGATCAGGTAGGTCGAGCGAATAGCCATGGTCGAATATCGTTCTTCAGCACTGTTCTGGACGCACGCGCCGCGCACCGGAAGATTTCACCCGGCCGCATCGCGCGCGTCGCACTGCGCCGCGGCCATCGGACCGGCGCCCCGTTACGGCCGCACGGCCGAGCGATCTCGGCCGCGATCCTGCTTGGCGGGTTTCCCGGAAAACCGGGATGTTGTCCGGCTTCACGCCGGCCCCGTGCTCCACGCGGGCCGGCACGCGAGCACTTTCGCGCATTGTGCACGCGCGCCCCGGTCAGCGGCGGCGATTTGACAATGATTGACGCGAATCGCCGCGCATGCGGCCGGAATCCACGCAATCCGCGAGGTAATCGATACCGGGCCGGATTGGCCGGGTTCGCGCCGGCCGCATCGCGACGCGGCAAACGCCGGTATTCCCCGTCCCGGCGCTGCGCGCGTCAATCCGAATCGTCGTCGTCCGAATCGTCGGCCGCATCGGCCGGCACTTCCCCGTACTTCGCGACGACGGCCGCCTTGAACCCCTTCAGCGCCGGCTGCTGGTCGCACAGCTTGTACAGCGACGCAAGTTGTTGCGGCCAGTCCTTCAGCTCCTTCGCAAACACATGCAGGCGCGCGACGGTATCGAGCGCGTCGGCTTCGCGGCCGTCCAGCGCCTGCAGCGCCGCATAACGACGCAGCACCGTCTCGCCGGGCAGCAGCGCGATCGCGCGTTCATGCGCGGCGAGCTTGGCCGGCAAGTCTTCCGGCGAAATCGCCAGCAGCGTGGCCGCCCCGTAATCGCCCCACGCGCCGAACAGCAGCGACGGCGCGTCGCGGTACTGCGCGGCCGGATCGCTGCCGTAATACAGCACTTCCGCACGCTGGTAGTCGCGCAGCACCGGCACCGCCGCCAGCACGCCGCCGAACGACAGCACCGCGAACAGCCCGAATGCCGCGCGGCCCGGCAGGAAACGCAGCGGCTTCACGTCGAGCAGACCGATCACGAACATCGCCGGCAGCAGGAAGAACATGTACTGCTGCGGATACTCGACGAGCGCATGCATCAGCAGGATGCCGATCAGCGCGAAGCCGAACACGCGCATGCTCGACTGCGGCGCGCGCAGCGCCCGCACGAACCACGTCACGAGCGTGACGACGAGCACGCCGAGGCCGATCAGGCCGGACTTCGCGAGCAGGTCGATGAAGATGTCGTGCGAGTTGTTCGCGATCTCGACGCCGCCGAGCGTGCGCACGAGCGCAAACTGGTGCGACGGGAACTCGCCCCAGCCGACGCCGAGCAGCGGATGCTCGCGGAACATCGCGAGCCCGTACTTCCACAGCGCGAGGCGCGGCGCGATCTGCCCCGCGTCGCGCATCCGGTCGGCCGCCGATTCCGCGAGATTCAGGTGATAGTGCAGGTTGGCCCAGCGCACCGCGACGTTCACCGCGATGAACGCGACCGCGAGCACGACCGGAATCAGCCACGCGCGCGTATTGCCCGGCGCGCGGCGCGATTCGAGCCACGCCATCCAAAAGCCCGCGACGACCATCACCGCGACCTGCAGCCACGGCCCGCGCGACACCGTCAGCGCGAGACCGACCGACAGCACGAGCGACAGCGCGAGCCACGCCCACACCGCGAGCCGGCGCGTCTGCACGAGATACAGCGCGCCCGCGAGCGCGAACGCGATGTAGGTGGCCAGATGGTTCGCCTGCGCCATGTTGCCGTACGGACGTCGATCGACCGCGACGTTGTACATCACGACGAACGGCGACACAGCCGACTCGAGGTGGAACATCTGCACGATCTGGGTGCCGACCGCGAACACGCCGCCGACGAGCAGCGCACCGGCCATCATCCGCGAAACGGCTTCGGCCAACCCGTCGCGCGCGAGCGCGTAGCCGGCCTGCATCGCGACCAGCGCGGCGGCGAGATAGCCGAGCGCCAGCCAGTTCATCGACGGCACCTTGAGCGGGATCAGCGCGACCTGCGCGATGAGCACCACGGCGAACCCGAGCGGCACGACGAACGCGGCCGGCGCGGCAAACGGCTCGGCCGGGCGGCCCGTGCGCACGAGCAGCACGACCGACAGCCCCACCAGCAGATACAGCACCAGCGCGGAAAACTCGGAATAGAAGGTCGGGATCGGATACGTGTGATTCGTGATCGCATACGGCACGATCAAGGCGACAGCCAGCGCAACGAGCGACAACGAACGGGAAAAAGTAGAAGGCATGAGCGAACCGGATGTCAGCAACCGGCGCACTATACAAAACTTTCCCCCCTCTGTGCGGGGCGGTCGCGCCGCGACCCGCTGCGGTGCGACCGCCCCGGCCGGCCGAAGCGGCGGTCGGCATGCCGCGCGCGCCGCCGCCCTGCGCCCCCGCCGGCGCTACGCGCGGCATTCGGCCGGTGCGTATTTCGCAGGCAGCGTCGCGGCGTCGCCCGGCAACGGCCCGGCCCCCGGCGCCGGCAGCGACGACGCATCCTTGCCCGCGGCGAAGCACTCCCACGCGATCGTGCCGGCTTGAAGCGCGCCCTTTTTGAGCGGCACGCGCGCGGTAGGCGTGTCGGCCTTGTCGGGCGCGGACGGCACGAGCACCAGCGTATTCGTGCCGGCCGCGGCGACGCGGGTGGTGAACGCGACCGTGATCTGGCCGGTTTCGCCGTCGATCGCAACGGATTCGACGTTGCGGGTCGCGGCCGGCGGACTGTAGCCGCCGTCGAGGCTCGCGCCGCTCGCCGCGTTGTCGGCGACCGCGAGCCGCGCGGACGACGCGAGCGCGAGCCCCTCGCCGACGCGCGAGCGCGCAAGGTAATCCTGGTACGCGGGAATCGCATAGGCCGCGATCACGCCGACGATCGCCAGCACGATCATCAACTCGATCAGCGTGAAGCCGGCCGGCCGCCAGCGTGGCGACGGCCGGTTCGCGCGCCGCAGATCGGCGGCCACGCGACGGAACAGGGAAACGGAAAAGGCTTCGAACATGGCAGGCTCCGGAAACGAATAACGCCTGCCGGTAAAGGCAGGCGTCTCGATCGTAGCCAGCGGGCCGCGAACCCGGCAGTCAGCCGGACGGCCAGTGTCAGTGCGCGTGCGGTGCGCCGCGGCGGCGCCTGAGCGCGTAGCCGGCCGCCACGACGAACAGGGCGCCCGCCATGCTCGCACCGTAGATCGCGGGTGCCGTATCGAGCACGGGCCAGCGGTCGCCGACCGGGTCGTTCACGATCAGCCCGCCCGCGATCCAGCCGAGCAGCGCGGCGCCGAGCGTCACGACGATGGGGAAGCGGTCGAGCAGTTTCAGCACCAGCGTGCTGCCCCACACGATGATCGGCACGCTGACGACGAGCCCGAAGATCACGAGCGCCATCCGATGCGACGGATCAGCCTGCTCGGCCGCACCTGCGATGGCGATCACGTTGTCGAGGCTCATCACCGCATCGGCGATCACGATCGTCTTTACGGCGTCCCACAGCCGGTCGGCCGGCTTGATGTGGTCGTGCGCGTCGGCGGCCGGCGCCATCAGCTTGACGCCGATCCACAGCAGCAGCAGCCCGCCGCCGATCTTCAGGAACGGCACGTCGAGCAGCGCGACCGCGAACGTGATCAGCGCGACGCGCAGCAGGATCGCACCCGCGGTGCCCCAGACAACGCCGCGCAGCCGCTGGCTCGCCGGCAGGTTGCGGCAGGCGAGCGCGATCACGACCGCGTTGTCGCCGCCGAGCAGGATATCGATGATGACGATCTGGAGAACGGCGCCCCAGTGCAGCGACGCGAGGAATTCGAGCATGGGGAAGATGTGCAGGGCTTGGCCGCCCGGCGGGCGGCCTGGTTCATCGCCGGCACATGCGCGACGCATGCCCGGTGCTTACGAATTCATTGCGCGAGCATAACAAAAAACGCCGGCAAAGCCGGCGTTTTCTGGAGGACGAACCCACGTGGAAATATTACAGCGCCTTCTTCAGCAGACGGCCCATTTCCGACGGGTTGCGCGTGACGGTGATGCCGCACGCTTCCATGATTTCCAGCTTCGCTTCGGCCGTATCCGCACCGCCCGAGATCAGCGCGCCGGCGTGGCCCATGCGCTTGCCCGGGGGCGCCGTGACACCCGCGATGAAGCCGACGACCGGCTTCTTCATGTTGTCCTTGATCCACTGAGCGGCGTTGGCTTCGTCCGGACCGCCGATTTCGCCGATCATCACGACCGCATCCGTATCCGGATCGTCGTTGAACATCTTCATCACGTCGATGTGCTTCAGACCGTTGATCGGGTCGCCGCCGATACCGACTGCCGACGACTGGCCGAGGCCGAGTGCCGTCAGCTGCGCAACGGCTTCATACGTCAGCGTGCCCGAACGCGACACGACGCCGATGCGGCCCTTGCGGTGGATGTGACCCGGCATGATGCCGATCTTCAGTTCGTCCGGCGTGATCGTGCCCGGGCAGTTCGGCCCGAGCAGCAGCGTCTTGCGGCCTTCGCGACGCATGCGGTCCTTCACTTCGATCATGTCGCGGACGGGAATGCCTTCCGTGATGCAGATCGCGAGATCCAGATCGGCTTCGACCGCTTCCCAGATCGCAGCAGCTGCGCCTGCCGGCGGAACGTAGATGACCGACACGGTCGCGCCGGTTTCTGCCTTCGCTTCCTTGACGCTTGCGTAGATCGGAATGCCTTCGAAATCTTCGCCGGCCTTCTTCGGGTTCACGCCCGCGACGAATGCTTCGCGGCCGTTTGCGTATTCACGGCAGGCGCGCGTATGGAACTGACCGGTTTTGCCGGTAATGCCCTGCGTGATGACCTTCGTGTCCTTGTTGATCAGAATCGACATGTATTTTGACCTCTGTTCGATTGGCGTCGCGTGCAAGCCGCGCCGCCATGCGTGTTCAATAGCGCGCTTACTTGCCTTCGGCAGCCGCGACGACCTTCTGCGCGGCTTCTTCCATGCTGTCCGCCGAGATGATCGGCAGGCCCGAGTCGGCCAGCATCTTCTTGCCGAGGTCCTCGTTCGTGCCCTTCATGCGCACGACGAGCGGCACCTTCAGGTTCACGGCCTTCGAACCGGCGATCACGCCTTCCGCGATCACGTCGCAGCGCATGATGCCGCCGAAGATGTTCACGAGGATCGCCTTCAGGTCCGGGTTCTTCAGCATCAGCTTGAACGCTTCCGTGACCTTCTCGGTCGTCGCGCCACCGCCGACGTCCAGGAAGTTCGCCGGCTCGCCGCCGAACAGCTTGATGGTGTCCATCGTCGCCATCGCCAGGCCTGCGCCGTTCACGAGACAGCCGATGTTGCCGTCGAGCGAGATGTACGCGAGGTCGAACTTCGACGCTTCGATTTCAGCCGGATCTTCTTCATCCAGATCGCGGTACGCGACGATTTCCGGATGACGGAACAGCGCGTTCGAGTCGAAGTTGAACTTCGCGTCGAGTGCGATGACCTTGCCGTCGCCGGAGACGTTCAGCGGGTTGATTTCGGCCAGCGACGCGTCGGTTTCCCAGAATGCCTTGTACAGGCCTTGCAGGATCGCACGTGCTTGCGGAATCGAGGCAGCCGGCACGCCGATCTTCGCGGCGAGGTCGTCAGCCTGGGCGTCCAGCAGGCCGGTCGACGGCTCGACGATGACCTTGTGGATCAGTTCCGGGTGCTTTTCGGCAACTTCCTCGATGTCCATGCCGCCTTCGCTCGAACCCATCAGAACGATCTTTTGCGTCACGCGATCAACGACGAGGCTGACATACAGTTCCTGCTTGATGTCGGCGCCTTCTTCGACCATCAGACGGTTGACCTTCTGGCCTTCCGGACCGGTCTGGTGCGTGACGAGCTGCATGCCGAGGATCTGGTTCGCGTATTCGCGAACCTGCTCGATCGACTTCGCCACCTTCACGCCGCCGCCCTTGCCACGGCCACCCGCGTGAATCTGAGCCTTCACGACCCAAACCGGGCCGCCCAGCTCTTCCGCCACCTTGACGGCCTCGTCAACCGAGAACGCCGGCTTGCCGCGCGGTACCGCGACTCCGAATTTCCGCAGGATTTCCTTACCCTGGTACTCGTGAATCTTCATGCGTGATTCCCTTCAGTCTGAGAGTTGGATGAAAAGTCGTTTAAGACGCTTCTTCGAATGATTTCCGTTCATTCCTTCGTGCTGCCGTCTACGGGCACGCCCGGCCGTTCCGCGCCATACCAGCGCGGGTAGAACTGCCGCACGACCTCGCCGTCGAACCGCAGCGCCCGGCAGCGGCCGAGCTGGAACGGCGGTTCGTCGTGCGCGCCGTCGTGATCCGGCCCTTCACCACCCTCTTCGCGCACGTTCCATACGTCACCGGCGAACGCCTGGATCGCTGCCGTCGGCAGCACGGCGCACAGTTCGGTGAGATGGGAACAGCCCGCGACACCCGACAGCAGTCGGTTCGCATCGCGGCGGAAGTGGCGGAAAAGATTGAGCCCGATGAGGGCCCGATAGGCGGGAGGGGCGGATTGACACTGACCGGGATACGGCACCCATTCCGAAGACGCTTCGGCGTCGACGACATTGAGTTCACGATCGATAGTCACGCGCAGCCAGAGTTCGTGGATCGGCAGGCCCTGGGGCCGGATGCCCGACGCAAGCGCGACATCGCGCGGCTTGTGGTCGGTCAGGCAGGCTTCAATGTCCCACAAGCCGTCGCCGCGCTCGTAAGCTTCCGCTCGGATTGCGCGTTGATGTCGCAACTGACGGGGCACGGGCTCGGATAGCGGCATGCTGGAGGTTGAGGCCGAAGAGGAAAACCCATGGATTTTAGCATATTGGGTATTTGAGACAGTTTGACGCGACGGCGGGTATTCCCGCCTGTCCGGAAGCGGTTGCATTGCAGCAAAATCGCGCGCCGCGCACGCGACCGGCCGGGTCAGTCGTCGATCGGGAAATCGTCGCCGACCTTCAGCAACTTCACGATGGTAGCGCTCGAGAAGCCGCGCGCGGCGAGAAAGCGTGCCTGCTTCGCACGCTCGGCCGGCGTTTGCGGCAGTGCACCGAATTTCTTGCGCCAGACCGCCTGCGCACGGGCCCATTCGGTCTCGCGCAGCTGCGCGTTCACCTCCTCGACGAGGACGTCGCCGACCGCATGGCGCTTCAGTTCGCTGACGATGCGCGCGACGCCGACGCGCGACGCGCGGCGATTCACGAGACTCTCGGCAAAGCGTGCGTCGGACAGCCAGCCGTCCTTTTCCAGCGCATCGAGCACCGGCTCGACGGATTCGTCTTCGCCGACGTACGGCGCGAGCTTGCGCGCGAGCTCCGTGCGGCTGTATTCACGCCTCGACAGATAGCCGAGCGCGCGGCCTTTCAACGAACGCGGCGGCTTCGACGACTTGCGCTCCCCCGCGCCCGGATCGTCGCCGGAAGCAGCGCCGGACCCACGGCGCGTGCGGCGCGGATGCTGGCTGCTGCGCGTATAGACATCTTCCGTGGCGGGTGCGGACGCGTCGGATGCGCGCTCACCCGGAAAGCTGACACCGGACACGCGACGGCGGGGCCGGTCATGTGCGTCGAACGATTCATCGTCGTCGAACGGATCGTCCGGCGCGGCAATCTCAAACGAAACGAGGGCATCGTCGGATGCCCTCGTCGCGGTGCGGTTCGCGGCATGGCTGCCTGCGACCCGCCGATCGGCGCCCGAGGATCCGGCTCGCCGGCCGGAGCGACCCGCCGTTTCGGGCATGTCGCTCTCCTCCGGCTCGCCAGCCTGACCTCGGCGCGCGACCATCACTCTTCTTCGTCCACCGCCTCGGCTTCGTTGCTTGCGCCATCAGGCATTGCGACGACGCCGAGCGATTCGCGGATGCGGTTCTCGATCTCGCGTGCGATTTCCGGATTCTCGCGCAGGAATTCACGCGCGTTGTCCTTGCCCTGGCCGATCTTCTCGCCGTTGTAGCTGTACCAGGCGCCCGCCTTGTCGACGATCTTCGCCTGCACGCCGAGATCGATGATCTCGCCCTGACGCGAAATGCCCTCGCCATACAGGATGTCGAAGATCGCTTCGCGGAACGGCGGCGACACCTTGTTCTTGACCACCTTCACGCGGGTTTCGTTGCCGATCACCTCGTCGTTCTTCTTGATCGAGCCGATCCGGCGGATATCGAGACGCACCGACGCGTAGAACTTCAGCGCGTTGCCGCCCGTCGTGGTTTCCGGGTTGCCGAACATCACGCCGATCTTCATGCGAATCTGGTTGATGAAGATCACCAGGCAGTTCGTGCGCTTGATCGTGCCGGTCAGCTTGCGCAGCGCCTGCGACATCAGGCGAGCCTGCAGGCCCGGCAGCGAATCGCCCATCTCGCCTTCGATTTCGGCCTTCGGCACGAGCGCCGCGACCGAGTCGATGACGATCATGTCGACCGAGCCCGAGCGCACCAGCGCATCGGTGATTTCCAGTGCCTGCTCGCCGGTGTCCGGCTGCGAGATCAGCAGTTCCGGCACGTTCACGCCCAGCTTCGACGCATATTGAACGTCGAGCGCGTGTTCGGCGTCGATGAACGCGGCCGTGCCGCCGATCTTCTGCAGTTCGGCGATGACCTGCAGCGTGAGCGTGGTTTTACCGGACGATTCCGGGCCGTAGATCTCGACCACGCGGCCGCGCGGCAGGCCGCCGACGCCAAGCGCGATGTCGAGCCCCAGCGAACCCGTGGAGACGACCTGGATGTCTTCGGCCGCCTCGCCGTCGCCCATGCGCATGATCGACCCTTTGCCGAACTGCTTCTCGATCTGCGCGAGTGCGGCCGCCAGCGCCTTGCTCTTCTCGGCGGTCATCCCGGAGCCTTTCTTGCTTTCTTCCATGAATCGTCCTTTGCTATGATGAGCAGCGTCTGTTAAAGGCGCGCCCGCTTTCAAGCGCCGCCCACGAATGCAGACACTGTATAAAAAAACAGTGTTTTATGCAAGCCCGCAATGCAGGCTGCGTTGTACACAAATAACTTCGGAGACAACCGCGCCGGCGCGAACACCTTGCCGGCCATCGGTCAGCAACATGCGAATTCTCATCGCCGAAGACGACAGCATACTCGCGGACGGCCTCACCCGGTCACTCCGCCAATCGGGCTATGCCGTCGACCACGTGAAGAGCGGCGTCGACGCCGATACGGCGCTGTCGATGCAGACATTCGACCTGCTGATCCTCGATCTCGGGCTGCCGAAAATGTCCGGGCTCGACGTGCTCAAGCGCCTGCGCGCCCGCAATTCCAACCTCCCCGTGCTGATCCTGACCGCCGCCGACAGCGTCGACGAGCGCGTGAAGGGGCTCGACCTCGGCGCCGACGACTATATGGCCAAGCCGTTCGCGCTCAACGAGCTCGAAGCGCGCGTGCGTGCGCTGACCCGGCGCGGCGCGGGCGGCGGCCCGACCGTCGTCCGGCACGGCTCGCTCGCGTTCGACCAGGTCGGCCGCATCGCGTATGCGAACGATCACGTGCTCGATCTCTCCGCGCGCGAACTCGGCCTGCTCGAGGTGCTGCTGCAGCGGATCGGCCGGCTCGTGTCGAAGGAACAGCTCGTCGACCATCTGTGCGAATGGGGCGAGGAAGTCAGCAACAACGCGATCGAAGTCTACGTGCACCGGCTGCGCAAGAAGATCGAACCGAGCGGCGTACGGATCTCGACCGTGCGCGGCCTCGGCTATTGCCTCGAGAAGGCCGCGCCCGCCGCGCCGGCCGGCACGACAGCGCCCCAGCCCGCGGCGGCCGGCACGCCGCTGCGCTGAAGCCGGGCGTCGCCGCGATGGCCACGCCGGCCCATTCCCGCCACCCGACCGGCGCGCCGTCATCAGCCGCCGACGACGCGCGCGACGCACGTTACGAGAACCCGTTCGCGCCGCCCGACGAAACCGATACGCCCGAGGCCCCGCGCCCGCGCTCGCTGTTCGGTGAAATCCTCGACTGGATGCTCGCGCCGCTGCTGCTGCTGTGGCCGATGAGCATCGCCGTCACCTACCTCGTCGCGAAGACGATCGCGAACAGCCCGTTCGACCGTACGCTCGAGACCAACGCCTACGTGCTCGCGCGGCAGATCCACCCGGTGAACGGCGTCGCCGAGCTGACGCTGCCGGAGCAGACGCGCGACTTCCTGCGCGCGGACAACGTCGACAGTGTTTACTTCCAGGTGCTCGGCACGCGCGGCGAGCTGGTCGCGGGCGAAGCCGACATGCCGCTGCCGCGCGACGAGGATCGCCCGCCGCCGGGCGTCGTCGTGTTTCGCGACGACCTGCTGCGCGGCAACGACGTACGCGTCGCGTATACGACGGTCGAGCTGCCGCAATCGAGCGGCACGCAGCCCGTACTCGTGCAGGTCGGCGAAACGCTCGACAAGCGCAACGCGCTCGCGAACGACATCATCAAGGGCGTGATCCTGCCGCAATTCGTGATCCTGCCGCTCGCGATCCTGCTCGTCTGGTTCGGGCTGTCGCGCGGGCTCGCGCCGCTCAACGCGCTGCAGGCGCACATCCGCGCGCGGCGGCCCGACGACCTGTCGCCCGTCGAGGCACAGCGCGCGCCGCCCGAGATCGAGCCGCTCGTCACGTCCTTCAACGACCTGCTCGCGCGGCTCGAACAAAACATGGCGCTGCAAAAGCGCTTCATCGCCGACGCCGCACACCAGATGAAGACGCCGCTCGCGGGCCTGCGCACGCAGGCCGAGTTCGCGCTGCGCCACCCCGTTCCGCCCGACGTGCAGCGCTCGCTCGAGCAGATCGCGACGAGCTCCGAGCAGGCCGCGCGGCTCGTCACGCAACTGCTTGCGCTCGCGCGCGCCGAGAACCGCGCGAGCGGGCTCACGTTCGAGCCGGTCGAGATCGCCGCGCTCGCGCGGCGCACGGTGCGCGACTGGGTGCAGGCCGCGCTCGCGAAACGGATGGATCTCGGCTACGAAGGCCCGCCGGACGACACGCCGCTCGACGTCGACGGCAATCCGGTGATGCTGCGCGAGATGCTCGGCAACCTGGTCGACAACGCGATCCGCTACACGCCGGAAGGCGGCCGCATCACGGTGCGCGTGCACGCCGACCCGACGACGCGGTTCGTGCATCTCGAAGTCGAGGACACCGGCCCCGGCATCCCCGCCGCCGAACGCGAGCGCGTCGTCGAGCGCTTCTACCGGATCCTCGGCCGCGAAGGCGACGGCAGCGGCCTCGGGCTCGCGATCGTGCGCGAGATCGCCACGCAGCACGGCGGCACGCTGACGCTCGACGATCACGTCTACCAGCACGAACCGCGCCTCGCCGGCACGCTCGTGCGCATCAGCCTGCCGCTGGCCGAAACCGCCCCGGATTAACCCTGATACGCCCCGCCGCGGCGCGCCGAAATCGCATCGAAACCGACGATTTACCGGACGTTCACGCCACAATCGGCACGTATGGCGGCCGATTCGCCACGGGTTAACGCGCAGTCGTTTTGTGTGTGCAAGTCAGTGCGCCGTAAGTTTCCGTGCCAATAATCGTCGACAGGCCCGCCCACCCAAGGCGGCCGCACATCTATATCAAGGGACTTGGAGACGATTCATGGCAACGTTAGGCGGGCAAATTTCGCACTCGCCGATGACGGGCGAAGAGAAGAAGGTGATCTTCGCGTCGTCGCTCGGCACCGTGTTCGAGTGGTACGACTTTTACCTGGCCGGCTCACTCGCGGCCTACATCAGCAAGAGCTTCTTCTCCGGCGTCAATCCGACCGCCGCGTTCATCTTCACGCTGCTCGGCTTCGCGGCCGGCTTCGCCGTGCGCCCGTTCGGCGCGATCGTGTTCGGCCGGCTCGGCGACATGGTCGGACGCAAGCACACGTTCCTCGTGACGATCGTGATCATGGGTATCTCGACGTTCGTGGTCGGCTTCCTGCCCGGCTATGCGTCGATCGGCATCGCCGCGCCCGTGCTCTTCATCGCGATGCGGCTGTTGCAGGGCCTCGCGCTCGGCGGCGAGTACGGCGGTGCGGCGACTTACGTCGCCGAGCATGCGCCGGCGAACCGCCGCGGCTTCTACACCGCGTGGATCCAGACGACGGCGACGCTTGGGCTGTTCCTGTCGCTGCTCGTGATTCTCGGCGTGCGCACCTTCATCGGCGAGGAAGCGTTCGGCAGCTGGGGCTGGCGCGTGCCGTTCGTCGCATCGATCGCGCTGCTCGCGGTGTCGGTGTGGATCCGGCTGCAGCTGAACGAATCGCCGGTGTTCCTGCGCATCAAGGCGGAAGGCAAGACGTCGAAGGCGCCGCTGACCGAAGCGTTCGGCCAGTGGAAGAACCTGAAGATCGTGATCCTCGCGCTCGTCGGCCTGACGGCCGGCCAGGCCGTCGTGTGGTACACGGGCCAGTTCTACGCGCTGTTCTTCCTCACGCAGACGCTGAAGGTCGACGGCGCGAGCGCGAACATCCTGATCGCGATCGCGCTCCTGATCGGCACGCCGTTCTTCCTGTTCTTCGGTTCGCTGTCGGACAAGATCGGCCGCAAGCCGATCATCCTCGCGGGCTGCCTGATCGCGGCGCTGACCTACTTCCCGCTGTTCAAGGCACTCACGCACTACGCGAACCCGCAGCTCGAGATCGCCACGCAGAAGGCACCGATCACCGTCGTCGCCGATCCGGCCACCTGCTCGTTCCAGTTCAACCCGGTCGGCACGTCGAAGTTCACCGACTCGTGCGACATCGCGAAGAGCGCGCTCGCGAAGGCGGGCCTGAACTACGAGAACGTCGCGGCACCGGCCGGCACGACCGCGCAGATCAAGGTGGGTGACACCGTGGTCGAAGCGTACGACGCCAAGGGGACCGACGCGAAGGCGAAGGGGGCGGCGTTCGACAAGACGCTCGCGACCACGCTGAAGTCGGCCGGTTATCCGGCGAAGGCCGATCCCGCGCAGCTCAACTGGCCGATGACGATCGTGATCCTGACGATCCTCGTGATCTACGTGACGATGGTCTACGGGCCGATCGCCGCGATGCTGGTCGAGATGTTCCCGACGCGGATCCGCTATACGTCGATGTCGCTGCCGTATCACATCGGCAACGGCTGGTTCGGCGGCTTCCTGCCGGCAACCGCGTTCGCGATCGTCGCGGCGAAGGGCAACATCTATTCGGGACTCTGGTATCCGATCGTGATCGCGCTGGCCACGTTCGTGATCGGGCTGCTGTTCGTCAAGGAGACGAAGGACACGAACATCTACGCGCAGGACTGATGCCGACGCGCGGGCGGGCGGCGGTTTCCGGATGCGTTCCGGCTAACGGCAACCCGCCCCGCGACGAAGCCAGCACGGGCCGGAGGCAACTTTTTTCACGCAAGATGAAAAAAGGTGTTGACAGCAAAACGCCTCATCGGCATAATTTATTTCTTCGGCGAATTAGCTCAGTCGGTTAGAGCGACGGAATCATAATCCGCAGGTCCGGGGTTCGAATCCCTGATTCGCCACCAAATGCGAAAGCCCGGTAGATCAAAGATCTACCGGGCTTTTTCAGTTTGGTCTCTGCGAGTTGTCCGCGAGCCCTATTCCTTTAACGGCTCCTCGTCGTACAGATTCGGCGCAATCCTCAAGACTGCCCCCTTGCGTCGCACCGTTTTCGCTTTTCTGGGCCGATCACCCCGCCATCCCGCTCGCGTCACCTCGACCGACATCGATAGCGCGCTGCTTCGAAGGCACAATGACGCCGTCCAGCACACGACCGACGGCGCCCGATGATCCCGACTCATCCCGACAAGATATCGCGCATCGCCGCGCTTGCACTGGCAGTCGTCGTGCTCTGCTACGTCGGCGCCGGCGCTCCGCCACTCTCCCGCCTGCTCGACCCGGTCGTGATCAGCGAAGGCGTCGCCCTCAAACCGATCACCTACCACTGGGTCAATCGCGTCGACCGCGCAATCCCCGAAGCCGACCTGTTCGCGAGCCGCTTCTACGTCCTCGTGCTGGCCGCCCTCAACGCACTGGCCGCGCTGTTTGCACTCGACGCCCATCGCGGCCGCAGGCGCTTCGCGTTCGTGCTCGGCTGGGCCATCGTCATGCTGATCGTGCTCGTCAACGCGCAGATCCACGCGTTCTACAACGTGGGCTGACCGATGAAACGACGCATCACGATCATCATCGCCGCACTGTTCACGCTGATCGGGCTCGTGCCCGTCGCCGGCACGTTCGTCAACCTGTCGACGCCCGACCAGTTGCGCCACCTGCTGAGCTACGACTACATGAGCTTTGCGGACAGCCTCGTCGAACGCGACTTCGGCGATTTCGCCAACGACTTCTACGCGGGCGTCGCCCTGATGCTCGTCGGCAGCACCCTCTTCATCCGGATCGAACGCATCGGCTCGATCGCCCGCATCGTCACGTCGCTGCTGTTTGCGCTGCTGACCTTCAGCCTCATCTACGCGTGCCTGAATCCGCGCATCGGCATACGGCCGTTCTGATCGGCCGCCACTCGTGCCACCGGTCACACGCGCAGCGCACCAAGCTACGCCGCCACCGCCCCACGCCGCTCCTCCGCCGCCTTTCCCTGCACCCGCCCGCGCCAGTTCTCCCCGCCTTCCAGCGACGGCGTCGACTCGAACAGCTCCGCGATCCAGTCGGCGAACACGCGCACCTTCTGCGACAGATGCCGGTTGTGGGGGTAGACGATCGAGATCGGCTTCGGCTTCGGATTGCAGTCCGGCAGCACCTCGACCAGCGATCCGTCGAGCAGGTTCGGCAGCACCATGAACAGCGTCGGCTGGATCATCCCGAACCCTTCGAGCCCGCACGTCACGTAGGCATCGGAATCGTTGACCGTCACGCTCGCGTTCATCCGCACCTCGAACGGCTTGCCGTCGATCATGAACACCCACGGAATCGCCCGCGCGCCGTGGCTCGACCGAAAATTCACCGCATGATGCTCGGCAAGATCGGCAATCTCGTGCGGCTCGCCATGGCGCGCGAGGTAGTCGGGCGACGCGCAGGTCACGCGCTTGAGCATCCCGATCCGCCGCGCGACCATCGACGAATCCTCGAGCGGCCCGACCCGGATCATGCAGTCGATGCCCTCCTCGACCGGATCCACATAGCGGTCGGAGAGCCCGAGTTCGAGCGTGATGTCCGGATAGCTCTGCCGGAAAATCGACAGCGACGGCAACACGACGCGCCGCCCGAGCGAACTCGGCATGTGGACGCGCAGCACGCCGCTCGGCTTGCGGTTGCCGACCTGGAAACTCGCGTCGGCTTCCGCGATCTCCGAGATGATCTTCGTGCAATGCTCGTAGTACGCGGCACCCTCCGGCGTCAGCGACAGCCGGCGCGTCGTCCGGTGCATCAGGCGCACGCCGAGCAGCGCCTCGAGATTCTGGATGATGGTCGTCACCGACGCGCGCGGCATCGCGAGCGTGTCGGCCGCGCGCGTGAAGCTGTTTGCGTCGACCACGCGGGTAAAAACTTCCATTGCCTGGATTCGGTCCATGCTGCCCCCCTTCGAATCGCCAACGGAACAGAATAGAGCGCGCAGCGGGCGCGGCACAAGCCCCCACCTATTGTTCTATCGTCCCGAATAGTTTCGGCATTTCGCACTGGAAAGCGATCGATTTCCGTTCAGTACCGGACGATATCCGCTCCGGCCCCGAGCCGAACCCCGTGCGTCACCGCACGAACCGCTCGCGATACCCCTGCGGCGACACGCCCAGCACGCGCACGAAACTGCGCCGCAGCGTCTCCTCCGAACCGAATCCGCAACGCGCGGCGATCCGCTTGACCGGCCATGCCGTTTCGCCGAGCAGGCGCTGCGCGGCCTCGACGCGGATCTGCTCGACGGCGCGCGCGGGCGTGCGGCCGGTTCCCGCGCGATAGTGGCGCACGAAGCTGCGCTCGCTCATGCGCACGCGCTCGGCCAGCGCGGGCACCGACAGGTCGGCCGTCAGGTGCTCGGCCATCCACGCATGCAGCTCGCCGAACCGCTCGTCGGTGCGCTGCATCGATAGCATCGCGCTGAACTGCGCCTGGCCGCCCGGACGTTTCAGGAACACGACGAGTTCGCGCGCGACGTCGAGTGCGGTCGCGCGTCCGAGATCCTCCTCGACCAGCGCGAGCGCGAGATCGATGCCGGCCGTCACGCCGGCGGACGTCCACAGCGCGCCTTCGCGGATGAAGATCGGGTCGGACTCGACGTGCACGTTCGGGTAGCGCGCCGCGAATTCGTCGCAGCGCGCCCAGTGCGTGACCGCGCGCCGCCCGTCGAGCAGGCCGGCCTCCGCGAGCAGGAACGCGCCGGTGCAGACCGACGCGATGCGTCGCGCGCGCCCGGCCTGCTGCCGTACCCAACGCACCAGCCGTGCATCCCGCGATGCCGCGTGCACGCCCTTGCCGCCGGCGACGATCAGCGTATCGGGACGGCGCGCGGCCGAGCGCAGCGACTCAGCCATCACGACGAGGCCCGACGACGTCTCGATGGGCCCGGCATCGGCCGCGACGACTCGGGGCGCATACGGCGCGGGCTGCCCGCGCTCCAGCGCGAGTTCGTTGACGGACGCAAACACCTGCAGCGGCCCCGACACGTCGAGCAGTTGCGCGCGGGGGAACGCGAGGACCAGGATCGAACGCGGAGCGGCAGGCATGGCGATTGGCTGAAAACGTGGGTGATATGGCGATTTCGCCAAACACTACGCGCCTAGAATCGATCTGTCCATCATGTGCCGCCAACGGCGTGTGCCACTTCCACTCGGAGTCTTCGCATGACCCTGCATATCGGCTTACTCGTGTTTCCGGGCGTCCAGCAACTCGATCTCACCGGCCCGCACGACGTGCTCGCGTCGCTACCCGACGCGGCCGTCCATCTGGTGTGGAAGTCGCGCGACGCCGTCGCGTCGAGCAGCGGCCTCGCGCTCGCGCCGACGACCACCTTCGACGACTGCCCGCCGCTCGACGTGATCTGCATCCCCGGCGGAATCGGAATCAACGACCTGCTGCTCGATGCCGAAACGATCGCGTTCGTACAGCAACGCGCGGCCAGCGCGCGCTACGTGACGTCGGTCTGCACGGGCGCGCTGCTGCTCGGTGTGGCCGGCCTGCTGCGCGGGCGGCGCGCGACGACGCACTGGGCGTTCCACGCGCTGCTCGAACCGCTGGGCGCGGTGCCCGTGCGCGAGCGCGTCGTGCGCGACGGCAACCTGATCACGGGCGGCGGCGTGACTGCCGGCATCGACTTCGCGCTGACGATCGCCGCGGAACTGGCCGGCGACGAAGAGGCGCAGGCGATCCAGCTGCAGCTCGAATACGCGCCCGCGCCGCCGTTCGACGCGGGCTCGCCCGACACCGCGCCGGCTTCGGTCGTGAAGCGTGCCACCGAGCGGTCGGCGGCCGGCTTCGCGAAGCGCAAGCAGATCATCGAGCAGGCGCTGCGCGCGACGTCGCGCTGAATGCGGGTACGGGGAAATTGGCCGGCAAACAACGCGCATTCGCGCAGGAGAACATATCGATGAACATCATCCGCAGCGCCGCGTTCACCGCGGACCGCCCGTGGGGCGCGCTCGACATCGCGAACCTGAACGGCGTCACGGTCCGCTTGCACTGGACCGACCAGCCCTATCGATGGCATGTGAACGACGACGAGGAAGTGTTCGCGGTGCTCGACGGTCGCGTCGAGATGCGCTATCGCGAAGCAGGCGTCGAGCACGCGACGGTGCTCGAAGCGGGCGACGTGTTCCACGCGACGGTCGGCACCGAGCACGTCGCGCATCCGCTCGGCGAAGCGCGCATCCTCGTGATCGAGACCGAAGGCAGCGTCTGACGACCGGCGGCCGTACGTCGATGCTACGCGGAGGGCAACCGCATCCGCGCGGCGGGTTTCATCCCGTGATGGTGCCCGTCGCCTGCGACGCAATCAGTTTCGGCTGCGGCGTGCACAGGCACTGGCACAGGTCGTGTTCGAGCGCGACGACCTTGCCCATCACGGTCATCGTCCGCTCGCCGCCGTCCGACACGATCACGCCCGGCGACTTGCACGCGGCGCAGAACACGGGCGCGCCGAGATAGGCGAGCTCGCGTCCGTCGAACGACGAATTGGCGATCCCTTCGAGCACCACGCCGCCGTGGTCGGTGGTGTCGCCCTTCAGAATGAATTTGCGGCTCATGATGTCGGTTCTTCCCTCGGAAACGCCGCGCCGCGCGGCAGCGAGCCGCGCGCGGGCAGTCGGAATCCGCCCGTCGGTCGCGGGCGTCCCGGGAGCATATCACCCCGCGCGGCCGCCGCGTGCCGGTCGCCGCGGCCGCGCCCGTCAGAACTTGTGGCGAATCCCGATGCGCGCCATCAGTTGGCGGTCGTTCGACGACGAATCGTCGGCGGCCGGATTGTAGGCATGGTCGAGCGCCGTCCCCGTCGATCCGTTCACCTTCATGTAGCTGCCCTGGATATACACGTCGGTCCGCTTCGACAGGTTGTAGTCCGCCATCAGGCCGACCGTCTGCCAATGCGGCCGGGATTTTCCGGTGGACGCGTCGAGCGACCCTTGCGTGTAGTAGTACATCGCGCCGAGCAGCAGCGCCGGCGTCACCTGGTAGGTCGCGGCGACTTCATAGTTGTCGAACTTCAGGTGCGACACGGCCTGTCCCGCAGGCACGATCGAACCGCTGATGTACTGGAACGACGTCGGGTTCTTCATGTCGCTGTGCGTGTAGACGAAGCCGAGCATCGCCTTGCCGAGCTGATAGTTGATGCCTGCACCGAACACGCGCTGGCGCTCCGCGAGGAAGCCCGCGTCGTCCGTGGTCACCGCGCCGACCGTGTTGGCGCCGCCGCGATTGACGTTCAGGTATCCGATGCCGACCGTCAACGGACCGTTCGAATAGCCCGCGCCCACGCTCTGCGCATTATTCAGCGAAAACCGGCCCGCGCTGTTCGAGAACGCGTAGGTCGCGCTCATCTGGAAGCCCGACAGATCGGCGCTGTAGAACTGCACCGCGTTGTCGAGCCGGAAGAAGTTGTCGGTGTTGTCGTTGCCGTACGGGTGATCGAAGATGAAGCCGCCCCAACTGCCGTTCGCGGTCAACGGCCCGAGGAATTCGACCAGCGAGTCGTACTGGCGGCCGAACGTCAGCGTACCCACGCCGTCCTTCGACAGACCGACATACGCCTGCCGGCCGAATTCGCGGCCGCCCTGGTTGAGCCGGCCGGTGTTGACGTCGAAACCGTTCTCGAGCCTGAACACGGCCTTGAACCCGCCGCCGAGATCCTCGCCGCCCTTGATCCCCCAGCGGCTGCCCTGCACGATGCCGCTCGACATTTCCCACGCCGAGTGGCCGTTCACGTTGCTCGTGTAGTTCACGCCTTCGTCGATCAATCCGTACAGCGTGACGCTGTTTTGGGCGTGTGCCGACGTTACCGCGCCGCCGGCCAGCAACAGGCCGATCATCTGCTTTTTCATGTTTCAGTCTCCTCCGATTTGCCGAACAGGCGGGACGGTCGGCCGCGAGCGCGCACGACGCGCCCGTTGCGCGCGTGCACCGTCCCCGGCATGCGTCGGTGGATGTCGCGAATCCGTCGGCCCCGCGTCAGATGCCCGGGAAACCCGGGCCGTCACGCTTACTCGCCGTAGATATCGAACGTGAAATACTTGCGCGCGAGCTTGTCGTACTCGCCGCTCTTGCGAATGGACGCGATCGCCTGATTGATCTTCGCCCCGAGCTGCGTGTCGTCCTTGCGGATACCGATCGCGACACCTTCGCCCGCTGCACGCTTGTCCTTGACTTCGGCGCCGGCAAACGCGAACGCCTTGCCGCGCGGCGTGCGCAGGAACCCCATGTCGGCCTGGACGGCCGCCTGGAACGACGCGTCGAGGCGGCCGGTCGTGAGGTCCTGATAGATCTGGTCGGTACCCGGATACGACACGACCTCCACGCCCTTCGACGCCCATTCGGCCCGCGCATAAGTCTCCTGCAACGACCCTTGCTGAACACCGATCCGGCGCCCCTTCAACGATTCCGCGGTCGGCTGCAACGTGGAGCCCGCCCGCGCGATCAGGCGCGGCGCACCCGAATAGAGACGGTCGGTGAAATCGATCTGCTGCCTGCGCGCCGGCGTGGCCGTCATCGCGGACAGGATTGCGTCGAACTTGCGCGCCTTCAGCGCGGGAATGATCGCGTCGAAGCCCTGCTCCACCCATACGCAACGCATACGCAGGTTCGCGCAGATCGCATTGCCGAGATCGACGTCGAAGCCGACGAACGAACCGTCGGGCAGCTTCGATTCGAACGGCGGATAGGTCGGATCGATGCCGAAGCGAAGGGTCTGCGGCTCACCCGCGGAAGCGAGCAGCGGAATGGCGCAGAGCGCGAACAGACTAGAGCGGACAAGGCGTTTCATGGTGTCTCCAAGCCAGGATGAGAAAGCACGTTCGCGCGTGGCACGAACGCGTTGCCGTCAATGTTTGTTCGAACGGCAGGCAGGCGACGGCGCCTGTCTGCTCCGGGTGAAGCGGGGCCGCGTTACGCGAGGAAGCGTTCGACCAGCCGGACCCAGTAGCTCGCGCCGGTCAGCAGGATGTCGTCGTTGAAGTCGTAACCCGGGTTGTGGACCATGCATCCGCCCTTGCCCTCACCGTTGCCGATCAACAGGTAACAGCCGGGGCAGCGCTCGAGCACATACGCGAAATCCTCGCTGTTCGTGATCGGCTTCATGTCGCGGACGAGTCCGCCGTCGCCGAGCCAGTCGCGAGCGACGGATTCGGCCAGCCGGGTCTCGTCGGGGTGATTGATCAGCACCGGATAACCGCGCTCGTACTCGACCTCCGCCCGCGCGCCGAACCCCTCCGCGTGAGCGTGCGCAAGCGCGGTGACCCGCGCTTGCAGCAGGTCGCGCACGCCGGGATCGAGCGCACGCACCGACAGGCCGATGACGGCGGCGTCGGGAACGATGTTGGACGCACTGCCCGCGTGTATCGATCCGACCGTCACGATGGCCGTTTCGAGCGGATCGACATTGCGTGCCACCACCGTTTGCAGCGCCATGACGAGCGACGCGCTCGCGACGACCGGGTCGACCGTCTTGTGCGGGATCGCGCCGTGGCCGCCGTAACCGGCGATGCGAATCGTGACCGAGTCGGCGGATGCCATGAATGCACCGCTTCGGAATCCGAACTGGCCAGCCGGCAAGCCCGGCATGTTGTGCATCGCGAATACGGCATCGCAGGGAAAGCGCTCGAGCAAGCCTTCCTCGAGCATTCGCAGCGCGCCGCCGCCGCTTTCTTCCGCAGGCTGGAAGATCACGCGCACGGTGCCCGAAAAGCACCGGTTCTGCGCCAGATACCGCGCGGCGGCGAGGAGCATCGCCGTATGTCCGTCGTGACCGCAGGCATGCATGACGCCCGGGTTCGTGCTCGCATACGGCAACCCGGTCGCCTCGACGATCGGCAACGCATCCATGTCCGCCCGGAGTCCGATCGTGCGTCCGGCGCCGTTGCCGAGCGTCCCGACGACCCCGGTATCGCCGATCCCGCCATGCACGTCGTAGCCCCACTGCGCAAGACGTTCCGCGACCAGCGCGCTCGTCGCGTATTCCTGGAAGCTCAGCTCCGGATCGGCATGAATCTGCCGACGCAGCGCGATCATCTCGCGTTCGATATCGCGCATGCCTTGCGGCACGAATTGATTGGACGGGCTGGACATGTAGAGGCTTCCGTGTAGGTCTGACAACCAAGGCGGAGCCGATCATAAGCAGCGCAATTCGTCGCCGGAAGCCGCAATTTGGTTATATTGACAACCAATGGTTATCACGGTGCACGGCCACGCCTATCGTATGAAAAATCATCAGATCCATGCATTGGTCGCGGTCGCCGACGCGGGCAGCATCCGGGCGGCGGCAAGGCTGCTCGGCGTATCGCAGGCCGCGGTGACGAAGGCGCTGCGCGAACTTGAGCAGGACCAGAAACTGACGCTGCTGTCGCGCAGCTCGAGCGGCGTCAGCCTCACCGACGCCGGGCATACGCTACTGGGTCATGCACGGCTGATCATCGGGCAGTTCGAACGCGCGAACGACGCGCTCGCGCGGCTGCGCGGCGACCAGACCGGCAAGCTCACGATTGCAGTCACGCCGCTTGTCATGCTGACGTTCATGACCGAAGCGATCACGCTGTTCCGCAAGAAGATGCCGAAGGTGCAGCTCGAGATCTTCGAGGGCCTGACGGCCGTCGCGTTGCCGCGACTGCGGGAAGGCACGCTGGACCTGTCGGTCGTGCCGCTGACGTCGGTCGTGTCGAGCCGGGAATTCGATCACGAGCCGCTGTTCTCGTATCAATCGTGCGTGGTGGCGCGGCGTGGCCACCCGCTCGCGAACCGGCGTTCGATTCACGACCTGCTCGAGCAGGACTGGGCGGTCAACTACACGGCGACCAGCTATGACGAGACGATGCACAACATCTTCTGGCAGCACGGCGCCGCGATCGATCGTTCCCGCCTGCATTGCGCCCATTCCAGCGCGCTGATGCTGGAACTCGTCCGCCGCAACGACATGCTCAGCCATTGCCCCGAGCCGCTGCTTCTCACCGACGCGATGCGCGACTGGGCGCAGCCGCTCGAGCTCGCCGAGCGCTTCGACGCCGGCCGCGTCGCCGTCATCGGCCTGCACAACGCGATGCGCAGCCAGGCAAGCCAGTGCTTCGTCGACAGCCTGTCGCAAACGATCCGCAAGCGCGGCCGCTCCGCCGCAACGGAGAACCGGCGGCTGTTCGATCAACTCGATCTGCTGCTTTGAACGAAGGCTTCCACGGCGCAGGTGGATTCGATGGCGCGGCAGCCTGCGGGCGGCGCGCCGGACCCGGCCGGCTATCGCACCTGAATCAGACGAACAGCGCGATACACAGCGCGGCACCGCACAGATAGGTGCCGAGCGCTCCGATGAAACGCACGGGATTCGGCGCGGCCATCGTCGGCCACGCGAGCAATCCGATCACGAGCAGGCAGCGGCACGCGGTCGCCGCGACGATCAGCGACAGGATCGCGCGCGACGGATCGTGCGCGCCGAAATAGAGAAACAGCACCGCGAGAAACGGCGCGTATTCGGCCGTGTTGCCGTGCGCGCGCACGACCTTGTGCAGCCCGTTCGTCGGATCGGACGCACACCCGGATCCGGTGGTGTGCCGGAAGCGCGTGACGGACACGACGAGCCCGAGCCCGAACAGCAGCAACCCGAGGATGGCCGTGCAAACCAGCGCGACGGGATGGATCGGCATGGGACTCCCGGCGAAAGCGGAAATGCGCCGCACATCCGGCGATGCTACCCGCGGCCGGCGCGCGCGACTATCGCGGAAACCCGTAGCGTCGCCGTGCGCCGGCCGCGATTTCCGGAACAGGTTCCGTCCCGAATTGCCCCGCGCGGCAGCGCACGAAACCGGTGCATCGTCCGTCGGCCCGGCCGCCCGGGCCTGCCCGCCGACACCCTTGTCGCGCGGAACCGTCGGCGCGAAGCGCGCAAACGTTAGCCTGCGATGGTGCGCGCCGCCGCACCGCAACGCCGGTTGCGGCGCGTCACAGGCACGCGCGTTGCGTCGGCGCATCTCGGTAGAGAACCACCCTTGGCAGCCCGCCGTTGAGGACTACACTAATCCTTAATGGGGTGCGGCCGGAGCCCGCGCCTTCAGGGAGACGCCGCCATGAATCGGCCGCTGAATCGTATCCTGCCGCGCGTGACCGGTCTCGCATCGGTCTGGACGTGGGTCAAGTGGTCTT
Organism: Burkholderia sp. YIM B11467; assembly: GCF_052952715.1. Classification (NCBI taxonomy): domain Bacteria; kingdom Pseudomonadati; phylum Pseudomonadota; class Betaproteobacteria; order Burkholderiales; family Burkholderiaceae; genus Burkholderia; species Burkholderia sp. YIM B11467. The sequence continues at coordinate 269,237 of NZ_JBQVSQ010000008.1, forward strand.
TGCTCGCCGCGCTGGTGATCGCGGCGGCGATCGTTGCGCGACTCGTGCAGACCGAGATCGAAACGTCCCGGCTGCAGGCGCACTATCTGTCCGAACTCACCCGCGACGTCGGCTACACGGTCGAGACGGGCCCGAGCGATCACATCCGTTTCCCCGCGAACGGCCCTTACGACCAGCGCCTCGGCTACGCGATGATTCCGTCGTTCCAGGAGCGGCTGCTCGCGCGCGGTTTCGTCGTCAGCAAGCAGGCGCGCGATTCGCAGCGGATGCTGTCGCTCGGCGATCGCGGGTTGTTCCTCCCCTATGACGAGAAGGACCAGGCGGGCCTGATGCTGTTCGACTCGACCGGCGCGCCGCTGTTCGCGACCGTGTTCCCGCAGCGCGTCTACGCCGACTTCGACATGGTGCCGCGCGTGGTCGCCGATTCGCTGCTGTTCATCGAGGATCGCTACCTGCTCGACGCGAACCAGCCGAACCGCAATCCGGCGATCGACTGGGGGCGCTTCAGCCGCGCGGTCGCCGACCAGGCGCTGCACGTCGTCAACCGTCACCAGGCGCGCCCGGGCGGCAGCACGCTCGCGACGCAGATCGAGAAGTTCCGCCATTCGCCCGAAGGCCGCACCGCGACGCCGCCCGAAAAGCTGCGGCAGATTGCATCCGCATCGGTCCGCGCGTACCTGAACGGCCCGCAGACGATGCTCGCGCGCCGCACGATCGTCGTGCGCTACCTGAACTCGGTGCCGCTCGCCGCGCGGCCGCACGTCGGCGAGATCACGGGCATCGGCGACGGTCTCACCGCGTGGTACGGGCGCGACTTCAACGACGTGAACCGCATCCTGTCCGCGCCGACGACCGGCGACAACGTCGACGAACAGGGCAAGACGTTCCGCGAGGTGCTGTCGCTGATCATCGCGCAACGCGCGCCGTCGTACTTCCTCAACAGCGGCTATCCGGCGCTGCAGCGGCTGACCGACAGCTACCTGCGGCTGCTGTCGAGCGGCGGCGTGATCTCGCCCGCGCTGCGCGATGCCGCGCTCGCCGCGCGGATCGAACGCAGCGCGCCGCCGGCCGCCGCGCACGTGCAGTCGTTCGTGTCGCGCAAGGCCGTGACGTCCGCGCGCGCGTCGCTGCTGTCGGCGCTCGGCATCAGCGACCTGTACCAGCTCGACCAGTTCGACCTGCAGGCCACGAGCACGCTCGACAACGGCGTGCAGCAGGCCGTCGCCCAGCGGCTCGCGCTGGCGTCGACCCGCGACGGCGCGCAGGCCGCTGGCCTGTACGGCTTCGAGATGCTCGCGCCGAAGGACGATCCGTCGCATCTCACGTACAGCTTCACGCTGTACGAGCGACGCAACGGCGCGAACATGTTGCGCGTGCAGACCGACAGCGTGAACGAGCCGTTCGACGTGAACCGCGGCGGCCGCATCAACCTCGGCTCGACCGCGAAACTGCGGACGCTGATCACGTACCTGCAGATCGTCTCCGACCTGCATGCGCGTTATGCGAACCTGTCGAATGCGGAACTGGCCCGGGTGAAGCCCGACCCGATCGACGGGCTGTCGCACTGGGCGCTCGACTACCTGTCGCATACGCGCGACCGCTCGCTGCAGGCGATGCTCGACGCGGCCGTCGAACGCAAGTATTCGGCGAGCCCCGACGTGTTCTATACGGGCGGTGGCGCGCAGGTGTTCTCGAACTTCGAAAAGTCGGACAACGGTCGCATCCTGACGCTGCACGCGGCGTTCGAGCATTCGGTCAACCTCGTGTTCGTGCGACTGATGCGCGACATCGTCCACTACGAGACGCTGCAGGCGGCCGGCCCGTCGTCGTCGTGGCTCAACGATCCCGAGCAGCGCCAGCATTACCTGCAGCAGTTCGTCGACGGCGAAAGCCAGGTCTACGTGAAGCGCTACTACACGCGCTATGCGGGCAAGGCGCCCGACGACGCGCTCGCGCTGATGCTGCACGACGTGCGCAAGTCGCCGCCGAAGATCGCGACCGTGCTGCGCAGCGTCGCGCCGAACGAGTCGCTTGCATGGTTCGATGCGCAGATGCGCGCGCAACTGAAGGGCACGCCGGCCGCGACGCTGTCCGACGACGATCTCGCCGCGCTCTACGCGAAGTACGCGATCGACCGCTTCAACCTCAACGATCGCGGTTATATCGCGAGCGTGCACCCGCTCGCGCTGTGGACGCTCAACTACCTGCGCGCACACCCGGGCGCGTCGCTCGGCGATGTCCAGCGCGACAGCCGCGATGCGCGTTTCTACACGTACTCGTGGCTGTACAAGACGCGCTACCACGCGACCCAGGACCGGCGCATCCGTCGCATGGTCGAGTTGCGTGCGTATGCGGAAATCACGAAGGCGTGGCGCGCACTTGGCTATCCGTTCGCGGAAGTCACGCCGTCCTACGCGGCCGCGATCGGCGCATCGGGCGACCAGCCCGACGCGCTCGCGAAACTGATCGGCCTGATCGCGAACGGCGGCCAGAAAGCACCGACGGAAACCATCACGCGGCTCGACTTCGCGAAGGACACGCCGTACGAAACGCGCTTCGTGCGCGCGGCCGCAAAGCCGCAGCCGATGCTGTCGCCCGAGATCGTCAACGTGGCGCACACGCTGCTGCGCGACGTCGTGCTCAACGGCACCGCGCGCCGCCTCGCGGGCGGGTTCACGCTGCCCGACGGCAAGACGCTCGAGGTGTACGGCAAGACGGGGACGGGCGACCAGCGCTTCAACATCTACGCGCGCGGCGCGCGGCTGATCGAGTCGCGCAAGGTGAACCGCAGCGGCACGTTCGTGTTCGTGATCGGCGACCGGTTCTTCGGGGTCCTGACGGCGACCGCGCACGAACCGTATGCGGCGCGTTACGACTTCACGAGCGCGATGGCCGTGCAGTTGCTGCGCTCGATGGCGCCGGCGCTCGCGCCGCTGATCGAACGCCCGGCCGATGCCGGCACGCGCACCGCGGGCTCCGCACCGCAGGCGGAAATGCCCGCGCCGCGCGCCGCCGCGGTGCGGCCGTCCTGAGCCCGGCGCGCGGGTTCATGCCGTGACGCGCCGCTCAGTGCGAGCGGCCGTCGTAGTGCGTGACGGGCAGCGCGTCGATATCGACATCCTCGAGGCAGCGCACGTTGATCGCCGCCATCGCGGTGCCGTTCGGATGGACACCTTCGCCGAACGGATGGATCCCGCAGCGCTTGCAGAAACGATGCCGGATCACGTGCTTGTTGAACAGGTAGGTCGCAAGATTCTCGTCGGGCGTGAGGAGCTTCATGTGGTCGCGCGGCACGAACCACATCAGCGCGCCCTTGCGCTGGCAGATCGAGCAATTGCACGCCATCACGCCCTGCAGGTCGCCTTCCGCCTCGAACTTCACGTCTCCGCAATGACAGCTTCCGCGATAAAGCATGGTCGTCTCCCGGTGCGGCTCGCGCGCGTCGACGGCGCCCGGGCGGACGCCATTGGCCAAGCCGATTCGATGCGGGTACAGTAGCGCGCACCCGCGCCGCGCGCAACGCGCGCCGGCGCCGGATTTTTTCAAGACGAGGAGACACTCATGCTCGAACTGCGCCCCGGCTGCGAATGCTGCGACAAGGACCTGCCGCCCGATTCGGCGGATGCGCGCATCTGCACCTTCGAATGTACGTTCTGCGCAAGCTGTACCGACAACGTGCTGAAGGGCCGCTGCCCGAACTGCGGCGGCGACCTGGTCGTGCGCCCGCGGCGGTCGGCGAGCCTGCTTGCCAAGTACCCGGCGTCGACGGAGCGCATCCACAAGCCGGGCGGCTGCGCGAGCGCCTGACGGCGCCGCACCGCCGCCCTTCTCCGTCACGACATCTCGATCCGCGCGCGCGTCACCGCGAGCAGCGTCGCCATCGCGCGGCGCGCGCCGTCCTCGTCGCGCACGCGGATCGCGTCGCTGACGGCCGTGTGCTCGGCAAGCGACGCGTTGTAGACGTCCGCGCGGCGCGCATTCAGAAGCAGTTGCGCCTCGAGCGTGCGATCGATCAGCGCGCCGAGCGGCACCAGCAGTTCGTTGCCGCCGGCCTCGAGCACGCCCAGGTGAAAGCGCAGGTCGGCACGCACCCACTCGTCGACGTTGCGCGCGGCGGCCATCGCGCGCGCCGCGTCGTCGATCGCGTCGAACGCTTCCGGCGTATGCGCGCGCGCGGCGAGCGCGGCCGCGTACGGCTCGATCATCTCGCGCATCTCCTGCAGCTTCAGCGCGAACGCGAGCGGCGGCGCGACACGCGCGTACCAGTCGAGCAGGTCGGCGTCGAGCAGGTTCCACGCGCGGCGCGGCCGCACGCGCGTGCCGACCTTCGGCCGCGATTCGACCAGCCCCTTCGACGTCAGCGTGCGCAGCGCCTCGCGCATCACCGTGCGGCTCACGCCGTACAGTTCCATCAGGTCCGGCTCCCGCGGCAGCAGCGATTCGGGCGGATAGTCGCCGCGCAGGATCGCCGTCGCCAGCCGGAAGGCCGTCTGTCCATGCAGGTCGCGTTGAATGATCGTTCTCCGTTGGGCCGGCGGGCCGGCTGCCCACTATCTGCACAATAATGCTATTAATACTATTTTTTATCGGCCTACGCTAGGATAACCGCCAAAGCACGCGACCGTGCGCCGCGCCCGAGCGCCCGCGCCGGTCAACCATGGAGACTCGCGTCATGAAAATCACCCGCCTCGAAACCTTCGTCGTCCCGCCACGCTGGCTGTTCCTCAAGATCGAAACCGACGAGGGCATCATCGGCTGGGGCGAACCGGTCGTCGAAGGCCGCGCGCACACGGTCGAGGCTGCGGTGCAGGAGCTGGCCGACTACCTCGTCGGCCGCGATCCGCTGCTGATCGAGGATCACTGGCAGGTGATGTACCGCGCGGGCTTCTATCGCGGCGGCCCGATCATGATGAGCGCGATCGCGGGCGTCGACCAGGCGCTGTGGGACATCAAGGGCAAGCATCACGGCGTGCCGGTGCACGCGCTGCTCGGCGGCCAGGTGCGCGACCGCATCAAGGTGTATTCGTGGATCGGCGGCGACCGGCCGAGCGACGTCGCGAACAATGCGCGCGCGGTCGTCGAGCGCGGCTTCAAGGCGGTGAAGATGAACGGCTCCGAGGAGCTGCAGATCGTCGACACCTACGACAAGGTCGAGCAGGTGATCGCGAACGTCGCGGCCGTGCGCGACGCGGTCGGCCCGCACGTCGGCATCGGCGTCGACTTCCACGGCCGCGTGCACAAGCCGATGGCGAAGGTGCTCGCGAAGGAGCTCGACCCGTACAAGCTGATGTTCATCGAGGAGCCGGTGCTGTCGGAGAACGCCGAGGCGCTGCGCGACATCGTCAACCAGACCAACACGCCGATCGCGCTCGGCGAACGGCTGTATTCGCGCTGGGACTTCAAGCACATCCTCGCGGGCGGTTACGTGGACATCATCCAGCCCGACGCATCGCACGCCGGCGGCATCACCGAGTGCCGCAAGATCGCGACGCTCGCGGAGAGTTACGACGTCGCGCTCGCGCTGCACTGCCCGCTCGGCCCGATCGCGCTCGCCGCGTGCCTGCAGCTCGACGCGGTCAGCTACAACGCGTTCATCCAGGAACAAAGCCTCGGCATCCACTACAACCAGGGCAACGACCTGCTCGACTACCTGCGCAACCCCGAGGTGTTCCGCTACGAGGATGGCTTCGTCGCGATCCCGCAGGGCCCGGGGCTCGGCATCGACGTCAACGAGGAGAAGGTGCGCGAGATGGCGAAGACGGGCCACCGCTGGCGCAACCCGGTGTGGCGCCACGCGGACGGCAGCGTCGCCGAGTGGTGAGCGCGATGCGCATCGCGCGCGGCTGCGGCCCGCGCGGTACGCATCGATTCGAGTACGGCCGCCCGACAGGCGGCCGTTTTTGCATGCGCGACGCGACGGGCACCACATGCCGGGCGTGCCCCGGCGGCCCCGCCGCGCGCCGCGTGGAACCCGCCGTCAGCCGAGCGCCGCGAACCCCGGCACGCTGAACGACAGCACGGCGGCCGCGACGAACACGCCGATCATCGTCAGCCCTTCGAGATGCAGGATGTTGCGGAACGTGTGCGCGTCCTCGGTCGATGCGGTGCGGCGCAGGCGCGGCAGCGCCGAGAAGCGGTTCAGGCCGCCGAGCACGAGCGCGAGCGCGACGAGCAGCAGCTTCAGCAGCAACACGCGCCCCCACGTGCTGCCGTCGAGCGGTGCGAGCGAACCGCCGAGCCCGCGGATCGCATTGAGCGCGCCCGTGCCGAGCACGAATACGACCGCGATGATCGACGTACGCGACAGATGCTGGCCGATGCGGATCAGCGCACCGCGCGCGACCGACGAACCGAGCGCCGGCAGCACCGCGAGCCCGCCCGCGAGCACGAGGCCGCCCCATACCGCCGTCGCGAGCAGGTGCAGCGTCTGCACGCCGACCGCCGCGGACAGCGCGCCCGTATCGGCTGCATGGCCGAGCGATGCCTTGCCGGCCGCGACCACGATCACCGCGAGCCACAGCACCGCGTGCGCGGCCGGGCTGTCCGGCTTCGCCAGCGCGACGATCGCGAGCACCACGGCGCCAGCGAACGCGACGCTCCACGCGAAACCCGTGTGCGTCTGCATCAGCACGGTCGGAATCGCGGCGAACGCGCCGCCGAGCCCCGCGCCGCTCATCGTCGCGGCCTCGTAGACCAGCCAGCCGAGGTCCGCGAGCACGAGCGCCAGCGCCGCCGCGACCAGCGAATGTTGCGCACGCAGCCACGCGGGATGCGAAGGCGCGACGATCGGCCTCGCGCCGTCCTTGCCGAGCCACGCCTTGAGCAGCGCCGAGCCGACCGCCATCGCGAACGCGGCGTCCATCAGCGCCGCGAGCGCGACCTGCCCGATCCACAAGCTGTCGAACTTCATCGCGCGCACCCTCCCGCAGACGACAGGCCGTCAGTGCGACGGCAACGGGAGAGACAGTGCGAAGGAGGCAACGGCACGGTAGAAAACGTCATTGATGAATCCGGAAACGGGAGAAATGACTGGACCTGCGGCGGAGGCGGCGCCGCGCGACCCGCGAGTGTACGGTCTTCGATGGTGAAAGCGCACGCCGGTTCACACAAACACGGCGCGATACGCGTCAAATTGTCGCAAGTCGCGAACAGGCAGGAACCGATGTCGTTTTGCCAAATAGCCGTCATTACCCATCGATGATAGAATGCCGCGTCGCAGCAGCCCGGCTGTCCTGCCGTCCACGCGCCGAGCCGATCGTAGCCCGGACAGGTCCCCGACGAATAAACATGGAGTCTCGTGTGTCTTCAAGACGCCTCTTCCGTCCGCTGCTCGCCGTTCTGTTGATCGGCGGAGCGGGCCTTATGAGCGCTGCCCAAGCGCAGACCAAGCCCACGGAGCAAGCGCACGCCCAGCAGGCGCCGCTCAAGGCACCCGATACCATGGCCGAGCGCGTGCGCGGCTGTACTGCATGCCATGGCGTCCACGGCCAGGGCACGGACAACGACTACTTCCCGCGTCTTGCCGGCAAGCCGGCCGAGTACCTGTACAACCAGCTCGTCAACTTCCGTGACGGTCGGCGCAAGTACCCGCCGATGAACTACCTGCTGACGTACCTGAACGACGACTACCTGCGCGAAATCGCCGAGCACTTCTCGGCCGAGCGTCCGCCGTACCCGACGCCGGCCAAGCCGACGCTGCCGGCCGCGACGCTCGCACGCGGCAAGCAGCTCGTCACGCAGGGCGATCCGTCCCGCAAGCTGCCGGCCTGCGTGGCCTGCCACGGCGCAGGGCTGACCGGCATGCAGCCGGCGATCCCCGGCCTCGTCGGCCTGCACGCCGATTACCTGAGCGCGCAGCTCGGCGCATGGCGCTCGGGCAACCGCCACGCCAAGGCACCCGACTGCATGCACGACATCGCATCGAAGCTTTCCGACGAAGACGTGACGGCCGTGACCGCGTGGCTCGCCGCGCAACCGGCGCCCGCCAACCCCGTGCCGGCCCCGGCGCGTTCGATGAAGACTCCGCTCGCCTGCGGCAGCGAACCGCAATAAGGCAAGGGAGACAGACACAATGAAACGCAAGTCCCTGTTTGCACTCTCGGCCGTCGCGATCGTCGCGGCCGCCGCCCTCGTGCCGGTCCTGTGGCCGGGCAACGACACGCTGCACGGCGCCTCCGCCGTCGCCGCGACGCCGGCCGACCAGGCCGCGCTGATCAAGAAGGGCGAATACCTCGCGCGCGTCGGCGACTGTATCGCGTGCCACACCGTGCGCGGCGGCAAGTCGTTCGCGGGCGGCCTGCCGATGGCGACGCCGTTCGGCACGATGTACACGCCGAACATCACGCCGGACGACCAGGCCGGCATCGGCAAGTGGACGTCGGACGACTTCTACCGCGCGATGCACACGGGTCGCTCGAAGGACGGCAGCCTGCTCTACCCGGGCTTCCCGTTCGCGAGCTACACGAAGGTCACGCGCTCCGATTCGGATGCGATCTACGCGTACCTGCGCTCGGTCGCGCCGGTGTCGGTGCCGAGCCGTCCGCACGAACTGAAGTTCCCGTTCAACAACCGCAACCTGCTGATCGGCTGGCGCACGCTGTTCTTCAAGGAAGGCGAGTACAAGCCGGATCCGACGAAGTCGGTCGAGTGGAACCGCGGCGCCTACCTCGTCGAAGGCCTCGGCCACTGCTCGATGTGCCACACGTCGATCAACATGATGGGCGGCCCGGTGAGCTCGTCGGCGTTCGCCGGCGGCCTGATCCCGCTGCAGAACTGGTATGCGCCGTCGCTGACGAACGACAAGGAACTCGGCCTCGGCGACTGGCACGTGCAGGAGCTGTCCGACCTGCTGCAAGCCGGCGTGTCGCACAAGGGCGCGGTGTTCGGCCCGATGGCGGACGTGGTCCACAACAGCCTGCAGTACATGACCGACGAAGATACGCGCGCGATGTCGACGTACCTGAAGTCGATCCCGCAGAAGGCTGAAGCGCCGAAGAACATGCAGTACGAGCCGTCGAAGCAGTTCGGCAACGCGCTGTTCGACCAGGGCAAGAAGATTTACGCGGACAACTGCGCGACCTGCCACGCCGAAACGGGCTCGGGCAAGCCGCCGGCCTACCCGCCGCTCGCGGGCAACCACTCGATCATGATGGAATCGGCAGTCAACCCGATCCGCATGGTGCTGAATGGTGGCTATCCGCCGAGCACGTTCAAGAACCCGCGTCCGTACGGCATGCCGCCGTTCGCGCAGTCGCTGTCGAACCAGGAAGTCGCAGCAGTGGTAACGTACATCCGGATGTCGTGGGGCAACAACGGTACGCCGATCTCGCCACAACAGGTGAGTGACCTGCGTTCCGCGCCGCTTGACTAAATAACGCGTGACGCAAACGGGGCGGGGGGGGGGGGGG
>NZ_JBQVSQ010000008.1:278740-349877 GCF_052952715.1 Burkholderia sp. YIM B11467
CGCGGCTGCGGGAAACCGCAGCCGCGCCCCTTTGCTTTTTGCGACGCCAGTCCCCGCGCGGGCCGCGCGAGGTGTCGCCGATCATAAAACTCAAGAGTGGTATCTATGTCTTTCGAATCTCTCGGCCTGGCCGAACCGCTTGTCAAGGCGGTCAACGAGCTCGGCTACACGTCGCCGACTCCGATCCAGCAGCAGGCGATCCCCGCCGTGCTCGGCGGCGGCGACCTGCTCGCCGGCGCGCAAACGGGCACCGGCAAGACCGCCGGCTTCACGCTGCCGATCCTGCAGCGCCTGCACACGTACTACGCCGAACATCGCGGCGCGAAGCGCGCGGTGCGCGCCCTGATCCTCACGCCGACGCGCGAACTCGCCGCCCAGGTCGAGGAAAGCGTGCGCGCATACAGCAAGTACCTGAAGCTGCGTTCGACCGTGATGTTCGGCGGCGTCAGCATCAATCCGCAGATCGATGCGCTCAAGCGCGGCGTCGACATCGTCGTCGCGACGCCGGGGCGCCTGCTCGATCACATGCAGCAGAAGACGATCGACCTGTCGGATCTCGACATCCTCGTGCTCGACGAAGCCGACCGGATGCTCGACATGGGCTTCATCCACGACATCAAGCGCGTGCTCGCGAAGCTGCCGCCGCAGCGCCAGAACCTGCTGTTCTCGGCCACCTTCTCGGACGAGATCAAGGCGCTCGCCGACAGCCTGCTCGACTCGCCCGCGCTGATCGAAGTCGCGCGCCGCAACACGACCGCCGAAAGCGTCGCGCAGAAGATTCACCCGGTCGACCGCGACCGCAAGCGCGAACTGCTCACGCACCTGATCCGCGAGCACAACTGGTTCCAGGTGCTCGTGTTCACGCGCACGAAGCACGGCGCGAACCGTCTCGCCGAGCAGCTGACGAAGGACGGCATCAGCGCGATGGCGATCCACGGCAACAAGAGCCAGTCGGCACGCACGCGCGCGCTGGCCGAGTTCAAGAACAGCACGCTGCAGGTGCTCGTCGCGACCGACATCGCCGCGCGCGGGATCGACATCGACCAGTTGCCGCACGTCGTCAACTTCGACCTGCCGAACGTGCCCGAGGATTACGTGCACCGGATCGGCCGCACGGGCCGCGCGGGCGCGACCGGCGAAGCCGTGTCGCTCGTGTGCGTCGACGAGAAGCAGCTGCTGCGCGACATCGAGCGGCTGATCAAGCGCGAGATTCCGCAGGAAGTGATCGCGGGCTTCGAACCCGATCCGAACGTGAAGCCGGAGCCGATCCAGCAGCGCCGCGGGCAGCAGCAGCCGCGTGGCGGTGGCGGTGGTGGCGGCGGCAATCGCCAGCCGCGCGCAGGCGGCTCAGGCCAGCCGGCCGCGAAACGCGAAGGCAGCGCGCAACCGAAAGCGGCACAGCCGAAGGCCGCGAAGCCGCGCACGCAAGGCGGCGCCGGCGGTACCGGCGGACGCCCGGCGGGCGGCGGCAACAGCGCGCGCCCGGCAAGCGGCAACGCCGCGCACCCGAACCGCAACCGTTCGTCGCGCAGCGGCCAGCGCGGTCACTTAAGCCGCGCGGCCGCGCGCCGCAGGTGCTCGACCTGGCGTTGCCAGCGTGCGAGCACCGCGGCGCGCTCCCCTTCCAGCGTGAACGTGACGCCTGTCGCGAGACGCGCATAACCGACCCGCTGTGCATCGCCGTGCGCGATCGTCGCAGCGAATCCGGCCAGTCCGCCGAAGTCGCCTTCGAGCGGCTCGAGCCTCAATTGCGCCTGAAAGAACGCACCGTCCGCGACCAGCGTCAACGCGGCCGCGCGCCGTTGTGCGAGCGCGCGCGCCGCACGCGATTGCGGCCATAGCGCGATCAGCAGCGTGCGCGCATCGTGCGCATAGATCTCGCCGACGCCGAGCAGCGTCGTGCGCAACTGGCCGTCGTCGGTCGCGACGATCAAGGATGCAGCGATGTCGGCATGACGCTCGAGCGCGGTGCCGTCGAACAGCGAGACGACGGCCGGCGGCCACGCGTCGAACGTCCATTGTTCGAGCGCGTGGCGATGGGTATCGGTCATGGTGGCGTGGCCCTGGTGCGGATCGGATAACGATGCGCCAGCATACGCCCGGCAGGCCGCGCCGCGGCGATCAGCGCAGGAATACGTGCCGCGTGATCTTCGTGAGCGGATAGTGGACGCCCGGCTGGATCTTTGCGGGCAGGTCGAGCGGCTTGAGCAGCATCTTCACGCACATGTCGGCCGACAGGTTGCGCCGCACGAGCGTACTGATGCGCGCGGCGCGCTCGCGGTTGTACTGGCTGTCGCCGACGCGATCCGGATAGCGGACCGCGAACACGTGGCGCAACGCAATCTCCGAATCCTCGTTCTTGATTTCCATCACGCGGCGCATCAGCGCGCCGAGCACCGCGAGCCGGCCATTGCCTTCGAGCTTGTTGTATTTCTTGAAGAACTTGAAGAAGTGCTTGTAGTGACGCACTTCGTCCGTGCGGATGTTGTCGGTGATTTCCTTCAACACGGGCTCGTCGGAGCACTCGTTGATCGCGCGATAGAGCGTGGCCGTGCCCGTCTCGACGACGCAGCGCGCGACCATCTCGAGCGCGCGGGTCTTCTCGAATGCCTCGACCTTGCAGGTCTTCGAATACTCGGCGAAGAAATTCGCGAACGCGGTATCCCAGTCGAACTCTGGCCACACGTGCGCGATGTACGCCTTCAGCGCGCGGCCATGCTGCAATTCTTCGTGCTCCCATGCATTGTTGAGCCACGCCGATACTTCAGGATCGTCGTTGAAGAATTCGCTCAGATTGCTCGTGTAGAGATCCGAGCCGCTTTCGATGAACGACGATGCGCACAGCAGCAGCAGCAGATCTTCGTTGGCGGCGGCACGCTGACGATCGATCCGGTTCAGGTCGATGTCCTCGATTCGCCACGGCATCACATGTGTCGTTTCGGTGTGCATGGTGGTGCGCTCCCAGTCGTCGTGCAGGGGCCGGCCCATGCCTTCGGCACAGGCGCCAACCGTCCAGCAGGCGGCGTTTTACTTGCGTTTATAGTGACTTGGTCCGGCCGAACCATCCTGGCATCTTAGCCGGACTTTGATGTTCGTGCTCCAGAGCACTGACCATACCGGACAAGCGCAGTTCCGCGACGTCTGTTGCCGTTCGTTAGACGAGTCCTTCGAACCCGTCGCGCCCGCTCGACGGCACGGGCCGCACCCAACGAAACGGGCGGCCATGCGGCCGCCCGTCGAGCATCAAAAATGGAAGCGAACCGTCAGAAACCGGCCGCCAGACCGTCGCGCCGGCTGTCGCTCGCGGCCACGTAACCACGCTCGCGATCGTCGCGGTCGAGACGACAGATGAACTGCCCCGAACCGAAATCCATGTAAGGATCGTCGATCGACTTGATCGTGTGGCCGCGTGCGGCCAGCCCGTCGACGGTCGCGCGGTTCATCGTCGATTCGACGTCGAGCGTGAAGTCGCGGTTGACCTTCCAGCGCGGCGCATCGCATGCGGCCTGCGGCTGCTGCCCGTAGCCGAGCATCCGCACGACGGTCTGCAGGTGGCCCTGCGGCTGCATGTCGCCGCCCATCACGCCGAAGCTCATCACGGCCTCGGTGCGGCTATCGACCTCCTCGGTGACGAACGCCGGGATGATCGTGTGGAACGGCCGCTTGCCGCCCGCGACGACGTTCGGCGAAGCCGGATCCATCGAGAAGCCGTGCCCGCGGTTCTGCAGCGCAATGCCGGTGCCGGGCACGACGAGCCCCGAACCGAAGCCCATGTAGTTCGACTGGATGAAGCTCACCATCATCCCGCGCTCGTCGGCCGCCGACAGGTAGATCGTGCCGCCCGAATGCGGCCGGCCGGCACCGAAGTGCGTCGCACGCGCGGGATCGATCAGCTTCGCGCGTTCGGCGAGGTACGCGTCGTCGAGCATCTGCTCGGGCGTGACTTCCATCGCGCGCGGATCGGCGACATAACGATAGACGTCCGCGAACGCGAGCTTCATCGCCTCGATCTGCAGATGCTGCGAGTCGACCGAATCGACCGGCCATTCGGTCACGCCCGCATGCTCGGCGATGCCGAGCGCGATCAGCGCGGCGATACCCTGCCCGTTCGGCGGAATCTCGTGAATCGTGTGGCGGCCGAAGCGCTTGCCGATCGGCTCGACCCATTCCGGCCGATACGCACGCAGGTCGGCTTCGGTCAGCGCGCCGCCGCCTTCACGGGAAAACGCGGCGATGCGCTCGGCCAGCGCGCCCTCGTAGAACGCGCGCGCGCCGTCCTTCGCGAGCGTGCGCAGCGTCTGCGCATGGCCGGGCAGGCACACGCGTTCGCCGACGAGCGGCGCACGGCCGCGCGGCATGAAGGTCTCCGCGAAACCGGCCAGCCCCTGCAGCGCGGGCACGGCAGCCGCCCACTTGTGCGCGACGATCGGCGGCACCGCATAACCGCGCTCCGCGATCTCGATCGCCGGCTCGAGCAGGTCCGCGAACGGCAGCGAACCGAACTTCGCGTGCAGCGCTTCCCAGCCCGCGATCACGCCCGGTACCGTGACGGTATCCCAGCCGCGCATCGGCTTGTTCGCGAAGCCGCGCACATCCTCGCCGTGGCGCTGGCGGAAATAGTCGACGTTCCACGCGGACGGCGCGACGCCCGACGCGTTCAGCCCGGACAGCCGCTCGCCGTCCCACACGAGCGCGAACGCGTCGCCGCCGAGCCCGCACGACACGGGCTCGACGACCGTGATCGCGGCGGCGGCGGCCAGCGCCGCGTCGACCGCGTTGCCGCCCTTCCACAGCATCCGCAGCCCGGCCTGCGCGGCGAGCGGGTGCGATGTCGACACGACGTTGCGCGCGAACACCGGAATGCGGGTCGTCGGATACGGGTTGTGCCAGTTGAAGCCAGTCATCGGTTCCACCTCGTCGAAAGCTGAATGAGTGCGCGCCCGCGAGCGCGGGCAATCCGCCATTGCAGCGCGATCAGCGCAATCGTACAAATTCATTTGTCACATGAATCAATGCATTTTCCGCATGAATACCCTGTGGCCACGCGCGGCAAGCCGGCCGATCGCCGTTACCGCCCTTACAATAGCCGCTCCGTCTCACGACACGACCATCGAGCCATGACCCGAGATCCCCGCCTCACCCTCAACGCGCGTCAGCAGGAATTGCTCGAATGGGTGCAGCGCGACGGCTTCGTGACCGTCGACGATCTCGCCGCGCACTTCGCGGTGACGCCGCAGACGATCCGCCGCGACGTGAACTGGCTCGCCGACCTGAACCTGCTGCGTCGCTACCACGGCGGCGCGAGCCTGCCGACCAGCTCGGAGAACGTGTCGTACACGGCGCGCCAGCGGATGTTCCACGACGAGAAGCGGCGCATCGCGGCGCTCGCGGCGTCACATATCCCCGATCAGGCATCGCTGTTCATCAACCTCGGCACGACGACCGAGGAAGTCGCGCGCGCGCTGAACCGCCACCACGGGCTGCACGTGATCACGAACAACCTGAACGTCGCGTCGATGATGAGCGGCTACCCCGACTGCGAGGTGCTGATCACTGGCGGCATCGTGCGGCCGTGGGACAAGGGCATCGTCGGCGAGCTCGCGATCGACTTCATCCGCCAGTTCAAGGTCGACTACGCGATCATCGGCACGTCGGCGATCGAGGCCGACGGCACGCTGCGTGATTTCGACACGCGTGAGGTGCGCGTCGCCGAGGCCATCATGCAGCACGCGCGCACGGTCTACCTCGTGACCGACCATTCGAAGGTCGGCCGTCCCGCGCTGGTGCGCCAGGGCCACCTGAGCCAGGTGCACGCGCTGTTCACCGACAAGCCGCTGCCGCCCGAAATGGCCGACACGGTGGCCGCCGCCGGCACCCAGGTGTACGTCGCGGAATGACGGTGGCGATGCTGCACCGCACCCGAAACTTCAAGTGAAATCAAGAAGTTGGCGGCGCAAGCGGACCGCTTGCGCGCGGCCCGGCTGTCAAACGGAAAATTAACGGGGCACGATTTGTCGTTGCCTGCGCGCTCGACTAGACTCCAGTTCCCCGGCCCGTTCGCCCGATCCGCCCGTGCCAAGGCGTGTGCGAATCTCAGGGTCGGCGAATACAGCTTTTCCCCCCAAGCCATACCCCCCGGGGTATCGTGCACCGGCGTTTGCGCCGGCCGCGCGGGCAGACCGGATGCCATGGAGAGAACGATGCTGAGTCCGCATGAATTCGCCACGCTATTGCTTGTGAAGGACGCGCCTGACCAGCGCGACATGGATCGGGATGAACTGGACATCCTGCTCGAACAGCAGCTCGTCCGCCTGGAAGGGCTCGGCTCGGGGCGCAAATACTGCGTGACCGAGACCGGCGACGCCGCGTTGCGATCCATCAAGTACCGCTATTCGTAAAGCCACGCTGTTCCTGACCTGACCGCGCCGGCCGGATTCCCGGCCGCGCTGTCGCTCCCGCCTCCCCCGCCAAGTTCGCCGCGGCCTGCTTCAGCCGCCGCGCAGCGTCGGATCGACCGCCGCCCGCCAGCTGATGGCCTGCGCGCGCGCACCGTTGAAATACGCGATCCAGCCGGCGCGCGCCGCCGCGTCGGGCGCCACATAGTGCGTCGAAAGTTCGTTTACGAACGCGCAATAGTTCGCTTCGGTCAGCCCGCGATACCGTTTCGCCACGTACGCGTCGTACAGCGTCGAATAGACCGGCTGCGCATCCGCGCCCCAGTCGCGCGCCGTGCCGCCGCACGACGTCTGCAGATCGGCGAACGACGGCGCCCGCCAGTTGCCGGCCAGCGGCGGCGTGCCGGCGCTGCACCCGGCCAGAAGGACGGCGCACGCGCCGGCCCACATCCCAATACGCATGATTCACCTCGTGAAACGGTCGATCCCGCCAGTATCGTCCGGGATCGTGCCGCGCGCTACTGGCCCCGCTTCTTCGAACTTTACTTTTTCGATTCCGTTCGTTAAATTTCGAATTCGAACATTTCGTGTTCGCCCATTTCCCTCAGACGATAAGGACAGCAGGTGACCCAACCGAATCGCTTCGATCTGCTCGTGGTCGGCGGCGGCATCAATGGCGCGGGTATCGCGCGCGATGCGGCCGGCCGCGGCCTGTCGGTCATGCTCTGCGAGCAGGACGATCTCGCGTCGCACACGTCGTCGTCCAGCACGAAGCTGATTCACGGTGGCCTGCGCTATCTCGAGTACAACGAATTCGGGCTCGTGCGCAAGGCGCTGCAGGAACGCGAGACGCTGCTGCGCGCGGCGCCGCACATCATGTGGCCGCTGCGCTTCGTGATGCCGCACATGCCGAACCTGCGGCCGGCCTGGCTGATCCGCATCGGCCTGTTCCTCTACGATCACCTCGCGAAACGCGAACTGCTGCCCGGCTCGCGCGGCATCGACATGCGCCGCCATGCGGCCGGCGCGCCGCTGATCGACTCGATCAAGCGCGGCTTCGTGTATTCGGACGGCTGGGTCGACGACGCGCGCCTGGTCGTGCTGAACGCCATGGACGCGAAGGAGCGCGGCGCCGAGATCCTGACGCGCACCAAGCTCGTGTCCGCCGAACGCCGCGGCGACGAATGGGAAGCGCGGCTGCAGCACGCCGACGGTTCGATCCGCGTCGTGCATGCGCGCGCGATCGCGAACGCGGCCGGCCCGTGGGTCGGCGAAGTGCTGCACGGCGCGCTCGGCCGCGGCGCGCATCATAGCGTACGGCTCGTGAAGGGCAGCCACATCATCACGCGCCGCCTGTTCGATCACGACCACGCGTACATCTTCCAGAACCCGGACAAGCGGATCATCTTCGCGATTCCGTACGAGCAAGACTTCACGCTGATCGGCACGACCGACGTCGAATACACGAACGATCCCGCGAAGGTCGCGATCGACCGCGACGAAACGCAGTACCTGTGCGATTCGATCAACCGCTACTTCAAGCGCAAGATCGCGCCGGCCGACGTGCACTGGACCTATTCGGGCGTGCGCCCGCTGCTGGAAGACGAGAACGCGACGAACGCATCGGCCGTCACACGCGACTACCGCCTCGAACTGGACGACGGCGCGGGCGCGCCGCTCCTGTCGGTGTTCGGCGGCAAGATCACGACCTTCCGCAAGCTCGCGGAAGAAGCCGGCGACATGCTGTGCCGCGCGCTCGGCCGCGACGCAAAAACCTGGACGGCCGGCGTTGCACTGCCGGGCGGCGACATCGCGAACGCGAAGTTCGACGCGTTCGCCGACGCGTTCGCCAAACGTCATCCGTGGCTGCCCGCCGCGCTCGCCCGCCGTTATGCGCGTGCCTACGGCACGCGTGCGGAGCGCGTGGTCGACGGTGCGAAGTCGCTCGCCGATCTCGGCGCCGAGATCGCGCCGGGCATCCACGACGCCGAACTGCGCTACCTGCGCGACGCCGAATGGGCGACCTGCGCGCAGGACGTGCTGTGGCGCCGCTCGAAGCTCGGCCTGCACGTCACGCCGGGCTCGCTCGATGCCGTGACGGCCGCGGTCGACGCATGGTTCGCCGCCGCGCACGCGCCGCACGCGTGACCCGAATGCAGTTGCAGTTGTCTTACCGACGTTGACTCACCGACGCGCCGCCCACCATGCGGCGCGCATCACAACTAAGCAATCCACGGATGGAGATGAGAGACATGCAGGACCAGTACATCCTCGCGCTTGACCAGGGCACCACGAGTTCCCGCGCGATGCTGTTCGATCGCCAGGGCAATATCGTATCGATCGCCCAGAAGGAATTCGAACAGATCTACCCGCAACCCGGCTGGGTCGAGCACGACCCTCAGGAAATCTGGTCGACGCAAGCCGGCGTCGCCGCTGAAGCCGTCACGCGCACGGGCCTGAACGGCACGTCGATCGCGGCGATCGGCATCACCAACCAGCGCGAAACGACGATCGTCTGGGATCGCGAGACGGGCCAGCCCGTCTACAACGCAATCGTCTGGCAGGATCGCCGCACGGCCGACTTCTGCGACTCGCTGAAGCAGCAGGGTCTCGAAGCGAAGGTGCGCGCGAAGACCGGCCTGCCGATCGACTCGTACTTCTCGGCGACGAAGATCCGCTGGATCCTCGACAACGTGCCGGGCGCGCGCGACAAGGCGCGCCAGGGCAAGCTCGCGTTCGGCACCGTCGACAGCTGGCTCGTGTGGAACTTCACGAAGCACGAACTGCACGTGACCGACGTGACGAACGCATCGCGCACGATGCTGTTCAACATCCATACGCGCGAGTGGGACAACGAGCTGCTCGAACTGCTCGATATCCCGCGCAGCATGCTGCCGGAAGTGAAGGCATCGTCGGAAATCTACGGCTACACGAAGACGACCGTATTCGCGTCGAAGATCCCGCTCGCGGGCATCGCGGGCGACCAGCAGGCCGCCCTGTTCGGCCAGATGTGCACGACGTCGGGCATGGTGAAGAACACCTACGGCACCGGCTGCTTCCTGATGATGAACACCGGCAACAAGCCGATCGAGTCGAAGAACAACCTCGTCACGACGATCGCCTGGCAGATCGGCGACGACGTGCAGTACGCGCTCGAGGGCAGCATCTTCATCGCGGGCGCGGTCGTGCAGTGGCTGCGCGACGGCGTCGGCGTGATCAAGACGGCCGCGGAAATCGAAGCGCTCGCCGCGAGCGTGCCGCACACCGACGGCGTCTATCTCGTACCCGCGTTCGCCGGCCTCGGCGCACCGCACTGGAACGCGCGGGCGCGCGGCTCGGTGTTCGGCGTCACGCGCGGCACGACGTCCGCGCACCTCGCACGCGCGGCGCTCGATGCGATCGCGTACCAGTCGCTCGACGTGCTGGCCGCGATGGAAGCCGACTCGGGCATCAGCATCGGCGAGCTGCGCGTCGACGGCGGCGCGAGCGCGAACAACCTGCTGATGCAGTTCCAGGCCGACCTGCTCGGCGTCGACGCGGTGCGGCCGCAGATCACCGAGACGACCGCGCTCGGCGCGGCGTATCTCGCGGGTCTCGCGATCGGCTACTGGAAGAACCTCGACGAAGTGCGCGACCAGTGGCAGCTCGACCGCCGCTTCTCGCCGTCGATGCCGAAGGAGCAGGTCGAACGCTGCATGTCCGGCTGGCAGCGTGCGGTGCGCGCGGCGAAGGCGTGGGCCGACGACACGCAGTAACCGTCAGCGCTCCATACGAAATACAACAACACCGGCGGACCGCGCAGCGCGCGAGTCCGCCGTGACATTCGAGAGACAACCATGTCACCTTATATTGCAGAATTCATCGGCACAGCGATCCTCGTGCTGCTCGGCAACGGCGCGGTCGCAAACGTGCTGCTTGCAAAGACCAAGGGCAAAGGCGCGGACCTGATCGTGATCGTGATGGGCTGGGCGATGGCCGTGTTCGTCGCCGTCTACGTGACCGCGTCGTTCAGCGGCGCGCACCTGAACCCGATCGTGACGATCAGTCTCGCGCTCGCGGGCAAGTTCGCGTGGTCGAAGGTCGGCGGCTACATCCTCGCGCAGATGCTCGGCGGGATGGCGGGCGCACTGCTCGTGTGGCTCGCCTATCGCCAGCACTTCGCGAAGGAAGCCGATGCCGACCTGAAGCTCGCGGTGTTCTGCACCGCGCCCGCGATCCGCAGCGTCACGCACAACGTGCTGACCGAAGCGATCTGCACGTTCGTGCTGATCCTCGGCGTGCTGTACCTCGCCTCGCCGCAAGTCGGCCTCGGCGCACTCGACGCGCTGCCCGTCGGCCTGCTCGTGCTCGGCATCGGCATCTCGCTCGGCGGCCCGACCGGTTATGCGATGAGCCCCGCGCGCGACCTGTCGCCGCGCATCATGCACGCGCTGCTGCCGATTCCCGGCAAGCGCGACAGCGACTGGCGCTATGCGTGGGTGCCCGTCGTCGGCCCGCTGCTGGGCGGCGCCGCGGCGGCCGGGTTGTATCTGCACCTGCACGCGACGGTCTGATCGCTGTTTCACCGAAACGCGCGGCGTTCATCGCCGCGCGTTTTTTCGCTTCCCCTCCCCCGCATCACCGCCGCTTCGCCGGTACCGCCTCCCGCTACCGCTCGCCTTCGGCCGACACCAGCGATTTCAGCTTCACGCCCGCATCCGCGACCGCGGCCGGCGTCACGTCGATCCTCCGCTCGACCAGCATTCTCGCCACGCGCATCTCCTTGACGAATCCCGACGCGCGGCCGAAACCGCTTGCCGCGACCAGCCGCGCATTGCCGTCGAAATGGAAATGGATTTCCGCGTCGTCGCCGAGCACGCGCGCGACCGACCGTTCGCCGAGTGCCGGCTCCCCGGCCACCTGCAGCTGTGCGTCGTACTGATCCGACCAGAACCATGATGTCTCGCGATACGGCTCGTCGGCGCCGAGCATGTTGCGCGCGGCGACGCGCGCCTGCGTCTCGGCGCCGTGCCATGTCTCCTGCCGGATGAGCCGCCCCGACAACGCGCTCGGAAACACCGCGACGTCGCCGGCCGCATGAATGCCGCGCGCCGATGTCTCGAGCCGCGCGTTCACGACGATGCCGCGATCGACCGCGAGGCCTGCTTCGCGCGCCAGTTCGTCGGCCGGTTCGATACCGACGCCGGCCACGACCGTATCGGCGATCAGCGTGTCGCCGTCGTCGAGCACGACGGTCAGCGCGCCGCGTGCCGCGCGCTCGATCGCAACCGGTTTCCGGTTCACGCGGATCGCCACGCCCTGCCGTTCGTGCAGCGCCTGCACGCGCGCCGCGATCGGTTCCGGCACCGCGCGCCCGAGCAGGCGCGGCGCAGCGTCGAGCACCGTCACGCGGCAACCGCGCAGTCGCGCCGACGCCGCGACTTCGAGACCGATGAAACCGCCTCCAATCAGCACGATCCGCGCGCCGGGTACGAGCCGTGCGCCGAGCGCTGTCGCGTCGTCGAGCGTGCGTAGCGCGAACACGCCGTCTGACGCCGCGCCCGGAATCGCGAGACGGCGCGCGCGGCCGCCGGTCGCGAGCAACAGCGCGTCGTAGCCGAACACCCGCCCGCCGGACACGCGCACTTCGCGTGCGTGCGGATCGATGCGCTCGACCGTCGCGACGACCGCCTCGATGCCATCGGCCGCCCAGGCGGCCGGATCGCGCAACCGGCACTGCGCCGCGCTGCGCTCGCCCGTCAGCATGCCCTTCGACAACGGCGGCCGCTCGTACGGCAGGTGCGCTTCCGCGCCGATCAGCACGATGCGCCCGCGCCAGCCGGACTCGCGCAGCACTTGCGCCGCGCGGCCGCCCGCATGGCCCGCGCCGACGATTGCCATCACCCGGTCGGTCGTCATCGTGTCACACCTCGATCAGGATGCGGCCGCTTTCCACTTTCGCGCGATACGTGCGCAGCTTCTCGCACGCGGGCGCGGACAGCGGCCGGCCGTCGCGCACGTCGAAGCGTCCGTTGTGCTTCGGGCATTCGATCACGTGATCGATCACGAGCCCGTCGGCGAGATGCACGTGCTCGTGCGTGCACAGGCCGTCGCTCGCATAAACGTGACCGTCGATCCGGTAGATCGCGTACGTGCGGCCTGCGTGGTCGAAGCGTGCGACGTCTTCATCGTCGATGTCGTCGAGCGCGCCGGTGTCGATCCATTGCGTCATGATGCGTGTCTCCTTGATCGGGTGGTTCGATGTCCGTCACGCGCGCGCCGTGTCCGGCACCGGCCGCACGACATGATGGGACGGATCGCGCGTCTGCCGGACCAGCGCCGGCACGATCTCCGCATACGCGGCGAGCGTGCTGCGGTACGGCGGCGGCATGTCGGCCTTCACGGCCTCGTGCAGCTTCGGCAGCGCGTGGAACGGCACCATCGGGAACATGTGGTGCTCGACGTGATAGTTCATGTTCCAGTACAGGAAGCGGAACACGGGATTCATCATCACGGTCCGGCAGTTGCGCCGGTGATCGAGCACGTTCTCGGGCATGCCCGCGTGCTGCGTAAGGCCGAAATACAGGTACAGCCATGCGCCGTAGAGGCTCGGCAGCCCGATGTAGAGCAGCGGCAGGATCGTGCGCCAGTACAGCGAAGCACCCGCCACGAGCGCGTAGACCGCGAGATGGATGCGCGCTTCGCGCGCGACCTTCGGCCATTCCGATTCAGGCACATAGGTGCGCGCCTCGTTGTCGAGGCGACCGGTGAACGCGACGGCGATCATCTTGCGCAGCTCGCTGGCCACGTGCTTCAGCGCGACGACGTTCAGCACGAGCGAGAGCCAGTCGGTCGGCTTCGGCGCGGCGATTTCCGGATCGCGCCCGACGACCAGCGTATCGGTGTGATGGCGCGCATGGCTCCAGCGCCATGCCGTCGCGCCGCGAAACACCTGGAACGATGCGACCTGATACAGCGCGTCGTTCATCCAGCGCGTGCGGAACGCGGTGCCGTGCCCGCATTCGTGCCAGCGCGAGTCGGCCGGGCTGCAGTAGAGCGTGCCGTACACGAAGAATGCGGGAATCGCCCACGCCGAATGCGCGTGCCAAGCGAACCACGCGAGCACGCCGCTGGCCGCGATCGCCGCGTACCAGATCAGCGTGTCGCGGATCGCGCGCGCGTCGCCGCGCTGCATCAGCTGCTTCATCAGCGGCCGCGGCACCGTGCATCGGTACCACGCGGCGTTGACGAGCCCCGCCGCGTGCGCGCGCTCGCCGGCGCCGCCGATCAGTCGGTATTCCTGACGGCGCGCCGCCCTGCGATCGCGCGCCTGGTCGTCCGGATGGGCCACTCGTGTCTCCTGGGTTCGTTGTGCGTGGGAAGCGCGGCGAGCGCTTCGGCATATCTCCGAAATTAGGCGTCCCGCCGCCCCCGCTCAATCGAAACGTTGACGAAATTTCGCCATCGTTTTAGCGTTCCCGGCAACGCCACGCACCCGATGATGGCGACCACCAGATGGAGACGACCATGGCAGGTGAATCCGGGCCGCGCTGGCGCAAGCGCACCGCGCGCTTCGACGAGATCGCGGCGCTCGCCGGCGTCAGCACGACCACCGTCGACCGCGTGCTGAACGAGCGCGGCAGCGTCTCGGCGCAGGCGCGCGAGCGCGTGGTCGCCGCGGCGCGGCAGCTCGGCGTGCCGCGCCAGCTGCCCGACACGCGGCACGGGCTGATCCACGTCGACGTGCTGCTGCCGGACACCGACACGCCGTTCTTCCGGCGGCTGCAACAGGCACTGCAGCGCTCGCTGCAGATGCTCGACCGGCGCGTGGTCGTGCACCGGACGATCCTGCCCGCCGCGGACGACGAGCGGGCCGCCGCGCTGATCGAACGGCCCGCCTACCGGCGCGCGGCGCTGATCGTCACCGCGCGCGACACGGCCCGCGTGCGCGACGCGCTGGCCGGCGCGATCGCACGCGGCGAGACCGTCGTCACGATGGTCACCGACATCGGCGGCATCGCACGCAGGCACTACGCGGGCATCGACAACTACCGCGCCGGACGCACGGCCGGCTACTACATCGGCCGCCTGGCGGCGCGCCCCGGCCGCGTGCTGCTACTTGGCGGACGCATGGGCTACCGTGCGCACGTCGACCGGATGGCCGGCTGCCGCGACCAGCTCGCCGACGCGTTCGCCGCGCTGCGCTGCGACGGCGAGCCCGTCGAGACGCTCGACCAGGACGACCGCTGCTACCGCGCGGTGACGAAGGCGATGCAGGCGCACGACGACATCGTCGCGATCTACAACAGCGGCGCCGGCTCGGCCGGCATCGAGGCCGCGCTGCGCAAGGCGGGCGCGACCGGGCGCGTGGTCTGGATCGGACACGAGATGCTCGACGAACACCGCGCCTTCATCGAAGCCGGCGCGATGGATCTTGCCATCGACCAGGATCCGGACGGCCAGGCGATTTCCGCGCTGCAGCACGTGCTGCATGCATGCGGGATCGTCGAACAGCCGCCGCCGGGCGACCCGGTCGAATTCCGTGTGTTCTGCCCGGCGAACGTGAGGACGAGCGCCTACCTGCAGGCCTGAATGTCGCCGCGCCGCGCGCCGCCTGCGCGTTGCGAAAAAATCGACCGCCGCATTGGCGATTTTTCGTCAACGTTTGTCATGCAGTCCGCGCGCCGCATCCGTACATTGGGCAGCCATCCCCAGCACAACAACGGACAGGAGACGATGGCTGAACCGATCCTCATCGGCGTGAACCTCGACGGCGTGCTCGACCACGACGGCCTGCCGCTGCCCGCGCCGGCCGAGCGTTTCCGGATGATCGCCGACACCGGCGTGTTCGATTACGTCGAAAAGAACCCGACGCGCGACGAAGACCTGTCGCCGTATTTCGCGCTGGTCGAACGCCACGCGCTGCCGATTCGCGTGATCGGCGGCATCTGGCGCGCGGGCCGCGACGACGCGCACGTCGCCGACATCATCGATGCGGGCACGCGCTTCGGCAGCACGGTGCTCAACTGCCAGTTGTACGCGCATCACACGGACGGCCATCCGCTGTCGGACCGCGAAGTCGCCGATTTCTACCTGCGTGCCTATGAACGCGGCGAACCGGCCGGCTGCCTGCCGAGCCTCGAAGTGCACGTCGACATGTGGAGCGAGGATTTCACGCGCATCGCGCACGTCGCGCGGCATGTCGAGCAGGCCGGTGCGCCGTTCCGGATCACGCTCGATCATTCGCACCTGCTGTTCAAGATCGGCAATCGCGCCGAACTCGATGCATCGGGCATTCGCGAGCAGGTCGACAGCGGCCGCGTCGTGCTCGACCCCGCATCGCCCGCGGTCATCTACGCCGACTGGATCGCGCGCGGCTGGGTCCGTCATGCGCATGCGCGCAGCGTGATTCCGAACAATCCGGACAACCGCTGGATGCGGCGCGCTGACGGCAGGCCCGGCCGCGGCATCCAGTACCCGTTCGTCGCGCCCGCGCCGGGCGCCTATCACGGCGAATGGCGCGCGGCGGCGCTCGATACGTGGAAGGCCGCGCTGCGCCAGTTGCTGCAAGCGCAGGTTCATGCGCGGCCGGCGCGCCTCGAGCAGATCAGCTGCGAGTTCATCCCGTTTCCCGACTACGGCGGCGGTGCGCGTTATTCGATCTTCGACAACAACGTCGCGTGCGCGCAATGGCTGCGCGACACGTGGCATGCGCTCGCCGCTTCGCCGGCGAACCTGCCGGCAGGCGACGTCGTGTACGCCGGCACCCGATTCGAACCCAGCCCCACTCGAGACACGAGGACAGAACGATGACGCAAGCATTCCACTTTTCGCTGAACCGCATGAGCGCGCCGCGCCTGCCGCTCGACCGCTATGTCGCGCTGTGCCGGCGCCTCGGCGTCGACACGATCGAGATCCGCAACGATCTCGACGGCGTCGAGATCGCCGACGGCACGCCGGCCGCCGCCGTGCGCGCGACGGCCGAAGCCGGCGGTGTGACGATCCTGACGATCAACGCGCTGCAGCGCTTCGAGCAATGGAACGCCGAGCGCGCGGACGAGGCGACCGCACTGGCCGACTACGCGGCGCACTGCGGCGCACGCGCGCTCGTGCTGTGCCCGACCAACAGCCGCGGCGACACGCGCGGCGCCGACATGCGCCATGCGGACCTCGTGAAGGCGCTGAAAGCGCTGAAGCCGATCCTCGACGCCCGCGGCCTGCTCGGCTTCATCGAGCCGCTCGGCTTCGAGGAGTGCGCGCTGCGCCGCAAGTCGGACGCGGTGAAAGGCATCTACGACGCGGCGGGCGAACAGGTGTTCCGGCTCGTGCACGACACGTTCCACCATCACCTGTCGGGCGAGGACATCTTCTTCCCGAACCTGACGGGCCTCGTGCACATCTCGGGCGTCGAGGAAGACGACCTGCCGGTGGACCGGATGCGCGACGGCCATCGCGTGCTGGTCGGCAGCGCCGACCGGCTCGGCAACCTCCGGCAATTGCGCGAGCTGCTCGCGCGCGGCTACCGCGGCGCGTTCTCGTTCGAGCCGTTCGCGAACGAAATCGCCGAAGCCGACGACATCGAAGACCGGCTGCGCGCCAGCATCGAATACGTGCGCGGCGAACTGGCGGATCGCTGACCGTCGCGACGGTGCGCGCCGACACGAGCCGCGTGCCGACGGAAGACAACCCACTCAACAGGAGAACGGAATGATCGAATTCGCGTTGTTCGGCGCGGGACGAATCGGCAAGATCCACGCGGCGAATCTCGCACGCCATCCGGGCGCGACACTCCGCTACGTGATCGACCGCCATGCGCCGTCGGCCGAGGCGCTCGCGCACGCACACGGCGCGCAGGTCGCCGACATCGACCGCGCGCTCGGCGATGCGGCCGTGCAGGCGGTCGTGATCGCGTCGAGCACCGACACGCATGCGGACCTGATCGTCGCGGCCGCGAACGCGGGCAAGGCCGTGTTCTGCGAGAAGCCGGTCGACCTGAGCGTCGAGCGCTCGCGCGCATGCGCGGACGTCGTCCGGCGCAACGGCGTGACCTGCATGCTCGGCTTCCAGCGCCGCTTCGACCCGACATTCGCCGCGCTGAAGGCGCGCGTCGAGCGCGGCGAGATCGGCGCGCCGGAAATGCTGATCGTCACGAGCCGCGACCCGGGCGCGCCGCCCGCCGACTACATCCGCAGCTCGGGCGGCATCTTCAAGGACATGCTGATTCACGACTTCGACGTGTTCCGCTGGATCCTCGGCGACGAAGCGCAGACGCTGCACGCGACGGGCAGCTGCCTGACCGACCCGGCCGTGCTCGATGCCGGCGATATCGATTCGACCGCCGTGACGATCCGCACGCGGCGCGGGCTGCTGTGCCAGATCAACACGTCGCGGCGCGCCGCCTATGGCTACGACCAGCGCTTCGAGCTGCTCGGCAGCAACGGGATGCTGCAGGCCGGCAACGTGCGGCCGACCGAAGTGAGCGCGTGGCTCGCGGGCGGCATCGCGACGGACGTGCCGGAGCCGTTTTTCCTCGAACGCTACCGGCATGCGTATGCGGCCGAGATCGCGCACTTCGTCGACGCGCTGCGCGACGGCACGCCGGTCAGGACGACGATCGACGACGGACTCGCCGCGCTCGAGCTGGCCGAGGCCGCGATGACGTCGTGGAAAACGGGGCGCGTGATCGAGATGTGACGAAAGCGGCGGCGGCCCGTGCAAGCAGGCCGCCGCCGCACGACGGCCCCACGGCGCGCGGGCGCGATCGGCAGCACACCTGTACGAAATGCGGCGACCGTCCGGCTGCATCGGGCATATTTGCCGAAACGCCACTCGGCATGCGCGTGAAAGCACGTATCATTGCGAGATGCTCGGCGTCGCCGACACCCGCTTTTTCACCATCATGCTCGATCACCTCATCTGTGACTGCGACGGCGTGCTCGTCGACAGCGAAGTCATCGCCGACCGCGTGCTGCTCGAGACGCTGTCCGCCACGTTCCCGAACATCGATTTCGAAGCCGCCGCGAAGTCCGCGTTCGGCCAGCAGACGTCGCGCTTCCTCGCCGGGCTCGAATCCCGCTTCGGGATCGAAACGCCCGCCAACTTCATCGAGACCATCGAGCACAACATCGAGATCGCGCTGGCGCAATCGCTCGCGCCGATCACCGGCGTACGCGACGCGCTGCTGAAGGTCAGCCTGCCGGCGGCCGTCGTGTCGAACAGCCGGCTCGTGCGCGTGCGCAACTCGTTGAAGCGCGCCTCGCTCACCGAGATCTTCGGCGACCGCGTGTTCAGCTCCGAGCAGGTGTCGCGGCCGAAGCCCTACCCCGACGTCTACCTGCACGCGGCGCAAACGCTCGGCGTCGCGCCGGAGCGCTGCATCGTCGTCGAGGACAGCGTGTCGGGGCTGAACGCCGCGCGCGCGGCGGGGATGAAGACGATCGCGTTCGTCGGCGCGAGCCACATCCCCGACAACTACGCGGACGCGCTGCGCGCGATGGGCATCACGCGGATCATGCGCAAGATGGACGAACTGCCGTCGCTCGTCGAAGCCGGCATGCGCGGCGAATTCGGCGACGTGCAGTCGTAAACGTAGCGCGACGGCACGTCGTTGAACGACAAACCGTCGCAAACGAAATGCGCCGTACAGCGCGGCAAGGGCAGCGGGATGCCGCAGGAACGGAAGCCGGCCGGCCAATTGCCGGACTCGATCAGCAGGACACGTCGTCAGTGCGATGCCCGGCGTGAAGCCGGGCCATCGACACTTAACGCAGCCATTCTCGCGGAATCTCCGGCGGGGTGTAGCCGTCCGGGAACATGTAGATGAAATAGCGGCCGCGCGAGCCGCCAACCGCCGCCCCCGGCCAAACGCCACGCTGTGCCGTATCCTCGCGGGCCGCGCCCCGCGCATCGATGGTGCCCGCCGGCAACTGAATCGTGTTCTGGCCGCCCGCCCCGCCACCGACGCACGCGCGTTCCGTCACGTTGATT
Source organism: Burkholderia sp. YIM B11467 (assembly GCF_052952715.1). NCBI lineage: Bacteria > Pseudomonadati > Pseudomonadota > Betaproteobacteria > Burkholderiales > Burkholderiaceae > Burkholderia > Burkholderia sp. YIM B11467. Next base: position 298,102 of record NZ_JBQVSQ010000008.1, read on the forward strand.
GTTCGCATGATTTCCCTACCTCTGTTGGTTCGTGATCGACCCCGTGCGCGATCGTCACGGGCTCCCGTGCAAGCACGGCACCACGAACCGGACTGTCGGTGCGCAATGCCGTCGAGCCCGGTCGAGTATAGGTAGCGGTCCGGAAGCCGAACATCACCGAATCTCCAGATTTCGGGGCCCGCGCGGCCATCCGGCTACGCTTCGCTCAGGCAGCCTTCGCGTGCAGCAGCCAGCGCCTCGCGGAACTCGACGAGCTCCGCGATCGTCAGCATCGGCAGGCCGTGCCGTTGCGCGAAACGCTCGACATCATCGCCGCGCGTCATCGTGCCGTCCGGATTCATCAGCTCGCACAGCACGCCGGCCGGCTTCAGGCCCGCAAGGATCGACAGGTCGACCGTGCCTTCGGTGTGACCGCGGCGCGCCAGCACGCCACCCGGTTGCGCACGCAACGGAAACACGTGACCGGGACGCACGATGTCGTGCGGCTTCGCGTTATCTGCGATCGCCGCGCGGATCGTCGTCACGCGGTCGGCAGCGGATACGCCCGTATGCACGCCTTCGCGTGCCTCGATCGATACGGTGAACGCGGTGCCGTTGCGGCTCTCGTTGGTCTGCACCATCGGCGGCAGCTCGAGCGCGCGCACAGTGTCGTCGGTCAGGCACAGGCACACGATGCCGCTGCACTCGCGGATCAGCAGCGCCATCGTCTCGGGTGTGATCCGCTCGGCGGCGACGATCAGGTCGGCCTCGTTCTCGCGGTCGTGATCATCCTGCAGCACGACCGCACGGCCCGCGCGCATGGCGTCGAGCGCAGCGGCGATGCGCGGCGGCACCGGTTCGGAATCCAGCAAAGGGAGATCGGCAAAGGCGTCGGCGGGTGCCGACGAAACGGACATCAAGGACATGTGAAACGCTCCTCGCAAATACGATTTGGGCGAAAAACGTTTCAGGGCATTGCAAACAGACAGAACGACAACCCGCTTCGCTAATAGCGCGAAGCGGCCCTGGCGGACATGACTATCTGCACATCTTCTCTCATCCGGACTATGACCGTCGGCTCTGGCATTCGACCAGATCTGCTGACCCCGCGCGGATGCGCGGGCGCTCGCGGGCTCGCCGGCTTACGCCAGCCTACCGCCGGTGGGGAATTTCGCCCCGCCCTGAAGACGCACTGATTGCCGGATGGGGACTGCCCATCACCGGCGGGCCAAGCATACAACAGCTGCGCGCGCGGCGCAGCGAACCACATCGATAACCTTACTGACGACTCCGTCTAACGGCATCGTCCAAACGGCCGACGGCCCGGGTGCGACCCCGCGCGAGGCAGGGACAGCGGCCGTTCCGTGCGGCCCGCGCGGTCAGCCGGCCGCGTGCGCCACATCGGGCACGAGCCAGCGCGGCGGCACCTCGGGGCTCACCGTCACGCGAAACGCGCGTGCCTCGCTGTCGCCCGGGTTGCGCAGGCTGTACGGCTGGTCGGCATCGAACACGATCGCGTCGCCGGTCGCGAGCAACTGGCGGCGATCATGCACGCTGACTTCGAGCGTGCCTTCGCTGACGACGAGGTTGACGGTCGTGCCGGGCGCGCGGCGGGCACCGGGCTCCGTATGCAGCGGCGCGATCCGCAGTTCGTGGAACTCGGCCGCGGCCGGTTCGCCTTCCGGGTACAGCGCGCGCGCCGAGAAGCGGCCGTTCGAGCTGACGACGCGCGACGCGCGCTCGGCCGCCAGATGCTCGAAGCCGTTCACCGCATGGCGGCGCAGGAACGCGGCGACCGACACCTTCAGCGCCGCGGCGATCTTGCAGAGCACCTTGATCGACGGCACGCTGCGCGCCGACTCGATCTGCGCGAGCATCGCGCGCGACACGCCGGACAACCGCGCGAGCGCATCGAGCGACAGCTGCCGCTCGGCACGCAACCGCGCGAGATTCACGCCGACGACCTGTTCGAGGACATCGAGCGACGCGGATGCCCGCGCGTCGGCGGCATTGCCGGACTCGAAGGAAGACACGTCGCGCACGAGCGCCAGGGATGAAGACATAGCATTGCCTCCGGGCCGCTGCGCGGCCCTGCGTATGGGGTAAGCCGGGATCGGAATCGGGTTGCGCCAGCAATGGCGCGTATCGAGACGCTATCACCCGGCCTGGCGCGGGCAAACGAAGTTATCTTCACACCGTTATCAGCATCGCGGAGGAATGCGTTCCCCGCGAACCTTTTCCCGCCGCTATGGCGCCGCTCATTGCGGCGCCGGCGCCGCACCGCGTGCCGGACCGCGCGCATCGAGCCGCATCGCGAACCACGTGACGACCAGCGCCGCGAACGTCACCGCGACGGCGACCCACGGCAGCGCATCGAGCGCGAAGCCATGCTCCAGCGCGAGGCCGCCGAGCCACGCGCCGCCCGCGTTGCCGACGTTGAATGCGCCGATATTCAGCGTCGATGCGAGATGCGGCGCGCTCGCGGCCTTCTCGACCACGCGCGCCTGCAGCGGCGGCACCGTCGCGAACGCGGCGATCCCCCACACGAACACCGTGACGGCGGCCGCGACCGGCAGGTGGCTCGTCTTCGCGAACACGGCCATCACGGCCATCAGCGCGACGAGGATCGCGATCAGCGACGGCATCAGCGCGCGGTCGGCGAGCTTGCCACCGAGCGTGTTGCCGACCGTCAGTCCCGCGCCGAACAGCACGAGGATCAGCGCAACCGCGCGCGGTGAGAAGCCCGACACGGTTTCGAGAATCGGCGCGATGTACGTGAACACGACGAACACGCCGCCGAAACCGAGTACGGTCATCAGCAGCGCGAGCCACACCTGCGGCTCCTTCAGCACGCGCACTTCGTGGCCGAGGCCGACCGGCCCGCTGTCGTGGCGGTTCGGCACCAGCGCGGCGACGCCGCCGAGCGCCAGCACGCCGAGCGCGGCGACGATCCAGAACGACGCGCGCCAGCCGAGCAGCTGGCCGACGAAGGTGCCGAACGGCACGCCGAGCACATTCGACAGCGTGAGCCCCGTGAACATCAGCGCGATCGCGCTCGCGCGCTTGTCGGCCGGCACGAGCGACGCGGCCACCACCGCGCCGATCCCGAAGAACGACCCGTGCGCGAACGACGTGACGACACGCGCGACCATCAGCATCGCGTAACCCGACGCAGTGGCGCACAGCACGTTGCCGACGATGAAGATCGCCATCAGCAACTGCAGCGCGGCCTTGCGCGGCATGCGGCTCGTCAGCACCGCGAGGAGCGGCGCGCCGACCGCGACGCCGAGCGCATAACCGGTGACGAGCAGGCCGGCCGACGGCAGCGACACGGCGAGGTCGTGCGCGACTTCGGGCAGCAGGCCCATGATGATGAATTCGGTGGTGCCGATGGCAAAGGCGCTGATCGCGAGCGCCAGTAACGGAATGGGCATGACGTTCTCCGGAGGGCGGCGGACGCGGCGCCCGGTCGGTGCCGCACCGCACAAAATGCGGGATGTGCGCGCATTGTCCCGAAGACGTCTATATTTGATAATTGGCGTGGTGTTTGAACCATTTTCAAATAATTTTGGAAAATCGAATGGATCGACTGGGCGATATCCGGCTGTTCGTCGAAGCGGCGGAACTGGGCAGCCTGTCCGCGGCCGGGCGCAAGCTGAACCTCACGCCGGCCGCCGCGAGCGCGCGCCTCGCGAAGCTCGAGGCGAAGACCGCCACGCGGCTGTTCGAGCGCTCGACGCGGCAATTGCGGCTCACCGACGAGGGCCGGCTGTACCTGAACTGCTGCCGGCAGGCGCTGCAGGCGCTCGACGACGCGGACGCGATGCTGCAGGAAGGCCGCAACGTGGTCAGCGGCAAGGTACGGTTGTCGTCGACGTCCGATTTCGGCCGCAACCAGTTGCTCGACTGGCTCGACGAATTCACGACGCGCCATCCCGACGTCACGTTCTCGCTGACGGCGTCCGATTCGTCATCGAACCTGTGGCAGGACGAGATCGACCTCGCGATCCGCTTCGCCGCACCGCCCGACGGCGCGCTGATCGCCCGTCGGCTCGCGACCAACCGGCGCGTGCTGTGCGCGGCACCGTCGTTCGTCGAACGCCACGGCATGCCGGCCGATCCACACGATCTGGCCCGCTTTCCGTGCAACGTGATCACGATCGCGTCCGGGCCGATGAACACCTGGCACTTCACGCGCGGCGACGAGGTGCAGATCCACACGGTGCCGGTGTCGACCGCTTTCGAGACCAACGACGGCGGCCTCACGCGCGAATGGACGCTGCGCGGCCACGGCATCGCGCTGAAATCGCTTTGGGACATCGCCGACGACGTCCGCGCCGGCCGGCTGCGCGTGCTGCTGCCCGACTGGCGCCATCAGGACGCGCCGTTGCACGCGATCTATCACAGCAAGCGCTACATGGCGCCGCGCGTGCGCGTGCTGCTCGACTTTCTCGCCGAACGCTTCGCGCGCGAGGAAGCCGCGCTCGACGACCTGCTGAACGCGTGCCGCTGACAACCGGCGCGCCGCCGCCCAGGGGTCGGAACCTGACGTTCGGCGTCGCGCGCCCGCAACCGGCCGCCCGTCCGGGGCGGCGTGAAAAGCTATAATGGAAAGCTTTCCCGACGGCTTTCCATGCTTGATGCGCGCCGCCTGCGTGCCGCGCGCGGCCGTCCCGATTCACCCTTGACGACGCCCCCAGGTCAACCACTGCGAACGGCGACCCCCCATGACCAAGAAAGTTTACGTAAAGACCTTCGGCTGCCAGATGAACGAGTACGACTCGGACAAGATGGTGGACGTACTCAATGCGGCCGAAGGCCTCGAAAAGACCGACACGCCGGAAGACGCGGACATCATCCTGTTCAACACGTGCTCGGTGCGTGAAAAGGCGCAGGAGAAGGTGTTCTCCGATCTCGGCCGCGTGCGCGAGCTGAAGGAAGCGAAGCCCGGCCTGCTGATCGGCGTCGGCGGCTGCGTCGCGAGCCAGGAAGGCGCCTCGATCGTGTCGCGCGCGCCGTACGTCGACCTCGTGTTCGGCCCGCAGACGCTGCACCGCCTGCCGCAGATGATCGACGCGCGCCGCGAGAGCGGCCGCGCGCAGGTCGACATCTCGTTCCCCGAGATCGAGAAGTTCGACCACCTGCCGCCCGCGCGCGTCGAGGGGCCGAGCGCGTTCGTGTCGATCATGGAAGGCTGCTCGAAGTACTGCAGCTACTGCGTGGTGCCGTACACGCGCGGCGACGAGGTATCGCGCCCGCTCGACGACGTGCTGACCGAAGTGGCCGGCCTCGCCGACCAGGGCGTGCGCGAAGTCACGCTGCTCGGCCAGAACGTGAACGCCTATCGCGGCGCGCTGACGGCCGGTGCGTCCGAGATCGCCGATTTCGCGACGCTGATCGAATACGTCGCCGACATCCCCGGCATCGAGCGGATCCGCTATACGACGTCGCACCCGAAGGAATTCACGCAGCGCCTGATCGATACCTACGCGAAGGTGCCGAAGCTCGTGAGCCACCTGCACCTGCCGGTCCAGCACGGCTCCGACCGCATCCTGATGGCGATGAAGCGCGGCTACACGGTGCTCGAATACAAGTCGGTGATCCGCAAGCTGCGCGCGATCCGCCCCGACCTGTCGCTGTCGACCGACATGATCGTCGGCTTCCCCGGCGAGACCGAGGACGATTTCGACAAGATGATGGCGCTCGTGCACGAGATGAGCTACGACACGAGCTTCTCGTTCATCTACAGCCCGCGCCCCGGCACGCCGGCCGCGAACCTGCACGACGACACGCCGCGCGAAGTGAAGCTCAAACGCCTGCAACATCTGCAGGCGACCATCGAGGAGAACGTCGCGCGCATCAGCCAGTCGATGGTCGGAAAGGTCGAGCGGATCCTCGTCGAGGGCCCGTCGCGCAAGGACCCGAACGAACTCGCGGGCCGTACCGAGAACAACCGGGTCGTGAATTTCCCGGCGCCGCTCGCGTCGCACCCGCGCCTGATCGGCCAGATGATCGACGTGAAGATCAACCATGCGTACCCGCACTCGCTGCGCGGCGAGCTCGTGCTCGTCAGCGACGACGCGAGCGCGGCCACCCACTGACTGACGCATCACCGGAGCCCGACGCCACTTTGAAGACCACCCAACCCCTGGAATTCATCGCGCCGCGCGACGACAACGCGCGCCTCGCCAATCTCTGCGGCCCGCTCGACGAAAACCTGCGGCAGATCGAACAGGCGCTCGACGTGACGCTGTCGCGACGCGGCCACCGGATCACGATCCGCGGGCGCGGCGCCAAGCTCGCGCTCGCGGCGCTCGACAACTTCTACAACCGCGCGCGCGATCCGCTGTCGGTCGACGACATCCAGCTCGCGCTGGTCGAAGTGCGCCACACCGCCGGCAACGGCCGCGAGACCACGCTCGACGTGCGCTTCCGCGGCGACCCCGATCATCCGTTCGACGAGCCGGTCGTGCAGCTCGACGACGAGGCGCTCGAAGAGCAGGGGCCGAAGCTCTACACGCGACGCGCCGACCTGCGCGGCCGCACGCCCGCGCAGCGCGAATACCTGAAGCAGATCCTGTCGCACGACGTGACGCTCGGCATCGGGCCGGCCGGCACCGGCAAGACCTACCTCGCGGTCGCTTGCGCGGTCGACGCGCTCGAGCGCGACCAGGTCAAGCGGATCGTGCTGACGCGCCCGGCCGTCGAGGCCGGCGAACGGCTCGGCTTCCTGCCGGGCGACCTCGCGCAGAAGGTCGACCCGTACCTGCGGCCGCTGTACGACGCGCTGTACGACCTGCTCGGCTTCGACAAGACGGCGAAGATGTTCGAGCGCCAGATGATCGAGATCGCGCCGCTCGCGTACATGCGCGGCCGCACGCTGAACCACGCGTTCATCATCCTCGACGAGGCGCAGAACACCACGCCCGAGCAGATGAAGATGTTCCTCACGCGGATCGGCTTCGGCTCGAAGGCGGTCGTGACCGGCGACACGAGCCAGGTCGACCTGCCGCGCGGCCACAAGAGCGGGCTCGTCGAGGCGCAGCAGGTACTCAGCGGCGTGCGCGGCATCGCGCTCACGCGCTTCACGAGCGCGGACGTCGTGCGCCATCCGCTCGTCGCGCGCATCGTCGAGGCGTACGACGAATTCCACGCGCAGCACCAGGACGGCTGACCGGCCGGCGGCGCCCGCGCGCTGCCCCGGCACCCCGGCCCGGCCCGCCAGACGGCGCGCCGGGCTTTTTTTCGCCCGCGCGAATTCGGGTGCGATCGGCCGTTTGGTGTATCCTCAACGCGTCCCAATCGCCGCACGCGTCATGAAATCCTCCCGTTCTCGCAAGTCCGGGCGCGCCCAGTCCGCCGCGCCCGAATCTCCCCGTCTTTCGCTGTTCGATGCGAAGGGCAAGGCCCGGACCGTCAACGCGCAAGGGCTGCGGATCGACTTCCCGGACGGTCGCAGCCTGATGTTCGACCTGTCGGGCAGCTCGGGCGACGCGGCCGTCGCGATCGTCGCTCAGCACAACGATCCGGCGATGCGCGCGAAGCTCGCGCTGCAGCCCGAACACTACGACAGCGTGACGCTGCACGTGGGTGCCGAGCCCGCGCCGCGCGAAGACGAAACCGACGACGAGCTGCTCGAGCTGGAACTCGACCTGTCCGTGCAGTATGGCGACGAGATCACGAGCGACGTGCGCAAGACGCTGCCCAAGCGCAAGCTGATCGCCGAATGGATCGAGCCGGCGCTGTTCGCCAGCGCGCAGCTCACCGTGCGCTTCGTCGGCGAAGTGGAAGGCCGCACGTTGAACGACGGCTACCGCCACAAGGACTACCCGACCAACGTGCTGACCTTCGCATACGACGCGGCGCCCGACGGCACCGTGATCGGCGACCTCGTGCTGTGCTGCCCGGTCGTCGAGAAGGAAGCGCACGACCAGGGCAAGCCGCTCGCGGCCCACTACGCGCACCTGCTGGTGCACGGCGCGCTGCACGCGCAGGGCTACGACCACGAGACGAGCGACGAGGACGCGGCCGAGATGGAAGCGCTCGAAGTCGACATCCTCGCGAAGCTGGGCTTCCCGAATCCGTATCAGTAAGTCAGTCGCCCGATGCGCAACGCCGCGATGCTCCCGCCCGCCTACCCGCCGTCGATCGGCGACGGGCGGCTGCTGACGGAAGACGAGCTCGCGACATCGCTCGCGCACACGATGCGCGACTGGGACGGCCGGCAGGACCTCTGGCTGTTTGGTTATGGCTCGCTGATCTGGAACCCGGGCTTGCCGACCATTGCCGCCGTGCGCGGCAAGGTGCACGGCTACCATCGCGGGCTGTACCTGTGGTCGCGCGTGAACCGCGGCACGCCCGAACGCCCGGGCCTCGTGCTTGCGCTCGATCGCGGCGGCTCGTGCTCGGGCATTGCGTTCCGGCTCGCGGGCCCGACCGCGCAGCCGCACCTCGAGACGCTGTGGAAGCGCGAGATGCCGATGGGGTCGTATCGGCCCGCGTGGCTGCCGTGCTCGCTCGAGAACGGCGAACGCGTGAACGCGCTCGCATTCGTGATGCGCCGCGACGTACCGACCTATACGGGCAAGCTGTCGGATCCTGTCGTAAAGGAGGTCTTCAGTTGCGCGGCCGGCCGCTACGGCACGACGCTCGACTACGTGAGTCGCACGGTCGACGCGCTGCGCGCGAGCGGCATCCCCGATCGCGCGCTGGAAGGGCTGCTCGCGCGATGCCGGTGACGCCTCGCGCCGCCCGGCTTGCCGCCACCCGATGCCGCACTCCCCGCTGATTCGAACGAGGCCCCTGGCGATGAAACCGTCACCTTGGTCGCGCTGCAAGATCGCCGCGCTGCTCGTCGCCGCGAGCGTCGCGCTGTCCGGCTGCGGAATATTCGGCTGCGGCGGCGCCGCGAGCAACGGCGGAGCCGCCGGCGGCTGCTCGGCCGGCATGCGGTTCTGAGCCGCACGCCGAACGCGATCGCATGCGGCAGAATGCCGCCGGCGCCGCCCGGCCGGCCGGGCGCCCTTGCGCGTCATACCGGCCCGCTCTTCCCGCACCCGTTTTTTGCCGCTGCTGCGCCGCCGGCCTTTTCTGAGATAGGATGGGCACAAGGACGATGTCGCGCCCGGCGCGGCCGTCCGCGAGCGGGGCCCGCGCGAGCTGCCCACCCTGGCCGTGCGGCCGGTGTGACACGGTCGCGTCGTGCCCTTGGTGTATCCTTGCCTACTCCGTGACAGCGCGCCCCGGCATGACCCGGGCGCACCACCATGAACGATTCGTATCCCAGTCGTAAGCCAACCGACAAACCGCAAGAAAAGCGCTCATTGCTCGAGCGCCTGACCGACTTCATCTCGCCCGAGCCCGAATCCCGCGGCGAGCTGCTGGAAATCCTCCAGGACGCCCACGAACGTAACCTGATCGACGCCGACTCGCTGTCGATGATCGAAGGCGTGTTCCAGGTATCCGATCTGTGCGCCCGCGACATCATGGTGCCGCGCGCTCAGATGGACGCGATCAACATCGCGGACAAGCCCGAGGATTTCATCCCGTTCGTCCTCGAGAAGGCGCACTCGCGCTACCCCGTGTACGAGGAGAACCGCGACAACGTCATCGGCGTGCTGCTCGCGAAGGATCTGCTGCGCTTCTACGCCGAAGACGAGTTCGACGTGCGCGGGATGCTGCGCCCGGCCGTGTTCATTCCGGAATCGAAGCGCCTGAACGTACTGCTGCACGACTTCCGCGTGAACCGCAACCACCTGGCGATCGTCGTCGACGAATACGGCGGCGTCGCGGGGCTGATCACGATCGAGGACGTGCTCGAACAGATCGTCGGCGACATCGAGGACGAATACGACTTCGACGAGGAAGCCGGCAACATCATCTCGGGGCCGGACGGCCGCTACCGCGTGCGCGCGCTCACCGAGATCGAACAGTTCAACGACGTGTTCGGCACCGATTTCCCCGACGACGAGGTCGATACGATCGGCGGCCTGATCACCCATCATTTCGGACGCGTGCCGCACCGCGGCGAGAAACTGCAGCTCGGCAACCTCGTGTTCGAGATCCAGCGCGGCGATGCGCGCCAGGTCCATGTGCTGCTGGTGCGTCGCAACCCGCTCACCAGCCGTCGCGCCGAAACCTCGCACGAGGACTGAGCGTCCCGCGCCAGCCGCGTTTCCTTCAACCGCTCGCCCACTTCCGCTTCACATGGACGATCCGATCCCGTCCCGCCCGGCTGGCGGCCTTCTCGCGCCGGCGCCCGGCCGCGCGCTGCCGCGCTGGCACTACCCGGCCGCGCTGCTCGCCGGCGCGGCCAATACGCTCAGCTTCGCACCGACGCCGCACGGCGGCTGGCTGCAACTCGTCGTATTCGTCTGGTTTTTCGCGCAACTGACGCGCACGTCGAGCTGGCGCGGCGCCGCGCTGACGGGCGGCGCGTTCGGCTTCGGCAACTTCATCAGCGGCATCTGGTGGCTCTACATCAGCATGCACGTGTACGGCGAGATGGCCGCGCCGCTCGCGGGCGGCGCGCTCGTGCTGTTCTCGCTGTACCTGTCGCTGTACCCGGCGTTCTCGGCCGGGCTGTGGTCGTTCTGCGCGGGCCATGCGTGGCATCGCCGCGAACCCGACCCGCGGCCGTTCTCGCCGACCTGGCACGGCGCATTCGCGTTCGCGAGCGCGTGGGCGTTCAGCGAATGGCTGCGCGGCACGCTGTTCACCGGCTTTCCGTGGCTCGCGAGCGGCTACCCGCAGGTCGACGGCCCGTTCGCGGGCTTCGCGCCGATCGTCGGCGTGTACGGGATCGCCTGGGTGCTCGCGCTGTTCGCCGCGCTGGTCGTGCAGGCGCTCGCCGCCGCGCGCCCGTCGGACGCGCATGAAAGCGGCGCCGGCGGCAACGTGCGCGTGCGCATCGCCGCGCCGGCCGGCATCGCCGTCGCGCTCGTCGCGGCCGGCCTCGGGCTGTCGCAGGTCACGTGGACCGTGCCCGCGAACGCGCCGCTCACCGTGCGGCTGCTGCAGGGCAACGTGAAGCAGGACATCAAGTTCGAGGAAGCGGGCATCGACGCGGCGATCAAGATGTACCAGCAGATGATCATCGAGAAGCCGGCCGACCTGATCGTCACGCCCGAGACCGCGATCGCGGTGATGATCCAGGAGCTGCCCGAGCCGTTCGCCGTCGCGATCCGCAAGTTCAGCGACACGACGGGCTCGGCCGTGCTGTTCGGCGCGGTCGGTGCATCGGTGACCGAGGACGGTCGTTACGTCGACTATACGAACAGCCTGTACGGCGTGACGCCGAACTCGCGCGACATCTATCACTACGACAAGCACCACCTCGTGCCCTTCGGCGAATTCATTCCGTGGGGCTTCCGGTGGTTCGTCAACCTGATGAAGATGCCGCTCGGCGATTTCGCGCGTGGTGCGCCCGTGCAGAAGCCGTTCCTGGTGCACAACCAGCCCGTGATGGCCGACATCTGCTATGAGGACTTGTTCGGCGAGGAAATCGCCGCGACGATCCGCGACAATCCGCAGCCGCCGGGCGTGCTCGTCAACGTGACGAACCTCGCGTGGTTCGGCGACACGATCGCGCTCGACCAGCACCTGCAGATCGCGCGAATGCGTTCGCTCGAGACGGGCCGGCCGATGCTGCGCTCGACCAACACGGGGATGACGGCCGCGATCGACGCGCACGGCCGTGTGCTCGGTCAGCTGAAGCCGTTCACGATCGGCTCGCTCGACGTGCGGATCGAGGGTACGAGCGGCTTCACGCCCTACGTGACGAGCGGCAACAACATCGTGCTCGCGGTGTCGTTCGTGCTGCTCGCGTTCGGCTTCACGTTCGGGCCCGGGCTGCGCCGGCGGTCGAACTAGGTCCACGGACGCCAGCATGCGATGTCCGGCCCCGGACGTGTCCCCCACCACACATGACAAGGAATAACGAGAAAATCGATCGATGACGAATCCATCTCGATTTGATCAAGTCATTGCACCGCACCGCCGACGACAGTAAGGTTTCCGACAGCAAAGCAATCAGGCGCCTTCTCCCGGGTGCGTATCGGACGCGATACCCACCCAACTCGATTCGAGGGTAAGCAAATGACGATGCAAGTTCTGTCGGAAAACGAAATTCGTAACGTGTCGGGAGGATTAGGCCCGGTCGGAATGATTCCTGGTGCGCTCGGAGGATTGGCCATGTATGCCGGCGGCCAATTTTTCTCCAGTAAGCCGATGACATGGCAAGGCGCAGCCTGGGCCGCCGGCACAGGTGCCGCGGTCGGTGCAACGGGCGGTGCGCTTATGGTTGCATCCGGCGGCGGACTTGCCGCAAATCTCGCATGGCGTCCCGGCATGGCGGGTACCAATTTGGGCCTCGGCCAGTATTCCGGATATAAAGGCTGGTAATACAGGCGGGTGATTGCTTTCATCGCGTCGCCGCGCGCGACGCGATGAAAGCCCCTGAAAAACCACATGCTCGAGCTCCTGGTCAGCTTCGTCGCCGGCGCGATGGAAGCCCGTTTTCAGCAACAACGCACGAAACCGATGCGTGCGTTCTTGCTCACCTTTCTCTCGTTCACACTCATTTCCGCCATCGGCCTGCCATTGGCCACGCCCTCCGATGCGCCGCAGCGAAGCTGGACGTTCGTCGCTCTGCTGTCTGCAGGATTAGGGCTATTCATGGGTCTCCTGATGTTCGCCCTGATGCATTTCCACCGGCGCAAATCGAAAACCATCGACGCCGATCAATGAACGCCGACGCGTTTGCGATCCTGGTCCGCTGGCCAACGCACTACACCTGTCAATCCGCGGGCCTGTTGTCCGCGAGACACCGCAAATCCCGCGTCACGTCGCCCATCACCGGTTCCCACGCGCCGAACGTCCGTTGCCGGTACAGCGTCGCGGTCGGATACCACGGGCTGTCGTTGCGCTCGAGCAGCCACGGCCAGTGCGGATTCACGTCGAGCAGCACCCAGGTGCGCGCGCCGAGCGCGCCCGACAGGTGCGCGACCGACGTGCACACGGTAATCACCAGATCCAGCGCACCGATGAATGCGGCCGTATCGTCGAAGCTCGTCAGTTCCGCCGTCCAGTCCTCGATCGCGAAGCCGGCCGCGCGCGCCGCCGCGACATCCGCATGCGCGCCCGGCTGCAGCGAATGAAACGCGACGCCGTCGATCCCGCGGAACGCATCGGCATAACGCTCGAGCCCGACGCGCCGGAACGGATTGCGCTGGTGGCCCGCACTGCCCGTCCACACGAGCCCGACCTTCAGCCGGCCGTCGCCCGCGAGCCGCGCGCGCCACGCATCGCGCGCATGCGGATCGGCCCGCAGGTACGGCACCGACGATCCGAGCGTCTCGTTCTCCATGCCGAGCATCAGCGGCAGGCCGATCAGCGGCACTTCGTAATCGAATGCGGGCAGCACGTCGACGCCGCCGCCCGCGCCGAACGCGTCCGCATGCGCGCCAAGGCTGCGCTGCATCAGCGTGCCCACCTGCGGGAACGTATTCCACACGAGCCGGCCGCCCTCGCGATGCACGCGCTCGGCGAGCGGCGCGACGAAGCGGCTGAACTGCAGCACGTCGCCGAGCCCCTGTTCGCCCCACACGAGCAGCGTCTTACCCCCGAGCGGCTCGCCCTGCCAGCGCGGGCCCGGCAGCACCGGCCGGCGGCCGCGCAGCTCGCCCGCGCCGTCCCAGCGCGCCTCGTGGCCGCGCCAGCCGGCCGCGTAATTGCCGCGCACGAGCTGGATGATCGCGAGGTTGAAACGGAACGACGCATCGTCGGGCGCCAGTTCGCACGCGCGCGCCGCGTAACGCTCGGCCTCGTCCCAGCGCTGCGCCTCCTTCATCGCCATCGCGACGTTGTTCATCGCGAGTCCGTTGTCGGGCGCGAGGTCCGCGAGCCGCGCGGCGCACGCGAGCGCGCCGTCCAGGTCGTGCGTCGCGATCCGCGCGACGACGAGGTTGATCCACGCCTGCACGTCGCGCGGATCGGCAATCACGGCCGCATCGAGCAGCGCGATCTCCTCCGCGCGGTCACCGCCCGACAGCCGCAGCGCGATCGCGAGGTTGTTGCGCAGCGACGGCCAGCCGGCATCGACCGCCAGCGCGGCGCGGTACGGTGCGATGGCGTCCGCGTGACGGCCGGCCATCTGCAGCGCGTAGCCGTGATTGAAGTGCGCGGCCGCGCCTGGCCGCACGCGCGCCGCGCATTCGGCGAGCGCGAGCGCGTCGGCCACGCGCTGCCGCGCGACGAGCGCCACCGTGAGCTGCGCGAGCGCATCGGCGTCTACCGCATGCAGATGGGCGGCGGCGGCGAGCCACAGATCGTGCGCGGCGCGCTCGCCGCGCGCCTGCGCATCGGCGGCCTGCCCGAGCAGCGCGAGGAATGGCGGAAGCAGCGGAATGAGGATGTCGGTCGAGTCGTCCATGCAATCGGGATCGGCAAGCGGTGGCGCGGCACGCGTCGCGCGCCGCAATACGCGCATCTTAACGCCCGCGCGAAGCGGCGCGGAACGTGCGGCCCGAACACGCGCAACGGTGCCTTCTGCCGCGTTCCGGCCGCATCCGGCCGCCGATCCGGTAAAATTACGCGTTTCAGCACACTAACAAGCCGCGCCGCCGCGCGAGCCGACCCTCCGGGCCCACCCGGAGCGCCGCCCGCAACGGAGCGCCAGCGCCACGAAGGCTCTTCATGCTTACGTTTCAGCAAATCATCCTGACGCTGCAGTCCTACTGGGACAAGCAGGGTTGCGCTCTGCTCCAGCCCATCGACATGGAAGTCGGCGCGGGCACGTCGCACGTCCACACGTTCCTGCGCGCGGTCGGCCCCGAGCCGTGGCGCGCCGCCTACGTGCAGCCGTCGCGCCGCCCGAAGGACGGCCGCTACGGCGAGAACCCGAACCGCCTGCAGCACTACTACCAGTACCAGGTCGTGCTCAAGCCGGCGCCGGAGAACATCCTCGACCTGTACCTCGGCTCGCTCGAAGCGCTCGGCTTCGACCTGAAGCAGAACGACGTGCGCTTCGTCGAGGACGACTGGGAAAACCCGACGCTCGGCGCGTGGGGCCTCGGCTGGGAAGTGTGGCTCAACGGGATGGAAGTCACGCAGTTCACGTATTTCCAGGAAGTCGGCGGCCTCGAATGCAAGCCCGTGCTCGGCGAAATCACGTACGGCCTCGAGCGCCTCGCGATGTACCTGCAGAAGGTCGAGAACGTATACGACCTCGTGTGGACCGAGTGGGAAGAGCAAGGCCCGAACGGCCCCGAGCTGCGCCGCCTGTCGTATGGCGACGTCTACCACCAGAACGAGGTCGAGCAGTCGACCTACAACTTCGAGCACGCGAACGTCGACCTGCTGTTCACGTTCTTCAACAGCTACGAAGCCGAAGCGAAGCGGATGATCGACGCGCAGCTCGCGCTGCCCGCGTACGAACTCGTGCTGAAGGCCGGCCACACGTTCAACCTGCTCGATGCGCGTGGCGCGATCTCGGTGACCGAGCGCGCGGCGTACATCGGCCGCATCCGCGCGCTGTCGCGTCTCGTCGCACAGGCTTATTACGACTCGCGCGAGAAGCTCGGCTTCCCGATGCTCGGCAACCCGCCGGGCGTGCCGGGCCTCACCACCGATGCCCAGGAAGCCGCGCAACCGGCATGGGCGCCGCCGCTCAAGGTCGAACGCAAGATCGATCAGGACTGACGAGACGAGATTTATTCCAAACATGACGCACAATCATCCCGCCCCCCTGCTCGTCGAACTGCTGACCGAAGAGCTGCCGCCGAAGGCCCTCGCGCGCCTCGGCGATGCATTCGCCGAAGGTCTCGCGCAACGCCTCGCGGCGCGCGACCTCATCGAAGGCGAACTCGTCTTCGAACGCTACGCCACGCCGCGCCGCCTCGCCGTCGTCGTGCAGAACGTGCGCGCCGTCGCGCCGGACAAGCAGGTCCGCGAAAAGGTCCTGCCCGTATCGGTCGCGCTCGACGCGGAAGGCAAGCCGACCGCCCCGCTCGCGAAGAAGCTCGCGGCGCTCGGCCATCCGAACCTGTCGATCGCCGATCTCGAGCGCGCGCAGGACGGCAAGGCCGAAGCGTTCTTCGTCAACTATTCGGCAGCCGGCGCGACGCTCGCCGACGGCCTGCAGGCCGCGCTCGACGAAACGCTCGCGAAGCTGCCGATCCCGAAGTTCATGACCTACCAGCGCCCGGACGGCTCCGACGTGAAGTTCGTGCGCCCCGTGCATCGCCTGACGGTGCTGCATGACGATCGCGTCGTGCCCGTCACCGCGTTCGGCATCGACGCCGGCGACACGACGCTCGGCCATCGCTTCCTGTCCGACGGCCTCGTCGCGATCCAGCACGCGAGCACCTATGCCGACACGCTGCGCGACAAGGGCCGCGTGATCGCGCACTTCGTCGACCGCCGCGAAACGATCCGCACGCAGCTGAACGAACACGCGAACGGCGATACGGTCGTGATGCCCGAATCGCTGCTCGACGAAGTGACGTCGCTGGTCGAATGGCCGGTCGTCTACCCGTGCCGCTTCGAGGACGAATTCCTGCAGGTTCCGCAGGAATGCCTGATCCTCACGATGCAGACGAACCAGAAGTATTTCGCGCTGACCGACGTCGAAGGCAAGCTGCGCTCGCGCTTCCTGATCGTGTCGAACATCGCGACCAAGACGCCGGGCGAGATCATCGAAGGCAACGAGCGCGTCGTGCGCCCGCGCCTCGCCGATGCGAAGTTCTTCTTCGAGCAGGACAAGAAGAAGCCGCTCGCCGACCGCGTGCCGCAGCTCGCGAACGTCGTGTATCACAACAAGCTCGGTTCGGCACTCGCGCGCGTCGAGCGCCTCGAGGCGCTGGCCGGCGAGATCGCGCCCGCGATCGGCGCCGACGCCGCGCACGCGCAGCGTGCCGCGCGCCTGGCGAAGGCCGACCTGCTGACCGACATGGTCGGCGAGTTCCCGGAACTGCAGGGCACGATGGGCACGTACTACGCGCGCCACGACGGCGAAGCCGACGACGTCGCCCTCGCATGCGCCGAGCATTACCAGCCGCGCTTCTCCGGCGACGCGCTGCCGACCACGCCCGTGTCGACCGCCGTCGCGCTCGCCGACAAGCTCGAGACGATCGTCGGCATCTGGGGCATCGGCCTCGCGCCGACCGGCGAGAAGGATCCGTTCGCGCTGCGCCGTCACGCGCTCGGCGTGCTGCGCCTGCTGCTCGAGAAGCAGCTGCCGCTCGATCTCGTGTCGCTGCTGCGCACGACCCATGCGCGCTTCGAAGGCGTGCCGGGCGTGGCCGAATCGACCGACGCCATCTTCGCGTTCTTCATGGATCGCCTGCGCGGCCTGCTGCGCGAGCGCGGTTATTCGGCCGGTGAAGTCGACGCGGTGCTGAGCCTGAACCCGACGCGCGTCGACGATCTCGTCGCGCGCCTCGACGCGGTGCGCGAATTCACGCGCCTCGCGGAAGCCGAAGCGCTCGCGGCCGCGAACAAGCGGATCTCGAACATCCTGAAGAAGTCGGAAGGCGGCGCGAACGGCGCGGTGCAGCCGGCGCTGCTCGTCGAGCCCGCCGAGAAGGCGCTGCACGAACAGCTCACGGCCGTGACGCCGCACGTGCAGTCGCAACTCGAGGCGCGTGCGTACACGGGCGCGCTGTCGGCGCTCGCCGCGCTGCGCGTGCCGGTCGACACGTTCTTCAACGACGTGATGGTCAACGCGGAGGATCCCGCGCTGCGAGCGAACCGTCTCGCACTGCTGTCCGCGCTGCACCAGCAGATGAACTGCGTCGCCGACATCTCGAAGCTCGCCGCATAAGGGCCGCACGATGCCGACCAGCCCCAACCGAAAGCTCGTCGTCCTCGACCGGGACGGCGTGATCAACGTCGATTCGGATGCGTTCATCAAGACGCCCGACGAATGGATCGCGCTGCCCGGCAGCCTCGAGGCGATCGCCCGGCTCAACCACGCAGGCTATCGCGTGGTGGTCGCGACCAACCAGTCCGGCATCGGTCGCGGGCTGTTCGACATGGCCGCGCTCAACGAGATGCACCTGAAGATGCATCGCGCGGCGGCCGCGGTCGGCGCGCGCATCGACGCGGTGTTCTTCTGCCCGCACACGGCCGAGGATCACTGCGACTGCCGCAAGCCGAATCCCGGCATGATGCAGATGATCACCGAACGCTTCGAGATCGATCCCGATCACACGCCGGTCGTCGGCGATTCGCTGCGCGATCTGCAGGCCGGCGTCGCGGTCGGCTTCCAGCCGCACCTGGTGCTGACCGGCAAGGGCAAGAAAACGCTTGCCGCGGGCAATTTGCCGCCCGGCACGAAGGTCCACGACGACCTGCGCGCGTTCGCGCTCGATTTCCTTTCACACGAACACGAGTGATGCAGCCGCCGCGCGCATCCTCCCTAACGCCAGACCCACGCCGATGCGCTTCGTCCGCTCCCTGCTGCTGCTGATTTACTTCATCGTGTACACGGTGCCGTACGCCACCGCGTGCTTCATCGCGTTCCCGTTCATGCGCCCCGACGCGCGCTACTGGATGGCGGCCGGCTGGTGCAAGTCGACGCTGTGGGTCGTGCGCTGGCTGAACGGCATCCACTACCGGATCGAAGGGATGGACAACCTGCCCGACGGCCCGGCCGTGCTGCTGTCTAAGCATCAGTCCGCGTGGGAAACCCTCGCGTTTCCGGCGCTGATGCCGAAGCCGCTCTGCTACGTGTTCAAGCGCGAGTTGCTGTACGTGCCGTTCTTTGGCTGGGCGCTCGGGCTGCTGCACATGGTCAACATCAACCGCAAGGAAGGCAAGCACGCGTTCACCTCGGTGATCCGCCAGGGCAGGAAGCGCCTGTCGGAAGGCGCGTGGATGATCATGTTCCCCGAAGGCACGCGCACGCCGGTCGGCAAGCAGGGCAAGTACAAGACGGGCGGCGCACGCTTCGCAATCGAAACCGGCGCGCCCGTCGTGCCGATCGCGCACAATGCAGGACGGGTGTGGCCGCGCAACTCGTTCACGAAATTCCCGGGCGTCGTCACCGTGTCGATCGGCAAGCCGATCCCCGTCGAGGGGCTGACGCCCGATGCATTGAACTCGCAGGTCGAAGCATGGATCGAAGCGGAAATGCGCCGCATCGATCCCGACTCCTATCGCCAGGCGGGCAATGCAGGCACGCGCGATGCCGCGCGCGTCTGAATCCCCCGGATTGCAGCCGTTGCATACGACAACAAGAAGCGAACTGATGAAACAGCGTCCGCGGCCACGGCCAGCCGTCGTGGCCCTCGATCATCGCCAGATGGATCTGCCGCTCTTCGACGGGCCGGCCGCCGCACCGTCGGCGCCCGCCAAACCGCCGGCGCCGCCCGAAGCGGCGCCCGCAGCGCCTCTCGATCCGGGCCCGGCACCCGACCGCTCGCGCGTGCGCACGTTCGCCCTCGACAGCCGCGTGCTCGAATACCGCCTGAAGCGCTCGGCGCGCCGCACGATCGGCTTCACGATCGACGGCAGCGGGCTGTCGATCACCGCACCGCGCTGGGTCACGCTCGCCGACATCGAGGCCGCAATCTCCGAGAAACAGCGCTGGATCTTCGCGAAGCTCGCCGAGTGGAAGACGCGCACCGAGCAGCGCGCGCTGCCGCAGATCGACTGGCGCGACGGCGCGCAGCTTCCGTATCTCGGCAAGACGGTCACGATCGCGCTCGGCGCGGGCACCGTCGCGTTCGATGCCGAAGCGCTGCGGCTCTCGCTGCCGCTGCCCGTGCAGGCCGACATGCAGCAGATCAAGGATCGCGTGCAGGGCTGGCTGCAGGGCGAGGCCAAGCGGATCTTCGGCGAACGCCTCGCGGTCTATGCGGAAATGCTCGGCGTCACGTATTCGATGTACGCGCTGTCGTCCGCCGCGACGCGCTGGGGCAGTTGCTCGAGCGACGGCAAGATCCGCCTGAACTGGCGGCTCATCCATTTCCCGATGTCGATCATCGACTACGTCGTCGCGCACGAGCTGTCGCACCTGCGCGAGATGAACCACAGCCCGGCCTTCTGGCAGACCGTCGAATCGATCTTCCCCGAGTTCCGCGAGGCACGGCACACGCTCAAGCATCATCCGCCCGAGCTGCTGCCGTCGCTGTAACGCCCGCCGGCCTTGCCGTAAACGCGAACGGGCGATGCGGGTCACCCCGCACCGCCCGTTGACGCCACCGCCGCGCGCATCGCGCGCCGCCGTGCGTTCATCCGGCGCTCAGTGCGCCTTCTTCTGGATGAACTCGATCTTGTAGCCGTCCGGATCCTCGACGAACGCGATCACGGTCGTGCCGTGCTTCATCGGGCCCGCTTCGCGCGTGACCTTGCCGCCTTGCGCCTTGATCTTCTCGCACGCCGCGTAGGCATCCTCCACCGCCACCGCCAGGTGGCCGAAGCCGTTGCCGAGATCGTAGGACGGCGTGTCCCAGTTGTGGGTCAGCTCGATCACGGTGCCCGTGCTTTCGTCTTCGTAGCCGACGAACGCGAGCGTGAACTTGCCTTCCGGATAATCCTCGCGACGCAGCAGCTTCATGCCGAGCAATTCGGTGTAGAACTTGATCGAGCGGTCGAGATCGCCGACTCGCAGCATCGTATGCAGCAAACGCATGTCTTGTACTCCTGTGGGGGCCTTTCCAGAACCGGAAACTCTACCAGAGACGGGTGAACTTCGCCGGGGACGCCCGGCCGGCAGTGACCGATACGGCGCAGCGGTTCGATATCCGCGAGCGCGATCGCCGCAGCGACGAACAGCCCAACCTGGCTCCCCCCTGCTCCGCCGCCGATCGGGTAACATCCCTCCACTTCGCACCAAAAGCGGGCATACAGCCCACGCCCCGAACGCGACCACCTTCCCATTCAGTCACACTGCCGTGCGAAATCGCCCCTTCGAGCGCGCCGGACGCGCCGCCCACCCGACCTCGCTGGCGTCGTGCCGGACCGGCGAGGCGCGCCGATGACCGCGCTCGCCGGCGCCCCCGTGCGCCGCGCGCTCGACACGCGCGCCGTCGGCCTGATGTTGCTGCTGTGCGCGATCTGGGGCTTCCAGCAGGTCGCGATCAAGAGCACCAACGCCGCGATCGCGCCGATGTTCCAGGCCGGGCTGCGCTCGGTGATCGCCGCGATGCTGCTGTGGGGCTGGACCCGCGCGCGCGGCACGCCGCTGTTCCAGGCGGACGGCACGTTCCGCGCGGGCCTCGCGGCCGGTACGCTGTTCGCCGGTGAATTCGTCTGCGTGTTCTTCGGGCTGACGCTGACGAGCGCGTCGCACATGGCGATCTTCCTGTACACGGCACCGTGCTTCACCGCGCTCGGGCTGCACCTGTTCGCGCCGGGCGAACGGCTGCAGCGCACGCAGTGGGTCGGTGTCGGCCTCGCGTTCGCCGGCATCGCGCTCGCGTTCGCGGACGGCTTCCTGAAGCCGCGCGCCCCCGGCGCATCCGTGCTGGCGGGGCTGGCCGGCGACGCGCTCGGCATTCTCGGCGGTGCGATGTGGGCCGCGACGACGGTCGTCGTGCGCTCGACGGCGCTCGCGCGGGCAAGCGCGAGCAAGACGCTGTTCTACCAGCTCGCGGTATCCGCCGTCGTGCTGGTCGCGCTCGCCGCGCTGTTCGGCCAGGTATCGTTCGCGCACGTCACGCCGGTCGCGGTGGCAAGCCTCGCGTACCAGTCGGTGATCGTCGCGTTCGTCAGCTACCTGTCGTGGTTCTGGCTGCTGACGCGCTACAGCGCGTCGCGGCTGTCCGTGTTCACGTTCCTGTCGCCGCTGTTCGGCGTCGCATTCGGCGTGCTGCTGCTCGGCGAATCGGTCGGCTGGCGCTTCATGTCCGCGGCCGCGCTCGTGCTGACCGGCATCGCGCTCGTCAACGCGCCGCCGCGCAGGCGGGCGTGACGACGGGCGGCGGCCCGCCCCGACGTGCGAAAGGCACGCATGCAATAAAAAAGGCTGCCCCGTCGGGCAGCCTCGTCGAACCCTCCGCTCCGCTCGAGCGGCGTGCGTTACCCGGCCTTGCGCAGCGCCGCGAGCGCCTGCGCGACGCCGACGTATTCGGCCACGCTCACGTCCTCCGCACGGCGCGCGAGATCGAAGCCGAGCGCATCGAAATCGATCGTCTCGCGGTAGTCGCCGAGCGTATTGCGCAGCATCTTGCGGCGCTGCGAAAACGCGGCGGTGACGATTTCGCCGAGCAGCACGGGATCGACGTCCGGCAGTTCGTGCGGCTCGTACGGAATCATCCGGACGATCGCCGAATCGACCTTCGGCGGCGGCTGGAACGATTCCGGCGGCACGTCGAGCATCTTTTCCATCACGTAGCGGTACTGCAGCATCACCGACAGCCGCGAAAACGCCTTCGTGCCCGGCTCCGCGACCATCCGTTCGACGACTTCGTTCTGCAGCATGAAATGCTGGTCGATGACCGCATCGGCGAACGTCATCAGGTGAAACAGCAACGGGCTGGAAATGTTGTACGGCAGATTGCCGACGATCCGCAGCGACGGCTTGTCGCCGGGCACCGCGAGCGACCGGAAGTCGAACGCGAGCGCGTCGCCCGCATGCAGCTCGAGCAACGCGCCGAAGCGCTGTTGCAGGCGCCCGATCAGGTCGCGGTCGAGCTCGACCGCATGCAGCGGCGCCTCGGGCGTCGCGAGACGCTCGATCAGCGGCCCGGTCAGCGCGCCGAGCCCGGGGCCGATCTCGACCATGCGCTGGCCGCGCGCGGGACCGATCGTCGAGACGATCGAATCGATCACGCCGTGATCGACGAGGAAGTTCTGCCCGAAGCGCTTGCGCGCGAAGTGGCCTTGGTGCTGTCTGCTGTTCGACATCGACTGAGTAAAACGAAAAATACGACGAATGAGGTGAGGCCGGGCCGCGTCAGGCGGCGCGGCGATGGCGCGCCATCGTGACGGCCGTGTCGAGCGCGGCAATCATGCTGCCCGGATCCGCGCGGCCCGTGCCGGCCAGATCGAGCGCGGTGCCGTGATCGACCGACGTACGGATGATCGGCAGCCCGAGCGTCACGTTGATGCCCTCGCCGAACGTCGCGTACTTCAGCACGGGCAAACCCTGGTCATGGAACATCGCGAGCACGCAATCGGCGTCCGCGAGATGGCGCGGCTGGAACAGCGTGTCGGCCGGATACGGGCCGCGCGCGTCGATACCCTGCGCTTGCGCGCGGGCCAGCGCCGGCGAGATCACGTCGATCTCCTCGCGGCCGAGATAACCGTTCTCGCCTGCGTGCGGGTTGAGGCCCGTCACGAGGATGCGCGGCGCGGCGAGACCGAAGTCGCGCCGCAGGTCGCGATCGATGATCGCGAGCGTCTCGACGAGCCCGTCGATCGTCAGCGCGGCCGACACGTCCTTCAGCGGCAGGTGCGTCGTCGCGAGCGCGACGCGCAGCGGCTTGTCGCCGGTGCCCGCCAGCATCATCACGACACGCGGCGTATGCGTGCGCTCCGCCAGGTATTCGGTATGGCCGGTGAACGGCACGCCCGCATCGTTGATCGTGCTCTTCTGCAGCGGCGCGGTAACGATCGCGTCGTACCGGCCTGCCAGCGCGCCGTCGATCGCCGCGTCGAGCAGCCCGAGCACGTACCGGCCGTTCGCCGCGTCGAGCTTGCCCGCCTGAGCGGGAACGGCGAGCGCGCAATGCGCGACCGACACCTGCCCGCCACCGGCAAGCGTGGTGCGGTCGGCGCCGACGGCTGCCGCACGCGCGTCGAGCAGCGCGGCATCGCCGAGCACGGTGAAATGCGCGTCGGGCCAGCGCTGCGCGGCGTCACGCAGCGCCTGCACGGTCAGCTCCGGGCCGACTCCCGCGGGTTCGCCAGTCGTGATCGCGATCTGCAGCGCGGGCGTGGTCATCCGAAGCTCGCTCAGTTGGCCGGACCGGCGCCGCCGATCTTGTACTGAACGTACGACGAATCGCGCAGCTCGCGCAGCCAGTCGGCATACGCCTGCTCGGCCTTGCGCTGGCCGATCGCCTGGCGCGCGATGTCCATCTGCTGCTGCACCGAGCCTTCCGCGTCGCGGCGGTTCAGCACCTGGATCAGGTGGTAGCCGTATTCGGTACGAATCGGCTGGCTGATCTGGCCGTCCTGCAGGTTGTTCATCGCACGCTCGAATTCCGGCACGGTCTCGCCCGGGCTGATCCAGCCGAGATCGCCGCCCTGCGACGCCGAACCGTCCTGCGAGTAGGTACGCGCGAACTTCGCGAAATCGCCGCCGGCCTCGACCTGCTTGCGGATGTCGACCAGTTGCTGGCGCGCCTGGCCTTCCGACTTGCCCTCGCCCACGCGCAGCAGGATGTGGCGCACGTGCGTCTGGACGATCTTCGGCGCCGCGGCCGTCGCGCCCTGGCTCTGGCGGCGGTCGACGAGACGCACGATCTCGAAGCCGTCCGGCACGCGGATCAGCGTCGGGTTGACCTCGCCCGGGCGCAGCTTCGAGGCGGCATCGACGACTTCGGCCGGCAGCGTGCTCGGCGCCTTGAAGCCGAGATCACCGCCCTTCTTCGCGTCGTTCGCTTCCGAATTGTTCTTCGCGAGCCGCTCGAAATCGGCGCCCGACTTCGCCTGCTGCAGCAGCGCTTCGGCCTTCTTCTGCGCGGCGTCGATGTCGGCCTGCGGCGCGTTGGTCGGCGCCTTGATGAAGATGTGCTGGAAGCGCAGGTCCTGCTGCTGGGCCGCGTTCGGCCCGCGCTGGCTCGCGATGTAGTTCGCGACTTCGGCGTCCGACACGGTGATCTTGCCGTCGACCTCGCGCTCGCGCAGCTTCGACAGCATCAGCTCGGTGCGCGCATCGCTCGTGAAGATGCTCCACGGCACGCCTTGCGCCTCGAGACGCGCGCGATACTGGTCGAGCGTCATCCCGTTCGCTTGCGCGAGACGCTGCAGCGTGGACTGCACGGTCGCATCGTCGATGCGGATCCCGTCGTCCTTGGCCTTCTGCACCTGGATCCGCTCGAGCACCATCTGGTTCAGCACCTGTGCGCGCAACTGGTCGTCAGGCGGCACCGGCGCGTTCTGCTGCTGCAGGCGGCGCGCGATCAGGCCGGCGCGCTGGTCGAGTTCGCGGCTCGTGATCACGTCGTTGTTGACGACCGCGACGACTTCGTCGGCGAGCTGCGCACCTTGCGAACCGAGCGCCTGCGCCGCGGCCGGCGCGGCGGCGAGCAGCACGGCGGACGCGGCGAGGCTGGACACGACTGCCGCGAAACGAAGGTTTTTCTTCATTGCCACTGAAACTCCATTGAAATCGTGCTGACCGGTGCAGACAAGCCGGCGTTACTCGTAGTTGCTGAAGCGGGACATCGGCGGCGGCGGCGACGGTAACGGCGTGTAGCCAGCCACCCCGGCGCGGAATGCGGACACGAGGCCGTTGTCGATGGTCGACAACCCCTTGAGCGTGAGCTGCATCATGAAACGCGTCGACGAACTCTGCTGTCCCGACGTATTGATGCCGTTCGCGGCCCGCTGCACGCCGACCCCGAGCGCCCAGCAATCCGCGTCGTATTGTAAGCCGAGCAGACCGTCGACCACGCGATCGCCGGCGAGATCGAAGTTGAAGCGGCCGATCGCATACAGGCGGCGCGTGAGCGGCCATTGCGCGGACACCAGAAACTGGTTGATCGGCAGGCCGGCGAGCGTGGGGGTCGCGCGCGTATAGCGGTAGCCGACGTTGATCACGCGGCGCTCGCCCGGGCTGTAACCGAAACCGATGCTCGACTTCGCGAGCTGGTTGTTGTTCTGGTTGTACTGGAACGCCGTCTCCGACATGAAGCCCGAGCCGAGCTTCAGCGAGGCGCCGACGATCAGGTCCGAGTGGCGCGCCTGCGCGGCGGTCTGGCCGGAATTCAGCGTGACGCGCTGATCGGCGAAGTAGTACTGCTGCGCGATCACGAAACGCGCACGCTCGTCGCCGGTGCGCGGGTCGATGAAGCGCGACGTGAGGCCGGCCGTGATCCGGTTCGCATCGGCGATCCGGTCGTTGCCGACGAACGTGTTCGGCTGGTAGATCTCCGCGAGGCCGAAGTCCGATTCCGCAGTGTCGAACAGCGGCGCGTTCGACTGGTCGCGGTACGGCGTGTACACGTAGTACAGGCGCGGCTCGAGGGTCTGGATGAAGTCCTGGCCGAACAGGTGCACCGAGCGGTCGAAGATCAGGCCCGTATCGAAGCTCACGGTCGGGATCGACTCGGTGAAGCGCTTCGGGCTGTTCGGCGTTTTCGACGACAGGTAGCTCAGGTCGTACGACGCGAAGTGGTACTGGACCTTCGGCACGACGAAGTAGCCAGGGCCGTACACGCCGTACGCGATGTACGGGTTGAAGACGATCCGGTCGCCTTGGGTCGCATCGGCCGTCGTGATGCGGAACCGCGAATAGTCGGCTTCCGCGCCGTAGTCGAAGCCGCCGACGTTGTACTTCGTGTACTTCACGTTCAACTGCGGCTCGCGGCTGTACGGCGCGGTCGACGGCGGCAGCGTCTGCCAGTGCTGGTAGCGCGTGAGCACCGACCACGGGCCGTTGTTGTACGTGAGGCCCGCTTCCTGCTGGTACAGCGTCTGCGTCCCGTTGATGAACTGGTTCGACGAACCGAGATCTTCGGGATAGTTGTTGTCCGAGACCTTGTTGTAGTAGACGTAGCCGCCGAAACCGCCGCCGAAGTTCTGCTGGTGCTGCCAGTAGATCGCGTAGCGGTTGCGGTGCGCGAGCCGGTCATCCGGCAGGTAATTGGCCGTAAACGTGCCCGAATACGACGGCGACAGGTAGCGGAACGTCGCCTCGGTCATCACGCCGCGCCGCGAGATGATGCGCGGCGTGAGCGTCAGGTCGCGGTTCGGCGCGATGTTGAAGTAGTACGGCAGCGTCAGCTCGAACCCGTTGCTCGAGTTCACCGAGAACGTCGGCGGCAGCAGGCCGCTGCGCCGATCGCCCGACAGCGGGAACGTCATCCACGGGCTCGCGAAGATCGGCACGCCCTGGAAGAACAGCACGCTGTTGCGCACGGTGCCTTCGTCGGCGCCCGTATCGAAGTCGAAGCGGCTGCCCTTGATGTACCACGCGGGGTTCGTCGAGCACTGGCACGCGGTGTAGGTGCCGTTGAAGAACACCGAGCGCTCGTTGTCGAGCATGTCGGCGCGCTCCGCGCTGCCCGACCCGCCCGTCATGTTGAAGTGATACTTCGGCGCCGTCATGAAGCCCTGGTTCGCCTCGATCTTCAGATGCGCCTCGGGGCCGACGAATGACGTGCCGGAATTGAATACCCTGACCTGGCCGTACGCATCGGCCATGTCGGTATCCTGATCGTAGTGGATCGCGTCGGCCTTCACGATGGCCTCACCGCGCCGCAGTTCGGCCGAACCCTTCGCGGCAAGATCCTGCTCGGCCGTGCCGCTCGTGTGGTCGGCGATCACGAAGGCGGCCGGCTTCGCGCCGTCCTTCAGCGGATGATCCTCGAGCTGGGGTGCGAGACGCAGATCCCACGGCGAGTCGAGCGGCTGCGGCTGCGCGGCCGCGCCCGACAGCTGCGCGTACGACACGGCCGGCACGAGGCCGGGCACGGCCAGGAGCGCGAGCGCGAGCCGCCGTTTGCGCGGCGCCCCGTCACCGGGGAAAACATTCGGGAATAGCGTTTTGGGCGGCATCTATCGTTTGGCGAATCGCCCCTTGTCAACCGCGCCTTCACACACGGCGGGCCGCGCCGTCGCACCGCGACTGCGGCTGAGCGCAAACCGGGGAGGCGATCGGGCGGACGGCGCGACAGGCGGCGGGCCTGCACGGCGGAAGCTGACGCGGGGCGCGTCAAAAAAGTCGTGGGGTATTATATGGCAAGACGTTCTCCCCTCCCCCGAGTTTCATGACGCCCCCATCCGCCGCATCCCAGCCCGACGCCCGCCTCGAAGCGCTCACCGCGTGGCTGCACCCGCTCGCCGAGCGCTACGCCCTCGACCTGTCGACCCTCGCGCCGGCGTCGTCGGACGCCAGTTTCCGCCGTTATTTCCGTGTCGCATCGGCCACGAGCCCCGGCGGCACGGTAATCGCCGTCGACGCGCCGCCGCCCGAGAAGTGCCGCGAATTCGTCCAGGTCGCGCAATTGCTCGCCGCGGCCGGCGATCACGTGCCGGACGTGCTGGCCCACGATTTCGACGCGGGCTTCATGCTCGTGACGGACCTCGGCCGCACGTCGTACATCTCGGTGCTCGATCCGGCCGACCCGGCCGCCGCGAAGCCGCTGATGCGCGACGCGCTCGACGCGCTGATCCGCTTCCAGCTCACGTCGAAGCCCGACGTGCTGCCGCCGTTCGACGAGGCGTTCCTGCGCCGGGAAATGGAGCTGATGCCCGAGTGGTACGTCGGCCGCCACCTCGGCAAGCCCGTCACCGACGCGATGCGCGGCACGCTCGACCGCACCTTCGCACTGCTGGTCGCCAGCGCGCATGCGCAGCCGCAGGGTTTCATGCTGCGCGACTTCATGCCGCGCAACCTGATGGTCTGCGAGCCGAACCCGGGCGTGCTCGACTTCCAGGACGCCGTCTACGGGCCGCTGACGTACGACGTCGTGTCGCTGCTGCGCGACGCGTTCATCAGCTGGGACGAGGAGTTCGAGCTCGACTGCTTCGCGTACTACTGGGAAAAGGCGAAAAAGGCCGGCCTGCCGGTCGACCCCGATTTCGGCGAGTTCTACCGCCAGCTCGAATGGATGGGCCTGCAGCGCCACATCAAGGTTCTCGGCCTGTTCGCGCGCATCAATTACCGCGACGGCAAGCCGCACTACCTGAACGACCTGCCGCGCTTCGTCACGAATGCGCGCAAGGTCGCGCTGCGCTACCGCCCGCTCGTGCCGTTCGCGAAGCTGCTCGACGAGCTCGAGGGCAACGCGCCGGCCGACGTCGGCTATACGTTCTGACCGTCCCGACCGACCCGACACCCAGCCGAACATGAGCGACACCCTGACCACGGCGATGATCTTCGCCGCCGGGCGCGGCGAACGGATGCGCCCGCTGACCGACACCCGCCCGAAACCGCTGCTCGAAGTGGGCGGCAAGCCGCTGATCGTGTGGCAGATCGAAGCGCTCGCGCGTGCGGGCATCGAGACGATCGTGATCAACCACGCCTGGCTCGGCGAGCGGATCGAGGCCGCGCTCGGCGACGGTTCGCGCTGGGGCGTGCGGATTGCGTATTCGGCCGAGGGCGACGCGCTGGAGACCGCCGGCGGGATTGCGCAGGCACTGCCGCTGCTGGAGCGCGACGGGCAGTCGACAGTGTTCGTCGCGGTGGCCGGCGACGTGTTCGCCGAGTTCGATTACGGCAAGCTCGCCGTCCGTGCAGCGCGCATGTCGGCGCTCGACGCGCCCGCGATGCATCTCGTGATGGTGCCGAATCCGCCGTTCCATCCGTCCGGCGACTTCGTGCTCGGTGGCGACGGGCGCCTGTCGCTCGACGGCGGCGAGCGCGTCACGTTCGGCAGCATCGGCCTGTACGACACGCGCATGTTCCGCGATCTCGCACCCGGCACGCGACGCGCACTGACGCCGTACTTCCGCGCGACGATCGAAGCCGGACGCGCGAGCGGCGAACTGTACGAAGGCATCTGGGAGAACGTCGGCACGCCCGCGCAACTCGGCGAGCTCGACGCGCGGCTGCGCGCCGCGGACTGACCGAACGACGGACGGTCCGGCAAAGCGCCGCCCGCACACCCTTCCGGCAGTCCGCTGCCTTCCTGCCGCGCGCCGCCCCGCCGCTTACGCGGCCTCGGCCTCTTCCCCGCCCGCCGCCGCGCGCTGCTGCTGCAGCGCCCACATCTGCGCATAGAGCCCATCCGCGCGCACGAGTTCGTCGTGCGTGCCGCGCTCGACGATCTGCCCGTGATCCATCACCAGGATCTGCTGCGCGTGCACGACCGTCGACAGCCGGTGCGCGATCACGAGCGTCGTGCGATGCCGCGCGATCTGGTCGAGCTCGTGCTGGATCGCGCGTTCCGAACGCGAATCGAGCGCCGACGTCGCCTCGTCGAACAGCAGGATCGGCGGATCCTTCAGCAGCGTGCGCGCGATCGCGACGCGCTGCTTCTCGCCGCCCGACAGCTTCAGCCCACGCTCGCCAACCGGCGTGTCATAGCCCTTCGGCAAGCTTTCGATGAAATCGTGGATGTGCGCGGCGCGCGCGGCCGCGACCACCTCGTCGCGGGTCGCGGTCGGCCGGCCGTACGCGATGTTGTAGTAGATCGAATCGTTGAATAGCACGGTGTCCTGCGGCACGATCCCGATCGATGCGCGCAGCGAGTCCTGCGTGACGTCGCGGATGTCCTGGCCGTCGATCCGGATCGCGCCGCCCGCCTGCCGATCGAGATCGTAGAAGCGGAACAGCAGCCGCGACAGCGTCGACTTCCCGGAGCCGCTGTGGCCGACCACCGCGGTCGTCGTGCCCGCGTCGATCGTAAACGTCACGTCGTGCAGGATCGGCCGCGCCGGCTCGTACGCGAAGTTCACGTGCTCGAAGCGCACCTGAGCACCGGCTACCGCGAGCGGCCGTGCATCGGGCAAGTCCGCGACTTCCTTCGCGGACGACAGCAGCCCGAACATCCGGTCCATGTCGGTGAGGCTCTGCTTCAGCTCGCGATAGACGACGCCGAGAAAGTTCAGCGGAATATAGAGCTGCAGCATGAACGTGTTGATCAGCACGAGATCGCCGAGCGTCAGCTTGCCCGCGAGCACGCCCTGCGTCGCGCGCCACAGGATCAGCACGAGCCCCGTGCCGATGATCGCCTGCTGGCCGAAGTTCAGCACCGACAGCGAATTCTGCGAGCGGATCGCGGCCTTCCGGTAGCGCTTCAGGTTCTCGTCGTAGCGCTGCGCTTCCCACTCCTCGTTGCCGAAATACTTCACCGTCTCGTAGTTGATCAGCGAATCGATCGCCCGCGAGTTCGCACGCGAGTCGAGCTCGTTCATCGTGCGGCGGAAGTGCGTGCGCCAGTTGGTGACCTTCACGGTGAACACGATGTACGTGGCCAGCGCCGCGAACGTCACGTACGCGTAATAGGCCTCGTACTTGACCACGAAGAAGCCGAGCACGAGCCCGACCTCGACGAGCGTCGGCAGGATGCTGTACAGCGAATAGGAAATCAGTTGCTGGATGCCGCGTGTGCCGCGCTCGATGTCGCGCGACATGCCGCCCGTCTGGCGTTCGAGATGGAAGCGCAGCGACAGCCCGTGCAGGTGCCTGAACACCTGCAGCGCGAGCTGGCGCACCGCGCTCTCGGTGACCTTCGAGAACAGGATCTCGCGCAGTTCGGTAAACAGCGACGTCGACAGCCGGACGAGCGCATACGCGATGACCAGCAGCCCGACGCCGCCCGCGAGCACGATGCCGGCCGACTGTTCGGCGCGGCCGAGCGCGGTGAGCTGCTGCACGGACGACAGGTGGTCGACGATGCGCTTCATCACGACCGGCACGCCAAGGTTGGCGACCTTCGCACCGATCAGGCAGCCGAGCGCGAGCGCGACGCGCCATTTGTAGGTGGCCAGATACGGCAGCAGCGACCGGATGGTCTGCCAGTCGTTGCGGGGCCCGGTCGAAGCCGGCGCGGGCTCACCGGAAGCAGGAAATCGGCGCATGGGGGGAAGGATCGGCGGCAGTGCCGGACGCGTGCATCGGCGGCCGGCTCGCCCGCTTTCTCGTACAATTTGCGAACGTTGTATTGTCGCAGAAGCCGCTTCGCGCCGCTGCCGGCGGCCTCGCCGGCCAGCCTGCGCGCGGCGGCCTATTTATTACAGGATGAAAGCCCCCGCCATGACCGATTCGACCCTCGACCTCCCGCAAATGCAGCCCGCGCTGCGCGTCGTCCCGCAACCGCACGACGCGAACGTCCACGGCGACGTGTTCGGCGGCTGGATCATGTCGCAGGTCGACATCGCTGGCTCGATCCCCGCGAGCCAGCGCGCGAACGGCCGCGTCGCGACGGTCGCGGTCAACTCGTTCGTGTTCAAGCAGCCGGTGTTCGTCGGCGATCTGCTGAGCTTCTACGCGACCATCACGCGCACCGGCAACACGTCGATCACGGTCGACGTCGAGGTGTACGCGCAGCGCATGCGCCTGATGGGCGAAGTCGTGAAGGTCACCGAAGCGACGCTCACATACGTCGCGACCGGCCCGGACCGTAAGCCGCGGCAACTGCCGCCGCTCTGACGGGCGAGCGCCGCGTTGCGGCGCGGCACGCGGCCACGTCAGTGCGTGGCCGTCAGCCCGAACTCCCGCATCGCGGGCAGGAAATCGTGATTCAGCTTCGGCTTGCGCGACAGCTTCACCAGCACGTAGCGCTGGAACGGCGCGAGCCGCTGCCACTGCGCGAGCGCGGGCGCCGACAGCCCGGCCAGCGCGCTCTGCTGCACGAGCGACTCCGGCACCGTATCGACGGCGCGCCAGGTCGGCCGCTCGTCCGGCTGGAACCATGACGGTTCCAGATCGGCATGCGTGCGCAGCATTTCGAACAACGCGTGATCGAAGTTGGGCTCGATCGCGGTGTCGTCGTCGGCCGGAAAGCGCGCGAGCAGCTTGCGGTCCTCGAGCGGCAGCAGCTGCCATTGCTCGAGCGAAATCCGCAAACCGAAGCGGTCGAGGTTGAAACGCACGATCATCGGGATGTACGTGAAGTTTTCCGACGAATCGTGTTCGAAATTGAATAGCAACGGAGCGTCGCTGAGTCCCATGGTCGTTACCTGACTTGGCGGATGCCGGCGCGGCCGGCCTGCCTGAGGTATTTTAGAACCTCTGCGCGCGGGCGGCGGACACGATTGTCGCCGGCCGTGCTTCGAATCAACGGGAGTGCTCGTGAATCCGACCAAGATCGATCAACCGCGCGACGAACCGGGCGCCGAACCGCGCGGCGCGATCGAACTGTCCGTCAGCCGCACGCGCGGCGGCACCGTCGAAACCGCGCACGACTACGTCGGCCAGGAATGGCCCGTCGCACTTGTCTTCAACGGCATCTCGCATGCGGTGATGATGTGTACGCCATGCGACCTCGAGGCGTTCGCGGTCGGTTTCGCGATCTCGGAAGGCATCGTCGCGCGCGGCAGCGACATCAAGGACATCGAGGTGATCCTGCATACCGACGCGCCGCTGCCGCACGCGGAAGTGCACCTGGAAGTCGTCCAGCAGGCGTTCGCCGCGCTGAAGGACCGGCGCCGCGCGCTCGCGGGGCGCACCGGCTGCGGCGTGTGCGGGATCGAAAGCATCGATTTGCTCGACCTCGCGCCCGAACGCGTGCCCGACACGGGCTTTCTCGCGCGCCTCGCACCCGACGCGCTGGCACGCGCGGCGCATGCGCTGCCGGCCCACCAGGCGCTCACGCAGCTCACGGGCGGCCTGCATGCGGCCGCGTGGTGCGACGCAACAGGCGCGATCCGGACGGCGTTCGAGGACGTCGGCCGCCACAACGCGCTGGACAAACTGATCGGCTCGCTCGTGCTGTCGCGCGCCGACACGACCGACGGCTTCGTGTTCCTGTCGAGCCGCGCGAGCTACGAGCTCGTGCGCAAGGCCGCGCGGGTCGGCATCCCGCTGGTCGCGACGATCTCCGCGCCGTCGTCGCTCGCGATCGACATCGCGAAGGCGGCCGGTTTGCGGCTCGTCAGCTTCTGCCGCGAAACCGGCCACGTCGACTACGGCACGGCCTGATCGCGCCGGCGGTCCCCCGCCGGCGCGGCCCGTTCCGTCAGTCGAACTGACGGAAATCCGGCTTGCGCTTCTCGAAGAACGCCGTCATCGCCTCGCGCGCTTCCGGCGCGCGCAGCATCGCGGAGAAATGCCCCGCCTCTTCGGCCATCCGCGCGGCGGTCGCCACGCCGCCCGTATCCTTCAGCAGCGCCTTCGTCACGCGCAGCGACGACGCCGGCAGCGCCGCGAGCTTCGCCGCCTGCTTCGCCGCGAACGCGTCGAGCTCGGCCGCCGGCAGCACGCGGTTCACGATACCGATCCGGTGCGCTTCCAGTGCGTCGAACGCCTCGCCGAGCAGCAGCTTCTCCGCGGCGACCTGATGGCCGGCCAGGCGCGGCAGCAGCACGCTCGATGCGGCTTCCGGGCACAGCCCGAGCTGCGCGAACGGCAGAGAGAACACTGCGGTATCGGCCGCGTAGACCAGATCGCAGTGCAACAGCATCGTCACGCCGACGCCGACCGCGATGCCCGGCACCGCAGCGACGACCGGTTTCTGCGCACTGCTGATCCGCGCGAGGAACTGGAACACCGATGCGGTCTCATCCTTCGGCGGCGCCTTCAGGAAATCCTCGAGATCGTTCCCCGCGCTGAAATTGCCGTCGCTGCCGCGCAGCAGGATCACACGGACCGCCTTGTCTTCCTGCGCGTCGGCGAGTGCATCGGCCATCGTCTGGTACATCGCCGCCGTCAGCGCATTCTTCTTCGCCGGGCGCGCGATCGTGATCGTCATCACGCCTTCGGCGCGTTCCACTTGAATTTCGGACACAACCGTCTCCTTTGACTTGCCTCTACCGGAATGAAAAAACGGTGCGCGAGCTCGTGGCCCGCGCACCGTCGTCGCTATGGTCGCGTCCCGCTTACAGACGTTCGATGATGCCTGCGGCGCCCATGCCGGTGCCGACGCACATCGTGACCATGCCGTACTTCAGGTTGCGGCGGCGCAGGCCGTGCACGACGGTCGCCGCGCGGATCGCGCCGGTCGCGCCGAGCGGGTGGCCGAGTGCGATCGCGCCGCCCAGCGGGTTGACCTTCGAAGGGTCGAGGCCGAGATCGCGGATCACCGCCAGCGATTGCGCGGCGAACGCCTCGTTCAGCTCGATCCAGTCGAGATCGTCCTGCTTCAGGCCCGCGGCCTTCAGCGCGGCCGGAATCGCTTCCTTCGGGCCGATGCCCATGATTTCCGGCGGCACGCCGCGCACCGCGAAGCTCACGAAGCGCGCGAGCGGCGTCAGGTTGAACTCCTTGAGCACCTTCTCCGACACGACCAGCAGCGCACCCGCGCCGTCCGACGTCTGCGAGCTGTTGCCGGCCGTGACCGAACCCTTGTTCGCGAACACCGCGCGCAGCTTCGCGAGGCCTTCGATCGACGTATCCGCACGCGGACCTTCGTCGAGCGCGATCTCGCGCGTCTTCACGTCGACTTCACCCGTTGCCAGGTTCGGGAAACGCTCGGTGAGCGTGTACGCGGCGATCTCGTCGTTGAACTCGCCGGCCTGCTGCGCGGCGAGCGCCTTGCGGTGCGACTCGACCGAGAACGCGTCCTGGTCTTCGCGGCTCACCTTCCACTGTTCGGCGACACGCTCGGCCGTCAGGCCCATCCCGTACGCGATGCCGAAATCTTCGTTGCGATCGAAGATGTGCGGCGACATCGACGGCTTGTTGCCCATCATCGGCACCATGCTCATCGATTCGCAGCCGCCCGCGAACAGCGCATCCGACTCGCCGACGCGGATGCGGTCGGCCGCCATCGCGAGCGCGGTGATGCCCGACGCGCAGAAACGGTTGACCGTCACGCCGCCGACCGTCTGCGGCAGGCCCGCGAGCAGCGCGCCCATGCGCGCGACGTTCAGGCCCTGTTCGGCTTCCGGAATCGCGCAGCCGATGATCGCGTCCTCGATCAGCTTCGTGTCGAAGCCGGGCACCTGCGCGACTGCCGACTTGATCGCGTGGACCAGCAGCTCGTCCGGGCGCGTGTTCTTGAATACACCGCGCGGTGCCTTGCCGATCGGGGTGCGGCTGGCGGCGACGATGTATGCGTCTTGCAATTGTTTGCTCATTTCAAACTCCTGTTGGACGGAGCGGGTGCTTCGGCGCCCGCTCCGATCCCATGCAAAGTTGTCCGCTCGCTCAGTTACGCACCGGCTTGCCGGTCTGCAACATGCCCATGATCCGTTCCTGCGTCTTCTGCGTGCCGAGCAGCTCGACGAACGCACGGCGCTCCAGCGCGAGCAACCACTGCTCGTCGACGAGGCTGCCGGCTTCGACGTCGCCGCCGCACACGGCTTCGGCGATGCGGCTCGCGATCAGGTAGTCGTGGTCGCTGATGAAACGACCGTCACGCATGTTGACGAGCGATGCCTTGATCGTCGCGATGGCCGAGCGGCCCGCGACCGGCACGTCCTTCGCCCGCAGCGGTGCGCGGTAGCCGGTTGCGGCCAGTGCGCGCGCTTCCTTCTTCGCGGTATCGAGCAGTTCGAACACGTTGAAGATGATCGTGTCGGACGGCTTCAGGTAGCCCATCGCACGTGCGTCGTGCGCGGAAGCCGACACCTTCGCCATCGCCGCGTTCTCGAACGACTTCGTCACGAACTTCAGGATGTCGGTGGTCGCGTTCGCGGCCGTTGCGGCTTCCGCCGCGCGCAGCGCCGCTTCCTTCAGGCCGCCGCCCGCCGGCACGAGGCCGACGCCCACTTCGACGAGACCGACGTAGCTTTCGACGTGCACGACACGCTTCGCGCTGTGCAGCATCAGCTCGCACCCGCCGCCGAGCGCAATGCCCGACACGGCCGCGACGACCGGCACGTTCGCGTACTTCACGCGCAGCATGCCTTCCTGGAACTTCTTCACGAACGGCTCGATGCCCTTCGCGCCGCCCATCATGAACGCGGGCATCGCCTCTTCGAGGTTCGCGCCGGCCGAGAACGGGCCGCCCGGCGTGCCGAGCTTCAGCGACGTCGGCTGCCAGATCACCACGCCCTTGTAGTCCTTCTCCGCGAGTTCGATTGCCTGCACGAGGCCGTCGATCACGCTCGGTCCGATCGTGTTCATCTTCGACTTGAACGACACGATCACGACGTCGTCCTCACCCGCACGGTCGTCGACCCATGCGCGCACCGCGTCGGTCTCGAACAGCGTCTTGCCGTACGACTTCGGATCGGCACCCGCTTCGCCGAGCAGCGGCGCACGGAAGACCTGCTTGCCGTAGACCGCGAGGTCCGAGCGCGGCACGAAACGCTGCGCAGCCGGCGCCCACGAGCCTTCGGCCGTGTGCACGCCGCCCTTCTCGGCAACCGCGCCTTCGAGCACCCACGACGGCAGCGGCACGTTCGCGAGCGCCTTGCCGGCCGCGATGTCTTCCTGCACCCACTCGGCGACCTGCTTCCAGCCGGCAGCCTGCCAGCCTTCGAACGGACCTTCGTTCCAGCCGAAGCCCCAGCGGATCGCGAGGTCGACGTCGCGCGCGTTGTCGGCGATCGACTCGAGATGCACACCGATGTAATGGAACACGTCGCGGAAGATCGACCACAGGAACTGCGCGTGCGGATGATCCGTCTCGCGCAGCAGCTTCAGGCGTTCGGCCGGCGGACGCTTCAGGATGCGGCCGACGGTTTCGTCGGCCTTCGCGCCGGCGTCGACGTAGCTGCCCGTCTTCGCGTCGAGCACCTTGATCGCCTTGCCTTCCTTCTTGTAGAAACCGCCGCCCGTCTTCTGACCGAGCGCGCCCTGCTTCACCAGTTCGGCGAGCACGGCAGGCGTCTGGTAGACCGGGAAGAACGGATCGTCGGCCAGGTTGTCCTGCATCGTCTTGATCACGTGCGCCATCGTGTCGAGGCCGACCACGTCCGCGGTGCGGAACGTCGCCGACTTCGCGCGGCCAAGGCGGCTGCCCGTCAGATCGTCGACTTCGTCGAAGCGCAGGCCGAACTTCGCGGCCTCGGTGATCACCGCGAGGATCGAGAAGATGCCGACGCGGTTCGCGATGAAGTTCGGCGTGTCCTTCGCGCGCACGACGCCCTTGCCGACGATACTCGTCAGGAACGTCTCGAGCTGGTCGAGGATCTCCGGGCGCGTATGCGCGGTCGGGATCAGCTCGACGAGGTGCATGTAGCGCGGCGGGTTGAAGAAGTGCACGCCGCAGAAGCGCGACTTCAGCTCGTCCGAGAAACCTTCGGACAGCTTCGTGATCGACAGGCCCGACGTGTTGGTCGCGAAGATCGCGTTCGGCGCGATGTGCGGTGCGACCTTCTTGTACAGGTCGTGCTTCCAGTCCATCCGCTCGGCGATCGCCTCGATCACGACGTCGCACTCGGCGAGCTTCGCGATGTCGTCTTCGTAGTTGGCTGCCTCGAGGTACTTCGCGTCGTCCTTCACGCCGAACGGCGCGGGCGACAGCTTCTTCAGGTTCTCGATCGCCTTCAGCGCGATCGCGTTTTTCGGGCCTTCCTTGGCCGGCAGGTCGAACAGCAGCACCGGCACGCGCGCGTTGATGAGGTGCGCGGCGATCTGCGCGCCCATCACGCCGGCGCCCAGCACGGCGACCTTGCGAATCAGGAAATTGCTCACGGGATGTCTCCGGATTATGTCGTGCAGCGCGAGGGGTGGGGGCTGCACGGCGAAGTGAGTACCAGGAACCGTTGCGTTCGGGCGGCGCGCATCGCGCACCGCCCGGACTCGCATCAGAACAGCGATTCGTCGACTTCCATCAGCGTCTTCGAACCGGCGCGCGCGGCGCGGATCGTCGATGCCGTCTCGGGCAGCAGGCGCGCGAAGTAGAAGCGGGCCGTCGCGAGCTTCGACTTGTAGAACGGATCGCCCGACGCTTCGTTGTCGAGTGCGAGGCGTGCCATCCGCGCCCAGAAGTACGAGAACACCAGGTGGCCGACGGTACGCAGGTACGGCACGGCGGCAGCACCGACTTCGTCGGGGTTCTGCATCGCCTTCATGCCGATTTCCATCGTCAACTTCTGCACCTTGTCGCCGATGTCGGCGAGCGGGTTGATGAACTCGGCCATTTCCGGCTTCACGCCTTCGGCTTCCGCGAATTCCGTGACGAGCTTGCCGAACTTCTTCAGCTTCGCGCCCATGTCGCCGAGCACCTTGCGACCCAGCAGGTCGAGCGACTGGATCGAGTTCGTGCCTTCGTAGATCATGTTGATCCGCGCGTCGCGCACGTACTGCTCCATGCCCCACTCGGAGATGAAGCCGTGGCCGCCGTAGATCTGCATCGCGTGGTTCGTGCACTCGAATGCGTTGTCGGTCAGGAACGCCTTGATGATCGGCGTGAGCAGCGCGACGAGGTCGGCCGCTTCCTTGCGCACCGCTTCATCGGCGTGCGACAGCTCCTTGTCGATCTGCAGCGCGGACCAGTACGTGAACGCGCGCGCGCCTTCCGCATAGGCCTTCTGCGTGAGCAGCATGCGGCGCACGTCCGGGTGCACGATGATCGGGTCGGCCGGCTTGTCCGGTGCCTTCGGGCCCGTCAGCGAGCGCATCTGCAGGCGCTCCTTCGCATACGTAAGCGAGTTCTGATACGCGACTTCCGTGAGGCCGAGGCCTTGTGCGCCAACGCCGAGACGGGCCGCGTTCATCATCACGAACATCGCGTTCAAGCCCTTGTTCGGCTCGCCGACCATCCAGCCCTTCGCGTTGTCGAGGTTCATCACGCAGGTCGAATTGCCGTGGATGCCCATCTTGTGCTCGATCGAGCCGCACTTGATGCCGTTGCGCTCGCCCGGCTCGCCCGCTGCGTCGGGAATGAATTTCGGCACGATGAACAGCGAAATGCCCTTCGTGCCCTGCGGCGCTTCCGGCAGGCGCGCGAGCACGAGGTGGACGATGTTCTCCGCCATGTCGTGTTCGCCGCTCGAGATGAAGATCTTCGTGCCGCTGATCGAGTAGGAGCCGTCGCCGTACGGTTCGGCCTTGGTGCGCAGGATGCCGAGGTCGGTGCCGCAGTGTGGCTCGGTCAGGCACATCGTGCCGGTCCATTCGCCCGTCACGAGCTTCGGCAGGTAGGCCTTCTGCAGTTCCGGCGCGCCGTGCGCGTGCAGGCATTCGTACGCGCCGTGCGACAGGCCCGGATACATCGTCCATGCCTGGTTCGCCGAATTCATCATTTCGTAGAGCGCGTTGTTCACGAACGCGGGCAGGCCCTGGCCGCCGTAGTCCGGATCGCAGCCGAGCGCCGGCCAGCCGGCCTCGACGTATTGCTGGTAGGCCTCCTTGAAGCCGGTCGGGGTCTTCACGACGCCGTCGCCTTCATACGTGCAGCCTTCGCGGTCGCCGACCTGGTTCAGCGGGAACAGCACCTCGGAGCAGAACTTGCCCGCTTCTTCGAGGACCTGGTTGATCGTGTCGGCGTCGAGGTCCGCATGCTTGGGCATTTGCTTGACTTCGGCTTCGACGTTCAGAAGCTCGTGCAACACGAATTGCATGTCGCGCAGCGGCGCGGCGTACTGTCCCATGACTCTCTCCAAAGGTGGGCAAAACGGCTCGAGCTCCTGGCGGGCGGTTGACGCGCCGCTAACGGCTCTCGCTCTGATACGAAACAATCGTCTTTTCCAGCGCGGCCCACGTGAGGCGCACGGCGTCCGGCGAATGCAGGAAGCGTGCGTCGTGATGCAGGCCGAGCGTGAAGCTGTACAGCTCGAAGAGCATCAGGTCCGGATCGGTATCCGTGCGCAGATGCCCCTCTTCCATCGCCTGCGAAATGGCGCGCAGCAACGCGGCACGCCAGGCTGTCACGCTCGCGATCAACTGCTCGCGCACGGGGCTGTCCGGCCGGTCGTCGTACTCCACTGCGCCGCTGATGTAGATGCACCCAGTCGTCACCTCCTGGATGCGCTTCTCGATCCAGCGCGCCAGCATCGCCCGCAGACGCGGCAGACCGCGCGACTCGCGCAGGCTCGGAAAGAACACCTCGTTTTCGAAACGATGGTGGTACTCGCGGACAACCTCGACCTGCAGGTCCTCGCGCGATCCGAAGTGCGCGAACACGCCGCTCTTGCTCATCTGCATGCGCTCGGCCAGCAGGCCGATCGTCAGCCCCTCCAGCCCGTCACGGCTGGCGAGGTCCAAAGCAGCTTCAAGTATCGCGGCACGCGTCTGTTCGCCTTTTCGCATAGCTATTTCTGTAACCGTTCGGGGGTTCGAATAAAATCGAACGGCCGTACTATTATTGAGTGCGGCCGCTCGCGAAACAAGGAAATTATTAGAAACCGGTGTCTAACCGAGCCGCTATTTTGCGCGATTCCGGCGAGGCCGGAGCGGCTTTTCCGCACGAACGTGCGGACAGATTTTTTGAAGCGAACGCTTAGTCCGCGTCAGTCGTAACCGCCGACCGTCAATGCCTTCATCACGACACGATACGTCGTATAGGCCAGCCAGTTCAGCAGACGCTCGATGCGCGGGCGCGCGGCAAATCGCGCGGGATCGATCTCCCGGCCGTCGGCGAACGCTGCCGTGATTGCGTCGCGCAGTTCGTTCGTCACTGCATCGTAGCGCACCAGCACGACGTTCGCCTCATTGTTCAGCATCAGGCTCAGCGCGTCCAGATTCGACGAGCCCACCGTCGCCCAGTTGTCGTCGATCACGGCCACCTTGCCGTGCAGCATCGTCTTGTCGTATTCGGCCACGCGCACGCCCGCGCGCAGCAGCGCATGGTAGAGGAACGGCACGGCCGTATCGAGCGCCGCGAACTCCTTGCGGCCGACCAGGATCCGCACGTCGACGCCGCGCCGCGCGGCGCCCGTCAGCGCGCGGCGCAGCTTGCGGCCCGGCATGAAGTACGGATTCGCGAGCAGGATCTGCTGGCGCGCCTGGCCGATCGCCGCGAGATAGGCCTTCTCGATCGCACGACGGTTCACGACGTTGTCGCGCGCGACGAACGCGACGCTCGGCTCCGTCACGACCCGCAGCGCGCCGGCCTTGATCCACCGGTGGCTGCGCATCCAGCGCCGGAACATGTCGGGGAACGCTTCGCCGCCGTGCAGCCCGGCCGCGTATTGCGCATACGGCTTGTGGCCGAACCGGATCCGGTGCCACTGCAGTTCGAACGCGGCGCGCACGTCGGACACCGCGGGCCCCGCCATCTCGACCGCGAAATCCCAGCGCGGAAACGGCAGCGTCGCGCCGCCCTGCGCATAGTCGTCGACGATGTTGATGCCGCCGCAGAACGCGACCGCGTGATCGATCACCGCGAGCTTGCGGTGCGTGCGCGAGAAGCCGAAGCGGCCGAACAGGAAGCGGTTGTAGATGCTGTGCTCGATGCCGGCCGCGACCCACGTGTCGAACAACGGCAGACGCGCGGTGCCGATGCCGTCGGTGATCACGCGCACGCGCACGCCGCGCTGCGCCGCGCGGATCAGCGCGTCCGACACCGGGCGGCCGGCCGCGTCGTCGCAGAAGATGTAGGTTTCGAGCATCACCTGCTCGCGGGCGGCATCGATGCGTTCGATCAGTGCCGCGAAGAACTCGCCGCCGCCCTCGCACAGTCGCACCGTGTTGCCCGCCGTGAACGCGAGCCGCGACGCGGAGCCGCGTTCCTGCAGGAACATCTGCCGCAATTGCGCGAAACGCTTGCGGGTCTCCGCAGTCATGCGGACGAGCCGTGCGGCGCCCGCGAGAGTGCCACGCGCGCGGGCAATTGCAGGATCGCCTCGGCGTTCGACGGCGAGAAGCAGCGCGCGGCCGCCTCGCGGAACGGCAGCCACGCATGGTCGACATGCTCGCGCGGCGACAGCGTCACGTCGACGCGATGCGGCACGCACAGCCCGAACCAGTGCTCGGTGTTGCGCGTGACGCCCGGTGCATAACGATGCAGG
This sequence comes from Burkholderia sp. YIM B11467, assembly GCF_052952715.1. Classification (NCBI taxonomy): domain Bacteria; kingdom Pseudomonadati; phylum Pseudomonadota; class Betaproteobacteria; order Burkholderiales; family Burkholderiaceae; genus Burkholderia; species Burkholderia sp. YIM B11467. The sequence continues at coordinate 340,645 of NZ_JBQVSQ010000008.1, forward strand.
TATTGCGGATAGATCGTGTATTCGATCCGGTGGCGCCAGTCGGCGAGCGCCGTGGCGGGCACGTCCGGCGTGCCGATCGAGATGCCGGTTTCCTCGGCCACTTCGCGTGCGGCGGTGACCGCAAGCGGCTCGTCGAGCGTGTCCTTCGATCCGGTCACCGATTGCCAGAAATCGGGCTGGTCGGCACGCTTGATCACCAGCACATCGAGGTCGGGCGTGTAGATCACGACGAGAACGGATTCGGGGATTTTCGGCGGCTTCGTCATCTTTGTTTCATGCGGCACAGGGCCGCGCGCCGGGCATGTGCTCCGAACGTGCGGCAAGTGCTGCGACTGTACCGCAAAAAACGAAAAAGGCGCATCGCAGCGCCTTTTTCATGTGCGTCGTGTGCGCGTCGCCGCACACACGCGTGGTGGCGAAAGCGCGTTACGCCTTCGGCTGTTCCGGCTGACGCAGACGGATGTGCAGTTCGCGCAGCTGACGCTCGTCGACCGGGCTCGGCGCCTGCGTGAGCAGATCCTGCGCACGCTGCGTCTTCGGGAACGCGATCACGTCGCGGATCGAATCGGCGCCGGCCATCATCGTGACGATGCGGTCGAGACCGAATGCGATACCGCCGTGCGGCGGCGCGCCGTATTGCAGCGCGTCCAGCAGGAAGCCGAACTTCAGCTGAGCCTCTTCCGCGCCGATCTTCAGTGCGCGGAACACCTTGCTCTGCACTTCCTCCTGGTAGATACGCACCGAGCCGCCGCCGATTTCCCAGCCGTTCAGCACCATGTCGTAGGCCTTCGCGAGGCAACGACCCGGGTCGGTCTCGAGGTACTCGAGGTGCTCGTCCTTCGGGCTCGTGAACGGGTGGTGCGCGGCGACGTAGCGTGCATCTTCGTCGTCGTATTCGAACATCGGGAAGTCGATGACCCACAGCGGCTTCCAGCCGGCCTGGACGAGGCCGTTCGCCTTGCCGAATTCCGAATGGCCGATCTTCAGGCGCAGCGCGCCGAGGCTGTCGTTGACGACCTTCGCGCGGTCGGCCGCGAAGAAGATGATGTCGCCGTCTTCAGCGCCCGTGCGCTCGAGGATGGCCGCGATCGATGCGTCATGCAGGTTCTTGACGATCGGGCTCTGCAGGCCGTCACGGCCCTTCGCCTTCTCGTTGACCTTGATCCATGCGAGGCCCTTCGCGCCGTAGATGCGCACGAATTCGGTGTAGCCGTCGATGTCGCCACGCGACAGCTCGCTGCCCTTCGGCACGCGCAGCGCCGCGACACGGCCGTCCTTCGCGTTGGCAGGCGTGCTGAACACCTTGAAGTCGACGTCCTTCATCGCGTCGGTCAGCTCGGTGAATTCGAGCTGCACGCGCAGGTCCGGCTTGTCCGAACCGAAACGCGCCATCGCTTCCGAGTACGGCATGACCGGGAACGTCGCGTCGAGTTCGACGTCGATCGTCGTCTTGAAGATGTGACGGATCATGTCCTCGAACAGGTCACGGATTTCCTGCTCGCCGAGGAACGACGTTTCGCAGTCGATCTGCGTGAATTCCGGCTGACGGTCGGCACGGAGATCCTCGTCGCGGAAGCACTTGGTGATCTGGTAGTAACGGTCGAAGTTCGCGACCATCAGCAGTTGCTTGAACAGCTGCGGCGATTGCGGCAGCGCGAAGAACTGGCCCGCGTTCACGCGCGACGGCACGAGGTAGTCGCGCGCGCCTTCCGGCGTGCTCTTCGTCAGCATCGGCGTTTCGATGTCGATGAAACCCTGCTCGTCGAGGTACTTGCGCGCCTCGATCGCGACGCGGTAACGCAGGCGCAGGTTGTGCTGCATCTGCGGACGGCGCAGGTCGAGCACGCGGTGCGTGAGACGCGTCGTTTCCGACAGGTTGTCGTCGTCGAGCTGGAACGGCGGCGTGACCGACGCGTTCAGCACGGTCAGCTCGTGGCACAGCACTTCGATCTTGCCGCTCTTCAGACCGGCGTTGACCGTGCCTTCCGGACGGTTGCGCACGAGACCCTTCACCTGCACACAGAACTCGTTGCGCACGCCTTCGGCGGTCGCGAACATTTCCGCGCGATCCGGGTCGCACACCACCTGCACGAGGCCTTCACGATCGCGCAGGTCGATGAAGATCACACCGCCGTGATCGCGGCGGCGCTGCACCCAGCCGCACAGCGACACGGTTTGGCCCAGCAGGTGTTCGGTCACGAGACCGCAGTATTCAGTACGCATCGACATGATGTTTGCTTTCGTTCGGTTTGATCAACGGGCGCCGCAACGCGCGGCCCGGGCGATGATTCTTTACTTACAGCGGCGGCTCGACGGGGCGGCGGGCGGGCGCCGGAGCCGGCGCCGGGGGCGCCACGACGCCCATCGAGACGATGTACTTCAGCGCGGCATCGACCGACATGTCGAGTTCGATGACTTCGCTCTTCGGCAGCATCAGGAAGAAGCCCGACGTCGGGTTCGGCGTCGTCGGGATATACACGCTCACGTATTCTTCCGTCAGATGATTGAGCACGTCGCCGCCGGGCGTGCCGGTCAGAAACGCGATCGTATACGAGCCGCGGCGCGGGTATTCGATCAGCAGCGCCTTGCGGAACGCGTTGCCGCTGCTCGACAGCAGCGTGTCCGATACCTGCTTGACGCTCGTGTAGATCGGCCCCACGACCGGGATGTGGCGCACGACCGCATTCCACCACGTGACGAGCTTCTGGCCGACGAAATTCCGCGTGGCCAGACCGACGACGAAGATGAACGCAAGCGTCAGCACCGCGCCGATCCCCGGCAGGTGGAAGCCGAGCATCCGCTCGGGCTGCCACGATTCGGGCAGCAGGAGCAGCGTCTGGTCCATCGTGCCGATGATGAGACCGAGCACCCACAGCGTGATCGCGAGCGGGACGAGAACCAGCAGGCCGGTCAGAAACACCGATTTCAGGGTCGTCTTTTTCATCATCTGCCGTCAATGAACCGCGCCGGCGGCGCGGGGTGGTCGCGGCCCGGTCGGACCGCGACGGTCAACTACTGGCGGCGGGCGCTGCAGCCGGGGCAGGCGCGGCACTCGTCGTCGTGCTGTCGGAACTCGCCGCGGCCGGCGCGGCCGCTGCCGGTTCCGCCGCGGCGGGCGTCGCCGCAGCCGCGTCACCCGACGCGGTCGCCGGCGCGCTGGCGCCACCCGAACCGCCACGGAAATCGGTGACGTACCAACCCGAGCCCTTCAGCTGGAAGCCCGCGGCAGTTACCTGCTTGCGAAACGCATCCTTCCCGCATTCCGGGCACTGCGACAGCGGCGCGTCGCTCATCTTCTGGAGCACGTCCTTCGCGAAACCACACGCTTCGCATCGATAGGCGTAGATCGGCATGATATTTTTCCCGCGGAAACTGGAAACAGCTTGCAAAACCTTGAATTATAGCCGAAACCCCGGCGCGGTCCGGCAACGGCCGCTACGCCCGCGCATCAGCGGCGGCGCCACGTGAGCCAGCGCTCGTGCCCTTCGAACACGGCCAGCGAATCTGTCACGGGCAAATCCTCGATCAGCTCGAAGTGCGGCGCGAGCAGCGCATCGAGTTCGGCACGCTCGATCCCGAACGGCGGCCCCTTCGGTTTCGCCGTCAGGAAGAAATAGCCGGCCAGCAATCCACCCGTGGGCAGCAACCCGGCCATCCGCGCCGCATAGTCGGCGCGCAGGCTCGGCGGCAGCGCACACAGGAACGCGCGCTCGTACACCCACTGCACGTCGAACGGCGGCCGGTACGCGAAGAAATCGGCCTGCTCGACGACGTCCGCATGCGCGCCGAGCTGCGCCTTCGCGGTAGCCACCGCCTGCGCGGCGAAATCGATCGCGCGCACGGGCCAGCCGGCCTGGGCAAGCCAGCCGGCCTCCTGTGCGCTGCCGCAGCCGGGAATCAGCACCGGGCACGGCGCGAGCCGGTGCGCGAACACGCGAAAGCCGTCGGGCACGCCGCCGAATTCCCACGGCGTCACGCCGCGCTCGAAACGCTCGTCCCAGAACGACGCATTGCCGGGGTCGCGCGTCGCGAAATCGGCGGCCGTCGGTGCGCTCGGTTGCTTCGGATCGGACATCGCCCTGCTCCTTTCGGTCATGAGCCGTACGCGAGCGCGAGCAACACGCGCGCGACGAGGGCGCCGACGCCGACGGCGAGGCCGAAAATCAGCAGCGCCTGCAGCAAACGGTTCGTCCGCTTCTGTTCGACGAGGATCTGGCGCATCAGGTCCTCGCTCGCGGCGCGCGGCGCGTCATGGCGCGCCGCCATCGCGTGGTGGATCAGGCGCGGCAGTTGCGGCAGCGTCTTGCTCCATTGCGGCGCCTCGACCTTGAAGCGCTCGTACCAGCCGCGCAGGCCGATCTGCTCGGTCATCCAGCGCTCGAGGTACGGCTTCGCGGTCTTCCACAGGTCGAGCTCGGGGTCGAGCGAGCGGCCGAGCCCTTCGACGTTCAGCATCGTCTTCTGCAGCAGCACAAGTTGCGGCTGGATCTCGACGTTGAAGCGACGCGACGTCGAGAACAGGCGCATCAGCACCTGGCCGAGCGAGATGTCCTTCAACGCACGGTCGAAATACGGCTCGCACACCGCGCGGATCGCGCTTTCGAGCTCCTCGACGCGCGTCTCGGGCGGCACCCAGCCCGATTCGAGGTGGAGCGTCGCGACGCGGTGGTAGTCGCGCTTGAAGAACGCGAGGAAGTTCTGCGCGAGGTAGTTCTTGTCGAAATCGGACAGCGCGCCGACGATCCCGAAATCGAGCGCGACGTAGCGGCCGAACGTGTTCGGGTCGAGGCTCACCTGGATGTTGCCGGGGTGCATGTCCGCGTGGAAGAAACCGTCGCGGAACACCTGCGTGAAGAAGATCTCGACGCCTTCGCGCGCAAGCTTCTTGATGTCGACGCCGGCCGTGCGCAGCGTCTCGACCTGGCTGATCGGCACGCCAGTCATGCGCTCCATCACGAGCACCTGCGACGTCGAGAAATCCCAGAACATCTCGGGCACGAGCAGCAGGTCGAGGCCCGCGAAGTTGCGGCGCAACTGGCTGCCGTTCGCGGCCTCGCGCATCAGGTCGAGCTCGTCGTGCAGGTACTTGTCGAATTCGGCGACGACCTCGCGCGGCTTCAGGCGCCGGCCATCGGCCCACATCCGTTCGGTCCAGATGGCGATGTCGCGCATCAGCGCGAGATCGGAATCGATCACCGACAGCATGTTCGGACGCAGCACCTTGACGGCAACGGCCTTGCCCGCGTGCACGCCCTGCTTGAGCTTCGCGAAATGCACCTGCGCGATCGACGCGCTCGCGACCGGCTCGCGCTCGAATTCGTCGAACAGCTCGTCGACCGGCGCACCGAGCGACTTCTCGATGATCGCGATCGCGACCGCCGAATCGAACGGCGGCACCTGGTCCTGCAGCTTCGCGAGTTCGTTCGCGAAATCGACCGACAGCAGGTCGCGGCGCGTCGACAGCACCTGGCCGAACTTCACGAAGATCGGGCCGAGGCTTTCGAGCGCACGACGCAGCCGCACGGCGGGCGGATCGGAATAACGACGGCCGATCGTCGTGATCCGCAGCAGCAGCTTCACGCGCCGGTCGTCGATCCGGGACAGCATCACTTCGTCGAGACCAAAGCGGATGACGGTGTAGACAATCTTGATGAAACGGAAAATGCGCATGCCCTGCGGCCCTCAGTGCGCGCCGCGCGGGCCGGAACCCGTGCGCGCGCCGATTTTTTGTTCGAGTCGCTCGACCCGCTTTTCGACCCGCGCGAGCGCATCGCGTGCGCGCGCCAGTTCGGCGTCGAAGCCGCCGAGCGACGCGCGCCGGACGACTTGCGGGTTCTCGTCGAGCCAGTATTCGGCGACGGAATCGAGCACGTTGCGGCCGGTGCGTCGCGCGCGTGCACCGGCGTCGCGCACGACCGTCGCGATCCGGTATGCCGCCGCGTCGCCCACCAGCTTCGCGAGATCTTCTTCAGGTTCCCAGCGCAGGTGCTCGGCCAGCTTCGCGATCTGCGTCGCGAATTCCGCGTCGCCCTCGATCTTCACGTGCTTCATCACGGCCGCCTGGCCGCCCTGCAGGAATGCGGCGACCGTATCGCCCGCGAGCGCGATCGACACGTCGACCTGCTGCGCATCCTGTGCGTCGACGGCAGACAGATAGCCGTCAGGCTGCACCAGCAGCGTGAGCGTGACGGGAGGCACGTCGATCCGGGCAGTCTTGCCCGCATAGGGAATCAGGCGGTCGCGTGCCCACGATTCGCGCGCGAGCAAGTGATTGACGGCAGCAGCAAAAGGCTTGGCGGCAAAGGTCATCGGGCTGGGAAAGAAAAAACCCGCGCAGGCCGGGCGCCCACGCGGGTTTCTATTGTAACGTCGGATCGCTGGCAGACCGTGCCTGACCGCACACCCGAGCGGCAAGCGGTCGCAGCGAGGCGGCCGTCGCCCGGGCATCCGGCGGCGCCGGCCGCCGGTCACGCTCAGTGCGTGTTGAGCTGCTGGATGCCCGCGAGCAGCCAGCCCTGACTGCCCGACTTCGACAGGTTCCACACTTCGTCGAACGGCGCGGCCGACGCATTCGCCGATTCGCGGATCAGGCCGTGGAAGCGCACGCTCGCCGACTGCTCGATGCCGCGATCCTCGATCGCGACCAGTTCCGCGTCGAGCTGCACGACGTCGGTCTGGTTCGACTCGTTGCCGCGCGAATCGAGGTCGATCTTGATCTCGGCGAACATTTCGGGCGTCGTGAACTCGCGGATGTCGGCCAGGTTGCCCTGGTCCCACGCGGCCTGCAGGCGCACGAAATACACCTTCGAGCTGCGCAGGAACGCTTCGGTGTCGAAGCCCGCCGGCACCTGGAGCGGCGCCGCCGCTGCCATCGCGCCTGCTGCCGCGCCGGTGGCCGCGGCACCGCCGCCGAACACGCCTTGCGCTTCGTTCGCGTAGCTGCTGCCGCTGCCGGCGTAGTTGCTGCCGGTGTTGCCCTGCTGGAACGACGGGCTTTGCGAGTAGCCGCCCGACGACGAAGCCGAGCCGCCGACCGAGTACGCCGGCTCTTGCGTGCGGCGGCGGTTCATGAACTTGCGGATCAGCCAGATGCCGACGAACGCGAGCAGCGCGATCACGATGATGTTCGACATCATGCCGGCGAATGCCTCGCCGAGACCGAAGTGCGACAGCAGCGCCGCGATGCCGAGACCGGCCGCGAGGCCGGCGATCGGCCCGAGCCAGCGCGAGCGGTTGGGCTGCGCGGCCGGTGCGGGCGCGGCCGGATTCGCACGCTGCGCCTGCGACGGCGCGGCCTGCTGCATCGGCTGCTGCGCGGGCGGCGTGGCCTGGCGCTGCGTGACGGTGGAGTTCTGGCGGCCGATGCTGCGCCCGCCGCCTACGCGCTTGGCTTCGGCGTCGAGCGATGCGAACGTGCCGGCCGTGAGCAGGCCGACCATCAGCAGCGTGCCGACCCGTCGAGCCCACGGCTTCGACGGCTTGCTACGGTTGAACAACGAACGCGATTCGGACATCACTTTCTCCAGATGTAAGGCGAATGTATGGAAAGAACCCCTTAGTACTTGGTTCCCATGTGTAAAGCTACCACGCCACCTGACAAATTGTAATATTTGACGGCATCGAGGCCCGCTTGTTCCATCATCGTCTTCAGCGTGTCCTGGTCGGGGTGCATCCGAATAGATTCAGCAAGATACCGGTAACTTTCGGCATCTTTCGCGAACTTGTCGCCAAGCCACGGTAATACTTTGAAAGAATACAGATCGTACGCTTTTTTCAGCGGATCCCAGACTTTCGAGAATTCCAGCACCATCACGCGGCCGCCGGGTTTCGTCACGCGGCGCATCTCGGCCAGCGCGGCATCCTTGTGCGTCATGTTGCGCAGGCCGAACGCAACCGTGACGACATCGAAGTAGTTGTCCGGAAAGGGGGTTTTCTCCGCGTCGCACAACAGCGACGGCGTCACGATGCCCTTGTCGAGCAGCCGGTCGCGGCCGACGCGCAGCATCGATTCGTTGATGTCGGTGTGCCAGACCTCGCCCGTCGGCCCGGCCGCCTTCGCGAACGACTTGGTCAGGTCGCCGGTGCCGGCCGCGATGTCGAGCACCTTGAAACCGGGGCGCACGTTCGCCTGCGCGATCGTGAACGCCTTCCACGCGCGGTGCATGCCCGCCGACATCAGGTCGTTCATCAGATCGTAGTTGCTCGCGACCGAATGGAACACACCCGCCACTTTCTTCGCTTTTTCGTTTTCCTCGACGCTTTCGAAGCCGAAGTGGGTTTTGCTCATCGCGTTGATCCTCAGTAAATGGCAAGACGGCGCCGAGCGGGCGCCGTCGATTTCAGTGGCAGTGGCCGTGCGGCGCCGCGGCCGCCTGCATCGGGGCGTCTCGATCGACGCCCGCCGCCTTCAGTTTGTCGAAATAGTCGCGCCACAGCGCGTCCTGCTGCGTCGCCAGCTCGTACAGCAGATCCCACGAGTAGATGCCGGTCGAATGGCCGTCGGAGAAGGTCGGCTGCAGCGCATAGTTGCCGACGCCCTCGAGCGCGGTGATCGTCACTTCGCGCTTGCCCGTCTGCAACGTCTCCTGGCCGGGCCCGTGGCCGCGCACCTCGGCGGACGGTGAATAAACGCGCATCAGCTCGAACGGAATCCGGTAGCTGTCGCCGTTCGGGTACTGCAATTCGAGCACGCGCGATACCGCGTGCACGACGACGCCGGACGGAATCGGCGTCGTGGAAGTCAAACCGCTCATGGCTGCCTCGAATCGGTCATGCGTTGAATTTCCTCGCGCACCGCATTGTGCAGCAGCGAGGCTTGCGCGGCGCGCGAGCGCAGCAGCGCCTCGGACACGCTGCGCTGGCGCGGCGCCCACACGGGCTGCGGGAAATGGGCGTCGTTCGAGAAGCGCGGGATCACGTGCCAGTGCACGTGCGGCACCATGTTGCCGAGGCTCGCGAGATTCACCTTGTTCGGCTGCATCACGCGGCGCACGGCCCGCTCGACCGCGTAGACCACGCGCATCAGGTGGGCTCGCTCGGGCTCGCCGAGATCGGAGAACTCGGCCACGTGCGCGCCCCAGATCACCCGGCAGAAGCCCGGGTAGTCGTGCTCGCCCGTCGCCAGCACGACGCGCAGCGCATCGTCCTGCCAGAGCAGCTCGCCGCCGTCTTCACGGCAAAACACGCATTCCATCGTCGCTCCCATGTGGACGGGCGCCGGCGCTACCGCGCCG
>NZ_JBQVSQ010000008.1:349966-393259 GCF_052952715.1 Burkholderia sp. YIM B11467
GGGCGCCGGCGCTACCGCGCCGGCGCCCGCTCATCCCTAGCCCGGTCGGGCGGTCGTCATGCCCGCATTAGACCAGCACGCGCTCGATCCCGCCATGGTTCGCACGTGCGACATAGTCGGCCATCCAGTTCTCGCCGAGCACCTGGCGCGCGATCTCGACCACGATGTAGTCGGCCTCGATGTTCGCATCCTCGTTGTAGCGCGACAGGCCCTGCAGGCACGACGGGCAGCTCGTCAGGATCTTCACGTCCGGGCCGTTCGCGGCCGGCGCCGGTGCGCTCGCGCCGTCGGCCACGACCGGGATGCTGCGCAGCTTCGCGGCACCCTTGCGGATCTCTTCTTCCTTGCGGAAGCGGACCTGCGTCGACACGTCCGGGCGCGTGACCGCGAGCGTGCCCGATTCGCCGCAGCAACGGTCGTTCTTCTCGATCTTGTAGCCGTCCTTCTCCGTGCCCATCAGCTCGTTGACGAGCTTGACCGGGTCCATCGTCTTGATCGGCGTGTGGCACGGGTCGTGATACATGTAGCGCGTGCCCGTCACGCCATCAAGCTTCATCCCCTTCTCGAGCAGGAACTCGTGGATGTCGATGATCCGGCAGCCCGGGAATATCTTGTCGAATTCATACCCGGCAAGCTGGTCGTAGCAGGTGCCGCACGACACGACCACCGTCTTGATGTCGAGGTAGTTCAGCGTGTTCGCGACCCGGTGGAACAGCACGCGGTTGTCGGTGACGATCTTCTCGGCCTTGTCGTACTGGCCCGCGCCGCGCTGCGGATAACCGCAGCACAGGTAGCCCGGCGGCAGCACCGTCTGCACGCCGGCTTCCCACAGCATCGCCTGCGTCGCCAGACCGACCTGCGAGAACAGGCGCTCGGAGCCGCAGCCCGGGAAGTAAAACACCGCCTCCGAATCGACGGTCGTCGACTTCGGGTTGCGGATGATCGGCACGATCTTGTTGTCCTCGATGTCGAGCAGCGCGCGCGCCGTCTTCTTCGGCAGGTTGCCCGGCATCTTCTTGTTGACGAAGTGGATCACCTGCTCGACGACGGGCGGCTTGCCGGTCGTCGCGGGCGGGTGCTGCGTCTGCTTCGTCACGACCTTCTTCAGCATGTCGTTCGCGAAGCGCTGCACCTTGTAGCCGACGCCCATCATCACGCCGCGCGCGGCGTTGATCGTCTGCGGATTGGTCGCGTTCAGGAAGAACATGCCCGCGGCCTGGCCCGGGTTGAACTTCTTCTTGCCCATCTTGCGCAACAGGTTGCGCATGTTCATCGTGACATCGCCGAAGTCGATCTTCACCGGGCACGGCGTCGCGCACTTGTGGCACACCGTGCAGTGGTCGGCCACGTCGTTGAACTCGTCCCAGTGCTTGATCGACACGCCGCGGCGCGTCTGCTCTTCATACAGGAACGCCTCGACCAGCAGCGACGTCGCGAGGATCTTGTTGCGCGGGCTGTACAGCAGGTTCGCGCGCGGCACGTGGGTCGCGCACACCGGCTTGCACTTGCCGCAGCGCAGGCAGTCCTTCACCGAATCGGCGATCGCGCCGATGTCGGACTGCTGCATGATCAGCGACTCGTAGCCCATCAGCCCGAAGCTCGGCGTGTACGCGTTGCGCAGATCGGCGCCGTCGAGCAGCTTGCCCTTGTTGAAACGGCCGTTCGGGTCGACGCGCTGCTTGTACGCGCGGAATTCGGCGATCTCGTCGTCGGTCAGGAACTCGAGCTTCGTGATGCCGATCCCGTGCTCGCCGGAGATCACGCCATCGAGCGAGCGCGCCAGCTTCATGATGCGCGCGACTGCCGCGTGCGCGTCCTGCAGCATCTCGTAGTTGTCGGAGTTGACCGGCAGGTTGGTGTGAACGTTGCCGTCGCCCGCGTGCATGTGCAGCGCGACGAACACGCGGCCGCGCAGCACCTGCTTGTGGATCGCCTGCGCTTCGTCGAGGATCTGCTTGAACGCGCCGCCGTTGAAGATCGCGCGCAGCTCCGCACGGATCTCCTGCTTCCACGAGATGCGGACCGTGCGGTCCTGCGTGATGTGGAACACGGTCGCGCCCGGCTGCTCGTCCGCGCGATCCGCGAACTTCTCGGCCAGCGCCTCGTAGCCAAGCTGAACGAGGTAGTGCTGCGCCTCGCGCAGCGGCTGGTCGAGCCGGTCGCGCACGAATTCCCAGCGCGCACGCACGCGCTTGAACAACTCCAGCGCCTGCTGGACACGGTCTTCGAGCAGCTCGGCGCTCGGGATCTCGTTCGCGTCGTCGGTCTTGCCGAGCGGCAGGTTGCCGGCGCGGAAGAATGCTTCGAGCGCGTCGACGAGTTGCAGCTTGTTCTTCAGCGACAGCTCGATGTTGATCCGCTCGATGCCGTCGGTGTACTCGCCCATCCGGTTCAGCGGGATGACGACGTCCTCGTTGATCTTGAACGCGTTCGTGTGCTTCGCGATCGCGGCCGTGCGGCTGCGGTCGAGCCAGAAGCGCTTGCGCGCCTCCGCGCTGACCGCGACGAAGCCTTCGCCGCTCTTGCCGTTCGCCATCCGGATCACTTCGGACGTCGCTTGCGCCACTGCGTCGGCATCGTCGCCGACGATGTCGCCGATCAGCACCATCTTCGGGAAGGCATTGCGCTTGCTCTTGGTCGCATAGCCGACCGCGCGCAGGTAGCGCTCGTCGAGGTGCTCGAGGCCCGCGAGGATCGCGCCGCCCCGCTTCGACGTCTCGAACAGGTAGTCCTTGATTTCGACGATGCTCGGGATCGCCTCGCGCGCCTGGCCGAAGAATTCGAGGCAGACGGTGCGCGTGTGCGCGGGCATCTTGTGCAGCACCCAGCGCGCGGACGTGATGAGCCCGTCGCAGCCTTCCTTCTGCACGCCCGGCAGGCCGGCGAGGAACTTGTCGGTCACGTCCTTGCCGAGCCCTTCCTTGCGGAAACGGCGGCCTTCGATCTCGAGCATCTCGGTGCGCAGCAGCTTCTCGCCCGGCGCGTACGCGCCGTCGAACCACTTCAGCTCGAAGCGCGCGACCGCGATGTCGTGGATCTTGCCCTGGTTGTGCTCGTGACGCGTGACTTCGAGCCAGTTGCCGTCCGGGTCGACCATCCGCCACCAGGCCAGGTTGTCGAGCGCGGTGCCCCACAGCACGGCCTTCTTGCCGCCCGCATTCATCGCGACGTTGCCGCCGATGCACGATGCGTCGAGCGACGTCGGATCGACCGCGAACACGTAGCCGGCCGCCTCGGCCGCCTCGGTCACGCGGCGCGTGACGACGCCCGCGCCGGAGAAGATCGTCGCCACCTTGTGCGCGACGCCCGGCAGCTCGGTCAGCTCGACCGCGCCGAGCTGTTCGAGCTTCTCGGTGTTGATCACCGCGGAGAACGGCGTGAGCGGCACCGCGCCGCCCGTGTAGCCGGTGCCACCGCCGCGCGGGATCACGGTCAGGCCGAGCTCGAAGCAGGCCTTGATCAGTCCGGCGATCTCGGCTTCGGAATCGGGCGTCAGCACGACGAACGGGTATTCGACGCGCCAGTCGGTCGCGTCGGTCACGTGCGACACGCGCGACAGCCCGTCGAAGCGGATGTTGTCCTTTTGCGTGCAGCGGCCGAGCGCCTTGGTCGCGCGGCGGCGCAGGTCGGCCATCTTCTCGAATTCGTCGGCGAACTCGCTCACCGCACGCCGCGCGGCGGCTTCGAGCATCTCGACGCGCAACGCGCGCTCGCGGCCCGCGTCGTCACGGTGCGCGGTGAGATCCGCGCTGCGGCGCTTGCCGATCTCGGTCAGGCGGTGGTTCAGCGCCTCGATCAGCAGCGCGCGGCGCTTCGGGTTGTCGAGCAGGTCGTCCTGCAGGTACGGGTTGCGACGCACGACCCAGATGTCGCCGAGCACTTCATACAGCATCCGTGCCGAGCGGCCCGTACGGCGCTCGGCGCGCAGCTCGTCGAGCACCGACCACGCCTCCTCGCCGAGCAGGCGGATCACGATCTCGCGATCCGAGAAGGACGTGTAGTTGTAGGGAATCTCGCGCAATCGGGGCGCGGGGTCGGCGGCGACGGCGGCGGCCGCGCCATTCGGATCGAAAACTTGTGGTGCGTTCATGTTCGGACGACTCGGAGGGCCGATACCCCGTGCACGGGCGTCGGCAAGCGCGTGGGCGCAATCTTGGGGAAATCTGTTCTGTTACCAGGCGCGCGGCTGTCCTTCATGGGGCCGGAGCGGGCGTTGACTCGCCCCTCCTGGCCGGCGACAGGGCCTGGCGGCACTCGGAACCATCAGCACGATCGCGCGCGGCGCTCATGCCGTTCCGCCGCGGGGCTGGCTGCGCGCGGCGACGGCTTCAACTGGGCGATCCGAGGGTGCCTCTGCATCTTCCGATCCTTGATTCAAAACGGAATTCTAACCCATGATCGGGCCATACGTGACACGCCGGACAGGCCGTGGGGCTATCGCCGCAAGCCGCGCCACGCCTGGTTCGGCACGGTTTCGGGCGTTCATTCGCCGCCCGTCCGGTCGGTAACCGCGCAGTTAACCCGGTAAAAAAGGGACGCTCCGCGTCGCGAACGCGCCACCCGAACGGCCCCGCGACCGCTCTCCCGGCATGCCGCTTGCGTGCAGGCGGACCCTTGGCGCTATCATTGACGTTTTCCCGTCTGCTTCCGCACTGCACGCGAGCACCCATGGCATCCCACGATTACCTGAAGAAAATCCTCACCGCGCGCGTCTACGACGTCGCGATCGAGACGGAACTCGAACCCGCCCGCAACCTGTCGGCCCGGCTGCGCAATGCCGTCTACCTGAAGCGCGAGGACAACCAGCCGGTGTTCTCGTTCAAGCTGCGCGGCGCGTACAACAAGATGGCGCACATTCCGGCGGACGCGCTCGCGCGCGGCGTGATTACGGCATCGGCCGGCAATCACGCGCAGGGTGTCGCGTTCTCGGCGGCCCGGATGGGCATCAAGGCCGTGATCGTCGTGCCGGTCACGACGCCGCAGGTGAAGGTCGATGCGGTGCGCGCGCACGGCGGCCCGAGCGTCGAGGTGATCCAGGTCGGCGAATCGTACAGCGATGCGTACGCGCACGCGGTCAAGGTGCAGCAGGAGCGCGACCTGACGTTCGTCCACCCGTTCGACGATCCGTACGTGATCGCGGGCCAGGGCACCGTCGCGATGGAAATCCTGCGCCAGCACCAGGGCCCGATCCACGCGATCTTCGTGCCGATCGGCGGCGGCGGGCTCGCCGCGGGCATCGTCGCGTACGTCAAGGCCGTGCGCCCGGAGATCAAGGTGTTCGGCGTGCAGACCGAGGATTCGTGCGCGATGGCGCAGTCGATCGATGCCGGCAAGCGCGTCGAGCTGACCGAAGTCGGCCTGTTCGCGGACGGCACCGCGGTGAAGCTCGTCGGCGAGGAAACCTTCCGCCTGTGCAGCGAACACCTCGATGGCGTGCTGACGGTCAACACCGACGCGCTGTGCGCGGCGATCAAGGACGTGTTCCAGGACACGCGCAGCGTGCTCGAACCGTCCGGCGCGCTCGCGGTCGCGGGCGCGAAGCTGTATGCGGAACGCGAAGGCATCGAAAACCAGACGCTCGTTGCGATCACGTCCGGCGCGAACATGAACTTCGACCGGATGCGCTTCGTCGCGGAGCGTGCCGAGGTGGGCGAGGCGCGCGAAGCCGTGTTCGCGGTCACGATCCCCGAGGAGCGCGGCAGCTTCAAGCGCTTCTGCTCGCTCGTCGGCGATCGTAACGTCACCGAGTTCAACTACCGGATCGCCGATGCGCAATCCGCGCACATCTTCGTCGGCGTGCAGATCCGCCGCCGCGGCGAATCGGCGGAGATCGCCGCGAACTTCGAGTCGCACGGCTTCAAGTCCGTCGACCTGACGCACGACGAGCTGTCGAAGGAACATATCCGCTACATGGTCGGCGGCCGCTCGCCGCTCGCGCTCGACGAGCGCCTGTTCCGCTTCGAATTCCCGGAGCGTCCGGGCGCGCTGATGAAGTTCCTGTCGTCGATGGCGCCGGACTGGAACATCAGCCTGTTCCACTACCGCAACCAGGGCGCGGACTACAGTTCGATCCTCGTCGGGCTGCAGGTGCCGCAGGCCGATCGCGCCGAATTCGAACGCTTCCTCGCGGCGCTCGGCTATCCGTATGTCGAAGAGAGCGCCAACCCGGCTTACCGCCTCTTCCTGTCGTAAAGGCGACACGCAATGAATCCCGAACATTCCCCGCTCGGCAAGGCCACCGTCTACGCAGCCCAGTACGACGCGTCGCTCCTGTTCCCGATTCCGCGCGCCGGTGCGCGCGAGCAGATCGGCATCACGTCGGCGCTGCCGTTCTTCGGCACCGACATCTGGAACGCGTACGAGCTGTCGTGGCTCAACGCGCGCGGCAAGCCGCAGGTCGCGGTCGCGACCTTCTACGTGCCGGCCGAATCGCCGAACATCGTCGAATCGAAGTCGTTCAAGCTGTATCTCGGCTCGTTCGCGCAGTCGACGTTCGACTCGGTCGAGGCGGTGCGCGACACGCTGAAGCGCGACGTTTCGGCCGCGTGCGGCGCGAGCGTATCCGTGCAGCTCGTGTCGCCGCACGACTTCGGCAAGCTGCAGATGGACGAACTCGACGGGCTGTCGCTCGACCGGCTCGATCTCGATACCGACGTGTACGAACCCGATCCGTCGCTGCTGTCGGCGGCCGACGCCGAGGATGAAGCGCCGGTCGAGGAGACGCTCGTGTCCGACCTGCTGCGCTCGAACTGCCCGGTCACGGGCCAGCCCGACTGGGGCAGCGTGCAGATCCACTACGTCGGGCCGCAGATCGATCACGCGGGCCTGCTCCGTTACATCATCTCGTTTCGCAACCACACGGGCTTTCACGAGCAATGCGTCGAGCGGATCTTCCTCGACATCCTGCATGCGTGCAAACCGGTCAAGCTCGCGGTGTATGCGCGTTATACGCGCCGCGGCGGGCTCGACATCAACCCGTTCCGCACGAACTACAACCAGCCGATGCCGGACAACGCGCGGACGGCGCGGCAGTGACGGCGGCGGGTGGTCGCCGCAGGTCGCAATTGGCGACGCGCGGCAGCCACTCCAGACAAAACGGCCCGACCGGATTCAACCGGCCGGGCCGTTTTTCATTGCGCGGGGGAGCGCAGACGGTCCGCGGTCACCCGCTCACCGGCCGCTCCGGCAGGATCTCCACCAGGCGCAACAGGTAACCGTCGGGATCCTGCACCAGCATTTCGATCTGGCCATGCTCGATCTCATCCTGCCGATACCAGGACGTGCGCGGCTCGACGAACAGCGTCACGCCCGCGGCGCGGATCCTGTCGAGGATGGGGTCGAGCGCATCGACCTCGATCTGGAGATTGATCCCGCGCCCGAACGGCGGCTCCAGCGGGCCGGTCAGCCAGCCCTCCGGGCTGTACTGCTCGAGCATCAGCTGAGCCCGCCCGATTTCAAGATAGGCGAACCCGTCTTCCGGACGCTCGAAGCGAATCCGGAATCCCAGCACGTCACGATAGAAGCGAACGCTTCCGGCAAGGTCCGAGCAGATCAACTCCGGCACCAGCGCAGCCCATTCCATGCATTTCCCCTCAGTACGATCATGCGGCACATTACATGAACGGGCGGGTGGCGTTGCGGCGGTTGCCGCCGCGGCAGCGCCGCCCACCCGTCGACCGGTGCCCGGCACATGACAAAACGGGCCCGGCGCACGTGAATGCGCCGGGCCCGTTGCGTAGCGGCTCGTCGTTGCGGCGTTACTTCGCCGGCGCCTTGTACGCGATGCAGTCGACCTCGACCTTGCAGTCGATCACCATGCTCGACTGCACGCATGCGCGTGCCGGCGGATGCTCGCCGAAGTACGAGATGAACACCTTGTTGAACGACGCGAAATCGCGCGCGTCGTCGAGCCACACGCCGCAGCGCACGACGTGCTCGAGGCCGTAACCGGCTTCCTTCAGGATCGCGATCACGTTCTCGATCGTCTGCTTCGACTGCGTGACGATCCCGCCTTCGACGACCTCGCCGTTCACCATCGGCGTCTGGCCCGACACGTACAGCCAGCCGTCGGCCTCGACCGCACGCGCGAACGGCATCACCTGGCCGCCCGTACCCTTCGCTTCGCCTACGCCATATCGCTTCATCGTTTCACTCCTTGTTTTGTCGACCCGCGCCGCGCTTCAGCGCTGACCCGGATCCCATGCAACGCTCGGTTGCGGATGCGCGCGCCGGCAGCGGCACGCGCGGAAGATCGAACCCGATGCCTCGCTCAGAACGCGGCGTCGGCGCTCGCCGGCACGCGCTCGCCGCGCGCGACGAAGCCGCCGGCGCGCTCGCCGGTCGGCTGGCCGTTCTCGTAGGTCAGCACGCCGTTCACCCACACGGCGTCGATCCCGTGCGCGGGCTGCTGCGGCTTCTCGAACGTCGCGGCGTCGATCACGCGCGCCGGATCGAACAGCACGAGATCCGCGTGGTAACCGACATGCACCTCGCCGCGCCGCGCGATCCCGTAACGGCGCGCGGACAGCGACGTCATCTTGCGGATCGCTTCCTCGAGCGGCAGCAGGTTCGTGTCGCGCACGTAATGGCCGAGCACACGCGGGAACGCGCCCCACAGCCGCGGGTGCGGCAGCGGATCGTTCGGCAGGCCGTCCGAACCGACCATCGTCGCGGGGTGAGACAGGATCCGGCGCACGTCGTCCTCGGACATGTTGTGGTACACGGCGCCCGCCGGGCGGATGCGCTGCGCGGCTTCCTGCTCGGATACGCCCCAGTCGGCCGCAATCGCCTTCAGCAGCTTGCCCGCGACTTCCGGATGCGGCTCCGACCACGTGATCGTGATGTCGATGTCGCCCGTCACCTGCTTCAGGTCGAGCGTCGACGAACTGCGGCTGTACGGATAGCAGTCGCAGCCGACCGGCTGGTAACGGCGCGCGCCTTCGAGCGACGCGAGCACTTCGGTGCTGCGCCCCCAGTTCGACGGGCCCGCGCATTTCAGGTGCGAGATCACGACCGGCACCCGCGCATGGCGGCCGACGCGATACGCTTCGTCCATCGCGTCGAGGATCGCGTCGAACTCGGTGCGCATGTGCGTGGTGTACAGCGCGCCCGCGTTCGCGAGCGGCTCGGCGAGCGCCATCACTTCCTCGGCCGGCGCCGCGAACGCGGAGCCGTACGCGAGACCCGACGACAACCCGAGTGCGCCGTTCGCGAGCGCCTCCTCGAGCTGCGCGCGCATCCCGGCGATTTCGCCGTCGGTCGCCGCGCGGTCGAGGCGGTCCATCTGGTTGTTGCGCAGCGCCGTGTGGCCGACGAGCGCCGCGACGTTCACAGCCGGACGCGCGTCGTTCACGGCCGCGACGTAGTCGGCGAAGGTCGGGTACCGGAACGCGCCGCGCTCGCCGAGCAGGTTCATCGGGTCGGGCGGATCGCCCGCGAGCGTCACCGGCGACGCGCTGATCCCGCAGTTGCCGACGATCACGGTCGTCACGCCCTGCGAGATCTTCGGCAGCATCTGCGGCGCGCGGATCACGTGCGTGTCGTCGTGCGTGTGCACGTCGACGAAGCCCGGCGCGAGCGCGCGGCCGTCCGCATCGACGACGGTCTCGGCGAGCCAGTTCGACAGGTTGCCGATCGCCGCGATCACGCCGTTGCGGATCGCGACGTCGCGCGTGACGGGCGGCGCACCGGTACCGTCGTAAAGCTGCGCGCCGACGATCAGCGTATCGGCCGCTTCGGGATGCGAATGCATGTTCAGTCTCCTACCGGTTGACGGTCTCCGCCGCCGCGATGCGCATCGAGCGCATGCTTGATGCGGCGCAACGATTCTCGGCCCGCATCGCCGAGCCGCAACGCGACTCCGGTGACGAGCACGTCGATCGCCATCATCATCGCGTAACGCGATGTCGACGGCTTGTAAATGAAATCGGTTTCGAACGCGACGACCGGAATCAGGTGGTCGGCCAGCTTCGCAAGCGGGGAAGCCGGCGCCGTGATCACGATCAGCTTCGCGCCATAACGCTGCGCGAGCCGGCAGCTTTCGAGCAGCTCGGGTACGCGCCCACTGACCGACAGCGCGACGACGACGGCGTCGCGCGACAGCGTCGCGGACACCATCCGCTGCAGCAGGCTGTCCTGATAGGTCGCGACCGGCCGGCCGAAGCGCACGAGCCGGAAGCGCAGCTCGTCGGCGAGCGCGGTCGAGCCGCCGCCCTGCCCGTACACGTAGATCATCTTCGCGCCGGCGAGCAGCTCGGCCGCCGCGTCGAACGACGTGTTGCGCAGCAACTGGTGGTTGTGTGCGAGCGCCAGGCGGATCTCGTCGTAGACGACCGATGCGGGGTTCGTGTCGTCGGCCGGTGCATCGTCGGACGGCACGAGAAAGCGCTGCCCGACGGCCGCCGCCTGCGCGACGAGCACCTTCAATTCGCGCACGTCGCGACAGCCGACAGCCTTCGCGAAACGCGTGACGGTCGCGACGCTGACTTCCGCGTCGCGTGCGAGCGCGCCGATGCTCGCATGCGCGGCGCGCGCGAGATCGGCAAGGATGAACGCGGCGACCTTGCGCTCGGCTTCACGCAGCTCGGGCGCGCATTCGGCGATCCGCGCGACGATGTCGAGGACCGGCGGAGCCGGATGAGGCTCGACCGCGTGCGAAGCGGACGGAGTAGCGGGCGTATTCATCTGCGGAAAGGATGGGGAGCTTGATGTTACTAAATAACATCACCGCGCAAATCCTACTTTCTGTACCATCTGCATGTCAACTTCAGTGCAATGCATAGTGATGATGGAGCAGATTGACATGAAAGTTACAAACTATCAGGAAGCGACGATCGATCCGTTCGGCAAGGGTCTCGGCAATCTGCCGAGCGCGAGCGTGCCGCTGGGCGACGCGGGCCGCCTCGAGTGGAACCTGCTCGCGGAAGACGTCAGCCTGCCGGCTGCCGTGCTCTACGAGGATCGCATCGAACACAACCTGAACTGGATGCAGGCATTCGTCCAGCAGTATGGCGTCAAGTTTGCGCCGCACGGCAAGACGACGATGGCGCCGCAACTGTTCCGCCGCCAGCTCGACGCAGGCGCATGGGGCATCACGCTCGCGACCGCGCACCAGACGCAGGCCGCGTATCACGGCGGCGTGCGGCGCGTGCTGCTCGCGAACCAGCTCGTCGGCCGCCAGAACATGACGATCATCGCCGGGCTGCTGTCCGATCCCGACTTCGAATTCTTCTGCCTCGTCGATTCCGCCGAGAGCGTGGACCAGCTCGGCCGCTTCTTCGGCGAGTTGAAGAAGCCGCTGAACGTGTTGCTCGAGCTCGGCGTGCCGGGCGGCCGCGCGGGCGTGCGCGATGCCGCGCAGCGCGAAGCCGTGCTCGCCGCGCTCGCGCGTTATCCGGACACGCTGAAGCTGGCCGGCATCGAACTGTACGAAGGCGTGCTGAAAGAGGAAGGCGAGATCCGCGCATTCCTGCAGGAGGCGGTCGCGCTCACACGCGAGCTGGCCGACGCGGGCCGCTTCGCGCGCACGCCGGCAATCCTGTCCGGCGCCGGTTCGGCGTGGTACGACGTGGTCGCGGAAGAATTCGCGAAGGCGTCCAACGCGGGCTTCGCGGAAGTCGTGCTGCGTCCGGGCTGCTACCTGACGCACGACGTCGGCGTCTACAAGAAGGCGCAGACCGACGTGTTCGCACGCAACCCGATCGCGCGCACGATGGGCGAAGGGCTGCTGCCCGCGCTGCAGCTGTGGGCGTACGTGCAGTCGGTGCCGGAAGCCGACCGCGCGATCGTCGCGCTCGGCAAGCGCGACGCGGCGTTCGACGCGGGCCTGCCCGAGCCGGCGCGCCACTTCCGCCCGGGCCGCGACAGCGCGCCGCGCGACGTCGCCGCCACCGAAGGCTGGGCCGTCACCGGGATGATGGATCAGCACGCGTACCTGCAGATCCCGCCGGGCGCGGACGTGAAGGTCGGCGACATGGTCGCGTTCGACATCTCGCACCCGTGCCTGACGTTCGACAAGTGGCGCCAGGTGCTCGTGCTCGATCCGCAGTTCCGCGTGACGGAAGTCGTCGAAACCTTCTTCTGACGTGCATTGCGCGCACCGCCCCGCCGCTCGCGCGGGGCGGCCGTCACGCGCGCTTCAATCTGCCGGAGTACACTGCGCTTTCGTCCTCGGGGCGGGCTGTTGCGTGCTGCGCAACGGCGTCTCGGGGCCGTTGCGCCCGTCTGCCGCGCACGGCGCGAACGGGCCCTCACGCCGCTTCACTGGAGAAAGCCATGGCCGCGAAGAAGATCCTGTTCCTGACCGGCGATTTCGCCGAAGACTACGAAACGATGGTGCCGTTCCAGGCGCTGCAGGCCGTCGGTCACCACGTCGATGCAGTCTGCCCCGGCAAGCGCGCGGGCGACAAGATCAAGACCGCGATCCACGATTTCGAAGGCGACCAGACCTACACCGAGAAACCCGGCCACCAGTTCACGCTGAACGCCGCGTTCGACGACGTCGACGCGTCGCGCTACGACGCGCTCGCGATCGCGGGCGGCCGCGCCCCCGAATACCTGCGACTCGACCCGAAGGTGATCGCGCTCGTGCGCGCGTTCGCCGAGGCCGGCAAGCCGATCGCCGCGATCTGCCACGCGGCGCAACTGCTCGCGGCCGCCGACGTGATCCGCGGCAAGCGCATCTCGGCCTACCCGGCCTGCGCGCCCGAGGTGAAGCTTGCGGGCGGCGAATACGCGGACATCCCGGTCGATGCGGCCGTGACCGATGCACCGTTCGTCACCGCGCCCGCGTGGCCCGCGCATCCGGCATGGCTCGCGCAGTTCCTCGCGCTGCTGGGAACGCGCATCGAGCTGTAATCCTGAAGTGAATCGAGATGAGATGAAACGCGGGCCGGTGGCGGGATAACGTGCCCGCCTGCCGGTGGCGATCGGTCGCGGCGCGGCTGACGCGCCTGCCCGCGCCGCGCGTCAGCGCGCGGCCGGCGTCGAACCGACGTCCGCGATTCGCGATTCGAGCATCGCCAGCGCGCCCGACAGCGCATTCAGCACGTCGTCCGGCAACTGCGCCATCGTCTGCTCGAGAAACGCCTTGCGGCGCGGCAGGCAGGCGTCGAACGCGGCGCGGCCGTCGTCCGTCAGCGTGACATTGGTCACTCGGTTGTCGCGCGCGTCGGATTCACGCTCGATCCAGCCGAGTGCATCGAGCGACTTCAACTGGCGCGTGAGTGCACCCGGATCGATGCGCAGCACTTCGACGAGCCGCTTCTGCGACGAATGCCCGCCCATCGTGTGCAACGCGACCATGATGCGCCAGCGCGGCATCGGCTGCCCGACGTGCGTTTCGAACGCGGTCATGAACGCGCGATACGTGCGTCCGAATTGCTGCAAGATCGCGACGCGGTCCTGTTCTTCCATGCGCTGATTTCGTTTCCGGTAAATCGGTGAATCGTTGAATCGGTCAATCCGTCAGTCGGCCGCGACATGCGGCTCGATCTTGCGCCGCAGCGCGATCGGCGGCACGCGGCGGCACTGCCACACCGACACCACGGCGATGACGGCCGCCATCGCGACGCCCAGGTGAATCGCGCTGACCAGCGATTCGCGGGCCGCTTCCAGCAGCAGCGCGCCATTATGCCCGGCACGCGTCAGCTCGGCGACGAGACTGCCCTGCGCGGTGCGATCGATCAGGATCTGCGGATCGGCGAGCTGCGCATGCCACTGCATCGCATGGTCGGTCGACAGCGCATTGCGCACGCCGCCCGAATACATCTGGTTGACGAGCGTGCCCGTCAGCGCGGTGCCGACCATCCCGCCGACCATCCGCAGCGATTGCAGCAGCGCCGTCGCGATGCCGAGGTGCTCGCGGCCGGCCGTCTGCTGCGCGAACACGGTGAGGTTCGGCAACACGAAGCCGAGCCCGATGCCGCCCGCGACCATCAGCGCCATCAGCATCCAGGTCGGCGTCGTGTGCGTCGACACGACGATGCCCGCGCACGTGATCGCGAACAGCACGAAGCCGACGTGCAGCATCGCGTTCGGATTGCGGATGCGCGTGACGACGCGGCCGTTCATGATGCTGCCGATCGTGATGAACACGACGAGCGGCGTGATCACGAGCCCCGCCTCTTTCGGCGACATCCCGAAACCGCCCTGGAACAGCAGCGGCGCGTAGAACAGCAGCGAGAACATCGAGAAGCCGGCGAGGATCGCGAGCACGAAGAGCGCCGACAGCGCGCGGTTGCCGAACATGTCGAACGGCAGAATCGGCTGCGCGGCGCGCTTTTCCCAGTGCCACAGGCCGACGCCGGCCGCGACCGCGACGACGAGCAGCAGCGACGCCCAGCTCGCGACGCCATACTTCGGCAGCCATTCGACGAACAGTTGCAGCGAGCCGAGCGACAGTGCGATCAGCAGCGCGCCCGGCCAGTCGAGCCGCATCTTGCGATCGTGCTCGACGTGGCGCAGGTGCGGCAGGTAGCGCCACACGAACAGCAGCGACAGCAGGCCGACCGGCAGGTTCACGTAGAACACCGAGCGCCAGCCGAACGACTGGGTCAGCACGCCGCCGAGCGACGGGCCGACCGCGTTCGCGATGCCGAACGCGGTGCTCATCAGCACCTGCCAGCGCAGCCGTACGACGGAATCGGGGAACAGGTCGGGAATGCACGCGAACGCGGTGCCGACCAGCATCCCGCCGCCAATCCCCTGCAGCCCGCGCGCGAGCACGAGATACAGCATGTCGTTGGCCATGCCGCACAGCACGGACGCGCCGGTGAACACGATGATCGACACGATCACGAACGGCTTGCGGCCGTAATAGTCGCCGAGCCGGCCGAAGATCGGCACCGTGATCACGGAGCTGAGCAGGTACGAGGTCGCGACCCACGCGTACAGGTCGAAGCCCCGGAGTTCGGCGACGATGGTCGGCAGCGCGGTGCCGACGACGGTCTGGTCGAGCGCGACGAGCATGGTGACGAACGAGATCCCGATCATCGCCAGCAGCGATTCGCGGAATGGCAAGACTTGCCCGCTCGAATGGTGGGCGGCAGTGTGGACGGCCATTTTTTGTTGATGCAACTTTTGACGAGTCAATCAATCTTAAAATTCTAGCATGGCGGAGTAATCTAGGCTGGCGATGGTTTAGGGCCTGTTCCCGCTAATAACGGGCTTGCGAACGAGCCTTGCCGGCTGTCCCCCAAGGGGACTTCCTTCGGGGCGCGTGCAAGAAGCAAGGAGCGCCGTTTGGCCGAGCCAAACAAGCGACGCGCGACGCCGCAATACGGCCGGCAAGGCTCGTTCCCCTGTTTGGGAAATATCATTCGTGGGGCTGGCCCCCAGAAGGGCCGATCGCCGCGTCATGCTCCTCGCGAATACGTCGAGTATTCGCTTCGTCGCAATCCTTGCGCTCGGCCCTTCTGGGGGCCAGCGCAAGCCCGTTATTAGCGGGAACAGGCCCTAATCACCCCCGGCCGCCAAGGAGAATGATGGAACCGATTTCAATCACCCCCGCGACAACGCTGTCGCAGGAAGATCGGGACGCGCTGTGGCGCGCGAAGCAGGTGCTCGAAAGCCCGTCGTTGACGATGAAGCTGACGGGCATGCTCGGCGCGCCGGTCGAGAAAATGATCGCCCGGCTGCCGGATTTCGCGACCGGCAAGATCAACGACGCGACGCAGCTCGCGCTGCGCAAGTGCCTGAACATCGCGCTGCGCACGCTCGGCAAGCCGCCGGCGCCGGACGCCGAGCCCGACAAGCCGAGCAACCTGCTGCACAAGCTCGCGGTCGCGACGACCGGCGCGGCGGGTGGCGCGTTCGGCTTTCTCGCGCTGCCGGTCGAGCTGCCGGTGACGACCACGCTGATCTTCCGCTCGGTGTGCGACATCGCGCGCAGCGAAGGCGAGGACCTGACGTCGGTCGATACGCAGCTGCAATGCCTGGCCGTGCTCGGCATGGGCGGCAACCCGGACAAGCAGGAAGAGGACGCCGATCTCGGCTATTTCGTGCTGCGCGGCGCGCTCGCGCAGGCCATCTCGAAGGCATCGTCGGACATCACGACGAAAGGCATCGCCGCGCACAGCTCGGCGGCCGTGTTCAAGCTCGTGCAGACGGTGGCATCGCGTTTCTCGGTGCAGGTGACCGAGCAGATGGCCGCGAAGTCGATTCCGGCGATCGGCGCCGTGCTCGGCGCGACCGTCAACACGCTGTTCATCGACCACTTCCAGCAGATGGCGCACGGCCACTTCACCGTGCGCCGGCTCGAGCGCAAGTACGGTTCGGTGGCCGTCAAGGCCGCCTATCAGGCGATCGACGCCTCGCCGACGCGCTGAACCGCGCGTTCGACCGCGACGCGGCGCAGGAACGCGGCCGCGCGGTCGAGCGCGTCGCGCGCTTCCGGCACCATCGGCGCGTATAGCTGCCACACGTGCGGCATGTCCGGCCACACCTCGATCTCCACCGCCACGCCGGCCGCCTTCGCCTTCTCGGCGACGCGGCGCGAATCGTCGAGCAGCACCTCGGTGCTGCCGACCTGAATGTAGAGCGGTGGCAGGCCCGCGAAATCCGCATAGAGCGGCGACGCGTACGGATGCGTCGCCGGCGCATCGCCGAGGTAGAGCTTCGCGGCCTTCGGCAGCGCCGCGCCGGCGAACATCGGATCGGCGCCGTCGTTGGTGCGCAGCGTGTCGCCGGTGGCCGCCAGGTCGGTCCACGGCGAGAACAGGATCGCGCCAGCCGGCAGCGGCTCGCCGCGATCACGCAGTGCGACGAGCGTCGCGAGCGCAAGGCCGCCGCCCGCCGAATCGCCGCCAAGCACGATCGACTCGGGCGGCGTGCCGAGCGCGATCAGTTGCCGGTACGCGGCCAGCGCATCGTCGAGCGCGGCCGGAAAGCGGTTTTCGGGCGCAAGCCGGTAGTCGAGCGAGAACGAGCGCACGCCCGCGCGCTTCGTCAGGCCGAACACGAGCGGCCGATGGGTCTTCGTTGAACAGAAGTAATAACCGCCGCCGTGGAAATACAGCAGCGTGCGGCCGGGGCCGCGACCCGCGACGGCGTCGGTGCGTTCGAGCCATTCGCCGCGCAGCGGCGCGTCGCCCGCGCCATGGCATTGACGCAGCCGGTAGCCCGACGGCGCGCGGCGCGGCACAAACATCCGCAGGTCGGTAAAGCGCCGTGCGCGGGCGGGATCGAGCACCTCGCGCGTGGTCTCGGGACGGAACTGCCAGCGCAGCAGCCAGCAGGCGAACTTGCTTTGCCAACTCATCGGACCCACTCCGTCATCGCAGTGTGACGATGGTACGTGCGAACGTTCCCGCACCGCTCGACAGGTGCCTCTATATCAAACGCCGGCGCTCAGTTCGCCGGCATCACCTGGCCACGGATCTCGCCGGACGGGTGCTCCTTCGTATGGACGTTGAAGTACCACTTGCCGCCCATCAGGTCGGTGACCTGCGCATCGGTGAGCACCTTCGAACCCTTGATCGGACTCGCCAGCTCGTCCTTCGGAATCGGCACCTGCACGCCCGCATTCTGGCCGACCGGCGCGGGCCCATGGAAATGCGCGGCGGTGGCCGGACCCGTGAGGTGTTCGTAAGTCGCCGTCCACTGCAGCGTGTGCGTGGCCGTGTCGTAGGTGGCATCGACGGCGCCCGAACCCTTGGTCGCGGTTGGCGGCACTTCGCTCGACGGCTGGAGATTGGCGGACAGGCGCACCGTTTCGGCGGCGGCGCTGCCGGCGGCCAGCACGCCCGCGAGTAACGCGACCTGGAGCAAACGCAGCTTGAGCATGGACTCTCCTTGTACGACGTTGTACGCCGCCCGAGCGGGGGCGCCAGACATGATGGTAGTCGATCGCCGATGCGCCGGCAGTCCGCCGAACGGCCATGCTGCGAATCGCCGCACCACCCTTGATGGCGCCGCACGCGGCCGGCTATCTCGCGCGGTGGACGCCGCACGTCGCGTCAGTCTGCGTCAACCTGGAACGGACCTTTGCAGCCTGACGGCTGAATCCGCGTGCGGCCTTTCGCTACACTTCGTTTCACAGTTGCTTGTTTCCTTCGTCCGAAGGAGTCTGCGAGTATTCACGCGGCCACCCGGCCGCGTTTTTTTTGCGTGCGCCGCCAGTGAACGCAGCGCTTCGCGTCACGCGCGATAACCGGGATCGATGCGATCGACGATGCGCTGCAGCGCGTCGAACGCATCCTGCCCCGCGCCATGCTTCGGGTCGAAATTCAGCGAATCGCGCACGCACGCCTCGAGCACGGGCGGCGCGATCGGCAGCGCATCGCCGATCGCATGCGTCGCGACCTGCACCTCGCACGCGCGATTGAGCAGCCACATCAGCGAGAACGTCTGCGCGAGCGTCGCGCCGATCGTCACGGGCCCGTGATTGCGCAGCAGCAGCACGGGCCGCCCGCCGGCGCTCTCGACGATGCGCCGCCCCTCTTCGAGATGCACGGTGATGCCCTCGAAGTCGTGATACGCGATCTTCCCGTACAACTGCGCCGAATAGAAATTGGAGAACGACAGCCCGTCGCGCGAACAGCACACGGCCATCGTGGGCGTCGTGTGCACGTGCATCACGCAGTGCGCATCAGGCAGCGCCGCATGGATCGCGCTGTGGAACGTGAAGCCGGCCGGATTGATCGGCCAGTCGGAATGACCGATCACGTTGCCGTCGATATCGATCTTCACGAGGTTCGACGCGCACACCTCGCGGTAGTGGAGCCCGAACGGGTTGATCAGGAAATGTCCGTCCTCGCCCGGCACGCGCAGCGAGATATGGTTGTAGATCAGCTCGGTCCAGCCGAGATGATCGAAGATGCGATACGCAGCCGCGAGTTGCACGCGCGCCTGCCATTCGGCTTCGGAGAAACGGGCGGGACGCGTGAACGGCTGGTTCGGTACACGTTGCATGGAGGAACTCCGGTTGCGGGTGTGCGCGGCACGCGTGGCGCGGGCCGTCGGGTGGCATCATCACACCGTCATTATGGTTGCGCACACAACCATATCACCTTTCCCGGCGCACCGTTAACGCGGGTTTAGCCGGAGCGCTTCCGTCCCTTAAAGCTGATCGTCGACCGGCAGCAGCATGAAGATGCCGGTCATCAGGTTGCGCAGCAGCCCCGCGCCCGGATCCACGTGATAGGTGGTCGGCCGGCCGTTGTCCGTACCGGTCCATTCGAGTGCGGGCGCGCCGCCGCCCGCCGGCGTCGCGAGGCTCACGCGATAGCTTTCGTCCGGCTGCGTCACGCGCGTGAAGATCGTCGCGACCTGCTGCGCGAGCGCCGGGCTGTGGATCACGAGCGCCAGTTCGGTATTCAGGTGCGCGGAACGCGGATCGAGGTTCATCGAGCCGATCACGAGAATCTTCCGGTCGATCACGTACGCCTTCGCGTGCAGACTCGCACGCGAACCCGACCCGAACAGGCGCGGGCGCTGCCGGCCGGGCTGCGCCTTGAACTCGTACAACTCGACGCCGTGCTGCAGCAGCGGCACGCGGTACGGCCCGTAGCCGGCCTGCACGGCGACCGCGTCGGTCGCGGCGAGCGAATTCGTCAGGATCGCGACGCGCACGCCGCGCGCGGTCGTGTCGCCGAGGATCTTCACGCCCGCGTCGTGCGGCACGAAATACGGCGAGAACGCGAGGAATTCCTGCTGCGCGCCGCGCGTCAGCTCGACGAGGCGCTGCATCGGCGGGCTCACGTACGCGTCGGTTGGCTGCGCGACCTTGTCGGGTGCGTCGGCCTGAAACTCGGCCGGCGCCCACACGAGCGCGAGCTCGTCGCGCGCGATCTGCTGCGCGAGCGGCGTCGCGTTCAGGGGCTTCGCGTTGTACGGATCGGCGTTCTTGCGCCAGTGGTCGCGCAACTCGTCGCGCATCGCGTCGAGATCCTTCGGATCGAACGACTGGTGATTCAGCACGCTCAGCGGATAGCTGCTCGCGCTCGCCCAATAGGTGTCGAAGCTTGCCGAGATGTCATTCGTCACGGGGCCCGCGGCGAGCACGTCGAGATCGCGGAACTGCAGCGTCGGGCTCGCGCTGAAGTATTCATCGCCGAGATTGCGCCCGCCGACGATCGCGATCTGGTTGTCCGCGATCATCGCCTTGTTGTGCATCCGGCGCGTGAAGCTGTCGATGCGCGTGAAGAAGTTGGTCGTGCGCTCCGCCATGCGCTGCTGCGATGCGCCGAACGGGTTGAACACGCGGATCTCGATGTTCGGGTGCGTGTTCAGCGCGGCCATGATGCGATCGATGTCGCGGAAGTTCAGGTCGTCGACCAGCATCCGCACGCGCACGCCGCGATCGGCCGCGTAGAGCGCCGCGGCGAGCAGCAGCTTGCCGGTCGTGTCCTCGGTCGCGATGTAGTACTGCATGTCGAGCGTCTTCGTCGCCGCGCGGGCAAGCGCGATGCGCATCTGCAGCGCCGCGGCGCCGTCGGGCAGCAGCCGGAAGCCAGACTGGCCCGGATGCGCGGCCTCGGGCGCGGCCAGCGCGTCGCGCAACGGCGTCGCCGTATCGGGCGGCAATGCATGGGAAACCGGGCGATCGAGCGTGGTGGCGGGCGGATGCGTCGCGCACGCGGCGATAAGCGACAGCAACACGCAGACGGCCAGCGCACGGGCCGGGCCGCATACGGCGCGCCACGACGGCGCGGCCGGCGCGCGCCGGATGAAAGACGTGAGCACGGAAACTTCCTCGACTGGCGGAACAAAAGTCCGCATTCGCCGCGGCGCGCGGCTGGCGGGCGGTTCCGGCCGATTCTAGTGGGCGCCCGATGAACCGGTCAATCGCGCGGCAAGCGTAGGTGGCGCACCGCGGAGGCGGCGGCCGGCGCGGGCCACCGGCGAACGGCCGCCGTCCGGAAGCCGGCGATGCATCCGTCGCCCCCGCCCGCCGCACCGGCCATGCGCCGAAGCGGTCCGACCAATTTCACCGCGCGTCGTCGCTGCGCTCGAAATGGCTGCGCACGTAATCGATGTGCGTCTGCATCGCGGTGCGCGCCTCCTCGGGCCGGTGCGCGCAGATCGCGTCGCACACCGCGCGGTGCTGCAGCAGCAACTGGTCCGCCTGCTCGTTCTGCACGCTCATGCCGACCACGTTGATCGAAATGTGCTCGCGCAGCATCCCGATCACGCTCGTATGGAGGTGCAGGAACATCGTGTTGCGCGACGCGAGCGCGATCGCCTCGTGCAGCTTCGCGTCGGTCGCGGCCTCGACGGTCCGGTCGTCGTTCGCATGCGCGGTTTCGAGTTCGCGCAGCAGCGCGCGGATTCGGCGGCGGTCGTTCGCGTCGGCCCGCAGCGCGGCGAAATACGCGGTCGCGCCTTCCAGCACGCGGCGGAATTCGAGGATGTCGTCGCGCAGCGCCGGATGGTCGGCAACCAACTGGCCCCACGGCGACGCGATGCCCGCGCGCAACTGGTCCGTCACGTACACGCCCGCGCCGCGCCGGCTCTGCAGCAACCCGCGCGCGACGAGCCGCTGGGTCGCCTCGCGCACCGTATTGCGCGCGACACCGTACTGCTGCGCGAGCACGCGCTCGGCCGGCAGGCGTGCACCGGCCGGCCAGGTGCCGTCGAGCAGCGCCGTCTCGATCTTGCGCATCACCACTTCGGTCCGGCCCCGTGCCGTCATCGCTGCCATCGTCGCGTCCCCCTCCCGTCATGCCCGTCGCGCCGATTGGCCCAACCAATTTGAACTGCGGCGCCGTCGCGGGAATTATGCAGCGAAATCGTCGTCCCGCATCCGCATGCCGGGCCGTCGCCTCTGGAGCGAGACATGAACGAAAGGCAGTACCCCGCCGCCACCGCGCACGTTTACCTGTTCGCGACCTGCCTGGTCGACCTGTTCGTCCCCGAAGCGGGGCTCGACGCGGTCCGCCTGCTGGAACGCGAAGGCCTGACCGTCCACTATCCGCGCGGCCAGAGCTGCTGCGGGCAGCCGGCCTACAGCAGCGGCAATCCCGACGAAGCGCGCCGCGTCGCGGCCGCGCAGCTCGACCTGTTCGCCGAACCGTGGCCCGTGATCGTGCCGTCCGGCTCGTGCGCGGGCATGATCCGGCACCATTGGCCGGCGCTGTTCGCCGACGATCCGGTCCACGGCCCGAAGGCCCGCGCGATCGCGGAGCGGACCTACGAGCTCGCCGAATTCCTCGTCCATGTGCTCGACGTGCAACTCGATGCGGCCGCGGCAAGCGCCGGGCCCGCCGAACGCGTCGTGCTGCACACGTCGTGCGCGGCACGGCGCGAGATGGGCACGCGCGGGCACGGCGTCGCGCTCGTCGACGCGTTGCCGGGCGTGACGCGCATCGAACACGAACGCGAATCCGAATGCTGCGGCTTCGGCGGCACGTTCTCGCTCAAACATCCCGACATCTCCGGCGCGATGGTGCGCGACAAGGTCGCATCAGCCTGCGCGACCGGCTGCGACCGGCTCGTGTCCGCGGACTGCGGCTGCCTGCTGAACATCGGCCACGCTGCGACCCAGTCCGGCGCGCCGCTGCCGGTCGAACATCTCGCGAGCTTCCTGTGGCGCCGCACGGCCGGCGCCGCGTCGTTGCGCGGAGACCAGCAATGAACGGGCGCGCCGCGATTCTCGCGCGCCTGCGCGCCACGGCCCCGGGCGTCGCCGCGACGGCCGCCCCCGCGCTCGACTCTCGCATCGACACGCATTACGACACGCGCCGCGCATCGGCCGCGCGCGATCCGCACGCGCTCGCCCAGGCGATGCAGACCGCGTTCGCCGCCTCGCACGCGGACGTCTGGTGCGCGACCGGCGACGAATGGCCCGCGCAGCTCGCCGCGCGTCTCGCCGACGCCGGCGTGCGCCGCCTGCTGCTCGATCCGCACCGCGCCGAATCCGCGGCCCTCGCCCGCGCGCTGCCCGACACGGTCGCGCCCGTTCCGTTCGACCGGCCGATCGACGCATGGAAGGCCGAACTGTTCGACACGATCGACGCGGGCTTCACCGTGGCGCGCTCGGGTATCGCCGCAACCGGCACCGTCGTGCTCGCACCCGATGCCGGCACGCCACGCACGGTGTCGCTGGTGCCGCCGCTGCATGTCGCGCTCGTCCACGCAAGCACGCTGCATGCGGATCTGCACGCAGCCGTGCACGCGGAACGCTGGCACGCCGGCATGCCGACCAACCTCGTGCTGGTGTCGGGGCCGTCGAAGACCTCCGACATCCAGCAGACGCTCGCTTATGGCGCGCACGGCCCGCGCCGCCTGTGGGTCGTGATCGTCACCGACCCGGCCGACCGGCCGGCCGCAACCGCCTGCGAGGACCTGCCGCAATGAGCGACCGCACGCTGCAATTCGTCGCCCCCGGCGACTTCAAGGCCCGCGCGCGCGCCGCGCTCGACGATCCCGCGCTGCGCCAGAGCTTTCGCGGCGCGATGGACTTCCTGCAGGGCAAGCGCGCGACGCAGTTCCCCGACGACACCGAGCTGCAGCAGTTGCGCGATCTCGGCGAAGCCGTGCGACAGCACGCGCTCGCGCAGTTGCCCGCGCTGCTCGAACGACTGGAGGCGAAGCTCACCGAAGCCGGCGTGCACGTGCACTGGGCCGAGACGGCCGCCGACGCGAACGCAATCGTGCTCGACATCGCGCAGGCGAAGAAGGCGCGCCGCGTGATCAAGGGCAAGTCGATGGCGAGCGAGGAAATCGAGCTGAACCATTACCTCGCGGAGCACGGCGTCGACTGCATCGAGTCCGACATGGGCGAGTTCATCGTGCAGCTCGCGGGTGAGAAGCCATCGCATATCGTGATGCCGGCGATCCACAAGACGCGCGGCGACATTGCCGAATTGTTCGAGGCGCACATCCCCGGCACGCGGTACACGGAGGACGTCGACGAGCTGATCCAGACCGGCCGGCGCGCGCTGCGCCGCGCGTTCGCCGACGCGGACATCGGGCTGTCCGGCGTGAACTTCGCGGCGGCCGACACGGGCACGCTGTGGCTCGTTGAGAACGAAGGCAACGGCCGCCTGTCGACGACGGTGCCCGACACGCACATCGCGATCATGGGAATCGAAAAGGTCGTCGAAAAGCTCGAGCACATCGTGCCGCTGTCGAGCCTGCTCACGCGCTCGGCCACCGGTCAGGCGATCACCACCTACTTCAACCTGATCTCGGGCCCGCGCCGCGACGGCGAACGCGACGGCCCGCACGAGCTGCATCTCGTGCTGCTCGACAACGGCCGCACGCAGGCCTACGCGGACGAACAACTGCGCGCGACGCTGCAATGCATCCGCTGCGGCGCGTGCATGAACCACTGCCCCGTCTACACGCGCATCGGCGGCCACGCATACGGAACCACCTACCCGGGGCCGATCGGCAAGATCATCTCGCCGCACCTGCTCGGCCTCGACGCGACGGCCGACCTGCCGACCGCGTCGACGCTGTGCGGCGCGTGCGGCGAGGTGTGCCCGGTCCGGATCCCGATCCCGCAACTGCTCGTGCGGCTGCGCACCGAGGCGAACCGCAAGCCCGACGAACCCGTCGCGCATCCGCTGCGCGGCCAGGGTGCGAACTACAACCGCGCGGAAGATCTCGTGTGGCGCTTCTGGTCGGGCGCGTTCGCGCATCCGCGTGCGTACCGCGCGTTCCGCTGGGCCGCGACGCGCCTGC
The DNA here is from genome assembly GCF_052952715.1 of Burkholderia sp. YIM B11467. NCBI lineage: Bacteria > Pseudomonadati > Pseudomonadota > Betaproteobacteria > Burkholderiales > Burkholderiaceae > Burkholderia > Burkholderia sp. YIM B11467. The sequence goes on from NZ_JBQVSQ010000008.1 coordinate 374,594, forward strand.
GTGCGCTGACGCCCGCGAAACAGATGGGCTGGACGCAGCACCGCACGCCGCTCGAACCGGCGCCGCGCAGCCTGTCCGACCTGCTGCGCGCACGCGGCCAGCCCGAATAGAACACCGTTTTCCCGCCCTTACCCATAGAAATACAGACACAGATGGAGGAGACATCCATGCAGGTTTGGCATCAGATCTACACCCCGCTCGGCAGCCTCGGGCTGTCGGCGTTCGTCGCCGCGATCCCGATCATCTTCTTTTTCGTCGCGCTGGCCGCACTGCGGATGAAGGGCCACGTCGCCGCCGCGATCACGCTGCTGCTGTCGCTCGGCGTCGCGATCCTCGCGTATGGCATGCCCGTGCCGCAGGCGCTCGCGGCGGCCGGTTTCGGCTTCGCGTACGGCCTGTGGCCGATCGCGTGGATCATCGTCGCGGCCGTGTTCCTGTACAAGATCGTCGTGAAGACCGGCCAGTTCGACATCATTCGCGCGTCCGTGCTGTCGATCACCGACGACCAGCGCCTGCAGATGCTGCTGATCGGCTTCTCGTTCGGCGCGTTCCTCGAAGGCGCGGCCGGCTTCGGCGCGCCCGTCGCGATCACGGCCGCGCTGCTCGTCGGCCTCGGCTTTCGCCCGCTGCACGCGGCCGGGCTGTGCCTGATCGCGAATACCGCGCCGGTCGCGTTCGGCGCGATGGGCATCCCGATCATCGTCGCCGGACAGGTGACGGGCATCGACCCGTTCCATATCGGCGCGATGGCCGGCCGCCAGCTGCCGCTGCTGTCGCTCGCGGTGCCGTTCTGGCTCGTGTTCATGATGGACGGGCTGCGCGGTGTGCGGCAGACCTGGCCGGCCGCGCTCGTCGCGGGCGGCAGCTTCGCGGTCACGCAGTACTTCACGTCGAACCACATCGGGCCCGAGCTGCCGGACATCACGTCGTCGCTCGTCAGCCTCGTCGCGCTCGCGGCGTTCCTGAAGGTGTGGCAGCCGCGCACCGCGCGGCAGCCGGCCGGCGGCATCGTCGCATCCGGCGGCGGTGCGGCGCTGGCCGGGTTCGGTGCGGGCAGCAACGGCTTTGGCGCCGGTTCGAGCCGGCAAGCGTCGCCGTACACGCTCGCGCAGACCGTGCGCGCATGGTCGCCGTTCCTGATCCTGACGGCCGTCGTCACCGTATGGAGCATCGCGCCGTTCAAGGCGCTGTTCGCCGCACACGGCGCGCTCGCGTCGACCGTGCTGAAGTTCCATGTGGCGGGGCTCGACCAGCTCGTCGTGAAGACCGCGCCGATCGCCGCGACGCCAAAGGCACTCGAAGCCGTGCTGAAGATCGACCTGGTATCGGCGGTGGGCAGCGCGATCCTCGTGACCGGGCTGATCTCGATGGCGCTGTTGCGGATGAAGCCGCGCGACGCGCTCGTCACGTTCGGCGAGACGCTGAAGGAACTGACGCGCCCGATCCTGTCGATCGGCCTCGTGCTCGCGTTCGCGTTCGTCGCGAACTACTCGGGGATGTCGTCGACGCTCGCGCTGATGCTGGCCGCGACCGGCGCCGCGTTCCCGTTCTTCTCGCCGTTCCTCGGCTGGCTCGGCGTGTTCCTGACCGGCTCGGACACGTCGTCGAATGCCCTCTTCTGCTCGCTGCAGCAGGCCACCGCCCATCAGCTCGGCGTGCCCGAGACGCTCGCGGTGGCCGCGAACACGACGGGCGGCGTGACCGCGAAGATGATCTCGCCGCAGTCGATCGCGGTCGCCTGCGCGGCGACGGGCCTCGTCGGCAAGGAGTCGGAGCTGTTCCGCTTCACGGTGCGGCACAGCCTGCTGTTCGCGGTGGTCGTCGGGTTGATCACGCTCGTGCAGGCCTACGTGCTGCCGGGGATGGTGCCGTAAGCGGCGCGCACCCCAAAAAGCAAAACCCCACGCCCGGAAGAGCGTGGGGTTTTGTTTTCTGCGTACCGATTGCCGATGCCGGCCTGCGCTGGCCGGCGCTCGGCTGCTCGATCAGCTGCCCTTCGCGATGCGATCCTCGATGTGCTGCGCACGGCTCGCCGACGACGGGTGCGAGCTCATCATCGAGCTCTGGCCGCCATCGAGCTTCGCGAGCTTCTGGAAGGCGGTGACGAGGCCCTTCTGGGTCATGCCCTTCTGCTTCATCAGGTCGAACGAGTAATCGTCCGCCGCGCTTTCCTGCGTCTGCGAGAACTGCGCGTTGATGAACTTCTCGGTGATGTCGCCGAGCTGCGAGCTCGACAGTGCCGCCACGCCCGGCGATGCCGCGCCGGCCGCGCTGCGCGCCGCGCTCACCGCGTAGGCGGTCTGCATCGCCTTCTTCGAGTGACCCAGTGCGACGTGGCCCATTTCATGGCCGATCACGCCGCGCAGCTCGTCGTCGTTCATCATGTCCATCAGGCCGCTGTACACGCGCACGCAGCCGTTGCCCATCGCCCACGCGTTGACGTCCTTGGTCATGTAGACCTTGTAGTTGATCTTCTGGCCGTTCAGCGTCATGTCGCCGAAGCCCTTCATCACCTTCGTCAGGCGCTTCGAATACGCGCTGTTCGCCGGCGCGATCTTCGATTCGGCGTCGCTGGACTTGCACGAGTCGTTCGACAGCGCGGCGATGTCCGCATCCGACAGCGTCGCTGCCTTGTACAGGTTCGTGCCCGCCGACGTCAGGCTGTTCGCGTCGAGGCTCTGCACCCCACCGCATGCGCTCAACAGAAACGCCACGCCACACGCTGCCACCGCTTTCTTGAGTTGCATCCCGGATCTCTCGATAGTTGTATTTGGAAGCGGCGATTTTGCATAATCCGGCAGAAAATTACCAGATGTTTACATCCGATGACACCTTTATTACTCAGCGGATTGAGATTAAACAGTGATCCGGGACGGGATTAACGGCGAAAATCGGTGCAATCGCCACGGCCGGGCGATGATCGGGACGGAAACCGGGTGTAGCGCTCAGGCCGCCTGATCGCGGCGGCGTGTCAGCCGCCGCGCGACCAGCATCGGCAGCCGCACCGCGAAGCCGGTGAAGAGGCGCAGATGCATCCACGCGAGCAGCGCGTTGTCGCGGCCGTAATGGAAGTGCGACACGCCGCCTTCGTGGCGGCCGAAATAGCGCACCGGCGCGTCGATGCGGATCGGACGCACGCCGGCCCAGCACAGCCGCACGGCCGCTTCGGGATCGAAGTCGAAGCCGCGCATCCACGGCTGGCGGCGCATGATCGCGGCCAGCGGTGCGACCGGATACACGCGAAAGCCGTACAGCGAATCGCCGATCCCGGCCCACAGCGTCTCGAGGTCGGCCCATGCGTTCGACAGCCGGCGCCCCTGTACGCGCAACTGCGGCGCGCTCGCGTCGAACTTCGGCACGCCGAGCACCATCGCGTCGGGCGCGGCCTGCGACTCGGCCATGAACGCGGGAATCAGGTCGGCCGGATGCTGGCCGTCGGAATCCATCGTCAGCACGTGCGTGAAGCCGCTCGCGGCAGCCGCGTCGAGCCCCGCGAGCACCGCGGCGCCCTTGCCGCGATTCTCCGGCAGCACGATCACGCGCAGCCCGGGATCGCGCTCGGCCATTGCCTGCAGCCGTTCGGCGCTGCCGTCGGTGCTGCCGTCGACGACGACCCACACCGGACTCCACTGCGCACGGGCATTGCGCACGGTCGTGTCGACCTTGGCGCCCGGGTTGTAGCTGGGAATCAGAACGAGATGGGTAGACGAGGCGTGCAGCGTGGACATGGGAACGGCCGATTGCGAAGACGGGGATCCTGACAAAAGTTTATGACTTGCCGGCGACTGCCGGCGGGCTTCGTCGATGCCGTCCGCGTGCGGCGCCCGTTGCCGGAGCGTGAGGTTGTCGCGCTTCATGACAGCCACTCCGCCGTATGACCCGCGCTGGCCTCGATCTCGACCAGCAGGTCGTCGCGGCACACGTCCGCATGCACGAAGAGCGGCCGCACGCCTGGGCCGGCCGCATCGCGCAGCACGCGCTCGATCGCGGCCAGCGCCGCGGTGTCGCCGGCATCGCGCACGTAGACGCGATAGCTCAAGTCGGCGAGCGAGAACGGGCCATGCCCCTGCCGCGCAGCCTGCTCGAGCACGGCGGCGAGGTTCGCGACCGTCTCGCGCGTTTGCGCGACGACGTCGCCGTGATGCACGGTGCGATGCCCGACGATGCTCGCGGTGCCCGACACGAACAGCACCGGCGCGGCGTCGCCGTCCGCCCACGCGGCGGCGCGCGCGAACGTCGGTGCACGCGGGCCGTACTGCGCCGGATAGTGATACGCGCTGACCTGGCGCGGGTTCTCGACCGGATCGGCCGGCGTGCGGCTCGCGAGGAAATGGATCGCGAGCGGCGCGGCGGGCATCGCATCGCCCGCGACCGCCTCGACCGAGCCGAGCGCGCACGCGGCCGGCACGCCGCCCGTCAGTGCGCGGCGGCACGCGTCGAAGGCGTGTTGACGGCCGATATTGAACTGACGATAGCGTTCGATCCCGAACTGCACCGCATTGATCGCCGGCACGGTATTCCAGATGCGCAGCGGATGCGGCATGCCGAGCGCATCGAGTACGTCGAACAGCGCGCGGTATGCGTCGTGCGTCGCACGTTCGAGCGGCGTGCCGTCGTCGCGATGCGCGTCGGGCATATCGTGCTCGTGCACGACGATGCTGCCGAACACGAGGCCCGCCGTTTCGCTGTAGCGATAGTGCAGCGCGCCGCGCCGTTCGCTGCGCAGGTCGCGCGCATTGCATTGCCAGATTTCGCAGACGGCATCGGCCGGCTCGGCACCGGCGCCGAGCAGCGCCATCTGCACCGGCGCGATCGGCAGATCGGGCGCGGCATCGGTCAACATCCGTGCCGCTGCACCGGCCTGCGACTCATCGTGCGTCCCGGCCGAGCCGATGCACACCGCGCCGAGCGCACCGGGAAACGCGTGGTCGAAACCATCGCCGCGGATACGCGCATCGTGCAGCAACGCGGCGAGCCGCGCATGGCTCATCTGGACGAGCCGCAATGCGTGGTCGCCGCCGCGCGCGAGCGGCGCACGCGATCGCGATGCGGCCGGCCCGGCCGCCGACTGCCCGCGCGCGACGGGCGCACTGGCGGACGACAGGGAACACGGGCGCCGTTCGGCGTCGACTGGATGCACGGACACTTCGATTTCCTCACTATGCGGCGCAGGCCGCGCGCCAACGCGGCCCTGCGCCGCGTTGCATTACGTTCAAGCCAACGCCGCGCGCTTCGTCATGCGAGCCCGCCGTTGACGGACAACACTTGCCCCGTCACATAGGCCGCGGCGTCGGATACCAGATACGCGACCATCGCCGCGACTTCGTCGGGCCGACCCGCGCGCTGCGCGGGCACGAGCTGCTTGATGCGTTCGGCGGGAAACGCGTGCTCGGCCATCGGCGATTCGATGATGCCGGGCGCGACCGCATTCACGGTGATGCCGCGCGACGCGAGTTCCAGCGACAGCGATTTCGTCGCGCCGATCAGCCCCGCCTTCGCGGCCGCGTAGTTGACCTGCCCGCGATTGCCGGTCACGCCGGCCACCGACGCGATGTTGACGATCCGGCCGCGCCGCGTGCGGATCATCGGCAGCAGCAGCGGCTGCGTGACGTTGAAAAAGCCGTTGAGCGTCACGTCGATCACGCTGTGCCACTGCTGGCGCGACATGCCGGCCATCGGCGCGTCGTCGTGAATGCCCGCGTTGTTGACGAGGATCTGCACCGGCACGTCGTCGGCGAGCGGCGCCAGCGCGGCGAGCGTCGCATCGGCGTCAGTCACGTCGAACGCGATCGCGCGCGCGGTGCCGCCGGCCGCGACGATCTGCTGCGCGACCGCTTCCGCTTGCGCGAGATGGCGGTTCGCATGCACCCACACTTCATGGCCGGCCTGCGCGAGCGCCGTGCAGATCGCCTGCCCGAGTGCGCCGCTGCCGCCCGTCACGAGCGCCCGCATCGATTTGCTCCGTTCATCGCGTTTCACGTTGATCGACGCGCCGGCGAATCGTCTGCCGATTGCCGCCGCGTGCCGTCATCCCCGCGCGCCGCGCCCATGCGCGCCGCCGTCACTTCGTGCGATGCGCGGCGACGTACGCGGCCAGCGCGCCGAGCGTCGCAAAGATCTTCTGGTTGTCCGGATTGTCCGAGCGCAGTTCGAAGCCGTATTTCTTCGAGATCAGCAGCGCGATTTCCAGGATGTCGATGGAGTCGAGCCCGAACCCTTCGCCATACAGCGGGGTCCCGGCCGTCACTGTTTCGAGCGGGACGTCTTCGAGATTCAATTCGCCGACGATCAGCGTGGCGAGCTCTTGTTCCAGTGCGTTCATCATGCGTGCGGGCAGGCGGCCCATGGCAGCGGGAGGCGCCCGGAAACGGCAACTGTCGTGCACGCCCGGCGCGTGCAAATCTCCGTCCCTCCGGCGTCTGCCGGCGTCCCCGCCTGCGTTATTTGGGGATCGTTGGTAAAAGTTACGCGGATTCTAGACGAAGGGTATCGGGTCGTATACCGGGAATGGTTACAGACTGGCGGGCCTGCGCCGCACCCCGTTTCGGGACCCGAATGCACGAGACGCTTGAGCCGCTTTGGACGGAAATGGACCGACCCTGCGAAACACCTCATCCGGTGCCATACAATCGGTTACAAAACCCGTTCACGCGTGCCCCGAACACGCGGTGCCGGGGCCCTAAAATGAGCGTGCCCGACCACCGGCCCGGACCTGCGTCCCGGCCGCCATTCATATGATGTTTGACGGCCCGACCACCGCGTCCGGCCACGACCCGCCCGATGTCTCCAGTCATGCCGCGCCCGTCCTTCCGCTCCGTTCCGGTTCACCCGCCCGTCCGCCGCCGTTCGGCCGCCGCCGGGGACGTGTGCCCGCGCCGCACGCCCGGAGGCCGTCGATGAGCCGGCTGCTGCCCATCGCGCGCGGCGTCGCCGCGGTCGGCGCCGTGGCGGCCTACCAGGCCGGCGCGCACTACGCGGCCGCGACGCCCGGCGCACACGGCTTCGGCCTCGCGATGGCGCTCGTGCCGCCGCTGTTGCTCGCGCTCGGCGCGGCGCTGCGCTCGCCGCGACGTGCGTGGTTCGTGCCGGCGTGGCTGCTTGCCGCCGCCCTGCTGTGGGCCGCCCGCGCGCCGCTCGCGCGACATTTCGAATGGGGCCTGTATCTGGAACACGCGAGCTTCAACATCGCGATGGCGCTGCTGTTCGGCCGCACGCTCGCGGCCGGCAAGGTGCCGCTGTGCACGCGCTTCGCGGCGATGATCCACGGCACGGTCACGCCGGCCGTCGCACGCTACACGCGGCAGATCACGTTCGCGTGGACGCTGTTCTTCGTCGCGATCGCCGCGGTGTCGACGCTGCTGTTCGCGACCGCGCCGATCGTCGCGTGGTCGACGTTCGCGAACTACCTGTCGCTGCCGCTCGTCGCCGTGATGTTCGCCGCTGAGCATGCGTGCCGGCGCTTCGCGCTGCCGCACGAGCCGCGGCCGCGGATGGTCGACGCGGTGCGCGCGTATCGCGCGACAACACAGGCGCCGCAGGCCTCACGATGAATTCACGGCCGGCGCGGCGCCGCAACGCGGCCGCGCCGGTCTTTGCTCCCGTTTTTACCGATTTATGCCGACTCACCCGCTGGTATTCCATTCCTCGCCGGACCAGACGATCGCCTGGCGCGACGGCGCGCCCGTCACCGTGCGCGCGTTCATCGCCGACGTCGCGCGCGTGGCCGCCGCGCTGCCCGCCGGCGCGCACGTGTTCAACGTGTGCCGCGACCGCTACCGTTTCGCGGTCAGCCTGTGCGCGGCGCTCGTCGCCGGCAAGATCAGCCTGCTGCCGTCGACGCACACGCCGGAAATGGTCCGCCAGCTCGCGTCCTTCGCGCCCGACGCGTTCTGCCTGCACGACGCGCCCGACTGCACGATCGACCTGCCGCGCTTCGCGTATCCCGATGCCGCGCCCGGCGACTTCGCGGACGATGCGCCGTTCGCCGTGCCGCGGATCGATGCGGCGCGGATCATGGCCTACGTATTCACCTCCGGCTCGACCGGCGCGCCGGTGCCGCACCGCAAGACCTGGGGCTTCCTGGTCGGCTGCGTGCGCGCGGCGGCCGACCGCCTCGGGCTGCTCGACGGCCGCGCGGCGACGCTGATCGGCACGGTGCCCGCGCAGCACATGTACGGCTTCGAGTCGACGGTGCTGCTCGCGCTGATCGGCGGCCTCGCGTTCAGCAACCGCCAGCCGTTCTACCCGATCGACATTCGCGACGAACTCGACACGATCCCGCAGCCGCGCGTGCTCGTCACGTCGCCGATCCACCTGCGCGCGCTGCTGTCGGCCGGCCATGCGCTGCCGCGCGCGGCGCTCGTGCTGTCAGCCACCGCGCCGCTGTCGGAAAAACTCGCGTGCGAAGCCGAGGCCGCGCTCGACGCGCCGCTCGTCGAAATCTACGGCAGCACCGAAACCGGCCAGATCGCGACCCGCCGCACGTCGCAAGGCGCGGCATGGCAACTGTTCCCGGACATCCGGCTCGACGCGCGCGACGAACCGGCAAGCGACAGCACGGGCGACGACGGCGGCCCGACCGTCTGGGTGTCGGGCGGGCACGTCGAGGCGCCCGTGCCGATGGGCGATGCGCTCGAACTGCTCGGCGACGGCCGGTTCCTGCTGCACGGACGCAAGGCGGACCTCGTCAACATCGCGGGCAAGCGCACGTCGCTCGCGTACCTGAACCATCAGCTCAACGCGATTCCGGCGGTGGTCGACGGCGTGTTCTTCATGCCCGACGAAGCCGCACCGGCGCACGCCGACACGGATCTCGAACCGGTCACGCGCCTGGTCGCGCTCGTCGTCGCGCCGACGCTCACCGCCGCCGATCTGCAGCGCGCGCTGCGCGAGCGGATCGATCCCGCGTTCATGCCACGCCCGCTCGTGTTCGTCGACGCGCTGCCGCGCAACGAAACGGGCAAGCTGCCGCGCGACGTGCTTGCCGCGCTCGTTGCGCGACACGCGCACGCCACGGCCGCGCCGATGCCCGCACCCGCCGCACCCGCCGCGGCAGACACGCCGGCGCCCTCGCTCGCGTTCACGATTCCCGCCGACCATCCGGCGCTGCCCGGCCACTTCCCCGACCATCCGGTCGTACCGGGCGTCGTGCTGCTCGATCACGCGATCCACGCGATCGGCGCGGCGCTGAACCGTCCGCTGCACGCGTGGCGGCTCGGGTCCGCGAAATTCCTGAGCCCGGTCGCCCCCGGCGAACCGCTCGATCTCGCGTTCGATACCGCAGCCAGCGGCGCGATCCGCTTCACGCTGCGCACCGGGTCGCGCGAGGTCGCGACCGGCGTGCTGTCGGCGCCGCCGGCCGCGCAGGACGGTGCGCAGCCATGAAGCGCACCGCGTGGGCCGAACGCCAGGAGCGCAGCAATGCGGGCTTGCTGCGCGCGATGACGTGGATCTCGCTGCGCTTCGGCCGGCAGCGCGCGCGCATCGTGCTGCATCTGATCGCGACGTATTTCGTGCTGTTCTCGCCGGTCGCGTGCGCGGCGTCGCGCGACTACCTGCGCCGCGTGCTCGGCCGCCCCGCGCGCTGGCGCGACGTGTACCGCCATGTATTCACCTTCGCGGCGACGATCCACGACCGCATCTACCTGATGAACGGACGCTTCGACCTGTTCGACATCCGGCTGCACGGCGAAACGCTCGTCGACGATGCGCTCGCGGGCGGACGCGGCGCGTTCCTGATGGGTGCGCACCTCGGCAGTTTCGAGGTCGTGCGCGCGATCGGCCGCACGCATCCGGACCTGCGCGTCGTCATCACGATGTACGAGAAGAACGCGCGCAAGATCAACGCGACGCTCGCCGCGGTGAATCCCGCCGCGAAGCCGGAAGTGATCCCGCTCGGGCAGGTCGACTCGATGCTGAAGGTGCGCGAGCGCCTCGACGCGAACTGCATGATCGGCATGCTCGCCGACCGCACGCTGCTCGACGACGCGGCCGCGTCGCTGCGGCGGCTGCCGCTGCTCGGCGCGCCGGCCGCGTTCCCGCTCGGGCCGCTGTACATGGCGGCGATGCTGCGGCGCCCGGTGATCTTCATGACGGGCCTCTATCGCGACGGCAATCGCTACGATGTGCACTTCGAGACGCTCGCCGATTTCTCCGACGTGTCGCGCGACGCACGCGCGGCGGCCGTCGACGCGGCACTCGCGCGCTACGTCGCGCTGCTCGACCAGTACTGCCGCGCGGCACCGTACAACTGGTTCAACTATTTCGATTTCTGGCACGGCGGCGATGCCGCGGCCGCGCGCCGCGATGCGGCGCACGCCGGTGCCGACCTGCCCGCCACGAGGGATTCCGACGCATGACCGCCGTTCGCCGCTTCCTGTCCTTGCCGCTGCTTCCGTTCCCGCCCGCGCTGGGTCGTGCCGTCCGCACGCTCCGCGTCGCCGCGACCGCGGCCGCGATCGCGCTGGCCATGCCCGCGCACGCGGCCGACACGGGGGCGGCCTGGAACCTCGACCGGCTGATGGCGACGCTCGCGCAGCACAAGTCGGGACGCGCGACGTTCACCGAGACGAAGTACCTGTCAATCGCCACGCAGCCGGTCGAATCGTCCGGCGAACTCGTGTTCGTCGCGCCCGACCATCTCGAGAAGCACACGCTGAGCCCGAAGCCCGAACACCTCGTGGTCGACGGCGACATGCTCACCGTCGAGCGCAACAACCGCAAGTACACGCTCGCGCTCGCACGCTATCCGGAACTCGGCGCGTTCATCGACAGCATCCGCGCGACGCTCGCCGGCAACCGCTTCGCGCTCGAACAGGTCTACAAGGTCGCGCTCGCCGGACGCGGCGACGACTGGACGCTGACGCTCACGCCGCTCGACTCGCGGATGCTGAAGGTCGTCAGCACGATCACGCTCGACGGCACGCGCGACATGTTGCGCAGCGTCGCGATCCGGCAGGCCGACGGCGACCATTCGGTGATGCGCCTGCAACCCGTTCCGGCGAACCCGAACTGATGGACCAGCGCATCCGGCCCTCGCCCGTCAGCCGCCGCCTGCACGCGTTGCGACAGCGCGCGGTGCTCGTGTGGCTGCTCGCGCTCGTCGCGTGCGGCGTCGCGATCGGGCGCGCGCACTTCACGGCCGACCTGTCCGCGTTCCTGCCGAACTCGCCGAGCGCCGGACAGCGCGTGCTCGTCGACCAGTTGCGCGACGGCATCGTGTCGCGGCTGATCCTCGTCGCGATCGACGGCGGCGACGCAAGCACGCGCGCGGCGCTGTCGCGGCGCGTCGCCGGCGCGCTGCGCGCCGATCCGCAGTTCGCGGCGGCTCACAACGGCGAAGCCGCGAACGACGTGCGCGACCGGCAATTCATCTTCGATCACCGCTACCTGCTGAGCCCGGCGGTCACGCCGCAGCGCTTCAGCGCCGACGGCCTGCACCAGGCGCTCGGCGACAGCCTCGACCTGCTGAGTTCGTCGGCCGGCCTCGTGGCCAAGGCGATGCTGCCGCGCGATCCGACCGGCGAAGTCGCCGCGCTCGTCGACCAGCTCGACAGCGCGGCGGAACCGGCGAGCCGCGACGGCGTGTGGGCGTCGCGCGACGGCTCGCGCGCGGTGCTCGTCGTGCAGACGGCCGCCGCCGGTTCCGATACCGACGCGCAGGCCCGCGCGATCGACGCGGTGCGCCGCGCGTTCGCCGCCGCGACACAGGCCGTGCCGAACTCGGCTGCAACCACGCTCGCGATGACGGGCCCCGGCGTGTTCTCGGTCGACATGCGCGACACGATTCGGCACGACGTCGAACGGCTGTCGACGGCAAGCGTCGTGCTGATCGTCGCGCTACTGCTGACGCTGTACCGCTCGCCGCGCACGCTCGCGCTCGGCTTGCTGCCGGTGCTGACGGGCGTCGCGGCCGGGATCGCGGCGGTCAGCGTCGCGTTCGGCACGGTTCACGGGCTGACGCTCGGGTTCGGCACGACGCTGATCGGCGAAGCCGTCGACTATTCGATCTACCTGTTCGTGCAATCGGCGCAGGCCGGCACGCGCGGCGCCGCACGCCCGGCCGACGCGACGCGCGCCTGGGTCGCCGCGTACTGGCCGACGATCCGGCTCGGCGTGCTGACGTCCGTGTGCGGGTTCGCGTCGATGCTGTTCTCCGGATTCCCGGGCCTCGTGCAGCTCGGGCTCTATTCGATCGTCGGGCTGACGGCCGCCGCGCTCGTCACGCGCTTCGTGCTGCCGCACCTGCGCGGCGAGCATGTCGCGATCCGCGACGTGTCGCGCGTCGGCGCCGTGCTCGCCCGCGCGACCGACGCCGCGCCGCGGCTGCGCTGGCCGCTCGCCGTGCTCGTGCTTGCCGCCTGCGCGACGCTCGTGCTGCATCGCGACGGCCTGTGGAGCCGCGAGCTCGCCGCGCTCAGCCCCGTGCCGGCACGTGCGCAGGCGCTCGACGCGCGGCTGCGCGCCGATGTCGGTGCGCCCGACGTGCGCTACCTCGTCGTGATTTCCGCGCCGACCGAACAGGCCGCGCTCGAACGCGCCGAACAGGTCGCCGCGCAATTGCAGCCGCTCGTCGACCGAGGCGCGCTCGCGGGTTTCGAAAGCCCCGCGCGCTACTTGCCGAGCGACGCCGCGCAGCGCGCGCGCCAGGCGAGCCTGCCGGATGCGGACGCACTCGCCGCACGGATGCGCGACGCCGTCGCGAACCAGCCGATCGCGGTAAAACCCGACCTGTTCGCGCCGTTCATCGCCGACGTCGAGGCCGCGCGCCACGTGCCGCTGCTCACGCGCGCGGACTTGCGCGGCACGTCGATGGCGCTCGCCGTCGATGCGCTGCTGACCGAACGCGCGGGCCGCTGGAGCGCGATGCTGCCGCTGCGCGCGCCGGACGCCGCGCGCACCGGGCAGCCTGCATCGGGGCTCGATGCCGCACCGATTCGCGCGGCCGTCGCCCGAGCGGGTGTGCCCGATGCGCTGTTCGTCGACATGAAGGCCGAAGCCGATCGCCTGTACGTGAGCTACGTGCACGAGGACATCCGGCTGTCGCTCGCCGGTTTCGCGGCGATCGCCGTGCTGCTGCTGATCGCGTTGCGCTCGCCGCGCCGCGTCATGCACGCGCTCGCACCGCTCGTCGCGGCCGTGCTGGTCGTGACGGCAGGTTTCGCGCTCGCCGGCGTGCAGCTGACGATCCTGCACCTCGTCGGCATGCTGCTGATCGTCGCGGTCGGCTCGAACTATGCGCTGTTCTTCTGCAAGCGCGACGACGCGCAGCCCGTCACGCCGTACACGCTCGTGTCGCTGCTGATCGCGAACCTCGCGACGGTCGCCGGCTTCGGGCTGCTGGCGCTGTCGCGCGTGCCGCTGCTCGAAACCTTCGGGCTGACCGTCGGCCCCGGCGCGATGCTCGCGCTCGCGTTCGCGGCAATTCTCGCGCCACGCGCCGCGGCGAATGCTCGTCGTCAAGGAGGCCCGGCATGAACGCACCGTCGTCCGTTCCGCCGCGCCAATCCGACCAATCCGGCGTGCGCCGCTGGAAACCGACGCCGCTGATCGCCGGCACGGCTGCACTGCATGCGGGCGCGGCGGCCGCCGTCGTCGCGCAGCCGGCCGCGTGGCCGTGGGCCGTCGGCGGCGTGGTCGCGTCGCATCTCGCGTTGACCGCCGCCGGCCTGTGGCCGCGCAGCACGCTGCTCGGCCCGAACTGGACGCGCCTGCCGGCCGGCGCCGGCCGCCGGATCGCTCTGACGATCGACGACGGCCCGGACCCCGAGGTCACGCCACGCGTGCTCGACCTGCTCGAACGCTACGACGCGCGCGCCACATTCTTCTGCATCGGCGATCTGGCACGACGCCATCCGCAGTGGATCGAAGCGATCGTCGCGCGCGGTCACGCGGTCGAGAACCACAGCCAGCGGCACCGGCACACGTTCTCGCTGTCCGGGCCGGCCGCGCTGCGGCGCGAGATCGCGGCCGCGCAGCAGACGCTGACCGAGATCGCCGGCACGCGCCCGCTGTTCTTCCGCGCGCCGGCCGGCCTGCGCAATCCGTTTCTCGAACCGGTGCTGTGCGAGTTCGGCCTGCAACTGGCGAGCTGGACCCGGCGCGGCTTCGACACGCGCGCACGCGATGCCGCGATCGTCACGCGCCGCCTGCTGCACGGCCTCGACGCGCGCGACATCCTGCTCGTGCACGACGGTCACGCGGCGCGCGACACACGCGGCGAACCGGTCGTGCTCGACGTGCTGCAGGCCGTGCTGCGCGCGGCCGCCGACGCGCAGTTGCACTGGACCACGTTGCGCGCGGCGCTCGCGCCCGAACCGCCCGGCCAGCCGGGCGTTCCGGCACCCCCGTTTGATAAAATCTGACCGCGAACGGCACGCGTGCCAGCCCTGCTGCGGCGCCCGTTCCGGCCACCGGATGCGACCCTCGTGAAACCTCTCCTGCTCTCGCACTTCACCGCCACCAGCTGCATCGGCCGCGGCCTCGATGCGACCCTCGACGCGCTGCGCCACGCCCGCGGCGGGCTCGCGCCGTGCGACTTCGAGCGCGCGGACCTCGACACGTGGATCGGCGCGGTGGACGGTGTCGATACGCAGCCCGTGCGCGCGGACCTCACCGACTTCGATTGCCGCAACAACCGCCTCGCGCAGCTCGGCCTCGTGCAGGACGGCTTCGACGCAGGCGTCGCGGCGGCGGTGGCGCGCTACGGCGCAGCGCGCGTCGGCGTGTTCATCGGCACGAGCACGGCCGGCATCCTCGAGACCGAACGTGCGTACCAGCGCCGCGATCCGGCGAGCGGTGCGCTGCCCGCCGACTTTCGTTATGCGCAGACGCACAACCCGTATTCGCCCGCCGCATTCGTGCGCGCGTATTTCGCGCTGCGCGGGCCGGCGATGGCGATCTCGTCCGCGTGTTCGTCCGGCGCGAAGGTGTTCGGCTCCGCGCGCCGCATGATCGAAGCCGGGTTGATCGACGCGGCCGTCGTCGGCGGCGTCGATTCGCTGTGCCTGACGACGCTGTACGGCTTCAATTCGCTCGAACTGCTGTCGCGCCGGCCGTGCCGGCCGTTCGACATCGCGCGCGACGGCATCTCGATCGGCGAGGCCGCCGCGTTCGCGCTCGTCGAACGCGTGCCCGACCCGCCCGCCACGCTCGACGGCAACGCGATCCTGCTGCTCGGCATCGGCGAATCGAGCGACGCGCATCACATGTCGTCGCCGCATCCGGAAGGGCTCGGTGCGCGCGTCGCGATCGAGCAGGCGCTCGCGTCCGCCGGCCTCGGTGCGAACGACATCGACTACGTGAACCTGCACGGCACCGCGACACCGAGCAACGACGCGGCCGAAAGCCGTGCGGTCGGCGCACTGTTCGCCCACACGCCGTGCAGCTCGACGAAGGGCGCGACCGGCCACACGCTCGGCGCGGCGGGCGCGCTCGAAGCGGTCGTCGCCGCGCTCGCGCTGCGCGAGCAATTCGTGCCGGCCGGCGTCAACACGACGCAACCCGACTCGGCCCTCGCCGCCGACTACGTGCTCGCGAGCCGCGATACGCGCGTGCGCGCCGCCCTCTCCAATTCGTTCGGCTTCGGCGGCACGAATTGCAGCCTGATCCTCGGCCGCGCCGATCACGCACGCCGTTGAGGCCCGACATGACACTCACCGCCTTCATCGAAAGCATCGGCCTCGTCGGGCCGGGATTGAACAACTGGCCGCACGCGGCCGACGTGCTCGCGGGCCGAGCCGCCTATGCGAGCGCACGCACCGAGCTACCGCCGCCCGCCGGCCTGCCTTCGGCCGAACGGCGCCGCACGGGCCCCGTCGTGCGCGTCGCGCTCGCGGTCGGCCATGAGGCGGTGGCCGCGAGCGGACGCGATGCCGCGACGCTCGCGACCGTGTTCAGCGCGTCCGGCGGCGATGGCCAGAACTGCCACGCGATCTGCGAAACCCTCGCCGGCGACGATCGCCAGTTATCGCCGACGCGTTTCCACAACTCCGTGCACAACGCACCGGCCGGTTACTGGAGCATCGCGACCCGCGCGATGGCGACGTCGAACGTGCTGTGCGCGCACGACGGCAGTTTTGCCGCCGGCCTGCTCGAGAGCCTGTGCCAGGTCGTCGTCGATCGCGTGCCGACCCTGCTGATCGCGTACGACACCGATTACCCGGAACCGCTGCACGCGGTACGACCGATCGGCGACGCGTTCGGCGTCGCGCTCGTGCTCGCGCCCGAAGCAAGCGAACGCACGCTCGCCCGCATCGATGCGCAGCTCACCGACGCGCCCGCCACGGTACTCGCGAACGCCGAGCTCGACGCGCTGCGCACCGGCAATCCGGCCGCACGCGTGCTGCCGCTGCTCGATGCGCTGGCCGCGCGGCGCTCGGCGCGCGTCGTGCTCGACTACCTGTCCGACACGCACGTGCAGGTCGACATCGCGATGCCGGACACCTTCGCGGAGCACGCGCGATGACCGCCACGATCGCACTGACGCCGCCGCTCGACCACGCGTGGATCGCCGCGCACATTCCGCACGGCGGCGCGATGTGCGTGCTCGATACGGTCGATGCGTGGGACGCCGCGCGCATCAGCTGCACCGCGACGAGCCACCGCGATCCGCACAACCCGCTGCGCTCGCACGGCCGGCTCGCATCGGTCTGCGGAATCGAATACGCGGCGCAGGCGATGGCCGTGCACGGCGCGCTGCTCGGTGCGCAGGAAGCGCGCCCGCGCGTCGGTTATCTCGCGAGCGTGCGCAACGTCGACGCGTTCGTCGACCGGCTCGACACGTTCGACCAGCCGCTCACCGTCGACGCGGAACGCGTGAGCGGCGACGGCCGCTCGGTGCTGTACGGCTTCGCGCTGCGCTGCGGCGCTCGCGTGCTGCTGTCCGGCCGTGCCGCGGTGATGCTCGACGCATCGTCGGCCGGCACGTTTTCCCCGGCGCCCGCCGGCAATACGCATCCTCGATGAATACGCTTACTCAAGGAAACCAGGTCGTGAAAGTTCGTCAGTTCATTGGCACCGCACTCGTTCTGGCGCTGATCAGCCCGATCGCGCATGCGGACATGTCGGAAGTGAAGCAGGACATCAAGCGCGATTCGAAGGAAGCCGCGCACAAGACCGGCGAGGCGGCACGCAGCTTCGGCCATGCGACCGCGAGCGCCGCGAAGGCAGTCGGGCACGGCGTCGCACACGCATCGCGCGAAGGCTGGGATGCCACCAAACGCACGACCAAGCGGATCTTCCACAAGAACGACTCGGGCGAGTCGAGTGGAAAGAGCGAAAAGAGCAACTGAGCACGCGCACCGCGCGCATCACCGACTGCATCCGCGCGATGCATGACCGTGCCCAACCGCGGACCGCAATACCGCGATACCGCCGCCGTCAACGCGCGCCGCGCATGCGGCGTGCCGGCCCCGCCGGCCTGCGCGCGATGCACTTGCCGTACGCGACGAGCCAGCAGTCGCGATGATCGAAGTTCCGCAGCAGCCGCGCGCGGCGCCGCTCGAGCCAATAGAGCGAGATCATCATCGTCAGCGCAACGGCCAGTGCCCCACCGCCGATCGCGAGTCCTATCCAGGTATCGCCCATGCCTTCTCCGGAATGCGAGACCGAAGCGGTACGCCTGCCGCCGCTCCGGCACTGGATCTAGCGGAACGCGGCCCGGCACGTGCGCGAACGCCGTCCGGGCCGCCACGCGTCAATGCATGTGCTGGCCGCCGTTGATCGCGATGTTGGAGCCCGTCACGAAGCCGGCCTCCTCCGAGCACAGGTAGGCGACCAGCGCCGCGACTTCCTCGGGCTTGCCGAGCCGGCCCGCCGGAATCTGCGGGAGGATCTTCGTGTCGAGGATCTCCTGCGGAATCGCGGTGACCATCTTCGTCGCGAGGTAGCCCGGCGACACCGTGTTCACCGTCACGCCCTTGCGCGCGATCTCGAGCGCCAGCGACTTCGTGAAGCCGTGCATGCCGGCCTTCGCGGCCGCGTAGTTGGTCTGGCCGACCGAGCCCTTCGAGCCGTTCACCGACGAGATGTTGACGATGCGACCCCAGCCGCGCTCGACCATGCTTTCGCAGACGGGCTTCGTCATGTTGAACACGGAGTCGAGGTTCGTGCGGATCACCGCATCCCAGTTGACCTTGTCGAGCTTGCGCAGCGTCATGTCGCGCGTGATGCCCGCGTTGTTCACGAGAATGTCGACCGGGCCGACGTCCCGCACGATCTTCTCGATGCATTGCTGGCACGAATCGTGATCGGCCACGTCCACCGGGTACGCATGGAACTCGCGACCGGCCGCGTGCATCTCGGTCAGCCAGCGGTCCGCGCCGGTGTTGTTCGGCGAATACGTGACGACTACCCGGTGGCCCGCGTCGTTCAACCTGATGCTGACCGCTTCGCCGAGGCCGCCCATTCCACCTGTCACAACTGCAATTCGCTTAGTCATCCTATAAATTACCGACAAAAAAGTAATCGATGAAAGCGGGGCGACGGCATCGTACATGCTGCCGCCCCACCGCTACGATGCGCAGCCGCCCGCGTCGCGGGCGCGGCACGCACCGGAACCTCGCGCTTGTTGTTGGCTGCTTGTCGTGCGCGAAACCGCTTCGCGCGGATGCCGTGCTTGCCGGCACCGCATCCGCGTGATGTCGTCAGACCCTGCTCAAACGCGCT